>CAWIJP010000019.1:0-358552 GCA_963836305.1 uncultured Acidobacteriaceae bacterium | reverse complement strand
ATTCTCACCTGGCGTTTTTGTACATCTACTTGTCTTGACCAGCAACATACCGCTTAAACGAGTGGAATAGCAAGGGGTCGATGTGTTTCACCATGGGTCGAATTTTGACCATTGGGACCTTTATGGAACAAATTTCCGACGTTTATCGACACCACCGACACCAACGAATTTCAAGCGTTGCTGCTCCTGTAACTTCAGCAATAGGTGAAAGACGGTGACAGCTTGCTGCAAATGTCGCGATGGCCCATGCTTCTGGCCGGCTCCTTCTCTTGAGAACGCTGTCGATTGGCGTCCTTGCCATTGGTCTGGGTATGATTTCGAGTCTGAGAGACGCCGATGCCCAAGCGAAAATGAGGTTAGACCCGGAGTTGGCAGCAGAAGCCAAGAGCCTTGTCGCATTGGCGTTCCGCAACGGCCCCATCGAAGATGTTCACGCGGGAAAAGAGTGCCCCACTTGCGCTGGAAAATCCGAATACTCGCATATAACGCAAGCCGAGATGAAGAACATCATGAAGCAGGCGGTGGACACGGTCTACAAGTTGCTCTGGCTGAAACAGAACGATCCCGAGAAGTACGAGGCGACGCTTGAGTTCGGGAACCGATACACGCGATTTTGGGATCAGCCGAAAACGTACGTTGGCTAGTTCTGGAGGTTCGTAGAGGCAAGGGTTTCTTTCGGACCGTCAGTCGGCCCCGCGGGCGTGGTTCAAAGCAGCGGGTGGATTTGAACCACCAACCTTTGGGTTATGAGTCCAAAAACACTAGTGTTTTCAATAACTTACAAGACGCTGGTGGCCCTTGAAAAGCCTTGTAAGTAGGGGTAAGGAATCGTTCAATGGACAGTTAAAGGACAGTCGCATCCTGTCGATCATAACCTGTCAATATAGTTCTATTATAGAACTATATTGACAACGGCTAGTATTGCTGCTGATACTAGGGACATGCGATCTCGCATTGATGAACTGCTGCCGTTTGCCGAAGAAAACGAGGGTTTCGTGACAGCGGCGCACGCCCGCAGCCTTGGCATCAAGGATTCAGTCCTGGCGCGTCTGACCCAACGGGGAAAACTTCAACGAGTGGCGCGCGGAGTGTATCGAATTCCTTACTTCCCGTCGGATCGCTTGGGGCAATATCGCGAAGCGATCCTGTGGGCGCGTGCTGACAGTGGGCCGAAAAAAATAGCCTTATCCCACGAGACCGCGTTGGCGGTTTATGGCATTTCTGATGCGAATCCGTCACGCGTACAGATCACCTTGCCGAAAAGTGCTCGCCTCCGCCGCCGCCGTCCCAAGTGGGTGGAAATTCATCGTGCTGATTTGCGAGCATCGGATATCGTCAATCGAGAAGGACTTCCCGTGACCACGATCGAAAAAGCCATTTCCCAACTTTTGGAAGAAACTGGCCGTGTCGGATTGGCACGAGGCGCTCTGAAAGATGCGCGCAAGCAAGGCTACATTAGTGCCGAGAAAGCCTCAGCGCTCACTCGCCGTCTCAATCGATACGTACACGCGAAAGGGGCACAAGAGGCGAACGTGGAGAAAGTTTAGTTCATGACCCCGAAGCAGGTAGAGCGGTTGGCAGCGGTCGCACTGCAATGCCCTGTAAGCAACCACTGAGAGCGCGATGGAACAGGTTTTGGTTGTACCGTTCTTGTACTGCGAGTTTTGAATTAAAGGATCTTAAAACCCGTGGAGATCTAGCATTGAATGAGGCAGATCACTTCCGCAATGCCGACTTGATCGGCATAGGGGCGGCGGTCACCCGCCGACCCCTGCCACACCACCGTGCGTACGGGTCCGTACACGGCGGTTCGAGTTGGTTACGCTAACACCCCTCGATCAACGTCGGAAGTCCGAGCGACTTGAAGTATGCATTGGAAAGCCCCACAGAGAGGGCCTTGGCCCGCGCGAGGTACCAGGGGCCTCGCCCGCTGCCAGCGGTGTTGCTTGCCAGCCGCGGACGCACCCCCAGTTGCAACAGCGCCGCCCGGCGACGGCGTGGTGTTTTCCACTGCCGCCACAGAGCCGCCCGCAGTCGCAAGCGGACCCAGCGGGTGAGGTAGACCAGCACTTCGGGTGTTTCGCAGAAGCCGAAATAGCTACGCCAGCCCCGCAGATACGGGGCCAACTCCGCTATCGTCGTCTCGATGCTGACGCCCTTTGCCCTTCGCGTGATTTCCCGAATTCGTGCTTAAACCGCTCCAAAGCCTTGGGCGCGATAACGCGCTTGACCTCCGGGCCGGTGCTAAAGCTGAACCCGAGAAACTTTCGTTCCTGTGGTCGCGCCACCGCACTCTTCGTCTCATTCACCTTGAGCTTGAGCTTTTGCGTGATGAACCGTGTGACGCTCTCCATCACCCGTTGACCCGCCCGCTCGCTGCGAACGTAGATGTTGCAGTCGTCCGCGTAACGAAGGAAGCGATGTCCCCGTCGCTCCAACTCTCGGTCGAGTTCGTCGAGCACGAGGTTGCTTAACAGAGGCGAAAGTGGTCCTCCTTGCGGAGTCCCTTCCACGCTCGGGCTAACCAACCCGTTCTCCATCACCCCGGCATTCAAGAATGCCCGGATGAGCTTCAGCAGCCGCTTGTCCTCGATTCGGTTGGCGATCTGACCCATCAGTTTGTCGTGATTGACTCGATCGAAGAACTTCTCCAAGTCGAGATCAACCACCCAGCCGTAACCTGCGGCGATGTACTGCTGCGCCTGGGCCACCGCCTGATGAGCCGATCGTCCCGGTCGAAAACCGTAGCTGTGGTCGGAGAACGTCGAGTCCCACCGCCGCTGCAGAACCTGCATCACCGCTTGCTGGATAAATCGATCCAGCACCGTCGGGATGCCAAGCTTTCGCACCCCGCCGTCCGGCTTGGGGATTTCCACCCGCCTCACCGGCTTCGGCTTGTAGGTTCCATCAGCAGTTGTTCCCGGATGGCTGGCCAGTGCTGTTTCAGATAGTCGGTGAGTTCGTCGACCGTCATGCCGTCAACGCCCGCACTACCTTTATTAGCCTTCACCTGCCGCAGTGCTTCCTTCAGGTTCTCTCGCTCACATACTTCCTCCATCAATCGATCGGTTCTAGCTGGGCTTTCGGGTCCATTTGTCGCCACCGACGATTCAGTCTCTTCCCCTGCGACACCTCGGGCTGCACCCGTCAGCGCAAAAGAGAAGTCCAGTTTCATCTGGATGTTCTGCTGCTGGTCGTCTTTGAGACTCATGGCCTACTCACCGCTCCTTCTCGTTCGGGCCTTCTCCGTTGACCGGATACTATGCCCGCTGCTGACTTCTGCTCCTGCGGTCAGGTTGCCTTTCGGCCGCCTCAGTCGCCGAAGCGACACGGAGCAGATCTCCTGGGGTAAGCTCATTCGCCTTCCGTGCACAATCGCCGAATCTACGCTTCGCACCTTGATGGATATGGACTTCGCGGTAAGTTGCCCACTCGTCCGGTGCTGGCGCCTTATATCCGGTTTTTGTCCATCGACTCGCACGTTTGTTCCATGCTTCCTTCAGACCCCACCTCGCGGCGGTAGCCCTTGCATTATCACTAGGCCTTCACCTCCATCAGGTTGGCCAGAGGACTTTCACCTCCAAGCTACTGAGCATGCCCAGCACACAACGAAGCCGCTGGCGCGGCGGACGCATTCGCGTGTTGCTGAGCCGACGGTCGAGTTGATCTGAGCTAATTTGGGTCGCAGAGGAGGAATTCTCTGTGACCCATCTACGCCAGATCATGCTTGAGGAACTACAGCGTCGCAACTACGCCGAGTCACCATCCACGCTTACATTCGCACGGTCGAGCATTTCAGTCGGCACTTCCATCGTTCGCCCGATCAGCTTGGCCCCGAGCATATTCGCCAGTATCAGGCCGCGCTGTTTACGCGCTGGAAGCTGGCCCCGAGCACGGTGACGCAGCGTTTAGCAGCCCTGCGGTTCTTCTATGTCCAGGTGTTGAAGCGAGGCTGGAGCGTGGCCGAGACCCCGTATCCGAAGAAGGTTCTGCACTTGCCGCAGGTGCTCAGCCAGGAAGAAGTGGCGCGTCTGATCGACGCGGCAGAGTTTCCCTTTCATCGCATTCTGCTGATGACGCTCTATGCCACGGGCGCACGTCGCGCAGAAGTGGCGCACCTGAAGATCAGCGATATCGACAGCCAACGCATGGTCATTCATATCCGGGGCGGCAAGGGACGCAAGGACCGCGACGTCATGCTCAGCCCGAAGCTGCTCGATGCGCTGCGCGTCTACTGGCGCGGGCTGAAGCGCAAGCCCACCGACTGGCTGTTCCCCGGCAACCGATGGCATACGGCAAATCATCCTGTCACCACCAAGGTCCTCTGGAACGCCTGTCAGCAGGCCGCCGAACGCGCCGGTCTCGAGCACAAGCGCATCCATCCCCACACCCTGCGCCACTGCTTTGCCACTCATCTGCTCGAAGCCGGTGCCGACCTGCGAACCATCCAGATGCTGCTCGGGCATCGCGACCTGGAAGAAACCACGATCTATCTGCATCTCTCCCGGCGGCATCTCAGCGCCACCGGCAGTCCGCTGGATGCACTCACGATCCGAGGAGAAGGAGAACAGACGCAGAACGCATGAACCGGCCACCTCTGGAGGTGGCCGACATCGTTCGCTGTGCAGGGCAGTCCTTCATTGAACGCAGTCGCAAGTGGATCAACTGGCCAACACGAAAAGGTGTTGCTGGCCATCACACGCTGCCGCACCGCCGCGCTGGGTGGACATCGCGATCAGTGCTCGGACTGCGGACATTCCGCCATCTCTTACAACTCGTGCCGCAACCGGCACTGCCCCAAGTGCCAGGGCAACGCCCGCCTGCGCTGGCTCCAGGCGCGGGAACGGGAGTTGCTGCCCACCAGCTACGTGCACGTCGTCTTCACGCTGCCGCGCGAACTGGCTCCGCTCGCCTTGCAGAATAAACGGCTGATCTACAACCTACTGTTTCACGCCAGCGCCCAGACCCTGCTGGAGATCGCTCGCGATCCCCGTCACCTCGGTGCCGAGATCGGCTTCTTCAGCGTGCTCCATACCTGGGATCAGCGACTGCAGCATCATCCCCATGTCCACTGCGTGGTTGCCGCCGGCGGTCTCGCTCCGGACCACTCCCGCTGGATCTCCTCGCGCCGCTCCTTCTTCCTTCCCGTCAAAGTGCTCAGCCGTGTCTTCCGCGGCAAGTTTGTCGCCGGACTCAAGACCGCCTTTCATGCCAGGCGCACTCCAGTTCCACGGACATCTCTTACCGCTTGCGGAACCGCGTGCCTTCGCCTCGTGGCTGCGGCTACTGTTCCGCCACGACTGGGTCGTCTACTCCAAGCGCGCCTTTCGGAGGACCGGAACATGTGCTGCGCTATCTCGGTGCCTACACCCATCGCGTCGCCATTTCCAACAGCAGGCTGGTTGCTCTTGCCGATGGCAACGTCACCTTTCGCTGGCGCGACTCCGCTCACGGCAACAAGAAGCGGCTCATGACTCTGCCGGTCGATGAGTTCTTGCGCCGCTTCCTGCTGCACCTGCTGCCACGCGGCTTCGTGCGCATCCGCAACTTCGGATTTCTCGCTAACCGGCGGCGAGCGAACTTCTTCCACTCTGTTTCCGATTGCTCCAGCCATCCGATCAGCCAGCAGCAGACGCCGCCTCGCCGGCCACGCTCCCCGCTCACTCACCTATGGAACTGTCCGCTCTGCGGCGGAACCATGCAGGTTGTCGAGCGCCTCTCCGCCGCGCAACTCCTCCTCCGATCTCCGCCTCATCTCAGCCGGTGCGCCGCATGAATCCACATCTCCAGCCTCGAATCTCGCTCGTGCTTCGGCGCGCACACTGGTTCTGTGTCTCGCATTCGTCAGAATGCAGTATGGTTGTGCGCTCCAGACTCTCCGATGCGCCGCCCCACGACCATTCTCTCTGCGACCCGCTACTGAAACCCAAGCGCTCTGACAGCAAGGGCAAACTCGCAAACGATCAAGACCGGCTCATCGAGATACAAATCCCATAGTCCCCGGGGCGGCTTCCTTCAAGTCGCTGTATCTGAAGCGCCCCTACACAGCGTCTCAACTCCCAGCTCTTCGCTCGGGGGCGCTTCAGATACAGCACTAAGACTTCCCGTTACAAATCCGGTTTCGATGAGTGCATCGGCGATTTGGCGTAAAACGAGAACTCTCCCGGACACCAGAAGGGCTACGGCATTGGAAAAACGGTTGACTCCCTGGTACGCCACGGGCATACCTCCAACGACTCCTAAGTAGATAGAAGCTGTTATGTTGCTTTGAGGCACGGGATCGGCCGGATCGCTTAGAGATTGCGCTCTTCGGCAATCGCGGAACAGCCTTAACGCCCGCCCAAAGCGTGGCGATCGTTTGCTCGACCACGAGAGTCTGGTCAGGCAAGTCAGGCACAACCCCTTGGATGACCATGAGTGTGGCGAGGCCAAAGATCGTGTACCACCAGGTGTGGGCTACCACTATGTCATCCCTACTTGGCAATCCTTCATCCTTGGCAACATCGAAAAAGAGCTGCACGAAACGTTCGAACAAAGGCGCGCCAATGTCGTTGATATATTGTCCAGCGCGGATGCCGTTGCGGTTCTCCGGCCCGAAGAAGACGTTGCGGAACTGCTGTGGATGGGCAGTGCAGAACTGAATCAAGCCGCGTGAAGTCGCAAAAAGACGCTCTTTCGGTGCAGAGATGTTTAGCGGCAATCGCGTCGAAGTTCTGAATCATCAGCCCGATCGTCTCGCGGCTCAACTCGGCAAGAATATGCCATTTGTCGGGGAAATGCTGATAGATCACGGCGTGCGTATAGCCGATCTCTTTAGCGATCGCGCGAAGCGTCACGGCTTCGTAGCCGCGATCGGCAAACATTTTGCTGGCAGCCGCAAGGATTTCGCCCCGCAACCTCTCCTTGCGCTCTACCCGGCGACTTGGTGATTCGGATGTCACTTCAATAGCTTAGTCCCTTTTGACGATTGTTGCGACCGATTGTTAATTTCTAACCATTGGTTCTGTAACCACTGATTATTTTGCAACCAATGGTTTTTACGAGCCTCTAATAGTCAGGTCGCTCATTTGGATAGGCGGCCAAATACGAGGCAAAGGAGAATGCGATGAAAGTTCTAGTGATTGGAGCAGCGGGCAAGAGCGGAGAAGCGCTGGTAAATGAGGCGCTGGCGGCCGGACATAAGGTGACGGCTTTCGTGCGCGGTGCCGCGCAGTACAAGAAGGCGAATGTCAGAGTTGTTGCGGGCGACGTGCTGGACGCGGCCGCGGTCGACGTTGCGGTCGCCGGACAGGACGCGGTGATCGACGCGCTGGGCGGCAAGACGCCGTGGAAAGTGACGACGATGGAAACGAGCGCGGCACACAATATTGTGGACGCGATGCGGCGCAATGGCGTGCGGCGATTGCTGAAGATTTCGGTGGTTGGTGCGGGCGAGAGCGTCAAGAACGCCGGATTTTTCAACGAGCACCTGCTCATGAGGACGTTTCTGCGCGGTCTGCTGGTAGACAAGGCGGGCATGGAGGCCGAGATCGAAGGCAGCAACTTGGACTGGACACTCGTGCGGCCGCCGATGTTGACCGACGGCGAGAAGACCGGCGTTGCCAGGGTGCTGAGCACGGAGGGCGGCGAGAAGGCGCACAAGATCGGGCGGGCCGATCTGGCAGCCTTCATGGTGCAGCAACTGGAAAGCAGCCGGTATGTGCGTCAGGCCGTGACAGTGACGACCACATAGCAAGGCCTCCGCGAGGATCAAACACCTCTCTCATCGAGACGAATTGAGCCCAAACATGAAAGTTCTTGTTTGGGCGCAACGGGCGGACCGGACGGCTGACCGTCCGGTTCCGCGCAGGCGAAAGGCCATCCCATCGGGACTGCAAGAAGAGGATTCTTTTTACTATGAAAACTGAACAAACAATAGATAAATCCGGGCGGGCAGGTCGAGCAACTCAAATAGCAGGAATGGTAACAACCATCCTTGTCGCCTTCATGTGGATGTACTTCGGAAGGTTGTATCTAATTCACGATCCGGTCGAATGGAGGATCGTCAACCAGCAGCTCGGATACCCACTCTATATCATCCCTTTGATTGGCGTAACCCACATCCTTGGTGGAGTGGGCCTTCTGATTCCTAATGTGCCTCGATTGACCGAGTGGATTTATGCGGGTTTCGCGATCACTCTTTTACTCGCGTTCTACTCACAACTGAATGGCGGTGGCAGTACTTGGGATAAATTTGATCCGATTCTCGTCATGGCGTTCGTCTTTGCTTCGTATGTATTGAGACGCTGCATGCGCGCAAACAGGTGGTCGATATGAAGAACACGCTCGGCGGGCAGTTTTTACAGGCACGTCGCGGACGCCCAACGAGGGTCCGGCCCGTCACTCATCCGAAGCCCTAAACGTACAAGTCGTCCGTTAACTTCTGGGCAGCGAAAGCTCAAATGGCGAGAACGGGCCAAATCGCTCATTGAGGTCGGTTTGGACGATGAAGCCAGGATAGGCACTGGGAAACGCGCATGGCACCTTTCATCCGACGAGACGCCGTTGCTGCGAGAAAACGTGATGGCATGCCGACTTGCGGGGAGTAATCTCCCCCAAGCCCGTTTCGGGGACCTAACGGACGCACAGCCTCTGAGGGTGTGTGCCCTAATGAGATTACTTCAGCTTTGCTGACCATCCATGAACTGGATTAGGTTCCCTGGTCCCGGCTCTATGGTTACGGACCAGATGTCGGCGTAAGGGATCGGTCGGAGAAATATCCTGCAGCAACATCGTTCTTTATGCGGGGATCGCGATCGGTTCCCAGATATTCGTCGAGAAAGTCCAGCAGGACTTGAACTTTCGGCGTCAGCCGCGATGGGCTAGAGAACAGCGCACAGAGGGTAATCGGCTCGGGAACCCACTGCGGCAGAATCTGCGCCAAGTCTTTTCGAACTTCCGGATTTTTCGCCACCCACAACGGAAGAATGACGATGCCAAACCCGCTCAGGGCGAGTTTCAAAGCAACCGTCGGATCGCTTGTAACCACTCGAAAGAGGATATCGGGCGTTACCACCTTCTTCCCCTTGCTCAACTTCCAAGGACCGGAGCCGACGCATTTGTGAAGTGTAAGGTCCTCCGGGGTCGATGGATTTCCGGCAACTTTGAGATAGTTTGGGCTGGCGAAAAGGCCTCGAACCGTCCCAGGATAAGGCCGCACGCGCCTCAGAGAGTCCTTCGGCGCCCGCAGTTTAAAGAAGATGTCCACGTCATCGCGCGGCTCCTGATCCCAACTCGCCGCATAAGGTTGGATCTCAACGCGTAACTCGGGATAGCGTTCCAGAAATTCCTTCAGCAAGGGCGCGAGAGTGTCGCGCGCCATGGTCACCGGACAAGCTACCTTCAACAGCCCGCTTGGGCTGGAGCGGAGGTCTTCCAGAACGTCACGTCCGTGCTGAAGGCTCTGCATCGCACGTCTGGACGATTGAAGGTATTCCTTCCCGGCGTCGGTCAGCACGAGGCCTCTGGGACCTCGCTGCACCAGCAGAACTCCGAGGTGCTTTTCCAGTCGAGTCAACGCCCGGCTCAGGGTAGAAGCAGGACAATGCAACTCTTTTGCGGCAGCGGTAAGCGTGCCCGCCTGCGCGACCGAGACGAACATACGTACATCGTTGAGATCCAATTCATTCATGCAGAGCCGCCGCGCAGCGCCTATTCGTTGAGTCCATCAAGTATTGCACTGGCGCAATTCTACCTTGCGCATATCGATCTATCAGAGATGGCCAGGAAACATCTTATTCATGAACCCGCACTGGGCGGGAGAAGAATCCGGTTGGGCGGCGCAAAGACTATGGAGGGGCAATGAAAATTCTGGTAATTGGCGGCACGGGCAAAGTTGGTGCAGAAGTCGTGAGGGAACTACAGAAGCGCAGGGCAGACATTCGCCTGTTTGTAAGAAAGGACGGCACTCCGAAACCGCCGGGCGTTGAGGTCGCGATTGGCGATTTGCTTGACCCGGTCTCCGTAGAGAAGGCGATGCACGGCGTTGACAAACTCTACCTGTTGAACGCCGTCTCGCCCGATGAACTGACGCAAGCCCTTATCGCCTACGATCTGGCCAAAAAGCTGAAGCTGAAACATATCGTCTATCACTCGGTCTTCCGCGTGGAACACTTCAAGGATGTTCCACACTTCGCCTCAAAGCTCGCGATTGAAAACGCCTTACGGGAGTTCGAAGTCCCCTTCTCGATTATTCGCCCAAACTACTTCATTCAGAACGATGCGACGTTGAAAGACGCCCTTATAGCTGGAGTCTACCCGATGCCTCTCGGCAACGTAGGCATCTCCGTAGTCGACATCCGAGACATTGCGGAGGCAACGGCAATCGTTTTGACTTCGGAAGAACACAACGGCAAAACTCACAACCTTAACGGTCCGGAAGCTATAAGTGGCCCGAAAGCGGCATCGATCTGGAGCCAATTGCTCGGCAATGACATTCGTTACGCGGGTCACGACATGGATGCATTCGAGGAGCAGATGAGGAAGCGGGCCCCGTCATGGTCTGCATTCGACATCCGCATGATGTTTCAAGGGTATCTCGAACGTGGTTTCGTCGCGGAGCCGGAGGATGTCGAGAAGTTGACGAAACTCCTGGGGCACGCGCCACGCAGCTACGAGGACTTCGCCGCAGAAACGGCCGCGCTGTGGAAATCGTAATCGGCATCAAACAACCCAAAGAACAGAACCTTGAGGAGAACGAAATGTCATCTGCTGTGTCACCCATCCCTCCGGACGATCCAAAACGCAGCCTAACCGTTGCTCAACCCGACAACCTCCCCCACATCGGGCTGGTCGGCGATACCTACACGATCACCGTGACGGGCGAGCAGACTGCAGGACGCTTCTGCGTCATCGACATGCATATCCCGCCTGGCGGCGGTCCGCCACCACACCGGCATGACTTCGAGGAAACTTTTATCCTGCTCGAAGGCCAGATGGAAGCCACCTTCCGGGGCAAGAAGTCAACCGTCCGCGCTGGCGAAACCCTGAACGTTCCTGCCAACGCTCCTCATCAGTTTCACAACACTTCTGGTGAGGCCGTACGCATGCTCTGTATTTGCTCTCCTGCCGGGCAGGAGAAATTCTTTTTGGAGGTGGGAGTTCCGGTCTCCACTCGCACGACACCTCCGCCCAGACTCTCTGAAAAGGAACAAGCGGCATTCATCGAGAAAGTGAAAGCGCTCGCCCCCAAGTACCGTACCGAGCTTCTAAGAGAAGCGTAGAAGCCACAGGGTGCCGTCCCATTGCGAGCGCTGGGGCAAGACGTCAAGAAAAAGACTGTCAAGAAAAGGGAACCGACGATGATCACGAAACACCTTCTCGATCCGCAAGATGCCATCACCATGGCCAAGCTCCGCCCGATGCTTGCGTCCACAAAAGGGAGCGTGACCGGACCTTCGGCGCGCGCACCGTTCGATGAATTGATGGAGCAGACGCCACCGGCCGACGGCGTATCTTACGAGAAAGCGGAAGTTGGCGGGGTGCCCGGATGGTGGTGCCGGCCGACCAGCGCGCCCGCCGATGCGGCCATGCTTTACTTTCACGGGGGCGCGTACGTCGTTGGTTCGGCGCAAGTCTATCAGCATTTTGTGGGGCAAGTTGCTGCGCGAGCAAGAGTATCCGCGTTCGTCCCGGAGTATGGTTTAGCCCCCGAACATCCGTTTCCTGCAGCTGTTGACGATGCCCAGGCTTCTTTTGAAGGACTGTCTAATCAAGGTTTCGGAAAAGTCGCGTTGGTGGGTGACTCCGCCGGAGGCGGCCTCACGCTTTCACTTCTGTCCTTGCTAGTTGCCCAAGCACGAGACGTATCCGGGCTGCGTCCTGTCGCCGCGGCCGTGATGTCCCCCTGGGCGGACCTGGCACTGTCGGGCGAAAGCATGGAAACGCGGGCGGAGGCGGACCCGCTTATGACCAAGGATTCGCTCGCAACCACGGCGCGGCTGTATCTTGGTACGCACGATCCACGCGACCCGCAGGCGTCACCCTTGTATGCCGACCTGGCTGGGCTTCCGCCGGTCCGAATCCACGTGGGAGAAGACGAAGTTCTCCTCGACGATTCAATTCGCTACGGTAAGAGGCTTGAGGCTGCGGGAGGAACGGTTCAGGTCCATACGTGGGAGGGCATGGTCCACGTCTTCCCCTCCAACCTCATTCTGCGGGCTGCTCAACAAGCGCTTGACGACGTCGGCGCCTTCCTGCGACAGCAATTGCTCGCAACGCCTGACAAGACGAGCCGCGGACGATGAACCATTTCGATGGCCTCATAAGCGCTCCCACACAGAGCCTTTGGCGGTTGCCCCTAAGCGACGGGCAAACCTGAAGTCATCCGGAGGCGGACACTAGATCGCCTCCGTGATTTCGGCAGCCTGAAGTTGTCCAGAAGTCGGCTTGTGGAAGATTTCACCAGATCGGTACCGGGAAACGCGCTCGTGGTGATTGACCGGTCTACTCCCGGATGGTCGGCAAACCTTACCTTGGGATTACTTCCTGGTTGCCGTCATCAATCATCTTGGCCATCGGCGGTTCCCTCCCCCTGTGCGGGTGTTAGAGTTCTCAGTTCTGAACCCAACTGCCAAGGACTGGAACGCACGCAGCCACCAAGGCGACATGTCGTGCATAATGCTTTTCAGTGGCTTCGATAGGGCAAATTCCGACGCAGCGCACCATCCGCGCCATTCAACGAATTCAGACGATCACGATTGCGTGGATGAGCGTCGAAGCAGCGGTATCCTTATGGGCAGCTTGGGCCGCTCGGAGTCCCGCCCTACTCGCTTTCGGCGGTGACAGTGCTGTCGAACTCCTCTCAGCAACGGTGGTGCTGTGGAGGTTTCGTGCTCACCTCGTCGAAGAGCACGCTGAGAAGCGTGCATCCCGAATCGCGGGAATATTGCTTTTGGTCCTTGCGGCCTATGTAGTCGCGGCAGCTGCCCTAACGCTGCTGGGATACAGTGAACCCAAACCCACCTATCTCGGGATAGCCATTTTGCTGGCCGCCGCAGCAACCATGCCCTGGATTGCTAAGGAGAAACGGAGACTCTCCTCCGCTACAGACAGTGCGGCCCTAATGGCAGATTCCACGCAATCAGCCTTGTGTGCGTATCTCTCACTGATTGCACTGGTCGGGCTCGGGGTCAATGCGATTTGGCACGTAGCTTGGACTGACCCGGTAGCAGCTTTTGTGGTCGCTCCCGTCATTGTTTCGGAAGGTCGGGAGGCAATACGGGGCAAGTCATGTCGGTGCTGCTGAACCCACCAGAACCTGTGCTAGTGAGAATTACTTGTCCGGGGCCGCCGGTGAGGATCTCGGCACATTTGTTGACAAACCTAACGTAGGATTACTGCCCACTGCCCGTTATCCGCCTAGAATCGTTGGTGAGCGTTCACAAAAGCTGTCGTCTGCGCCAATCATCAGTGAACGGCTCCACGATGTGGAGACACTATTTCGTCTACCCGCTCTTATCGCAGCTTTGCGTACTCTGCTTTGGCCTGTTTCAGGACGGAAATATCGGAATCGGCGTCTTTCCACAGAGTGAGGAAATCGTTGTAGGCAGCGCGAGCCTGGTCGAGTTGTCCTGCAGGCACATCGCCAGCGAGGCCCAGATGGGCCACAGCGCCGATGGAACACAGGACGATGCCACGACGGTTAAGAATTTTCTAGTACTCGTCTGCCGCACGAACGTCGGCAGAAGTACCCTTGCCCGACTTCGCTTGTCTATTTAAATAGACTGTGCGCTCGACTCAGCGTCGAAGGTGACATCCAATCGTGTGCCATTTGTCAGTGCTACTCGCTGGCCATTAACGTCGGTAAAAATGTTCTCAACCCGAATTTCTCGAAAAAGGTCGTCGGCTGCTGGGATTAATATCTCGACCCTTTCCACTTGCTCCGGGTAGAGAGGTTTGACAACCTTCTGCACCACGGCCGGGAGTGTTTTCGACGGCCTCTTTCGTTGCCCCTCGCTAGCACCATGTTGCGGAAAGCGGCGCTCTTTGCGGCCTACAAGTTCACTCAACTCCCGAGTCAATGCTTCGAACCTTGGGTAGTCCTTTTCCTCTTGATTCCAAACGCACAGCGAATTCATTCGCTCTCGCTCTTCTGGTGTCATGTGAATACTGGGAAATCCCCCCCGTCTTGCTGCAGAATGTTACTACAATCTCTCATCAGACAACACATTCGTCGCAAGAGGTCACGATGTCGCTTCCGACAAAAGTGGACCACGGGCTGTCTCACATCGGCAACGTTCGCAGCGCCATCTCGACTACGCGCGCTGTAATTTAGTTCGGCTTGCGCCGCCCGCTGCTTCAACGCCATTCCATAGATGAGCGTCGCGATGTAACGTGCAAGATCAGCAGGGTTCACATTGGCCGGGAGGTCGCCTTCTGATTTCGGACGCTCGAAACGCCGGCGAATCGCAGCTTCACCCGCCGCGCGGACGGCGCTCAGTTCCTGCCCGACGGAATCGGCCGCCTCGCCACATGCAAGCGCACCTTGCAAATTGGCAGCACCCAGCAACAATCGCTCCACGACTGCGCGGGCGGTCGGTTCCCTCAATGCTTCTTGCGCGTAGGCCGCCGACCCCTTCAAGTACCGGTCGAGCGCCGTGCGGAACAGCGCTTCTTTGTCGCCAAAGGCGGCATACAGACTCGGACGATTGACGCCCACAGCTTTGGTCAGGTCCGACAGAGACGTGCCCTCATATCCCTTTCGCTAGAACACCATTAGCGCGCGGTCCAACGCTCGGTCGATATCGAAGGAGCGGGGACGGGCAATCAGAATCGAAGCAACCGCGAACTTCTGTGCGTGGAGCACTATCGATACGGCGCCATAGATTTATCACTCACCCGGATTTAGAGCCGCTATAATCTCCGAGTTACAACAGACCTCGATCGAGTAATAATGCGAACAAGAGGCATAATTTCGCCGCAAGCCAACGGATCGAGGAATGATTGTGCTTTAGATTTGAGCGCAAAGGCCAAAGATGTTGACTAAGATTTAAGGCGAAAGCGACAGGAGAATCTTAAGATGGTTCCCAAAGCGTCACTCCACATTTCACGTCGTCATTTTCTCGCTGCCGGAGGCCTGACGGTCGCCGCAGCTTACCTTGCTCCAAGACGCCTGATCGCCCAGACAAGTAGCATCGTTCCGGGTGCGTTCAAGGAAGCTGCAACAGCAAAGGTCACGATTCAAAACCTTCGACGCAATATCAGTGTGCTTTTGGGTGCTGGTGGAAATATCGCCGTTCTGACTGGCCCTGACGGAAAGCTGATGGTGGATGCGGAGATCGTCACCGCACGTCCAAACATCTCGAAAGCCCTTGCAAGCATCAACGCAGATCCGATCAAACAACTGATCAACACCCACTGGCATTTCGACCATACTGGCGGCAACGAGTGGGTCCATGAAGCCGGAGCCAGTATCCTGGCGCACGAAAACACGCGCAAACATCTTTCCGAGGCCACGTTCGTCGGAGGAAACTTTCAGTACACTTTCCCAGCCGCGCCGACGGGTGCGATTCCTTCCATCGTCTTCAGAGACGAACACACTCTGCACATTAACAACACCACTCTCATGCTGAAGCACTACTTACCCGCCCATACCGACTCCGATATCTCCGTACATTTTCCTGAGGCGGACATTCTCCACACCGGAGACACCTTCTGGAACCGCGATTACCCCTTTATCGACTACTGGACGGGAGGAAGCATCGACGGCCAGATACGCGCGGCAGAAGCGAACATCGCAAAAGTGACCGATAAGACGATTGTCATCCCCGGGCACGGAGCCGTGGGAAATAAGGCCGACCTGGTTCTATTCCGTGACGTGTTGGTTGAGATCCGCGATAAGGTTGCTGCCCTCAAAAAACAGGGTAAGTCCTTGCCTGAAGTTGTCGCCGCGAAGCCTGGAGCGCGATATGACACGGTATGGGGCAACTTGTTCCAGAGCGCGAGTGATTTTGTTACGCTTGTGTACCAAGGCGTTTGAGATTATCCAGACGCGATATCGTCACCTTTTGAGGAATGCCAGCAGGTCGGCGTTGATCTTATCCGCCTGTGTTGTGGGCATGCCATGGGAAAAATCCTTATACGTAATTAGCGTCCCATTCTTCAGCAGCTTTGCCGACTTCGGCCCCGCCGCCACATAAGGAACGATCTGGTCGTCCTCGCTATGTATCACCAGCACCGGAATCATGATCTTCTTCAAGTCCTCCGTAAAATCCGTTTGCGAGAAGGCCACAATCCCGTCATAGTGCGCCTTGGCGCCGCCCATCATTCCCTGCCGCCACCAATTTGCGATGGTGGCCTCAACGGATTTCACTCCCGGCCGGTTAAATCCATAGAAAGGCCCCTCCGGCACATCGCGATAGAACTTCGACCGGTTTGCCGCAAGCTGCGCCTGCAGATCGTCAAACACCGACTTCGGCAGGCCCTCAGGATTGGCATCCGTCTTCAACATCAGCGGCGGCACCGCACTGATAATTGCAGCCTTGTATACGTCCTGTTGCCCGCGCCGCGCCAGATAGTGCACTACCTCACCACCGCCGGTCGAGTGCCCGACGTGGATCGCATCTTTCAAATCGAGATGCGACGTAAGCGCCGCCAAGTCATCCGCATAATGGTCCATATCGTGCCCATCGGCCACCTGCGTCGAGCGCCCATGCCCGCGCCGGTCGTGCGCGATCACGCGATACCCCTTGCCCAGAAAGAACATCATCTGGTTGTCCCAGTCATCCGCCGAAAGTGGCCAGCCATGGCTGAACACGATCGGCTGCCCCGAGCCCCAGTCCTTGTAAAATATCTCAACGCCGTCCTTGGTGGTAATAGTAGACATACAGACTCCTTTGACAATTGGATTAACGTCCGCCAATTAGACCACACTCGCTTGCTTAGAGAAAAAGAGCCTGCCGATTCCAGAGCGCGCACCATGTCCGTTACGGTTGGTTTGTCGGTTACCGGAAGGTATCCGGCCTATGGGGTTGTGTCTTCTCCGCTAGGCTCGGTCTCGATTCAAACAAGCGTCGGCGGGTGTCGCTTCCGACAAGAGTGGACCACGGGCGGTCTCACATCGGCAATGTTCGCAGCGCCATCTCGACTACGCGCTGCAATTTACTTCGGCTTGCGCCGCCCGCTGCCTGGACTGCCATTCCGTAGATGACCGTCGCGATGTAGCGAGCAAGATCAGCAGGGTTCACATTGGCCGGTAGGTCACCTTCTGATTTCGCACGCTCGAAACGCCGGCGTAATCGCAGCCTCACCCGCCGCGCGGCACGCGGTCAGTTCCTGCCGGATGGAATCGCCCGCCTCGCCGCATGCAAGCGCACCTTGCACCATGAGGCACCCGCCGGGATTGCGCCGCGCTGTGTTCAAATCCGCAGCACCCCGCAACAATCGTTCAACGACTGCGCGGGCGGTCGGCTCCTTCAATGCCTCTTGGGTGTAGGCCGCCGGCCCAGTCAAGTAACGATCGAGCGCCTTGCGGAACAGCGCTTCTTTGTCGCCAAAGGCGGCATACAGACTCGGACGATTGACGCCCACGGCTTTGGTCAGGTCCGACAGAGACGCGCCCTCATATCCTTTTCGCCAGAACACCTGCAACGCACGGTCCAAGGCTCGGTCGATATCGAAGGAGCGGGGACGTCCCTTTCGTCTTGAGGATTTGTTATGTTTCATACCTATCTTTGATGCCTCTTCCATACCTACCGGTACAAATTATTGCAACTATTCAGTCGCCGAGACATCTGTACCGTCGGTACAGAAATATGGCATGCGAGATAGGAAATCAAAGAGGAGAAAGCTCATGGGCAAACTGGAAGGAAAAGTAGCAGTCATCACCGGAGGCAATAGCGGAATCGGTCTTGCCACGGCACAACGCTTCGTTGCCGAGGGCGCGTACGTCTTTATCACGGGCCGCCGCCAAAACGAACTCGACGCGGCAGTGAAACAGATCGGCAAGAACATTAGTGCGGTGCAGGGCGACGTTTCCAATCTTGCGGATCTCGATCGCTTGTACGCCACCGTAAAGCAGCAGAAGGGGCACATCGACATTCTATTCGCCAATGCCGGCACCGGAGAATTTGCCCCGCTCGGCGCAATCACTGAAGAGCACTTCGACAACACTTTCAACGCGAACGTCAAGGGTCTGCTATTCACCGTGCAAAAGGCGCTTCCGCTCCTTAAGGATGGAAGCTCCGTCATTCTGAATGCGTCGATCGTTTCGAGTACTGGACCGGCCGCGATGAGTGTCTACAGCGCATCCAAAGCCGCCGTGCGTTCTTTCGCGCGTACCTTCACGACGGATCTTAAAGACCGCAAAATCCGCGTGAACGCTGTTAGTCCTGGCGTAATTCCTTCACCGGGCTATCGCAATTCGCTGGGGATGACGGAAGAACAAGTCAAGCAGTACGCAGACAGCACCGTGGGCAATATACCCCTCGGTCGCACCGGAACCTTGGACGAAATTGCCAAAGTGGTGTCGTTTCTCGCTTCTGACGAAAGTAGCTATATCACCGGCATCGAACTGGTCGTCGATGGCGGCATGACCCAGGTCTGACCACCTTGAGAACTGTCGCCTCGACGCAGTTTCCGCGGCACACGACGCTTCATGACGCGTTGTTTTCGGGCTCTGTCCGGTTGGTCCGCAAACAGGAACTTAGATATTTATCCCGCGCATCGATTGGCACCCAATCGTTCCTCAAACTGGTCGACTTTGAAGGCCTCTGTTGTCACATGGGGTTGTCATGTGCTAGCTTCCCAGAATCGATATGCGGCGGGTTCTGTCCAGTTTCCTACTCGGCGTGCTTGTCTGCAGTCTTGTTGCACCGCTTGCCTTAGCGGTGACAACAGGTGCTCCTGCATCGTGCTGAATCCAACTCTATTGCGTGAGCGCGCTCTGTGTAAACATCAAAACCTCCCGCCTTCCCTATAGAAATCTACAGGTGTGCTTAGGACGCCACGCGAATCGTGAGGGCCATTCATCTGTTGCAATTGTTTATGAACCTTAAGCGCTCCGCCTTAGCTGTTTGCGCAACTCTGTCCGGGCACGGAATAGCCGCGTTTTTGCGGCAGAAACAGAAATACCCAATTCGCTAGCGGCCTCCTTGGCCGACCATTCCCGCAAGCCGCGAAACTCAATAGCCTTTCGTAACTGCGGTCGGATTTCAGAGATGCCTCTCTCAAGCAAGGTCATCCTTTCTAGTGTGGCATACATTGCATCCGGAGTTGGGGCAGAATCTGCGATTTCCGAAGGGACATTGTTCGCGCGCCCTTCTCGATAGCCATCGAGCGATACCGCCGGGCACAAGCGATTCTTACGTAGGCGCATCAATGACGCGTTGATGGCAATGCGCATCAGCCAAGTCGAAAAACTGGATCGTCCGTTGAATTGGCCGAAGTGGACATAAGCCCTGAGCACCGCGTCCTGCAACACGTCCTCGGCGTCCTCATTATTGCGAACGATTCGCCTTGCGACGCGCAAAACCCGCCCCGAGTGCCGTTTGTAGAGTTCTCCGAATGCAGCGGGGTCACCCCGCTGTGCCGCGAGCAAGAGGCTAGCTTCGGAGTGGCTCTTGGCGCCTTCGCTTGGAACTGAATCTGAGTCGCAACTTTGCAAACTGTAGTTTTCGCACAATGGCATCGAAGTTCTCCAGGATCGGTTTGGAATGCCTGACTGATGCAGTTCCATCGATCTTGAAGTACCTTACGTTTGCCGGACACAAAGCAAACCGTCTAAAGACGCGGTGTGATGGCCGGAGTTTTCTTGGGGCAGCAGACTAAAGAAAAATGCAGCCGTCTGGCTGACTGAAGTGCTCAGGCAACCTATAGAAAAATACAGCCCTGTGCCTCTATCGAATGGGGATGTCAATTGCGTTTTCATGCCGCAAAATCAGACGTGTTTTAGCATTTCGGGCGGCGTTCTCTGGGGAGTCACCCAGGAATAAACGACGATGGACCCAGAGGTATTGGCTAGAGACGACGAGGGGTGGCGATGACAAAAGGATTGTTGCAGAGGCAGATGACGCGTCGGACGATCGTGAGTGGCGGGCTTTCCTGCGCTATGGCGTGGATCATTCCATCTTGGCTTGTCTCGGGCTTTGATCCATTTGAGCCCGCCCTACGGTGTTCATGGAACCGAAAAGAAGTTACGAGAAACGGCAATCTCTATGCCTTTCCGGGGGCGCGGCCAGAGAGTACCGTGATCGCTGTCACATGGCAAGAACTGCGAAGCAGGGTCACCAATGACCGAACAAAGAAGTCGAAACTGCGAATCCACGCGGGGCCGAAGTCCTGGGACTTCATGGTAGGGAGTCGAACCGCGACCTCGGAGATCGTGCAGGACGGGGACATTGCCGTCTATATTGGTGAAATCCTTTCTCCGACAAAGGTAACCCAGGGAAGAATTGTAAAAGCTGTAGTAATGTGCGCTCCAAACCGAGTGCTCGTTGACAACTGCTCGATCGGGATTTGGGCGGAGCGCTTCGAATCTGGTTTGCGAGAGCGGATCGGTACCCCCTTCCTTTCGAGTCTTGCGGCAGGCAGTGACCAAGTGGCTTTCCTCTATCATTCTGGCTCGCCGGCCGGAGACAGAAGATTCCTAATGCAGCCTCTCGCCAGAGAAATTGCAGCGAGAGCACGAACCCGAGTTGCTAATCCGGAAGGTCACGGGTACCGGCTCGCATCTGCTCTGCTGCCGGACGTTTTGCATTACGATCCAAACCTTCCTTCCGGCTACACATTCGCTTCTCGGAATGGCCGCCATCCTTCAGAGTCTTCGACCGAACTTGTGAATACTATTCTGGAGGGCGCGCCGTCCTCAAAAGCATCGGAGGGAGCTCACGATCTCAAGAAACACTTTCCGTACTTCCGCCAGGCGTAAGTGTCGCCTTGACGATGGAGAGGCTCATCGAACGAACGAGAGGACTGAATATGTCGCATCACTTCGACACAAAGCTCGCGAAAGAAGACCCAAGTCTCAACGTGTGTGATCTCTACCTATTTGAAGGAGCTCCCAGTTCAACGGTTATGGCGATGACGGTAAATCCTGATGTGGGGCTATCCGCCCCGGATACACTTCACATAGAGGGGCTCTATGCGTTTCGTTTCGATCTGAATGACGACGCCCAAGAGGAGCTCGCATTCAAATTCAGGTTTGGTGAACCCAGGCACGCGGACGGGGACGAACATCGGCACATACAGAAATTCCAGGTTTATAGAGCAACTGGAGACGCAATTGGTGGTGTCAAGGGTGAGCTCGTCATCGAAGGGGAAACAGAGAAGGTCCAAAACCAGTCAGGAGTGCAAGCGTTTGTTGGAACCGCCCCTGACATGTTCGCGGGGGATGCCTTCGCCTTGCATGGTTTCCTCAATGCGTTCTACAAAGAAAAGCGCTATGGCGGCGAGGCGTTTCTCCACCGGCAAGATTTTTTCGCCAAACGCAATGTGACGGCAATCGTACTGGAGGTCCCGACCAAGATGATCGGGCACGGCGGAGTCCACGCCTGGGCGACTGCTTCACTTTTTGGTCATGCTCCCGAGATGCAGGTTTCCCGATGGGGACTGCCTCTGATCACTCACCTCTTTTTGAACGACCCTGACAATCAGGAACTCAAGGAGCATTTCAATCGGTCAATGCCGTCCCATGACTTAACGTCCTTCGCACAGCCAATCGCGGATTTTGCGGCAACGATGACGACCTATGCTGCGTCTGTCATCAACCCCGTCGAGTATGGCAAGCAACTCGTTTCCCGGCTGTGCCCCACAACATTGCCCTACGAATTGGGGACGCCAGGCGCGTTCGATCTGGCGGGGTTCAATGGACGACCCTTGGGAGACGACGTCATGGATGTGATGCTTACACTGGCATCGAACAAACCTCTAGAGGACGGTGCCGTTCCTAACCGAAGTCGCGTTCGCCACGAATTCCCGTACGTCGGAGAACCGTACACGAAGGAAGAGCAGCAGGGCGTGACGCCGGTGCCACGGCCGCCGAAGAAGTAAGGCATACTTGCGGAAAACCTGGCCATGACTGACGAACCCGGGATGCATCAAACGCCCATCACACCTCGTCGTATGGCGATGGTTACGGCGTGGGTCCTGTCGTTGGCTTGAAGTTTGCTGACAATGTTTCTAATATGGAAATTCACCGTCGTTTCAGCTATCGAAAGTACATCTGCGATCTGTTTGTTTCGATGGCCGTCTCGAATCAGTTTCAACACATCCATCTCGCGTACCGTGAGATCTTCCTCTCCCAAGTGCTCTGCAAGTCGCCGCGCAACTTCTACCGGAATATACTTGCGACCTTTTCGAACGCAACGGATTACTTCCAATAGTTCATTCCGGGGCATGCTTTTAAGTACGCAGGCTGCCGCTCCTGCGCGCAGCGCACGCTGAATCTCGATATCTCCACCTGACGCCGTAAACATGATGACGCAAGCGAGCGGGAACACGTCTCGTATCGCAGTGAGTGCGCCCATAACTGTCCCTCCCGGAAGCCTCTGGCCGATAAGAGTAATATCAGGCTTGTGACGGCGGAACTCAGCAATACCCTCGGCTGGTGTCGCAGCATGTGCTACGACGCACATGTCCGGTTGTGACGCAATAATCATGATAAGACCATCCCGAAAAATGGGCTGAGATTCGACAATCAAAACGCGAATCGGTTGAGTACACGAGAGCGTCGGTCGTGGCAGTTGGAACTCTTCGCAAGCCGCGCTCCCGTCGTCGACTTTGACAAAACCCCGGTCCAACATAGGAAGCAACTCCATGGTTCTTGAGTTTTTCTGGGTGCTTGGAATTCGAGCCTCACAAGTTAGGACCATATTGGTGCGAAAAAGTGACAACGGATAGTGACTTGATTTCGGGTCTTCACTTCGAGAACGAATATGGCGCCGACATTCTTAGGATCAGCAGGATCGTGTTTTTTGGTGGGGGTGGCTCGTTTTCCAGGAGCCGGCGAAACCTGGGGCCAACTCTTCACGCATCATCAGGCGCGCCCGGAGAAGCCTCGTCTTCACGGAGTCTTCCGTGATCTCTAGCAATTGAGCACACTCGGCCGTGCTCAAGTGCTGAATGTCGCGGAGAATCAGAACTTGGCGGTATTTCGGAGGCAGGGATGTCAGAGCTTCCGAAAGTGCCCGGCGAAGTTCCGATGTCTGGAGCGCCTCTGAAGGAATTTCGCGCCAGTCCGCGAAATCTCTTGGCACGCAATCTCCGTCTTCGTCAACCGTACCCACCTCGTCCAAGGAGTCGTGCAGATGTCGCCGGTATTTCCGGAGGCGTGTGCGCGCTTCGTTGATTACGATCTGAACGATCCAGGTGCTGAATTTGGCCTCATGGCGAAATTGGCCGAGGGCCTTAAAAGCCTTCAGGATGGCTTCCTGCGCCACTTCCGCCGCATCGGCTTCATCGTTGAGAATCGAGAAGGCCATGCCATGGATCGTCCGCTCGTGCGGGCGCACCAGTTCGTAGAATGCCTCTGGTTCGCCGCCTAGAACACGTTCGATCAGGATCGCCTGCGAATGGTACTGGGGCTTCTCAGGGGAAGTCATAGATCAAGGCCAAGGGGTAGAAATCATTATTCAGTTTGACGGGAACAAAGGCAAGGAATGCGGCTGAAGCAGCACCGCTCGGGGCTCGTACGCCATTTATTATCATCAGCCTACGGGGGCCGCTATTATTTTGTCACTTCTACGAAAAACGCGAGTCCTAATCTTTAGTGGTGTTGTGTATCGTGAGCCAAACTCAGTTGCTATGCCGCTAGACCTAAGAAATCCGCGGAAAGCGTGACCCTCTGAGCGAATTATTCGACAATCAGATGACCTGCCAGCAGGTATGGCGGGAGATCTCGAACTATATCGATGGCGACATCACGCCCTCAGTTCGGGCCGATGTGGATCGCCATATTAACGCATGCCCGAAATGTAAAGCTGTGCTTGACGGGGCGCGGAATGTCGTGCGACTGATTGGGTCCAGTGAAGCCTTGGAGCCTCCTTCCCGCTTTTCCAAAGGGCTGTACTCTAAATTGGAAAATCACATCGCGACTCAGCGCGTGTCCGACCCGAGGACTATACCCGTTGGATTAACTCCGGAACGCGTGCCACTCGGCTCCCACCTGATCTATTTCTACGAGAGTAAAGACGATTTCGAACGCGGTGTGCGTTTTCTCTACCCGGGTTTGGGCAGGGGTGAGCATTGCATGCTGTTCGGGCACGACGAGGCGCTTGAACAGGCCCTACAGATTTTGCGAAGCGGACGCTTCGATCCAGAAACACTGATTCGGAACCTAGAATTAACCGTTATTCGCCGCAGAGCCGACGCCCGTGAAACGGTCGCTGAAATTGCAGGAGTGCTCGATCGTGCGATGCGTGCTGGCGCTACCACCGTGCGATACCTCGGAATTCTGGGCATGGGGCGGGACCCGCTTCCCGCCGGCGAGGACGACGTACTTGAACTGGAACGAGAAGTCGATTTGCTGATCGAAGCGCTGCCATGCGTCGCGGTCTGCATGTATGACGTGCGTACCCTTTCCGGGCGCTTGGTGATGCGCGGCGGTTTACAGACTCACGGACTCGCCCTTTGCGCGGCGGGAGTTCATGAGAATCCTTATTGTGTGCTACGAGAGGATTCTACCCGCCCGCTGCACGTTCAATAGATTCCTCCGATACTCGTCAGTTCCCTTGAACCACGTGATCAACACCTTCATGCAATACACACCGTTCAATCCCTGCTCTTGGTGTATATCGCCAAGGCTGCCAAATACATCGTGCTGACGGCGGGGTTCCCGCGCTTTCAATTGTCCCTAGCAGGCTGCTGAAAAAGTACTGGCGGCGGACGTCGGGCGGGGGCTCGAAACGACTGAAAAACTAGTCCATCTGAACTGAGTTCCCTCACACTCTCATTCTCCCCTGGGCGAAGATGAGTCAGCGGGCTATTCCGGGCTCCCCATACAAGAATTTGATCGCGGCAGGAATGCGGCGAGACCAATAAACAGCGCTATGGTTTGCGCCTGGCTCGATCACTAATTTAACGGCAGGGCGCTTAATAAAAGCTCTTTTGAGGTTCGATGCCAGTATCTGGTCCATCTTCACAGTAGCCGCCTCCGCATCTCGCTCGGTGATGCGTAGTGGCACGAAAAACTCTTTGCTTTGTGGGAAGACATATTCGCTCTTACCTACTCCTATTGCTACCCGGTCCGGCGCGCGCAAAAGGAATGTCGTGTCGCGCAGTAGTTGCCCGTTGCCCAGCCAAAGGTCCGGACTCTCGGCCAAGACCAACCCGAACAGATCTGGACGATTAAGGGCAACATACAAGGCCGCGAATCCTCCTACGGAAGTTCCGCCGATCCCGTTATGTGCGGCATCATCGGAAACTCTATAGCGGGCGGAGACGTAAGGTATAAGCTCAGTTCCAAAGAACAAAGGCAGTTCTTTCCCGTCCGGTTCTTTTGCATTCGCGTCCGTGAGCGGGTCTTTCCACACCTCATACTCGTAGTCGCGACCTTCCCCATGGGCGCTATCGACTCCGACCACGATCATGGGCGGTATCTTGCGCTCTGTAATCAAACGAGTCACTGTTTCGTCGAGCCGCAGCTCCTGCTCACCCTTGAATGCCGTGCACTGGTCAAAAGCATTTTGACCATCCAGCATGTATAACGTCGGATATTTTGTGGTGGCCTGCGACACGTCAGTGTACTCAGCAGGTAGCCAGATTCGAACAGTGATCACTCTGTCGAAAATCTTGCTTTGAAACTGCTCGATCTGAAGGTTGCCAACAACCGTAGCCTTGCAAGGCTGCTGCGCCAGGCCGAAACTCGCCAGCGAACTGAGAGCTAGCACGACAGGCAGGATGATTTTCATAATCGCTATATACGGACGACTCGCGACAATTGTTCCGCGATGGCGATAGATGACCACCCTACGTCATTTTTTCCTCGTGGATTCGCACATCCTGCAGGCTGCTGAAAAACTACTCCTAATCCACAGCCTTGTATGGTACGAGAAGGCATGCGCGGAGACGATCAGCAGCAGAATCATATGTTCAGTTACTTGTCGCCGGAGATGCGCGGTGCGGAAGGATCATCCGCTGCGGGCGATCCGGGCCATGGTGGACGAAGTACTTACTCAACTCTCGCGGCGGTTCGACAGCGATGTACGCCCGCGTCGGGCGTCCGTCGATTGCGCCGGAGAAGCTGTTGCGGGCGCAGTTGCTGCAGATGCTGTACTCGATCCGCAGCGAACGATTGCTGATGGAAGAGATGGATTACAACCTGCTGTTCCGCTGGTTCGTGGGGCTGAACGCGGACGACGAAGTGTGGGACGCGACCACCTTCACCAAGAACCGCGACCGGTTGCTGGAGGCGGATGTGGCCAAGGAGTTTCTGGCGCGCGTGGTCGCGCAAGCGCGGGGCAAAGGGGCTGACCTCCGACGAACATTTCACCGTGGACGGCACGCTGCTGGAAGCCTGGGCGAGTCTCAAGAGCTTTCAACCAAAGGAGGGCAAGCCGACTCCTCCGCCGGATGATCCTGGCAATCCCACGGTGAACTTTCACGGGGAGAAGCGCTCGAACCAAACCCACGAGTCCAAGACCGATCCCGACTCTCTGCTGGCGCGCAAAAGCGCAGGGGAAGGAGTCCAAGTTGAGTTACAGCGGGAATCTGTTGGTGGAGAACCGCAACGGACTGATCGTGGACGCGGAAGTCTTCCAGGCGAACGGGACAGCGGAACGCGATGCGGCGCTGATCATGATGGAGAGGCTTCCGCGGCACGCAACCGCTGACGGTGGGCGGCGACAAAGGGTTCGACACGTTCGGGTTTGTGGAGGAGTGCCGCAATCTGCGGGTGACGCCGCACGTGGCGCAGAACCTGGGACGACGCGGGGGCAGCGCGATTGATGGCCGCACCACGCGGCACTCGGGTTACGCCATCAGTCAGAAGAAGAGGAAGCGGATTGAAGAATGCTTCGGCTGGCTGAAGACGATCGCGCTCATGCGCAAGGTTCGACATCGCGGGGTGAGCAAAGTGCACTGGATATTTACCCTGGCCTGCGCCGCCTACAATCTGGTGCGCATGCGAAACCTGGCCGCCGCAGTTCCGGTGGCGTAAGTCGGGGCCGACGTGTGTCTCCCAACAGCATCGAGTTAGAACCAGAGGCCACAAAAGCACCGGAAATCAAACCGTTCGACATCATCAACGATGAGCAACAGAAAGAAAAACACGCTGCAAATCAATTTTTCAGCAGCCTGCTAGACAGAGTCCAGGTTCACGGCTTCTCTCCCTGTTTCCAACCGACTGCAGTTTCTGGAGCGGAATCACCACGAATTGGTAGCCTATAGGGAAATACAGGATTCGAACTCCATGGATTGGGGATGCGGCGCAAATGCGAAGACCGTCAGAATATCGACAGGTTGACTAAGAATGCTTTTCGCCTGTGTAGCGATTAATCGACAAGAGGGGGACTTAATGAATAACAACAGATTGGTGACGTTTGCAGCGGCATTAGCAATGTCGGGTGCAACTGCTCTTATTGCTCAAAGCGGCAGGATTCTGGCTACGGGCACCTTCCATGGCGCAGCGCACAGCACCTCAGGCCGGGCAACTGTCTATTCGGGGCCAAATGGCGCGGACACGCTGCGACTGACACATTTCAAGACCTCAAACGGTCCCAACCTGCATGTGCTCCTGATTGCGGCAACCGATGCACAAGATAATGACAACTTTTTAAAGACTGGGATTGAGCGCGTCGACCTCGGCTCGCTGAAAGGAAATGAGGGCGACCAGAATTACACGCTACCTAGGGGAACCGACCTGTCGAAGTACAGGGCTGTGTCAATCTTCTGCGAGCGCTTCGATGTCAATTTCGGCACTGCTCCGTTGGAAAAGTGAATACCTTCGCCGGGCGTGTGGGCCGCACTGGTGCCGCTCGCAATTTGCTTTGAGAAATTCCAATGCTAGATGACAGCCACAAACTCTCTGCGAGACGTATGGTTTGGGCGGCCTTGGCACTAGTCGGTCTATTGGGCTTTTGGTATGCTTTCCGCCCCGAAAAACTATTCGTCAATAAAAGGGTCGATGAGCAGCCACCCGCAGCACTTGGGCAGCTGACACCCCTTTATACGGGCTCATTTCACAGCGAGGCACATGAGACGAGCGGACGCGCCACTGTCTATCAACAAGCCAATGGAAGTCGCGTGCTCACGCTGTCCAACTTTTCGACTTCGAATGGACCGGCATTGCACGTGATTCTGCTGAATGGAAGCAGCGTTGCCGACGACCAGGACCTTGGCGAGCTAAAAGGGAACCAAGGAGAACGAGCCTACGCCTTGCCTGCGGATATTGATATCGGTCGTTTCAACACCGTTGCGATTTACTCCGCTCGGCTAAACGCCGTTTTTGGCATGGCAAAACTGGATGCCTTTTAAACGAGCTGGATATTGCGGCGGCCAGTTGTGATTTGGCTCGCACTTTGCAGTTATCCTTTTGTCAGAAGGAGAATCGGATGAATATCATCTCGCGTGGTTTTTCCGGTCGACGCAGCTCGGCAGATGCAAAGCTACCTCCCGGGCAATACCTTACGACTGACTTCCCCGTCTTGTCTGCAGGACCGACGCCACACGTGTCGCTCGATAAGTGGGAATTTACGATCAGCGAAGGTAACGATGTCTTGAGAGGGTGGGACTGGAAGTCGTTTCGCCAATTGCCGACCGAGGACATCACGGCTGATTTGCATTGCGTCACTCGATGGTCGAAACTCGAGCACTCTCTGGGAAGGTGTTTCCCTCGATACGATGTTGGCTGATGTAAAAACTGATGCTTACTACGCACTGGTGCACTCGTATGGCGACTACACCACCAATCTCCCTCTTGAAGATCTCATGGACAAGCAGGCGTGGATCGCGTTCCGATTTGACGACGAAGACCTTGCACCCGAACACGGGGGCCCTGCACGGCTTCTTGTCCCCCATCTTTATTTGTGGAAAAGCGCCAAATGGGTGCGAGGTATCACGCTGATGGAGGAGGATGAGCCTGGCTTTTGGGAAAGCCTCGGCTACCATATTTATGGGGACCCCTGGCGAGAACAGCGTTATTCGGGAGACGAGTGATGTGGCGTGTCGGAACAGTCCTTGCTCTTCATGATGAAACCGAAACGGCACGCACTATTAGGCTCGAAGTTCCAGATTGGCCGGGTCATCTCGCCGGCCAGCACGTTGACCTGCGTTTGACAGCGTCCGACGGATACTCTGCGGTGAGATCATATTCGATCGCATCAGCGCACAATTCCGAGCGTCGCGTTGAAATAACGGTCGAACGCCTGGCTAATGGCGAAGTCTCACCATACCTAACACAAGCAAGTCGCTGTCGGCGATCGTCTGGAGCTGCGCGGCCCGATCGGCGGCTGGTTTGTGTGGCGCAGTCAACAGGCAGAAGCAGTCCAGCTAATAGCTGGAGGCTCCGGCATTGTTCCGCTGATGGCCATGATTCGGTCAAGAGTTTCGGCTCCAGCAAAACCGCGCCTTTTCGACTGCTTATATTCCGTACGAGAGCCCGGCGGTGTTTTCTATCGTGATGAATTGCGTGCCCTGTCGGAACGGGAACGGTCCGTGATGGTGACTTACGCATTTACACGGGCTGCTCCAAAGGATTGGTCGCGGCCACCCAGCCGTGTCGATGCTGCACTTATTGCGGAAGTAACCTGGCCCGCTAATCTGGCCCCATCTTGCTACGTTTGCGGTCCTACACCGTTTGTGGAAGCTGTATCGAACTTTCTTAGCGCGGCGGGTCATGACCACGACAAGATCCGAACAGAGCGCTTTGGGCCTACAGGAGAACGGAAATGAGTTCACATATTCCTGTATCTTGATGGAAACGCGGCAGCAGGCGAACTGAGCAGCATTTTCGCCATTGATGTCACCAATGCAGAAGGGCGATGCGCGCATTGCGGCGCAATCAAGCGCTTCGCCGAGGCACGTGTGTACAGGCAAAGCCCCGGTCTGGTGGCGCGATGTGCTATGTGTGAGCACGTACTCCTTCGTGTTGTGAGCGTCCGCCAGCGCGTGTTTCTCGACGCACGCGGTCTAACGTATTTGGCTCTTGACACATCGAGATTGCAAGAAGAGTACCAACCGCTTTTCCAGCCGGAGAAGCACGAGTAGCTCGCAATCACAATTGTGCGGCACCTCCACTACCTTTATGGGGCTGCTAGCTGGCGCTTCTGCAGCCCTGCGATCAGGACTCACGGCCGGTATCCGTCGTTCTGCCACTGGACGAACAACGCGAGGTGGGCGGCCGTCCAATAGGGTCCGCCTGGCGGCATGCTAGGCGGCTCACCATCGTGCCGCGAAAGTGTCGCGAGCACGTTATTAGCGTTGTCAGGATTCGACATGTAAGCGTGATTATCCAGCTCTACGCCGAACGGTTTCATGTGCGAAATGTCGATAGCCCGAAACAACGGTTTGATGTCAGCCGAAAAGGAAATCTGCGCCATAAGTTCTCCTTACGAGTTCCCACAATCTCGGGGGGACAGCGGGTGCGATTTTACGCGCGGCAAGCCACTCTCATAGTAAAGAAATACCGGCCAACCGCGATCGAGGGTGCTTGCGATTGGCCGGTTCATCTAGCCCAGAAGCGCGAGCAAAACGTCAAGCGGCAACCATCGACTCCGGAGCCGCCTCTGTGCTCGACGTGATTGTGCCGTTGAGGCCAGTCGGGAAGAAGCCTCCTTGTTTCGCGCCGGCCTTTCCTCCAAACGCGAGATGAAGCACCTGTCCAGCCGTCCTGGTTGCGATCAGCCCGTCGCTAACGCGGATCGAAAGGATCTGTCTCGCCTCTCCGCTGGGTGGAGGAAGGAGATCCGCGCCGTCCAAAGCAGTCGTCGCAATCTTCAATCGTGCAATTTGTGTTCGTATAGCTGCGGCATGCTCCGCTTCGGCCCCCAGAAGGCATGCCGCCGTTGTAATGATGTCTGGAGTCTTAAGCAAGCCTGCCGCGCCCGAGTATGCCGTCACGCCGATGTCCTCGAGGATACGTGCGGCTCGGAGAAAGTCAGTCTGATTGTCAAACCCGAAGCCAAGAGCGCCCAGGTTGATGTTGGGCATGGCAACCGCAGAGGATCCCAGTGCGCCACGGAGCAGGACTACGTGGGCCCGTTCATCCGCGGCGATTTGCGCCGCGATATCGTGTGTAAAGGCCTCATCCTCGGAAAAGATAACTTTCTTGCCTCCAACTGTAGTGCTTCCAGTCGTCGGATTCGCTCCGTTCGCGCGGCCTTTGATCCCAACACCAAAGCTCGTGATGGACTTGCCAGTCGTAGCGTACGTGTAAAACTCAGCCTCCAGGTATTCCAGGTTGAGTGCCAAATTCAGAATGTCCACTTCCTCAATCTTATTGTCAGGCATGTAACTCCTCCAATATTAGATTTGTCGTTCTTGGGTGGGTGATTATCTTTTGTATGCGGCGACATGCATTCCGCCACCGCCACCGTTAATAGAATTCGAGGCGAAATCAATTACTTACTTGTCTCGAAGCAATGGATAGAACTGGACCCATGTCATGTCCGTCTTCGCCACGAAGGTTACGTGGCAACTCCCACATTCGGTTATGGGCGATTCGGCGGCTGTCTCGGCATATGGCAGCGGATGATGCCCGAACGTGAAGAAACCCCAACCGTTGGTCTTAGCAAACCGCTTACTGTCCTTTACCGTTACGTCAATGCCGTTGTACTCGCCGTTGAAATATCCGCGACCCGATGGTTCGGTACGTGAACCGTCCGGAAATGTTGGATTGAGAACCCGGGTCAGTTCTTTGACGATGACCGTTCCTTCCGGAAATGCGCCGGTCTTCAGATAGGCGTCCACGTTTCGCTCCTCAATGTACACATGGTGATATTCCGGGAAGGATGCGTTTCCGTTGTTGAGGGCGTTGGGGGTCAGGGGGGCGCCGACAAATATCCACCGACGATAGCCGGTGGGAAGTTTCAACTTGCCAGAGGAATCGAAGACTGCGCTGGAACTTTGCGTGTCAGCAATGACTGGTTTCGTGTGGAGCGCCATAAGACCAGCTGCGACGACTGCGAGACCAACAAACACTGTTACGAAATGCTTTTGCATGAGAACTCTCCTTCAACAGTTTCCGACAGTCGTTCCCTGACGGATTGGGTAGTCATTGGGATGACCTGAGCACCGGATAGCCTTGAACGTAGATCCAGTCTGTTGTTTTTGCAGGAATGTGGCAGCTCAAGCAATCCTTCTTGTAGTTAACCGCCACTTGCTTGTCGGGCATGTCGGATTTAAAAAGAGCCCATCCCCACCCGTCACCCCACAACGGGTTGCCGGGATAACGGCCTTTCTCATCCTTAATCAGGACGAACCACACCTTCGTCCCCGAAGCCCAATGCGCGTCCCCTGTGGTCATTTGAGCGTGCTCGGTTCCGAATACCTCTTTCACCAATACGGTCCCATCCGCAAACTTCCCGTTCTTCCGGTAATACTCAGCCGTACCCGGTGAAGCGTAGGTAAAGTGCATCTGATTGCCCTTTGGATCGAGCACTGTGTATGCCCCGAGGACTTGGTAGCGGTCCCGATAGTCGCTCGGCTTGCGAATGTTTCCTGTCTTGTCGGCCAGATCGAATCCGTTGAACACTATTGCTATTTTGCGATTTGAGCGGTTGATATGCGCCAAAGACCACGAGTGTCAGGAAGACGACTGCGATGCGAGCGACCATAAGCTTCTCCTCTTGATACAGAGTCCCGTCGCGCGACTGTCGATGTGAAATCGACCAAGAGCTGGAAGATTCAATCCATTCTGGCGGCTTTCGCGAAATCGACTCGATGCGCTACGATGCTGAATACTAAAAGCGCAGCGCCTCGCAGAGAACGTCAGAAGCACTAGCGCGAGACCTGTAGGTTTCTACGGGCACTGTTTGTTGGATTCGGGGGCGTTTTCACTGAATGTTGCCTTGCGATAAACCCAGATGCGCCTTCGTAATCACGTAGTCAGTGTCCGAAGCCAATTTCACGTGACAAGACGCGCATTGATTTTGTGGACGAAGCGTCGCCAGGCGTTCATAGGTCGAATTGCGGAAGAATCCGAAGTAACCCCAATTACCGGGCGCATCAGGAAACCGATTGCGATCCTTCACCATCATGCCAACTCCTATATACGTCTCCTGGAAAATGCCCGGCCCAATGGGAGATGAACAGATCTTCGTGACATTGTCGCAACCCTTCCCTACCCGGATATTGCTTAACTCCTTCACGATTTGAGCGCCGTCGGGCCATTTTCCAGTCTTCTTGTAGTAGTCCACGGCGGAAGGCTCGACGTAGGTGTTCATGACCTGCGGTGTAACGATCGGAGCACCGTCGAGGATGTTATAGCCGCTTGCTTTATAGCGGGTTCCCACGTTGGCCCATCGCCTATAAGCCTCTGGCAGATGGACGGTTCCATTTTGGTCGAAGACAGATCTTGAAAAGTCGGTGGCGGCAGGTTTGGGGCCGGGCGCCTGTGCTATGCCCCATCCGAACAGACCGATCAGTAGCAGCAACGCGACCGCTGCGTTTCTCAAGATGAGCGGACGCCGTTCAACAACCGTGAGAGGTTGCAATATATTCTTGTCCACCGTTACCTCCATGTCGCACGCGCAAGCCCCACTTTCTCCTTTGTAGGGATCGGAGCGGCACCTCTCAAAATGCAGTGCTCGCCCTACTCTTTTCTATAGGTGAGTGGTGTAGACAAGAACATCGCACTTGTAGCGTTTCATGTGCCATTTTGTCGGAAAGAATCTGGTCAAGGTCGCGAGCGCATTTAGGTTGCACCCTGCAGACGTTCTAAACATCAACAGAGAGACTCTCTCTGGGATCGGCGCTTCAAAATGGGCTGCTGATCTCACCAGCAAGATGGCACGTCAGCAAGTCTGGGCGTTCAGACGACCCAACACAACACCCCCAAGGAGCGAGAAGATGGTTGCATCGAAGACCATTCACAACATCGGGATTGCAAGCCAGATCGGAAAATACAGCGATGCGGTTGAGGCGACTTGCTCGGGCCGAGTTCTATTTCTCTCGGGAACCCCCGGTCTCACTAAAGATGGTCATTTACCCGAGACGTTTGAGGGACAGGCTGAACAAGCCTGGATCAATGTTCTAGCCCTGCTTGATCAAGCGCGCATGGGCCCACAGGATCTCGTTAAGATCAGCCAATACCTAATCCGGTCGGAAGATATTCCGCGATACGGTCCCATTCGCAAGAAATGGCTTGGCGACTACCAGCCCGCGTCTATGCTCACTGTCATTCCTTCGCTTGTACGGCCGGACTTTCTAATTGAGATTGAGGCCTATGCCGTTGCGCCCTGATGCTGAACAGATCGGCCACGCACTCCTGAAGGCCTGGCAATGCTCTCTCTGAATACAAGGGTTGTCAGTGTTGCGTGGCAGAAGGAGCGTGGCGTTGGCCGTTTCGGTAACCACAATTGAATATGCAGGGCTTGGCGTTGGCATGATTGAGCTTTGCGCAAATGGGTCCTACGCCGTTGCGACCTCGCAGAAACACCTCTGCAGCCGCCAGCATACCTAGTGTCGGTGCGATGAAATAGATCCAGAGCGCATGCCAGTAGATGGCCTGAAATGCGGAACCGAAGCTTCGTGCAGGGTTCATACTCGCACCCGAAAGCGGAGCTTCGAACGACAGGCATATCGCAATCAGCGCCCCCGAAACATACGGCGTATATCGTGCCAGCTTCTCGCGATTTGATGTAACCAGGATGGCGCTCATCAGGATGAAAGAGATGATTAGTTCGGCAACAAACGCCGCGATGATGCCATACATGCCAGGTAGGGTGAGTGCGTACCGTACGGAACTGTCACTGAGTGCGCCCCGCAGCACGAATTCGGCGGCCGCAACACCAATAATCCCGCCAAGAAATTGTCCAGAAGCGTAAAACAATGCATCCCGCAATTTCATCTTCCCCAATCGATAAAAAGTGAAAGTTATTGCCGGATTGAAATGCGCTCCGGATTGTTGGCCCCACGGCGACATCACGATCACGGTCGCCGTTGCTCCCATCACCAACCCCATAATCAGCCGGCGTGATTCATTCCCAACGATAAAATGGGGGACCGCCGATGCGGGGTGTCGCAGCGAAGTCGCGACTACACAAGTAAAGAACATGTACACAGCTAGTTCACCGGCCTCCATCAGATATTCAGGCCAGTGGGCGTGCAACAATGACGCCATTTTGCCTGGGGATGGGTTCAATACGATCCTCGGTTCGCTCTCGCTCAATTTCTCGACTGCTTCGGCCGCTACTATTGCCTCGAAAGCACCCGTCACGACGATCTTCATGAAAGCGGCTGTGATGGGCCCAGTTGGTCGTAGCTCAGCGCTTTCCAACAACGTCTACGCTTGCAAGCTGAGGTGTGCGTGCAGCGCCAATCTGCGCGACCTTCGACTCCTGATCGATATCCCGCTGAAGGAAGTAGTTGAGTGCGGTCCTCAGGGTAGCAATCGCTGCCAGCTTTCCGATTTCGTTCCATGTCGGAGTCACTGCCGTGTTGAGAATATCGGCGGCGAGTTCAAACTCAAGTGCCACCGCCAGCCAACGTCCCAGCGTAAGACGCACCTCGTTTTTCTGTTGCGGTGGTGCCCGTGGTTTAAGAAAAAGGATGAATGCTCCGATAGTCGCTTCAAGCGCCGCGATCGCGATAATCAGGGCAGCACAAAATTCGACACCTCGTGCGAGGTATTCAATGAGTTGCTTCAAATAGAGCAGCATAAAACCTCGGGACTTCCTGCAGGATTCGTGGAAGCAACGCCCCGCCGTTAAAACAACAACGTTCCCCGGCCGATTAGGGAGGCCCAGTTGTCAGATGCCGGTTCGCTCTGTTGTCGCGGGGCTACGAAACTCGCGCCGCTTTCAACCGGACCGCGTTCTCTCGTGCCTCCGCGAGGCGCTTTGGACCTTGAGTGGCGCCGATGAGCTTACTGATCTTGTCGGTATCGATAGTCTGACCGCCGGCGCCCCAGCTGCCTTCCGGAATCTCGACGACTACAACGTGGAGACGCATCAAATAAGCGGGTGCAATTCGGATGCCTTCTCGGTCAAGCACCGTGCCGTCGTCACCGAGGATGTCAACAAACGCCTTCGCGATGTCAACCTGCATTTCGTCGCGACGTGGCTGGCTGAAGAACGAAGCCGCGACGAAAGCTTCAACCGTCCAGAACATTTTTTCTGGATGTTCAGTCAGAGGAACGCCGCCAGCAAAACAGTTGCTCACCTCAATTTCATTAAAAAACAATCCCGTGGCTGCTGTGCCGATCTCGGTCACAGGATCGATCTCCTGACGGATCAGTGCTTTCACCAAGAGCGGAGCAAGTCTGGCTTTTTGGTCAGCTGTGAGCGCACCAACCGGACAATTGACACGAATGAATGGCATTGTTCGTCTTCCTTCCATAATTCGAGAATGTAGATTTCTTGGTCCGCAACTATGCCGACCTTTCTGCCCCACTCTTCCCGCGGAATGAATGGTGGGCGACGGTCTATCCACAAGGCTCCTCCTTACCCGGCTAAGTTACGCCCCTCCAACCAACAGCCTGAAAACTGCATTTTTCTTCAGGGTTTGTCGCATTCGATCGCAGGCCGGGGCACTAGTCGGACGATGCGGGTATTGCCCATACTTTCGTACCAACTGCAGTGTCTTCACGACTGAGGTGGTGGATGCTGGATATGAGATGTCGTCGATACCAGGGTCCAATCGTTTTAATCCCGTCGCCCGTGGCTTAATGGTGATCGTTCGAGATGCACGTTGATCGAGCTTAGAATTGTTTGTGAAGGAGAGAACACACCGTGAGTAAGCACCTCGAATCACTGTACCGGAATCTTCTCAACCGCAGGCTTCCCACAACTTGAGCTGGAGCGAGGCCGTCGAACTGGTCGAGCATCTGGGCGAGGTCCAATCGCATGGCAACGATGAATTTGTGTTCGTCGTCAACGGCCAAAGCGTCTTTTTCAAGAAGCCGCATACTCATGATCTTGGCGTGGAGGAAGTTTCCCGGCTGCCGTCATCGACCACCACGCCGCCCATGTTTATCACGATTTCGGTCGAAGTCGTCCGGCAGACGAGCACAAGGTGCAGCCTTACAATCCTCATCATTTCCGTCATCAACTGATCCATCGAAGGGAAGCTCACTACCATGGGGAACCCGTACCCGAAGAGGATTGGTTTTATGAGGAGATCGCGAAAGATATCACTCGGGCGAATGAGATCGTGCTCATCGGTCACGCCACTGGGAAAAGTAACGCCGCCGACTTCTTGAAAGAATACTCAAAGAGCTACTCGGACAAACGCCGCTGGAATACGTAACCGAGTGGCGGATGCAGAAGGGGATACAGCTACTTGAACGGTGTGACAAAACGCTCCCAGAAGTCGCTCGATTGGTCGGTTACGAGTCCGACGCCGCATTCAGTAAGGCGTTCAAGCGAGTTGTCAGGGCTAATCCGGGCGAATACCTCAGACGTCGCTTGAAGGACCCAAAATCGACCGAAGCAGACCACAATCAGTCCCGATAAACGCGCAAGCATCCAGGATTTTGTCTCCAGCTAGCCGACTTATCAATACCAGTCGCTTGACAAATCGGGTGCCGCTTTATAAAGAACAGACCGCCTCGCGGCGGTCTGTCGAGAATAGAGAGGTTCGCGACTCTCACTACGCTGCCTTGTTCTTTTGAACCGCCGCCGCGGCTTTTCGGATCACTTCGATGACTACATCCGGCTTAGAGAGCATGGGAACATGGCTGCTTTCCACTTCTACCACGGTCGCTCCCATGCGTTTCGAGACCCACCGTTGGAGATCGGGATGAACCGTGTGGTCTTGCAGGCACAAAATGTACCAACTTGGCTTCGACTTCCATGGTGTGCTCTTGATTTTTTGTTGCTGGAATAGGTCGGCGACAGGCGGAAAATGGGTGGCCCAGACGAGCTTCTGCTCTTGCTCGGAAAGGTCTCCGCAGAAAAACTCAGTCCCGTTCGGAAGCATCCAGGCGTACCCGTCCACGACCTCCACGCGAGAAAAGATATCCGAGGGATACTTGTTGAGTTGGTCCTGTACCGTCTCGCCGACATCTGGGGCGACTGCTCCAATGTAGACCAGGCCGGCCACGCGATCATCGACGCCCGCGGCCGTAATGGTAGCGCCGCCGTAGGAGTGCCCGACGAGGAGAACGGGGCTGCCAACACGGTTGAGCGTCCGCTTCACCATAGCCACGTCCTCTTCAAACGATTCCAGACTATATTGAACTGCGATCACCTCATGCCCATCCGCCTGCAATGCGGGGATGACCTTGCTGAAGCACGAGCCGTCTGCCCAAATGCCGTGGCAGAACACGATGGTTGGTTTGCGTTGTAAAGACATAGAAAATCTCCTGAGTTTAGTTGGGACAACAATTGGTTTGCCCCACTCCGTATACGATGTGCTCAATTCGTGCTGGTTAACAAATACTTTGTGTGCTAGAGATATGCCTTGAAAGCATGGATGATTGCGATGGAACTTCGTCATTTGCGTTATTTCATTGCTGTCGCCGAGGAGGGCAGCCTCACGAATGCTGCCGAACGGCGGCTGCACACCACCCAGCCATCGTTAAGCCGGCAGATTCGCGATCTCGAATTGGAGATCGGTGTAAAGCTGCTGGAGCGCAAGACCCGCGGCGTTGCGCTCACTGCGGCCGGACGGGTATTTCTCGATCATGCGCGTCTGGCGTTGATGCAGATTGAAGTGGCCTGCGACGCGGCACGTGGTACGGAACAGCCAGGGAAGAAGCCAAATTTTGTCATTGGCTTTTTGCTGGGGCAGGAGGCAATCTGGCTGTCAGAGTCGCTGCGCATTTTGCGCGAGGAGGCGCCAGATGTTGAGATTACACTGATGACGAAGTCCTCGCCGGAGCTGGCAGTTGGGCTGATGCAAGGCAAGATCGACGTTGCCCTGCTGCGACGCGAAGTGCACATCGTAGGCCTGGCCTTTAGATTTCTGAGTAAGGAGCCTCTGATTGCGATACTGCCAACTCGCCACCGCCTAGCCCGGCACAGGACGGTGCCGCCGCAGGATCTCGCACGCGAGAGTTTCATCAGCACGGCACGAGCCGCGCCCGTTCTCAGGTCTGTGATCGATGACTATGCGGCGAAGACCGGGATCAGACTGAAACAGAACTACGACGCCGAAACCTTATCCGGCGGAATGTCGTTGGTGGCATCCACTGGCGGTTTCACACTCCTTCCACTCTATGCGCGAAATGCCCTGATCCCATCGGTCGTCGCTCGCCCCTTGCGTGGCAAGGTTCCGACCATCGGCCTAATGATGGGCTATAACAAGTCGAACACTTCTCCGTTGCTCAAGAGATTTCTCCGTCGCGCTGATGAGTTAGTCCACCGTGTTTTTCAGGGAGAGGCTTACTCCCGCACTTTGAAACGTGGTGATCGGAAGCCGTCAGTCTAAAGCCCGTTGAGACAACTAGTCATCAGGTTATGCAACGACACAAGGCGAGATTGGGCCGCCTCAGATAAGTTCACATAAACGCGCTTCTCGTCATTTCACGCCCAGATTGCCGGTCACTCGCAGGAACAATTTCCGAACATGGACCTTGCTCTGACTTTTCATGTCGGTCTGTGCTTGCGGATTCCACGCAGTGACCGGAAGAAGTTGTCCGAGATACCCGCCGAGCCGTTTGTGGAGTGCGTCCGCGAGCTTCAGGAGGCATCTGACGCGCTCGCGCAGGCCCAAGAGGTTGCTGATTATCAATCGATCGGTGTGCGATGCCGCGATCACAGACAATTGGGATTAAGAGTGAGACTCCCACCACTGCGCGACTACGCCGGGATCGAAACGGACCGCGCTGCCGATGAACCTGCACGGGATGACGTGAGCCTTCGCCTTGCGGTAAACCGTGACCGGATGGAGATGGAGAATCCCGGCGATCTCACGAGCTGTGAGGGCACGGTGATAGGAACGGAGGATCTGGGAGATCAGTGCTGGGTCTGATCCGGGCTTAATTGGCGTTTCACGAATCAGGTGCGGAGCTCGCGGCCGAGCAATGACACTGGGCTGGGTTGACATTTTAGTCCTCTATTACTCGGGCACGGCCGGTTCGGAGACGACCACTTCCGTTGTAGGCTGGCCAAGTCCGTGCTGGGCATTGTTTGTCAACCAACTTGCTCCGTTCCTGCCGTCGTGTCCAATAACCCCTCGTTATAACGTTATTCCTGCGGGTTATAACGAACGCCTCCACGCCGACTCGTCACCTCAAATTCTCAGTAACCAAGCCGCCGCGCCATGCGGATCTTATTGACATGCCGGGACTTGCGAAAGAGAGAATCATTTGACAAAAACGCCAAACAATCCTTGAAATGCTAGTAAATCCCACCGTCTCCCTGTGCTATTCAGACCCATGGTAGCTGATCGCCCAAACCCTGGGACGCTCTGTCGGCAACCGAAGGGTTACCGAAGCGACGATGGCTATGTCCTTAATTGCGAGATGAGTAAGACTTCCTCATCCTGGCCTCGATGCCAACTTGACCAAGCCGAATCACTCTAACTTCCCGCACTTATAACCACTAGGAATAACGTTATAACGAGACATTATTGGACATCGTGATTGAGTGGGGTTAGTTTTGCGCCAAAAGCAGACGATTTGAGGTGCTGCCGGAGGTGCGTATGCTAGGTTGGTCCCAAGTTTATCTAATCCGCCAAATCCATCTGCGTCTTCGGTCGAAGTTGGCGCGTCCAACCGCCGCTCTTCTCACCATTCTTCTTCTGATGCCGGTGGCCGCCCTGGCACAGGGCTCACCGTTCGACACCGGCTTTAACGCCATCCAAAGCCTTTTCACCGGAACCATTGCGAAGGTTGCAAGTCTCGTTGCAATCGTGATCGGCGGCTACGGCTTCGCGCACGGCGAACCCGGTGCAAAGAAGGCCCTCGCCGGTGTTGCGGCCGGAACGGGAATTGCCGTTCTCGCGGTGAACGTCCTGAGTTGGCTTTGGGGCGTGTAGCGCCACCTTCATCCCGCGTTTAAAACGAGAGATTCATGCCCGACAAAGCACACCAGAAACATCGCACAAATCGAGTCTTCAAGAGCCTTCACAAGCCGCTCACTTACGTGGGTGTGGAGCGCACACTCTTCTACTTCGTCTGCGTCGGAGCGGTGGGAGCCTTCAATCTCTTCAATTCCATCCTCGCGGGTATCGCCGTATTTATTGGGGGTTTTGCCTTCGGCCATTGGGTAACCAACAGCGATCCGGCATTTCTCCGCATCCTGGCGAAGTCCGAACGATACAAGCTGCGCTATGACGCCGCGAAGCAGCAAGTTCCGCGCGTGGAGGTAGTGTGATGCTGCGCCTCGACAAGGTCATCAAGCAGTGGAAAGAGAGTGCGGCACTCAATGACCACATCAACCTCTACGGTTTCTGGAATGAGACGGCGTTCCTGACCAAAAGCGGCGATCTAGGAATGGTTCTCAGCATTCCCGGTGTCGACTATGAAAGTCTCGACCGCTCGGAACAGGAGTACGCAGTGAAGCGTTTGGAAGCAGCGCTCAAAGCGTTTGGCCCAGGCTTCCATGTTTACCAGTACCTCTTCAAATCGAACTGCCCCGACATACCGTTCGCAAAATATGAAGACCCGATAGTAGAAGCAGCGATCGACCAGCGGCGAAAATTCTTCGAAGCGAAGCGGGAACATCTCTATCAGGTCGAAATCTTCTACTGCATCCTGCTCGAAGGCGCCCGAGCAAAGACCGGCGTCGGCACAGCGCTAGCTCGCCTCTTGCGCGATCCAGAGGGCGCGATTGCCGAACTGAAGTCGCAGTTCACTAACGACAGCATGAAGAAGTTGTTGCGAACGCATATCGCGCGCGATCTTCAACGACTCGACCAGCACGTGCAGGCATTCGCTCGGCAACTCGCGGACTTCATGCAAATTGAGATCTTGGATCAGCCGGCACAATTCAGGTTTTTCCGCCGCTTGCTGAACTACGACGACCGGCGTATTGCCGGCCGGCCACAGTCCACGCAGTTTCTCGACTATCAAGTAGTCAACTCCGACATCGAAGCGGAACGCGATCATTTGCGTGTGGGCGATCACACCGTCCGCGTGCTGACGATGAAAGAGGCCATCACAGAGACACGTCCCCTGGTGCTCGACGCATTGCTGAAGATTCCGGCCAACTTCTACGTGGTCACGGAGTGGACGCCGATCCCCGCGGACAAGGCCCGCAAAGAAGTGAACAAGCGCCGCCGCCACTTCAATATGTCAAAGACGGGATTCGTCTCGCAGATGGCCAACGACACCACCAAGACGAACCCGCGCGACGTGCTGGTGGACGAGTCCAAACAGGCCGACATTGAGAATCTTGGGGATTGCCTTCGCGCTCTCGGTGACGGTCAATCGCTGGGAGATTTCTCGCTCACGATTGTGCTGTACGGCCAGTTACGAACGGAACTCGATCAGCTCGTGGCCGAGTTTACTGGCGTCTTCACCAACGCGGACGGCAATCTGTTTGCGGAAACCTACAACCAGCTGAACGCGTATTTCGCTACCATGCCTGGCAACTATGCGCTGAACCTTCGCAAGTTGTATCTGCTGAACACGAATTACGCCGACCTGTCTTTTCTATTCACGATTCTTCCCGGTGAAAAGACAAACGCGCATCTCGGCACAGAGTACCTGGCAGTCGTCGAAACCGACAACAGCACGCCCTACTTCCTCAACCTACATACCCGCGACGTTGCTCATACGCTAATTCTCGGGATGACGGGCAGCGGCGAATGTTCCTCCGCAAATATGCGCCCCAGCGCCTGCCACCAAAGCAAGTGAAATTGTCGCGGTCCACCCGAGTCTTGGGCTGGAAAAGGGCAATCCCGCGGTCGCGACCTTGAACAGCACAGCGTCACCGGTGCCGAGCACGCCGCGCCCGAGGCTAGCAGGAACCGTCTCTCTTCTTCATGAGTCTTCCCGTCTAGCCCTCGCCGCATCTCTTAGCCTCGTCTTCGTCACGATATGCCTCTTTACGTGCCCCTAACCGACGGATTCGGAGTCAACCTAACAGCCGCAGGTTAACGTCAAGGCACTTTCGCGGCATAAACGATGATTCCCTATAGGGTGCCCTTCACATATGAAAGATGCATGAACCTAGTATCTCCGCACATTGCTGTATTTAAGGAAGTTGTGCTGTTGTTCCTTAACAGAATCCCCGTACGGTTTGTCTTGCCCAGGAGGTCGCTCGACAACGACTGTCTTTTGCTCTCGAAGTCGATTGTTCTCCATCTGCAGGGCTATCACTTGCTCCTTCAACGCTGAAATCTCCCGCTTCAGCCGAACCACTTCGGGACTGTCATCCGCAGCGGCAATTTCAGGCTGAACAAGACCCTCTTCCCGTCTTTTCCGGGCATTGCGTTCCCGCATCTCTCGCTGGGCATCTTCGAGGTTCTTCATAGATCCTCCAACTGGAGATCAAGCTCTTGGCTCCAACACTTGAGAAGCAACAAGGCAAGTAGGAATGTCATGTTGCTTCCCGTTGCTTTCTCGCCTCCGGCTACGCAGCAAGTCTGCACAGCGTGATGCGTATGCAGTCTTATCGCGTACCAAGCAGTTGAGCCGAGCATTGTGGCAATCGTCATCCATTCAGCCATGGGTATCTCCGTTCCGGATGAACAAACTCGGCGATGGAATCTGGCAGATCGGACAGTGGATCAAGAAAATCGGCATATTTGGTTGTCCAGTCCACAACCTGCTGGATGTTACCCTTCTCCTCAGAGGACAATTCCAGCTTGCCCGCGCACTCTGCTAGCGCCTTCACGAACGTTCGCACGTTCTCGGCTTCTTCCCGATTCCGCATGAGCTCAGTAACGAACTCGGCCTTTCGTTTATGCTCTGCCGCCTTCTGTCTTTGCTCTTCTTTCTGTTTCCGCTCTTCTTCCCACCGCCGCTCCCGTTCCTCGGTCTCTTGCCGGTTCTTCTTGATCGCTGCAGCCGCCACTCTGAGGCCAATGATGAAGTCTCCAATACATTTCTCCAATCGCTGACATTTTCCGTCCGACCATGTTCCCCGTACTCCTGCGGAATAGGGAAGGTTGTCCACACGAAACTGCAACTTGCCCGTGAGCTTGTAATCCCATTTGTGAGCCATCCAGGGATGCTTTTGTTCATCAGGGGTTAGGACGTGGAGCACGCTTTCTGTGACCTCCAGCACGCAAAACCTGACCGTCTCCCCGTCTACAGCCAACGTCAAGGCCGCCTCTTCCTCCTTTGACCACGAGGCTGATTGACCTCTTTCTTCAAGTGCCAGAAAAAGTGCGTTCATGATCCGCAAGGCACGAGGCATCTGCTCCCGCGAAACGAGAAGATGCGGCAAAACTCCGTTCTTGGGCACGATCAGTTTCTTGTCGGTCTCTTTTCCTTGTGCCAGCAGCTTTTCCGTTCTCACTACGAGCGCGTGGGAAAGTTCCGGAGGGATCGCTATTTCGGGTGCCGGTTCCGCGGCCAACCTTGCCAGTTCAGGCGTTAGACGTTCTCGCACATAAATGTCCAGAGTTTCAGGGCCGTTCTTGGCAGGAGGCAACGGAGGCGGAACAGCCTTGTGACCTGTCTCTGTTTTGCGCCAGTATCCAAGTGGAGGAACGGGAATATCGTGCTTACGACAAATTTTTGCCAGACCGACGTCGGACATGCCGAATTCCTTGGCAAGCGTCCGCACCGGTGTCGCCCACACCTTTTCGTATAACTCCGCCCGCGTCAGGCGAATTCGCGTTTGGGTCATTGGTTTCTTTTGAGATTGATTTGTGCTCTGGTGTTCAACTCTCGACGCTCAATCATCGGAACCTTAGAAATAGCAGGATGGATCCCAGGCAGAATACGAATCGTGGCGACGGCCAGAGTGGCATTAACCAGCGCACAGCGGTTTTTCCCGCTATCAGAGTCTACGTATGGACCTGCCCAAAAGTACCGGACGGTTGTTTGCTATTTCCCAGCCTCACGGTCCTGGTCTTCACGAAAACCCTCAGGTGGCGAGCAGCGAAATGGAACTTAACCTATTTTCTAGAAGCGTCTCTGCCGAACAGCACGTCTTGGACACAACTGTCCTGTTTCAGCGTTCGGCGAAACGAGGGATGCATGGCTGCGACGACGACCGCTGCGGTACTATTGCTAGCCGACCTGGAAGCGCGGAGTGACTCAGTGGTTGACTCACGGCTTCCCAAGCCGTCGGTGGCGGGTTCGATCCCGTCTCTCCAAGCCTAAGCCCGGATTATTCACTCTCTCCGAATTCCTGGAAAGTTGAAGCCCCAGTACGCCCTGCACACTGTCGGCGGAGCTACAACGTCTTCTGGATGTTGCGGGAGACGGACCCGTATGGACCAGCACGGGCACCATCCTTCCCCGGAGCCAGGCGGCGAACGTCGCTGCATCAAAATTCGGACACAAATCGTCGCACAAAATATCCCCACGGCATGGAGCGAAAGACAACACTAAGCGAAAATCTCGTTCACCTTCTCACGCACGTGCTGGCTGCGTGATGGCTTAAGGTAACGCATTGTGCTCTCCATGTCGGAATGGCCGAGCCATTGCTGAACCGTGCGCAGATCGACACCTGCCCAGAGACACCGGGTCGCGAACGTCGCTCGGAATTTGTGGAGCCAGAAGTTCTCTGGATCGAGCTCCGCACGTTCCGCCACGGCTTTCAGGCTGTCGAGGAAATTGAGCTTTGGGTTGCATCCTGACGTAGGGAATAACAGATTGCACTTTTTGTTTGCCTTCGCCTTCCACGCTTTCAGATTCTTCACGAGCCTCGTAGGAATAGGAATCTCGCGTTCCTTGTACGCCTTCGGTGTCCATCCCCTGTCCGGCTTGTGGGTAACGCGAACGATTGATCCGACGAGGTTGATATCCCGCCACTCGGTATACATCACTTCCTGCTCGCGCTCGCCCGTCATCAAAAAGAATTCATACCAGAGCCGTTCTTCCGCGTCACAAACGGCGAACAACTCATCGAGTTCTTCCTGTTCGTAAACCTCCGGTTCCTCTTCGGTGTAGCGCGGCCAGTCATTTTTGCCCGCGAGCCCACGAATTCCTTGCGCCTTCAGGAACGTCATCACGTTCGCAAATTTATTCCAGCAGCTCCGCTGGGACTGCTCCTTGTCGTCCCGCAAGAATGCGGCGAACTTCAGCAGATCTTTTCGATCGAGATCCTCCAGGCAGAACTTCGGGCAGCTCTCCTGGAAATATTCGAGAGCCGTTGAATATGCGGAATGGGTCTTCGGTTTCTTTGTGAGCTTTATTTCAGCGAGGTAGTCCGCAATGGTCGTCGGAAGCGATCTGCGACCGTCCTGGGCGTTCGGAGAAACTACGGTGACGCCGCTATTGATAGCGTTGAGTTCTGCCTCTTTACGGTGTCTCTTCGCAGCGGCTTCGGCGACGTCCTTGCCTACCGACACCCGAACGCGGCGAATGCCCATTTCGCCACTCCAGGTAGTACGCACCCTCGGGGTGCGACTTCCTGTTTTCCATCGACGAGGACGTAATCTGGTCTGATCCGACCATTGGCTGCAGAGAACGACGGGGCAGTAGCGAACACCGTTCTGGTCCGCACTCGTTTGGTGAGATTGACTTGCCGGTTCACCGGGTGTACCTCGATTTCGGTATCACCAACGGTATCACAGCATGTCAAGTATAACAAAACAAAAGATACTGGCGGAGAGAGTGGGATTCGAACCCACGTTACCCTTTCGAGTAAACACGCTTTCCAAGCGTGCGCCTTCAGCCACTCGGCCATCTCTCCGGCGAATCAAGGCTTTACGCTAAAATCCCTTCAAAACCGGCAGACGCTCGGAGGTATCCTATGCGGTCCTGATAGCAGCAGTCTATCAGAGAAGTGCAGAAACTCAGGAGAGTGGTTGTTTCGCGGACAGGCTGAAGGGAACATGTGATCAGCGGCTAGAAGAGAACGGCTAGAAGAGAACGACTAGGAGAAATCGTTTGGTTCACTCGAGTCCGGCACAATTGATTTTGAAGCAGTCGGCGTATTCGAACTGCTCGCCCCTGCGGCGGCGCTGGCCGCGGCGCCGTTCGTTGCAACGGGGGCGGACGTGCCCTCAATTCGAGTCGCGGTGTCGGGCATAGGCGGCGGTTTAACGCCATCGACAACGTGATGGCTCAGGCAATAGAGCGCGAGTTCCAGACGATCGGCAACGCCGAGTTTGTCATAAACTTTGCGCAGGTAATTTTTTACGACCTGTTCCGTGGTTCCCACGCGAATCGCAATCTCTTTATTTTTCATGCCCTGGGTAACGCAGGAAACGATCAGTGTTTCCTTGGGCGTGAGCTGGACTTTCGGGCGAGCTCCCGAGGGCCGCAGGTTGTGGCCGCGGAAGGCTTCCATGACCCAATGAACCGCCTGGTTCTCGAGCCAGGGCTCTCCGACGGCGACTTTGCGCAGGCAGTCGACCAGCACTTCAGGTTCGACTTCGCGGGATAAAATTCCGTGCGCTCCGCGGCGGAAAAGATCAAGTGTGAGCTGTTCATCCGATGCGGGAGTAACGACGACGATTTTCAGATGCGGCGCCTGGCGCAGGAGTTCGGTTACCGCCTCCACCGGATTCGGCGCCAGCGCCGACTCAAAGATTAAGACGTCAGCGGAAAATTTTGTTACGGCAGATTGAGTTTGAGGCAGCGTCTCGGCTTGACCCACTACACGGATGTCATCTTCCAGCGCGAAGATTTTCCGCAGGCCGGCGCGGAAGATAGCCTGCGTATCGGCGAGGATCACGCGGATTAACGGAGTCGATCCGCCATCTTCGTGAACTCCGTGATTTTCGCCGACGCTGAACGTGCTCGCCATCAGATTCCTTTGCTCGCTCTGCCTTATGCTCGCTCGAAATGGTATTCGTCAATCACTACGCCAACGCCGCGGCGGCCTTTGTCCTCAAAGCTGCGCACCACGCGGCCATGGCAATCAATCTGAACGTCGCAACGGGAGCCGACAACATCGCCGGGAAGCAGGATGGTGAAATCCACCAGCGAACCCACCGGAACATCGCGATCCATGGCGAAGAGAACTCCGTTAGCGGAGATGTTTTGGGTTTCCGCGGCACAGGCCCCACTTGTCGATTTCAACTCGACAGGCAAATGCAAAGGAAAACGCGGAGCACTTTGCATTTCAGCGTAGTGCTTGATCGCAGTCTGCTGCTGCGCTTCCGACGTCAACTGCTGCTCTGTCGCTTCGCCTGACACTGTTCCGACGGACCTTCCTTCCGGGCGCGTATTGAGCGTCCGGATTTCCCACAAATTCTTGGCGCAGATTTTTTACGAACTTATGGGCAGCGTACACCCCGGAATCAGGGTCGCAAAGTTACGGAAGTCATGGAACGATAGGGCTTTAACTGCTTGAGGATGAGAGGATTACAACGAATCAATCGTACTGTTGCGCGACTTTCTGATTTTGGCGGCAGCTCAGAATTTTGTCACTTCCGTGAAGTTAAAATCGCGAACTTTCATGGCAGGTACGACCATATCAAACGATTCTTCGCCACAGGAACGGAGAGGCGCACTCAGGGCGTCGACGCTCGATAGCATCTGGATCAAACTTTGGTTGAAACGGAAATTGCGCACGCCTTGCCGCACTTCTCCGTTTTCCACAAGAAAGGTACCGTCGCGGGTCATGCCGGTGACGATTTTTTCGTAGGGATCGACTTCGCGGATGTACCAGAGACGCGTGACCAAGACGCCGCGTTCCGTGGAGGCGATCATCTGTGCCACGGTCTGCGGATCTGACGGAGTAGCGAAGACGATGTTGAGCGGCATCTCGCCGATTTCGTTGGGCAAGGCGAATCCGTGGCCAGTCGCCGCGATCGGACCGACTTTATCTTTGTATTCCGAGTGCTGCATGCGCTTGGCGGTGGCGCGAGCATAGACCACACGTTTGACGACTCCATTTTCGACGAGCGGCAACCGTTGCCTCCGCATGCCTTCGCCGTCGAATGGAGACCCGCTCTGCAGAGGATGCGTGACGTCATCCCAGATTGTGATGTTATCGCCGAATAGTTTACTGCCGATTCGACCGGTGAGGAACGAACGCTGGTCGAGGATCGCCATGCCGGAGTAATCCCAAAACATGAAGCCAACGAGGTCGAGCACGGCGGAGGGCTCGAGAATGACCGTGTACTTCCCTGCCGGAATTTCAGCCGGCTTCGCCGAGTCGATTGCTTTCTTAGCCGCAATTTCGGCCAGGTGGAGTGGATCAAGATTTGTCACGTCGGGCGAGTTTGCTTTTTGCCATCCGGAAGAATCGGCAGCCAGCATGGTGACGGAGACTTCCGCCAAAGTTTGCGTATGCCAGCGGCTGAGGCCGCGTGAATTAAAAATGCCTTCCACCGATTCAGAGCTTGAGAAAATTCCCGCCGTTGTGAGCTTGTGCTTCTTCGCGACACTGACAATCTTCTTTACGCCATCGGCGCGAAGCTGGGGTGTGATGGCGGCTGTGTGGGCGAAGTAGCGCGATGGCAGCTGTGTGGCCGTTGAGCTAGAAGCCGCGCCTGCATCGGCTTCGCGCGAATCGGGCATGGGTAAAAGATCGGGATCAGGATGTTGTACTTTCGCCAAGGCTTCCGAGGAGGCAACCACTCGCCGCAGACTATCGTTGTCGAACTTGTTGGTGGTAGCGCGAGCGGTCCGCCCAGCAAAGACGGTGCGTACCGAGACAACATGATTTTCGTCCGCTACATTTTGATGAATTGTGTTGTTGGCGAAACGCGTGAGCGCGAGATTCGCGCCGGAGAAAAGAACTTCAACTTCGTCGGCTGACGAGAGTTTCTTGATGCGATCGAAGATTTCGCCGGCTTGGTTCTGGGTCAGCATTCAGTACCTACGATGACGGAATCTTATACAGACGCACGGTTTCCCCGACGAGCACTGCTGCCGCGCTTCCATCGGGGGAGAGGTCGAAATCAATGTGTCCAGCAACGTGACTTAGGGTCAAGTGAAATACTTGGGTTCGGGCGGATACATCGTAAACGAGTATTGCCGACTGTTCCTCCGCAAGATCGACGCGATCGAAGATGATCGGGCCTCGTATCAATATCGCGAATCGATTTCCATTCAGTGACCTCTTGTGATTGGCAACTGGGCGAGCATCTGGCGCTTCACGGCTCCATTGCTTCTCGCCACTAGTAGAGAAAACTGCGAATCCTTTACCGTAAACCGACAGAACTTCAGAGTCGCTGAGAAATAGCGGTAGGCCTAAATGAGGCTGGTCGGCGCAATTGAGGCTACGAGGCGTCTCGCCGACAGTTTCCAACTGGACGCAATGGGTGAGCTTGTTTACGACGGCATGATCTGAAGCCGAAGTAACTCCGGCTGTTTCATGCTGGGTGCTGAGTTTCGCGAGAGTATCGGAATCAAACCATTCGCCCTCCGCCCGATTATCGTCCTGAATACGTTGCAGATGAATCGTGCGGCCCAGGGGCGCAACTGTGACCGCCCATCGTGGTCCGCCTTCAAGTACGAGCTTTCCCTTTGGTTCTATTTCTGCGGAATACAGTGATAACGAGTCGGACGCGTGAACCAGAAATCCTCCCTGCACAGCCATAATCCTGGCCTGAGTATCCCATCGCTCGTTCAGCCAGCGACGTTGGACCGTCGGCCAGCTTTTTCGAGAAATCAGTGCACCAGTTTGAGCACTTACAAAGAACGCTTCCATGCTTCGCCGCTGCGACGAGCCGCCCTGCTCGATCTGAGGCGGGTAATGGCTCTGGTACGCAACGAACATTTTGTCATCAATGAAAGTAAGCCTCTGCTTGTAATCATCATTAAGAATGGTCAGGTCGCGTGGAATTCCATTTCCCGGATAGTTAGTTTCTGGAGCAGGTTGGTATCCCAGATCGCTCAGGTGAATTTCTAGAACCGCAGGCGGCGTCGAATCCCCTGTCGACAGTCGACGATCCCGCGCTGTACAAGCTGCAGCGAGAACCAGGAGCGCTCCGCACAATATGATCCTTGTAGTCCTCAAAGATTGCGCTCCCAATCGCTTCCTGCGTTTTCGACATTCGCAATGCCGCTCGACATCGAAGCTCACGCGCCTTTGTAAGCGCTCCCAGCCTTAATCCCGCGAAAGCGCGATGGTGATGCGCCGTGGCCCGTGCCCATTACTTGTTGCGGTTGGCCTTTGCCGCAATTCGGCGTGCCCCAGAGAGTCCATTCGTCGCGGGAACAGATGGCATCGAGCGAATTCCAGAACTCGGTGGTGATACCGGAATACGATGGATTCTTCAGCATGCGCACGCGCTTGCCGTGCTTAATCTCCCAGCCGATCTCGCAGCCGAATTGAAAGTTGTAGCGCTTGTCGTCGATCGACCAGGAGCGATTGGTCTGCATCAGAATGCCGTGGTCGGTGGAGGCGATCAGTTGCTCGAGGCTCAGCGGCTTCGTGCCGGGCAACAGGCTGATGTTGGTCATGCGAATCATCGGCAGACGATTCCAACCTTCGGCGCGCAGTGTTCCACCTGAACGGTTCTCGCCGATCGTGTGCGCCGTCTCGCGGGAGCTGAGATATCCGGTAAATAATCCGTCAGTGATGATCGGTGTGCACTGCGCGGGAACGCCTTCGTCGTCGAAGGCGAAAGTTCCGAGGCCGGCCCCATGCTCCTGGCGAGCGTCGGCGACAACGTTCACCATCTCGCTGCCGTAACGGAGAGTGCGCAGCTTATCGAGCGTGAGGAAAGAGGTGCCGGCGAAGTTCGCTTCCATGCCCAGCACGCGATCAAGTTCGATGGGATGCCCGATGGATTCGTGGATCTGCAACCCGAGCTGAGAGCTATCGAGAATGATGTCGAACATGCCTTCGGGACATTGGTCGGCGTGATGCAGAGCCACGGCTTCTTCTGCGATTCGGAGGGCATTCTCGACGAGGTTTAACTCATCAATCAATTCGTATCCCTTGTTCTGCCACTGTCCGCCGAAAGAATTAGGATACGACCGTTTCTGAATTTCATTGCCGGCGAACGCATACGCAGCATAGCCCGCGCCTGAGGAATACTTGGTCTGATGAATGTTGGCTCCCTCCGACGACAGGAACCATTGCTCTTCACGATTGAAGTTCAAATTACTCTCGGCCAAAGTGATCCCGGAAACAGCGGTCAGTTCCGAGTCAATATTCAACAAGAGCGCGATGTTTTGTTCCACGGAAATCGAGAACGGGTCGATCAAGTGGGGCGTGGTCCATTCGGCGGTTACTGGCTTTTCGGGAGCGAGGCGGACATCCTCTTGCTTCACCTGGGCCGAAGCGCGGGCGATCTCGACGGCGCGGGCAGCCGTGGCCTCAACGCCGGAACGCGACAAATCTTCGGATGCTGCGAAGCCCCACGCTCCATCGGCGAGTACGCGGACGCTTAGGCCAGTGGATTCGGAGTCAGAGGCGCTGCCGACTTTGCCATTCTTTGTCGTGAGCGCCCGGCTTCTGTGGTTCACGATGCGGGCATCGGCGTAGCTTGCGCCTCGCGTCGTGGCAACATTCAAAGCGGCGTTGGCGATCTCTTTCATGCGGAAATTTAAATTTACCACGAAGAACGAAAGACCAAGGTCATTCACCACGAAGGGCACGAAAGTACACGAAGTTCAATTCCTACCGGCACGCATGAATTTATGGTGTGGCTCGCGCCACATCAAGAGCTTGACGGACCGCGAGCAGCTCCTTCAGTACTTCGCGCAGCTTAGTGGATTCCAGAGCATTGGCTCCATCGGATTTCGCGATCTTCGGATTGTCGTGGACTTCCAGAAAAACGCCATCCACATCGGCAGCGACCGCCGCTCGCGCTAAAACTGGGATGAACTCGGGTTGGCCTCCACTGACCGCAGGACCACGGTCTTCGGCTTGTGCAGAAGGCAGTTGCACGGAATGCGTCGCGTCAAATACGACGGGCGCGAACTTGCGCATGATGGAAAGCGAGCGCATATCGACAACCAGGTTGTTGTAGCCGAAACTCGTACCTCGCTCCGTGAGGAAAATCTGCGTGTTGCCTGCCTCGCGGCATTTTTCCACGGCGTGCCGCATGTCCCAGGGCGAAACGAATTGCCCTTTCTTGATGTTCACGGCGCGGCCGCTGAGCGCAGCTGCGACCACCAGATCGGTTTGGCGGCACAGGAATGCAGGAATCTGCAGTATGTCGACGACTTCTGCGACCTTCGATACGTCACTCACTTCATGAACGTCGGTTAGAACCGGAATCTGCAATTCGCTTTTAATTTTTTTTAGAATGCGCAAACCTTCCTTCACGCCGGGGCCACGAAAGCTGCGAATCGAAGTGCGGTTGGCTTTGTCATAGCTGGCTTTGAAGACGAAAGGAAAACCGAGAGCCCGCGTCACGCCTTTAATAATTTCGGCCATGCGAATGGCGTGCTCTTCGCTCTCAATGACGCAAGGGCCGGCAATGAGAAAAAGATTTCCCGAGCCAATGTGGACATCGCCGACTTGGAAGGAAGAGATCAAATCAGAACTCTTTACCGCCGAGTACGCAGAGAGCGCCGAGGTAAATCAGGTAACCAGGTTCGCTTTGCTTATTGGCGTGCTCGGCGACCTCGGCGGTAAATTCCTGTCTACCGTCTAGAGACTTTTTCCGGACGATGAAACATTTCTACCGCGGCAACTTCTTTTTCGGCACGCCGCTCCGAGCCGTGCTTATACGCGGCAGCAATGAACGTGCTAAACAGTGGATGCGGCTCGAGCGGCTTCGATTTGAATTCAGGATGAAATTGGCATCCGATGAAATGCGGATGGTCCGGCAGTTCCACCATCTCTACGTAAGTGCCGTCGGGGGTTGAACCGGAGATGCGCAGCCCCGCCGCGATCATCGGCTCCTCATACTCGCGATTGAATTCGTAACGATGGCGGTGGCGTTCGCTGATTTCCAGCTTGCCATAAATTTTGTGCGCCAACGTGTTTGGTTCGATCTTGCAGGTCCACGCGCCAAGACGCATGGTGCCGCCAAGTTCCTCTACTCCACGCAACTCGCGCAATTTGTAGATCACGCGATGCGGGGTAGCTTGATCGAACTCACTCGAATTGGCGTCGGCAAGTCCGACCACGTTGCGTGCAAATTCAACACACGCGGTCTGCATGCCAAGACAAATCCCGAAGTAGGGGACCTTATTCTCGCGAGCATAACGAATCGCAATGAGCATGCCTTCGATGCCGCGCTTCCCAAATCCGCCGGGAACGAGAAGTCCGTCGTACCCCTCGAGCTGCGCTTTGTAGCTTTCATCGCCGGTTTCCAAGCCTTCGGCTTCAATCCAGTTCAATTGAAGTTTCAGGTTGTGGGCCAGCGCTCCGTGAATCAACGCTTCCTTTAGCGATTTGTAGGAGTCCTCATATTCGACATACTTGCCTACGATGCCGATTGTCACCGTGTCTTTCGGGTTGTACACGCGGTGCACAATATCTTCCCACTTCGAAAGATCGCGGTCCTTCGCCTCCATGCGAAGATATTTCAGCACCAGGGTATCTACGCCTTCGTTGGCGAATACCAGCGGCACTTCGTATACGGAAGCGACGTCCTTAGCCGTAATCACCGCTTCTTCCTGAACGTTGCAGAAGAGCGCGATTTTTGACTTGAGGTCTTTCGCGAGAAAACGATCGGTGCGACACAGCAGAATGTCGGGCTGGATTCCGATGCTCAGCAGTTCCTTCACCGAGTGCTGCGTGGGCTTGGTTTTTAGCTCTTGTGCGGCGGCAATGAAGGGCACCAGAGTGACGTGGACGAAGAGTGTGTCCTCGCGGCCCAGTTCCTGGCGCATCTGGCGGATCGCTTCCATGAAAGGTAGCGATTCGATGTCGCCTACCGTTCCGCCAATTTCGACGATGGCCACATCCACGTCCTGTGCCACTTTTTTCATGGCAGCTTTAATTTCGTTTGTAACGTGAGGAATTACCTGCACGGTTTTTCCGAGATAATCGCCGCGGCGTTCTTTGGCGATGATCTGTTCGTAGAGACGGCCGGTGGTCCAGTTATTGTCGCGAGAAAGTTTGGCATGAGTGAAGCGCTCATAGTGGCCGAGGTCGAGGTCAGTCTCGGCGCCGTCGTCGGTAACGAAGACTTCGCCATGCTGAAACGGCGACATGGTTCCGGGATCGACGTTGAGATAGGGGTCGAACTTCATCAGGTTCACTTTCAATCCGCGGCTCTCCAGCAGGCAACCGATGGAGGCAGCGGCCAGTCCCTTGCCCAAAGAAGACACAACTCCGCCCGTCACAAAGATGTACTTCGCTGGCATCTCTTCCTCGCTTTAAATTGTGATTGAAAATTGGTGCAGGTGGGGTGCACGAACAATTATGGCAGAAGATGGCTGTGGAGGGAAATAGGAGAATAAGGATAGAGGTCGGAATTCATGAACCACGAAGGACACGAAGTTTCACGAAGGTAAATCGGCCGTAGGATTTTCTTGTTGGGCCTCGTGTCTTTGTGGTTTAGCCGAGCGCGCGTTGACTATCCCAGAGATGTGGGCGAAAATGATGAAGCACGGATTCGGCACTTTCCCGCGATCCCGGAAGCTTCGGGCTCGGCTTTTTTGCTTCAACGTGGGCCTGTGGCGCAGCTGGGAGCGCGCTTCCATGGCATGGAAGAGGTCGTCGGTTCGATCCCGACCAGGTCCACCAAATTCATCCCTGTTACGGCTTTATCTCGATCTCAGTTCCGTCGGGCACGGCCTTCCAGATCTCATCAATTTCCTCATTCGTCACGGCGATGCAGCCGTCTGTCCAGTCCTTTAGGCGGTGGGCGGCGCCGATTGCGCCATAGCCGTTGGGCAACCCATGAACGAAAACATCTCCTCCCGGCGAGAAGCCATTGTGGCGCGCAAGTGCGCGGTCGTGCTGGCTCGGATACGAGATGTGTATCGCCTTGTAGAATTTGCCATCGGAGTTGCGGAAATCCAATACGTATGTGCCTTCGGGCGTCTTGTGATCTCCTTGTCTGGTTTTAGGCCCTACGGGATCGCCTCCGAGGGCGACCTTGTAGATTTTGATAACCTTGCCATGGCTAAGGAGTTCGAGCTTCCGCTCTTTCTTCAGTACCACGATACGGTCGGCATGCAGAACAATTTGATGACCCGACGGCGCCGTGCTGATGACAATGAGAAAGGCGGCGGCCAGCGTGGTAAATACTCCGGTACACATCCGCGGATTATAGCCGAGCGCTGGACGGAGGAATGCTAGGCTAGTAGAGTGAACCGGCTTCTGACCGCTCTTCCTTTCTCACGCACTGCTCCGCTTTTACCACTGTTGATCTGGTCATTGCTCTGTACCGTCCAACCTGCGTCTGCGGCGAATTGGAACGTTCATGCCCAGCCTACCCGTCTGGTCAACGGAGGTCCCGTGCTTTTTCAGATCAAACCACCGCAGAGGATGCAATCGCTAAGCGGGAGTTGGCTCGGGCATGAAATCATTTTTAGCTTCGATGCGAACAGCAAGAACTGGTTCGCGTTGGCTGGCGTCAGCCTGGAAACGGCTCCCGGTACTTACGCGCTCGATCTCACTGGAGAAACGAAAGCGGGAAAGAGTTCGAGCACAAAAATCTCTTTCAGCCGCAAGTTCGCAGTTACCCGCGCCAAGTATCCGAAGATCGCAGTCAAGCTTAGTGTGGAGGGTAAGTTCACCGAGCCCACTCCTGAACAAGTGAAGCAAATCCAGGAAGGTCAGGAAGTTAAGAAAGATTACTTGAACCGGGTAACCGCGGGGCGCGAATGGTCGGGGCAATTTACCGCACCGGTAGAAGCTTCGATCTCTGACGTTTTTGGTTCGGTGCGAATTTTTAATGGCAAGACCTCAAGTCCCCATCAGGGCCTGGATTTCCGCGTGCCGAGTGGGACGCCGGTGGCGGCGATGAATGACGGCACGGTTCTTCTGGCACGTCCACTTTATTTCGAAGGCGGCTTTGTGGTATTGGATCACGGCCAAGGGCTGCTGACGCTTTACTTGCATCTCTCCGAGTTCAAAGTAAAGGAAGGAGAACAGGTGAAACGCGGGCAAGAAATTGCACTGAGCGGTGGCACGGGCCGGGCCACGGGCCCGCATCTCCACGTCGCAGTGCGGTGGCAGGGAACGTATCTTGATCCGGCGCGGCTGTTGCAGTTGCGATTGCCGTCGGTGGCGAGCAGCAACTAGCAATTCGAATTCAAGCTGCGCGATGTTGCGAATTGCGAACCGCCAATTGCTAACAGCTTCCTGTCTTATGCGTTCCCGCCGGAGAGGCCTCTCAGTCCTCTGGCAGGAATATCACTTAAGGCATCCTTTAAGGATTCCTTCAACTCCAGATTGCGAATCAGGCGGTGGAGGTAATTGGGATGCACGCCGAGGATTCGGGCCGCATCGGCGTAGCTGCCCTGAGTTTGCTCGACAGCATCGCGAATGAGTTGCTTCTTCAGTTCTTTCACCGCGGCATGATATTTCGCCTCCGTCATTTCTGGCGGAGGAGTGCGCTCCAGCAGCGATTCCGGCAGATCCTCCGGCAGAATCATGTCGGAGGATCCCAACACCAGCGCGCGCTCGATGGCATTTTCCAGTTCCCGCACATTACCGGGCCAATCGTAATTCACCAGGCAGGATAAGGCTTCGCGGGAAATCGGCCGGGGCTTCACTTTGCAGCGCTTGGCGTGCTTCTGCACAAAGTGTCGCGCCAGCATGGGAATATCGTCCCGCCGCTCGCGCAGCGTGGGCATGGTCACCTTCAACACAGCCAAGCGGTAATAGAGATCTTTCCGAAATGTTCCGTCGCGGACCGCCTGCTCGAGATTGCAGTTGGTGGCGGCAATGAGCCGAATATCCACCTTGATGGGATGAGTGCCGCCCACCCGTTCGAACTCGCGTTCCTGCAACACCCGCAAAAGTTTGACCTGGAGGGCGGGAGCGAGTTCGCCTACCTCGTCGAGAAAAACAATGCCGGAGTCGGCAACTTCCAGCCTGCCCTTCTTCAGTCCGGACGCACCGGTGAAGGCGCCACGTTCGTGGCCGAAAAGATCGCTCTCCAGAAGCGTTTCCGGAATCGCAGCGCAATTAATGGCGACAAACGGCTTCTCGGCCCGCGGGCTGTTGCGGTGCAAGGCTCGCGCTGCGAGTTCTTTGCCAGTTCCACTCTCGCCCTCGATCAACACGGTTGAGTCAGTCGGGGCCACGCGCTTCAGAAACTGATAAATCTGCTTCATTTGCGCGCCTTCACCTACGAGGCTCCGTTCCTGAGTCACCTCGATTGTCAGCCGCTCGTTTTCTTGTTCCAGCCACTGCAGACGGCGCGCATTCTCCAGCGCCATCGCGGATATGCCCGCGATTGCGGTCACCAGTTGAAGATGCTCTTCGTTGAGCCGGCTGCCAAGGGTATTGCTGTCGAGATAGATGCAACCGATGACCCTCTGAAACACGGTCAGGGGCACACAAAGCAGCGAGCGAACCTGCTCGGCCACCAGGCTTTCTACTGCGCGCAGATCGCCGCTGCTGGGAACATCTGTACCCAAAATCGCGATCCCCTGCTCCAGCACCTGACGTGCCACGGTACGACTCACATTTACCAGTTGCGCCTGCGCCGTCTGGCGCGTGCGCGCAAACAGAGAATTGAATTGATGGCCTTCGCGGTCGGCCAGCAAAATAGCACCCCGCCCGGCGGGTACCACTTCAAAAATCAGGTCCAATAATTGTCCTTGGAGGCCGTCAAGATCGCGAATGGCGTGGACGATGCGGCTGATCTTCAGCAAGGCGTTCAGGTTTCGAGCCAGGTGCGAAGTGGCGGGCAACTCGCGCAGTAACCGATCCGGCTGCAGATAAACGACGTCTTTGGGATCAATTACTGTGGTTTCGGCCGTGCGCTGACTGTCCTCAAACTCCACACGACCGGGGGCGGGGACATCGTTGTCTTCCAGCAAAAATAGAAAAGAAGAATCTCCGGCGGCAATCGCATCCCCATGTTGCAGCCATTGTTCCTGGACGATAATGCCGTTGACGAGGGTTCCATTGCGGCTGTCCAAATCCCGCACCTGGAACTTTCCATCCCGGCCCAAGAGCGCGCAATGCTTCCGCGATACGGACGGGTCGATTACCGCGATGCCGTTCGAAGCGTCTCGCCCGATGCTAACTTCGCCCTCGGCAAGCGGGATGGTGGAATCCTTCAAAGGGCCGGAAAGCGCGAGGAGTCTGGGATGCAAGCTTACTCACCTCGTCCCCTTCTTATCACACTTTTGACCTAAATTCGTGTTTGAAGTCAGTCCGTTCCAATATCCGAACAGATAGGATCGCTATCTGATCGGATAGAGAGCCTGGATTGGCCGGAGGCGCGCATACGCATGCAGTCTAGCTAAGGTACTTGCTTCCATTAGGTTGTAGGGGGAACAGGCTTTTATCGCGAACTTTAGCGACTGGCAGATGACTTGCAAGGAATGAAGTGCGCCACGGCTTAGCAAAAAGCGATGGGGGAAGCGCTTTTTGAAAACAGTTATTGCTGAGCTGCGCAATCAGGGATCCGAGGGGCCCCCTCATCGGATCCCTGATTTTTTGGGCCGGAGTATTTATCCGGCTAGGGCTGCTGAGGGTGAAGAGGAGAGCACGGGCACGGAGACTGCCGCGCCCTCATGATAAGTGACGCTGTTACCCGAGATCGCGGGAACGCGATCGCCGGGAACCAGAATTCCAACCAGGTTCAGCGGATCGGCAGCCGATAGCGTAATCGTTCCTTGCGCTGAGTCGAGCTTCCGCATCGCCCGCACCGACTCCACTGCGACTGGCAAAGCAAATTGCTCGCCGAGAAATCCATCGACAAAACGGCCACCGCGAATCTCGCCGCGATCTTCCAGCCGACGGAGGGCCATCAGAAGTTCGCGCCACGGCGGAAGATTCGCTTCGCGGGCCAGGACATCGCGAATCACGATTCCGTAGCGGCGCAAGAGCATCCAGCAAGCTGCCTCGACGGCGCGCGGCCGCTCGACTACTTCGTCGGCATGCAGGAGGGCCCAGCGTCCGGCATTGTGCCGAGGACGCATTGTGCGTCCGGCGCCTTGGCCTGCGCGCCGCTTGGGATCAATCAGAGACCGCAAATTGTCGAAGCCATCGGCGGTCACCAGACCCGCAGCCACCAGTTCCCAGAGGGCGGTCTCGATTTCCGCTTTCAGTTTTCCCGTGCCGCGAACGATGTCGGCAAAGAAAGACGCGCCTCGCTGACGCAGAAAATCAAGCACCAATTGCGCTCCGTGGCCCAGACCGCTGTTTGTGCCTGGTTGCGCGCCGGGATGCCGCGGCGTCATCCAATCGGCATCTTCCCGAACGAAAAAGGTGATGGGCGCAACGCTGGTGGGAATCACACGGCGCTGTCTTGGAGCCGGGGCACCCGGTTCAAGCTCAGCACTGCCCGCGGGGTTCGCGGAATCGAGTGTTGCCGGATGGGGCGATAGTCTTCCCCACCCAACTGCCCCGGTGAGACAAAGCTGATCCAGCCACTTGGGATCGTAGTCGACGATGCGGCGCGCGAGCACTTGCCTCTCCCACGCATTCGCAGGAATTTCAAAGCCCTGCAGTTGGCGGAGTACTTCGAGCGTGCCGCGTTCTCCGGGGACTTGCGTTCCTGGCGCAAGATGTTGCCACTGTAGAAGCCACTGCATGAACTGCGCCGCGGTCACCGGCTCAATCTGTTTGCGTAATGTCGCAACGGTAAGCCGGTGGATTCGCGCCAGCAGGCGCCGCTCGCACCATTCGATCTCATGTTCTTGTGTCGGGACCGCTGCGCCCGACCTCGCAGCGCCACTGAAATTTCCCCGCAGAACCGTCCCGCTCGCTTCCATGCGCAGAAGAGCGCCCAACATTTCGGACGCGGGAATTCCTAAAATCTCGCCGAGTTGCGTCGCCGTGACCGGCCCCAGATGCGACATCCATCCTGTAACCAGAGTTAACAAAGCATCGTCGCGAGAAGGAGCTGTTTCCCCCACCTCGGCCAACGCTGGTTCCAATCGTGTCCCAGGAAATAAAGTTGAAAAACTTTTCGCGCGCTCCGCTGCTACCCAATAACTCCGCTCCTTGAATGAAGCTGATCCCGCCCTCCCTTCATTCACCAGCCTTTCGAAATGGTTGCGCCAGTCACTCCCGGCAGTGGTTATGGGGGCAAGAGCGGGTCGAGCTTCGCTCGACTGGACAGCCAGGGGCGGCTGTCCCCATATGAATTCTTCTGGAAGCGCCACCAGCGTGTGTAACACATCATGTAATTCATCGGCATCGCGCACATCAGGCCATGCTTCTTCGCGGACTTGTGCAATCGCCGCCTGATCCAATCCGCCCACTTCTTCGAGCACAGATTCGGGCAACATTCGCCGCATTTGCACTGCGCGGGCGCGGCGCTCCTCCAGCGGCGCATCGTCGAGATATGCGTAAGGATTCGCATTCAGAATCTCGTGCGAAAACTGTGACGGTACCGGAGTGTCGACGGCGATGCAACGAATCCGTCCGTCTGCGAGACCGCCGAGCAGAGTTTTTAAACCTTCAATATCCATCGCCTCGGTGAGCACATCTTTCATCACTTCACTCACCAGCGGGTGATCAGGAATTTGACGGTCGCCCTGAATATTTTCGAAGCACGCAGCCGCGTCGGGGAAAACCGAAGCCAGCAGATCATCAGAGCGCATGCGCTGAATCTGCGGTGGAACTTTCTTGCCGTTTTGAAAACGAAGCAGCGCCAGAGCGCGATTCGCATCCCAGCGCCAGCGCGTGGCGAAGATGGGAGAATCCAGCGCGGCTTGCTCCAGGATCGGCTGCACTATCGCGGCTTGCAGAAAATTGAAAACGTCCGCCAGGGGAAAGCTGTGCTGCTCGGCGAGAGCGATATTCAGACCGTTGTCGGTGGCGGCGGCCTGCAACTCAAAGTTAAATCCGACACAGAAACGCTTGCGCAAAGCCAGTCCCCAAGCTTTATTGATCCGCCCGCCAAACGGAGCATGGATCACCAACTGCATACCTCCGCCTTCGTCGAAGAAACGCTCGGCGATCACGGTCGCCTGAGTTGGCACGGCACCCAGGACGGCACGGCCTTGCAACACATATTCGATCGCCTGCTCCGCGCCGGAATCATCGAGGCCGCACTCGTCTTTCAGCCATCTCACGGCGGCTGCAACATCCGGTTGAGTTGCGGAGAATCCCACGGGTGACGTATGCGGCAGCATGGCGCTGATTTTTTCCCGTAAAGTTCCGATGTGCTCGGAAAGTTCCTGCGTGCGCGCCGGAGCTTCGCCCCGCCAGAACGGCACGCTGGGAGGGGCACCGTGCGCATCCTGCACCAGCACGCGGCCCGCATTGGTTTCGATCCGGCGAATCATCCACGAGGTATTTCCCAACAACATGATGTCGCCACGGTTGCTCTCGACGGCAAAGTCTTCATCCACCGTGCCGACGACGAGGCCATCGGGCTCGGCAACGACCGCGTAAAGCGAATTGTCGGGAATCGCTCCACCGCTGGTGATGGCCGCCAACCGCGCTCCGCGACGAGCGCGCAACTTGCCGTTGACGCGATCGCGGTGAATGTATGCACCATAACGGCCGCGCCGCGCCGCGATGCCCTCGGCCAGCATCTCCAGAATCGACTCGAACGTGGCGCGCGTTAAATCGCGATAGGGATAGGCGCGCCGCACCAGCGCAAACATGGCATCTTCGTCCCACTCTTCGGCGGAGCAGGCAGCTACGATCTGCTGCGCCAGCACATCCAGCGGAGATTCCGGAATCATCAATCGATCCAGATCGCCTTGGCGGATAGCGCGTACCAAAGCTGCGCACTCTAGCAGATCGTCGCGCGTGGTTGCAAATAAGCGTCCCTTGGGAACAGCGCCGCGCCAATGGCCGGATCTTCCGACGCGCTGTAGCGTAACGGCGATCGCGCGCGGCGAATTGATCTGCACCACCAAATCCACAGTGCCTACGTCAATTCCCAACTCGAGCGATGCCGTCGCCACCAGCACTCGCACCTGGCCTTCTTTCAGCTTTTTCTCGGCGGCGAGACGCAGCTTGCGGGACAGGCTGCCGTGGTGCGCCGCGACATTGTCTTCTCCGATGCGCTCTCCCAGATGATGGGCCACGCGCTCCGCCATACGCCGGGTGTTCACGAATACGAGAGTCGATCGGTGCTGCTCGACCAAAGTCACGAGACGGTTGTAAACCTCGTCCCACATTTCGTTTGAAGCCACCGGTCCCAGTGGCATGGACGGAACTTCGACCGCCATATCGAGCTTGCGCTTGTGTCCAATGTTGACGATTACGGGATCGGGCCGATCACTTCCGGTGAGAAAATGTGCAACCTCTTCAATCGGCTTCTGCGTCGCTGAGAGACCAATGCGCACTGGCCGCTTGTAGGTCAAGGCTTCCAGTCGCTCAAGCGAGAGCGTCAGGTGCGCGCCACGCTTGTCGTCGGCGACGGCGTGGATTTCATCGACGATCACGGTTTCAACGTCGCGGAGAATCGCACGACTCTTATCCGCGGTGAGCAAAATGTAGAGCGATTCGGGCGTGGTCACCAGAATATGCGGCGGGCGCTTCAGCATGGCGCGACGCTCGTGCATGAGCGTGTCGCCGGTACGAACCGCGGTGCGAATCTCAGGCATGAGCAGTCCGCGTTCGCCAGCCATTGCGAGGATTTCGCCCAAGGGCACTTCAAGGTTTTTCTGGATATCGTTGCCCAGCGCTTTCAGCGGTGAGACGTACAGAACTTCGGTGCGGTCCGATAGATCTCCGGCAAGCGCTTTTCGCACCAGTCGATCGATGCAGGCGAGAAATGCAGCCAGCGTTTTGCCGGAACCGGTGGGGGCGGAAATGAGCGTCGTCCGCCCCGCGAGAATGTGCGGCCAACCCTGTTCCTGCGGCTCCGTCGGCGTGGCAAAGCGCTGGACGAACCACTCCGCAACCAGAGGATGGGCCCAAACTAGTGAGGAAGGAAGGGACGGCATTTTTACATTGTAGCGGGATGATGAGGTTTCGTAAAACGTTCGCTTTTGCGTCAGATTAAACAGAAGGCGGGTGGGCTCATGCTGAATGCTAGAATTCCCACGATGCCCAAACTTTCTGCTTCCTCTCGTGCCCGAAAAATCAAGCTTCTGCTTTTCGACGTAGACGGCGTTCTTACCGACGGCAAACTGTTTTTCTTGCCGGCCTCGGGTGGCACGGAACCAGAAGCACCAAAGACGGGGCATACCAGTCCGGGCAGGATCGAGTTCAAGAGCTTCCATGCCCATGATGGTGTTGCGATATCTCTGGCGCGGCTTGGCGGCATCCAAACCGGGCTTATTACGAAGCGAGTCTCAGACACGGTTGCGCAACGCGCTCGCGATCTGAAGCTCGAATATGTCTATCAAGGTGTGGACGACAAGCGCGCGTGCTTCGAAGAGATTGTGAAAAGGGCAGGCTTGAAAGCGGAAGAGGCCGCATTTGTAGGGGATGATGTCATCGATCTTCCGGCGATGCGCGCCGGGGGATTGGCGATCGCGGTGAAAAATGCGCGCGCCGACGTAAAGAAAGAGGCCCACTACGTTACGCCTCACGCGGGGGGTGACGGCGCTTTGCGAGACGCCGTCGAATTTATTCTTAAGGCACAAGGGAAGTGGCGGCACGTGCTGAAGAATTACATCGGCGAGTGAAAAAGCTTGTTGAAAGCGGTTTGAGAGGATATCTGGAAAATTCACCGCGAAGAAAAAAGCCCATCAGATGCTTGCTTGGGGCGTGCTCGGGTCAGCATCCGATGGGCTACCGTTCTCCTTACTCACCCTGTTGTTTTCAGGAGTATTTCCAATGATTAAACCCTATAAGGTCACGAAGTTCCGTCGAAATTTGTAAAGCTTTGTAATTTTGCTTAGTTTTCGCAAGAAGCAGTCAGGTGAACACGGTATAGGGCTGAACAAATTCCGTGTATTCGCGGGGCCAATGACGCGGCTCAGTTCGAAATTACAGGCGTGTTGGATGCCATAATTTCGGTGAAGCGCGGATTTTTTCGCAGCTGGGCAAACTCCACATCCCGGTAGACGTTTTTCAGATCCTTGTATCCATCTTCTCTGGCCTTGCGCAAGTATTCGAGCGATTGATCGGATAATCCCATTTTCGCGAAGAGTTTCGCGACTGTGTAGTCATAGCGGGCGCGATCCTCGGGGCTGGGCAATTGCGCCTGCACGCCGCCTCGCGAGCTACGCTCAAACACATCAGGATCAAGTTCCAGCGCGTGCTGGTACGCGGACACCGCAGATTCAAAGGCACGTTTGGAGAAATAAGCCGCTCCCAAATTGCTGTAGAACGATGCGGAATCGTCATCGATATGAATCGCTTTCTCATATTGCTTGACGGCCGCCCCATACTTTTTGCTCTCGTAGTAAATTACGCCAAGGTTGTTGTATGCGTCGGCGAATCGGCGATCATAACGGATTGCCTGCTCGAACGATTTTCGCGCTTCCTTGTAACGTTGGATCATGAGTTCCGTAATGCCGATCTTGTTCAGCAACCGCGAATCGTTCTTCTTCTTATTCAGCGCGGCGCGATAATAATCGAGGGCATCCAGATACAACTTGTCAGCGCGAAGCCGGTCGGCTTGTTGTTCCAGGGCGGCGGCGGTCGCGTCGGGCGCCGGAGGATCGATCGCTCGCACCAAGGGTGGTGCGATCTGTACTTGCTCTGAATGAGAAACTTGTGCCAGTGCGGCGGTGGAAGAAATCAGGAGAACAACCAGGCAGGCCTTCCGGTAGGACATACATACCCCCAAAGCGACCACTTCCCACTAGCCTATTTTGCCACAATTTTCAACCGGCGGCGAAGAATTTGTTGAATCGGGTTTTTATCTCATTGTGGAGGAGTTTGGCCGTTTTCCGTGGGTTTAGGCGGCGGAGCCGAGGATTTGTCATCCTTAAAGATGCCGGCCAGCTTACCGAAAAAGCCCTTCTTTTTCTTGCCGTCCGGGTTATTCGGATCCTGAGCCTCTTGGCCATTGGCTCCCTGGCCAGGAGAAGCCTGGGCAGGGGGAGGCAACGGCTTCTCGCCACCTCCGAAAAATCGAGAGAAGAATCCCGTCACACCATTCTGCTGGTCGCAGGTCTCGCGGGGCTCCGTTCCCGCCACAAACGCCGCCGTGTAATCGTCCGGACATGTAGGAGTCGCCAGGCGATTCGTAACTTTGTCCAATTGCACGTCCACGACTCCAGTAGGCTGCGAGAAGGGTTTCATGTCCTTATACTGCGGCAGCAAGGACGCCTTCTTCATGAACTCGGTCCAGATGGGAGCCGCTGCTTGAGCGCCAGTGAGCCGCAATTCGCTGTAGTCGTCGTAACCGACCCAAACGATGCACAACAAGTTGGAGGTATATCCCGCGAACCAACCGTCATGGGAACTGCCCGTCTTACCCGCAGCAGGCAGGGTGAATCCTCGGAGGCGAACGGCCGTATAACCGAGACCGTTGTTGATCACCCCTTCCATCATGTTGGTCATGATGTAAGCGATGCGGGGATCAAGCACCTGACGCTGGTCGGGTTTAAAGTTTGCCAGCACGTCGCCTTTGGCATTGCGCACGGAGTTCACCATAACTGGAGAAAGGCGCTCGCCGTTGTTGGCAAATGACGTGTAGGCCGCGGCCATATCCAGAGGCGTGGCTGCGTAAGAGCCTAGCGCCATGGCTGGCGTTGGCTTGACCGATGTAATCCCTGCCGACTGGGCCAAGGCGGCGACCTTGTCGTAGCCCACTTCTTCCGCCACTTTCACGGTGGCGTTGTTCAACGACATGGCGAGCGCATAACGCAGCGTTACGTCGCCGCGATATTCCTCTTTGTAATTGCGCGGCTCATAGATTTGATCGCCATATGCAAAACTGGTGGGCGCGTCGGTCACGGTCGAGGCCGGCGTAATCACTGTCTGCGAGCCGTCCACTCCCGTGTTCATGGCAGCGGCATAGACGAACGGTTTGAATATCGAGCCTGTGGGCCGCTTCGAAAGCGCGTGATTCAACTGGCTGAAACCGTAGTCGCGACCTCCGACCAGAGCGAGAACTGCTCCGGTATGCGGATCAAGCACTACCATGGCGACTTGCGCCTGCGGCCCGGGCGCTACAGTCGTTTCAAATTTCTTGCCAACCTTTTTCCGCTTGGTGCGAAGTTTCTTGACTTGCTCATCCACCAGCTTAATGCCTGATTCGACCGCTTGAGCAGCGGCCTTCTGCAGATCGGGATCAAGCGTGGTGTAGATGCGGTAAGATTCGTCGTTCAAATCATGTTCGCTGAACTTGTTGATCAGCGTGTCCCGCACCATGTCGACGAAATAGGGCGCATCACTGGCTTCTACATTCGGAGGCGCTAGTTTCAACGGCGATGCCTTCGCTTTCTCCGCTTGCTCGCGGGTGATGGCGTGGGTATCGACCATGGAGTCCAATACGAGATTACGGCGCTCCAAAGCTCGTTCCGGATGCCGGTAAGGTGACAACCGGCTGGGGCCTTGGATGATTCCCGCCAGCAGAGCGGCTTCGGGCAGCGTAATATCCTTCAAGTCTTTATTGAAATAGGCGCGTGAGGCCTCAGCAAAGCCGCTAATGGCAAAGGATCCTCGCTGCCCCAGGTTGACCCAATTGGCGTAAAACTCGAGAATCTGCTGCTTGCTGAACTTCTGTTCCATCTCCTCGGCAATCAGCATCTCGGTTAACTTTCGCCGGATGGTTTTCTCCGGTGTCAGAAAGAAGCCGCGAGAAAGCTGCATGGTGATGGTCGATCCGCCCTGCTCGTGACGTTGCCGGGTTAAATCGATCCACATGGCTTCGAACATGCGGATGAAGTTCACTCCACCGTGCTCGAAAAAACGGCGGTCTTCGATGGCCAGAACTGCATCGACCATCACTTTGGGAATGTCGTTATATTTCACGACCTCGCGTTTGGATCTTTGTCCAGCGTCGAACAAAGCAGTTACCAGCTGCGGTTCCAACTCGTAGGCGGAGAGATCGCCACCCTGGCTGGTAATGCGGTCAACCTGTCCATCATGAATGGTGATGCGGGCCGCTTCGGGGCTGTGGTACGACTCCGGCCCGGGAGTAATCTCGATGCCGCCACTGATCATGCGAAAGTTTCCCAGCGGCGACTCGCCCTCGTTGTCGGTATAGCCGGCTCGGCGGAGATCGGCGGCAATCTCTTTGGCGCTGGTCTCGTCACCATCATGAACGGTTCGCGGGAGAGCGTAGATTTTCGCGGAGTTGCTGAAGACCGGAGAACGGAAGCGTTGCGCGATGATCCGGTCATACTTGATATAGAAATAGGAAAAAGAACCACCCAACGCAATCGCCGCCGCCAAAAAGACAACCAGCGCCGCACGCACCACGGGATCACGCGGGAGGCCCGGTATTGTTTTCCCGCGCTTCTCTCCGCTTTTCGGGATCTTTATTTTGATGGCCACTATTTAGACTCTACCGCCCACCGAAAAAACTCCCTGCTCGTCAGACGAAGGGACGCACGAAAAGGTTTTGATCACTGCTTTTTGCCGAAACTCATTTCCTGCCGTGGGCCAGAGAGGTCAAGACCGCAGGAAGATGTCTTATTGTACCGTCATCAGCGGAAATGAAAAGGGACCCGCTGCGCGCGGGTCCCAGAATCGTAATCAGAAGCTGTCGAATGCAACGTTAGCCCTTGACGAATGTTATTGGGGATCAGTTATTGCGAAGAATCCTCCGGTAGGCAAAGTCAATGCGGAGGTAGATTGCGAAAGGACGCCACCGGAACCCACGCTGAGGGCTCCCATTTGCCATGTAATCGTATTAGTGCCGGTATTCAGAAACTCGGCGTAATCGAACAGGAAGTCTCCGCTTTGATCAAACGCCCCCTGAGAACCTTCGCTCACACCACTGAAAGGCGACCCGCTTACCATGGTCAGAGCTCCCGTTGAGCTTATGGAATAGCCTTCGATCGGATTGAAAGCAAGGTCGGAATCCGCTATTCCAAACGTGTATACCAGATTCCCACCAGTATTCGATTGCACTGCGATGTTCAATGGCGAGTTCGTGGTGGCGAACGGTGAACCTGAAACGGGTGTGATTGCCCCCGCTGTGCTCCCTGATTGCGTGATGCTGAAGACGTAGAGGTGGGCGTCGTCCGTTCCACTGAATCCAGTTGCGGCACTATTGCCAGTGGTTCCGATCAAAAACTGGCCGGTAGGCTCGCCTTGCACCTGCCACATCGGATAGGCAAATGGGCTACCTGGAACCGCCGTTAGCGAACCGGTGCTCCCGATCGAGTAAGCCGCGATCTGGGAACCGGTATGATTACTGAAAGCCTCGGTAATATAGAGATATTTTCCCAAGCCGTCTGTAGTCATGTTTCCCCCAAACGGCACTGAAAATGGAGAGCCGGATGCTGCCGTCAGGCTTCCGTCGCTGCCGATCTGGTAACCGTAGACCTTGTCCTGAAACCCAGCCGCAAAGTACATAATGGTTCCTGCCGGATTGGTCACGACGTTCGTGGTACCGGCTCCGGACAGCGCAAAACTCATAAATGGGGCTGAATAAGGACTGCCATTCAGCGTGGTCAAACTGCCGTCGGATCCTATCGACCAACCATAAATCGTATTGGTCGACCCGAAGCCAGTGAACAGATATTTCTTTTGCGCCACTACCATGCCTACTCCGGTATCTCCTTGAGGAGTCGTAGGTGCAATGTAGCTCGGCGTTGCCGAGAATGTGGACGCGCTCGTATCCAGCGTATAGCCGTCTATCGTACCGGTGGTGCCTGTACCTGCCGCATCGGAAACAAACACGAAGGCGGCGGTGGTGCTTCCGGTGGTGCCGGTGGTGCCCAACCCCGAGCCCGAGGCAGTGCAAGTTGAGCTTCCGAAGGTCGCGCCGTTGCCGCAATTGTAATGATCGCAACTGGCAAGACCCATCATCGCCAGGGCCACGATCAGCGTCAAACTTGCTTGAACTCGCTTCTTCATAAAACCGCCTCCACCTCAGACTCGCTTTGCCGCTTTGCGGTTTCGGAAGCCTTCCCAATATGGATTTTGGGTTCAGCTTTGGAAACTTGCTGTTCGGTTATGCGGCGCAGACTCTCAGAAGATTCTCACTCTTCGCGATCTTAGGAGGAAGGTAATGCGATGGCAACGTTACGAATGTCACTACTTTAATCGTCCGTTTAGCCAAGCTATGTTGGAAAGCGAACGAGCGGAGACGCCACTTTCCGAGATGTAGTTTAGAGAATCGAAATCGGGATAACTCCAGATCGCGCGGCGAGCGGAGGGCTAGAAGCCTTTATTACCGCTGGTTGGATTAAAGTGCATATCGAAGGAATAGCCCGGCAGATTGATTGTGACGGAATAGTCGACTGAAACGTAGACGGATGAAAGACCCGGCGTATTGATACGCTGAACTGTGATCTCCTTGGCATCGATTGGAAGGTCGTGCTCTTTGGCCTTCTTGAGTACGTCACCGCGAACGTCGTCGTCGGTCCTCGAAAGAACGGCACTGTCCATCATCGCGACCGTCTTGAGGTCGTCTTGAAAACTGTAATTGGCCAGCATGGGGGGAGCCACCTGAAACAGGCCGAGTACCACGGCCGCGAGCACAAGAAAACCCATGAACGCTTTGACGATTCCCATAGTCTGAAAATTGCGCCGCAGCCGGCGCAAAACTCAGCTCCGGGCGGGCAGCACTCCTTGGAAATATTCCACTACCGTCGCGATCGTAACATCGCGTACTTCACGAGTCGAGCGCAGAACCACTTCCACAGTACCTTCGGTAACCTTCTTCCCGACTGTGATTCTGAAGGGAATACCGACGAGATCGGCGTCCTTGAACTTCACTCCGGGCCGTTCGTCGCGGTCATCGAGAATCACATCAAAGCCGGCAGTTTCCAGGCGGGAAGCAATATCGATTGCTGCCCTCAATAGGCTTTCATCCTTCACATTAACGGGAGTAACTACAATTTCAAAGGGCGCAATCGACGCCGGCAACCAGAATCCGTTTTCATCGTTGCTCTGCTCCACCGCTGCTGTGAGGATGCGTTCGATGCCGATGCCGTAACAGCCCATAATCGGCATAACTTCTTTACCGTTCTTGTCGAGCACTCGCGCGCCCATCGATTCGGAATAGCGGTAGCCAAGCTTAAAGATGTGTCCGATCTCAACTGCAGTATCGATACGCAAGGGGCAATCGCAATTGGGACAGGTCTCACCCGCAGTAACGGCGCGCAGATCGGCATATGCCGTTGGGTGGAAATCTTTCCCGGGCGTCAGATTCTTCAGATGGTAATTTTCTTTGTTCGCGCCGCCGATCAGATTGTGCCGTCCTTCGAGAGCCTTGTCGACCAGAAGTACCGGAAGCTCAAGATCCTTCTTCAAGTCCTTCGCCCAATCGATTCCGAGAGGACCCAAATATCCAGCGGGAGATTTGAATAGTGATTTGATCTCAGTTTCTTCCATCGGACGCGTTGCAATTCCTATGGTTGCATTGAGTTTCGCTTCGTTCAACTGATGATCGCCGCGCATGAGCACGACAATCGCACGCGACTTGGTCTTGCCGGTTTTTTCGTCCTTCGTTTCCCCTACTAACGCCAGCGTCTTAATCTTGTTCTTCGGTGAGACGCCCAGGAATTTGGCCACATCTTCAATCGTCTTTTGCCCGGGAGTGTGCACTTCCAGAGGCTTGCCATCGCCCTCGGCCTCAAGATCTTCCATTGGCCAAAGCTTCGAGGTTGCTTTTTCAATGTTCGCCGCGTAGTTGCAACCGTCGCAGCTCACAATCTGATCTTCGCCCGCCGGGGTGCGCACCATAAATTCGTGTGATTCCTTACCGCCCATCGCTCCCGAGTCCGCTTCAACCACCATGTATTTCAAGCCACATCGGTCGAAGATTCGGCGATAGGTGTCGTAAAGTTTCTTGTAGGAAACATCCAACCCGGCGGCGTCAATATCGAATGAATACGCGTCTTTCATCATGAACTGCCGCACGCGCAGCAAACCGGACCTCGGGCGCGGCTCATCGCGAAACTTGAGGGCGATTTGATACCAGATCTGCGGCAGTTGTTTGTAGCTGCGCAGTTCCTTGCGAGCAATGTCGGTCATCACTTCTTCTTCCGTCATACCCAGGGCCAGGTCGGCGCCTTTCCGGTCTTTCAGGCGAAAGAGGGCGTCGCCCATCAGAGACCATCGTCCGCTGGCCTCCCAAAGTTCGCGGGGATGCAGCGCTGGCAAATAAAACTCCTGGCCGACCTTGTCCATCTCCTGGCGGACGATGGCCATGATTTTGTTGAAAGACCGGTTGCCGAGAAAAAGATACGAGTAGATTCCAGCCGCGAGCTGCCGTATGTAGCCCGCGCGCACCAGAAACTTGTGGCTGGCAACTTCCGCGTCCGCCGGCGCTTCGCGCAGGGTAGGAATGAACAGTTCTGACCATCGATGCATAGAGTTTGAGTACCGTGTACAGAATTGCAGTTATCGAGTAAGAGCGCTCGCTGATTACTCGGGGAATTGATTATTGTAGCAGCGACTTTTCTCTGCTCCTGTAGCAGCCTACCGTTGGCTCAAGGTAATTCATCCCCTTTCGTCAGGCGTCCAAGCCATAGAAGTAATTACTTATTATATATGTATTGACATTACTTACCCTTACTTGATACATTTCCCAATGAGCGACCTGCTGTCGTCGGCAGGAGGTTGCCATCGGCGCGCTCCGTTTGTTCACCGGGTTTCTAGTGGGCACCGGGACACTGCACAGCCAGAACCCACGATCGCCTGCAGGAAAAGCTGGCTATTCGAGCGCTTTAACGTCCAATCAAGGAGTTAAGTATGGCAATCGCATCGGGACTGCAGCTCAAAGTAGCCGACGAAGTTTGGATCGCGACCGCACTTCTCCAGAGGGAGTGTCCTGATAAGGTTGATTTCGAGATCGAGGAGATCATGCGGCGAGCAACCAAAGAAGCGGGCAATCGACCCATTCGTCCCGGAGTCTACGTTCACATTGTTCAGCACTGCGTCGCCAACCGCCCACCGAATCCTGGGCGTTATCGAATGCTCTTCGAAACGGCCTCAGGTCGTCGCCGGCTGTTTCGCAAGGGAGATAATTACGATCCCGCTCGGGAAGGCGCCAAAATGGTGCCGGCCAGAGAAGATGTTCCCTCTGAGTATTCAGACTTGCTCGACTGGTATCGGGATTGGAGCCAAGACAACATTGAGGACCGGATCAAAAATGACCCGCTACTGGCGCTGTATGGCGACGGCAAAGATCTTTGGGCCGATGAGAAGGCCGACGATTACGTGCGTCGGCTGCGCGAAGGTTGGGAATGAGCCGCATCTTTTGGGATACAAATCTCTTCATTTATCTGCTGGAGCCTAAAGAGGAATTTTCGATCCTGACCAAAGAACTGCGAGTCAGAATGCTCAGGCGCGGCGACCAATTGCTGACCTCCGCAATCACACTGGGCGAAGTTCTGGTCAAACCGACGCAGGCGGGAGACGCGGAGCGCTGTCGAAAATATGAGCGGGCTATTTCGGCGGCGGCTATTCTCGTGCCGTTCGACGTCAAAGCGGCGAGGCACTACGCCTCGATAAAAAGCAGTCGGTCCGTTCAGGCTCCGGATGCAGTACAACTTTCCTGTGCGGCAAGCGCCGGAGTAGATCTCTTCATTACCAACGACAATCGTTTGCAGAACAAACAGGTGCCCGGCATCCAGTTCATCGTACCCCTCAGCCGCGTCCCCATCTGAACATCAGACTAGCCCGCCAGCTGCCGCAGAATTTCTTTCCCCAGCTTCTGCGTCTCACCGAAGAATTTCTGATATTCCACAAACAGCCGGTTCAACTCCAGCGACTTGTCGGCGGTGAGCTTTTTGCGCAGCATCATGTCGCGCACGTGCACCGGGTTTGGCAGGGTCGCGTCTTCGGTCAATTCTTCCAGCGCGGTTTTGGGATCGTAGTGGTACATGCAGTTATTGTAGCGCTGCGGACGCAGGAGCCGGCTAGGCGCCGGCGCTACACAAGCTCCGTGCTCCATAAATCATGCAGATGCACAATTCCCTCTAGTTTCCCGCCGTCGTCCACGACCATGAGCGACGTGATCTTTTTTTCTTCCATGAGCGCCAGGGCGGTCGCGGCGAATTCTCCGGCCGCAATCGTCCGCGGATTTTTCGTCATGGCTTCGCCGGCGGTGAGGTCGAGCACATCTTTTCCCCGCTTCTCTAGCAAGCGCCTTAAATCTCCATCACTGATGATGCCTACCAGTTTTCCGTCATCCACAACCGCGGTTACGCCCAGTTTCTTGCGCGACATTTCGTAGATCACATCCGGCATCGTGGTTCGCGAAGAAACGCGCGGCAGCGCGTCGCCAGTGTGCATCAGCGACCCCACCCGCGCCAGTCGCTTGCCTAGCTTGCCTCCGGGGTGCAGATTGGCAAAATCTTCTTCTTTGAATCCACGCCTCTGGCTGAGCGTAACGGCCAAAGCGTCACCCAGAGCCAACATCGTCGTTGTCGAAGCAGTAGGCGCCAGCCCCAGCGAGCAGGCCTCTTCGGCTATCGAGCAGTCGAGAGCTACGTCAGCAGCGGTTGCGAGCGTAGACCTGCGCGGTGGCGCGGACAAATTGCTCTCGTTCCCTTCAACAAGTTCATCTCCCGTCATCGCGATCAGAGGTACTTTCAGCCGTTTGATCGTCGCCAGCAACGCAAGAATTTCCTCTGTCTCTCCGGACGCCGAGAGTGCCAGCACGATATCTCCGCGCACCACCATTCCCAGGTCACCGTGCAACGCTTCCACCGGATGTAAATACAAAGCCGGTGTTCCAGTCGAACTGAAGGTTGCGGCAATCTTGCGTGCAATCAAGCCGCTCTTGCCCATTCCGGTTACTACGACGCGTCCAGCGCAGCAAAACAGTAAGTCCACCGCCTGCTGAAACGCCGGCTTCATCGGCCCTGCGATGCGGTCCGCCAAGGCGCGCAACGCCTCTGCTTCAATGCGTACTACGTTCTCGCCAATATTCTTCATGCCATGAGAACCAGGACAAGGAAAACCAAGACAAGGAAAACCGGGAAAAGGATCGTAGCATGCCCGTTGCCGTGAACAACGAAGTACTAGAAATGATCCTCGATGCTCACTGGCCTTACGGGCTTTTGGCCAAGCACGGCAAGGCCTTTTGCCTGGATAGCGCGATCCCACGGCCCGGCCTGCCAGTTATCCCGCGTCTTTTCCGACTGTCTCCACGGCGGCAGGGTAAGCATCAGATTTCTTCCCGTGGAATGCACATAAGGTTCGTACATCGACCGTAATCGATCTAACTTCTGCCTTGCTTCTTCTCCGGTTCGCAATTTTAATCCCACAGCTTCCAGGACCGCCCTCAACTCGTTGAAAGCATCATCGGAAAGCCGGTCTGGAGCGAGGGGATCGTAACGCGCGTTCACCACTTGCGCCAGATCGACCGCCGCATGTCTCGCCATTGCAAAGGTCAATTTTGCCTGTCCGGGATGAACTCCCTCAATGCCCGTAAGTACCAGAGAAGTGACATCCAGCATGGTGGTCAATGCTCCGACCCAGGATTGATTGCTGTGCTGCGATCGAAAAAAACTCAGCACCGGATAGGAAAGGTGACTTTCCAGCAACTCAGCGGCCCAGCGCTCCCAGTCGCGCAATACTCCATCCAGCACGATCTGTTCGATCATAGGACCGTCGGAACGTCCCGCTAGCCGTACTAACAACTCTGTCGCGGTGGGCGGCGATCCCGCTCGCGCGTCCAGCATGGAAATCTGAATCTCACGCCGGGAGAACGAACCATATACCACTGGGAGATATCCAATCACCACGCCCAGGAAGGCAAAGCCCATCCCCGCTTCCAGCACTGATAGGGCTCGCGCGAGTCCGGTCGTTGGCAGAATGTCGCCGTAACCCAGCGTGAAGAAAGTCTGCCCGCTTTGGTAAACGATTCTGCCAAAAGTGATGGGCTCATTCCCTAATTGTTCGTGCCCACCCAAACCGTATTGCAGCAACGCGAAGCCAAAGATAAGCGCCGTCGCCCAGAACGCCAGCAACAAAATCAACGACAGCGGGCCGAAGTATCCCAGAAAACTCTGCTGCCGCGAAGGAGTGCGAATATGCTCGGCAATCCTCCTCCACGGAATCCAGGTGCGCCGGTAAAACCATGCCGTCAGCTTGAAGTGCCGGGTCACTCGCCGCGGCAGCACGACTGTCTCGAATGCATCCAGAAACACTACCCACAGGATCACCAGACCAAAAACGATAGCGACGATGCTGCCGTGGTGAGAGCTCATGCTGAATTCTAAGAATAATCGAAGCGACTTTTTGATGCGGAAGGAAGGTTAGCAGATTCCGAACAAGCTAGGCTTCAAGTAACTGCAAACCTGGCATCGACCAGGTAAGGAAAACGAGGGTACGTTGTCGGAATGTAGGCGAACGCTCACGCCAATCCCACCGCCCTGAGCCCGAATCCAGCTATTGCGGTTTCGGCTGAGGAGGCGGGGTTTGTCCGGGAGTGGTAGCCGGCGCCACCGCGACCGGCTTTTTCGCCGCCGGCTTTTTCTTTGCAACCGGTTTCCTCGCCGGTTCATTGTCATCTACAACAATTTTCTTCGGGGGCGCCACCGGTATCGCAACCTGCGCCGTTTTCAGATCCGCCCGGAGGCGCACAATCTCCTGTTCCTTCGAGGTTGCCAGGTTATTCGTACGATCCGCCAATTGCTTTCGCGTTCTCTCAAAGCCGCTCAGATCGTTCGATAACGACTGAAAATCATCTTTCGAGCCGAACGCTCCTGCCGATTCAACGACCCCGCCCAGCACGTCGTACAGAGCGTCCAGATTTCGGTAGAGCTTGAAGGTCGCGGGTAAGTCTTCCGGAGAATTGCGCAATTGCCCAATCATCTCGGGCAGCGCACTCTGCAGATTCCGTCGAACGGACTCCACGTCATTCAGCGTCTGCTTTTTCGTGGAGCCATCGGTCTTCCAGCGCTCAATGCGCAACCTCGTCAGGTCGGCCTGCGTCGTTTTAGAGGCAGCATCCAGTTGGTTCAGCAATTCGTTCAACTGCGTCAGCGATGCGTAAGAAACCGCTCCACCTTGCGGAGCAGACGCAGGACCGCTTCCTTGCTCTGAATACGGATCGCCCACAGGTCCCGCTGCGGCTGCGGCAGATTGACCGTACGCCGTCACACCCGGCAGCAGCGAAAAAAGTAATCCGATCGAACAACCGATAAGTTTAGGGTTCATGGATGGTGGACTCAGCGGCACTGACTCGTGCACCAGAATATCGATAAGCCGAGGATACTACAAGCGATGCGCTCCATTCGATTTCCTCGTATCATCTCTAAGATCTTACAATTCTGAGATCCTACAATCTATCCATGGAACGCAAAATCTTTTGGACGGTCTTCACGGTGCTTGGACTGCTGGCGGATTTTCTGCTGCCCATTTGGTGGGGCCTGGCGGCGACCATTCCCTGCCTCTTTATCGCCTGGTGGGTTGCCTACCGTAGCGACTGGTTCTGAAACGCCAAGTCTTCAGTTGCTGGTTGTTTGGGTCATGGTGAACGTTCCATCAGTATTGCAGCTTCCGGCACCCTTGAGCGTCCACGTGCCGATGATCACACCGTCAACGAGTGTGTCGTTAACCCCGTTCAACGTTCCGCTCACGGAGGTGCTAGTTAGAGTAAGAGTGTTGCCACTCGCAACCACCGTAAGCTTGAACGTACCGCTCACCTGGTTGGCAGCATTTGGCGTCACTACTAAAGTTCCAGTCGGTCTTGGGCCGGTCACCGGAAGGCATCCCCCGTCGATCTGGGTGAGCAACTGAAAGCTGGTAAAGTTCATCGCACCGTTGTTGGCGACCGTGAACTGGGCGATAAAGCTTAATCCGGATGCCGTACCGTCTCCCCCCAGCATCTCCGACTGCCAGACACCTCCGGCTGCCACCTGGGGATTGGGCACGTGGTTGTCGCCGCATCCGTTCAACATGAGCGCGAGCAGCAACAGAACTGCAAATTCCTTCATGTATTTTCCTTGACCTTGGGAAATCCGCACCGAAATTATATTGCAAGACTACAGAGATGCGGGCCGGGTGGTCAATGGATGCACGGCGGATGCACGGGCCGCGACCGCCGCACGGCGGTTTGTGCCATAGGCCCTCGGATCAATATGTGGTCGACGTGCGCCGCTCGATGGCTGCAATCGCGACTTGCCTGCGCTCCAGAATCACTTCGAACAGAATTCGCCAGTTGCCGACGCGGCGGCGAAAACCGGGAAGACCTTGCAGCTTGCGGATGTCGCCCTGAAACGGATCTTGTTGCATCTCCGCCAAAGCGGTCAGAACGCGCGCCTTGTCGCTCGCCGGAATCCGCTTAAGAGACTTTCTTGCGGGACCGGCGAGGACGACGGTCCATTCCATTCACGTACTCCTGGAGAGCGATCGAGTCGCCGCGCCTGTAAGCCGCCATTCCACGCCGGTATGCGCGCGCTTCCGCTTGCGTCGGCAGTTCGGCGGGAATGAGCCGTGCCGATAAATACACTCGCAGGGCCTCGCGCACCAACTCCGAACGGGTCCGGTGCTCCGACTTCATAGCCCGCTCAATTTCCTTAGCCATCGCTGGCGGTAGGGAAACTGAGAATGTTGTGCTCTCTCTCATGGTTGTTACTTTGTCATACTTGATGTTACGCGTCAAGTAGTCTCCACAGACTACAAACCCTCGAGATCCTCCCACACGCTGCGGTCTAACTTGTTTACACTCGGATTGTCAGGCCGGTAACGGACCGTCACCGATTGCCCGACGGGAAACCGTTCGCGAATGTCGATGGGTGCCGTGCCGACAGACCAAGAAGGACGGCCGGCCTCACCGATGTAGGACGTATCTTCGACTGAAAAACTGTACTCAACGAGCAAGCGAGCGGTGCTGCCCAAGATGCGAACGGCAGTAATTTCTCCCTCGACGCTGGGCCACCGCCGATAAAACAACAGCGAAATGTCGTCATATAAGTCGCTAAACATGTCTTTTCGATCGCAGCTACGCTCCTCGCCGCGTCTTCAACTCCGCCAGCAACTGCTCGATGCGATCTTCTTTCTCCAGCGCGGCCAGCCGGTCTTCCATGTTGTCGCCGGCAATTTCGGCCTTGGCCGCGCTAAAGGCTTCCGAGTGCGCGACTTTTCGTTTCATGCGGTCGAAGGCCGCCGCCTTTGAGCCATCACTCATAGCCAGGCGCGCGTCGCTGGCCTTGCCGATGGCGCGCGCACGGCGATGCTGCGCGATCAGCAGATCCGCCTTGGTTTGCGCTTCAGTCAGCTTCTGTTCCAGTTGCCGCAGGGCGGATTTCAGATTTTCCACTTGCGCCTTCTGATCCGTTACCTGTTGCGCGAAGCTCTCGCTCATCTCGCGATAACTTTCCACACGCTGTAGTGAGGCGCGCGCCAGGTCGTCCTGTTTTTTGTCGACGGAGAGTTCGGCTTTGCGCATCCACTCCGCCACTTTTTCTTCATTCTCTTTCTTTTTTTTCTCCAGCAGGTGCTGGTCGGCGATCGCAATCGCCACCTGCGTCTTCACCTGCAGAAGCTGATTCTGCATATCGAGAATCACCTGCTTAATCATCTTTTCCGGCTCCTCGGCCTTGTCGATCAGGTCGTTGAGGTTGGCTCGAACCAATGTGGAAACACGCTCTAGTAATGCCATGGTGGACTCCTTTTCTTGAACTATGCTCCTAGCTTCTGGCTTCTAGCTGTCGATCTCGATTTCGTTTTGCCGCTTCGCAACGAGCGCAGGTCGTGCGCCGCAGAGTGCTGCCAATGGCCATCCCGATCGCAACACCGATACCCAGCCACAAAGCAACATGCCCCGCCAAAATTCCCAAGATCACACCCAAAGCCGCGCCCGACGCAATTCCTAAACCCATTCCTTTCGATTTCCGGTTCATATTCAACTCCAAGTTCGCCTCGTCACGTGCAGCGGCGAGCCCGGGGCAGGCTCGCTGGAGCCAGCCCCGCACACCGTTCAGTTTTTCGTCGCATCGACTACCGGCGGCTTTGGCGTATGGTCTCCAAGTTGCCGCACCTTGCCGAGCAACTCCGAGAGCGGCATGCCGGAAAGCGTTTCGAACAACGCCGGCACCTGCGCCGCCATCTTGGCGATGTCGCCGGTGATTTTGTTCATCCCGGATGCATCGCCGTTTCCTGTAGAGACGATGGTGATCTTGTCCACGTTCGCCAACGGACTGGCCAGTGCCTTCACGACCTCTGGCATGCAAGTGAACAAACGGTCGATCACGGCAGCCTGGTTGTACTCCTGATAGGCCTCGGCTTTCACGTTCATGGCCTTGGCTTCGGATTCGCCTTTCTTGAAAATAATTTCCGCTTCGGCTTCGCCCTGCGCGCGTATTGACGATGCATGTCCCTCGGCTTCCGCGATCAAGCGCTGTTTTTCGGCTGCTGCCAGAGTTTCGATTCGTTGACGCTCGATCTCCGCTCCCTTCAGCACGGTCGCAATCAGTTCTTTTTCGCGGCGATTGATTTCTGCTTCCTGCACTTTGACTTGCTGTTCTTTTTCGATCTGCTGCACCTTCACCTGCTCGGCGACGACCTGCTGTTGCATGATGTTGGTCTGGATGTCATACGCCTTGTCGGCTTGCGCCTGCTGGCGTTTGGTGACTTCCAGAAATTGTGCTTTTTTCACTTCCAGATCACGTTGCGATTCAGCCTGTTTCGCCAGGGATAATGTTTCCGCCAACACGCGCTCCTGATCGGCCTGGGCTTTGGCCACGGCCGATTCCCGTTGCGCGAGCGCTCGCTTGATCGCCGTATCGCGGTCGGCTTCCGCAGTGGCCACGTCGGCGTCGCGCTTGATGCGCGCCACGTCGGGCTTGCCCATGTTGGTGATGTATTCGTTCTTGTCGCGGACTTCCTTGATGGTGAACGAAATCACTTCCAGCCCCATCTTGTTCATGTCCTCGGCGCAGGTGCCTCGCATGCGGTCGGAAACCATTTCCGGCTGCTTGACGATTTCTTCCACCGTGAGCTGTCCGATGATGCCGCGCAGGTGGCCTTCCATCACGAGTCGGATTAGAGCTTCTCGCTCCTGATCGCTCTTCGTGAGGAATTGTTCGGCCGCCGTGAGCACGGACTCGCGGTCGGACTTCACCTTGATCTGCGCGACCGCTTCGACCGTTACCGCGACGCCTTGCTTGGTGTACAAGTCTTGCTGCGGCGCCACATCGAACGACATCAATTCCAACGACAGATCACGACAGACCTGCACCATGGGAAGCACCAGCGTGCCGTGTCCTTGCACCACGCGCGTCCCGCCCAAACCGTACACGATGAGTGCTTCGTGCGGTCCCGCTTTGCGATATAGCCTGGCCATTCCGCTCATCAGGAACAGAAGAACCATCACTCCCAGTCCCGCGAAAATCCAAATTTCCACCATCCTCGACATCTCTGGCATAACGCCTCCTAATACAAATGCAGGTTGAGAAACTATGTATCGCCGTGTTCGTCACTCGGGAACTTTTATGTTCACCGGCGGCGGATGCGGCGCAAGCAAATTAAGATTGAAGCGGATCACTGAATAATTGCCGTAACACAAGAAAATCAATACAAAATACGAAATCATCAGCGTGGGCCATGAGCGGAGCGGTTTTACCGCGCGAGAAATCAGGGTCACGACCGTAGGCAGTACAAGCATGGCCACCACAATCCCAAGTCCGAACTCCATCGCTCCTTGTTTCGAAGCGTAGCCGTTTGGCTGGAAGTTCGCATCAAAGTGCACCGCCATGCGCATCGGTAACCGATCCCAAGCGAGCCAGTAGTTCAGCGCCGTGACCGGCAGCGCCAGCCATGCCAGCCAGATCGCGGTCTTATTCCAGTCTCGACTCATGAAGCTCCTCCTGGCGGCTCGACGCCACGCCAAGCGTTACTCGTCGCCCGACATTTCGCTCCACAACCGAACGTACGCAATTCCCTTTTCGTAGCGCGTGACCACCACTTCGCTCCCCTTGGCGATGGCACTTGCATCTTCGCTTCGCGCGCCGCACACGCGGCGCGTTCCCATTTGCGTGTAAATCATTTCTCCGGTTCCGCCCGCGCGGATCCCGCTACAGATTCGGCCCAGCACGCCGACCATTTCGTAGTCCGCCGGATCCATATTCTCGTCGTCAGAGATCAGGACTTTGCTCAGGAATAAAAACACTATCCCTCCCCCGACCAGCCCACTGCTGATTGAGGCCAGCAATCCAAACCCGACCCACACTCCGGAATAGCGCGTCAGCAGGTATCCCGTGCCGCCAAACCACGCCAGGAACGCAGTCGAGGTGACGAAGTTGAAGGGCGAAACTCCACTCTGCTGCACGGCTTGGCCTGCCGTTGTCTTGACCCCAGCCGGAGCATGCGCCGACACCGGTGCATGAGTCGCTGGCACCGCCGTCGTCGTCGGCAGGTGCGCGCCGGCAACGTGTCCATGAAAATGCGGCAGATGCAATCGCCCTACCCGGGCTCCGCCAAATACAAACGAAAAGAAACTCAAGCAGAAGCCGACCGCGAAACAAACCAAATAAAAGTCCGCCCAGGTCATGGAGTGATTCATCGAGTTCGCCTCCCTTCTGCGGCCGCCAGGCGACGTCGCCCTTCGCGCTCCTCTTCGCCGTCACGATTCTTGTGCCGGGGATTTTCGCTACGCGTGTGATGACCACGCACGGATCTTGCAACCAACTCCGGCCGCAACGCTTCAAGCAGCCGCTCTGCCAATCCGGGCGTATCGAGAATCGCACCCAGCAGCAGCAGTGAGCGTCGCGTATCTTTCTCGCGCGCCGCCTTGAGCAGCACATCGCTGATCTCCGGATCGCTGACGAAACGCTCCGAACCTTGCAGCAGCCATACGTCGAGCTGGCCTTCCGTCGTCCGCAGGTCGGAGGTCAGCTCTGTGTGATAACCCTCCGGGTCATCCACCAGGAAGCCTGGGTGAACCTTAAAGAACTTGGCCAGCAGCGCGCGCGATGACTGCGTCATGTGCGGGCGCGTGCCGCTTTCGATCTGCGACAAATACGACTGGCTGATGCTCTTGCGCAACTCCTGGCGAACTGCCTTGACGATTTCCTGCTGCGTCATGGGCCGCCCCAATCCGCGCAGCGAGCCTTCCACCTCGCGCAGGTAACGGATTTTCTCCCCCAATTTCATATAGCAGATCGAGATATTTATATTGCAATATGCGATATATGTCAAGAAGTGTATTGTTCTTGTTTTCAATCGATTGTGAGAGGAAATTACAAGCCGGCTTCGATGCGGGAGCGCGGATCGAGATAATCGCGCAGGGCGTCGCCGATAAAGTTGAACGAGAGTACGGCGAGCATTACAGCGAGCGCGGGAAACAGCACGAGATGCGGTGCGTCAAATAAATGCGCGCGACCGTCGTTCAGCATGGTTCCCCAACTGGCGGTTGGAGGCGGTACGCCAAGGCCGAGAAAGCTCATCGTGGCTTCGGCAAGAATCGCTCCCGCCATGCCAATCGCGGCCTGCACAATGACAGGCTGAATAATGTTCGGCAGGATGTGACGCACGACGATGCGCAGGTCGCTCGCCCCGAGAGCACGCGCTGCCTCTACAAATTCGCGCTCGCGCGCGGCGAGGACTTGTCCGCGGACGAGGCGGGCGTAGCCCACCCATCCGCCGAGCGAGAGCGCGAGAACGAGATTGAAAATTCCTGGCCCGCGAAAGGCAACGAACGCGATGGCGAGGAGAATCCCGGGAAACGATAAAAAGGCATTCATTAAAACCACGTTGACGAAGCGATCGATGCCTCCGCCGTAGTATCCGGCGACGGAGCCAATGATTAAACCGAGGCCGAGCGAGGCCAGCACCACGGAACTTCCGACCAGCATGGAAATGCGCGCGCCATAGATAATGCGCGAGAAAATATCGCGGCCAAGTTCGTCCGTGCCGAACCAGTGCGCGTGAGAAGGAGCGTCGAGTCGCGCAGGAAGATTGATCGAAGCTGGGTCTTGCGGTGCGATCCAGGGAGCGAAGAGCGCGAAGATTACGAAGATAATAACCAATACCACGCCGGTCGCAGCTAGGGGGTTGTGGCGCGCGGTGCGGCGCAACGAGATGGCGGCGGTGGTGATTTCCTCATATTACTAAGGATGGTGCTCATGCGGCGAAGGAAATGAGCACTCAGGCTGCTCTTGGCTTAACCAAAGTTGGCCGGTTGGCTGTCCGCTCATTCGAGGAAGGCGACGTGCCTGTATTTTCGGCGGCAGTGGACTACCAGATTTCGAGCTGCAGCTTGCGGTAGCTGTCAATGAGTTGAAAATCGGACCGGTTGGAGGTGATCAAGCGGGCGCCGTGGGAGCGCGCGGTCAGGGCGATTAGGACGTCGAAGCGAAGGTCGCGAAGCTTCTCGGGTGTAAAGCCTCGGTCGGTACGAATCGTTGAGAGGATTTGGCCGGACTCCAGCCAATTCCTTTCAGTTGGCGTCAGAATAGGGTGATTGCACACCAAGGCGCGCAAAAAATCGCGTTCCGCGGCTTTGGTGACTCCTCTCCACAATTCTGCTAACACCACGGACGACATTCGAACCAATCCAACAATAGATTCGATTTTATGACGATGACGGTCAGTGCGAAGATTGTCGACGAGGATTGAGGTGTCGAAAATAATGAGGTCACTCATCGAGTCCCGAGAACTTTAGCTTGCCCGCATTCTTTTTCATCAGCGTTTTGAAACGCGTCAGCGCGACAATTTCGCGAAGGGCGACGTGTACGGCCTCGGTGCGGGATTTCGCGCCGAGAACTTTCACGGCCTCATCGGCAAGGTCCGTGTCCAGCCGAATCGATGTCATAGTTACTGCCATCTTGTTCTTCGCTTTCCGTATATACAGAATATAATGATCGTATATACATTGCAAGCAGTTCTTATAAGGAAGCTTGCCCCGGGGGACCCAGGCCTTGAGATCGTTCACGAATTGTGTTTCCATTAAGGATGGCGGAACGGTATCCGCAGTCGGTTGCGCGCCGTAACATCCACCTTTAGCCCTAAATTCTGAGGAGGACAATTATGAGCAAAGTTTCCTACATTCCCAAGGATTACAACTCCGTTACACCCTACCTGATCATCAAAGGCGCCGCTCAGGCCATTGAGTATTACAAGAAAGTTTTCGGCGCGACTGAAACCGTTCGCATGAATGGTCCGGATGGCAAGGTCGGTCACGCCGAGTTGAAGATCGGCGATTCGCACATCATGCTGGCGGACGAAAACCCCAGCATGGGTCTGGGACACACAAGTCCAGCCACCATCGGCGCCAGCCCGGTGAGCTTGTATGTATACCTTCCCGATGTCGATCGCGTGGTTGCGCTCGCGGCTGCGGAAGGCGCCAAAATTCTCAAGCCGGTTGAGGATCAATTTTACGGCGATCGCTCTGGCTTCTTTCAAGATCCATTCGGACATCTTTGGGGCGTGGCCACTCACGTGGAAGACGTGTCACCGGAAGAGATGAAAGAACGGATGAAGAAGCTCCGTCCGGCCGCGTAACTGTATTGGACAGTGTTTGAATTGGATTGAGGCGGGGCAGCCATGCTCGCCTTTAGTGTTTTCGATTGCCTCGGGTCCGCGCATTCTGTTGGAGCAGCCCACTGTTGTTGCGCGGCGAGGGATGCTTCGACTGCGGGAAGCGATTCGCGGTGCGAATCAGTTCCCTTCGCTCAGGATGACAAGACTCTTTCAAGAATAACAACACTAAGGGCCGCCGCTTAGCTCCCTCACGATGGCGCCGGTGAATTGTTTGGCATCGCCGAAGAGCATCAGGGTGTTGGGGAGGTAGTAGAGGGGGTTGTCGATGCCGGCGAAGCCGGGGTTCATGCTGCGTTTGATGACCATGACGGTTTGGGCTTTGTCGACGTCGAGAATGGGCATGCCGAAGATGGGACTGGATTGGTCGGTGCGGGCGGCGGGGTTAGTGACGTCGTTGGCGCCGATGACGAGAGCGACGTCGGTTTGAGGGAAGTCACTGTTGATCTCATCCATTTCGATGAGGCGGTCATAGGGGATGTCGGCTTCGGCGAGCAGGACGTTCATGTGGCCGGGCATGCGTCCGGCGACGGGGTGGATGGCGAAGCGGACATCGACACCTTTCTTGGTAAGGACGTCGTAGAGTTCGCGGACTTTGTGCTGGGCCTGGGCGACGGCCATGCCGTAGCCGGGAACGATGACGACTTTGTTGGCGGCGGAGAGAATTGCAGCGGCTTCTTCGGGTGTGGCGCTGCGTACGACTCGTTCTTCTTTAGCAGCGGCGACGGACGCCTGCACTTGTCCAAAGGCTCCGAACATGACGTTGGTGAAGGAGCGATTCATGGCCTTGCACATGATCACGGAGAGAACGAAGCCCGAAGATCCATCGAGCGCGCCCGCCACTACCAGGACTTTACTGTTGAGGACAAATCCCAGCAGCGCTGCCGAAAAACCGGCGTAGGAATTTAGCAGCGAGATGACCGTGGGCATGTCAGCGCCGCCAATGGGAGTGACCAGCAGGATGCCGAAAATCAGAGCTACAATCACCATCACCGGAAACAGCAATGCGTGCGCGGGATTCACCACCAGAGCGACCGCCAGCCCGAGGGCTCCCGCCAAAACGGAAAGACTGACGATATTCTGCCCGCGATAGACGATGGGCCGCTGCGGCAATATCTCCTGCAGCTTTCCTGCGGCGATGACGCTGCCGGTAAACGTGAGTGAGCCGATTATTACTTCCAGCGCGATCTCCCCCATTTGAAAGCGCGTCACTGGCGCGGTGCCAACGTAATACTCGGCGATGCCGATGATCGCCGCCGAAAGCGCTCCGAAAGCGTGGCTTAAAGCTGTTCGCTGTGGCACGGCCGTCATGTGCACCAAGCCCAAGGGGACGCCGACTCCAGCGCCGATAATCAAGGGGATGAGAACCCACTTGTAGGCCACTACCTCGGGATTGAAGAGGGTTACGGCTACAGCCAGGGCAGCGCCGATCTCTCCAGCCAGAACGCCCCCACGAGAAGTGGTGGGCGAACTGAGGAACTTGAGGGAAAGAATGAAAAGTACGACCGCGACGATGTAGGCGAAATCCAGATACTGCTGAAGATCGGATGCGTTCATTGTTGTTTCGACCTGGGGGACTTGAACATGCGCAGCATGCGGTCGGTGATTAAGAATCCGCCCACCATATTGCTAAACGATGCCGCCACCGCGATCGCACCCAGCGCTGTGGTGAGGCGCGTCTCATGCCGCCCGGCGATGATGATCGCCGCGACCACCACAATGGCGTCAAGGGCATTGGTGAGCGACATCAATGGCGTGTGGAGGAGCGGCGAAACACGCTTGATCAATTCAAACCCGACGAACCCCGCCAGGATGAAGACGTAAAGATTGGAAATGAAATCTGCTGGCATGATTGCTCCTTTGCATTTTTCCGGTGGCCGATTCACCGAGTCATCGCGGTACTAACAATGCTGAGACCCTTCGATTTGAGACCTGGCTAAACACCCTGGCCAAGTCGCCCACCAGATCACTGATTACTGACCACGAGCGCCGGCAGTTTGAAAAAATCGCGGACGCGGGTGTTTACGATTTCGCCGTTACGCGTGACCATGGTCTCGCGGATGATTTCATCTTGTTCGTTGAGCTGCAACTTGCCATCTTTCACAATGTAGGCGAGAAAGGTGGCGATGTTACGCGCGTACATCTGGCTGGCGTTGTACGGGACGCTGCTGGCCAGGTTGATGGCGCCGATAATAGTAACGGCAAAGGCTTTCACGGTTTCGCCGGTGCGAGTAAGTTCGCAATTGCCTCCGCGTTCGGAGGCGAGATCGACGATGACCGAGCCGGGAGCCATGCCCTTGACCATCTCCGCGGTGATTAATACCGGAGATTTTTTGCCGGGGATCACGGCGGCGGTGATGACCACGTCGCTTTCGGCGACTACGCGGGTGAGGAGTTCGCGCTGGCGGGCGTAGAAAGTTTCGTCTTGGGCAGTGCCGTAGCCGCGAGCGTCCTGAGCGTTCTGGGCTTCGATGGGGAGTTCGACAAACCGCCCACCAAGGCTCTGGACTTGTTCTTTGGAGGCGGCACGCATGTCGTAAGCGGAGGCGACGGCCCCGAGACGGCGGGCGGTGGAGATAGCTTGCAGGCCAGCGACTCCGGCGCCAATGACGAAGACGCGCGCGGGAGTGATGGTGCCCGCAGCGGTGGTCATCATAGGAAAGATTCGGATGGACGTCTCGGCGGCGAGGAGGACGGCTTTGTAACCACAGATCGTGCCCATGGAGGAAAGTGCGTCCATGCTTTGGGCGCGGGTGGTGCGGGGGACGAGCTCGACGGAAAATGCGGTTACGCCGGCTGCGGCAATTTGCTGAATCACCTCGGCCGAGCCGAAGGGACGTAGAAATCCGACGAGCAGTTGACCGCTGCGCATGAGCGGGAGATCGGCCTGGCCGGTGATATCATTGGACCCATAGCAGAGGACTTGCACAATAATGTCCGCAGCGGCGAATACAGCCGCGCGATCAGGCAGGATCTTTCCACCTTTTTCTATATAGGCTGCATCGGGATAGCCAGCCTGGTCACCGGCGCAGGATTCGACGACGACCTCCATGCCCGCTTTTGCCAGCATAGGGATGACGGCGGGAACCAGCGCAACGCGGCGCTCTCCGGGATAACTTTCTTTGGGAACTCCAACAATCACGCGATTATCCTTTTCGGGGCTCGGCGAACCGAACTGAATTCTATAGATCGAGCGCGGGAGCGGATGTGATGTTCATCACAGTTCAAACAGCATCCGAGAACGTTATAGGGACTTAAAAACAGTAGCAGAAAGGGAGGTGTGGTGAAAAGGACGCGGCCGACGAATGGGGCTTAGGTGGGTAAAAGCTTGAAACGCAGAGGACGCTGAGAACCTCCGCAGAGCAACGCCGAGATGGACTTTCTTACAGAATAGACAAGGACAAGGACCGTTAGAAATCTGCGATTAGGAGTTCAATGTATTGACTTGTTAGGCGGGAGAGCCTGATGTAGGGGTTGGAGAGAAATTTTGCAGGTATCCACGCAAAGGACTAAGGGGAAAAGGCACTTATGGGCACTATTGGGCATAATCCTGTGCCTCTTTGTGGTGGCCGGGGTGGTAGTAGTTCGGATGGTGATCGACCGGGCTGAACCGATTCTGCGGGCACGAGTGATTCAGACTCTATCGAATCGATTCCAAAGCCGCGTGGTGCTGAAGACTTTGGGAGTTTCCGTGACCCGGGGGCTGGAAGTTTATGGCAGCGGTTTGAAGATATACGGCGCGAGCGATCCGAATCCTTACGAGGCTGGAGTGCAACCGCTGATCAGTATTCGGGAGTTCCATTTTCATACCGGAATTCACAACCTGTTTCGGCCCGTGGTACACATCGACACGGTTTACGTGAAAGGCATGGATCTGAATATTCCTCCGAAAGAAAGCCGGCGGGCGTTTACGAACAAGATGAAATCGCAGACGAGGAAGATCTCGGTAGTCGTTGACCATTTCGTCTGCCAGGATACAAACCTCCTGATCAATAACTCGAATCCGGAAAAAGCGCCGCTGGAGTTCGCGATCGGCGATTTAAAGATGAAAGACATTGGGGCGGGTCTGCCGATGCGCTTTGACGCGACATTGGTGAATCCGAAGCCGGTAGGAGACATTCACTCAACCGGATTGTTTGGGCCGTTTCACGAAGATGATCCGCGGGAGACGCCGGTACAAGGGAATTATTCCTTTAGTAATGCGGACCTGGGCACACTAAAAGGCATTGGAGGAATTCTTTCTTCGACCGGCAAATACGAGGGAACGCTCAGCGAGATCGTAGTGAATGGAGAAACGGATACACCGGATTTTCAAATTACGCGGAGCGGGCATCCGATGCCGCTGCATACGGATTTTCATGCCATAGTAGATGGCACGAGCGGAGACACGGATCTGGCGCCGGTGAAGGCGACTCTGCTGCATTCGTCGTTTACGGCCACCGGGTCGGTAACCCGGATGAAGCACGAGCACGGCCACGATATAGAACTGGATGTGGTGGTCGAGCATGCGCAGATCCAAGATCTATTGAAACTGGGCGTGCGGACCGATCCAGCGGTAATGACTGGGCCGGTGCAAATGCATACGCGGCTAAGCCTGGTACCCGGCGATGCCGACGTGGCCGATCGCTTGAAGTTGGCGGGCAATTTCAACGTGTCCGACGGCTACTTCACGAATGAGAAAGTGCAGTCGAGAGTTAACTCGTTCAGCCTGCGTACGCAAGGGAAGATGAAAGAGGACCAAAAGAACGAAGCGGAGAAAGTTCCGACGGATCTGCGCGGCGTGTTCACCTTGAAAAATGGCTTATTGTCCTTCTCTTTGCTGCATTTCATGATTCCGGGAACACATGTGGATCTGGCGGGGGATTACAGTTTGGATGGCAAGACGTTCGACTTTCGTGGAACGGCCCGGATGGAGGCCAAGTTATCGCAGATGACCACTGGTTGGAAGTCGCTTCTACTCAAACCGGTGGATCGATTCTTCAGCAAGGATGGGGCGGGCACTGAGGTACCCGTGAAGATTACGGGAACGGAATCGGAACCACACTTTGGCCTGGACTTTGGACATAAAGACGAGCACGCACCCGTAGAGAAGAACTTCGACGCGGCGCAGCGTTGACCGGCGTGCCATCGCTGTTTGGTGCCGCTTAGATTTTTTGTGCGGCTTCGGCTGTATGCAGCCTAAGGGTGCGACCTACCGGTAATTACAGCTACAACCCCATAGCTAGGGAAGAAACGGGCTCTTATCTTCTTAATTGACGTCGATGCCGTCCGCGCCCGCGGCAACCACGCAAAAAGAAAGGACTTCCCCGTGAGCGCTAGCGCAGTTTCCGCCACAACGCCGGTTCCTGAAACGAAGATTCTGCCGGGAACGAAAAAACTGAAAACTGATTCCGACCTTATTTCTCGCGCCCAAGATGGAGATCCCGAAGCTTGTGCCGCAATTTTCGAATCACATAAAAGGCGTGTCTATTCCACCTGCCTGCTAATGACTAAGAATGTGGCGGATGCGGAGGATCTGATGCAGGACGCCTTCATACAAATCTTCCGAGGGATTCGCACTTTTCGGGGAGACTCGGCATTCTCGACATGGATTTATCGTGTAGTGGTGAATACGGTGCTGATGACGCGCCGCAAACGGCATCTGCGCGAGGTTTCGCTCGATGAGCCGGGTAATCTGGATTACTCTCCGGTCCCGCGTGAATTTGGAAGAGACGATAACAAGCTGATGGGAGCCGTGGATCGCGTGGCTTTAACCCAGGCGGCGAACGAATTGCCAGAAGGCTGCCGGGCGATTTTTATCCTGCACGAAGTGGAAGGCTACGAGCACCATGAAATCGCAGAACAATTGAGCTGTTCGATTGGCAATTCGAAGTCTCAACTGCATAAAGCAAGATTGAAGATGAGGAAGTTGTTGGCCTCGGGAAAGAAGCGGATTGGAAGAAAACGTGGAACGGCAGAGGATAAACGAAGGCGACATTTGCCGGTTTCACGGATGGTAGTGGTACCTTCCTAGACTCGGGCGCGGCGTCAACTCGTCACTGCCAGCGGATTTCGCGCCAGATTTGCGACCTTGCGACGAGCCAATCGGCAAAGATTTGCAATCTCGGACGAACTTTGGAATACAGCAAACACCTTATTGCTCGCTCCTGAGAGCCGCTTATATTCAGAAGACGCTGCGGGTTGAAGGAATTCAGCCGCGCAAGAGTTCGCATTTCGAGGCAGCCCAGGATGAAAAGAATTTCCTTCTCGTCGGTCGAGCGTGGGAAAGAACTGCCTAAGAAGGGCTACTTGATCGTAGGCGGTTGTCGCGTTCCGCTCAAGCCCGGCGGCGAAGGTAACGATTCCGCTAAATGAATTCCCGCGAGCAGAACAAAATCGCGATTTCCTGGCTGTGATGGAAGAGTTGGGGGGCGCGTTGAAACTCCGCATTCTGATAGCTGACGATCATGAAGTCGTCCGTCGTGGATTGACTGCTTTGTTGCAGACGCAGGAAGGTTGGGAGGTCTGCGGGGAGGCATCGGACGGGCGCGAGGCGGTGGAAAAAGCGAGGCTGCTGAAACCGGATTTTGTGATTCTGGATATCGGCATGCCCAATCTGAACGGCTTGGCGGCTACGCGCCAGCTGACGCAACACGATCCTAACTTCAAGATTATCGTTCTCACCATCACCGACTCAGATCACGTGATACGAGAGGCGCTGGATGCGGGAGCGCGGGGATTCGTGCTGAAATCGGATGCGGTACGGGATTTAGTCTCCGCGATTGAGGCGCTGCAGCGCGGGCAAATGTTCTTCACGCCGCGAGTGAATGAGATGGTGTTGGCGGGATTTCTGGACAGGGGAACTTCGGCGCCGCGTGGAGCGCCACCGAAATTTCCCAGCTTGACTCCGCGGGAACGGGAAGTGATTCAGTTGCTGGCGGAGGGAAAGAGTTCCAAGGAAGTGGCAACGCTGCTTAACCTGAGTACCAAGACCGCAGAGACGCATCGCAGCAATATTATGCGGAAGCTCGGCTTTCATTCCATCCGGGATCTGGTTTTGTACGCGGTGAAAAATGATATTATTCAAGTGCATATGCCGCCCGAAGGACGGGCACGGGATGGGTCGGCGCAGTAAAGGTTTCCGGAACCACCGCCAGGGCTAAGCTCGACCATTCTGTGATGCTTTACCCGGCCCATTCGATTTCGCGCAGGGAAATAAAAAAGCCGCCCGGACAGGGCGGCGGGTGAAGAGCGGAGTTTAACGGCTAGCTGGCTTTCTTTTCGGAGTTGATCCTCCGCTGTTCTTCGGCATCGGCGTCGTTCTGGTCGCGAGTGTCATTGGTGGCGTCCTTGGCGGCATCTTTCACTTTGCCCCAGGCGTTTTGCACTTTGCCTTCGGCTTGTTTGGCGGCACCGTGAGCCTGCTTTTCGTTGTCGCCGGTCCACTCGCCTACCTGGCGTTCGACTCGGCCGGCCACATCTTTCGCTTTTCCCTTTATCTCGTCATTATTCATTTGTTCTACTCCTCTCCATGATTAAGATGTGGCCCGCTTGGACCACTTCCTTTGCGAATCCTGAAAACTATTCCGCTGAGCGGAGCGCTATACGGGATTGCGGCCCTGAATGAGACGCACCAGAACTGCGATAATCGCCAGCACCAGCAAGATATGGATGAACCCGCCCATGGTGTAGGAGCTGACCATCCCGAGCAACCACAGAATGAGGAGTATCACTGCAATGGTCCAGAGCATCGTTATCCCCTTTCGCGCGTGCGTTTTCTTTCCTGCTATTTTGCTTTCACAGCGTAGTCAAGGGCGATGATGGGGAATATCGGGTCGATTGTGTAGGTGAGGAATGGAACGGCCCTATTTTTCGCAGAATAGACGGGCATCTGTGTGGACAAAGAAGAAATGTGCGACCCAAATCGCACATTCGCTCTTTGATTTTTGATTCCCTTGTCCCGATCGTTCCGCGTCGATCGCTTTGCGATGGACGAGTGCGCTTTCGACGAGAATTAAGCAGCTTTGTCAGCTTTAGTATTCGCGGTCTCCGAGATCTGGGTCAAGACTGAATCCGCGTGCTTTTCTTCTTCGAGGGTCTGGTCCAGGAGTGCGGCCTGAGCGTCGTGGCCGAGGATTTCGGCGAAGGTTCGCACTGTGCCGTAGGCAGCCATCTCGTAATGCTCGACTTTTTGCGCGGCAGCAATGATTCCCGCGTCGCGGACAGAATTATCGGCGGCGTCCTTGATTACGTCTTCGCCTTCGGTGATGAGTGCGGCCATGCCTTTGGATTTCTTGGACTCGACTGAGCCTGTGGCTTGATTGAGAATCTGTTCGACACGGGCGAGGTGGCCTTTGGTTTCCTGCAAATGAGTTTGCAGCGCATTTTTCAGCTGGGGTTCGGTGGCCGATTGGATCATTTTAGGAAGAGCTTCGGTGATTTGGGTTTCAGCGGAATGGAGCTGCTGGAGTTGATCGATATAGAGATTTCGCAGGCTGTCCAGATTTGCGGAAAAGAATTTCATGATTTTACCTCTTGAGAGAGTTAGTTGGGTTTTTAGGTTAAAAGTTAAGATGCGAGGGAGATAGGGTTTGTTGTCGTAAAAGAGAGAGGAGATCAACATCGGAGCCGACGGCGGCAAATGAGGGTGTAGAGATCCTTCGACTGCGAGTGCGGATTCGTTTCACGAATCCGCACTCTTCGCTCAGGATGACAATTGGCTCAGTAAGCTCAAGATGACATTTGTTCAATAGATTTGGACGATGCCGTTGCGCACAGCGTAGAGAGTGAGATCGGCGATTGAGTGGAGATCGAGTTTTCGCATCAAGTTGGTGCGGTGTGTTTCGGCGGTTTTGACGCTCAGGCTAAGAGCCGTTGCGATCTCTTTAGTGGTTTTTCCTTCGGCGACCAATTGAATCACCTCGCGCTCGCGAGGAGTCAGAATGTGCTGGTCCGGAGTCTCGTGCTCCTCATTGGGACGCAAGTAGCCGTCGAGCATCATCTGGGCGACTTTCGAGGTGAAGAAAGTGCGGCGGTTTTGCAGGGCTTCGACCGCGGCGATCAGATCACGGCCGGCGTCGGACTTAAGAAGGAAACCGCGGGCGCCGGCGGCTAGGACTTCGCGGACCACCTGTTCAGAATCGTGGATGGTAAGAATGAGGATACGGGCGTCTGGATTGGTCGCGAGGATTTGCCGAGCGGCATCCAGGCCGTTCAGGTTCGGCATTCCGATATCGAGCAGAAGAACGTCCGGCTTGAGTTCGGTGGCAAGTTCAACGGCTTCACGACCGTCCTTGGCTTCGCCACAAACCTGCCAGCCGGGACGGTCTTCCAGCACCGAGCGAATTCCTTTTCTGGCTACCTCGTGGTCATCCGCGATCAGGATTCGAAGCACGCGCACGCCTCCTACTTCCAGTTTCGCCAGCCACGAATACTGATCGACGCCTTCTCCGCCGAGAGCACGGCTGTGTTTGTAGATAGTTGCGCGGACCCGCGGTAACGGTTGCCAAAGAATCCGCCGATGGGCCTAGAGCCAAAGAATAGAAGCCATTGCGGCATCAAAACGCGGCTGGCTCAGGTGTTTACAGTAGACGACTAAATCATTCCAAGGCCTTCGCTGTACGCCAAGATGGCATCCAATACGGCGGAGGAATTTCCATGCGCTCAGCCGCTACCTGGGGCGTTGCCTCAACAACATTGATCTTGATCCTGACGGCTGCATTGGGATCGACGAGCGCGGCCCAGAGCGATGCGCCGCCGCGGACATCGATGCCGCCTGCTTCCGCGCAAACTGCGCCCGATACGGCGCAACCGGGGGCGCCTGGGCAGGTTTCGCCCGACCAATCATCACCTGACCAAGCTTCGCCCGACCAACAGCCCACAGCGCAGCCGGGCGCCGGCAACGACCAGGGCATGTTCGTATTTAAGAAGCAGGTTGAAGAAGTCGTGCTGCACGCGACCGTGGTCGATCAAGACCAACACCTGGTTACTGGACTGCCGCAAAGCGCGTTCTCGATTACACAGAATGGGGTGCCGCAGACGATTACCTCCTTCCGCCGTGAGGATGTGCCGGTGGAGATTGGTATCGTGGTCGACAATTCGGGGTCGATGCGGGATAAGCGAGGACAGGTAAGTCAGGCAGTTTTGAATCTGATTCGTGCCAGCAATTCGGAAGATCAGGTTTTTGTGGTGAACTTTGGCCAGAATCCCTATCTGGATCAGGATTTCACTTCGGACGTGAACCTACTGCAGGCGGCCTTGCATCAAGTGTCGGCAAGAGGAAGCACGGCGCTGTACGATGCGATTGTGGCGTCGGCAGTGCATTTAGAGAATAATTCCCGCCTCAGCAAGAAAGTGCTGCTGGTGATTACTGACGGACAAGACAATATGAGCCGCGAGACTCTGCAGGATGCGGCACGCCGGCTGCAGCAGGCTAACGGTCCGACCCTTTATGCGATAGGACTTTTGGGAAGCGGGCTGCGCAGCGAAGGCCGGGACGCGCTGGAGCAGTTGGCTTCGAGCACGGGCGGGGTGGCGTATTTTCCAGACTCGCTGGATCAGGTGGATAACATTACGCGCACTGTGGCGCGGGATATTCGCAGCCAGTATGTTTTGGCTTTCAGGCCACGGAATCAGAATGCGCAACCGCAATATCGATCGCTTAGGGTGCAGGCGTACGCGCCGGGGTATGGGAGGTTAACTGTAAGGACCCGGAGTGGATATTATCCGCCGGAGCGGAATCGGTAGGCGTGCGGGCTAAAGCCCTGAATGTACTCGATGACAGCGGATTAGATTTCAGGGATCCTTCGACTGGGCATGTGGATTTGTTTCACGAATCCGCATGCTTCGGTCAGGACGACCAGGGTAAAAGAACAAGGCGCGGCTTGGAAGCCGCGCCTTTCCCAACTTCTCGGGCTACGCGACCGGGGTTTCGGCTGGAGAGTGCATCTGCGCCGGCATCTGAATCTGAATAATGTTGTTCTTGATGGCATAAACCACCAGATCCCGAATCGAGTGCAGGCTGAGCTTGCGCATGATGTTGCTGCGGTGTGTCTCCACGGTCTTGGTGCTTAGATTCAGGAGCGTGGCCACTTCCTTGGAGCTCTTTCCCTCGGCCAGCAGTTGAGTGATTTCGCGTTCGCGAACTGTGAGTGTGGGCAAGCTGGGAGCTTCATTGCGTGCCACTACGTGGCCTTTGTCGAGAAAACCGGCCAGTACCAGATCATTCACGCGCGGGGTGAAGAACATGCGCTTGCTCTGCAGAGCTTCGACTGCGGAGACGAGGTCTCGCGCAGCATCAGACTTCAGCACAAAACCGCGGGCGCCGGCGTCAAGGGCTTCGCGGATCACCTGATCAGAATCAGTGATGGTCAGGACGATCACTTTGAACTGCGGATCATGCTGCATGAGCTGACGCGTGGTGTCGAGTCCGTTGAGGCTAGGCATGCCAATGTCGACGATGACGACATCGGGTTTCAGGCGCTTGGCCATTTCCAGAGCTTCGCGGCCATCGGATGCTTCTCCACAAATTTCCCAGCCTTCGTGTTTCTGAAGCAACGAGCACAATCCACGACGCACAATTTCATGATCGTCGGCTAACAGGATTCGCAGTTTCATGGCAGATCTCCTCCGGGTAAAACCTTTCTGATTTCGACCGGCTGGGCCCACAGCGGCCAGCCTTCATCCCGAAACCTGGGGGCTTCGGGCCAATGCTGTAAAAACGCGGTGCTGACTGACGGATTCGACGGCTTCCAGCAAATCGCGGGCCGCATTTGACTTCACGACATACCCTCTGGCGCCCGCATCGAGAGCTTCCCGCATCATCTGCGGCGAATCATGCTGGGTTACGAATAAAACTTCCAAGCCAGCATTTTTATGCTTCTGCTGAATCAGGCGGCATGCCTCCAAACCGTTCATGCGTGGCATGGTGACGTCGAGCACAACGACATCCGGTTGTAAACTTTCAACCTTTTCCACGGCTTCCATTCCATCGGAGGCTTCACCTACGACTTCCCAGTCACCCCGGCCCTGTAAAAGAGTTCTTAGCCCTTGCCTAACGATAGGATGATCGTCGACCAGCAGGATGCGAACCGCCATGCTGTTTTCGTTTCTCCGCTGCTGCACCGTGTAAACCTCGTTAAAGTGTTCCACGGTTGGCTACAGTTTAAGTTGGCCCTGCCGCAGACTTCTACTCGAACTATTCAAATTTATAATAAGGCGAATTCCGTATACACAGACCCTATCGAACCTAGCATGGTAGCAAGCAGGTCCGAATACAGCGAATACTGTATTCTAGGCCTCTTGCCTAACAAACCTAATTCTCGACCGAAACACTGGTCGGAAAGTAGGTTCGGGCATGCAAAAGCGCATCTACTGCCTCGACGATTGAGCCGACATCCGATTTGGCACAAGCACCCCGAATGCCGGCGCGACGAGCTTCCTCGGCCAACTGCTTGGACAAATGGATAGTTACCAATAAAATCGGTATCTCAGGAAAAAGTCCGGAAATTTCCCGAGCCACGTCCAGGCCATTCAGGTCTGGCATCTGGAAGTCGAGGAGAATCATGTCCGGCGGATTTTTCTTGACCCGCTGCAATGCTTCCCCGCCGGTTCGAGCCTCGTCGCAGACCTGCCACGTGCTTTGCTGTTCGAGCAAAGCCCGCAAATAGTGGCGGACCGCGGGGTTATCGTCAACAACAAGAATACGAACCAAGTCTCCCGCCCTTCCCGGTCTAATTTCACAACATAGGATTTCACAGCTTCGACCGCAATACCGTGAAGCCCCTACAACTTTGGATGCTAACGGCGATACATACGCTTAACTCACCAAATGCCTTTATCACTACCGGTCATTTTCATTTCAATGGCCGCAGCTGCAGCCAAAGGAGGAAGCAGGCTGAGCCGGAAGGTACTTTGCAGATCGCCGTTCAGCAGCAGGCGCTTCCACTCCGCGGCGTAAAACCTGGCCGCTTGGGGAAAAATCGGAATGCGCAGGAACTTTCTTTTGAAATAAACCAGCTCGTTGCCAAAGTGCGCGGCATCGGTGACAAGCGAGGGCAGTAGCAGATCGCTTCCGCGATAGGTTTTGACGTAGCCTGAGATCGTGACGAGATAGGTCGCCAGACCATCCCAGAGGCCCGCGGACTGTGCCAGTTTCTTGAGGTATGCATAATCGATGGCGCCGGACTCGACGAGGCGCGCATTATCGGCGACGTCGCAGAGACGGAGGTAGAAGTGACGGTACATGCGCTGCAGAGTGCTAATGATAAGGCGATCTTCCGGCGCGGGGACACGGAAAGACTTTCCATCGAACTGCGCGACGCTGGAGCGCGAGACCAGAGAGTTGGTAATGGCGACTTGCTCTCCGGTCTGGCCCAGGCGCGAGATGTGGACTTCGACCAGCTCCGGCAAGCCAGGAATTACGAAATTCCATTTGTTAGCCAAACGATCGCCCCAACTACGCGCGTCGGGTTGAGCTTTGAAATGCTTCGACATGACGGCGACAACGTCAGAGGGTTCGGCATTGGCGTAGAGATCAAGGTCATTCCCGAGGTCGGGCCAGTGATCGAGAGACTTAATGACGATCACGTCGCCGACTTCCTTTAGTGCTTCACAGATCGGAGCGAGAAATGACAGGGCGTGCTGGATGCGCTCTTGCTCTTTGATAATTGCCTGATTCGCCCACTCAGCGCGTTCGTGCCCAGCTGCGACCATAGCTTGATGCAAGGGCGGGAAAGTTCGGGCGATTACGTGGTGGGAATTTGCCAGGCTCCAGAGCTCATCGAAATCCTCAGCAGTGAAAGTGGAAACGATCGTGGAAACATCAGCGTTTCGCACGGAATCGGCGAGGCTATTGTCGGCGGCTCCCAGGAGCAACTGGGAGAGCAGGGTTAGGCACTTATTGGAGTTTTTGGCGCTGTCCATATTGTTTGAGTTACTGGTCTTTCCGTCCGCGGCGAAATTTAACCGCCGTTCTTCGATGAGGAAACTGGCCGCGCGGTTGTTGGCCGTGCAGCTCAATTCAGCCCCTAATGCGGGTTGGGCTGAGCGGTCGCATCACCGCCGCAATCCGTTTCGGTGCGGTGCTCGATGGCTGTTCCCTCCTCATAGTCGTTCCAGGTTTCGATCAAGAGAAACGGAAGCGGCTTGGAGTTGTCGTAATAGCGCTGATAAAAATTCAGAGTTTCATCGAGCGTTCTACCGCATGCGCTCTGCATGTGGCGATTAAGGCCCCAAGAAGCTTTGGAATCGTCGAAGCCGGGCCAGGCGCCGCCCACAGAGATTTTGTTGGGCTGCTTCTGCATGGTCTTATAAAAATTTTCGAGATAGGCGTGGCCCCAGTTGCTGCCATCGGCAGCCCATCCGCCGGGGCCGGGTTGTACCCAGGCGAAAGAGCCGGCGAAATCGTCGGCATACTTTGCGGGGGGCTGGTCTTTGTAAATCAGAAGCGGCGGATTATCCCAGCCGCTGAAGTGATCGCGAACGCGGTTCCAATCGACGCGGCCACCTTTAGGAAAGATGAAGATGACGGGACGACCGTTATAGGTGAGATAGGCGTCGCGATATTTTGCGGTGGGGCCAAAGTAATTTTTGTAGGCTTCGTCGAAGGACGCGATCTCGGCGTCGGTGGTCTGCGCATCATCATCCTGATCCTGTGCTTCGTTATAGAGCAGAGCGACCTGGAAGTGAGACTCACTGGCGATCTGTTGCAAGAGGGCGAAGTTGTGATCCGAATACGGATTGCTCTCGCCGTACCAATCCACCACAAAGGCCGAGATGCCCATCTGGCGAGCGTGCTGGATCTGTTTGCGCAAGACCGCGGGATCGTCGCTGGAGTAGCCAACATCGATGTGAGTGTGATTACCGAACCATGGCATGTAAACGGCGAGAAGCTTGGGGGAAATTCCCGGCGCCATGGAATTCTGCTGCAGCATGTGATGGGCGCCGAGCGTGGTGCAGCCACTGGCCATCACAAATAGAAATATTAATAGACCCAGCAGCGATTTCGGCAAACAGGAACTCCATTCTTCCGGCCTATCCAAGCTACATAAGATGCGTTGGAGGAAGGTGCGGTTGGCACGGGGAGAGGCTTTGGAAGCGTGGGTAGCTGGAGCTTCGAACCGGGTCAAAACTGTGGAACAGCTTGCAGTTGGCGAATGGTCCAACGATCGGCGCCGGGAGTCATGAGAACGACGTAATGCACGGTGACGTCCTGGTCGTCGATGGTTTTGTTGCCGTCGAGAATCTGCAGGTGATATTGAGCGGTATCGTGCAACTCGATAACGTCGCCCTCGGGAGAATAGAAGATCGCATTTACGCGGTGATTCTGGTTGGTGTAGCGCTGGCTTAATCCGGATTGCTGCTGGCTGGTGACAGTCTCGTGCAGCCAGTGTTTTGCCTCGCCGGAGAAAGGTCCTTCCAGCGGATCGAAGGTGTTGAACTCGAATGCCTGGGCCAAGCCAGTCCAAGCGAGGCGATAGTCGCGCAAGATTCCGCGCTCGGTTAGGTCTTCCACGGCGCGCGGGCCGACTTTTTTAACGTCGAGTTGGACTTGCACGGAGGTGTCGGCCGCGAATGCGTTCTTTGCGGGAGCGAGAAATAAAATACTCGCGAGAAGCACATAGAAGAGTGCGAACGTTGATCGGATGATTTCTGATTTCGTCGTCTCGGAAATCATGGTCTCTGAAATCATGGCTGGGCTCCCACGCGGATTTCGTTTCCCATGACCACACCCGAGGCGGCGGAGATCATTGTGGGTCCGGCGGAATCCATTTGCGCGCGAGCGATTCCCTGTTTGATGGGAGCGTCGACTGTGTCTTTTCCATCGCGGCCGGTGGCGGTGAAGGTGACGATGGTGCCATCGGGCAAAACGTTTCCTGCGCAATCGTGGACCGGTTCGGTTTGAACTAGAATCCCAGTCTTCGTGCGCTGGCCGGTGATGCGCAGATTGCAAGGATCGGAGGCTACTTGCTGCAGCGCGCGGCGCGCAGTCAGATCATCCAGAGAGGCCGTAACTCGTACTGGTCCGGCGGATTTGCCGGATGTGGTGCGAAACCACGCGATGCCGTTTTGAGTGCGTACTGATCTCGAAAAGAGCGATGTGTCTTTAGCCGTCAGTTGAAAGTTGACACTTACTGGAGTGAGCACCAGGTTGCGGTACTGGTCGAAGGGGAAGGCCACGCCGCTAACAGCATCGTTCCGAGCGACAGGGACGCGCGAGGGATGAACGATAAAGCTCAGGCTGGCTGGCTTTCCGGCACTCACGTAGAAAGCTGCGCTGTGACAAGTGTCAGAGCAAAGAACCGCGAGATAACGGCCGGCAGTCTGCACATCCTGAGAGGTGAGATGAATTTCTTCGCCCAGCGCAACATCGCTTTTGCGGGATGCTCCGGGGCCGACGAGATAGAAAGTTGCTTTGCCACTTCCGGTGGTTGAGATGGCCATTTCTTCGCCGGCTGATGCGGAATCGGGCACGCGAAGATCCTGGGCGCAGCAAACCGCGGCCCCAGCCGCAGCCAAAAAGATCAACCCGACAATTTGAAATCGATGCAACATTTATGACTTGTTCAAACTGTATTGATTGACCACAACGTGAAAGCTGTGCACTTCTGAAGACAAGTTCTTCGGAATTTCGACGGCAAAAGGCTGCGAAGATTGTGGCAGCAGCGCGCGATCAACATAGCCATCGGAGACCCATACGACTTTTCCATTGTTGTCGTAGAAGCTGGCGATCACGTGGGGTATGTTGACGGTCTGCCCACCCTGATTCAACAGGTCACCGTGAAGAACGCTTTTGCCCTGGGGATCAGTTTCGATTCTTTGGTTCATGACTCCGATGACGGGATCGGCGGAAGCGGGAACCAATGTCGCTTTCTCGTCCATGCGAACGCTCTTGACATTTTTCAAATGCAGCCCAGGAAAATCGATCCTGTAGGGAGAAACCTGTTTGGGTAACAGGATGTGATCGATTTTGTCGAAGCTGCTTTCTTCATCGATAGGATTCCCGTTGCCATCGACCAGCGTTGCATTGACCGTGACGAACGCGGGGACGGTGTCTTCGTTGGTGACTTCACCCATGACCACGGCGCCCGAGCCGGAGTCAACAGCGTTCATGGAAATAATGCGCACGTGAGGCGCGTCGATGTTCCGGGCTCCCCACTCGTCGCCGGCGCTGCCGCTTACCAGATCCCAGCGAAGGAATGTAACTGGAATCACTTCCGCAGGAACGTTGGCCACTTGAACTTTGGGCCAAACGGCCTTCCACACGTCACCTTCCCGGATGAAGTGAATGTCGCGAACATCTTCGAGCGGGCCGACTGGCGTGGAGAAATGGAGATGCACACGCATCTCGGCCAGGTCGTTGGTGGCGTGAAGCGGGCGTGATTCATAGCCTTCGAGGCTGGAGAAGGAGCGCAGGCTGCCGTCGGACCCGCTCCAATCCTGAATGAATGCCTGCTTCGTGATTCCGCTGGAAGGGGAAACGTCGGCGAAAGCGCGATCCCAATTGCGACGCTGCACATCCAGTAGAAGATTGTCGACAGCCTGCTGCGGCGTCGTCGCTTTCGCGGTGTGCAGAGCCGAACCTTTGGTGACGCCCACCGGAACTCCGGCCTGTGTGGTTACGAAGAGGCCGAGGACCATCAATCCGACGGTCACCGCAACCAGAATAATTGGAACAGCATATTTCATTGAGTAATCCTCACGGCCAGTTAAGAGGCCACCCTTTGTCCTTGTCCCTGCTGTTGCCGTTCAGGACCTGGCGAATGCACCGGGATGTCACCGACGGCGATACGCCGAGTCTGGGGTAAGAAGAACTCGAAGAAAATAGCCAGAAAGCTCATGCCGATGGGCAATATTCCCCAGAGCAAACCCTGCCAGACGGGCGGGACGGCGTCAGACGGGATTCGATGAGCGGGAGGAACGTCTTCTTCCGACCAGGCGGTGATCTCACCGTTGTTAAAGGTCTCAATTTTTCGCCATCCCACGAAAGTGAGCAGCGGCTCGTAGTAGGGATCGTGGACAAAAATATATTTCAATCCGTAGCGGTTGGCATGCTCGAGCATGGCGCGCAGAGCGGACATGCCGGCGGTCCCGTAGAACTTGGAATTGGTGAGCTGAGCCGAGCCGTAGTGCGTCATTTCGGGAAGCAGACGGGCTGAGTTGTAGTCGCCATCAACGCTGCCGGCGTCCGTGTAGGTGGAAACCTTCGACAGTTCACTCCCGAAACCTAAAGTGAGATAGCGATAAGAGTCGTGGCCGTCACGGTTCAGGAAGGCAATTACGGGCTGCACATTTATGGTGCCGGCAGGGCGGAAAGGATTGGCGTTGAGCCAGAACAGGGCGGCGCCAATGGTGGCCACCGATGCGAGTGCAAGTCCGACCGCAGCTTTCACCTGGAAACGATCGAGGAGTTCAACTGCGAGAACTCCGACGAAGGGCATCGCCATGAGCGTGGCCCAGAAGGTGAAGCGCTCGAAGGTCAGAATCTCGAAGGCGCGTCCCAGCAACCAGCGGGGCAACGGAGTGGTGCCACCCAGCCCAAAGATGAAAGTGAGCCAGAAGCCGAACAACAAGGGTCTCCAGCGTGGGTTGGAGGCGCCGCGAATCACGATGAACGGCAGAGCCAAAATTAAAGCACCATAGGGAATAAGGAAATAATTAACCCCCGTAATTGAGTTCAGCAGGAAATTGGCGCGGCTGTCGTGAGGAATTGGAATCTGGTGAATGGGATGCTGAATGAGAGCCAGCCAATATGGGAGGAGCACTACCGCAACTCCTCCAGCGACCAGAACTCCAAAGACGAATGCGCGCGACAAAACACCAGTGATTGATCCTGCAACGCGTTCGTCGCGGGCATCGAGATAGGCGGTCCAGAGCACGGGGCCAGCAAATAAGACGACGCCAAAAATCAGAGTGACGTGGTGGGCTGCGGCTGCAGTAAGACTGACCGCGACACCCTTGATGAGAGAACGTCCGGAAGCTTCCGTCATCCATTCGTAAAAATACGGTAAGGCGTTTAAGTAAAGAGCCGCGGAAGCGACGGTTGCGAGTTGGCCTGCCTGGTATACCAGGAAAGCTAAGGCGCCGAGAAACACGGTGCCCAATGCGGCGTAACTGGCAGCGCGATCATCGATCCAAATTTTGGCGAAGCGAAAAACTCCGACGGGCAGCAGCAGGACGGCGATCAACTGCACCAGCATGTAGCCCATTTTCAATCCGACGACGTTCGACAACAGGGCGATCCACTGGTGCGTTAATGGAGGGTAGGTGGTTTGCGAGAAGCCAGCAAACCACTTTTCATTCCAGGGATTGAACCAGTGATGCGCGTAGTGCGAGGCAAAAAACATGTGGAAATTTGCGTCGAACGAACGTGCGGGAAGCTCCATCAGCAGGAGTGGCCCGTGAACGGCGAGCGCCACCAGGACGATCGCGAGAAGAGGAATCGGCCGAGAATAGTTGCTGTAGTTACCGTAGTTACTTGGGACGGTGCTCACTCTTGTGCGCTCCTATCGCGCGCGCCCATACCTTGCAGCGAACAGCTTGGATTCGGAAATCCGATCGGGGGTTTACTTTTTTCTGCGGGTTTTCCCGTAGGGGTTTGATTAGAAAAGCAGCCTTAGTGGGAAGAGTGGCATCTGATGGTGGCCGCAGAACTTTGTGATGCGGGAGGTAAATCAAGACTTGCGCCTAGCGTGGTGATTCAGTGAAAAGCCGATATCCGCTCACGAGCTTTTGCATCGTTCTTCTTTTCAGTACGGCTCTCGCTCAAACCTATGACATTAATGGCCAGGGGAGTAGTGCGCCTAAAAACCAAAAGAGCCAGCCGAGTTCCTCGCAGCCGGCACAGGAAGGCAGTTCCGATCAGAGCGGAAATGGATTTGGCTGGGGATCGAGCATCGACGTGGCACGCCAGGCGCGAGCGGCGGACGAAGCGCTGAAGAGAAATGATTACGCCGCGGCGGTTTCGTTTGCCGAGCGCGCAGCGAAATCGGCCCCGCAAGATGCGGAGTTATGGTTTTTGCTCGGCTATGCCGATCGGCTGGGCGAGCATCTTCAGGCTTCGGTCGACGCCTACAATCGCGGACTTAAGCTGAAACCGAATTCGACGAATGGGATGGCCGGGTTGGCTCAGACTCTGGCGAGAATGGGCCGGGTTGCCGACGCCGAGGCGTTGCTCAAGCGGGTAACGGATGCGAATCCGAAAGATGCGAACAGCTTACAGTTAGCAGGCGAGCTTTTGTTGAATTCGGATCCGGGGCAAGCTCTGGACTTTCTGAAGCGCGCCGATATGGTGAGGGCTTCGGCGCATACCGATCTGCTGATTGCGCATGCTTATGAACGGCTGGGACAGCCCGATGAATTCACTCATTATCTGAATCTGGCGAAAAGCCGCGCTCCCAATGATCCCGAGGTGATGCGCGCGGTGGCTGGTGAGTATCGAGACCAGGGGCAGTTCGATCAGGCGATCGCGACCCTGAAGGCGATTCCCAAGAAGACGACTGACATCGAAGCTGAACTCGCCTACACGTACGAGCTCGCGGGCAAGCAGCAAGAAGCTGCAGACTTGTATACGCGGCTGGCGAAGGCTGCGAAGGGCAACATCGGATTGGATCTGAGCGCCGCACGTGCCTTGGTCGGTTTGGGGCAGATGGATGCGGCTCAGGCGTTTCTTGATGACGCGAAGAAGATTGACCGCAACAACTACCGGCTGCATGCGATTGAAGGTGCGATTGCAGAAGCGGACAATCGTTATGCGGACTCGAGCACGGAATATAACCTTGCCATCAGCAACCTTCCTGCGAACGTTCAGGAAGGGCCTCTTTATCCCATCGAACTTCGATTGAATCTGTATGAGCTGGCTTTGCGACAGGAAGACGATGCGGCGGCGAAGAAAGAACTGGATGCCGCAGCGGCGGCGATTCCGCAAGTAAACGTTCCGCCAGGTTCCCGACCTGAAATGTTGCGGCTGCGGGCTGCGATTGAAGCGGGGTCCGGAAACACGGATGCAGCGAATAAGGATCTGCAGGAAGCGTTGTCACTCGCGCCGGGAAATGTGAATTCGCTTTTGAACTACGCCAGTTTGCAGTGGAGGATCGGGCAAAAGGATGCGGCGCAGGCCACTTTTGAAAAAGTTCTTGAAATCGATCACAACAATCGAACCGCGCTGGCGTCGCTGGGTTATCTGGCTCGCGATAAGGGAGACACGAAGCTAGCCGAGAATTATTTCAAGCGGGCGGTGAGTGCTCATCCGAAGGATTACGAGCCGTATCTTGCTTTGGGAGATTTATATACGGCTTCGCGAGACTTTCCTGCAGCGCAACACAACTATGAAGAAGCATACCGCCGCATGCCGACGAACGCGATGATCATCGCGGGCGGCACCAATGCGGCACTGGAAGCACAGAACCGGGATTTGGCGAAGCAGTGGCTTGATCGCGCGCAAGGCAAGATGAATGACAATCCGCAGGTCAGCCGCGAACGCGAGCGCTATCTAACGCTCAAGGGTGATTACGCGGAATCAGCAAAGCTGGGATATTACGTTCTCGGCAAACTTCCCCATGATCGTGAAGGCGTCGATTATCTGGCCTACGATCTTTACTACTTGAGCCGTTACGATGAAGCGTTAGCGCTGGTGAAGAAGTACGAACCAATCCTGCCCACTGATAAGAATCTGCCGCTGGTTGCGGGAAATGTGAATGCGCACGATAGGCATTTGCAGGACGCGGTTACCAACTACACTCGCGCGCTGGAACTTGACCCAAAGATGGCGGCGGGCTATGAAGCTCGCGGCTTTGTGTTGAACGATCTGAAGCAGCCCGTGAAAGCCACGGAAGATTTCAAGACTGCGATTCAACTGCAAAAAGATTACGGCGAAGCGCACCTTGGTTTGGCATTTTCCGACTTGCAGTTGCACCGGCCGAGACCTGCACTGGCGCAGTTGGACGTGACCCAGAAAATAATGGGCAAATCGCATGTGTGGCATCTGGCGCGCGCCGAGGCTTACCGGCAGGAGCAGGATTTCGTCCACGCGGAACCGGAATACAGAATCGCGCTGCAGGAAGATCCCAACGATCTAATTACAGAACTGGCGTATGCGGATACGTTGTTCCGATTACGGCGGCCACAGCAGGCGCTGAATGCCTTGGACGTGGCGCAGAAGTTGGCGCCTACCGATGCCCGGGTGTATGCGCTGCGGGCGCAGGTTCACGCCAAGGAGAATGATCGCGAGGCTGTGATGCGCGACATCCAACTAGCGGAACAATATGGCAAGGACGACATCGACATCTTGATGGCGACCGGAGAGGCTCTGTTGAGCCTGGGCGACCGCGACGCGGCTATGCAGAGATTCGCGCGGGCGTTGGATGTTCCGAACGGAGATCGTCTGGGAGTACGGTTGGCGATTGCCCAAGTGTTCATGCGACAAGGGCATTCCGATGACGTGCGCCGGCAGCTGGCGCTGGGTTTTGCAGAAGCCCGCGAAGGGAATTCGCCAGTGTCGTCGGAAGATATTTTGGAAGCCGCCAATATTTTTCTTGGCATTCATGATTTCGATTTAGCGGAGACCTACTTCGATAAAGCGAAGCTGGCGGGAGCCAATCCGCGTTTAGTGGAGATTGGACTGGCGAACACCTATGTGGCAGAAGGCCAGACGCACAAAGCAGAAGAGGCGCTGGCCAGCCTGGGGCCAGTCAGCAATTATACCGACGATTACGATTACATGATTGCGGCGGCGAACTTGTACCGGCAGCGCCAGGACACGGTGCATGCGCTCTCTTCGTTTGTGCAAGCCAACACGGTTGCGGGCCAGGACAATCAGGCCATGACGCAGACGGCGCAAAATGAAGTGGCCATTGAGGAAGGCCATCAGATCAATCAGAATATAAGCCTTGCGCCGGAAGCATCGTTCGCGCCGGCGCTGGAAGACATTAACGTCTACACGCTGGACGCGGAGATTCTGCACGTGACCAACAGTCCTGCGCTTTTGCCTCCGCCACGGCATTCGTTCGAGAACCTGGCCGATACTCACTACAGAATCCATCTCAGCGGATTTCCCGTGATTTCCGGCTTTGTGGGAGAAAGCTTTACAACCGGTCGTTTCCTTTTCCCCAGCGAGAACGTCATCGAGGACCGCAACACTTACGACACTTATTTCAACGGTGGAATCACACCGATTCTTCACATCGGTGCAAACAGGATCGCCTTCAACGGCGGATTGCAATATGACATTCGCCGCGACACGATTTCGCCCGTGTACATGAGTCAGAATCTCTTTCGGCAGTTTCTTTATATTTCGACCAGCTCGTTTAAGAACTGGGTTTCATTCAACGGGAGCGGAATTCGCGAAGCCGGACCGTTCACCGATCAGAATTTGCATTCGCGGGATCTCGCGGCAACCGCGGAATTTACTGTGGGAAGACCATGGGGACACACTTCCCTGCTGACTGGATATATGGTGCGCGATCTTTTGTACCGTCCGCTGATTGAGGAGTATTTCAATACATCGACTTATATTGGATTGCAGCAGAAGTTCGGGAGTCGGCTGACGGCGGCGGTCCTCGCTGAGGATCTGCGATCCTGGCAGGTGCAGAACACGAACTATGCCATCGCGCAGGCGCTCCTGCCGGGAGGGCGATTCGATTTCCGCGCCAGCCCGCGTTGGGAAGTGCAAGGATCGTTCGTGCTTTCGCGGGGCGAGGGCTACCACGAATACGATAACGCGCAAAGCCAGTTCCTGGCGGCTTACACACATACGAGCCGCGTGAGTTCGAGCGATGAGGGGAAATTTGGAGCCCTCATGAATCACTCGTTCCGATTCTCATTCGGAGTTCAGCAGCAGACTTTCTACAGTTTTGCCGGCGGTTCCGAGAGCACGATCCTTCCGGTGATTCACTTCACTCTCTTCTAAATTTGCACTGGCTATTACGCGATGGCAGAAACGATGGCGGAGACAACGAAAGACGACGTGGCTGTGGCGGGGAGCGCGACCGCAACCCCGGCGAGAGTGCCCTCTAAGACTCTGAAGTCGCAGTTGCTGGGCGGCAGCTTGACGTTGCTTGCGGGGTCAGGGTTGGTGGGAGTCACCAACCTGCTCTACAACGTAGTCACGGCGCGTCTTCTGGGGCCTACCGGATTCGCACATGCCACGGCGGTCTATACCCTGCTCATGCTGCTGTCGTGTATAACGCTGGCCTTCCAGGTGGTGTGCGCGAAATATGTGGCCAAGACTGAGTCGGCGGAGGCACGAGCCCAGGTTTTTGCCAGCCTGCACCAGCGCGCCTGGATGGCTGGACTGGGAATTGGCCTTGTGCTGTTCTTATTCAAGGGCCCACTGACAGCTTATTTGAACTTGCCCGATCCGGCGCTGATTTCGCTGCTGGCGTTGGGAGTAGCTTTCTACGTTCCTCTGGGAGTGCGGCGCGGATACATTCAAGGGATTCACGCTTTCGGTCCACTGGCGATCAATTTCATGCTGGAAGGGCTGGTGAGATTAGGCGGTGCCTTTGTATTGATCGAAGTAGGTTTGGGGGTAAGAGGGGCAGTTCTAGCCAGTGTATTGGCCGTGTTTGTCAGCTACTTTGCCGCGCTGCCGAGTCCCGGTGTCACTTCTTTGCGATTCAAGGGCGTCGCAATATCTTTCCGCGAAGGCTTGCAGGCAATTGTCTTTTTCTCGGGCCAAACCGTAATTAATAATTTCGATATTGTTCTGGTGAAGCACTTTTTTCCTCCGGTCGAAGCGGGGCTGTATGCGGCGGTCGCGCTGGTGGGCAGGCTGGTCAACATGTGTGCGTGGTCGGTGGTGAACACCATGTTTCCGGTGTCGGCGGGGGCGGGCGGCGATGAGCATGAAGCCACGCAGGTATTGTTCACTTCCCTGTCGATGGTATTTCTGATTCTTTCAGCGCTGATTTTCGGGCTGTGGATGGTGCCAAGCTTTTTGTGGAAGACGCTTTTCGGGGCGCAATTCGCACTTGGCAGTTACGGGAAACTGGCTCCGCTGCTTATCCTGTACGCCATCACGGCAGGGATTTATTCGCTGAGTTCCGTGATTATTACTTATGAAATGTCACGCAAGATCGCGAATACGAGCTGGCTGCAACTGGCCTTCAGCGGGGCTATGGCCCTGGCGATTTACGTTCTTCACAACACGTTGCGCGAAGTGATCGTGATTCAGTTGGTGTTGATGATCATTCTGCTTTTCGTGCTGATGATCCCGCTGCTGCGCCACCAACTGACACCGAAAGCTCTTGGGGTCTATAGCAGTCTCAGCATTCGGCGCTTGTTGACGGAAGAAGAAGTGATGTCGGAATTTCTACGGAGCGAGTTTCATCATCCGGAGTTTGATGACTATCGCCATGAGTTCGAAGGATTGGTGAAGCAGCCGAACCTCAACAGCTCCCGAGAGAACGCGTTGCGGCAAGCACTGTTGTTTTTGCGGCGAGGGCCCATGTGGCGTGAGCTGCCCGCTGACACGAAGTGGTATGAGGTGGAGTTGACGCTGGACGATCTGGACCGCATTCGTTTTTTTCCGAGGGCGCAATGGCGGAGAGCGGCGGAAGGAAGCTTCTACATGAAAGAAGTGGTGGAGCGAATGCGGCCGAAGGTGGTGGAGTGTACCGACGATGAATTCTTTCGCAAGCTGCACATGTTGAGCCAGTCGATCGAGCACAATCTGATCAATCCAACGGTTTTGCTGATTGGGGTGGATGGTACCGGGCCGTTGACGATTCTGGATGGGAATCATCGGATGGCGGCGGCGATGTTGAGGAACTCCGCCCCAGTGCTGGACCGCTTCCGATTTATTTGCGGATTCTCGCCACAGATGATCCGCTGCTGCTGGTACCATACGAATGTGAACACCCTGCTGCGGTATCTGAAGAATTTTGTGCGGTATTTCTCTTACGATCCAGAGACGGATATTGGGCGCTTCCAGGAGCGCGGGTTGTAAGCGAGAGCGCGAACGCAGACAAATATAGTGGCCGCAAGCGCCAGCAAGCCGGTGATAGCCCATTTGTTCTCATGAAAGCCGCTACTCGGTTGAACCTTGAACTCATGCCCAAAGGCGAATATCTGACTGAAACCAACGGGAAATACCAGGTAGAAGTACAGCGGTAAGCTAAGCACAGCAGCCGCGAGTCCAACTCCCGAGGCGATTCGCAGATGGATAAAAGTCGCGAGAAGGGCCATCAAAAATAAAAGACTTCCGATCTCGAGGAGCGACAGTAATCGGCCGGTAAGCCATCCTCCGTTGAATTCTGTTCCCTCAAACCCTACGGCACTCTGCACGGCCACGACTAGACGGACGACGAAACAGAGGACAAACGGAAGCCGCCGGTGTGGGCAGTCAGTCATGGCGAGTGCGATCGTGACCGAGCCGTCGAATATTAAGATTTGATCAGAAGTGCCCGAGCATGACAACCAATTTTAAGAAGTCTGAGTAACCATCGTCCCAGGCAGCGAGAACTCGCGGGAAAACTCTATCTAGTTTGTTTTTTACTGTTGCTGCGGCGGAGCAGCGGCGGGTGCCGTTGGTTCCTGCACAACAGAATTATCGCGGCGCAGCAGGCGTACTGGTTCATTCTCCTGACGGCGGACGTTGCGTTCCTCTGCGACCTTCGCCTCCACTTTGTTATCGCTGTCGGAGGCGACCACGCCGAGTCGTTTGCCTTCAGCCGAGCTACGCGTGGCTAATCCCACGGGAGTATTGGCGCCGCCAAGCTGCTGGGCTCGAGCGTAGAAAAATTGGGCTGTCTCGCGATCGCCCTGAATTTCCGATAGGTAGCCGATATTGTTGTTCGCGAATGCATTGTTGGGATCTAGAGCGTAGGCCTTCAGAAAATCTTGTTCCGCGGCTCTAGGTTCGTTGCGGTTGAGGGCGGAGACGCCGCGCGTGTTCAACTCGGCGAGACGAACTTCGAGCGTCATGGCGCTCTGCAAGCGGTTGCGCAGATTGCGGGCATTCTTGGCGGCCATCTCGGCAACCGGTTTTCCTCTCCAGGAGCGGCTGAGAGTGACTACCGCAGCGGCATCGGAGTTGATGGCGGAAGCCGAATCGTAGTAGCGCAGCGCTTCCTGGGATTCGCCTTCCATCTCTTTTGCGACCCCCATGTTATTGAGTGTGAAAATATTGTTGGGATCGGTCGTGAGCGCTTTCTGCAGAAGAAGATCGGCCTCGGGGCCGCGCCCTTGCGAAAGCAGGCGGACCGCTTCTACGTTATCGTGGTTGATCTGCAGCGGAATATCTGGCACGGCGAGCGCAGCTTTAAGAGTGCTTCCCTCGAAACGAGGAGAGCTGGCCAGGGCGATGGCAGCATCGGATGCCTCTCGTCCAGCGAGAATATAGAAACGCTGGGCGCGGTCGACTTGTCCCTGCAACTCAGAAACGTAGCCCAGATTATTCAGGGTGAAGGGATCATCGGGATCGAGCAGGTAGGCCTTATAGAAAAAGCTCTCGGCCTTGGTGTATTTGTGTTTGCGGACTGCCTCGACGCCTTCGCGATTGAGCCGCTGGACCGGAGTCAGGTGGCTGCGCTTGGGCAGAGTGATTTTAATGTCGCCAGCTCGGGCTTGGGGTGCCGCTCCGACGATCGAAACGGTAACTATGGCAGCAGCAAGCCAGGCTTTCCAGAACATTCGCGGAGACCTCTTTAGCAGAATTAAGCACACAGAATTCGCACAAAATGACGCCTTATTGAGATGCCAATTACTCCTCTACGTTTGTCGGCACCTCAGGTGATTTTTGTAGGGATTTGACTACCTTAGCGGCCATAAACGGCATCGAATAGGCGCGTAAAAATTGTTGTGTCCGAAGCACAAAGAGGGCGGGGACTGTGATGGGCGGGTTTTTCTGGAGGCGATTGGCCAGCGGCGTTTTGAGCGGGTTGATTCTGGGGTCACTGGCGTACGCGCAGGCAACACCTTCGCAGTCGGTGGTCTCGGGTGACTCGGCATCATCGTCGCCGGCAACCACTCGATCCGCCGTGACCCCGATTGTAGTAGTACCGGAAAATCTGGACAATGCGGTTGATCCAGCCAGCTTGCTTCCCGACTTGCCGGCTCTTCCACCCGCCAAGGCCAGTCTGATCGGTGGCACGATTCAGCGAGTGGACCGGGTGCGCGATGAACTTACGCTGCAAGTATTCGGCGGCGGGAAAATGAAAGTCTTCTTTGATATGCGCACGCACATTTATAACGGAAGTGCGCTAGCAGCAACACCCGACCTAAAAGTGGGGGATCGCGTGTACCTCGACACGATTCTCGACGAGGGAAATATTTTTGCTCGCAACATTCGGCTGGCAACGCACATCGTGGGTGGAAGAAGCCAAGGCGTTGTAATCAGTTATAGCGCCGGAAAGAATGAATTAATGTTGCGCGATTTGCTTTCACCCGAGGCGGTGAAATTGCGCCTGACGCCGAATACGCAAGTTGTGCAAGATGGCCACGTGGCGTATGCCAGCCAGTTGGTTCCTGGAACTTTGGTGGATGTGGATTTCGTGGCGCAGAAAGACGATCGCGACGCGCAGAGAGTCTCTATTCTGGCCGTGCCCGGCACTGACTTTACATTTGCGGGTGTGGTCACATCTCTCGATCTGCATATTGGCCTGCTGGTGCTGACTTCCACGACGGACCGGAAGACTTACGAAATCTATCTGGATCCCGCTGCGATTACGGTGGACGACGGGTTGCACGCGGGAGCGAACGTTACTACGGTAGCCCGGTTTGATGGATCCCGGTACGTGGCGCGGACGTTGACAGTGAATTCACGGTAGGCTTGTACTTCTTTTAATCTTTTCATCTGGCAAATCTTTTCATCTCGCGCGTCAGCTTTCCCGTTCGCCCTTCGGCGATGGTGTGACTATTCACGAAACCGATTCAGATTATTTCCATCGGTCGAACTGCTGGTGACAGGCGTTACCAACGATTTGCCGAGGTGCTCACTTACTAACGTCCAACAGGTCATCCACTGGCGTTACCTGTTGTTTATTAACTTCTCCTCATAAGCTGACCGCAGTTCCCAGATAAATCCCAGTCGCAGGAAATTTACAGGCGGGCGTGCCTTCCCTGGGCTGGTCCCAGATCCGAAGCAAGATCCTCGGCTCTACGTTCGCCCTGAGGACCGATGCGTCGAAAACTTTCTGTCGTAACCGTCACTCTGCTCGCGTCGACGTTGTGTTTGGCCAACTCGACTTACGTAGTACCCACGACAACTCTGGCTGCTCAAACCGCAAACAATACGAGCGCGGCAAACATCTTTAAGACTCAGTCGAACGACAATCGCGGCGCGGGAAATATCAGCAAGGTGGACGTTCACACCCTGCTTTATCCCGGCGCTACCACAAAGATTTACGCCCATTTTATGGGTTGGTTTGGTGGGTCGAACCACATGAATGTGGGTTACAGTTCGACCGACCCAACGCAGGTCAAGGATCAGATAGATGATCTGGTCAGCCGCGGTATTGATGGAGTGATTATCGATTGGTACGGGCCGAACAATTCTACGGACCAGGCGACGCAGCTAGTGATGGCGCAAGCGGAAACTCATCCCGGATTCACATTCGCGATCATGATCGATGCGGGAGCGATAGCGCGCGCCGACTGCTCTGGTTGTTCACCGCAGCAGGAACTGGTGAGCGAGTTGCAGTACATGGAGCACACATACTTTTCGTCGCCGGCTTACATGACGATCCAGGGTCAGCCGATGGTCACAAATTTTAACGTGGACCTTTCCTATCCTTCGATTGACTGGACAGCGGTGACGGCGGCATTGAGTACCCATCCGGCATTTATTTTTCAGAATAATGATGGATTCACTCATGTACTTACGGATGGCAGTTACTCGTGGGTGATGCCTAGGGCCGGCAATTATGGAATGGACTATCTGACCAGCTTTTATGACACTGGTCTGTCTTATCCGAAGGAAGAAACCTTTGGAGCGGCGTACAAGGGTTTTAACGACTCGCTGGCATCCTGGGGAGCGAACCGCATCATGAACCAGCAATGCGGGCAAACGTGGCTGCAGACATTTTCCAAGATCAACAGCATGTACAACTCGGGGAAACCTCTTCCCTATCTGCAGTTGGTGACGTGGAACGATTATGAAGAGGCTACGGAAATAGAATCGGGGATCGACAACTGTTTGACGGTCTCGGCCAGCTCGGCTTCGAACTCGTTGCAGTGGAGCATTAGCGGCAACGAGAACACGGTTGACCACTACACGGTGTATATCAGCGAGGATGGCGAGAATCTGATGCCGCTGACTGATATTGCCAGCGAAATCCACTCGTTGAATCTGTGTGGATTCCCGATTCCTGACGGCAATTACAAACTGTTTGTGCAGGCAGTCGGCAAGCCGACGCTGGCGAACCAGATGAGTGGGGTTACGAGTTACACGGCGACGTGCGCAACGGGCCAACCAACGCCACCCCCTGCTCCGTCTCCTACACCAGCCCCAACACCGAATCCGACGCTATCTTTTAGTGCGTCACCCGCATCGCTTACGATTTCGGCGGGGACCACTGGAAGTCTCACGGTGACGGCGAAGCCGCAATCTGGATCGTTCAACAACTCGATCGCACTGAGTTGCAGTGGCATGCCAAGTACGATGAGCTGTTCTTTTTCTCCGGCGAGCATTACTCCTGGTTCCGGAATGGCTACTTCCGTAGTTACGATTTCCTCCAAGGCGGCAACGGGCACAAATCCGCTTCCGCCACGGAACCCGACTCGCCTTTACGGCAGCTTGTTACTGAGCTTCGGGATCGTGGGCTTTGGTTTTCTGGAGAAGGGCGCGGGTAAGCGCGGGACACAAGGGATCGCTCTCTGTGCCGTCATCGCTCTGGGAATGCTGGGTGCTTCGTGCGGAAGCGCCAGGAACGTGGGAAGTGAAAGCGCCGTCTCTGCTGCCACTCCGGTCCATTACTCCGTTACCATTCATGGGAATTCGAATGCCAGCCAGCTTTCCACCACCATCAACGTAATTGTTCAATGAGTGATGGTTGGAGGAGTTACCGGTCGACGAATGATTGTCCGATGGGCGGCCATCGCCCGCAGTATTCGGCGCGGGACGATGTAGGGCGGAGCGGTGAACCCAGCCGAGAGATTTTCCGGTCATCAGTCTTAACAGCAGCGACTTCGAAGGGACCCAACTCGGCAGCTTGCGGAATCGAGTGATGTGGCGCAGAGCCACCGTCCTCTGCTCCAGCTCAAAGTGGCGAAGATATTTCAGGACGATGTTTGGCATGGTCATGCGCAGAGCTGCGGAGAAATTCTGCTCCGCCATGTTCTGTTGTTTGGTGGGGTCAGATAGAAAGCGGATCAGGCAATCTGCCAGGTCTTTGGCATCGCCAGGCTTGTAAAATTCAATTGCCATTCCTTCGCCATCCGACATCTGGCGAAAATCTTCCAGATCGGCGCAAACGATCGGAACTCCGTAGGCGCAGGCCAGGTGCGCGACTCCGCTGCAGCCCGTGGAAGATGAGTACGGCATAACCGCAACCGAGGAGCTTTGGAAAAGATCGGGCAAATCGTCTTCATCGACGTAGCCGGTGAATTCGATTTTCGGATTTGCTGCACACTTTTTCTTCATCGATTCTACATAGCCCGCGGCTTGCGGGTGGTTACCGCCAGCTACCACTAACTTCGCATTGGGTAGAGCTTGGGAAATATATTGAAAAGCCTCGATCATTAGCTCCAGCCGCTTGTAGGTTCCCCATTTGCCAAAGGCCAGAATGCGGTGCTCGGGATTTCCGCGCCGGGACGAATCGGGGAATTGGGGCTCGCGAGACAGAATGCCGTGGGAACGGAGATGCACGTTATCGCGGCCGTATTTTTCGTGCAGGATCTTGCGATATCCGGGCATGAGCACGGAAACGGAGTTGGCGAGAAGAAGCATGCGTGTGGCCACGGCGCCGGCGAAGCGATAGGTGCGAGCATAGCGCACGCCGGCATCCTGAAGATTGACCGTGTCGATGAGGTGATGAAGTGTGACATGGGTGTAGCAACCGCTGAGACGCGAAAGCAATGGTGTGACCAGCCCCGCGAACGCAACTAACGGATTGCGGCCAAAGGTGCTGAAGAGCAGATTGAACCAGACAACATCAGGTTTCTGTTTGCGGATCGCGTTTAAAATGTGAGCGGAGCTGGCGGCGTCGTTAAAAGACCAGCAGCGCTCCACAGTAAATTCCGCCAATTCGGGCGCGGGCGAAGAAAGGGTGTCGGCGAGAACCGTAAGGCGAATAAAGGGATTGCGTTGCAGTTCGCGCGCAATATGAAGCCCGTATTCGCTGAGCCCGCCCTGGCTGGGCGGGAAGGTTGTAACCAGACAAATCTTCATTCCATCTCCGCTTGAGATCGATTTAAATTCATCGATCGGGCTCCGTCGAACAGCCGTCGCCGATCCAGCTACGGCTCCGCCCGACGACAATCGAAGCCAGGAAATTCGGGCTTCGAACAATCAAGGTTTGATGAGTTCCGCGGGGGAGACGTTGGCTGACTTAGGGAGGGAAACAGCGGAATATCGTTCTGCAAGGCGAAGGCAGTTTTGCTCGAGCGTTTCCAGCATTTTATTCCTGATGGTGGTTTTCATCGCTTCGACCGAATCAGGCTCGACTACCGTTATGCTGCCCGAGAGTCCAGCCAAACGAAGGTAAGACTCCCGGTTACGACGAACAAATTCCAAAGGGTATTCAGGCTTGCGTGTATGCGCGGCAGCCGGGTCAGCATCGATCACTAAAGCGAGGTCAGGCTTGGGCACAAGTTTCAGTATGAGCCGAGCAAAAGCTGCAGTGGGCTTTCGTTCGAGAGGAAGATTCGCGAGTTCATCGTAGATATAGCGGTCAAAGATGACAACATCCGCACCGCTATTCCTGGACTGACGAACTCGTATGCAGAGATTCACTGCGTCGGCGAAGTAGAGTCCAAAACGCATCGCGGTAACTGGCCATGAAGACACGTTCTTGTCGCGCCGCTGCAGAGGTTTTTCTGGACTGCCGACGCCAGCGTCTCCTTTGAATGCTTTTAAGCTCATGAACTCGCGGCTGCCGGAGAGACATACGACGTTGTCCCAGAAAGTAAGAAGCGTTGTGCGCAACCCGGATTCGTTCAGCCAGGCTTCGAGAGCAGAGATTTGCGTGCTCTTGCCGGCTCCATCGATTCCAGAAAAACTGACGATCATCACAGGAAATTCGCTCCCAAATACTCAATCTGGTTTTGCAACAATTGCCAATTGCTGGCTAATGCGCCCCTGGAGGTTTGCTGCCAGTGGCTTCTGTCAGACCGACGACCACTCCCACGGCGACAGCTGCTCCGATGATCGCGGCAGTCCTGATCACGATGGTGCGCGTCCGCCGCTGCTTCGCGGGAGCAATGGCCACGCCCGCGGGTTGCGACGCTGCGATGCCACCGGCATTCGTGGGCTCCGCAGCCGCGGTTCCGACCGGCTTCTGTGGAGCGGGCTGGCCTTGCGATGGCGCGGGCGGAGCGGTTTGATCTGGCGATGAAGCTGAAGTTGACGAGCCAGGCAATTGTGGTGCAGCACTTGGCGGGAGCCCGGGAGGCTGCGATTTCGCGAGAGTGGCGCCAGGGCTGTCGGGCAGCGCGCCGGCGGTCTGTTGAGCAACCGCCGGGGCAGCCAGCCCAAACAACGTACCGAACAGGATTACCATCCGAGCCGCGGACTCGACTCGATTTTTCCATACTTGCATGGGCACCCTCCAACGCCACATGAAGGACATTTAACTTGCAGCTTTCAGATCGGTAAGACCCTGGGGTGTGGCATACCAAGGCTGAGTTTGCGGAGCCGTTGCCGGCGCAAAAATCTGGAAGCTGCGCACGGCTTCTTCGGAGGTGGCGAAGACTTCGAAAAGCCGATCCACACGCATCAATTCCAGAATTACCGCCGAGGCGGGCGAAACCGCAGCCAGCTTCAGATCTCCGTCGCGTTTCATGGCCTGTTCCAGACACTGGAGAAGCATTTCCACTCCAGCGCTATCCAGATGCTTTATCTGCGAACAATCCAAAACCACGCTCGGACGATCCCCTTCCAAGAACGGCTGCAGCTCGTCCAGGAAAGATTTTGCTTCCTGATGATTCAATCGTTCTGGTAACTCCATCACAATTACGGGGCCCCGCGTGTACATTTCAATTACTCCTGAGAAAAGTTGTTTCCGAACTGCCATGTGTCTGGCATTGTTGGTTTCTGTGAAACTACGGCATGTTCTGGTACTTCGATCGACTCGTTAATAGGCGCGATATGTTGTCGAGGCGCGGTGGTGAAACGCATGACTTTAGGATCGACAATTTCGACCGCGACATCACGTTCCAGATTCCACAACTGATTTCCGCTGGCGACCGCGTGGCAGAGATCGAGACAGATTCCAACCGTCGTGTTAGCGAGGATAGAGCTGTCTTCGATTACTGTGCCGCTGTCGATGCAGCAATCTCTTTCGATGTCACTGTAGCGAGTGACAAGAGCGTCAGCTCGAATTTTGGATCCACAACCGATGTAGGCAGGGGCCACGATACGTGCGCGCCGATGCACCTCACCCCCCTGATCGATCCAGACCCCGGGCCGGACTTGTCTGCCGCAGGGCTCAGTCTCGCAGCTTCGGCGAAGAATGTCGGTGGAAAGACGACGCATATCCGAGGGAGAAAGCAGACGGTTCACATACTCCCGAATGAAATATTTTGGCGTTCCGTTCTGGCCAACGTGATTCAGGGAAGCCTCGAATTCGGGGCGCTGCAGCTTGGAACAATCGACCACCCATAAATCGAGAGGTCCCTGGTTGTCGAACGTGCGAGTGATAGGCTGACGCGATTCTCGATGAAAGCAGAACAAGTCGAGAAGATCGGTTTCGGTGTAAGCGTTCGCCGAGTTCACGAACGAGTGGGTGATTCCCTTTTGAGAAAACAACCCCAGCTCCTGGCTGATCGCAGAATCGAGATCTCTCACCGCCTTGATGGTGACGTTTCCAAAACCTGCGCGAAGCGGTGGAATGCGCGTCAAACTGTTGGCTTCGGCAAGAACCGAGATGCACTGGACTTCGATCGCGACAAAGTGTTCGATTAGACGTTCAAGCACCGAAGAGCCAACCAATTCGGCGCACTCCAGAGGGGCGTCGAGAAACTCCTGCCATTCCGAACTGGCGAGTTCGGTCGAGCCAGTGGCATCTTGAGCCCATTCCTGGTTCTTTCCGCCAACTGTTAGAACGACTCCCAGCCCCACGGCTTTCTTCCTCTCTCGGCCTCGGCAAACTGCACGCGGTTTACATTTTCTGACCGCGTTGCCTTACTTAAAATCTTCCTCATCGAACTTCGATCTCGTCCCGATGCACTCCCACCGGCGCGAAAGTGGATCAGGATCTCGCGGAGCTGGCGCCGGCCTTGCATGGCCGCCCAGAGCCGGTCTTTGGAAACAGTAAGTCGCGCATTTTCATCTTGGCCTTGTGAAGTTGCGATTTGGAGTTTCCTACAGAGCATTGCAACTGGCGCGCGATTTCGTGATGCTGAAATCCCTGAACTTCATGGAGATCAAAAATTTGGCGGCAGCCTTCCGGTAGCTCTTCAATAGCCCGACGCAACGCAATGCGATCGACGGCGCCTGAGAGATTAGGGTCGGCTTTGCCTACGTCGCGCTTAAGCGAGGGCGACTCGGCCGAGACTGGCTCGTCCAAAGACAGCAGCGGAGGAGCCTTGCGTCGCCGTAACTTCATCAGGACTGTGTTCACAGCAATCCGATAAAGCCAGGTGGAGAAAGCGGAATCACCACGGAATGAGTTGACATTACGGAATACCTGCAGAAAAGCTTCCTGAGTTAAATCTTCCGCATCGGCCACATCCTTGGTCATTTGCAGACAGACGGAATAAACGCGCTTCTTATGCAGTTGAAACAACGTGGCAAAGGCCTCTTGATCACCGCGCTGAGCGCGTTGAACCAGACTGCGTTCGGAATCGTCGCGCAGGGTTTCGGTCCGGGCGGGGATCAAATCTGTTTCTGTCGCGGAAATTACGCAAGTCGCCACTTTAGTCTCCTTACGATCGGCTGCGCTGGGTTTTGTTGTTCTCGAAAAGACTGAGAACATGCAGCGTCGATTGTGAGAGTAGCGGACCCCCGCCTCGGGTCCCATCAGGGTGCTCCTGTAATTGAATGTGAGATTTGCTGTACCGAGAAATAAGAAATGTTTTCTGAAAGTTAGCGAAACTTCGTTGCGCGATCAGTGTTATCGGCGGTTTTACAGTTGGTTGCAGTCTGCCTGCCAAAAGGCTGCCGGCAAGCCCTAACTATTTTGATGCTGGCTTGCCGGCGGAATGCAGAGGGTTGAATTTTGTTAATAAAGTTTGAAGCCGACCTCGACGCTAATTTGCACATTTACCGGCCGACCATCTTTCATGGCGGGCTGGAACTTCCATTGCTTGACAGCTTCGATAGCTTTTGCGTCGAGTCCCATACCAAGACCGCGTACCACACGAATGTCACGCGGGCGCCCTTGATCGTCGACGATCAGCCACAGAATACATGTGCCTTGCGTTTTTGCAACGCGCGCCTGCTCGGTATATTCCGGATCAGGAGTGGAGACTGGCTGAGGGGCGGAAATACCGCCGCCCACTTTGAATACTCCACCGCCAATTCCGCCGCCGCTGCCCGCCCCAACGCCGGCACCATGACCTACGCCAACCCCGCCGCCGGAGCCGGAACCAATGCCAGCGCCAGAACCTGTGCCATTCGATGGAGGAGCTGAGGGCAAAGCAGCTGCAGCCGTCGGAATACCCAAGGTTGGCATGTGGTTTTCCGCCAGGTGAACTTGTGGAGGCACTACGACTGTGGACTCGACAGCCAGCTTGGGATGCGGGTTTCGCAGGATGATTGAGGGAGGCGTAATTTGTTGCATGGCCGTTTTCGGCAAGCGTCCCTTAGGTGCTTCTAACACGTCGTGCTCGCCGCCACCGCCGCCACCGCTTACAACTTTCTTAGCGACCGGAAGCGCGTAGGAATCGGGCGAGGGAGCGATCAGCGTGACAGTTTCATGCTGCTGAATCTGCGTGACTACTTTATGGCCTAACAGGGTACCTCCCAAGAGCGCGGCCAACATTACAGCATGCACGATGGCAGATGCTACCAGACCATTCGATCGATAATTATTGTAGTGTCCCCAGATAGCGTCCGGGCCCTGCTGGCTCTGCTCTCGCACCTGGGTGCTCCTTTGCGTAGACCTACCCGCGCGTTCGCGTCCATCGTGGGGTCGGGGGGCGACATACAGACGATTGAGCGAGTCGAATGAAGAGAGAGGAGACAGAGCAGTCTGATTTGTACCGTGCTCGTTCGACATTGACGCTCCTTAAAATTTTGTCGGAAGTGGAAGTGGCGTGCTGACAAATTTTCCGACCGTCCTATAGATGCCAGTGTGGAAAGGGCGGTTTACCTGGCGCCAAAATTAGAAACTCATATCCAGCATATTTCGGAGTGGTGTAAGCAGATCCCGTCTGCGCTCTACGTGATTTACCGGATTGGCGATTGGCGCGGAAAATGCAGAGGGCGCTTAACGAGATTTGCTGGATCGAAAATTGTGATCGAAGCTCCAGGAGACTTCCTCGACGGCGATGACTAACGGTAACATCGTTTTCCATCTTCACTGCCCATCAAAGCAAGAGCAGCGCCGAGAAGAGCCATGTTCTTGCTGAAGTTGATCATTTCGCTCTGCCGCTTCTGCGGGTCCTCCACCTTCCAGAAATCGTGCATCATGGGGGAGACTCCGGCCAAAAAGCCCGCCACAGCGACCGCGCCCAGGTCCGGTTTTATGCCCAAGGCGATGCTGGCGCCGCCCAGGGTAAGAGCTACGCCCGTAGCCATCACCGCCACGTCAGGCATGGGAATACCTTTCGCATTCAAATATTGCGCCATGGCTTTGCGCTGCATGAAATGATGGATTCCGTTGTAGAGAAAGAATCCGCCGAAGATAACGCGTCCGAGCACCCTGGGGAGTTTCATCATTCGTCCTTAGCCAAGTTTAGTTGGTCAGGCTTGGATTCACTGTGCTAGGGATGTGTTGCCCGATGGATTTACACAGTGAGTTTCGAAAGCTTTTAAAAGGAAATTTGCAGGGCTAGCCGTCAGCGGTTGAACGTACGGCCACGGTTGGGGAGGGCTTACGAATTTTCCGACTGCCATCGATCTCTCTGCTGGCGGATGAGCTCGTAGCAATCGCAAGCAGCCTTTTCCAGCTTCGCCTTATTCAGAATGGTTACGTTGCCGCGGGTATAGGAGATCATTCCGGCTCTTTGAAGCAAACTGGCTGCGACGCTAACAGTGGAGCGCCGGGTTCCGAGCATCTGGGAAAGAAATTCCTGAGTCAGCGGAAGTGTCTTGCCGCCGATGCGCTCGTGGCTCATCAAGAGCCAGCGCGCCAACCGTTCTTCCACATCATGCAGGCGATTACAAGCGGCGAGCTGAGTGGATTGGATACCGAGGATCATGGAATAGCGTTGTAGTTGGTGCTGGAGAGCGGGACATTCCGGCAGAAGGCTTCGCAAGATTCCAACGTCGATGCGATAGGCCGTGCCGTCGCCTTGCGTGATGATTCTCAAAGCGCTGGTTTTGAAACCGAAAATTACCGGCAGGCCTACGAAACCTTCTTTGCCGATCAGACCAACTTCCACACTCTCACCATCGGGTTGAACAGTGAGAACGGAGGACATTCCGTCGTTCAGGAAATAGCCTGACTTGATGACTTCGCCGGTCTCGTGCAGCACTTGATGAAGCCTGAGGCGAACGAACTCGAGCGAGGAAAAGATTCGGGCGCTCTCGGAACGAGGAAGAGCGCCGAGAATGATGTTGCCAACAGTACCATTTCCATCACCAGTTGTTTCGAATTTGTTAAGTGCGACCCGCGATAGCTGGGCCATGGGTGGTTCCTTTCGATCACACAGCTATAAAGCCGTCCGATTTCGCAGGAACCGTCAACCTATTGCGGCAGAACGGACAGGTGCTAGAAGAGACACTTCAAGCGTACTCTCTTTGGGACCGCCTGTATGTTCCATATTGCACACATTTAGGCGCTATAGCGTACAGACAGATCAGTGTTCAGGCCGTAGTATCGCGGGTTCGCTCGCCGATTCCTGGGCAAGAAGAAGCAACCCGGCGTCCGCTTCCGCGAAATTCCGGTTGTGACGAAGAATCGGTTGCTGGGGCATCGGACGGGCGTTTCGCGGAGCTGGGTAATGGCCAAAACGGTGCGCAATTTCCGCCTCCAGGCCGGTGTCATCGAGGTGGACGGAAATACGCTGGAAAACGAACTTCTTCTCGATCTGCCCGAGAAAGAATGCCAAGTTGTCTATTCCCACCTAGTTTTCCTTCCCTTGAGAACACACGACGTTCTCAACGAAGACGGAGCTTCCATTCAATATGCCTATTTCATGAACAGCGGGCTGGCTTCCGTTTTGAATGTGATGCAAGATGGAAAAAGCGTGGAAGTGGGATTGACAGGAAAAGAAGGCTTTGTAGGATTGCCTCTGATCGTAGGCTTCAAGACTAGCCCTTCACAGGTAATCGTCCAGATTGCGGGCTCGGGGTATCGCATCAGTGCGAGCGCGTTGATCGACATTTTGCCTAAGTGTCGCACTCTGGAAAAACGATTACACCGGTTTGCGCAGGTGTTGGCGGCGCAAGCGTCGCAGATTGCGGCGTGTAACCGGTTGCATGAAGTGGATGAAAGATTGGCGCGCTGGCTACTCATGAGCCGAGACAGAATCGGCTCCGATCTGGTGCCCCTAACCCAGGAATTTCTGGCGCACATGTTGGGGACACGGCGTTCGAGCGTGACTGTGGCTGCGTCAATCCTGCAAAAGGCGGAGTTGATCAACTACACGCGCGGCCAAGTGAACATCGTAGATTCAAAAGGGCTGGAAGCAGCCGCGTGCGAGTGCTATGAGGCTATGGTGCAGCAATCGTCGCGATGGGACGACGAGTCCCGTTGAATCGCTGAGCGAGAAATAAGTGTGGAAGGAAGTGCCAACGGTTGCGCCTCCTTCCACCACAACATTTCACTTACCGACTCTCCATGCGTTAAACGCTTCCGCGGCGCGTGAGGTGACTGACCAGGGAAATTACAAACAGCACGAGGAAAATAAAGAAGATCAGTTTCGCAATGCCCGCGGCCGCAACCGCCACGCCGGTAAAGCCCAAAACTCCCGCGATGAGCGCCACTACCAAGAAAACTATCGTCCAGTAAAGCATGAGCTTCCTCCTAGAGTGAATCCTGCCATTCCACGATAAGCGTGTGACCTGGCAGCACGAATCCCCTTGAGTCTGTATTTGAAGAAAACCGTGACTGTAATCTTCGAATGTTGGGGTCATTTGAGGAGGGAGCAAGTGCCGATTCCAAGAACCGGCACTTGCTCGATGGGGGCGTCTGTCGAGTAGACACGCAGATTAACCGAGGCTGGAGTCGCTGCCTATACCGTAAAGTTTGTATTTAGCGGGGAAAATAGTCCTCGTTCCTCTTGTCTCTCTGCGAGAGCTTCCGAACCCTCGGCGCCTACGGAGTCTGATTTGTTACAGGAAACGATGTATGGACGGACACTGCGCCGGATTGTACAAAAGCATGGTACCGGGGTTGAAGACGGTGAGTGAGGTTACTCGTGATCCGCACTAGACTCCGATAGTATCTACCGCTGGCCGCTTCGTCTTTCGAGGTCCAAATATGAGACGGGAGACAAGCCTCTTTTTGACCCTAGGTTTACTCTCAGTAATTGCCCCTCCGATCTTCGCGCAGGATCTGCAAGGCCGGCCAGATCCTGTGCCTCCTTCCAAAATCACGATTGGACCTCAACTCGTTGCGTGGTCGGAGTTACAGAAGCCGCAGCCAGTGGTGCGAGCTGAGGAAGAGCCTGCTAAACATAAGGATGGGGATAAGGATCAACCCGATCAAAAACCAACCGAGCCCGCAGCGCAATCCACGCACAGCGAAATGCGTAGCGTTTCTGGAAATCAAACTCAACAATAGTGATGGCCGAATGTGAAGCCGCATGGCGCGGCAATGCCGCACTGCGCTCTGATGGCAGGCTAAACCCCGCCGCCCTCCCTGTCTCCTTGTTATTCTCTGTCAAGGTTTCCTCCCACTCGCTTTCCATCGCATTCCGTAAAAGCCGTAACAACCTTTTCGGACAAAAGAAGAAGGGAGAACGGTGCAAAGTAAATTGCATCGCCCTCCCTCAAACAGAACGTCTCAGCTTACAACCGTCCAGCTAGAAGCAGTACAAGCAGAATTACCACCACCAGTCCGAGTCCACCGCTGGGGTAATAACCCCAACCCCGGCTGTAGGGCCAAGCCGGCAATGCGCCCACGAGTAACAGCACCAAAACGATCAGTAGAATTGTTGACATCACCAACCTCCAAAGGATCTGATTTGAGTTCGCTGAAAAAACTGGCCCGGCTTGACCAGATCAACCGGGCCTAAAGTTATCTCGGATCAGTTATCGACTGGCGGCCTCCGCGTTCGTTGCCGGAGTCCGGAGTGCACCGCTAGCTTGGCCGGAATATTTCCTTACGGCATCGAGAAATTGATCACTGGCAACCTGAGGGCGAACCTTCCCGTCGAGAATTTCCGAGAAAGGCGCAAACTTTCCGTAGAGGATGCGGGTCTCATCTTTGTCTTGAGTAAGCGCGGCGCCGTTGAGATCGATTCCAGCAAATACGCCCCGGGCTCGAGAATAGGTGAGTACTTCAGCCTTCATCTTCCAGTCTGTGTCGGCTGCGGCGTCGCGGCCCACTGGACCGGCAGCGGCCGAAGCGTCTGCGCCGAGCTTGAACTTGCTAGAGAGCAAATGCTGCATACCCTGGCCGTTCATCACCAGCATGACGACATCCACAGCCTGACCGCCGAGCTGCAGACCCCAGCTTCCGCCCGTCAAGGTCACGGGTACGGGAGCGCTCCAGTTTCCGGTTTCAGTCCGGCAGGTAGTGACACCTTTACCGTGGCTGCCGCCGAAGCCGACAGCGATTTTCACCATGGAAGGTATAACCACGATGCACTGGGCTTCATGCATGATTTTGTCGGGAATGGCCTTGTCGGGAACAGACATAATTTCGGTGAGAACTTTAGCGGACTCGTCCAGGCGCTTTTGGATATCAGACTGGCTGTCCGAGCACCAGGCGAGGCTGCCAAGAAGCAGAACGCTGAGACCGAGCGCAACGAAATGTCTCGGCACTGCTGGGCTGATTTTTTTCATAAGACATCCTCTATTCGTGCTCCAGGCGAGCAACAGTTAATTTGCAAACTGACGGAAGAAGCGCGGAGTACTCCGCGCTTCTTCCGTTCAAGAAAGATCAAAGACCGCCTGATTGGGTGGTGCTGGGTGACTCCAGCTTGCCGTGCGCGTGGTCGTCGGCTTGGTTGGCGTATTTTCTCACGGCTGCTTCGAATTGACCGCTGCCCGCAGGCCGAGCAACTTTGCCCGTCAAAATTGCCTGGAAAGGGACAAACTTACCGTAGAGAAGGTGGGTTTCATCTTTATCCTGAGTAACGGCCGCGCCACTCAGGTCGACGCCCGCGAAAAGTCCGCGCGCCCGCGAATAAGTGAGCATTTCGGCTTTCATTTTCCAGTCGGTGTCGGCGCCAGCGTCACGGCCTACGGGACCAGCTGCGGCGGATGCCTCTGCGCCAATCTTGAACTTGCTGGATAGGAGATGATCCATTCCCGCCTGGTTCATCACTACCAACACGAGATCGACAGCCTGACCGCCAAGCTGCAATCCCCAGCTTCCGCCGGTGATCGTGATCGGCGCGGGAGCGCTCCACCGACCATTTTCCAAACGGCAAACAGCAACGCCTTTGCCATGGTTTCCACCGAAACCAACCGCAATTTTCACCATGGAAGGAATTACTGCGATGCACTTGGCGTCGTGCATTACTTTGTCGGGAATCGCTTTGTCGGGCGTGCCCATAATCTCGTCTAGCACGTGGGCTGACGCGACAATGCGTTTTTGAATGCTGGTTTCGTCTTTATCATCCTGCGACCATGCCATGCTGACGAGTAGTAGGAAACTAGCGCCGAGCACCAGCACAAATCTCGGTAGTGTGGAACTGATTCTTGCCATAAACCGACCTCTTCCGTGCTCGAAGCGAGCAACTGTTTTTTTTATTTCGTACGCAGGATTAACCGTAACTTTCTCCTAGTGGTGCTTCCATCCGGTCGAACATGTAAATTCAACCCGGTCCGAGCCCGAGAGTTTCGAGGCTTAATCCGTTCCCTAACAGCGCTGTAATGGATTTAAGTTGTGCGCGTACGGTGAGAGCAGTATGCGACGCGGATTTGAGCGGCAGAAAATCGGGCCTTCGCCAGAAGCCTATCGCGGCTTTTGTTTTTTGGTGACAGCGAGAATCAAACGCTCAGCATCCGACGGACGGGAACAGTAGGGGGAGCCTCTAGCGGGAAAGCAGCTTCGGGCCAGGTCGGGAGACGAACGAAGAGTTCAGTTTGTGGCACATCCGTTGAGAATCTCGCTCGGTTCGCGGTTTGCTGAATTGTAAGGAATCTGAAGCTCGAGAAGCGTTCCGGGGTCAAGGTTAGATAGTTTGAGTTCGCCACCGAGCTCCCGGGCACGCTGTCTCATCCCTCCGATGCCAACGCCAACGCTATCCGGCCGCAGATCTGCAACCTTCTGAGCGATGCCTTTGCCGTCGTCGCGAACTGCGACCAAGATCGCTCCGTTATTCTGGCTCAAGGTAATCCACACCTGATGGGCTTCCGAGTGGCGGAAAACATTGGTGAGAGCTTCCTGCACAATGCGGAAGATCGCGGTCTCCACTTCCGTGGCTAGGCGGGGAAAGTCGCGAGGCTGCACATCGAGCGAGGTTTGAATGCCGCTGCGTTTGGTAAGGCCATCGGTATACCAGGCAAGAGCGGAAAGCAGACCCACTTCATCGAGCAACGGCGGATGCAAGAGATGAGACATGGTCCGGACTTGCTGAATGGCGCGGTCAATGATCGTGCTGGCCTGTGACCATGCTTCATCCGGAGGTTGCGAGGATTTCTGGAGAAGCATTTTGTCCAACACCATCTTGGCCACGGCGAGTTCTTGTCCCAGGCCATCGTGGAGGTCGCGGGCGATGCGGCGGCGCTCTTGATCCTGCAGGCTCATGAGGCGGACGGAAAGGCGGCGCAGTTCATCGGTGCGATTGTCCACCATTTTTTCCAGTTGCGCGGCATTGTCGCGAATGGACTGCTCCAGCACTTTGCTGTCGTGAATATCGGAACACGTGCCGTACCACTTGGCGATTTTGCCATCGTCGCGAATAGGAACGGCGCGAGCGCGGAACCAGCGATAAGCGCCGTCCCTGGAGCGGAGTCGATACTCGGCTTCGTAGTCTGCACCTGATTCAACGGAGCGCATCCAGTCGGCCATAGCTTGATTGTTATCGTCGGGATGCACGTAGTCGAGCCATCCGAAACCATTCGCTGAACCCGGGGGTGCGCCGGTAAAGTCATAGAAGCGGTCGCTGACGTAATCTCTGGAGCCGTCGGCCCTGCGACTGAAGATAATGTCGGGAGCGGTGCTGAAGATGGCACCGAGCTCCTGGTTTCTCTCCGTGAGTTCGCTATTCAGCCGCGTGAGAAGATTAGCTTTGGTGGCCAGCTCTTCGGTGCGCTCCAGAACACGTTGCTCGAGATCGCGATTCAAAGCTTCGAGCATTCGGGTCTTGCGATGCAGATCGGCGAAGACTCGGACTTTGGCGCGGAGCAGTTCGGGGATAACCGGAACCGAAATGTAATCCACCGCACCGTGCTCGTAACCCTTAAGCTGGTCGAGGTCAGTAAGGTGAACAGCGGAGACAAAAATGATGGCGGTGCGCTGGAAACGGGGATGCTGACGAATCATCGCAGCCAGTTGGAATCCATCGAGTTCCGGCATGCTTACATCCATCAACACTACGGCAATCTCAGTCTTAAGCAGGACTTCGAGGGCTTGTTTGGGTGAGGTGGCTTGGATAAGGTTCTCCCCCAGCTCGCCCAGCATGACCTCGTAGCTGAGAAGCTTGGCGGGCTGGTCGTCCACCATCAAAATATTGACTTTTGAGTCATTGCCCATTCGTAGTCTCCGCGTTCATGGAACGGCTGCGCGCTTCACGATCTAGCGATGGAGCCACATCCTCAGGGATGAGAGCAGTTGCTCCGTATTGACAGGTTTCGCCAGATACTCGGAAGCCCCAGCCTCAAGACATTTCTCACGATCTCCTTTCATTGCCTTCGCCGTGAGCGCAATAATTGGTAACCGTCGGAACGAAGCATTTTGCCGGATCACTTGCATCGTCTCATAGCCATCCATTTCGGGCATCATGATATCCATGAGGACGATTGCGATGTCAGGAGTGGATTCGAGCTTGGCAATGGCTTCGCGACCAGTTCCGGCAGTGATTACAGTCATGCCCCTACGTTCAATAACACTGCTAAGAGCGAAGATGTTGCGCACGTCATCGTCGACGACTAATACTTTCTTTCCCACTAGGGCGTCGTCAGAGCGATGCAGGCGATCGAGCAATCTTTGTTTCTCGACCGGAAGATCGGAGACGACACGGTGGAGGAACAAGGCAGTCTCATCCAATAGGCGTTCGGGTGACTCTACGCCCTTGACTACAACGCTGCGCGCCAAGGAGTGGAGACGAGCGTCTTCTTCCGGAGAGAGTTCTTTTCCGGTGAAGACAACGACCGGGAGATCGCCAAGGTTCGGCGTGTTTCCGAAGCGCTCCAGAACATCGAAACCGGAGATGTCTGGAAGCCGGAGGTCAAGAACCACGCAGTCGAAGGACTCTTCCGTAACGGCTTTAATAGCATCGACGCCTGTGGAAACGACGCTGACGTCGATATCGTTATAGCCGAGCAATTCCTTGATGCTGAGTTGCTCGCCGGGATTGTCTTCCACCACCAGCAGGCGCTTCCTGCGAGGAGTGGCGTATTCCTTGATGCGAGAGAGAGCGGATTCCAAACCTTCAGGAGTAGTTGGTTTTGTGACGAAGGCAAACGCACCGCGAGCCAGGCCGTGGTGGCGATCTTCGTCGAGGGTGAGCATCTGCACAGGAATGTGACGAGTTGCAGGATCCTGCTTCAGATGATTCAAGACAGTCCAACCCAGCATGTCAGGCAGGAACACGTCGAGTGAAACCGCTGTGGGATGATACTCGTGAGCGAGCGCCAGTGCCTCGGCTCCGCGCGTGGCTACGAGCACCTTGAATCCCTTGTCGCGAGAAAGATCACACAACACTCGGGCGTAGTGCACGTCATCTTCGACGATCAGCAAGATGGCATCGTCGGGTTGCAGGTTGTCACGATCATCCTCAATTTTTTCGACGGTGTGCTCGGCGATGCCGGCAACCATCAGTTGAGCGGGCGAGATGGCCGAGGACACACGGGCTTCCACCGTGGCCGCGTTCGAGGTGGATGGTCCTACGTAAGTCTGTGGCAAGTACAGCGTGAAGGTGCTGCCTCGACCGGGCGCGCTGCGCAGCTGAATTTCTCCACCGAGCAAGCTAGCCAGTTCACGGCTGATGGCGAGACCCAGACCAGTTCCGCCGTACTTCCGGCTGGTTCCGGCATCTGCCTGCTGGAAGGCTTCGAAGATGATGCGTTGTTTTTCGAAGGGGATGCCGATACCGGTATCAGACACTTCGAACGCCACGACCGAAGCGGCCTTGCCGAGGATGGGATGATCTTCGCTCCAGCCGCTGCGCGCCAGGGATACTGACATGCGAACGCCGCCGACTTCAGTGAACTTGAAGGCGTTTGAGAGCAAGTTCTTCAATACTTGCTGCAGACGTTTCGAGTCTGTCACCACGCTGCGTGCGAGATGCGGATCGCTTTGCACCTCGAAGCTGAGACGACGATTTTCCGCCTCGTGGCGGAACGGACGTCCGACCGCATCCAGCAGGCTGGCGAAGAAAACTTCTTCGGCCTCGACGGAGACTGTTCCGGATTCGATTTTCGACAAGTCGAGAATGTCGGTGATCAGGTTGAGTAAGTCGGTTCCCGCGCCGTGAATGGTGCGGGCGAATTCGACTTGCTTGGGAGTGAGGTTCGCATCCGGATTGTCGCTGAGTTGCTGGCCGAGCACCAGAATGCTGTTGAGTGGGGTGCGCAACTCGTGCGACATGTTGGCCAGGAACTCTGATTTGTATTTCGAAGTAAGCGCCAGCTCCTTGGCTTTATCTTCCAAAGCACGCCGGGCCTGCTCGATTTCCTGGTTCTTGCGTTCGACTTCGACGTTCTGCTCGGCGAGCTGCTGCGCTTTCTGCGCCAGCTGCTCGTTGGTTTGTTGTAATTCTTTCTGCTGCATCTGCAGTTCGGTTGCCAGCTGCTGCGACTGTTTCAGCAAGCCTTCCGTCTGCATGGTGGCTTCGATACTGTTCAGCACGATGCCGATGCTGGCGGTCAGCTGCTCAAGGAATGCCAGATGGGAAGTTGTAAAGCTGCTCAGAGATGCCAGTTCAATGACGGCTTTGACGCGATCTTCAAACAGGACCGGAAGAACGATCACGTTTCGCGGAACCGCTTCAAACAATCCTGAGCGAATTGAAATGGTATTTGGGGGAAGCTCGGAGATGAGCATGCGCCGTTTTTCTGCGGCGCATTGCCCGACCAGGCCTTCGCCCAGCTTGAGACGGCGCAAGTGGCCATCCTCGCCATCGCCGGCGAAGGCTGAGAGCAGCACCATCTCGGCCGATTCCTCGCCGCCCATCTGGTAGATGACGCCCTGTTGCGCGCTCACGAGCGGTGCCAGTTCCGAGAGCAACATCCGTCCTACGGTTGCCAGATCGCGCTGGCCTTGCAACATTCCGGTGAAGCGAGCCAGATTGGTTTTCAGCCAATCCTGCTCGGTGTTGCGGTCGGTCGTGAGGCGAAGGTTGTCGATCATCGTGTTCAGGTTGTCTTTCAAATCAGCCACTTCGCCGCTGGCTTCCACTTGAATTGATCGCGTGAGGTCGCCCTTGGTGACGGCGGTGGCGACCTCCGCTATGGCGCGCACCTGATTCGTCAAATTGTCCGCCAGAAGGTTTACGTTTCCAGTGAGATCCTTCCAGGTGCCGGCTGCGCCGGGCACGTTGGCTTGCCCACCGAGGCGGCCTTCCACACCGACTTCGCGAGCGACGGTGGTTACCTGATCGGCGAAGGTCGCGAGGGTGTTCGTCATGTTGTTGATGGTTTCCGCGAGCGCGGCGACTTCGCCTTTCGCATTTACGGTTAACTTCTGCGTCAGCTCACCGTTGGCGACAGCAGTTACCACTTTCACGATGCCGCGTACTTGCTCGGTGAGGTTGGCGGCCATCACGTTGACGTTGTCTGTAAGATCCTTCCAGGTGCCAGCGACACCGGGAACTTGCGCCTGGCCACCGAGTTTGCCTTCAGTACCTACTTCGCGGGCAACGCGGGTGACTTCAGCAGCGAAGGCGTTGAGCTGATCGACCATCGTGTTGATGGTGTTTTTGAGTTCGAGAATTTCGCCTTTCACGTCGACCGTGATCTTGCGCGACAAGTCGCCGCGAGCTACGGCCGTTGTGACTTCTGCGATGTTTCGAACTTGACCAGTGAGGTTTCCAGCCATCGCGTTGACCGAGTCCGTAAGATCTTTCCAAGTGCCCGCGACGCCGGAGACGTTCGCCTGTCCACCGAGACGGCCCTCGCTGCCGACTTCGCGCGCCACGCGCGTTACTTCAGCGGCGAATGAGCGGAGCTGCTCGACCATCGTGTTCAGCGTTTCTTTCAGCTGCAAGATTTCGCCGCGAACGTCGACCGTGATTTTCTTCGAAAGATCGCCGTTGGCGATGGCGGTTGCGACTTCAGCGATGTTTCGGACTTGGCCAGTAAGGTTGCTGGCCATGAAGTTGACGTTGTCGGTGAGATCTTTCCAGGTTCCGGCGACACCCGGGACTTGCGCCTGGCCGCCGAGTTTGCCGTCAGTGCCGACTTCGCGGGCGACACGAGTGACTTCTCCGGCGAACGCATTGAGCTGATCCACCATGGTGTTGATGGTGTTTTTGAGTTCGAGAATTTCTCCTTTCACATCGACCGTGATTTTGCGCGACAAGTCGCCACGGGCCACGGCCGTAGTTACTTCAGCGATGTTTCGAACCTGGCCGGTGAGGTTTCCGGCCATCGAGTTGACGGAGTCGGTGAGATCTTTCCAGGTTCCAGCGACACCGGGCACGTTGGCTTGTCCTCCCAAGCGGCCTTCACTACCGACTTCGCGGGCTACGCGCGTCACTTCCCCGGCGAACGCGTTCAGTTGGTCCACCATCGTGTTGATGGTTTCCTTGAGCAGCAGAATTTCTCCGCTGACGTTGACCGTGATTTTTTTCGACAAATCGCCGCTGGCGATGGCGGTGGCCACCTCGGCAATGTTTCGAACCTGGCCGGTTAAGTTGCTGGCCATGGAGTTGACGGAGTCGGTAAGATCCTTCCACGTTCCGCCGACACCGGGAACCTGCGCCTGGCCGCCAAGTTTGCCGTCAGTACCGACTTCGCGAGCTACGCGCGTGACTTCGGATGCGAACGAGCGGAGCTGATCGACCATCGTGTTCAGCGTATCTTTGAGTTCGAGAATTTCGCCTTTTACATCGACCGTGATCTTGCGGGACAAATCGCCGCGCGCGACGGCAGTAGCGACCTCGGCGATATTTCGGACTTGGCCGGTAAGGTTGCTGGCCATGAAGTTTACGTTGTCGGTGAGATCTTTCCAGGTTCCGGCGACTCCAGGGACTTGCGCTTGTCCGCCGAGTTTTCCTTCGGTTCCCACTTCGCGGGCCACGCGCGTCACTTCTCCTGCGAAGCCGTTGAGCTGATCCACCATCGTGTTGATGGTGTTTTTGAGTTCGAGAATCTCGCCTTTTACGTCGACCGTGATTTTGCGGGACAAATCGCCGCGTGCTACTGCAGTTGTGACTTCGGCAATGTTGCGGACCTGGCCGGTTAAGTTTCCACCCATCGAATTAACCGAATCCGTGAGATCTTTCCAGGTACCGGCGACGCCGGGAACGTTGGCTTGTCCGCCGAGACGGCCTTCGGTGCCGACTTCGCGGGCGACGCGGGTAACTTCGCCGGCGAAACGGTTGAGCTGATCGACCATCGTGTTCAGCGTTTCTTTCAGCTGCAAGATTTCACCGCGAACGTCGACCGTGATTTTGCGGGAAAGATCGCCGTTGGCGATAGCGGTGGCGACTTCAGCAATATTTCGCACCTGGCCGGTGAGGTTGCTGGCCATGAAGTTGACGTTGTCAGTGAGATCTTTCCAGGTGCCGCCCACGCCGGGAACCTGCGCCTGGCCGCCGAGCTTGCCTTCGGTGCCGACTTCGCGTGCTACGCGGGTGACTTCTCCGGCGAACGCGTTAAGCTGATCGACCATCGTGTTGATAGTGTCTTTAAGTTCGAGAATTTCTCCTTTTACGTCTACTGTGATTTTGCGCGATAAGTCGCCGCGAGCCACGGCTGTGGTTACCTCGGCGATGTTTCGGACTTGGGCAGTTAAGTTCCCGGCCATGGCGTTGACGGAGTCAGTGAGATCTTTCCATGTGCCGGCCACGCCTACGACGACTGCCTGGCCGCCGAGCTTGCCGTCCGTTCCGACTTCACGAGCCACGCGGGTCACTTCTGAGGCGAAGGAGCGGAGCTGATCGACCATCGTATTGATGGCTTCTTTGAGCTGAAGAATTTCGCCGCGAACATCAACCGTGATTTTGCGCGACAGATCGCCGCTAGCGACGGCGGTCGCGACTTCTGCGATGTTACGCACCTGGCCGGTGAGGTTGCTGGCCATGGAATTGACGGAATCCGTGAGATCTTTCCAGGTTCCGGCGACGCCGGGGACTTGCGCCTGGCCTCCGAGTTTTCCGTCGGTACCGACTTCGCGGGCGACGCGCGTGACCTCGGCAGTGAAAACGCCGAGCTGCTGAATCATGGTGTTGACGATGCTGGCGGAACGCAGGAACTCGCCTTCGAGAGGACGGCCGTCAACGTCGAGGCGAACGGTTTGAGTCAGATTTCCTTGTGCAACAGCGGCAATGGCGCGGGTGACTTCAGCGGTAGGACGAAGTAAGTCTTCTACCAGCGTGTTGACGGATACTTCCATATCGCCCCAGGCGCCTTTGGACTCATGGAAGCGAGTGCGTTCGCGAGTGCGGCCTTCTTTTCCGACCACTTGACCAACACGTTTCAATTCATGCGCCATCTGTTGGTTGGCGGCGACGATGGAATTAAAGGTGTCGGCAATCTTGCCTTCGATCCCGGTCCAGGATCCGGGGAGCCGAACGGAGAAATCTCCATCCCGCATGGTTTGCAGGCCGGCCAGAATTATGCTGAGATCGGAGACCGGCGGCTGGGCAACCGCAACCGAACCGGCATTGCTCTTAGAACCGCCATTGCTCTTGCTGCTATTGTTCGCGCCTTCTTCGAACACGCCATTGGCAACGGCTGTAGTTGCGTCGCGGCTGTTTCTCTTCATAAATCAAGGCTCCTAGACTAAGCAAAGAATGACTGCGCCGAGAGAAATAACTGGGCAAAAATTCTTAAATTTCTCAAAGTTTGGACATCCGGTTTCTGGTCTGCGCGGGCAGCTTTTGCCAGGCAGGCATCGCAACGGTGAGACCCGGGCAAACCCCGGTTCCTAAGCAGGTCGGGAGAGAAGCCGATGCTACCGGGATCGGGGAAATCCGGACCATATCTTCAGGGTGCAACCTAGGGGGAGTTTCCGTCCCAAATAGTGATAAATAACACGAAAAACTCAGAGCTGACTCTAGGGTTTTTACTGTAGGCACAGGAACTCGAGAGCTCCTCAGATTCAAGTAACTTGCGCGAACTCGATCGAGGTTACCCAATGTAACTTCCTTCCAGTCAACGATCGCCACTGTTTCGCTAGGCTCTGCCGCAGGCTTGTTGACTACGCTTCATAAGGGAACGGCATCTAATACCCTTATTTGCGCTTGCGTGTACTTACGAATTTCCGTTTCCGACCCGGCCCTTGGCGGCGTAGTGATAGAGTTCAAGGCGGGAGGATCATCATGCGCCTATTAAGTGTCAGGCTGATCGTCTCTCTTATCGTTGGCATTACTCTGGTATCTCTGGGTTTCTCGTACTATGAAGTGCTACGAGAAAAACGTGTAATGAGGAGTCAACTGGAGCGCAACTCTGAGGAACTGGGTGAGAGTTTTGCGCTCAATGCGGAGAAATCCTGGGAATCAGCGCGAACGTTACAAAGGACGGTGCAGCGTTTTGGGACTCGCGAACACCTGCTTGGCGTAGCGGTTTACGACCTGCAAGGCAAGTTGATTGCGATTACGCCCGAACTGAAGCCCATTATCGGAGCGACCCCGGATGATGTAACCCGTGCGATCACGGAAAATCACGCGCACAGCTCCTTTGGCCGTCTGGATAATTACCGCATTCACATTTTTGCCTTACCGCTGCACAGGGACGACGATGTGATCGGCGGCCTGGCTGTCGTCCACAATGTGGATTACATTCGCGCGCAAAACCTCCGCACCTGGCGCGAGGCATTCTTCACTGTTCTGGTGCAAGTATTCCTGATCGTTTTCATCACAGTACTGATCGTGCGCTGGAGCATTGCGGGGCCGATCGCGCGAGCCGCACAGTGGATGCGAGCGCTGCGTACGGGAAGAATCTCGTCACGCCAGCAGATGCCCGATCTCGACTTATTCAAGCCGCTGGCCTGGGAAGTTGTGACCATGGCCGAGAGCCTTAGCCAGGCGAGAAACGCCGCGGAGAATGAGGCGCGTTTGCGGGAAGCTGGAGAATCGAGTTGGACTCCGGAACGGCTGGCCGTCCAGATCCAGCAGAGGCTTCACGGCGGACGCCTCTTTGTGGTATCCAATCGAGAACCTTATATTCACCAGCGGAATGGCAAGTCACTTGAAGTGATCGTTCCGGCCAGCGGATTGGTCACTGCTTTGGAGCCTGTACTCACCGCTTGCGATGGCACGTGGATCGCACATGGCAGCGGGAACGCTGATATTGAAGTCGTAGATAAGGACGACCGGCTGCGCGTTCCTCCAGATAGTCCTCGCTATACGTTGCGGCGCGTTTGGCTGACCAAAGAGGAAGAAGAAGGATACTATTACGGATTTGCCAACGAAGGGCTTTGGCCGCTTTCGCATATCGCGCACACGCGTCCCATTTTTCGCGCGGGGGACTGGCAGTTCTATCAGGATGTGAACAGGAAGTTTGCCGCGGCGGTGATCGAAGAGATCGCCGACACGGAAAATCCTGTCATTCTGGTTCAGGATTATCATTTCGCGTTATTGCCCCGCATGCTGAAGGAAAAGAGGCCGGACGCGCGAGTGGCCATTTTCTGGCATATTCCGTGGCCCAATCCGGAAGCGTTTGGCATTTGCCCCTGGCAACGGCAATTGGTGGATGGACTGCTGGGCGCGGATCTGATCGGATTTCACGTGCAGTCGCATTGTAATAATTTTCTGCACACGGTGGACCGTGTGGTGGAATCACGCGTGGACTGGGAACATTTTTCGGTAACGCGCCAGAGCCACCGTACGATCGTGCGTCCCTTCCCTATCAGCGTCGACCTAGGAGACGATCTGGAGATTGAAGCCGATAGCTACGGAGTGGATTACCTTGAGCGATCGACCCTGATGCACAGCCTGGGCGTGGAAGCGGCGTTTGTAGGAGTCGGGGTTGATCGTGTGGATTATACGAAGGGAATTCATGAGCGCTTCCGCGCGATCGAGAGATTTCTTGAAAAATATCCCAAGTACCAGGGACAGTTTACGTTTGTGCAGATTGGGGCACCGAGCCGCACTCACATCAAACGCTATCACGATCTGATGGGAGAATTGGAAGCTGAAGCAGAACGTATCAACTGGCGGTTTCAGTCTGGTAAGTGGAGACCTATTTTATTTCTGAAGCAGCAACATAGTCACAAAGAAATTGAGCGTTACTATCGGGCCGCGGATCTTTGTCTGGTGACCTCCTTGCACGACGGCATGAACCTGGTGGCGAAGGAGTTTTTGGCGGCGCGGCGCGACGAGCGCGGGGTGCTGATCTTGAGCCAGTTCACGGGAGCGGCTCGCGAATTGCGCGATGCCTTGCTGGTGAATCCTTACGACATTGACCAGACTGCCGAAGCGATCCGACTGGCGATCGAGATGGAGCCGGAAGAAAAACAGATGCGAGTACACCGAATGCGAAGAATCATCAGAGAAAACAATATCCACCGCTGGGCGGGAAATCTGATCACCGAGTTGTGCGAACTGCGGCTGGATGGAACGGACCGGCCGCAAGGCAGATTTCGCGGGAGCACAACCGCAGCGTGACATACCGCGAAAGCAAGAGCAGCCGCCAATCCTCCATTGCGAAAGTGGAGGATCCGAAAGCCGAGATTCAATCCTTCCTGCAGACTGTAGGCAGGGCGCCAAAATCTTTGCTGATGCTCGATTTTGATGGTACCCTGGCGCCGTTCCGGCGGGACCGGATGATGGTGTCTCCTTATCCTGGCATCAGTTCCCTTCTGCAAGAAATTCGTGCGACGGGAAAAACGCGAATTGTAATTGTTTCCGGAAGGAACGCGACCGAGATCATTCCGCTTCTTGCAATTGAGCCTCACCTTGAGATTTGGGGATGCCATGGACTTCAGCGAATAAAAGTGGATGGCAGTGTGAAGGTCTCCGCGCTAGACGAGCCTACATGGACGGCTCTATTAGCGGCAGAAGAATGGTTGGGTTCTCAGCAACTCCAGAATGCGGCCGAATTTAAACCAGGAAGCATCGCCGTGCATTGGCGTGGTCTGAGTGAAAATAAAGCTCAGGATATCCATAGACGGGTGATGTTGGGCTGGGCAAAAATCGCGCAGCAGTCCGGCATGGACCTGCTGCACTTCGACGGTGGAGTCGAGATTCGGAGTACGAAAGCAAATAAAGGTGTCGCCGTTCGCACGCTGCTCAGTGAGATGAAATCGCCGGTTCCTGCTGCTTATTTGGGTGACGAGATCACCGACGAAGCTGCGTTTGCGACGATTAACGGCTCCGGGCTGAGCATACTGGTGCGTGCTGAGTGGCGGCCGACTGCAGCCCGGCTTTGGCTGCGTCCACCGAGAGAGGTTCTTGACTTTCTGAGCCGCTGGCTCGAGGTCTGCCTAGGAGCGGACGAAGCGAGCGATGGAACGAGTTCCGAGATTAGCGCATGACTCACTTTTGTTCCTGCCGCCGGTCTTTTTTTGCGTTGCCTAACTAGAAGTGATGAATCAGGCCTGGCGCGACTGAGGCTGTGCCTTTCAAAACAGATTCAAACTGATCCACCAGTCAGCTAACTGATGGGTAGATCAGCCGTAACCAGGGTGCCGCGGCCGGAGGAGTGGATATTGAGAACTCCTCCGAGTTGGCGCAGCCTTTCGCGCATTCCGTTGATTCCCACACCGGTGACGGTGAGTGAAGATCGCGGGGACATTCCTTTTCCCAAGTCGCTGACCTGCACACAAACGTGACCTACCGATTTTGTAACGCGCACGGATGCGGTCGCGCTTCCCGAGTGCTCCTGCACATTGGCCAGAGACTCCTGCACCACGCGAAATACAGCGATCTCTTTCTCGCGGGAAAGGCGTCCGAAGTCGGGGGAGATTTCGACCGCGACGCTGATATTGGTACGCTGGGCAAACTTCTCTGAGTACCACTGGATGGCCGAAGACAGACCCATTTCGTCAAGAGTGGGAGGATGGAGCAAATGGGAAAGCTGACGGACTTCGCCGAGCAAGCCATCCACCAAGGTCGAACTCTCGGCGATCAGTTTTAGCTCGTGCGCATTTTCCCGGTCGCTATCTCCAAGCACGCTGAGGTTCATGGATAGAGTGGCCAAAACCTGCGCGGTGCTTTCATGCAGCTCATGGGCAACACGGCGACGCTCCTCATCGCGGATCAACATCAGTTGACTGGTCAGCGTGCGCAATGACGTTTCGGCATTTTCGCGCCGTTTGATTTCTTCCAGAAGCTGCGAATTCTTGCTTTGAAGCTCGGCGGTGCGAGCCTGGACATGCAATTCCAGTTCCTGACGAAGCCGCCTATGTTGGGCTACTTCGGTTTCCAGCGCCTTTGCCTTTTGCTGCAACTGCGAGATGGTGCGAAGGCGCTCATCTTCACTGGCCAGCCCCATATAACTTTCGGTGGGAATTACCGAGGAATGTTCATTGCAGACCCTCAAGAATAAATCCGCATCTTGCTCGCGCTCGAAACAGGTCATGGGATAAGCGCAGAGGAGCGAGAACGATTCGATTCGAGCCAAGCCATTCCACAATTGCTCCAGGCGAATCGCAGCGTCGGCTTTGTCCTCGGCCCAGAGCAACGCGACCATTTCTCCGAAAATGGCGACCCGCGGATGTTCGCTGCGAGCAGAGTCGCCGGTTGCCGAGGCAATGGCTTTGGCGATGATCCCGCCGACCACATGATTGAAGCGGTCTTCGTTCGGCGAACCCTCAGACATGAAACTATCTAAAACCTCTCTCGCATCCAGGGCGACAAACTCACCGCACTCGAGCAGACGGGTAACATCCAATCCTCGAGCCAGGAGCCACTGCAGAAGAGCGTTGCGGTGCGGTTCAGTTGCCACCACCACGGCGGCATCGCCGAGTCGCAAAGCATCCCCGATATATTCGCTGAGTTCTTCGAGCAGGAACTTGTCTTGCGAATAAAACTGAACACCGTGCTGGTGGTTGCCGTGGTGAGACCAAAGGCCTTTGTTTACGGGTGTTGGCGAGTGTGTGGTGCCGTGGGCTGGTGTCCCCTGCATGTTTTCCGTCCCCATCTGAAACAGGTAATGAGCTTTTTCGCCGTTTACATAATGCCGATTGCGGCGGAAGGCGGATATACAGCGGTCACCCTATTACTTAACGATACATCCTCTGCGGGCAGCAGTTGTGCAGATAGTGGAGGCGAATCGAGATCTCAAACCGCCCGCGGCAGATCTCAGTCGGTGGGCGTGGTGGCTTCCGGGTTGGCTTCGATCGTGACTTCGACTTCTGCGCCCGGCTTCAGCCGAACCTTTTCCCCGTTCTCGTCGGTCAAAGTGTTCTCGATGCGCACCTCGCGATAGAGGTGATCGGCACCGTGTATGGCGATCTGGGCACGTTCGGGTTCAGAGGGGAAAACAGGCTTGATGATTTTTTCGACCGTGGCGGGCAAAGTGGTACTGGGTTTTTCGCTCATACAACTCCCTGGAATCTGATGTCGAATGGGAAAACCAACGATGGCGGAATCGCTGTGAAGCCATTATAGCGTTCTCCAGACGCTACAGAAAAGACCGGAGGCAGGTTTTTTCTGCGCTGAATGGGGCTTCCGGCGGAACTAGACCGGCGTCTTTTGCGCTTCGCTGGGTTCGGCGAGGGTCTCTGCCGGGGCAGTGGGTTCCGCTAGTTGGCGGACTTGGGCCAGGGCATCCGAGAGTGTGGTTGAGACCAGACCTGAGCACGCCGGGCCGAGGCGCTGCCGGGCTCGATTGCTTTCAAAACTCCACAGACCGATTACAACTGGCAAAGTCGAAACTCCGCTTCGCAGCCGCCGGCAGAGCGAACGGGCCTCGCCAACTGCAAAGGGAGAAATCGAGGATATGCAAACGGCAGCATACCCGCCTTGCGAAAGCTTCACCAAGTTGGCGTCGGGCGGGTCAGGGCGAAACTGGTAGCAGCGGATTCCCGATTGTTGCAGCAACTGAACCAACATCATCGTCACCAGTTCGTCGGCGCCAGCGTTGGCTGGAATGCAGGCGGTATTGGCCTTTGACAGGGCGAGATTGGGTGACGGCAGTTGGAGATCCACATCATCTTCCGCCTCGGCGATATTGCGGTCGTCGGCGTATCGATCTCCCAGGTCCTCGATCATCTCTCTCACATTCCGGAACATAAATCTTCTCGCCGTGTCATCGAGGCCTTCGGCCTGGTGATCGTGTTCGGCCAGTTTGAGGGCGGGAAGGATGATGGATTCATACAGACTTTCCAGAGAGTTTTCTTTCAGGTGATTCTCGGCGATGGAGCGCGCCTCTTCCTGATCCATGGCGAGCAAGCGCTGGTAGAAGCACTGCTCCGGCAAAAGCACAGGTTCGTCGCCCAACAGCACTTCGAGAAAATTCAACTGTGGAACATGGCGGCCCAGGACGATCAGACAAACCGTGAGCGGAGTTGAGAGGATGAGTCCCACTGGTCCCCATATCGTGGCCCAGAACACTGCGGCCACCAGGATAGCCAGCGAGGAGATGCCAGTGTGAGAACCATAAAGCAATGGCTCGATGAAATTGGCGACGGTTACTTCCAGGGTCACGAAAGCCAGGAACACCAGTCCGGCGTCGTGCCAGCCAGGAAACACAGCCAGGGCCAAAGCAACGGGAAGAACGACGGCGATGAGCGTACCGACGTAGGGAACAAAACGCAGAACGCCTGCGAACACTCCCCACAGCAGCGCATGCGGAATCCCGATAAAGTAAAGTGCCAAACCAAACACGGCTCCGTAACAGGCATTCACGGCAAATTGCAAAACCAGATAACGGCTGAGGCGCCGACCAGCGTCATCCAGAGCCTGAGTCATCACGTTTAGCTGTCCGTGTCCGGCAAGCCGGATAGCGCGATTTCGCAGGTCTTCGCGTTTGGCCAGCATGAAGAGAGTAAAGATGATCACGATAGCGGCGGTCTCAAGCGGGCCGGCAAGCGGGCCCAAGAGAGCGCGAAGGTCCTGAACCAGATTCGACGGAGGCTGGGCCACTTGCACAGGAATGGGCCGCGACGAGCGAGATGTCTTCTGTTCTTTTTCCTCCTTCGCCGAAGCAATTTGTCCCGGAACGGCCGCCAGTTCCTTATTTAGCTGTTGAAGCGTGGCGGTGGCTTTACTGAGATTTCCGCCGTTCGAGGCGTGCAGGAGTTTAATTTTCTCATCCAGATTGGCCTTGTAATCGGGGAGCTGGACCATGATTTCTACTAGTTGACGGGCGACTCCCCAAGTCACGCCTGCGACCAGAACAAAAGAGAGGATCAGCACTGTTAAAACGGAAGCAACACGGCCGATCCTGGTTTTTTCCAACAGGGAGACGATTGGGGTAAGCAGGAAGCTAAGGACAAAGGCCAGAGCCAGTGGGATGAAAAGCTCGCGACCGAAATACAATGCGGCGATCGCCAATACGAAGGCGATGAGGACCAGCGATTTAGAGCCTGAAGCCGCCTTGGAAGTCGCCAAAGTATGACTCCAGTTCTACCTTGAGTCCGGCATAAGTAAGTCCATCGACTCAAGGTGCCGTCGATGTTTACCGCCGACGACCGCAACAACCGTGCACCAGCAGCCAAATGACCTAAGCGGCAACCTCTTTGGCTCCGGCGCAACCTGGATGTCCGCAAGCACATGCACTTCCCGAGCCCCTGCCACTTTCGCAAGCCGGACTGCAGTACTGGCTATTCGGTGCGGCTGGACAGCTGCATTTTTCGTGCGCACACTTTTGATCAGCGCTGTTCATCACGTTACACTCCTTCTTCCATGCGAGTTCTAAACGCCGGCGTCGAACTTTTTTAACGCACAAAGATCGAGATATTAGTAGTGATTTTTGCCGGCGGGGTTGCCGAATGAACAGCTTGATGGAGGCCGATCTTGCGAGCCTGGACCTCCTGTCCCGGGTAGTACTTCTGAGTATCGAAAAACACGGTTTCCGCTTGGAGGGAATACAGCGTTTCTGGTATGGTCTTGAAAGTTTGGATCGGTTTCGGGCAGATCCTCAGTTCAAGATTCGTCGGATCGCTGAGGATTGAAGCAGGCAGGTTTCGAAACCAGCGCCACCATCAAGCCACTTAGAGAGCCTTGATGCGCCCGCTCGCGCACAGGCGGCAGTTCCTTACGGGTGTCCAGAAAGACCGCAAGTCAATAAAAAATCTGGAGAAGTATCGCATGTCGAAGTATCTGTTGCAGATCGTGTGTCTATTAGCCGTTTGCGCTTCACCGCTCTTTGCCGGTGTGACGGTCAGTTCCCCCGCTAACGGTTCGACCTACGCCGGATCCGTTCCCTACGCAGCCTCGGCTACAAGTTCGTGTGACAAGGGCGTTGCTTCGATGGGAATCTATACGGCGCCCGGCGTTTTAACTTACGTAGTGAACGGCTCAAAGCTGAATACAAGCTTGGCATTGGGCTCGGGAACCTACAACACCGTGGTTGAAGCATGGGACTACTGTGGTGGAGCCTCGACGACGCCGGTCAAAGTGACAGTGGGCAGCGGAGGCGGGAGCGGAAAGACCTTCTCCAATATTCAGCGCGCCGGTGGATGGGGTAGATATGGGCAGGGACCGCCAAACTTTGTGGACTGCTCGCCGTCGCCATGCGATGGCATCTCTTTCTCGATGGCCCAGGGGGTTAAGTCGCCCTCCATGAGCGGAGACGCTGCTGAATTTAATGTCGGGGGCAGCAAAATTTATTCCGACGCACTGTTTAATAATCATTTGATCGGCCCCGCATCGTCGCAAGGGATGCCGGACTCGAATCATACGATGGTGCCCACGCTTCACGACTTTACCTACGACGTCTATTTCTTCGGAAGTAACCTGGGGCTCTCTCAGGCGCTGGAGTTTGACATGAACCAGTTCTTCGGCGGCATGGGATTCATCTGGGGTCACGAGTGCCGCATCGCGGGCGGGAATGAATGGGACGTCTGGGATAACCAATCGGCACACTGGACTCCGACTGGCATACCCTGCCATCCCAACAACAATGCGTGGAACCATCTGACGATCAAGGTGCAACGCACTTCGAATAACGAGTTGTTGTATCAGTCCATTACTCTGAACGGCGAGACTCACAACCTGAACTGGACCTTTGGCCATGGCTCTGCACCTAGCAGTTGGTACGGTGTAACCATTAACTATCAGCAGGATGGGAATAACAAACAAAATTCCTACAACATCTATCTCGACGATCTGACGTTCTCTTACGAATAGGGCATGTCGAGGGATTAGAACTCGATGGTTGACGGGCCTTCTCAGCAAAGCCTGTACATATTAAGGATGCGGACCCGCTAAGGCGGGTCCGCATTCGTGTTTTGGGCAAAATAACGGCGCTCCTTTCCCGTTCCTGAAATTCCCCCATTGGTAACACGTCGGTAACTTGGTGCTAGTCCACCGCCGGTACATAATATGGGTAAGCGCTGCTGTCCTGCGACCGCTCACGCAGGGATGCTTTCCGCCGCGCCGCATTTGGCGTGTGAATTCTGGAACGTCAATCCAGCAATCACGATGACTTTGCCGTGAAACCCTGAAAAGCAGCAAATGTCACATATGGATGAACGGAGAAGCGAGCGTTTTGGACGGTACGAGATCCTGGCCGAACTGGGACGCGGAGCCATGGGCGTGGTCTACAAGGCTCGCGATCCTAAGATCAACCGGGTGGTGGCGGTAAAAACCATTTCTCTCGCCGGGCAGCCAGCGGATGAGGAGCAAGAGTATCGGGAACGCTTCTATCGCGAGGCTGAAGCCGCAGGACGCCTTTCTCACCCCGGGATTGTCACTATTTTTGACGTGGGCGAGGAGCCCGAGACGCGCGCTCCTTACATTGTGATGGAATTCGTAGGCGGCCAATCGCTCGACAAACTGCTCTCTGCGGAAGACCGGAAGTTACCTCTGGAAACTGCTTTGCAGTTGACCCACGAACTGGCGGAAGCGCTGGATTGCGCGCATGGCCAGGGAGTGGTTCATCGTGACTTAAAACCTGCCAATATTCTGCTTACGGAAGATGGACGTGCCAAGATCGCCGACTTTGGCGTGGCCAAACTCAACCTTGCCAATCACACTCTGGCGGGACGAGCGTTGGGAACTCCTGCGTATATGTCGCCCGAGCAATTAAACGGGGAGGCGGTGGACGGCCGATCGGACTTGTTCTCTTTGGGCGTCGTACTGTACACGGTTCTGACTGGCTATCGGCCATTCCAGGGAAACAGCGCACTCACCGTTTCGTACAAAGTGGTGAACCGCGATCCGATTCCTGCGACGGTTCTTGACACAGAGTTGCCGCCGGCGCTCGATTACATCATCGCCCGCGCCATGGCGAAAGACCCTGCGCAGCGCTACCAGCGTGGAATGGAAATGGCGTTGGATATTCAGGATTTGCGGGAAGGCCGTGAGTTATGGAGTAAGGCAAAACAGCCTGGTGCGGCGGGCGGCGCGTCTCCGGTTGCCGGAGAGAAAGACAAGCTGTCTGCGACCGCGAAGGCCGGGGCTGGAGGAAAATCTCGTCTACCGAAGCGTCTCCAGTCGCAGCAGAAGAATATTGCGGAAAAACTGCTCAGCAAGATGGGTAGGACATCGATTGTGGGCGCGGTGTTTCTGGCGGGACTTCTGCTTTTCGGCCTTCGCCTTGATCACGCGCTTTGGCCCAAGACGCCGACCCGAGAGTTGTCGGCGAAAAGTGTCGACGCGCCATCGGTCCTCATAGGTCAGGTTGCAACGCAAAGCCCGGCACCCGCAACGCTCGCGCCTGGCGCCAGCGAAACGTCTCCGGTGGTAGGGGAGACAGTTATAAAACAAGAAGCCATTACTCAGGGCGAGATAGTCAGCAAAAAGATCAGCAGGTCCGCGGCCCTCCCGTATTCTTCAGCGACGGTAACGCCCACCAGCACGAGCGCCGCGGGATGGCCTGCGGCGACGATTCCAGGTTCAGCCACTTTGGATATTGAAGTGGACCACAAATTCGCCGAGGCCAAGCTCTCGATATGGGTGGATGACCGGTTGAGCTATACACGCACTCTGGAAGGAACTGACAAGAAACATTTAGTGCTGTTCCATCACGTTCAAGGCCACGAAATTCATGCCATGCCGATCCCGGCGGGAAGCCACCGTCTCCGTGTGCAAGTCACTTCGGGAGACAACTCTTCTGATCAGTCGGTGACCGGAGACTTCTCCAGCGGAAGCGAGAAGCTGCTACAAGTTTCTGTCGACAAGCGTGGAGTGATGAATCTGAACCTGGAATAAATCCGGCTGACTCTCGGCTTTTCGCGACTCATGCTTCTCCCGACTTACGAATTCTCGGATGCTTTCGAAGTTGCGTCGGATTGGGGTTTTTCTTGCGCTCACAGCAACGCGGCAATCTTGGTAAGGTCTCGAACGAACTCTTGCATCTGCGATTGCCGGGCAGTCGCGTCAGGAGCGCGAAGTGTGGATGATGGATGTACCGTCGCGACAACCTTAGGAGCTAGTGGGGATTCAACTAGCTGGCCGCGCTGACGAGTTACGCTGAATTCCCTGCCCAATAAGGCTTGAGCAGCGGTCGCACCCAAACAGACAACTACGTCCGGCCTCACGGTTCGCAATTCAGCATCAAGCCATGGGCGGCATGCCTCGATCTCAGAGTGTCGGGGCTTCTTGTGGATGCGCCGCTTACCGCGTTGCGCAGGAGCCCATTTGAAGTGCTTCACCACATTCGTAACGTAAACTTCTGCCCGATCGATGCCCGCCTGTTGTAGCGCTTCGTCGAGAATTCTTCCTGCAGGCCCGACGAAAGGGTGCCCGGCCAGATCTTCCTGATCTCCTGGCTGTTCGCCGACGAGGAATAGTTTTGCACGTGTCGGGCCTTCACCAAAAATCGTTTGCGTGGCATTTTTCCAGAGATCGCAGGCTTTACAATCTCGGGCCGCGCGGCGCCGCGCGGCGAGCGAGCGTGGCACAGATTTCGACGGTGGGCTATTCGCCGGTCGGGAACGTTTGGCGGGTACGCGCTGTGATTTGATCAAACTTTTCATGCGGATCACACTTTCCGCGACTGGATTCGTATTTCGACGAACATAGGTTGGATGGTGGCTCTTTAACATCCGGTGGCGACCCTAGTGTGCCAGATGGATTGCCTCGCGCGCCCCACTCTAAATTCTTAAGCGGCCACTATTTCCGCGCCAGTGCATCTCAAAGTCTGTGCCTTACTCAGAGGACTCATGGCAAGGACAAAGAAAAAGCGTTGGGTGGCGAAGGTGACCACGGATTCTACACATCCTCCCGCGAAGCTCTTCACGCGAAAGGCTGCTACCATCGCGCGAAGTCTCGCCTCGAAGAAATTTCCCCGAAAGGACCTGCGTCCGGCATGAGGATGCTTACGTACTTTATCAATCGAGCGGGGCGCGGATTAAACACCGGGCGAAAGGCAGAGTTGGAGAAAGCCAAGGCACTCCTATCAAAACGCGTCGAGCGGGAAAAAAAATCAGCCGGGCGAAAAGCGGCGTGATGGGAAGTATGGACAAGGCCCGCTAACGACGGTTTGTCATGGGTTGCTATCCGCGGGTGCGCGCAAAGTGTGAGTGAGGACGTTGGGCCGGTGGGCGCGAAGTCGGCGGCCGAGAACTTCGCGAAGTTGCCAGATGGAAAATGCAACTAAAAACCAAACTGCGGTGGCGACGGCGAGCACAATTGGAGTTTTCCATTCCGTGATTTTCAGCCAGACGATGACGGAGAATGCGATCAGACCGAAGCCCCCCATGGCAGCTCCGGTCACATCGACGGCAGCGGCAGCTCGGCCGCGTCCCGCGCCTTCGTAGCCGGCACGCTCTTTTTTCTGCCGCTCGCGTTTCCTGATAAGCGTGGCCGTCGCGGGGACGATGGCGGGAAATGCCAGAAAAAGACCGCCGACTTCGGGGCCGTATCGCTCAGCAACCAAGCCGGCAAAGGCTATGACGGCTCCGCCAAAAGAAAAGCGTAAAGCGAACTCATACCACTTCGAATTTTTCATCCCGCTCGTATCGACTTTGATCTTCACGACTACCTCAACACGCCATACCTCAACGCGACATACCACAGGCCTAAGGCGCACACCAACCACAAGCCCAGCCCGAGGGTTGTAGCTGACAGAACCTGCATCCCCCGATGCATCATCCACCGGCTTATGACAGCGGCGTAAACAATAAACGCGATGGACCCCAGAATCATGGATCTGGCTTCGATACTGGCGTAAGCCTTCCCTTCTTTCATGATGGTCAGAGCCAGCGTAGCGAGGGCAACGGAAGGCGCAGCGCCGAAAAGACCAGCAAAGCTTTTAGGCTTGAGCAACTCACCGATCAGGGCGAACGCTGAGACGACTGTCCCTCCGACGATTATCCTGAAAAGGATATCTTTCATTCGCGTCCTCCAGCATGACAGTTCAATGTGTTAACGTCCCAACCAAAGTTCTACGCGCAGCAAAAATGCGGGGAGTCTGCGATCGACTCCCCGCTATCGCACCTGCGAGTTAACTAAGCGGCCTTACGCGACTTCCGTTTATCCCGAGGCTGTTCTTCTTCCTCACTCTCAGAATTGCCTTGCTGGGCTTCGGCATTGATTTCTTTCGCCAGTTCGGTCAGCTTCTCGTCGGTTTCCTTTTCTTCCTCCAGGGTTTCCTTGAGAAGCGACGCCTGTTCAGACTCGCCAAGCAGCTCGGCATAGGCGATCACCGAACCGTAGCCGGCGATTTCATAATGCTCGACACGTTGCGCGGCAGAGATCAAGGCGGCATCCATCATGGCGTCCTCGAAGTCTTCGCCCATGATCTCGGCACCCTCTTTGATCAGGCCTTCCATTCCCAAACATTTCTTGCCTGTGGCTTTTTCTCCCAACTGTTCGAAGATCTGTTGCAACCGCTGGACGTGTCCCCGAGTTTGTTCCAGATGTTCTTCGAAGCCCTGGCGCAATTCGTCCGACGATGCCGTCTTTGCCATTTTTGGCAAAGCTTTGGTCAATTGATTTTCGGCACTGAATAAATCCTTAAGTTCTTCGACATACAATTCCTTCAGAGAATTTTTACTCATGTTTCCCCTCGTTTTCAGAATTTGCCCCGACAACGGCGGCTCGTTTATGTTCCGTTAGTTGCAGAAGGTTGCTGGGCGGATGGTTAAGATCGGCAGCGGTCAGCGAACTTTTCAAGGTGCCCAAAGGGACGAATAAATTTTCCGCGTTCCTCGCGACCTCAACACTGGGTAGCGTCGAGGCTCGCGAGCTTTACGGGCCGGCTTTTAAGTAACCGCCTTCATCTTCATTAAAGCCTCCAAAATTTCAGGGAATATATTCGTAAAGACGAACCGGCTCTTGCGGGCCAGATTATTTTGAAGTATGAGCCGCATCCGGAGAAACGAAGGTCTGGTTCAGCGGGTGTCGCTCGGTTGATTCAGCGAAGGATTTCTTGATCATTCTGAGGGTCGCGTCTCTGATCCAGTATTTCAGTTCAGGGAAAGGCTGATAACCCGCAGTGAGAGTAGGCCAGTTGAGAAATTTGCGCATACAGTAAATCCTGTATGGCCCGCGGGTACAAGCCCCTGCAATTATTACCCCACCCCGTGCGGCTCTCGTCTTCCAAAGGGAAAACGCAAGATCGCGTTCCGACAATCCTCTGTATAGACGACGATTCCGACACGCTGGCCTTGCGCCGGCATTTCCTGCAAAGTTCAGGATATTCAGTAGTCACCGCATCCTCTGGAGTGGAGGGTCTGCAAGCCTTGTCTGAGGGCCAGGGAATTGACCTGGTACTTCTCGATTACATGATGCCAGGGATGGACGGAGACGAGGTCGCTCAAAGACTCAAAAGACAGAATCCGCGACTGCCGGTAGTTGTCGTATCTGCCGTGGCCAAGATCCCTGAGGGTTTGTTAACCGCGATCGATGGCTATGTACAAAAGGGCCAGGACCCTGACGTTCTTCTTGGCACCGTGTTGAAGATTTTGACGTCGCGCAGCAAAGAGGGCGCACCAATGGAAAGCTCGAACCTGGGTCGTAAGACCGTGCTTTGTGCCGAAGATGATGAAGAGCAGTTGACCTCGCGGAAAATGGTTTTCGAATCCGCAGGTTTTGACGTGCTGCTGGCGCGTTCGGGAGCAGAAGCTCTGCAGTTGTTCCAGACTCATTCTGTGGACGCCGTTGTACTGGATTACTGGATGCCGCGCATGAAAGGACTATCCGTAGCACGCGAGATGAAACAGTTGAGACCCAACATACCGATTCTGGTCCTGTCAGGATTCTCCTCGCTGCCGGATGAGACGATCGGCATTGTCGATACATGGTTGCAGAAGCGGGATGTAGAACCAGGCGAACTATTGGCCGAAGTGAACAGATTGATAGAGAAGAACGCAGCGGGCTGATTTCTCGTTGGAACAGACGAGTAGGTTGCGGTAGCGGTTGAGTTAACTCGATTCGAGCACTCTCGCAGATGCAAAACAAAATCAGCCGGTGCGCAGCCACAGGAGCAAAGAGAATTCTGCCATTCGTGGTGGCTCTATTTTTTGCGTCGGCGACGAGCTTCGCGGCGAACGCCCACCCAGATCAGTCCGAAAATCCTCTGAAGCACCTGAGCCTGGCAGAACTTGGCAGCGTCGAGGTAACTACGGCTTCCAAGGAGCCGGAAGAAGTATGGAATACCACGGCAGCGGTGTACGTCATCACTCATGACGATATCGAGCGCTCCGGGGCAACCAGCATTCCGGAGGCATTGCGGCTGGCGCCCGGAGTGGAAGTCGCGAAAATCGACAGCAGCAAATGGTCTATCGGCATTCGTGGCTTCGGCAGCAGGCTTTGCCGGGACGTGCTGGTGCTGATTGACGGGCGAACCGTTTTACGACTCTGATCGCGGGTACGTACTGGGAAGTTCAGGATTATGTGCTGGAAGATATCGACCGCATCGAAGTCATCCGTGGGCCGGGCGGGACCATCTGGGGTCCAAACGCGCTGAACGGCGTTATCAATATTATTACCAAAAACAGCAGGGAGACCCATGGCGATTACGTCAACGTGGGCGGCGGTAACATGGAAGAGGGTTTTTTCAACGCACGCTACGGCGGTGGTAACGGAAAGACTCTCGACTATCGCATGTACGCCAAGGGCTTCAACCGGGGGCCGGAGTACCACAGCGACAATATAAATTTTGACCGCTGGCGTGCGGGTCAGGTCGGATTCCGTATGGATTGGAGCGCGAACAATCGCGACACTTTCAGTCTGCACGGGGACATGTACGACCAGGGGAACGGCGAAAGCGTGAATGTGACCAGCTACGCGCCGCCTTACTCGCAAATCGTTTATTCGACAGCGCCGCTTTTTGGAGCCAACCTTACTGGCCAATGGAAAAGAGTTTTCAGCGAAGGAAACGATGTTCAGCTTGAGGCGTATTTCGACCGAACTAACCGGCAGGAAGCGGACTTCAGCGATATTCGGAATACGTTCGATGTGGATTTTATGGACCGGTTCCGACTCCCTGCGCGGCAGCAGATTTCCTGGGGGTTGGGGGCACGTTCCAGCAGAGGCGATGATCGGGTGGTAACTTCAGGCCTCGCCTTCGTCCCTTACAATCGAACCGACTTGCTCTTTACGGCATTTTTGCAGGATGAAATCGCGTTGATCCAAAACAAGCTTTCTCTTTCGCTGGGAACAAAAGCGCTCAAAACAAATTACACCGGAGTGCAATTCGAGCCCACTGGACGTCTGCTCTGGACTCCAAGTGCGTACCAATCAGTCTGGGCCGCTTTCACTCACGCCTTGCGCACACCGTCCGACGGGGAACGAGATTTTTATCTTTTAGGGGATACGGGCGCTGTATTGGACGGATTGCCGGTGCTGGCTCGATTCAACGCGAATCCTGACTTCCGTTCCGAAGAGCTGAACGGTTACGAAGCAGGTTACCGGCGCTTGATTGCCAAAACTCTTTATGTGGATGTGGCGTCTTTTTACAATCATTATGGCGATCTATTCAGCGAGGATATTACTGGCGGTCCCTTTATCGAGACTGTTCCGGGCCCTCCGCATATTTTGATTCCGGCGGAGTTTGGCAATGGCCTTGTGGGTGCGACAAAGGGAGGCGAGATCGCGCCTGCGTGGAAGGTTACAGATTGGTGGCGGCTGCAGGCGTCTTATTCGTATCTGCAGATGGACCTGAAAAAAGGTACGGGCTCGATGGACATAGGCACCGCTCCCATCACTGAAAAATCGAGCCCAAAGCATGAAGTGATGATCCAATCCGCTTTTGATCTATCGAAGGCATTTAGTCTTGATCTGGATTACCGCTACATTAGTGCTTTGCCGGGCGAAATGGTGAATGCCTACTCCACCGCAGACGCACGGTTTGCGTGGAAGGTAAAAGAGCATTTTCAATTGTCGGTAGTGGGACGCAATCTTTTCCAGCCTTATCACTATGAATCGAACGGCGATCCCGGACCCCTGGTTGGGATCAAAAGAAGCGCCTACGGGCAAATAACGTGGACACGCTGAATTTACAATGCGCCGTCGACGGCCCGAAATCGAAACTTCGCGTTTTCGTAGCGGCTGATTGCGCCGTGCCGGCCGGTCATTTGCGATTTTTAACCTTGCGATTTCTCTCCGGTTTTTTGCTCGCACTCTTTGTCGTCCCGATTACTACCCTCTCTGAAGCACAACAGACTCGGCCAACCGAATCGCAAGTAAAAGCCGCTTACTTGTTCAACTTCGGGAAATTCGTTCGCTGGCCCGTCCTTGCCAACAGCGTTGACTCCCTACAAATCTGCGTGCTGGGCAAGAATTCGTTTGGAACGGTGCTGGACTCGACCATAAAAGGTGAAGCGATTTCCGGCAAGCCGGTCACTGCGCGAAACATTCCCAGCATGCACGAAGCCGAAGGCTGTCATATTTTGTTTGTGAGTATGTCGGAGGAGACTCGTCTGAACACGGTTCTTGCAAGCGCACGGCGATTGCCGGTTCTGACCGTGAGTGATATTCCGCATTTTGCCGAGCGGGGAGGAATGATCGGACTCGTGAACCAGGAGGACAGAATCCGGTTCGAGGTGAATATTACTCCGATTGAAGATGCGGGATTAACCGTCAGCTCAGAGTTGCTGAAAGTAGCGTTGCGGGTGATTCGCAAACGCGCGGGAGGCGATTGAGATGCGCCTGAAGCGCCGCCGTTCGCTCTTGAGGAAGCTCACCTTGATGAACATGCTGGTGAGCGGGGCGGCACTGTCATTGGCTTGTCTGGCGTTTTTTACTTACGACCAGATTACTTTCCGGCAGGGCCTGGTGCGCACTTTATCTGCGCAGGCAGATATCGTCGGTTCCAATAGTGTCTCGGCAATTTTGTTCAACGACCCGCAATCTGCCAGCAATACTCTTTCCGCCTTGAAGAGTTCGCAGAGTGTAACCACCGCCGGCATTTTTACGCTCGATGGAAAGCCGTTCGCGACTTATGCTCGCGTGAACGGCGAAGACATCCTAAGCATTCCGAATATTCCGGGAAATCAAGTCGAGACTTATCGCTTCACCAACTCTCACCTCGTTCTCGTGCGCAGGATCATGTTTCAGGGCAAACCTGTGGGGCTGGTCTACATTCGTGCTGATCTGCGTGAAATTGACCAGCGGCTGAAGCGTTATGCCGCAATTGCGCTGGCCGTGCTCTTGCTTTCCCTGATTGCAGCGCTGCTGGTTTCTTCGCTGTTCGGAAGATCCGTAGCTCAGCCAATCGTGGACCTGGCGCAAGTAGCTGCGGCTGTCTCCCAGGATAAAAATTATTCTGCGCGAGCCACTCCGAGCCAGGAAGCGGACGAAGTGGGCTTGCTGATTACCGCCTTCAACGAGATGCTTGCGGAAATTCAGAAGCGTGATGACGAACTGCGAAAGGCGCATGACGAACTGGAAGATCGCGTGGTACAACGCACTCGCGAACTGTTGTTCGCAAACCGTGAGCTGGAATCATTCTCCTATTCCGTTTCTCACGACTTACGCGGACCGGTGGATGCCCTCAATGGTTTCACGTACGTGCTATTAAAGGAGTACGGAAGCAAACTCGATGCCAAGGCGAAAGAACTGCTCGATCACATCCGGAACTCGGGAAAGCGCATGATGCAGTTGATCGATGACCTGCTGAATCTTTCACGAGTGACCAGTAGTGTGTTGCAGTCGGAGCCCGTAGACTTGACTGCCATTGCCCGCTCCGTGGCAGAAGAGTTGAAAAGTCTGGAACCAAACCGCCAAGTAGACTTCGCGATAGCAGCGGTTGAGAAAGTTGACGGCGACCCCCGGCTGCTGAAAATTGTGCTGGAGAATCTGTTGCGAAATTCCTGGAAGTACACTTCCACTCACCCGCGCGCCCGCATTGAGTTTGGCTCTACGGTAGAAAACGGACGGACGGTCTATTTCGTGCGCGACGATGGAGCGGGATTCGATGCCCGATCGGCAGATCGATTATTTCAGCCTTTCCAACGGCTTCATCCGACGGCGGAGTTTCCCGGCAATGGGATCGGCCTGGCGACGGTGCAGAGGATTGTGCGGCGGCACGGAGGAGAAATATGGGCGACCGGGGAAGTCGAGCGAGGGGCCACGTTTTATTTTACGCTTGGTTCGTCCCGAAGCCGCTCACCGGCCTCCGAGATCAGGAAGCCGGTAGCCGAGCCGGTTAACTAATGCTTCTACGATTTTATTGTGCGGTAAGACTCACCTCATCCAACCAGACGTTGTACGGCACTGGAGGCTGGGCCAAGTCCATTTGAAAGGCCGTGTCAATCTCTTCTAAGGTCCAGCCCGACTGGCTTACATAGGACGTGTTCACGGGTGTAGCTACGCCATTCAGCGTCAAGGTATCGTAGTAAACCATCCCTCCGGCTTGGTGAAGATTCCAGGTGAGATGGTTCCAGGTGTTGGGCAGAATATCCACGTTGGCTTTGCAGGAGATTCCGGTCGGCTCCCACTTCCCTGCCTCGTCGTTCCAGATGTCCCACTGTCCCGGGGGGTCATCGCCTTTCAAGTTGCATTCGGATCCCCACGTGAAGCGCATGGGAGTTCCGGCTGTCCCGCTGGTCGTATCGTCGTATCCCTGATTGACGTCGAACTCCAACGCTTGGGGCGCGTCGACATTGTCGATCCAAAAATACAAGTCGTAGGTAAACGTACTGACGCCGTTTCCCCCCGCGATGGGATTGAAGTACAGATAGTTGGAATAGCCGTAGTCCGAGGCGAGCGGGGCCGCAGTCCCCGGGCTCATGCTGAAATGCGCCGCCTTGCCATCCATGGCGGGTGCCGGCGCCGGGGGCGATTGATCCATGGTCATGCTTGAAACAGGCACGTACTGGCTCTCACCGGCGGCACACAGTTGTCCGGCACGCTGAACGCCCGCGGGAAATACTGCTGAACAGGATTGCCAGCCGGGCGTGTCTTGAATACTGCTGATGGTGGTGGACGCCTGAGACGTGACCGTGATGTTCAACGGGATCGCTGACACATCACCCGTGGAACAAGGCAGCGCCGCACAGGTTAATTCTTCCGCCATCACCAACAGCGTGTGCTTACCGGGCGCGGCGAAGATCTGAGTGTTGATGGAATTCGAAGATGTGTAATAGACAGAAACATTATCAACGTACACGCGCATGAAAAAGATTGGGTTCTTCGGAGAAGCTGCAGCAACTACGTTGATCGGAGATGTGACACTCGCGCCTGCGCCAGGACTAGAAATCGTCAGAGGAAAATTGTTGGAGCCGCTTCCCCAGTCTGCAGTGACCGGATTCTGAGCCGTGGGAGCCGGCAAATTGCTGCTGCTGGCCGACCACGTAATTGGTACCGGAGCAGTTGAAGGATAAGTGGGTTGCGACGGAGTTGTGGGTGGGGTTGGTGTAGGCGTACTTGTACTCATCGCGCCAGAGCTGCTACATCCTTCCACCACGAGACTGAGGGCGAGCAAAAAGAAAGTCGCGAAAAGCAATCGGCCGCTGCGAAGGAGGGCCCCGACCGCGCACATAAACACCAACCTCCAAGAAAACAGTTGGCCGACGCAGGGAAATCCAGGATCGGAGCGGCGAACAGCAGGTCACCGTACGTGCAGGCTCTCAAACTATGACGGGGCCAGATTGCTCGGGCAATACGGGGTGCACCGTAAGAGTTGCCCTGATTTCACTGAACTCTTTGGGAGCTACGGTAATCGTCTGATTTCCAATCTCGCGGCAGGGCAAGCGTAGCGCTGCAAAGCGGGGGAAAACTGCGCGCAGCAAATCTGCGACTGCGGCTTCCAGAACCAGAAGGGCTCATTCCTGATCTGATTTGATTCGATCGACAGTCGTCCGTCGGTCGGTGGAATTAGCATTCGAACAAAGTGAATGTTTGAAGAGCAACCACTGACCCGACAAGTGTCATCTGTTCTGCATCGATTCGAATCTAAGCGTAGCTTTTGCCAGGAATATGGAAGCCATACTTGCGATTCGCGACTCGTAGTGACGGCGATTTGGGCCGCTCCCCATGCTGATCGGCTACATAGAATTTTGGACGATTAAAGCCCGGGGGCGAGAATGTTGGCGAGGCATGGGGCATCATTCAGTAAGTGCCTGAGCCCCACATTTCTGTCGATTCTGTTGGTCGTCAGCCTGGCCGCGCTTGGAGTGCTCTGGAGGGGATGCCAGGGACTGCCAAAATACATTGCAGATTGTCCGGTTACGCCCACGCCCCCGTCAGACATTTCATCGATCCCGGCGCCGATACAGCCTCCGCCGGCGGCTTTGTGCGGGTTCCCGCTCACGATCTCAGCTCCTGGTCAAGGAGCTAGCGTAAATTCTCCGGCGACATTGCAGGCGCAAGCCCAGCCTGCAGACCAGCTTTACTGGATGAGAGTTTATGTAGACAATGTGGCAGTTTATTACTCTTACACACCGACCATCGACGAATACCTGTTTATGCAACCGGGACAGCACACCATTCAAGTGGTTGCCGAAGATATTGCGGGCTACATTGCGACGGCAACCACTCAAGTAAATGTGGCGCAGGAGACGCCCGGAGTCGCGGGCATTCAGAATCTTCCCGGTTGGCAGTCGTGTTCCGCAGTACTGCAGAATGGATTCACGTGCGCGGCGGGTTTAGGCACGGCCTCATCGAAATTGATCCAAGGTCAGTCTGCGCCCTCGCTCGATGGCACGTCCGCGGAGTTCACGATGGGTGGACCTCACCCATATTCCAACGAACTCTACTGGTATACGCTCGGGGGCGGTCACGACGTAAGCCACTTTAGCTATGACCTGTGGTTTTACGTGAATGTGGGTGACGCGCCGCAATCGCTGGAGTTCGATCTGAACCAGGCTTTCAGCGGAACACGCTGGACGTGGGGCACGCAGTGCGACTTCAATCAGACCGGAGAGTGGAATATCTGGGATCCGCTGCATGGAGTGTGGGTTCCGATTCCGATCCCATGCAAACATTTTCCCTCGCAAACCTGGGTACATCTGGTGTGGAACTTCGAGCGTGTCGGTAACCAGGTTCACTACATAAGTTTGAGCGTGGCTAACAGCACTTACAATGTGGATGTCTACTATACCGCCCAGCCGAAATGGTACCAGGAAGGAATGAACATCCAGTTTCAACTTGACGGCAACTATAAGCAAGAGCCCTACAACGTCTGGCTGGATGAAGTAAACCTCAATGCGTATTAGTTCTCCGAAGTAGCGTTCGCGTTGATCCGTTCGGAGGGCCACTACTATGTGGCCTTGGACCAGCCGTCGAAGCAGTGCGACGTCCGTTGATACTGCGGACTCTGTAGCACCGCCATTACCTTCCATTAGCCGGCAACCACATTCAGAAAATCTGTCATCTTCCGTTCGCGCGGTAGAAAGAAGAACACTTTACTTCGCGTACGAAAGAGGTAGTGATGTGCACGGCAAGAACAAACTCGCGCTCTTTGCAGCCCTGGCGTTTGCTTTCATCTCCGCTCATGTCAGCGGACAAGTAACCAAAGCATCAGATCATTCCGATATTCAACTCAGCCTCATTGGGAGCACGCTGAAATGTTCCCAACCGTTACCGGCCGAATCTATCCGGGTTCCGCAGCCCCTCCTGGACCGGGCAAAGCTAAAAGCCCAGCTTGCGACGCTTCTGCGCGACAGTCTCTTCGACGATGCAAAAGGCATTGTGAATATCGTGCGGGAAAGAGAGATAAGGAAACTTGCAAATAAGTTGGGAAGAAAGAAAGAAGAATGATTAAGGGCCAGGCGCCGGTGTAAGACCGCCTTTGCAAACTATGCCCCGCAGGCAAACTCAGGTGCCATAACTGGCATCGAAGTATGATCTTTTTGCCCGGAGAGGCAGTATGCTGCTCGACTGGCGATCCAGGGAACTGCGAGCACCGTCGTCATCGATTATTCTCTCGTATGCTTGAGGTCAGCCTCGATGCGGATTGCGTTTGAGCTTTATCCGTAAACTTCCTTGAAAGGATCGAACTTGGTTCAGGAGAAGCAAATCGATGGCTAGTGGTGCGCAACCAATCGTATGGCCCGGGCGGCCCTATCCGTTAGGTGCAACCTGGGATGGCGAAGGCGTGAACTTCGCGCTTTACTCCGAACACGCGGAAAAGGTAGAGCTGTGTCTGTTCGATGAATTGGGCAAGCGCGAGACAACTCGGGTGGCGCTGCCTGAACAGACTGACATGGTGTGGCACGGTTATTTGCCGGAGGTTCGTCCAGGACAATTGTATGGCTACCGGGCATACGGCCCATACGCTCCGGAACAAGGCCAGCGGTTCAACCCCAACAAACTTCTGCTCGATCCTTACGGCAAACAGACATTGGGGACGATTCATTGGAGCGATTCGCACTTTGGCTATAAGGTGGGCCACAAGCAGGAAGATCTATCTTTCGACCGCCGTGACAACGCCGCGGGAATGCCGAAGAACCGGGTAATTGATTCCGCATTTACCTGGGGCACGGACGCTCCTCCGCGTATTCCCTGGCACAAAACTTTGATTTATGAACTCCACGTAAAAGGATTCACCATGTGCCACCCTGACGTTCCCGCACATTTGCGGGGGACGTATGCTGGGCTGGCGACTGCGCCTATCATCGACTATCTCGCGCGCCTGGGGGTGACTTCGATCGAACTGATGCCGGTGCATAGTTTCGTGGACGATCGTCAATTGGTGGAACGAGGTCTACGAAATTACTGGGGTTATAACTCTATTGGATTTTTTGCCCTCGAGCCTCGCTACCTGGCGACGAAGTCCATCAACGAATTCAAGACCATGGTGAAGACTTTGCATTCCGCGGGACTGGAAGTGATTCTCGACGTGGTCTACAACCACACCGCCGAGGGCAATCACCTTGGACCCACATTGTCGTTGAAAGGCATCGACAACAGCACGTATTACCGTCTCAGGCCTGACAATCTACGCTACTACACCGATTACACAGGCACGGGCAATACGCTGAACATGCAGCATCCACGGGTACTGCAGCTGATTATGGACAGCCTGCGGTACTGGGTTCTGGAAATGCACGTGGATGGCTTCCGCTTTGACCTGGCCGCCACGCTGGCGCGCGAACTCCACGAAGTCAATCGCCTGGGCGCTTTCCTCGACATCATTCATCAGGATCCAGTCCTCTCGCAGGCAAAGCTGATTGCCGAGCCCTGGGATCTCGGAGAAGGCGGATATCAGGTAGGAAATTTTCCAGTGGGATGGGCGGAGTGGAACGACCGCTACCGCGATACGGTGCGATCTTACTGGAAAGGTGATGAAGGAGTGGTGGGAGATTTGGCATATCGCATTACGGGTTCGAGCGATCTTTACGCACATAGCGGAAGACGCCCTTACGCCGGCGTGAATTTCATTACCGCCCATGACGGCTTCACCTTGCAGGATCTGGTCAGTTACAACGAAAAGCACAATGAAGCGAACGGTGAAAATAATCGCGACGGCAATAACAATAACCGCAGTTGGAATTGCGGCGTAGAGGGTCCAACCGACGATCCGGATATTCAAGCCCTGCGCAGCAAGCAGAAGCGAAATCTACTGGCAACGTTGCTACTCTCGCAGGGTGTTCCCATGATGTATGCCGGCGACGCTATCGGGCACACGCAAAATGGAAACAACAATGCCTACTGCCAGGATAACGAGATCAGTTGGCTGAATTGGAATCTGAAACCCGAGGATCGCGATCTTCTGGCGTTCGTTCAGCGAATGATCAACCTGCGCAAGCGGCATCCAGTTTTTCGAAGACGCCATTTTTTTCAAGGCCGGCCAATCAAGGGGGCGAATGTCAAAGATGTTCTATGGCTCAATCCCAGCGGCCATGAGATGAACGAAGACGAGTGGCGCAACCCTTCTGTCCGCGCGCTGGGAATGTTCCTTTCCGGTCAGGGATTGGAAGAAACCGACGAACGCGGCCGCAAGGTGAGTGACACAGATTTTCTTGTGCTTCTGAATCCGTATCACGAAGATGTACCGTTCACTTTGCCGGCGTTTCGCAAAGGATCACGCTGGATCGGATGGATGGACACGTCGCGGGAAGGCGGCTTGCGGCCCACTGAGACCTATGATTCCGGTACGCCCTATCCCTTGCAGGCGCGGTCTATGGTGGTGCTGATGGAACGGCATGTAAACGGTAAGAAGGAAGACTCGAATGAAGCGCCGTCATAACATGCCGTTCGGTGCGCAGTGCCGCGACGATGGGAAGGTTCGGTTTCGGTTGTGGGCTCCGGCGGCGCGGCAGGTCGAGATCTCCCTTGAAGATTCCAAAGATTCCAAACGGATCGCGCTTGAACGGCGTGAGCGCGGCTGGTTTGAACTTGTCACCGCCGAGGCGAAGCCTGGAAGTCTGTACCGTTTTCGAATTAACGGAGAAACAGAAGTTCCGGATCCGGCTTCACGATTTCAGCCGCACGACGTACACGGGCCCAGCGAAGTCATCGATCCTCAAAGGTTCGACTGGAAGGACGACACGTGGCGCGGACGCAGTTGGCGCGAAGCCATTATCTATGAGTTGCACGTCGGAGCCTTTGCACGTCCAGGAACCTTTTCCGCGGTGCAGAAGCGACTCGACTATCTCGCCGACTTGGGAGTTACGGCTATCGAATTGATGCCTGTATCGGATTTTCCCGGCGGACGAAATTGGGGCTACGATGGTGTTTCTCTGTTTGCGCCCGACAGCACGTATGGCCGGCCCGAGGACTTGAAAGAGTTGGTGCAGGCGGCTCACCAGCGCGGGATGATGGTTCTGCTGGATGTTGTCTATAACCATTTTGGCCCGGAGGGAAATTATCTGGGCGTTTATGCTCCCCAGTTTTTTACCGACCGCTACAAAACTCCATGGGGAAAGGGCATAAATTTCGACGGCGCGCAGAGTCGAGTGGTGCGTGACTTCTTTATTCAGAACGCCCTGTATTGGCTTACTGAATATCATTTCGACGGATTGCGACTGGATGCGGTGCATGCCATCCTTGACGATTCCACTCCGGAAATCCTCGCGGAATTGGGTGATACAGTTCGCAACACGGTCGGCACCGAACGCCAAGTACATCTGATTCTGGAAAACGAACGCAACCAGGCAAAATATCTTCGACGCACACGGCAATGCCGACCGCAATTTTATGACGCGCAGTGGGACGACGATATTCACCACGCACTGCACGTGCTCATCACCGGCGAGAAGGATGGTTATTATTCCGATTATGCAGAACGGCCGCTTGATCAACTGGGCCGTTGCCTGGTAAGTGGATTCGCTTATCAAGGCGACGTTTCTCTTTACCGGAATGGCGAGAGGCGTGGCGAAGCTACGAACGGACTACCGCTGACTGCGTTCGTTTCGTTTTTGCAGAATCACGATCAGATCGGTAACCGTGCGTTCGGAGAGAGGATCGTTACTCTTGCAGATGCTCGGGCAGTTCGAGCGGCGACGGAGATCCTTTTACTCGCTCCCTCTCCGCCAATGCTTTTCATGGGAGAAGAGTTTGGAACGCAAACGCCATTTCTTTTCTTCTGCGATTTTGAAAAGGATTTGGCTGCCGCTGTTACCGCCGGTCGCCGGAACGAGTTCACGCGTTTTACAAGGTTCAACGATCCCGCGGCTCGCAAAGGGATTCCGGACCCAAACGCCGAATCAACTTTTGACGCTTCTCGATTGGATTGGAACGACCTTGAACAACCGGCCCATCAGGATTGGTTGCGATTTTATCGACAGCTATTGAAGTTGCGGAAAGAGCACGTTCTTCCCCGCCTTTCTTCGGCTTGCAAAATCGAAGCACGATATACCGCACGTGAAGACCTCGGGTTGACTGCAGAATGGAAATTTGGGGACGGCGCGAAACTTACGCTGCTGGCAAATTTTAGCGGCGTTTCTTTGTCGACCGCATCTGCACCAAGTAGCCCGATCCTGTACACCAGTGAGCAGGTTCGCGAGGACGCATTAAGGCGAGGAACTCTGCCGCCCGAGTCCGTAGTTTGGTTTTTGGAATCATGACCGCGCATCCCAACATACCGCGCGCAACCTATCGCCTGCAGCTGAATCGGGATTTTACTTTCGTGCAGGCAACGGCAATCGTTCCCTACCTCTCCACTCTCGGCATCAGCCATTGCTACATCTCGCCATTCCTCAAGGCGCGGCCGGGCAGCATGCACGGCTACGACATCGTCGATCACAATTCCCTGAACCCCGAGATAGGAACTCCGGAAGAATTTGATCGCTTTGTGTCCACTCTCCGGAAACACGATATGGGGTTGATTGTCGATATCGTGCCCAATCACATGGGAATCATGGGTGGCGACAACACCTGGTGGCTGGACGTGCTGGAAGACGGGGAGGCTTCCGTCTATGCCTGTTTCTTCGATATCGACTGGCATCCGCTGAAAGAGGAGCTGCATGGAAAAGTGCTCGTCCCTGTTCTGCATGATCATTACGGCGCCGTGCTAGAGAACGGCGAGTTGAAGATTGCGTTTCGCGCGGAGCGCGGCGAATTCGATGTGACCTATCGCGACCACCGATTTCCTATCGATCCCAAAGAGTACCCGCGCATTTTGCAGACGTGCGCAGACTCTCCGGCTGGGAAACTGGGCGAGGAAAATCGAGACCTGCTCGAGTTTCAGAGTCTGATCACGGCTTTCGGCCATTTGCCGTCGCGACAGGAGATCAGCACCGACCGCATCGCTGAGCGCAATCGGGACAAAGAGATTCACAAGCGCCGGTTGGCCGCTTTGTGCGAACGATCGCCGGAGATCGCCGCCTGCATCCTGCAAGCGATCGAGTCGATTAACGGAACGCCGGGAGACGCAGCAAGTTTTGAGCAACTCCACGAGCTCATTAAGGCGCAGGCCTTTCGTCTGGCGAACTGGCGGGTCGCTTCCGATGACATAAACTATCGACGTTTTTTCGATACCAATGACCTCGCTGCTCTTTGTATGGAAAACGAGGCTGTGTTTAAGGCAACTCATCGTCTTATTCTGGATTTTGTGGCGCAGGGCAAAGTGGATGGTCTTCGAGTGGATCATCCCGACGGGCTGTACGATCCTGCGCAATATTTCAACCGGTTAAAACAAGGCCTGGTTGAAGCGGAGCACAATTCCCAGTCCACAAAAACTTCTGAGTCTAGGCAGGAAGAATCGCGCTACGTGGTGATCGAGAAAATTCTTACAGGCTCGGAACGGCTGCCAAACGAGTGGCCGGTATGCGGCACAACCGGGTACGATTTTTCGAACCTGGTGAATGGTCTATATGTCGACCCTGCGGCCGTCGCTCGGTTCGACAGCCTTTACCGAAGTTTTACCGGCGTTGAAGCCAGCTATGACGATCTCGCCTACCGCTGCAGAAGACTGATTGTTCGAGTGGCGCTCGCTAGCGAACTAAATGTGCTAGCCAATCAGTTGACGCGGATTGCCCTTTCCAAACGAACAACCTGCGACTTCACACTAAATAGCTTGCGCGACGCACTGACGGAAGTAGTTGCCAACTTTCCGGTGTACCGCACCTATGTAACCCCCGAGGGAATCTCGGAGAATGATGCGGGGTATATTCGCCGTGCAATTGCTCTGGCGAAGTGGCGAAGTCCGGCTGCCGATACCAGCGTCTTTGATTTTGTCAGGCAAGTGCTTCTGACCAGCATTGCGGAAGGACAGGACAGTGCTTATAAAGGCGCCGTCACCAGGTTCGCCATGAAATTCCAGCAGTTCAGCAGTCCGGTGATGGCGAAAGGTCTGGAGGACACGGCTTTTTATCGCTACAACCGGCTCGTCTCACTGAATGACGTGGGCGCTGATCTTCATCAGTTTGGAACGACCATCGCGGATTTTCACAAGGCGAATCGGGAACGTTTGCGGGACTGGCCTCACACTATGCTGGCGACCAGTACGCATGATTCGAAACGCTCGGAAGACGTGCGCACACGGATTGACGCGCTGTCGGAGATGCCGGGATTGTGGAGACTTCGAGTGCTCGACTGGAGAAGATTTAATCGCGTTCATCGAATTAGAGTGAATGAGAAGCCCGCTCCTTCCCCGAACGACGAATACTTGCTTTATCAAGCGCTGGTCGGGGCGTGGCCGTTGGAGCCGTTGCAGTCTGGAAATGACTGGCAGAGCTTCAGGGAGCGGATGCAGAACTACATGCTGAAGGCCATGCGCGAAGCCAAGCAGAATACGAGTTGGGTTAATCGCAATAGTGAATACGAAACGGCAGTTTCTTCGTTTGTGAAGGCGTTATTAAGTCCAGACGAACAAAATCGCTTTCTGAATGATTTTGTCCCCTTCCAGCAGCGCATTGCGCGCATTGGCCTGTGGAGTAGCCTCTCTCAGACTTTGCTCAAACTAACGTGCCCGGGTGTTCCCGATATTTATCAAGGCAACGATTTATGGGATTTCAGCCTAGTAGATCCCGACAACCGGCGCCCCGTCGACTACGAACGGCGTCGGCAAACGTTTCAGAGAATCTGCAGATTGAGCGGCGAGACAGACTTGGCATCGACGGCGGAATTGATGGAGACGCCTGAAGATGGGCGCTTGAAATTGTATGTGATTTGGAAAACGCTCTGCTTGCGCAAAGAATTTCCGGAGCTTTTTCGAATCGGTGATTATGTTCCATTGGAGGTTCGGGGAGCGAAGGCGAATCATGCGGTCGCATTTATTCGGAAGTTCGAAAGCACGAGTTTGATTGTGATCGTTCCAAGGTTGGTGAGTGGGTTATTGAACGGTTCGGAGCGTCCTCCCTCCGGGCCTGAGGTATGGAACGACACTCGTATTCAATTGCCAGCATGTGTTTGCAACAGAAGCTACCGCAACATTTTTACCTCCGAAACTCTGTCTGTGGAGAAAACAGAGACGGGCTCAGCGATCTACCTCTCGAATGCGCTAGTCAGCTTTCCCCTGGCACTCTGCCTGCAGAGCGGAACGGCCTGATACCCCTACAGGATTTGCCGTATGGACGCCCGGCATTTCTGACGGTAGTTTCACACTAACCTTAACTTTACTGCAGGTCTCCGCCCCTGCAGCTGAGGTGTTTTTGATGACGAACTTACTCCCCTCTCCCCGTCACTCAGGAAACTGGCGCGAGCTTTACACGGCCGCTCTGTTCGAAACCGATCGGGAACGTATACCGTCGCGAATTGCCGATGCCGAAAAGGCGATCGTGGCTCGAGCACGCGAACTTTTCGCCGCAGGCAACGACACCATCGAAGAAGACCAGGCCTTGGATGATGCTCTCTACGCGCTGCGTGCGCTGCAAAGTTGCCTGGCAATGCAGGCTGTAGCTGCTTAAGCGAACACCGGCTTTCTATTTCAATACTCCCATCCCCGCGGCGGATCCTTTCGCTGGCCCTGCCAGCTGGGCGGTATTTTTGTTTTCAACATCCACGTGCCCGGCGAGCTACATTCGCGAGTAGCTGGAGTTGTGCATTCACCTCTCTTCCTTGATTCGTCTTTCTTGCATCAAAGTGCTGCGACCGGAGCTGTTGAGCTTCTTGAAAGTATCATTTGCAGAAAAAAGTTGTGCAGTTTTGACGTCAGGTGTTTCTTGACTCCGCAGGCGTAAGCGGGATTTGGAGCGTGATGGCTGAGGTTAAGACAATTCGAAAAAGCGGTGCTTCGGAAGAGTCGACACCGGAGACTCGAAGGCTGACCGCAGTGGAGATCTTTCAGGCGGCAATCGAAAACGCGCGCGAAGAACTGCGTCGATCGAATCAGAAGCTCGCGTTTTCGGGCGTCGCGGGAGGTCTCACGATGGGGCTGACTGGAGTTGCCGTGGCCTCGCTTCGCGCGCTTCTCGGACACGGCGCCCAGATCATACCCTTCTTGCTTTATCCGGTTGGATTCATAGCCGTCATTATCGGGCGGGCGCAACTGTTCACCGAGAATACTTTGTATCCGGTGGTTCTGGTGCTGGATGAACGCCGGCACGTGGTGAGAACTCTGCGGTTATGGGGGGTGGTTTTCGCCTCAAATGTCTTCGGAGCCTTTTTGTTCGCCCTACTGGCGGGCAAAACTTCCGCGCTGCGGCCAGACATACTTTCGCAACTGGTGCAACTGGGGCAAGAAGCTTCCACTGGATCAGCCTCTCACTTTTTCTGGAGCGGAATCATTGGCGGATGGCTGATCGCGCTGGTCGCCTGGACCGTCACAGCCAGCCATTGGACCATCGGCCAGATTGCGATGGTGTATTTACTCACATTCGTTGTCGGCATCGGGCACTTCGCGCATTGCATTGCGGGCAGCGCGGAGATTCTCTCCACCGTCGTTGCGGGGGCAATTCCGCTGACAGATTACTTTCGCTGGCTTATACCGGCTACGCTGGGAAACATTTGCGGAGGCGTACTGATGGTGAGTCTCATCAATTACGGGCAAGTCAAGACCATCTGATTCCTGCTTTTGGAGCGGCCTTTCGTCCTGCATTGTGCATCCAACTCCACCGTGTCGGTCGGTCTCCAATTTGCCTGGCTGTTCATTTTGTCTATACCTGTCGCCTGTGTGGCATGGACAATCACGCACGAAGAAGTTTTTCGGGAACCCCGCGACTATTGCCAGAAGCAATCGAAAAATGCGCCTACCCTTCCTCGACGAAAGTTCTTCTACTTATTAACGTGTGAATACTGTTTCAGCCATTATGTCGCGGCAGCGTTTCTGGTTCTTACTCGCTTCAAACTGTTGTACGACGACTGGCGCGGTTACCTGATTGCGCTTTTCGCACTCGTGTGGGTGGCGAACCAATACATGAGCGTCTATAACCACCTGCGCCTGGATATCAAACACGAGCAAGTACAAATCCACGCGGAGCAGAAAGAAAATCTGCCTCAAGAACGCAGGGCTGCGTAACCATGAAGAAGATTAATCACGCTTAGATAGTCGCCAATCAGGAAGCTTTGACGGATTTCCAATCGACTTTGACTTTGGCGGAGTTGGCGATCTCAACTGCGGCCCTTCTGCCGCTGGCAATCGCGGCATGCACGGTTCCGTTGAGGCCGTTAGCATCCGTGGCTTCGCCCGCAAAGAACAAAGTATTGTCGACGGGCATGGCCAGCGCCTTCGGCACTTCAACTTCGCCGACCTTTCCATAGCTATACGCACCTCGCGAAAAAGGATCGGTCTGCCAATCGTGGAAATATGCGTGTTCGAGAAGCTCTTCGAGTTCCTGAACACTGACGCCCAGCAGACGGTGGAGGGTCGCAATGCTGTGCTCAATCACAAAAGACTCGCTCTGCCCGGAAAGGCGCGAGGCGCAGTGAAACGGCGCCCAGCCGGGCAATACGGCAGTTTGACGGGCGCGGTAGCCCACCATGTGGGAAACCAGTCGTCGTGAGAGAAGAGAAAACTCATTCTGTCCATCGATTTGAAATCCGTCTCGCGGAAATGCGGGAGATCTTCCCAAAAGCGCTCGCGAAATCGCAGAGTGACTCGAATCACCTTTCCCATTGCGATGTTGCGAATCGCATTCTGTTTCTGCTGAGGCAGTTCGGGCGCAAAGCTGATCGCACCCTTATCGTCCGTCCGGGCTTGCAACACACCGAGCGGCACAGTGATCAGCATGCGCGGCACAGAAAACGTGGCGGTGCCGGTTGCGCCAACGGCGGTAATTTCAACTTGTCCAGGACGCCATTGAATGCTCTCGACTACGGTATTTTTCTGTAGCGAGATGCCGCTATCCTGCAATTGCTTTTGAAAGATTTCGATTAGATCTGCATATCCATGTTCTGCGCGAAAGGCCCGGTCGCCTTCAATCTCTTCTTCGGCACGCATTCCCTGCAACAGCCACTTCACACTGATGAGGGCTGGATCGGCTGCGTTAAATCCGCTGACGTATCCGGTGGCCCACTGTTTGGCTTGGCGCAGGCTGGGAGTGTCGTGCAATCGAGAACTGTAGTGTTTCAAAAAATCGGTGAAGGATTCATCGCCGTTCTTGTGATCGCTCATCTTTTGCAGGATCTGATCTACTTCCGAAAAGAAGTCGCAGGGGCTCACGCGACCTTCTTCAACACACCAGTTGTCACCATCGACTTCCCGGATTTGAACGTGACGCGCTTTAAGTAAGTCCAAAATCTCGGGAGGGCGTCCATGAATGAATTCCGCGCCAAGCTCGATGGGAGCACGCAACTTCTGATCCTGCAGCGTAAATATGCGACCGCCGATGCGGTCTCTTGCCTCCAGCAGCTTGATCGAGAGTCCTGCGCTGGCCAGAGCCGTTGCCGCTGCGATTCCAGAGGCTCCGCCTCCGACGATGATCACATCCGCTTTGGCATGGTCGGGCACGGGATTCCAGTTCAAGAACTGCGGAGACTAATTCATTTAGGGGCTGATTTTACTGACTTAAGATAGGCAATCACCGACTCCGCATCCTGTTGATTCATGCGGAATTGAGGCATGGGTGGACGCAAGTAAGTTCCAGTACGCCAGATGCCGGTTGTGAGCAACGTAACCATTTCAGCATCGGTTCCGGGTAGAGCTCCCGCAATTCTCGGCGCTTGCAGTGGCCAATCCTGCTCGGGCTCCGCGGATTTCAGCCACACGGGCGCACCTTGCAGCCACCGGCTGCGGTCAGGAGATCCATCGCTGAGGTGTGGAGTATGGCACTGGCCACATCTAGAAAGGTTCTCCACAATGTACTGCCCACGAGCCTCGTCGCCTTGGGTTGGCCTGTCCTGGCTGACACCGGAGCGGTTTCGCACCTTTTCGGCGGCTTGATTATTTTGCGCATGACTCAGGCTCGCCACAATAATCAGGAACAGCAGGATGAAGGCTTGGGGTATATCAGCGGCTTTCACAATCCTGGACCGAAACATTTCTATTGGTTGAGCGGTTGGTCTGGGAGGTTGGCGAAAACGCCGCACGATGTGGGCATCAAAATTCATTGATTCCATGGGGCTAACCTCGTGTTAAATACCCCCATGAGAAACCTTCGAAGAGCTTTCGGCATCTTTTCTGTGGGCCGTTGCGTTCCTGGGGGCGAGACTGTCATACTCCAAGGCACATTATCGCATCCGGCACTGGAATCCGCTTGAAGACGGCAGCTAGAACGCATGACGGAACGCCAAAACTTCTGGGGAGGATGGCAGGAACGCATCTCAGCGCTCCGCAACGTGCCGGCTGTTTTGAAGATTGTCTGGGACTCCGGCCCCGGAGTCGTGATCTTTGGACTGGTCTCACGCCTATTCGCTGCGCTGATGCCAGTGGGGCTGTTGTGGATTACTAAGCTGATCATCGACCGCATCGTGCATGCGGTGTCCACTCATCAACCGGTGGTTCACGGCTTCTGGTGGTTGGTGGTCGCGGAATTTTCCCTCGCCGTAGTCAATAGTATTCTCCTCCGCACAATCGACTACTCCGATTCGCTACTGGGGGATAAGTACACCAGATACATCAGCATTCGGGTAATGAATCATGCCGCAAGTCTGGATCTCATCACTTATGAAGATCCAGTATTTTACGACCGCCTGGAGCGGGCTCGCGTGCAGGCCACCGACCGGCTGGTGATGATCCAGCAAATTGGCCGATTGGTGCAGCAAGCAATTACCACTATCACCTTGTCGATCACAATCATGTTGTTTTCTCCCTGGCTGATGTTGTTGCTGGTTGCCGGTGTGGTCCCCGCATTTCTAGGTGAGAGCCATTTTGCTTTCCTGGGATACGCGAAGAATTTCCGCCAGACGCCGATGAAGCGCCAGCTCGACTATCTGCGGATTCTGGCCGGGAGCAAGGAAGCCGCAAAGGAGTTGAAGCTCTTCGGACTAAGGGACTTTCTGCGGGAGAGGTTTACTCGTATATCCGACAACATCTATGAAGAGAACGTCGGTCTCTCGCGACGCAAGTTGATCGCGGGCGCACTGCTTTCTACCATCGGCACCATGGGCTACTATTCGGCGTACGTATTCGTGATTTGGCGCACGATTGCGGGCGCGCTTAGCATTGGCACATTGACCATGCTGGCAGGGGCCATTCAGCAGGCCAGCAGTAACATCGAACAAATTTTTTCGACTTTCGCCGGCATCGGCGACCAGGCTTTGTTCCTCACCGACCTGCTGGCATTTTTCGAAATGAGACCGACCATCCAGAACAAGCCGAACGCCCTACCCGCGCCGCGGCCGATCGTGAAAGGAATCGAATTCAGGGATGTTTCGTTCAGTTATCCAGGAAACTCACGTCGAGTTTTGGACAAGATTAATTTCCAGCTGCATACCAATGAACGGCTTGCCTTGATTGGTGAGAATGGACAGGGCAAGACTACGATCGTCAAACTGATTACCCGGCTTTACGATCCTACCGAGGGTCAAATCCTGCTGGATGGAGTCGACCTTCGCGACTACGATCTGGAAGATCTGCACCGGGAAATTGGAGTTATCTTTCAAGACTTCATGCGCTATGAAATGACGGCGCGAGAGAATATCGCGGTGGGTCGAGTCGATGAAATCAACAATCTGGAACTGCTGAAAAGTGCAGCGCAAAAAAGCATGGCGGACCTTACAATAGGGCGCCTGCCCGGGGGTTACGACCAGATGCTGGGCCGGCGCTTCGAGCAGGGAGTGGACCTTTCGGGGGGCGAGTGGCAAAAAGTCGCGCTGGCGCGAGCGTATCTGCGGGACGCGCAATTATTGATTCTCGACGAACCGACCGCCGCTCTGGACGCGCGCAGCGAGTTCGAGGTGTTTCACCGTTTCGCGGAACTCACCGCCGGGAAGATGGCTCTTTTTATTTCGCACCGGTTCTCAACCGTACGTTCGGCCGACCGCATCCTAGTCTTGGAAAACGGCAGGATTGCAGAGGAAGGCACCCACGACCAGCTGGCACACCAGGGCGGCCGTTACGCGGAGATGTTCGAGATGCAGGCCTCGAGCTATCGCTAGGGAGGTTACGGAATGACGCCGCAGAGCGGTCACCTCGAAATCGTGACAACAGATGGCAATGCCCTGCGTGTAGGGACTGCCTTTAATATGGAGACCGGGCCCGACAAATTGAGCTTGAGCGCGGCGGAACTTGCCCGCAACTTGGCATGGATCCCAGGCCAGCAGGAGTCTCGTAGCTTTCGCGATCGTTGCGAAACCTTGACGCGAGCTTTCCGCCCAGTGCTAGCTTCGGTGCAAAATCCTGCGATCAAACCTTCCTCCGATGATTTTCGAGCGCTTCAGGAGCAGATCTATCTGCTATCAGGAGAACTGGGCGAGACTTGTACAACTTTCAGCGAGCCTCATAAGCTGCCCCAGGTTCGCACTGCGCACGGCACCGTCATTCCAAGAGTTGCAGCGTTAGCCGAGAATTACCTCGCCGCAATCGGATACCAGTTCAGTCAAGAAAGTTTCGCTGCTTATATCCATGCCTTCCAGCAAATCACTGTGCTGAAGATGGCAGAGATCTGGATGCTGGTGCCGGTGATGAAACTGGTGCTGCTGGAGCACATTGCGGAACTAGGCCGCCGGTTGCTGGAGGACCCCTCGGGATCCTATGCCATCCGGGATGCGATCCGCGGATTGCAGGAGATTAAACAAACTCCCTGGAAAGATGTGACCGAGCCGCTAATCCTGTTTGACCGGGTTCTGCGCGACGATCCGGCGGGAGCTTATGGGCGCATGGACTACGAGACGCGGGAGCAATACCGAAAGCAAGTGGTTAAGATTGCCGACCGCAGCGATTGCTCGGAGATGCGAGTTGCCAGCGAAGTGCTCGCGCTGGCACGCGAAGCACAGGCGCAGCCCAATTCGGATCCGCGGGTTACTTTGCGCGATTCCCACGTGGGGTCTTATCTGGTTGCGGAGGGAATGGGAGTTCTCAGAGAGAGGGCGGGATTCCATCCTCCTCTGGGCCAGCGCTTGCGAACGTTCTTACTTCAACATCCGGATGAACTTTATCTGCCCGGAATTGCTGCTCTTACTTTCGCGATCGTTTCAGGCGTTGTCCTGCTGTTGACCCCCCCCACCACTTCTCTATGGCTGGTCTTGCTGGCAATTCTAGCCGTGTTGTTGCCGGGTTCACAGAGTGCGGTGCAGATCATGAACTATGCGGCTACGCTGCTGCTGCCGGCGCAAACTCTACCCAAGCTGGATTTGTCCGAGGGAATTCCGAACAATTGCGTCACCCTGGTGGCGATTCCCACTGTGCTGATGAATGAAAAGCAGGTTCGCAGGTTGGTGGATGATCTGGAGGTTCGTTATCTGGGAAATCAGGACCCCAACATTCATTATGCGCTGCTCTCCGATCTTCCCGACTCTCCGTTCGAGCCGCGCGAACATAATATTCTGGTCGATCTGGCAGCGGATCTGGTAAGTGGGCTGAACGAAAAATACTCAGCCGAGGGCATGGGCTCGTTCTTTTTATTCCATCGTCATCGTGTGTATAACCCGCGCGAACGGCTGTGGATGGGCTGGGAGCGCAAGCGCGGCAAGTTGATGGATCTGAATAACCTGCTGCGCGACAAGTTTGATAGCTTCCCGGTGAAGGTAGGAAATCTCTCGACGCTGCCGAAGATTCGTTTTGTCATCACGCTGGATTCCGATACTGAACTCCCCCGTGGCTCGGCGGCGCGGATGGCCGGGACGCTGGCGCATCCATTGAATCAGGCGATCATCGATCCCGATAAAGGCATTGTGGTTGCGGGCTATGGAATTCTGCAGCCGCGAGTCGGAGTAAGCGTACAGAGTTCGGCGCGGTCGAGACTCGCCAGCATTTATTCGGGACAAACTGGGTTTGATATTTATACGCATGCTACTTCAGATGTGTATCAGGATCTCTACGGCGAAGGCATTTTTGTAGGTAAAGGCATCTACGAAGTGGATACGCTGCAGCGCGTTCTTGCCCGGCGGTTCCCGCGCAATGCTCTGCTTAGCCATGATCTGGTCGAAGGCGCCTATGCTCGTGCAGGTCTGGTCAGCGATATCGAAGTAATCGAAGACTATCCTTCGCATTACAGCGCGCACAACCGCCGCAAGCATCGCTGGATGCGCGGCGATTGGCAGATTGCAGGATGGTTGCTTCCACTGGTTCCGGAAGAATCCGGTCGGCGAGTTCCCAATCCTCTGTCCGTGGTTTCGAGATGGAAGATTCTGGATAATCTACGGCGAAGTTTAGTGGAACCTGCTACCTTCGCTCTGTTTCTATTGGGGTGGTTGTGTCTTCCGGGCAAGGCCGCCGGATGGACTACGGCGACCGTTGTCATTTTATTTTTGCCTGCTTTGTGTCAATTCTCATTTGAGTTTGTGAAGGCCACAACGTTGGGGAAAAATGCGACTGTTCGGGACGCGTTCAACTCATTTCTGAATGCCAGCATTGCAAACGTGTTAACGATTACGTTCCTCGCGCACCAGGCATTGTTATCGCTGGATGCAGTGGTACGAACGATGGTTCGCCGGCTGATCACGCGACAAAGACTGTTGCAGTGGGAAACAGCTGCTGAGGCGGAGCTTGCGGGAGACAAGCGCACGACTCTGGATATGTACTTGAACTGGACGCCAGTGCTCGCACTGGGAGTATTTCTGCTGGTCTGGCTGGTGCGCCGTGCAGCGCTTCCCGCAGCATTGCCGATTCTTCTCTTATGGGCGGTCAGCAAACCAATGTCAGTGTGGCTGAACCGTCCGCCTCGGGCTCCGCGGAAAGAGACCTCCGATCGCGATCACTGGTTGTTGCATGAGGCCGCGCTTCGCACCTGGCGTTACTTCGATGAGTTCAGCACCGAAGAACATCACTGGCTGATTCCGGATAATGTTCATGAAGAAAACACCAAAGTGGCCGCTCGCATTTCGACGACAAACCTGGGCCTTCTGCTTAATTCCCGGCAGGTAGCTTGCGAATTCGGCTATCTCACGGTGGCGGAATTCGCACAACAGACCCTCCGCACGCTGGACACGGTTTTAAAATTGCCGCGGCATCGCGGGCACTTGTTGAACTGGTATGACACGCATACGCTGGCGCCGCTGAATCCCGCCGTCGTTTCCAGCGTGGACAACGGCAACTTGATTGCTTCGCTGTGGACGCTGCAGCAGGGATCGCTGGACCTTCTCAAACGGCGCCTGTTCCCGCGCGAGTTGACGGAGGGACTGCTGGATCATCTTTACGTATTGAGCAGTCTGGGGGCTTTGCCCCGAAAGAAATTCTCGGCGATGGAGACTGCGCTGAAGCAGCGCGACGGTTTGCAGTATCTTTTGGATATTCCCGATGCAGATCTCAAAGACCTGCGGCAGCCGGATGCGAGTTCAAAGGAAACTTCGAAACAGGATGATGTGGGTTGGTGGCAGGAGAAAGCGAAAGAACGCATCCGCCAGGTTTGCCGTGCGGCCCAAGCTTACGCACCCTGGCTCCTACCTGAATATGCGACAGTGAAAAATGATCCGGCAGTTTTCCCACATGGCAACAAAACTCCCCCGCTCGAACAGATGCCCCTCTTCATCGATCGCCTTGCACTTCACCTGGGAGCGGCAATTCATTCGCGGGGCACCGGGGCATCTGACAAAATTTACGGCGAATTGCTCGATTTGCTTCCTGAGGTGCGCTCGCGAACGGTGCGGCTGATCGGGGATCTGAACAAAATTGCCGATCAGACGGGAGCACTGGCCGACGAAATGGACTTTTCGCTTATGCTCAATCCCGGCAGGAAGCTGCTGTCGGTCGCGTTCGAGGTCGAGAAAGAACGGAATCATCCGGCATGTTATGACCTGCTGGCGAGCGAGGCTCGCATCGCGTACTTTGTTGCCATCGCCAAGGACGATATCCCGCAGGAAAGCTGGTTTCAGCTCGGCCGCCCGCCAATGGTGGATGAGGGAGTTCCCGGCCTTCTTTCATGGACAGGAACCATGTTCGAATACCTGATGCCCGCGTTGTGGATGCGCTTGTATCCCAATACGTTGCTGGAACGGTCGGCGGAAGTGGCTGTGCGGGCCCAGCGAGTTTATGCGGCAAGAAACAAGGTTCCCTGGGGCATTTCCGAATCGGCCTCGGCGACGATGGATGCGGAGGGCAATTATTTTTACTTTGCCTTCGGTGTTCCGCAGTTGGCGATTTTCAAGCCAGAGCAGGATGGGCCCGTGATCTCCCCCTATTCAACTTTTCTGGCTCTGGATGTTGAGCCTGCCGCCGCGATGCGGAATCTGCGAGGTATGCAACGCAAGCAATGCTTGGGCACCTACGGTTTTTATGAGTCGTTGGATTACAGCAAATCGCGTCGCAGGTCCCGCTCCCGCGGATTTGAGATTGTGCGCTGCTGGATGGCACACCATCAGGGCATGAGCCTGCTTGCCATGGCGAATTTTCTTCACGACAAAGTTGTACAAGATTGGTTTCACAGCCATCCGCGCGTGCAGGCTACGGAACTTCTACTGCAGGAAAAACCGGCCGCCCGAGTGAGCGCGCCAAAAGCCCGCGCCGAAGTGGCATGAGCCTTGCTGAACACCGATGCTGAAGAACCTGCAACCAGAGCCCATAATGACGCAACTTCTTCGCGCTTTCATACTGGCGGTTCTTTTAACGCTCTCGCCGCTCATCTGCTCGCCGATCATCTTTTCGCCGATCATCCCGCCGCTTTACGGTCAATCCGCGTCGGGCAATTCGGACGTAATATTGGTTGACGCAAAAGCGACGGCGCATCCCTTCCCGCACTTTTGGGAAAAGATGTTTGGGTCAGGACGCGCGATCCTAAGCCTACGCGAGAACTATCGCGATGACCTGCGCGCCGTGAAACAAATTACCGATCTCAACTATGTTCGCTTCCACGCCATTCTGGATGATGAAGTCGGCGTCTACAGCGAAGATGCGCAGGAACACGCGGTTTATAACTTCTCGTACGTCGATCAGATTTATGACGGCTTGCTCGCCTCTGGTGTGCGTCCGTTCGTTGAGATCAGCTTTATGCCCAATCAACTGGCGGCGAGCCACACACTGCAAGCTTTCTGGTACCACCCCAATGTCTCTCCTACAAAAGATTGGGGCCGCTGGGATGGTCTGGTCGCGGCGTTCGCTCGGCATCTGGTGGAGCGGTACGGGATCGATGAAGTGTCGCAATGGTATTTCGAAGTTTGGAACGAACCCAATCTTGATTTCTGGGCGGGACAACCGAGACAGGAGACTTACTGGGGGTTGTATGATCACACGGCGACGACCATTAAAAAAGTGAGCCCGCGCTTGCGGGTTGGTGGACCTGCCACTGCCCAAGCCGCGTGGGTCGACGCATTCATCCGGCACTGCGCCGAGAAACAGATTCCGCTGGATTATGTTTCAACCCACGTTTATGCCAATGACACCGCACAGGACGTCTTCGGAACGCAAGAGAATATCCCGCGCGATCGAATGGTCTGCCGCGCAGTCGATAAAGTGCACAGGCTGATCAAATCTTCGAGCATGCCGAATCTTCCGCTGATCTGGAGCGAGTTCAACGCCAGCTACAAGAATGAGACTGACGTTACCGACTCGATTTATATGGGTCCGTGGATGGCAGATACGATAAGGCAGTGCGATGGTTTAGTGGACATGATGTCTTACTGGACTCTCTCCGATGTGTTTGAAGAGCAGGGCGTGGTCAAGACGCCGTTTTACGGGGGCTACGGTCTGATCGCCGAGGATGACATTCCCAAGCCAGCTTTCAACGCATTCAAACTCTTGCACCAGCTCGGGGACGAGCGAATTCAGCTCGACTCTAACTCTGCTCTTCTTACGCGGCGAGAAGATGGAACGTTAGTGCTGGCGGTTTGGAATTACGCTCCTCCCGGGCAATCCGGTTCTGCGAAAACGATTACGATCCGAGTGACAAATTCGAATGCAAAGCACGCCAACGTGTCGCGGGTTGATGCTGACCATGGAGACGTTCACGGAGTGTACGAGAAAATGGGAGGCCCTCGTTATCCCACGCAGAAACAGATTGTGGAACTCCGACGGGCCGCAGAACTTCCTGCACCGGAGGTCGATCGTATTGAGCATGGGGAGTTCACGATCACGCTGCCGAGCCACGGACTGGCAGTGATCGAAGTGAAGTAAAGAGTACGCGCGACTACGGCTGATATTTCTTGAAACCAGCGCGGTCCATGCCGCGCTGCGCTTCCTGGTTCTTCATGAAAGTGTTCCAAACGAAACCAGTACGAACATTTTCTGCCATGAGCATGGAGATGCCCACGTCGATGCCGATAGTATCGCTGTCATACCAGTTCTTGAGCGGATTAAACGCGTTGATAAATCCGTAACGTCCCCAAGCCTGTCCGTAGCGATCTTTTATATTTCTCAACACGCGCATGATGGGCTGCGGCATAAAAGGCAAGGAACCGGCGGAGGCGCTGGGAACAATGGTGCCATCGATCGGTCCCATCATCGGCGGCCCTCCCCAAATCACGTAGCCCTTTTGCGAATCAGAGGCGGTGATGCCCCAGAGATCGTCGCGGTAATCGGGAAATTGTTTGCCGAGTTCCAGGCAGAAGTGTCGATGCGCGTCGGTGGCCATCATTGAGTTCTCAAAGTAATCGGCGTATTGATCGCGCTTTCCGCGGAAATCAAACCAAGCCTGCGAATATTGATGCACGAATAACGGCGCGAACGAGCCGATGTAACGAATCCCGTCATATTCAAACCGAGTGCGCTTCCAGGCGTTCCAGGCGGTCGCGGGCAGGGGATAAGGAAGCGAGCCAAGGCCGAGAAGATAGATCATCATCATCTCGCTGTAGTAATCCCAGCGATAAGGAAGAAAGCCGAATTCCGGTGTCCAGCCATGCGGCAATAACGAAGTGTCTTCGGAGAGCCAACTCCAATCGACGCGGTTGAATATCTCGAAAGCCAGCAGGCTGATTTCGGAATGCTCTTCGAAATGCCGGCGGCAAGTGAGAAGGCCGCAGAGAAGAATAGCCGTGTCGACGGAAGAAACTTCGGAATCCCAGACGCGCTCGCCAGTGTTGATGTCGGCAAAATGGTAAAAGAAGCCGCGATGTGTGGGCATCTTTTTCCAGAGGAAGCGCAAGGTGGCCAGGACCCGGTCGCGCGCGTCAGAAAATGGAATGAAGTTCCGCTGTTGCGCGATGCAAATGCCGGTCAGGCCAAAGCCCGTGGCGGCGATACTGGCGACGATGGAATTATCATTCTTCGCAACATTACATCGGTCGCGGATCAAACCGGTCTGCGGGCTTGCCTGATCCCAAAAGTATTGAAAATTTCTCTTCTCCATCTCTTGTAAGAAATCGTCGTCATCCTGCGAAAGAACAGGCGAGGCTGCCGGAGGTTTTGAAGCTTTCGGTGACTGCGTTTCCGAAGCCAGGGAAAACAATTGGCGGCGGCCGAGGACTCCCAACAGACCCACGCCCCCTACCTGGAAAAGCAGTTCTCTTCGCGAAAGGTGGTTTGTAACAGATTTTTGTTCTTTCATGCGCATCAGCTAAATTTAGATGCTTCAACGTTCAGGCGCGAACCGCCTGCATGCAAGCCAACTGGCACTTGATAGAGTTGGAGCCAGAAAACTTGCTATACGAAAAATGCGTCCTAGAATGTTAGAACATAAGGGACAGCAATGAGCAAACGCAAGACCATCGCAATATGGACAGTTCTGGTACTGGCCATTCTGGGAGCAGCGGCGGCGATTGCACTGTTTCATCGCCGCCAACCGGTGACGCTGCGCGGCGCTGTCCTGCGACAGGAACACGATCCCAACCGGCAACTGCCGCTTGCGGATGTGCAAATCACCGCCGTGAATACTCTAGGTAGCGCTACCTCCAAGTCTGACTCTTTGGGATTTTTCACATTGAAGCTGCCCAAGGGTCTGCGGCGCCGTCAGCAAGTGATTCTCACTTTCCGGCATGAGGGTTACCACCCGTTGGACGTCAACGATTTTATCGGGGACAAAATCTACATCGAGCGCATGGCTCCTCTTCATCAGGAGACAGCCGCCGAAACGCGGACCGGGTCCGCGATCTCGAATACCCGGATACGGTATTCCGTTAAAGCTACTACGGATGCAGACGTGGGCAGCGCGGTAAAAACGTTTCAGATCGTCAACACAGCAAATACGCCATGCAACAATCAACCTCCGTGCGCGCCCGGGGGTAAATGGAAGGCAAGTATTGGGTCTTTTTCCCTGGATGCGGGTGAAGGAAATGAATTTCGTAATGCTCGAGTTTCCTGCATAGCTGGGCCGTGTCCTTTTACAAAGATCGAAGTGGAAAACTTCTCGCCAGATCGGCGGCGTTTCAACGTCTCCGTACTAAATTGGTCTGACACCGTTACGTTTTTGCTTGAGGCTGAAGTGGTTCATCCGATGACCAGCGACATGGTGCGCGAGACCTACCCGGTCATTTTCGGACGGGCGCTGAACTTCAGCTTGCCGGCTTCAGCGGAAGGACCGAGCATCGAAGCTGAGGTCCAGGGAGAGTCGATTGTTTTTCCCTTGGGACCCGATTTGTTCTTGCGTTGGGCCGATTGCCACATGGTGACCGATCGGGATCAATCCAAAAACTATCGTTGCGAACTGAAGCCGGGTTATCAGTTCCGCTAGCTGTTGATTTCAATAACACAGGCACCGACCCCTACAGCATCGCGTGTCGGCCTCCTAGAGCCAGACTGCCCTTAGCTTTCGGGCGAAACCCGTATTGCGGGCTGCCCCTTGATCACCGAGAATCGCTCCAGATCGACAGCCTCCGGGCCGGATCAGATATGCCATTCCTTAATACATACCGAAGCGGTGACCTTGTACCGGCATCAGGTTCGTACGCCGCCTTGCATTCGACTCCGCACAAACTGGTCCAGCGATCTGTGCATATTGAGGGAGACAGGTTCGAGCAATGCAGCTTGTGCCCACTTGGTGTCTTGTATCGACTGGAGCAGTCCGGAGTTCAGCGTCCGCTGTTCGCCAATCCCCAATTGGAAGCGATGGCGCCCTGTTAACGCCTTCGCTGCCAAAAGACTTCTTAGAAGCTTCTCCTGCAATATCGTCTTAATTCTCAGCCTGGACAACGGCCTCGGGCCGAACTAAAACAAACGGCCCGCAGGTTGTTACACCTGCAGGCCGTCCGGTGGACTGTTTGGGATTGACCAAGAGGTGGTCACTCTGCGTGGCCTCTCACGGCAACTCCCGGGTCTGGGACTCAAGATCAGGAGCTAACGCTCCCCATCGAAATCCGCGCGACCAACGCGGAACCTCATCCCTACTCACCGGTTAGTGTGCGGGCTGTAGCTCCCGGCGCATGCTAATCAAAATCCGCGCCTAGAGCCCCGCTTAGAGCAACCAGCCCTAAGTCTCAGCCACCTCACCTGGTCTTAGACTCCCACAACATTTACCGCTACTATCAGAACTTGTCATTCGACCACCTCCTTCCCGGTGTGATTGCAGATTAAAACGAAATCGGCGGGCAAGTCAAACGGCAAGAAGGGTGGTGTTGCGGGTCTTGATCCCAGAAGTTCCAACCGGCCGATTGAGCCCTTGTCACACGCCAGTTAAATCTTTGTATCCTTCGCGTGTAGTTGTCTTTCAGATTTTTAGGAATCGAAGCTTAGGATCTTCCGCGGAGCCTGAAGCGCTATTCCCAAGCTATAATTGGAAGCTTGCTGGCCTTTACCTACATTTACATGTCCGCTTGCAACCCGCTTGCTTGCATTCAGGTTCCTATTCCGTTGTTAACGAAAATGGTGTGAAGCATCGGCAATGCTGCTCTAATCCTCGGATGCAGGCACTCCGGGTGTGCAGTTTGCGAAAGGAAAAAACTTCGAAATGATTCGATTGGCCGCCGCAACGCTTGCTGTGATCGCATGCCTTGGCTCGTTGGCTTTTGCTCAAGACGCTACTCCCAAAGTGCAGGTGTTTGGCGGGTATTCCATGGTACACGCGGGGAATGGCTCATTCAGCGGCGCGACACTCGATTTCGACTTGCGCGAGCAGAACAGCCCGTTCGGAATCTCGTCATTTTTCCCGGGCTGGAATGCGGAAGGGCAGTACAACATCAAACGCTGGTTGGGGATTGTTGTGGACGCGAGCGGTCGCTATGGCGAACCAATCACCAGTAAAGGGGGAGATCAACTCTCCGGACTACCCAAGCTGACCGCCTACACGCTCATGGTCGGGCCGGCGTTTTCGTTCAAGAATAAAACGAAGTTCACGCCTTTCGTACATGCGCTGTTTGGCTATGACCGTGCTAGTTTGAGTTCGAGTACAATCACCGGTGTGTCGTCACCGGTAACCTCAGCTGCCATAACATATACGGATGCGGCCGTGGCACTGGGAGGGGGCGTTGATTTCAACGTGTCTCGCCATTTCGCGATCCGGCTGGCGCAGTTGGACGTCCTTCATACCACGCACAACTTTAACCAGTTCTATGGCAGCGCATTTCCTGGACGGGTGTTCGAAGGGCTGCCAAGTCACGAAAATAACTTTCGGATGTCCGCTGGAATCATTGTGATGTTTTGAATTTCTGCTAAGGCAGCCCGAAGGCGTATATGGCGCTGCCGGCAGCGATTGCAACGTATTCTTTTCCATCCACCGCGAAAGCGATGGGAGCGGCGTAGACCGCGCCGCCCATCTGGAAGTGCCACAGCGTTTTGCCCGACGCGGCGTCGAGGGCGATGAAGTTTCCTTCCGCATCGCCGGTGAACACCAGACCGCCAGCGGTTACCAGCACACCTGACCAGGTCGGTGACGTGTGCTCGAACTTCCATTTGATGTCTCCTGTAGCGGGATCGATCGCTTTCAGGAATCCACGATAGGGCTCGGCCTCTTCTGACGGGAAATATGCGCTGCCATAGTAGGCATGGCCAGCCTCGTAGGGCTGAGGCGCAGTGCTGAAAATATCGCATTGATCACGCGCCGTCACGTAGAACAGCGAAGTCTGCTGATCGTATGCAGGCGCCATGAAATTTGTTGTCCCGAGCGCACCGGGACAGACCGTGTGGCCTGTGAGCGTGGGCGATGCTTCCTTCTTGGCCACCGGGCGGCCCTCGGCATCTTTCGAATCGCTCCAGGTTGTCTTGCCGTAGGCGTTGGCCAAAATAAGTTTGCCGGTTGCGCGGTCGATGACATAGAAGTAACCGTTGCGATTGGCTTGCGCGATCAGATGCTTGCCGCCGGAATCGAGAATCACCGGAACCTGTGTGGCGTCCCAGTCATGCTCGTCGTGCCTGGTGAACTGGAAATACCAGCTCATCTTTCCGGTGTCAGCATTTAAAGCGAGCAGTGAATTGCTGAAGAGGTTATCTCCGGCTCGGCCTTCGCCGCGATTCGATGGTGCTGGATTTCCGGTTGGCCAGAAAATTTGATTGGTCGCCGCATCGTAGGTTCCGGTATTCCAGGCCGGAGCGCCGCCAACTTTCCAGGAATCGCCCTCCCAGGTTCCGTGTCCGGGCTCTCCTGGGCCGGGGACGGTATAGAAGCGCCACCGCCGTGCACCGGTCGCGGCATCGTAGGCATCAATGAAGCCGCGCACTCCATACTCACCTCCCGAAACTCCAATGACGATCAGATTTTTCACCGCCAGCGGTGCGACGGTGAAGCTGTATCCCTTTTGATAATCCGCCGCGACGATATCCCAGATAACGTTGCCGGTTTTGCTGTCGAGCGCGATCACGTGCGCGTCGAGGGCTCCGAGAAAAACTTTATCGCCCAGGATGGCCAAACCGCGATTCACGCGACCACAGCAGGGACGTATGTCGCTCGGTAATTGATGTTGATACATCCAGATCGGCCGGCCAGTTCGGGCATCGAGAGCGAACGCACGATCGTCTTGTGCGGTTGCGTAGAGAATTCCGTCGACCACGAGGGGCGTGGTCTCAAGCTTTCCGGTCGCTCCGGTTTGATATACCCACTTGGCAGTGAGGTTATGCGCGGTGGCGACGGTGATCTGATCGAGCGGACTGAAGCGGCGCCCGGAGTAATCGCCGGAATATGTCATCCAGTTCTGCGGCTCTTTTCCGGAATTCAGAAGACGGTCGAAGGTAACCTGCGCCCGCACCGTAGATGCCAAGAGGACAAAAGCAAAGCATGCGGTCAAGAGAGTGGCAATGCCACTCCGGGTTCTCTGCGGCACTTCTCCGTGGACTCCGCGATGGATGCCTTGGCTTGGTCGACAACTCGCTGGATGGATATCCGAACCTTCTCGCGTCATTTCGCCCCCAAGCTGGTCAGGTAAGCCACAATATCTTCAAGATCCTTGTCACTCAAAACGTCCGGGCCGTACTGCGGCATGAAGGATTCCCTGCTCTTCTGAAAGGAACGCAGCTTGTCTTTTTCCAAGAGATAGAGTTGCTCGCTCCCGTCGATTATCTGTACGCTGAAGTTGTCTTCATTCAGGGCCACGCCTTTAATCTGCTTTCCATCCGCAGTCACGACGGTGATGGTTTCGTACTCCTGCGGGAACTCCTTGGTAGATTCCGTCAATCCCCAGGCGAGCCGGCGACTCGGATTGCGTACGGAATCGATGATGGCTGCTCTGGTTCGCGATCCGCCCACGGCTGTTAGGTCGGGGCCGACGCGTCCGCCCTTGCCTTCGATCATGTGGCAAAGCGAGCAATTGGCATCACCGTAGAAAAGCTCCTTGCCGTGCGCGGCATTACCCATAGGATGGGCTGGAGCTTTTACCTCTACGCTGCGGATGTAGGTGATGATCTGCCAAATCTCTTCGTCAGTCATGCCAACGCCTTGCCCGTTGGTCCCGTTAGCCGGCATGACCGTGCCGGGGATGCCGTTGCTGATCACCTGAAACATCTCAGCATCGGAGTGAGCATGCTTTTTCTGCGCCCGGGTCAAGTCTGGACCGCGGCCGCCACCGTGGGCTCCCAAACCGTGGCAGAGAGCGCAGTTGATGCGGAACTCATATTCGCCAGCCTTGGCGGCTTTGGCGTCGCCGGCATAAGGATTGTGATCATCGGCCGCGTTGGCTGGGCTGAGCAATAGAGCCGCGCAGGCCGCTAGAGTAAGAAGACCTCGTTGAAAGCACTTCGCGAATTCCCTCTTATCCCGCAATTGCTGCGAAGGCAAACACATACCTCACCCGTCCTGGAATTTGCCGAATTCTACGCTATGGAATTCGGTTCGTCTCTGTGAAATCGATCCTTCCTCCGTCGTACATGGCCGCCGGGTATCTGGGATAGGACCTGCAGGGTCTCTACACTTGAGATCCCCTACCCTAACGCCGATCTTCACTTAGGTGGAGGAGTTTTTACCCGTAGGTTTATAAGTGCTTGATAATTCAAGCTTTCCAGTGAAAGGCGCGGGGCTGCGGGAGGCCCAGATGAGCCAGCACGCGGTAGGCAAACTCGCGGGCCAAGTCATCTAAGCTGGCCGGTCGATAGTAGTAGGCCGGAATGAGAGGAAAGACAGTGGCGCCGGCATCGGCGGCGCGATACAGGTTGCGGATGTGGATTTTGCTGAGCGGCGTTTCGCGAACACAAAGCACCAGCGCACGCTTCTCTTTCAGGCAGACGTCGGCCGCGCGTTCGATCAGGTGCGAGGCGATGCCGTTAGCGATGCGGGCTAAAGTGCCCACGCTACAGGGGAGCACGATCATAGCGTCTGCGGGATAAGAGCCGCTGGCCACGTTGGCTCCGATATCGGCATTCGATTGTTCTTCCATTTTGGAGGAGATGTTCGGGGGACGGGATGAGACTCGTTTCGAACTGTTCTTTTCAGAGTTCTTTTTTTTCGAGTTCTTTGAGAGGCCGGTTTCGGCGTCAAGAATTTGACGAAGAAGATTCGATCGTCCCCGGATGCCGAGTTCTTCGGCCAGCACGCGCAGGCCGGAGTCGGAGGCGATGAAGTTTACATGCTGAATGCGGACATCACGCTCGACCACGAGTAGGAGTTGGCGGAGAAAGATCGATCCGCTAGCTCCGGTAGTGGCGATGGTCAGATTTTCAGGAGGATGGTTCAGCGAAAGTTCTCCGGCGAGGCAAGTGGCCTGCGCTTGGAGCATAGGGAGTTGTCAAACGAGAAGTCAAGACTGGGCAAGGCATCGGAGCAAGGGCTAGAGGGCGAAGTGGACGTTATGGCATCGACGGATAATTTGCGGCTTCGCAGGAGCGCAACGGAACTGCACGCACTAGCCAGTGTGGAGCGGGAAATCCGTGCACAGGATTCGAATGGTCGGCGCAAATATCTTCGCGAGTTTTCGCAAGCCTTCGGCAGCTACGATTCGCTTTTGGACAAACAGCAGATCGGGAATGCTCTGGCCGCGGCAGACCTGGTTTTAATCGGCGACTACCATGCGCTTCCCGCCGCGCAACGCTATGCCGCATCTCTGATCGAACAGCGTGCATTGGCAGGAGACCGCCCGGTGGTCCTGGGCGTTGAGACCATTTTCGCGCGCCATCAGCATGTTCTTGACGAATGGTGGCGGCGGGAGATTGATGAGAGCGAATTGCGCCAGCGCATCCGTTTCGACTTGGATTGGGGATATGATTGGGCACCGTTCTATGAACTGCTGATCGCGGCGCGGGATCATGGAGAAGGAATCTATGGGCTGGATTGCATGCCTCGCGAAAATCTGCGCAAGATCGGCGAGCGAGATCGCCACGCCGCAGCGAAGATCGCAGAGATTCGCGAGCGGCATCCTGACGCGGTGATCTTTGTGCTGTTCGGGGAGTCGCACCTAGCTCCGGGGCATTTGCCACTTGTCCTGCATAAAGCACTGCGCGAGGCCAAGATTCTCACTGTGCTACAAAATGTCGACGCTCTGTATTGGCGCGCCGCCGGTGAGCCTGTCGAGAAGGTCGACGCCGTGCGCGTGGACGACAACGTGGTTTGTGTGTTCAACGCTACGCCGCTTGAGAAGTACGAAAGCTACCGTGTGTTTCTCGACCAATGGAGTCGCTGTGATACCAGTCCCGATTACGCGCCTACGATTTACAACTTGATTGATAGCCTGGCTAATTTTCTCGAGATCAACCGCTACTCGCCACATAACGGGACGCAGCCGAAGTTTCTGGTCGACATGCTGCCTGAGGTGCATGGCCAAGCATCGGATGCGATGCTCTGCAGGCTAGTCTCGCGCAGAGGGATTCCGGAGCAGCATATGGCAAGTCTGCTCGCGCGAGTGGAAGAACGCGGTAGTGCTTACTTTCCCGAAGTAAACGCCTTCTATGTCCGCGAATTTCAACTGATGTACGCCGCCGAGGATGCGGCGCGTTTTCTGCATCATGCGTGCCAAGGTCTACCTCGACGTCTTAAGGGACAAGCCGCGGACGGCAGCGCCTCACATGTGACGAGCGTTGCACCGATTGACTTGTTCTACACGCGAGTCATCGAAAATTGCGTCGCGTACTTTGGCTCGCGTGTACTTTATCCGGCTAGGCCGGCTGCTGAAATGGCTAACTCTTTTACGTTGTCATATGCCGCCTGCGAGAGGGCCGCTCTGGCAGCTATCCGCGCGGAGGATGAAGACGGGGTGGAATCGGCCTCCCGGGAATGGGGGTATTGTCTCGGAAGTACGCTATACGATGCCTATCTGGCCGCACGAGTGACCCCAAGCGGATTGCGGCGATTATTTTTAGCCCATCTGGATGAACCCGGCATTGCCCGCAAAGTTTGCAAAGCTGTAATTGCAAGAGTGCGCCGCGGCTCTAGTTCCCGGAGTTCAAAGGCTCAGGCCTCGGTGCAGATGCTACTCTAGATAGCGTCGACTCAATCGCGGGATTGCCGCCTCCTAAACGTGAACGCCGAATCCATCCGCAAATTATTCGAACAAGTCCGCCAAGGGAAACTCGCGCCCGACGATGCCGTGGAACGCTTGCGGCATCTGCCATTTGAAGACCTTGGATTCGCCAAGGTCGACCACCATCGCAGCTTGCGTGCGGGCATGCCTGAGGTCATCTTCGGTGAACGCAAGACTGCGTCGCAGGTGGCAGAGATTTTCTCGCGCCTGGCGAAACATGGCGGCAACGTGCTGGCTACGCGCGCGGACAGGAAGCAGTTCGCGGCAGTAAAGAAGAAAGTACGCGCGGCGGAATATCGCGAACTGGCGAGGGCGATCGTCCTGCGGAAGGATGAAAATATTTACGGTAAAGGCATGATCGCAGTGGTATCGGCGGGAACCAGCGACATCTCCGTTGCCGAGGAAGCAGTGGTGACGGCGGAACTGATGGGCAATGCGGTTGAGCACTTCTATGATGTGGGCGTCGCCGGAATCCATCGTCTGCTGGCGAATCGCGAAGCTTTGATGAAAGCTCGCGTGGTGATTGTTTGTGCCGGCATGGAAGGTGCTCTACCCAGCGTGGTCGGTGGACTTGTGGGCGTTCCTGTGATTGCCGTTCCCACCAGCGTAGGTTATGGTTCATCCTTCAAAGGGCTGACTGCACTGCTTGGCATGCTGAACTCCTGCGCGTCGAATGTGAGCGTGGTGAATATTGATAACGGTTTCGGTGCGGGATATGTAGCATCGCTGATTAATCGATTGTAAAAATTGCGGCTAACCGCGTTTTCGCGCCCGGGCGGATTTCCTTCGAGAAATAGACTTGATGTCTTTCGCGCCTCGAGTCTGGAAAACTCTCGCGAAAATTTTGTCTACATTCTTCAGTTGGCGGGGCAGGTCAAATGCGTATTCAATCTGCTTGCGCGGAACTCTTCCTGTGATTTCCTTATCACCCAGCACTAACTCATGAAAGTCCAAACCTTCTTTCCACGCTCGCATTGCATGACCCTGCACCAAGCGGTATGCATCTTCGCGGGAAACTCCGTGTTCTACCAGATCGAGGAGAAGCTGGCCGCTGAAGATCAGCCCATGCGTGCTTTCGAGATTGGCCAGCATTCGCTTGGGATAGACGAACATGGTCTCGATCAGGGTTGCAGTTTTGTTTAGGAGATAGTCAATTAAAGTTGTCGAGTCCGGTAAGATGACCCGCTCGGTGGAAGAGTGAGAAATATCACGCTCGTGCCACAAAGCAACATTTTCCAATCCGGCTTGCGCATTGCCGCGCACTACTCGCGCCAGCCCGCTGATCTGCTCGGCGGTAATAGGATTGCGCTTGTGGGGCATGGCGGAAGATCCTTTTTGCTTTTCGCTGAAGAATTCTTCCGCCTCACGGACCTCGGTGCGCTGCAGATGGCGGATCTCAGTGGCAATCTTGTCCAGAGTAGAGGCAATCACGGCCAGCGTACAGAGATACTGTGCATGCCGGTCGCGCTGGATCACCTGCGAAGATACTGCCGCCGCTTTTAAGCCCTGTCGCGCGCAGATTTTTTCTTCGATTTCCGGTGTGAGATGCGCGAAGATACCTACCGCGCCAGAGAACTTTCCTACTCGCAGATCTTCAGCCGCAGCGGCAAAGCGCGCGATGTTCCGCTGCGTTTCGGAGTACCAGTTTGCCAGCTTGAACCCAAAAGTGATGGGCTCGGCGTGAATGCCATGAGTGCGGCCCACCATGGGAGTGTCTTTGAATTCCCAGGCCCGGCGTTCTAGCACTTCTGCGAAGCGCGCAAGATCCTGAGCAATGAGCGCCGATGCTTGCTTGATCAATAAGGCCTGAGCCGTATCGACTACGTCGTTGGAAGTAAGCCCATAGTGAAACCAGCGCGCGTCTGGTCCCACGATCTCGGCGACAGCGGTGGTGAAGGCGATGACGTCGTGCCGCACCTCGGCTTCGATTTCGTGAATGCGTTCCACGCGAAAGTCGGCGCGCTCGCGGATGGCTTTGGCCGCAGCCTTGGGAACCATGCCCACCTCGGCCAAGGTTTCCGTGGCAGCCACTTCCACAGCCAGCCAGGTGCGGAAGCGATTCTCATCGCTCCAGATGCGGCCCATTTCCGGTCGGGTATAGCGTGGGATCAAGGCGGGTGGGCCTCCTCATTAATCTACAGAACGCGGGACATTGGATTCTAAATGGAGGGCGAAAAAGAGGCCAGCGGCGGTGCCGCCGTGGATTCGTCAACTTTCAGTGTTGTATCGTCTTACGATATACTACGTCGGCAGTCGGATCGCGACACGATACAATCAGCGGGATGAAAAAACTCACTTTGTCGGATTACCAGGCATTAGCGGAGTTTCGTTATCAAATCCGGAGATTTCTGCACTTCAGCGAGCAGGCGGTTAAAGGCGCTGGGCTGGAGCGCGGCCAATATCAGCTGATGTTGGCGATTAAGGGAATGCCGGCGGGTGTGCGCCCGCGAATTCGCGAACTAGCCAGCCGCATGGAAATCCGACATAACAGCGCCGTGGAATTGGTGAATCGTCTGGAGGCGGCGGGGTTTGTGCATCGCACGCGCGCTCAGGACGACCGCCGTGAAGTCCTGCTTGCACTTACGCCGCGGGGAGAGAAAGTCCTAAGCGAACTGGCCCTCCACCATCATGATGAATTGCGCAGTGCGGGGCCGGAGTTAGTTGCCGCACTGCGGCGAGTCATGCGGGAAGGCAACGACAGCACTCCATAGATTTAGCCATTCAAGAAAACCATCCGGACCGGCAGCTATAAATATTTATGACCAAGCCAGCGACAAGACAAGGGCGAAGCGACCGACTCCTGCGTCATCCCTTGTTTGGCAAATATTTTTCGCTGGTTCACGAAGATCTTAGCGCAGTTTATGCGCGCGATCTTCGGAAGTGGCTCATCATTGCGCCGGTAATTGGCCTAACCACCGGCCTGGTCATCACCGGAATCGTGGTAATCATCCTCGGAAAATTGTGGCCACCAGTTCTTCGCTACTATCTGCACCATCACTGGGCGATTGTGCCGGGAATCACGTTTGGGTTTATCGTCACCGGACTCATTATGCAGTTTCTGACTCCGGATGCGAACGAGCATTCCACGGAAGAAATCATCCGCTCCTATCACGAGCATGAAGGCAGGGTTGATGTCCGCTCCTTCGTGCCGAAGTTGATTGCCGCGATTACTACCGTAGGATTTGGCGGCAGCGCGGCGCTGGAGGGCCCCAGCATCTACGGTGGCGCGGCGATCGGGTCATGGCTCTGGACGAAGCTTCGACGCCTGCGTTTGACGGATCGCGACCGGCGGATCATGTTGATCTGCGGGGCGGCGGCGGGAATGTCCGCAGTTTTTCGGGCTCCGCTCACGGGAATCGTTTTTGCACTCGAGATGCCCTACCGCGATGATCTGGCGCATGAAGCCTTGGTTCCATCGCTGATCGCTTCGGTAGTCTCGTTCGTAACTCTGAGTTCTTTTCTGGGCGCTACCCCTCTGTTCAATTTCAGCGGCTCTACCACGTTCCAACGCCATGACCTTTATTGGAGCGCGCTCCTCGGCTTGGTTGTTGGTTTGGTTGCAATGGTATTTGTCATTACTTTCCGCAGAGCGCGAAGTTTTTTTGTAAGGTGGGCTATTCCGCACTGGTTGAAGCTCGCCATTGGCGGATTTCTGACAGGGCTTTGCGGGCTTCTTTTCCTGCACATTTATCCAGGCAATCTCGTGCCCATCGGTCCTAACTATGAAGCGGTGGGCGAGATTTTGGGCACGCAGCACGGTACGGCACAGTTGGTGATTTTCAGCGTGCTGAAGCTGGGCGCAACTCTTTTTACCCTGGCTGCGGGGGGAGTGAGCGCTATGTTTGTCCCATTATTTCTAACTGGTGGAAGCATCGGGACGGCATTTGCGCAATCCGTCGTTCACAGTCCTACGGTGGATCTCTACGCCGCTGTTGGCATGGCTTCTTTCATCGCCGCTGGCTATAAAACTCCACTCGCCGCGGTTGTTTTCGTGGCGGAAGCCACCGGGGGTCATGCCTTTATCATTCCTGCTCTCATTGGAGCGGCGGTGGCTTATGCGGCTTCCGGGGACGCCTCGGCCTCGGGGGACCAGCGTCTACATGAAGGCGAAAAGGTTAAGGAATTATGAAGCTGGAATCGATAAATTGAATTTCTCACATTAGCATTCCGAATTGAATTGGAATCCTTGGATCTTGTGGTGCGACCCGGCACTAGCATTAGTCTTCGGTAGCAAGTTAAAATGTCCGGTTTTTGTAGCAAGTGAAATGTCCGGTTTCAAGGTTGTGCCCTCGCCGTTTGGGTTGGGTTGATTTTGGGGATGGGGTTGCAGGGGAAGGGGGCAGTTCCCCTTCCCCTGCTCAGCGCTGTAGAAGCCGCGGTCGGCAGGGGTGTCCCGGTGGCGTCGTAGCGACCGAGACCATGGGGTCCGTAGCTGAGACTCAAGGTTCCATTCAGGTGCTGATGGACCACCACCTGGCAACCCGCCAACGTCGCTCGCCAGCGCACCCGCTCGATCTGCAAACTCAGATTCTGAAAGCTCACCGTGTTGTCGCGGTTGACGCTGCGTTCGAACTGCAATGAGAAAATCTGTTCCAAGTCACGATTCCGGCAGGGCACAAAAGCATTCCCCCGCTGCCTGGGCGCGACCTGAAAACGGCGGTTGAACTCGGCGATATAATCTTCCCGCAGAAACCGGTTCGCCGCCTCCAGCGTCCCCAGCTGGCGCAGCCGCAACTCCTGCGGCAAGCGGCCCTGCCAAGTGCCGAAGTTGCGCTCGCTGCGCCCACGCGCTTCCGGCGAGTAGGCCGGGATCATTTGCACTCCCAACTCGTGCAATGCCCGCCCCACCTGTGTGCGGCGATGGTAGTCCACCTTGCCGCCCACCTTCGGCGTCAGCCAGAAATGGCTTCCCCGATCGCTGTACAGCGCGCAGAACACGCCTTTGCGCTCGATCACTTCCCTCAGTCCTGCCATCACCGTCGCCGTCGATTCCTCCTCCACCAGCTGGGCGTAGTAAATCTCGCTCGTGGCATCGTCCAGTATCACGATCAGGTCGTACCAGCGTTCGTCCTGAAACCACTGGTGGCGGCTGCCGTCGATATGCAGCAGCATCCCCGGCAACGGCCGCCGCTCGCGCCGTTTGCGATGTGCCCCGCGCTTGCGTCCTCGCGCCACCAGGCCCGCTCCCTGCAACGCCTGCTTCAACCAGGTGTAACTCAGTTCGATCCCGTGCTCGGCCTGCAACTTCTCGTGAAAGTGCTGCACGTTCAGATCGAAATACTTTTCCCGGTACAATGCGAACACTTTCTCCACCGTCGCCACCGGCACCCGGCGACGCGACGGCTTGCCCCGCCGCCGGTCCAGCAACCCGTTGTAGCCCTCTTCCACGTAGCGCTCCCGCCACCGCCGCATGTGCCGGTCGCTAATGCCCAGAATCTCCGCCGCCTGCCACCACGTGATCTTCTTCGCCATCGCCTGCAACATCACGTCCTGTACTTTCATCGCCCGCTCCATCGCGGCCCTCGGATAAGCTTCCATGCTCCGCATGGTCTCCCATCCTCACCGCCCGCAAAGCGGACATATCACTTGCTATCTCAACCGGACATATCATGTGCTACCGACAGGCACTAGCATTAGTCTTGCCAACTGGCTGCCTCTTTCAGTATCCTTCCGCAATCCTCAGAATCAAGGGCATTCTGCGCGGGAAACGTGTATCTGATGCCGACGACTGAACCCAAGCGATCACGGCAGTGTCTGCGTTGTCCACTCGTGCGTACGGGCGCACCAAACGGCTGCACAAAAATTTTGTGTTGTCGGTCCTCTTTTCTATCCGTCAAATACCCGATTCAGCCATAGCGAACGATTCCATTCCGAACTCAGGGGGAGAGGTAAATGCCGAAACTTCAAGGTAGTTTGATCTGGATCAGTTTTCTAGCAACTGCATTTATTGCCCAGGCTTTCGCTCAAGGGGGCGCGACGGGCGCCATCACGGGCACAATTCAGGATCCCAGCGGAGCAGTCGTGGCGGGCGCTGAAGTTCGCATTACCAATCAGGAGACTGGTGTGCTCGAACGCAGCGTCACTTCCGGCGCGGATGGCTCGTTTACCGCGCCGCTGCTGCCGGCGGGCGAGTATACGGTGAGAGTCCATGGAGCGGGTTTTGCCGAAGCGTCTTTCCGGGACATTGAGGTGCGCGTCACTGAGACGACGCGATTGATCGCGAAGCTCAAGACTCAAGCGGTGCAGCAACAAGTGGAAGTGCAGGCACTGGTGCAGCAGGTAGACACTACTGATGCTACGACCGGGCAGGCTATTGAATCGAGCACCATCAAGAATCTACCGCTCGCCACGCAAAACTTTCAGCAGTTGCTGACTTTGTCGAGTGGAGCGCAAGGCGAATTGAATGCCGCCTCACAATTGGGGCGCGGTAACGTTCGCATTGAAGTGAACGGTCAACGCGAAGATAACAACAACTATCAGATCGAAGGCATCAGCGCGACCGATTACAACGTTGCGGAACTGACGACGACCCCGCTGCCCAATCCCGCGGTGATTCAAGAGTTCAAGGTTCAGACCTCGTTGTACGACGCCTCCCAAGGTCGCAACGGAGGCGGCGACATCAATGCTATTCTGAAGACGGGAACCAACACATTCCACGGCGAGGCTTATGAATTTTTCCGCAACACCGTTCTTGATGCGAACGACTACTTTCTGAACGGAGCGGGCGAGGCGAGGCCCGTGATCCAGCAGAACATTTTCGGCGGGGATTTAGGCGGACCCATCGGGACGGGAGGCAAACTCGGATTCTTCTTCGTCAACTATTCAGGAACCCGCCAGCGCAGCGGCGATTCCCCGGGAACCATCATTAGCACGCTTATCCCGTATATTCCCGCGGCGGATCGTGTTCCTTCCGGCTACGCCCAGCTGCAATCGGCCTTCAATCTGACCAGCATCGATCCTGTGGCCGCGTCGCTGATCGGCTTTCGAAGCAATCAGTTTGGGTCGGCGGCCAATGGATATCTCTACCCGTTGCCTAATGCTCCTGCTGGAACCGCGGCCGGCACCGTCGTTCCATTCACCACCAGCATTCCGGGCAGTTACACCGACAACCAGTTCACTGCAACCTGGGATCGTGAGTTCCGCAACTCCCAGGACAAGCTATCCGCACAATTCTTCTTTCAGAATTTCCAGTCGAACGTGCCGTTTGGCGCCGGCGGCCTGACGGCTTCTCTCGGCGGCAGCATCAGCAGCGGAGATCTTAACTTTCCCTACCAGCTTCCGGTGAGAGATCGAGTGTTCTCGCTTACGGAGACTCACGTATTTTCGCCCACCCTGGTGAATGAATTCCGGCTGGGTTTTTATCGGATTAACAATAGCGACATCAACGTTCCTCCGGTTACGGCGAGCCAGGTCGGGATTGACCGCCCCACCAATAATCTGACGGATAGCGTTTACAAATTTACTTTCGTCAGTTCAGGATTTCAGTTTGGCCCCACGCCGCAGGCCAACCAGTATCAGGTGCAGAACAACTTTAATTTCATTGATACGCTGGGCTGGGTTCGAGGAAAACATAATTGGCGGTTCGGCGGCGAGTTTACGCCGGTGGCTTTGAACAAGCAGTTTCCGCAAGTGTTCAACGGCCAACTCTACTTCGGCAACTCAACAAACACGACGCTTCCGGGATGCAATCCGGCAAATCCCTGCGCCGTCAGCGATGTTGGCAATTTCCTGCAGGGCAGCCCGGAATTCAGCTTTGGCGGAGGCGGCGTCTACAACCACAACTATCGGCAGAAAAACTCCGCCGTATTCGTGCAGGATGACTGGAAGGCTACGCAGAACCTCACGCTGAATCTGGGACTGCGCACGGAGTTCTTTGGCGCGTGGACCGACAATGCTTGCCATATCGGCAACATGGAATCGGACCTCACCAAGGGTGGCCAATATCCCTTCGTTTATCCCAAGTGCGTCGACAAGCTAGGCGTGCCCGGCCTGACCGGGACCGCGGCCGGATCTACCTTTAACAATAGCGTTTCCACCGGAATCGGCCCGCGCGTGGGCTTCGCCTACGATCTCTTCGGTCATCACAACACGACGGTGCGCGGTGGATACGGGATCTTTTACGTGCGGGAAGATGTGGGGGCGGTGGATCAGCTAAGCTTCCAGTCGCCATTCATCCCGATCGTGTTTTTCCCTTCTACACCTGGCTTCACTATGTCTGATTTCTTTACCGGCGCACCAACAGGACCGCCGCCTACGAATGCCAACGGTGTGCCGGCAGCCGGACAGTTGTCGGGCGCATGGCTGCCATGCCTGGCGCATCTTATCAATTACAGCCTCACCAACACCGCTGATCAGGATAACTACGCCTGCACGGGCGGGCCGGGCGTTAATTCCACGCAAAATCTATTTGTGCTCGAAGTTCCGCGGCACTTCGTAGTCCCGAACACGCAGCAATGGAACCTCACCATACAGCGCGATCTGGGGCGCAAGTGGGTGCTGGAAGTTGGTTACGTTGGAACCAAGGGCACGCACCTTCGCGAGACTCGCGACGCGATTCAGTCAGTCAATGCCAGCCCAGCACATCCCTTCACAGTAACTGATGTCAGTGGCAACAGTTATCAGATCACCGATAATACTTTTTCCAACGCGATCGCTCGCACCCCCACGCCAGGATTGAACGGCTATTCGGGCTATCAGATTTTCGCCAACGACGCCTATTCCATCTACCACTCACTGCAGGCCACCGTGTCGCGGCGTTGGGATCGGGGATATATTCAGGCAGCGTACACGTTCTCCAAGAACATTGATGCAACCTCAACCGGAAACACGGCGAATAACACTGCCTTCAACGACGAAAGCACGATTAATGCCTCGCGCGGAATTTCGGACTTTAACCGTCCGCAAGTGTTGAAGATCAGCTACGTTTACGATCTGCCGTTTTTCGCGCACGCTACGGGGTTTAGGCGCACGATTCTGGACGCATGGTCGGTGAGCGGCGTCTCCAGCTTCCAATCTTCGTTGCCGTTCTCAGTTTTGGACTCGAACGGGGGCAATGCTTTCTTGGGAGCCGGTACTTCTCCGGTGAGCGCGAGTTTGGCTCCCGGCGCCAGCATCGCCAGCGGCACCAGTTCCGGGAGCGTGACGCAGCGCCTGAATGAATGGCTGAATCCGGCTGCTTTCACGACCGCTCCGCTGCTTTATCCCACGCAGTGCGCGAGTGATACCAACTACTGCACCACTGGATTCGGCAGTCTCGGCCGCAACATCTACCGCGGACCATTCCAACAGAATTGGGATTTCTCCCTGATCAAGCGCTTCAGACTCAGCGAGCGGCAGGATCTGCGCTTCGCCGCGGATTTCTTTAACCTGTGGAATCATCCGAATTTCGGCACACCTCTGGTGACGGATTTCGAGCAATATCTCGCCTGGACAGGTTCCGGACAGAGCGGTCCCGACCCGTTTGGCCGGGTCGTTAGCACCACAGGAACACCGCGGTTGATCCAATTCTCTCTGCGGTGGGCATTCTGATCGGCAAACAAGGCAGAAGGCCGGAAAGCGAACTTTCTTTCCGGCTTCTCTCTCCGACTTGTCCTGAAAGTTTATTGCCGTTTTTCAGCTTCGAGAATCAGCGGACGTAAAGCGTCCACTGAGAAACCGAGCGAGCCGCCGGAAAATCCATCGATGTAGGCGGAGTTCACTCCAATTACCTCCGCATTGGAATTGAACACCGGGCCGCCGCTCCCGCCATGCGCAGTAGGCGCATCGTAGATCAACTTTTCTCCCACCACATCGCCTAGATGGCCGCAAGTGGTCGAAGGACGAATCAGGGAGAGCGCGGCCAGTTCGCTCGCCGCCGTGATGTCGTTGTGCCGGTAGGCCAGTCGCTGATAAATGCCAGTCGGCGACTTAGCCACCATGCCTGCAATCCCCATGGGATAACCGATTACCGTGACGAGCTCGCCCGGCAACGCGATTCCCTTGGCCAGCGGCAGCACGGCGAGTCCGCGCACCGAATTTTTATTTTCGATCCTCAATACTGCCAGATCGCCTGTGGACGAGACTGCGCCCGGAAGCAAGTTGACCGGCGTCGTCGAATTGGGAAAGAACACAACCAGACTCTCCAGCATGGCGGTTGCGCCACGATTGATGAGCACCTCGGCTTCGCTGTCGCCATACCACGGTTCCGCAACATGCCGGTTGGTGGCGAGCAACCCATCGCCGACCAGAAATCCAGTGCCGGAAACACGCGCCCGGATCGCAGCCGGCTGATTTACGAAGCCGACCTGATATACGCCGTAAATGTAGCCAATGGAATTACGGTAGCGGCTCAACACCAGGGCAGGCATGCCCTGTTCTTTCTCGAGTTCCGCCACTTCCTGGTTCAAGGTGTGCACCTGCTTTTGCAGGTCATCCGGCTGAGGACTCTGCGCCGTGGCAGGCGAATAGTAATGGAACATGGCCACTGCGCCGATCAGCAAGACCGCCCCAAGAACAGCCTGAATCGCCTGCTGCCAACAATCGGTAACTTCGCTTGACCCCTGCGGACTCTCTGGTTCTGACATGAATGAGGAAAACTACCCGTGCTTGCAGCTTCGCGCCGAGGGGGAGGCGCACTAGCGCTGAAAGCCGGGGAGTGTCATCTTCCCTTGTCTGGTAAGCCTTTTCCACGGTACGGAAGGCGATGTACGGGGGATATTGAGGGGTTACTGACGATGGCAAGCGAGAGCGGCGGAGCCTTTAGATTGCCGGATTTAAGGCTTTCCGACGCCCAGGCGTTTGGCCATTTCGTCGTACAGAAAGCCTTCGCCCGGCACGTACGGCTGCACCCACTCGCCATCAATCACGAATTGAGGAATGGCGCGTTTTCCCGTTTGCTTGACAATTTCATCCACCGCGCCCGGCGTGGTTTCGATATCAATGTCTTTATAGGAGATATTGTGCTTGGCGAGAAAGCGCTTAGCCTCGCGGCAATCCGGACACCAGGCTGAAGAATAAACGGTGAGTTCCATAGATGGTTAGATAAATCTGTTAGATCCGCCCTCGACGCAGCACGTTGCGTCTCTGCTATTCCTACACACGTTCGAGCTGTGGCAGCGTCCGTTCGTTCACAATGTTGCCCGTGTTCAGCGTGGAAGCCGGTTCGAAAAGCAGAATCCAGCATTCTTCTTTCGCTACGGGACGATGTTCCACTCCGCGGGGAACAACGATGAACTCGCCTTCCTCGATCCATTCATGCCGGTCGCGGAACTCCATGCGAAATCGGCCTTTCACCACCAGGAACATTTCATCTTCATGCTCGTGGTGGTGAAAGACGAACTCGCCTTTTAGCTTGTCAAGCTTCACCAGCTGGCCATTTAATTCAGCGGCGATATGGGGCTTCCAGTACTCGGAAATCTTGGCGAACTTTTCGGCGATGTTGACTTTGTGCATGCTGCACTTCCCTTCCAACCTAACCCGTTCAATTGCTTCTACGAGTTTAAAGCTGACCTGCGCCGCCATCAACATTCAAGTCCACGCCGGTGATGTAGGATGCCTCGTCGCTGGCCAGGAACAAAACGGCATGCGCGACTTCCTCGGGAGTACCGAAGCGCTTCATGGGAACTCGCGCCTTGACGCCCGCGGCAAACTCGTCTTGTGCGGCCTGCGGCAACCCGCCTTTCTCAAGAATCGGCGTCTCGATTGGACCGGGACTCACAACATTCACACGAATGCCGCGATCGACCAACTCGGCCGCGAAAGTGCGGGCGAGCGAGCGTACGGCCGCCTTCGTGGCGGAATAAATGCTCGTTCCCGGATAACCTTTGGTGCCGACAACGGAGGCGTTCAAGACGATTGCGGCGTTGCCGTTTAGATGTGGCAGCGCCTTCTGCAGCGTGAAATAGAGTCCCTTCACGTTGATGTCGAAGGTCTCGTCGAACAGCTGTTCGTTACTGTCCCCGACTGGGGCGAACTTCGCGATACCCGCATTGGCAAAGAGGGCGTCGATCTTGCCGAACTTACGCGCCACTTGCGCATACAACTTTTCAATATCTGTCAGATTGGAAACGTCGGCCTTAACCGCCAGTGTGTCCTCGCCGATTGCTTTGACCGCCGCATCCAGCGTCTTCTGGTCGCGCCCTGAGATGGCGACCTTCGCTCCCTCTTGATGAAAAAGTATGGCGGTGGCCAGGCCGATACCGCTGTTGCCGCCTGTGACTACGACAGTCTTGCCTGCAAATCTTTTTGCCATAAAGGCCCTCCGTAAGAAGTTTATTCCGGTCACTATACGACCTATCTTTTGGTTGTATACTTTGATGAGCGTCAAACTAATCCGGATTCAGTTACTCCGGACTGCAGGGGCCAGATTGAAAGCCTTATATGGAAGGTAAGAATTTAGTTCGGATTGCGAAAGCGTTGAGCGATCCGACTCGTCTTCGGATTTACGAGGAGATCTCGGCATCCGAAGAGATGTTCTGCAAGCAAATTGTTGAGAAATACCGTCTCACGCCCGGCACGATTTCGCATCACCTGAAGGTTCTAGCGGATGCCAATCTGATTGATACGCGGCGCGAAGGGCAATTCATGTACCTCAAGTCTCTGCCGGAAACGATCCGCAGCTACAGCCTCGCTCTGAATAAGATAGCGGGCAAAACAAAAGCCGTCAGCTCGCGCTGACGGCTGAAAAGATAATTGAGAGCTAGCTGTTCTCGTAGAGCAGCACGCCCTCAGTCTTTTCCGCGTCCACCGGACGATAGAACAGCTTGTTGTCCTCGAGGAAGACCTCGATGAACGCGGGACGCGTGGTGATGGTTCCCTGAATCAGCGCCTCTGACAGCGGGTCTTCGATATATTTCTGCAGGGCCCTGCGCAGCGGGCGAGCGCCATAGGAGCGATCCGTCAATGTCTGGTTCAGGATCCACTTCTTGGCCTCATCCGCCACTGTTACGGTGATCGATTTCTGCGCCAAATTCTGGTTGAGTTGCGTGACCATGAGTTCCAGAATCTGAATCAGGTCGGCCTCGCTCAAAGCCAGGAACAGAATGATTTCGTCCAGACGATTGAGGAACTCTGGATTGAAGGTGCGCTTGACTTCGCCCTTTACCAGTTCCTCAACCTTGCCAGAAACCTGATCTTCCGCAGTCGACTGGAAGCCAAAGCCCTCGCGCTTCTGCAAGTGCCGAGCCCCGATGTTCGAGGTCATGATGAGAATCGTGTTCTTGAAATCGACCGTGTTTCCCAGTCCATCGGTCAACTGGCCGTCTTCAAAAACCTGCAGCAGGATGTTGAACACATCCGGATGCGCTTTCTCGATTTCATCCAGCAGGACAACGGAATACGGCGCGCGCTTCACGCGCTCGGTAAGCTGTCCGCCCTCTTCGTAACCCACATAACCTGGAGGCGAGCCAATCAGCTTGGACACGGAATGCTTTTCCATGAACTCCGACATGTCGAAGCGGACGAGAGCTTTTTCCGTTCCAAACATGAACTGAGCCAAGGTTCGCGCAACTTCGGTTTTGCCGACGCCCGTGGGACCAAGAAACAGGAACGAGCCAATCGGACGGTTCGGACTCTTCAATCCGGCGCGCGAACGCCGGATCGCCCGAGCCAAAGCGCTGATTGACTTGTCCTGCGAAATGATTCGCTTGTGCAGCTCCTCTTCGATACGCAACAGCTTCTGCGTCTCTTCTTCCTTGATCGAAGTGATGGGAACGCCGGTCCAGCGCGAGACTACATCTTCGATATCTTCGCGGCCGACAACGCCGGTGGACGATTCATCCAGATGATACTTCTCGCGCAGCGCGCGCAGGTTCTCCCGCTCCTTGCGCTCCTCGTCGGAATAGAAGCGTGCCTTCTCGAACTCGTGGTTCGCGATGGCATTCTCCATGCGGTGCACGATGAACTTGATCCGCTTTTGCACCTCGGTGATTTCTTCTGGCTGCGAGGTCTGGCGCAGCTTTACGCGCGCACCGGCTTCATCCACCAGATCGATCGCTTTGTCTGGGAGGAACCGATCCGGAATGTAGCGATTGGAATGTGAAACGGCGAAGTTGATGGCATCGTCGGTGTAAGTGACGGCGTGGAACTTCTCGTACCGGTCTTTGATGCCGAACAACACTTTGATCGCGTCAGCCTCGTTCGGCGGAGGGACTTTTACCGCCTGGAAGCGCCGCTCCAGCGACCGATCTTTCTCGATCGACTTGCGGTATTCACCCGGCGTGGTGGCGCCGATGCATTGAATCTCTCCACGCGAAAGAGCCGGCTTCAGGATGTTCGCGGCATCGAGCGAACCCTCCGCCGATCCCGCGCCAACGAGTGTATGCAGTTCGTCGATAAAGATAATGGAGTTCTGCGACTCCATCAGCTCTTTCATGATCGTCTTGAGGCGCTCTTCGAACTGACCGCGATATTTCGTTCCGGCGACGATCAAGGAGAGATCGAGCGCCAAAATTCTCTTATCGGCCAAGAACGACGGAACCTCGCCGTCGGCAATTCGCTGTGCCAGGCCTTCTACGATCGCAGTCTTGCCTACTCCGGGCTCGCCGATCAGCACTGGATTGTTCTTGGTACGCCGGCACAGAATCTGCACCACGCGTTCCAATTCCCCGTCGCGGCCGACCAGTGGGTCGAGTTGGCTGTCCATTGCGGCTTGGGTAAGATCGCGGGAAAATTCGCTCAACAGTGAAGACTCACGCTGGCGTTGCGGCTGCGCTTTTTCCTGGCTGGTTCGGGCTAATTCTTCCCGAATCGTAGCCAGGCGCAGACCGCGCTCGTGCAGGATTTCTGCCGCAAAGCACTTCTCTTCTCTCAATAAACCCAGAAGCAGATGTTCGGTTCCGATATGGCGATGCGACAGCCGCTCTGCTTCTTCCGCGGCGTAAGCGAGCACGCGCTTGCACTCATTGCTGAGAGGAAGATCCACCGAAGTCGAGACCTTTTCCCGAATGGTGGTGTGGCCTTCAATTTGTTTGCGAATGGACTCAACCGAGGCGTGCGAACGCAGGAATCGATTGGTCAGGGCTTTATCTTCGCGCAGGAGCCCCAGCAGCAGGTGCTCTGTCTCTATATAAGGAGACCCGAACTGGCTCGCTTCGTAGCGCGCAAAAAATATGACGCGCCTGGCCTTCTCCGTATAACGTTCAAACATAATGCCCTTCCCCCTGTGCTTCCGGCCGAGAAGGCAATTGCCTGCTCAAACCTACCGAAACCCTGGCCCGTTAATGTTCTTTACTTGCATCTGGTCTTCCGTCTTCAACATTATGCAATCAAACGGCCACCAAACCCAAGCGGAGAAACGTCGTTTCAATGTTACCGAAGGAACCTGTTGAAAATCCCTCGATTTGCCGATAGTTCAATTTCTTGCACTTTGTCTAACTAATCCTTCGCATTACCCTGCTAATCTTTCCCCCTACGCACCGCCATCGTTCAACTTGCCGCCTTATTCTGGCAAAGAATCCGGCAAGATTTCTTCAACCCGTCCGCGCTGCAGCCGCAACACGCGATGGCAACGCCGCGCAAAGGCCAAGTTATGGGTTGCAATCAGAGAGGTGAGTTGGTGCTCGCGATGTAATCGCGCGATCAATTCGAAAACCGCTTCCGCCGTCTGCCCGTCAAGATCCCCGGTAGGCTCATCTGCCAGCAGCAACTTCGGACCGGTAATGAGCGCCCGTGCCAAAGCTACCCGTTGCTGCTCGCCGCCCGAAAGCTCTCCGGAACGGTGATGTCCGCGTTGAGCCAATCCAACTTCGCGCAGCCAGCGCGAAGCCTCCGGAGCCGCCTGTGTCCAGCTGAGCCCGCGCACCAACAAGGGCATGGCAACATTCTCCGCTGCGGTAAATTCTGGCAGCAAATAATGAAACTGCCAGACAAAACCGGCTTCGCGATTGCGAAACTCGGATGCTTCGTCCGCCGACAGAGAATTCAGCTTCAATTCGGCGCAGTATACGTCACCTGCGGAAGCATGATCAAGAGCGCTGAGGATGTGTAACAAGGTACTCTTCCCCGCTCCCGACTCGCCGACAATGGCGAGCATCTCACCACGCTTCACCTCAAACGATAGATTCTCAAAGAGCACCAGGTCCGATTCGCCGGACCGGAAAACCTTCTTCAATCCTTGAACCCGTAGCAGCGTTTCCGATTTCGCTGCCTGGTTACTTAGATGCACTCTGCCCTCGCTCGGGTCCATCCTGTCCCACCCCTAGAAGTCCCCCGGCACAAACAGTAGAACTCGGCCATCTTCTCACAGTCTTACGCGGCTCGACATGGCCCGTTTGAACCATTGCCCAAGTGGGCATAAAGGTTTGATGCAGCCGAGGTCCGAATATCCAAGATGCCTGTGAAAACTCTACTCGAACCGGCAGGGCAGCGATGTGACAACCGTCACCGCCAAACAGCCAACCGCTAAACTTCGACTTTGACCTCGTTGCCAGCAAGCCTGGCCAGAGACTCCGGGTAAGGTTCGCGGGCGATGCCCCTCTCGGTGATGATGGCGGTCACATACTTTGCCGGAGTTACGTCAAATGCCGGATTTTCGATAGACACGCCGTCGGGAGTCATCTGTTTCCCGGCGATGTGGGTGACTTCCTTTGCATTTCGCTGCTCGATTGGGATCAGGTCACCGGTAGCACAAGCTAAGTCCACGGTTGAAATGGGCGCGGCCACGTAGAACGGGATACCATTCTCTTTGGCGAGAACGGCCACGCTATAGGTGCCGATCTTATTGGCAACATCTCCGTTGGCGGCGATGCGGTCAGCTCCCACAACCACGGCTCCGATCTTGCCCTGTCTCATCGTGGCTCCTGCCATGTTGTCGGAAATCACGGTGGTTGGGATGCCGTCTTTCATTAACTCCCAGGCGGTAAGACGGGAGCCCTGCAGAAATGGCCTGGTCTCGTCGGCATAGACATGGATCTTCTTGCCCTGCTCGACCGCGGCACGGATGACTCCCAACGCCGTCCCGTAGCCGGCCGTAGCCAGGGCGCCGGCATTGCAATGTGTAAGGACACCGCCCGCGCTGGGCATCAGCGTGGCGCCGTGACGCCCCATTGCCTGGTTGGCGGCAATATCTTCGGCGTGCACCCGTTTGGCTTCTTCAGCCAGTTCCTGCTTGATTTGCGCAATGGGACGAACGCGCAGGCGCTCGAACTTCTCCTGCATGCGGCGGATCGCCCAGAAAAGGTTGACCGCCGTAGGCCGGGTCTTACCTATGTTGTCGCAGATCTGGTCGAGATCGCGCTTCAGGTCGCCAACCGTTTCGGCCTTCGAGTCCTTTACGCCGAGCGCAATCCCCATAGCGGCAGCCACGCCAATTGCCGGGGCTCCGCGTACAACCATCGTTCGGATGGCATCGGCAACCTGCTCGTGAGTTTTGCAAACGACGTAGACTTCTTCGGTGGGCAGCTTCGTCTGGTCGATGAAGCGCACGCCTTTTTCCGTCCATTCAAGAGTTTGGATCATGAAAGAGTTATAGGACTTTCTATCAGTTTTTGTGAGCCTCGCAAAGGTTTCGAGGTTTGTTGGTCACTGCAGGGTGGCCGCAGACTTCACACGTCGCGGCCACAGCAAAGATTGAGGGTTGAGTATCATCGGTCTGTCGAATGTGCTCGGCGCGTACATCACTCGCCGTGAAGATGGATACGAAAGGAGCCGGGGCTGCGGCTTTCTCCACGCTGGGACGTCCCTTAGCTTCTTCGCGCTCCACGAGGCACATGACGCCTACAACCTGGAATCCGAATTCGCGAGCAACCTCAATGGCCTGTATGGTAGAGGCGCCAGTCGTGCAAACATCGTCAACGATCACCACCCGCGCCCCTTTCTCGCGAAAGCCTTCAATGCGCTGTCCCGTCCCGTGCTGCTTTTCCGCTTTACGCACCAGAAATCCCTGCAGCTCACCGCTTACTATTGAAACGGCTACTACAATGGGGTCAGCGCCCATCGTAAGACCGCCGATCGCTTGCGGATTCCAGCGCCGCTGACGAATCGCGTCGGAAAACACTTGCCCGGTCAGGCGCGCGCCCTTGGCATCCAGAGTAGTGATGCGGCAATCAATGTAGTAGTCACTGGTGCCGCCCGAAGAAAGCTTGAAGTCGCCCAAACGGAAAGACTTGTAGGCGAGCAGGCTGAGCAAATCCTGGCGCGGGGAATCCATCAAAGTCTACGATACCATGGAGAATCCGCCTTCGGCGCGACCTGCGCAAGGCATGGTCCTTCGCTCCGAACCTGCGGCCCATGGTACCCTGAATTTATCCGCATCACTTTATCGTTACGACGAAGTTTCGAGGTCTGATTTTGCACAGCGCGCGAAAGTTTTTCTTCCTTCTTCTCACTGCTTTTCTTCTTTCCAACTGCAGCAGATCCGGTCTAGTTATGACGGCATTTGCCGAGGGTACGCGCACCTGGGAACAATCGAAATTCGATGAGCTGATCAAAGGCACGGCTACAGGCGTGGCCATTCGCAGTTCCGGCGGCCTGGAACTGGCACCTACTTTCAAGAGCCTTTATGCCACGCCTTCCACTTACATTTGGGCGATCGCGGCTGATGGCGCAGGCAACGTATATGCCGCGGCGGGCGCACCGGCCCGCGTGTACCGTATTACTCCGGATGGTCAAGCGACAATCATTTTTGAGCCCAAAGAACTGCAAGTGCAAGCTCTGCAGATTGGCCCGGCGGGGACGATCTATGCGGCGACCGCTCCGGATGGCAAGGTATACAAAATCGAGCACAAGCCAGCTTCCAAAGTTGCGAAAACCGAGGCGTCGCAAGCAGTGGCTTCTGAAAGAGACAGTTCGAAATCCAGCGTCGACGCTTCGTGGAGTTCCTCCGTCTATTTCGAGCCGGGCACGAAATATATTTGGGACCTGGCTCTGGATAAGTCCGGCAATTTGTACGTTGCTACCGGGGATCACGGCGAAATCTTCCGGGTCACGCCCAAAGGCGAACATTCCGTTTTTTTCAAAAGCGACGAAACTCACATCCGAGTGCTGGCATTTGATGCGCAGCAGAACCTCATCGCCGGTTCGGATGGCAGTGGGCTGATCTACCGCATTTCTCCTGCAGGCGAAGGTTTTGTGCTTTACAGCGCGCCCAAGAAGGAGATTACAGCTCTGGCACTGGACCGTGAGGGAAATATCTACGCGGCGGCAGTTGGCGAGAAGCGAGGCGGAAGCGGAGCCAGTTCTCCGGGCATGGCTGCTCTCTTATCAATGGCTTCGAGTACCCCGGGAGCCGGCGCGCCCCAGGTTCCAGGCATGACAATTACTACTGCGCCCACTGCTCCCTCGATTACCGGTCCATTTCCATTTCCGGGCGGCGGGCCGAGCGGTGGATCCGACGTCTACCGTATCGCTCCCGATGGGTCGCCAACCCGCCTATGGACATCTCGCGAAGATATCGTTTATGCGCTCGGTTTTGATTCCCAGGAACATCTGTTGGCGGGCACGGGAAATCGAGGTCACATTTTTGCCATCACCGGTCTGGACGATTTTTCCGATCTGCTCAAAGCGGCAGCTTCGCAAGTGACAGCTTTTGCCAAGGCGCCGGGCGGCGGAATTTACGCGGCGACTAGCAATTTGGGAAAGCTGTTTGTGCTGGGCCCGGGCCCGGAAGCGCAAGGCACATACGAGAGCGACGTTTTCGATGCCAGAATCTTTTCACGCTGGGGACGCGTTGAGTTTCGCGGTGCAGGCAACGTCGATCTCTTTGCCCGCAGCGGCAACGTAGATAATCCCGACCGCAACTGGAGCGCGTGGAAAAAGATCGATCTGGGAAAGGACGACGAGACTGGAATTCCAGCGGCACGTTACGCGCAGTGGAAGGCGGTATTACATGCGGGCAACCCCGCACCTCTTGTGGATAGCGTGGCGCTGAATTATCTACCAAAAAACGTTGCACCGGAGATCGACGACGTCACCGTGCAGGTAGGTGTGAAATATCAGCCATTGCCAAAAGTCACGGGTGGCTTGGCATCCGACTCCTCGAGCACGTCAGGCTCACATTTCGAAGCTCCCACTCCGAGCTCCCATGATCGCGATTCCATCGGCGTGAAGTGGAGTGCGCATGACGACAACGACGACCAGCTCGTTTACTCCATCTACTACCGCGGCGATGGCCAGAAGCATTGGCTGCTGTTGAAGGACGATGTCACCGACAAGGCATACTCTTTCGATGCCAGCCTGTTGCCCGACGGCGGTTACGTCGTAAAGGTGGTAGCATCCGATGCTCCATCCCACTCGCCCGGCGAAGCCTTGACCGCATCGAAGGAAAGCCGCCGCTTCGAAGTGGATACAACGCCGCCACGCATTGAGAATCTGTCGGCGACTGCAGAAGGCGATCAGATTCACGTCACATTCCGCGCCGTGGATGGTTTTTCTCCCATCAAACGCGCCGAATACTCTGTGGATGCCGGCGATTGGAAGTATGTAGAACCGGTCGGTCAACTCTCCGACGCCAAAACCGAGAATTACGATTTCAAGGCTACGCCCGAAGCCACCAAAGACGGCGCTGCTTCTTCAGAGCACGTAGTCGTGATTCGCGTTTACGACCGCTATGACAATATGGGCGCCGCTAAAACGGTGATTCGGGGTAAGTGAAGTTGCTCGACCGCATGGACAACTCATGAGTCGGCGTTCACGTCAGTCCTTCGCCCTCTTCCATGTCGCTTTCCGCTAGAGCCGTCTTTAAATCGTCGAGCGAACCAAGACGACGGAGATCAGGGAATATCCACGCCCAGAGCGCAATCACCAGCATTGTTCCGACGCCTCCCAGCACCACGGCTGGGACAGTACCAAACCACTGCGCCGTCAATCCAGATTCGAACTGTCCGAGTTCGTTGGATGTGCCGATGAACACCATGTCTACCGCCATAACTCGCCCGCGCATTTCATCGGGCGTGCGCAACTGCACCAGCGTGGCGCGGATGATCACGCTGACCATGTCGGCCGCGCCGAGGCAGATCAGCGAAATCATCGAAAGGACGAGGCTGCTCGAGACCCCAAAAAGAATGGTGCAGACACCGAATCCAGCCACCGACCACAGCAGTAATGGGCCAGCGCGCCCTCGAAGCGGCCAGTGCGCGAGCGCAACGGCCATCACGGCCGCACCCACGCCAGGAGCCGTTCTCAGCAAACCTAATCCCCATGGGCCGGTGTGAAGAATTTCGCGCGCATACACGGGCAGCAGGGCAACTGCGCCGCCCAGAAGTACCGCGAACAGATCGAGTGAGATCGCGCCCAGGATTAGCTTTTCCCGCCAGATAAAGTGCAATCCGGCAAAGACCGTCTTCAACGTCATGGGTTCACGCCGGCGCGTTTGCTGCCGCGTTTTAATGCGGAAGGCGGAAACCAACGCACCCACAGCGGTAACCGCAGCCGTCCCATAGACGGCGGATGGTCCGCGAAACGCGGCGTACAGAATCCCGCCTAGAGAGGGCCCGATAATCGTAGCAGCCTGAAATGTGGTGGCATTCCACGCCACTGCATTGGAGAAATGTTCTTCGGGAACCAATTGCGGCAAAATCGAGCGGCTCGCGGTTCCGTTGAAGGAGCGGACGATGCCCAGCAAAATCAGTACCAGATAAATTGGAAGAACTGTGTGCCCGCTACGCATGGCCAAAACCAGCAGCAGGCCGGAGCAAACCGCATATCCGGCATAGCAAGTTCCGAGAACTTTGCGCCGATCGAACCGGTCAGAAGCGTGACCGGAAACAAGAAAAAGTAGAATGCCTGGAAGAAACTGCGCCAGACCGACCAACCCAAGGTCGAGGGCACGCTTGGTGATGTCATAGACCTGCCATCCCACGGCGACCGCCTGCATTTCGACCGCAGTCACAATCAGGAAACGCGCGATTTCGAACAGGACGAAATCGGGATGCGTGAATGCAATGCGTCCAGCTCTGGAATCGTCGAGGGGCGGCATCGATGTCTAATGTGATCTTCTCATGGCTATAGAACGATAGCACTTGCATGATCGGTGGCACGCGGGCGCTGGGCGCTAGAATCCAGTTATGCGATTATTGTTGCGAGACGTCGCGTGGATTGCCTGCGTCGTCTACTCCACGATCCCGGCGTTTTGGTTGCTGATTCATCCGCGAGCGGATTTTTGGCGTTCGCGAAAACGGTCGCCTTATCGGACTCTGCTGCCGGTATGGATCGGAATGTGGGCGGCCTCAGCAGCGATCACTGCCCCCTGGCGCGGCGTAGTGCTTTACCAAGGGCACTGGACTTGGATTCCGGCGGTTGGATTGTTCGGCTCTGGATTCTTACTCTACAAACTCTCTCACGACCACTTCACTCTGGCTCAACTGGGCGGATTGCCTGAACTGCTCCGCGGACAAAAGCGACAACACCTCGCTACCGATGGAATTCGCGCGCGCGTGCGTCATCCGGTTTACCTCGGCCACCTCTGCGAGATGCTGGCCTGGAGTCTAGGCACGGGATTGGCAGTCTGCTGGGCGCTGACAGCGTTCGCGGCTGTTACCGGCGCAGTCATGATTAAGATGGAAGATAAAGAACTGGAGAAGAGGTTCGGAGAAAAATATCGGCAATACCGCTCGAACGTGCCTGCCGTCCTTCCGAAAATAATCATATGAGTTTGCCCACCCGAGTAGCTCTCCCTCTGCGCACTCCGCGGCCGTTCTCAGCGCTCTCTGCGTTGAAGCTTTAATTGTGACAATCCGCACGCAAACCAAGCAATAGTTATAATCCGACTTGGCCAAGAGCTGAGAGCAGACAGATAAAAGCCAGCATGCGCTTCGAATTCTTCATCGCGACCCGTTACCTGCGCGCGAAACGGCGGCAGGCATTCATCGGCATTATTACCGGCATCTCGATTGTCGGAGTAGCCGCTGGCGTGGCTTCGCTCATCGTCGCGCTTGCCATCAACAACGGCTTTCGTCAGGATCTGCAGGAGCGTCTCATCGGATCCACTTCGCATATCAGCCTACTACGCGTAGCCGATGACGGCATTAAAAATTGGCCTCCACTGCTTGAGCGTCTGTCCAAACAGCCGCATGTCGTCGCTGCCGCTCCGGCGATTTTCGAGCAAGTGCTCATCTCTCGCGGACCTCGCGCTCGCGGTGCTGTGCTGAAGGGCATGATTCCAGCCGACGAGCGAAGAATTGGCGATCTCCTCAACACAATTAAAGAAGGTTCAGCCGCGGCTCTCGATGAAACACCTCCAGCAGCTGAGCAAAACTCTGACCACCCTGAGACGCAGACAAATTCGGCAGAAGGGGAAGCCACTGAATCAGACGAATCACCCGATTCTCTTGCCGGCGTTCACGCACGCGTTGCTGCCATGCCACCGATCATTCTCGGCAAAGATATGGCAGACAACCTGGGCGCAACCGTCGGCTCTGTCGTCCTCGTGACTAGCCCGCAAGGCGAGCTGACTCCCTTCGGTATGGTGCCGAAGTACAGCCGCTTTCGCGTAGTAGGAATTTTCAACTCCGGCTTCTACGATTACGATTCTTCGTGGGCCTTCACCCGCCTCTCCGACGCTCAACGCCTGTTCGGGCTCGACGATCTGATCTCCGTCATCGAGTTCAGGATCGACGACATCTACAAAGCGGATCAAGTTTCTCACGAACTCGAAGAGGCGGCTGGCAAAGGCTTCATGACCACGAATTGGATGGAGCAGAACCAGGCGCTGTTCCACGCGCTGCGTCTGGAACGCTTAGTCACATTCATCACCATCGGACTCATCGTCTTTGTCGCCGCACTGAACATCCTGATTTCTCTGATCATGATGGTGATGGAAAAAACCAAAGACATCGCAGTGCTGATGTCGATGGGCACGCGCAAGGCGCAGGTGCGAAACATTTTTATTGCTCAGGGAGTTCTGATCGGAGTGATCGGAACCGCGATTGGCCTCTTACTAGGCTACGCGATCTCGTATGCCGGCGGGCACTACCACATTATTTCCCTATCTCCCGAGGTCTACTCCATCGACTACGTTCCCTTCGCACCGCGACCCATGGATGGCTTGCTGGTCGCCATTGTCGCGATCGGAGTTTCATTTATCGCCACGATTTACCCTTCCTGGTCCGCTGGGAGGACCCTGCCTGCCGAAGCATTGCGCTACGAATAACGCCATTGGTCGGTCATTCTGAGTACTTGTCATCCTCAGCGAGGATTGTGCTTCGCGATAGCGAAGCGCAACCGCAGTCGAAGGATCCCTGCCTTTCTCACAACCGCCTTTGCCGCGAGCCATTCTCAGACGGAACTTTTCCCGCTTTATGTCCGTACCATTAATTGGAAGGAAAAGAAGGAGGGTCCCACATGTTTACTTTCCTCCTATGGTGCCTGCTCTTTGTGATCTGCTGGCCATTGGCGCTGCTGGCGCTGGTCGCCTACCCATTCATCTGGCTGTTGCTGCTGCCCTTCCGGATTGTAGGCGTCGCAGTTCATGGAGTTCTGGAAGTTGTCTTCCTCGCGATCACTCTGCCGTTCAGACTCTTGGCAGCGCCGTTTCGAATTTAGACGAGCAGGATGACCCCGGCCTGCCTGGTTGCGGGCCAGAGTGCTAACTCTCCATCATTTTCAAACTCTCACTGACCACCAGCCTAGCCTCCGTCGCGCGCTGCACATCCTCTGCCGTCAATCCCGGCGCCACCTCTTCCAGCACCAAGCCGCGATCCGTCACCCGAATGTAGGCCATTTCCGTCACAATCGTATCCACGACTTTCACGCCAGTAAGCGGCAGCGTACATTTTTTCAAAATTTTGGGCGCACCTTCGCGCGTCGTGTGCTCCATCGCCACCACCACCCGGCGCGCTCCGGCGACCAGGTCCATCGCGCCGCCCATGCCCTTCACCATCTTCCCCGGGATCATCCAGTTCGCCAGATTGCCTTCCTCATCCACTTCCATTGCGCCCAACACGCTCAAGTCAATGTGGCCGCCGCGGATCATGGCAAACGAATCCACACTCGAAAAATATGACGTTCCCGCCATTTCGCTGACGGTCTCTTTCCCCGCGTTGATCAAGTCGCAGTCCTCCTCACCCTCCGCCGGATAGGGGCCGATGCCGAGCATCCCATTCTCGGATTGCAGAACAACTTCCATCCCCGGAGGAACGTGATTTGCAATCAGCGTAGGCATGCCGATGCCGAGGTTCACATAGAACCCATCCCGCAATTCACGCGCAATACGATTCACGATCCGCTCACGCTTCTCAATATCTTTTTCTGGCTTATTCATTGCTGTCGCCCACAGTGGCGGGTACTGGATACTCGGTACTGGATTTCCGGTGCTATCAACCAACTTTCCTTAGCGTCCGCTTTTCAATTCTCTTCTCGTACAGCTCTCCTTGAAAAATCCTCTTTACGTAGACTGAAGGCGTATGAATCGAGTCCGCGTCCAACTCGCCAGCATCCACTAGGTGTTCAACCTCAGCGATCGTGACCCTGGCTGCAGTCGCCATCATGGGATTGAAATTCCGCGCCGTCTTGCGGTAAACCAAGTTGCCCATGCGATCCCCTTTCCAGGCCTTCACAAATGCGAAATCCGCGTGGAGAGCGCGCTCCATCACGTACATCCGTCCGTCGAACTCTCGTGTCTCTTTTCCTTCCGCGACCATGGTACCAACGCCGGTAGGCGTGAAGAATGCCGGAATGCCCGCCCCGGCCGCGCGAATGCGCTCGGAGAACGTTCCCTGCGGCACGAGGTCAAGCTGGACTTTCCCCGTCAGCACCATCGACTCTAAAAGCTTGTTCTCACCCACGTAGGTACCAACGTGCCGCCGAATCTGACCGGCTGCCAGCAGCAAACCGACGCCGAAGCCGTCCACTCCAGCGTTGTTACTCATAGTCGTGAGATTTTTCGATCCCTTCCGCACCAGCGCGCGAATCAGATTTTCCGGAATTCCGCACAGCCCAAATCCGCCCAGCATAATGACTGAACCGTCGCCGACATCGCGAATCGCCTCGTCTGCGCTCCCCACAGCTTTATTCATAGCGTCCGCATTTTAGCTGAAATTCCCACGCAAAGCAGAGAGCCCCCATTGCTGATTGTTGATTTTTTGATTGCTGATTCAAATTCCTCCTCAGCCGATGCTTAGTCGACGGTCAACGATCTGCCATCGCTTGGTTCTAGTTTCTTCCTGGACTCTTTTTCAGCTCATGCGCCTGTTCAAATTCCTCGGCAAGTTGGCGAGTCGCAAGATTCTCCCGAATATGCGCCAGTCGTTGTTCCACTTTGGACAACGCATCCGCGAGATTTTTTTGGTTGCTGATGGCAATGTCGCGCCACATCGAATATGGACTTGCGGAAATCCGCGTCATCTCGCGCAAGGCGCGTCCGCCAGCCGGAAGCAATCGCGCCTCATCTCCAAACTCCTCCACCAAAGCCGCCGCCAGCGCGGTTGAAATCATCTGCGGCAGATGGCTGATCCAGGCGCAAAGCCGGTCGTGTTCTTCCGGAGGCAACATCGCAATGCGCGCGCCAATCTGATCAATCCAACCCGCAAACTCCGCGAATAATCCTCCGTGCAAGTTCTGTCCCGGCAACGGGGTGAGAAACCAAACTGCATTGTGAAACAAGTCGGCATCCGCATACTCGACTCCGCTGTTTTCTTTTCCGGCCATCGGATGCCCAGCCAGAAAACGCTGTCCGGCATTTTTCCCAAACACATTCAGCGCTTGTTGAACTACCGCCGCCTTCGTGCTTCCCACATCGGTCAGCAGCGTGCTCGCGGGCAATGCCGGACCCAATCGTCCAATCAAATCCACAATCGCCAAAACCGGGGTCGCCAGTACTACCAACTGACTGCCGCGGACAGCATCGGCGGGCTCGCAGAATCCGTTGTCAATCACGCCGCACATCTTCGCGCGCTTCAATGCCGACTCTCGATCGCAGCCCACAATACGCCCGAGGAATCGCCGCTTTCGCAGCGCCAGCGCAAACGAGCCGCCAATTAAGCCCGTCCCGATGATCGTGATTTGCCTGATTGGCATTAGGTTTGATTACGCAGACCAGAGGTACCAGCAGATTGTTGATTGTTGATTTCTGATTTAATTTAAAACCAATCGGCGAAATGATTTTTAATCAGCCATCAGAAATCAGAAATCAACAATTGCCGCTTTTCTCTTCCGCCAGCAGACTACGCAATTTGTCTCCCCACCGCTGGCGCAATCATCCGCAGCTCATCCATCAACGTTGCGAATTGCTCGGGAAACAACGACTGCGCTCCATCGGACCATGCCTTATTGGGATCGCAATGCACTTCGATCAGCAAGGCATCCGCTCCGGCGGCCACTGACGCCCGCGCCATAGGAGCGACTTTATCGCGGCGCCCGGTGCCGTGCGATGGATCGGCTGTCATTGGCAAATGCGACAGCTTATGAATAATCGGGATTGCCGAAATATCCATCGTGTTCCGAGTATAAGTTTCGAATGTACGAATGCCACGCTCGCATAGGATGACGTCGTAATTCCCGCCCGCCATAATGTATTCCGCCGAGAGCAGCAGTTCCTCTAATGTCGCCGCGATTCCGCGCTTCAGCAGCACCGGCTTGCGAACTTTGCCGAGTTCGCGCAGCAGATTGAAGTTCTGCATGTTCCGCGCCCCCACCTGCAGAATATCGACGTAGGGAAGCATCATCGGGATTTGCGAGATCTCCATGACTTCGCTGATCACGAGCAACTTAAATCTTTCTCCCGCCTCCCGCATCAACTTCAGCGCGTCTTCTCCGTGACCCTGAAACGAATAGGGAGAACTCCGCGGCTTGAACGCTCCGCCGCGCAACACCTTTGCTCCAGCCTTCCAGACCGCTTCGGCCGTTGCGAACAGCTGTTCCCGCGATTCCACCGAACATGGGCCGGCCATCACGATGACTTCGTTTCCACCAATGTCGACCCCATTTGCCAGCTTGACGATCGTCCCTTCCGGCCGGAAACTTTTCCCCGCCAACTTATATGGAGAACTGATGCGATGAACTTCCTGCACTCCGGGCAATAGCTCCAGATTACGAATATCGAAATCGATGCCCGCTCCCACCGCGCCCAGCACGGTTTGCCGCGCACCGGTAGAGCGGTGCACTTCGAATCCAATCTTCACCAGGTGTTCGATCACCTGCTGAATCTGGGTCTCATTGGCTATTTCCTGCATCGCCACAATCATAGAAGTACTCTGCTTCTAGCTTGCCGCTACTGCATGTCATTCCGAGCAAAGCGAAGAATCCGGATTTCGTTTCCACTTCTCCGAATGCCACCCTGAACAACGGGCTCAATCATTCACTTTCGAATCCAGTTCGGTCTCGGCTTTCGTGTTTTCCTCCTTCACACCGATTCCTTCTTTCTGAATATTCCTCATCACATCCATGATCCGTTCATAAATCCGCACCAGATCGCGCCCCGGCAACGGACCAGGATTCATTTGTTGGACATTCTCAAACACAATTCGTTCGCGATCCGGCTCGTAGACTGGCAAATTCGTGTCTCTTTTCAATCGCCCAATCTCAACCGCCGCCCGAGCGCGTTCGCTCAGCAGTTCGACCAGCCGACGGTCCAACTCATCAATTTTCTTTCGCCAATCTGCGATGTCCATGAAAGCCAGTGTGCTGCGCTTTTTTCACTTACAGTTTTCAATCTCTAAACGGCAGGCAGCCGGCTCGGTGCTGTAACCTTGGCTACAAATTCGCCAACGGCTTCCGCTTCCCGGCCCCGATTACGCTCAACTATTTCAACAATTGCGCTGCCTATAACCACCGCATCGGCAAACTTGCCGACTTCGGCAAACTGTTCTGCAGTCGAGATTCCAAATCCCACCGCTACCGGCAGCTTGGTCATGCGTCGCAATCGCCGCACCAGCTTTTCAGCGTCCGCCGCCAATTGCTGCCGCGCTCCAGTAACTCCGGTGCGCGAAACGGCGTATACAAATCCACGTGACGCCTGCGCAATTCGCCGCAGGCGCTTGTCCGGGCTCGTAGGGGCTGCCAGAAATATCGGCGCTAAGTCATGCGCATGCATCGCTCGAAGATACTCGTCCGCTTCTTCCACAGGCAAATCGGTTATCAGTACTCCGTCCACTCCCGCATGCCGCGCCACTTTGCAAAACTTCTCTATTCCCATCCGCAGGATGGGATTCAAGTATGAAAACACAACTAGGCCCGCGGATTGTGCCTGCTGCCGCACCTCGGCAGCCAGGGTCAACACCTGCGACAACGTAGTCCCGTGCTTCAGGGCGCGTTCACTGGCCCGCTGAATCACCGGACCATCCGCCACCGGATCGCTGAACGGCACGCCGAGCTCAATCACATCCGCTCCAGCTTCGATCGCATTCAGCACGATCGCGCGCGTGGTCGCGAGATCCGGATCGCCGCAGGTCACATATACAACCAGCGCTGGCTTCTTGTAAAAGGATAAAGGCATGAAGAGAAATTGTTGATTTATGATTGCTGATTGATGATTGAAAACTTCGGGAATCTGCCGCTGCGGTTTTTGCAATCAGCAATCACAAATCATCAATTACTGATCGAGTTGCAAGCTTTCCCGCATAATCCCAATATCTTTATCTCCACGCCCGGAAACATTCACAATCACCACATCTGACTTTTTCATACCGGGCGCTCGCTTTACAAGTTCGGCAATGGCATGCGCTGACTCAAGGGCCGGAATGATGCCCTCGGTTCGCGCCAGCAAAGTGGTCGCCTCCAGCGCCTCTGCGTCGGATGCGGGCACATACTCTGCCCTCCCTGCGTCACGCAATGCCGCATGCTCTGGCCCAATCGATGGATAATCCAGGCCAGCGGAAACAGAATGCGTATTGGCAATCTGCCCGGCTGAATCTTGCAAGACAAAAGAATATGTGCCTTGTAAAACTCCCGGAGAGCCTCCGCGGAACCGCGCTGCATGTTCCCCGAGCGCTTCGCCGCGACCGCCGGCTTCCACGCCGATCAGGAGAACTTTTTTATCTTTTATAAAATCGTAGAAAATTCCAATCGCGTTCGATCCTCCACCCACGCAGGCAATGATCGCCGCCGGCAGTTTTCCTTCCGCTTTCAGAATCTGTGCCCGCGCCTCGCGCCCAATCACACGATGGAAATCCCGCACCATGGTGGGATAGGGATGCGCTCCGAGTACGCTGCCCAATAAATAATGTGTGGTCCGCACATTCGTAACCCAGTCGCGCATGGCCTCATTGATGGCATCCTTGAGTGTGCGCGAGCCCGACTCCACTCCGCGCACTTCTGCTCCCAGCAGCCGCATGCGAAATACATTTAACTCCTGCCGCCGCATATCTTCGGTGCCCATGTAGACGACGCACTCGAATCCCAGAAGCGCACACACTGTTGCCGTGGCCACGCCATGCTGGCCAGCTCCCGTCTCCGCGATCACGCGTCGCTTGCCCATGCGCTCCACTAGCAGCGCCTGCCCCAGGCAGTTATTGATCTTGTGCGCCCCGGTGTGCAGCAGATCTTCACGCTTTAAATAAATCTTTGCCCCGCCCAACTTCTGCGTGAGGCGGCGCGCAAATGTAAGCGGCGTAGGACGACCGGCGTACGTCCGAAGCAAATCTTCCAGCCGTTTCTTGAATTTTGGATCTCGTTTAGCCTTCTCATATTCGCATTCCAGTTCTTCTAAAGCGGCGATCAAAGTTTCCGGAACATAGCGCCCACCGTAGACGCCAAATCGGCCGGGTTCATTTATGCGAACCGACACCGGAGCGTGCCTCAGCTTTGTCGCGTTAGCGGCAAGAGTGGGGATCTTGATTTTGACCGCCTTCGGAACCGTAGCCATCTCTAGCTCGCTTTCCAATCTGCTGCTTTCGCCGCTTTCACAAACGCCCTCACCTTTGCCGGATCTTTTTTTCCCGGCCGCGCCTCCACGCCGGAAGACACATCGACACCCCCTGGATTCAGAATGTCCATCGCCCGGTTGACATTCTCCGGGGTCAGACCGCCAGCAATCACAATCCTCTGGTAACGGCTTAGGCTTTCAACAGCGCTCGCCGCCTCTTGCCAGCTGAACGCCTTACCGGTGCCACCGGGCTGCAGCCGTGAACTGCCAGAATCTAAGATTAGAGTGTCAAACACTCCAACAGGACGGTCTCGCACAAAGCCGGCCACATTTTTCGATCCCGCTCCTAAAAAAACAGCGACCGGCAGAGCTGGATAGACCTTCAAGCCGGCGCTCCCCATCGCTTTCGATTGCAAACTTACTCCAGCCGCTGAGTTGAGATAGCTGAACAGATAAACCTGGAGTGCATCCAGCCCAGCTCGAAGTCCCGCCATAGCAGCGTTTTCGATCGAGGCCCCGGCGAACACTCCCACCTTCTCCACGCCCTCCGGCAACTTCTTCACAATCTCCCGCGCCGCTTCGACGCTAATATTCCGCGGACTCTTCTCATAAAACACAAACCCCACGGCATCCGCTCCCGCGTCTACCGCAGTAAGCGCGTCCTCCAAATTCGTCATTCCACAAATTTTTACCCAAGTCATGAAAAAAGTTGTCCGTAAATTGTCACACGCCCGACTGTCAGTTTTTTAAACGCGAGTCGGGACTCCCGCGATTAGCTCTTGGAGCGCCACTCCAGGCCGCTCAGCTCGCATCAGGAATTCTCCGATTAAAAAAGCCTGATATCCTGCGTCGCGTAGCCGCGCAATGTCTTCTCCCAATCGAATCCCGCTTTCCGCCACGCGTACTATATTTTCCGGAAGCCGCTCCGCCAGCCGAAATGCGGTTTCCGGATCCACCTTAAAGGTCCGAAGATCGCGCGTATTCACTCCAATCAAATCGCATCCCGCATTCAAAGCACGTTGCAACTCCTGCTCATCATGTACCTCGCACAGAACATCCAGATCGTGCGAGCGAGCGGCGCGCGCCAATTCCGTCAACTCCGTTTGTGACAATGCCGCGACGATCAGCAACACCGCGTCTGCCGAATTCGCCCGCGCCTCCAATAACTGAAATTCGTCCACAATAAAATCCTTGCGCAGGCACGGAACCTTGACTGCCGCAGAAGCGTTCCGCAAATTCCCCAAGGAACCTTGAAAAAACTCCTCATCCGTTAGGACTGAAAGCGCAGCCGTGCCAGCCTCTTCCAATTCCTTCGCCAACCCGTTCACGGAAAACTCCGCCCGAATCAATCCCTTCGATGGCGAAGCCTTCTTCAATTCCGCGATTACAGCTACGCCAGATCGGCTTTTTTCTTCGAGCGCCCGCCGAAAGCCTCGCGGCACATGCCGTTCCCCCTGCTCTTCTAATCCTCTAATATCAGCTGCGGCCTTAGCCTCTGAGACCTTCCGCCGCGTAGTCGAGATGATCTGATCAAGAAATGCACTCATACGAGGTTTCGTAATTATAGAGGACACGGGCTTCACGCACTTCCCTCGGCCAAACTTGATACAAAACAAAACCTCCGCCGACCTTACGGACGGCGGAGGCCGAGGTTTGAGCAGCGCCAGATTTACTTCACAGCTGCTGCGGGCTTAAAGGCATCGGCGAACGCTTTCCCGTTCGGGGTTCCCATGCCGGTTACGTTGTCCCAGCCGACTTTGGTGTGCAGCGCCGTCGAACTGTTGCACGGCGTTCCGTCAAAATCACTTGCGGGTAGAGCCGAGCAGTCCATTCCGAACGAAATCACCAGCGCTGTGTCTTCTATCGAAGGATAATCCCACAATGCGCTGACAAAGTTCGCCGGAGTTGCAGGCGTTGTACCACCCAATACCTGAGCGGCCGTGTACTTATTGGTTCCGGTTGACTCCACAATCGAAGCCTTAACATTATTCTTGGAGGTCACAGGAACAATGTCAGTGATCGCTCCCTTGGGCATCGAATACAGATATTGAGCAGCTTGCCCGAGAGGCGCTCCTGCTTCCTGGTTGGCAATTGCCCACAGTCCGGCGAACATCGGGCAGGCCACGCTTGTGCCTCCCCAGACCTGCCAAACCTGCTCTGGAACCTGGCCCGGAACGCTGATGGCAATCACCACTCCGGTGTAAGGATCTGCCAGCCAGGCAATATCGGGAACCTGCCGATACTTTCCGGCCAGATTTTTCTGGAACGTCGGCTTCGGGAAACCAGCCAGACAATCTCCGCTGCTATCTTGCACAGCGCAGTTGCTTGGGCCTCCGCCTGCTCCAGCGTAGAAACCAAATTCTTCCGGCGGATCAGGGACGAATCCAGCCTCTGCCAGCAGAACTTGGTTGTTTCCCCAGCCCGATTGCCATGCGATGGAGTTATCCGCGTTCAGTGCCAGACTGACTCCACCAACGGCCGTTGCCCACGGCGAATCCGCCGGAGCGTTCACAGTGGCGGGAAGTCCGAATGCGGTATAGTCACCGTCATCTCCCGATGAGAAGTTGGTGGAGATTCCCGAGAGTGCGGCAATCTCGGAAATCAGGTTTTCGGTGGCGAGTTCGGAAGCGGGTGTGAGGGACTCCACGGAACCGTAGCTGCCCGAGACGGAGTTGCCCAGCCCGTAGTTCACGGCATAGAACTCGGCCTCATTTACATCCTGAAAGCTCGCCGAGGGCGGAACTACGAGGTCGATGTTGGCGCCGGGAGCGATGGCATGCGCCCATTCCACATCGATATTGATTTCCGTCTGATCCGCAGCAATGCACAGACTCGGCGTGGGAGTGTAAATGATGCTGAAATTCGACGACCCCAGCAGCGGCAATCCAAACATTGCTGAAAACGCGTTGGCATCAGCCTGAATGGTTGAGGAACCGCACCAATCAAGAATGACAATGGTCTGTCCCGTACCGGTGTATCCCTCTTTGTAGAGGTTGGTCAGATTGTATGCAGTCTGAATCGGCTGTGGCGTGTATCCGCAGCCGGCGCTGGTCAGGCTCTGCAGATTTAAGTGATTGCCGGTGTAGGTGCCGATGGGCAACTGGCCGTCGTTGTTGGTCGAAAATGTTTGAGAGACCACTCCATCGAAGCAGTCAGAAGAATAGAAGCTCGAATCGGCAGGCGAAACCGCCGATTTAGTTAGCAGAGATTTCCCCGCAGGAAGATTCGCTCCGCGTTGCATGGCAGGATGTTCATACTCGCCAGAGTCCAGACCTGAAATCGTACGTACCAGTGGGCTCGCGGCTCCGTCTACATACGGATCGCTCGCGTTGGCCCGGATCGTCTTATTTCCTACCTGGTACTTGTTGAGTTGAACGTGAAATGCTTTTTCCACGTCTCCCACAGTGCCCTGTGCGCGCACAAAGAAATTGTTTTCGCCTACCTTAACCACTTTGAGGCTGTGCGATTCAAAGAAACTTTGCACCGTTTTTGCTTCTGCGGCCGTCGGCGCAAAGCGCGCCGCAATTTGCGACCGGTTCAAAAAGTGACGGTAGTTAGGCGAAGCGCGGTCGTACAGGTCTTGCGCGGCCGCATCCATCTCTGCCCGGTTATGAGGGTTCAGCCAGATGCTTACTTCAATAGTCTTTGACGGATCTTCCGTCCCCAGGTTTTTAGCGGTCTTCACGTAGCCCGGTGTATTGTGTGCGATGAACTGTCCGCTGGCCGCGGCTGCCGGCAGAGCTGCGCATAAGGTTAGGGTCAATACAACAAGGCTCAGGCCCATTGTCCTCGGTCGATCGAAGTGGGCTGAGGGATAATACGTCGGTTGCTTCTGCATTGTTCCTCCTGGACTTTGCCTTGCAGAACCTGGCGAGCCGGTCTAGGCCACCCGAGATGGCCCGAACGCTAACCACCATTGGAAGTGGCATCGTGAAGTACAATTCTGCTGCCGGAATCCAGTGTCGCCGTGCGAGTACGACGATTCTGGACCCTTCCCCCAAAGGTCACGACATCCTACTGGCTGCACGGAAGAAAGACAATAAGTCCAAAGACTCTTTTTTCAGTTCTTCGCTGCGCAAACTTTTGCACTTAGTTTTAGGGAGAAATTTTTTCTACTGGCAGGTGCTCTCAATCTGCTTGTAAGGCTTCTCGGCGTGCTCCGGGTACTTGAACCCTTTCACCTGCATCATCTGGTCGAGAAGCGTGCCGGCATCGTGCAAGCCGACATCCGGGTCGCTGTCATAGGCCACATCGCTCTCTGCCTCTTCCAGCGTTACCAGCTTGAATCCCTTCTTCTTCAGTAGATCCAGCGCGTCTGGCAGGATAGTGCTGCTGTAAGCACCGAGATGCATGAGCAGCACGTAGTTGATATCCCGCCCATAAATCAGCTTTGCCTGCTGCCGGCCAAGGTCGAGAAATTCGGAGGCCGTGCTCAAATAACTCGAGTGCAGCCACTCGATCGATTGCTTATCGCCTTTGGCCACGCATCGTGCATAGGCGGTGTTCCATAAATAATCTTCCCAGTCGAGAGTTACTTGGGCGATTCTGTAGCCGTGAGCTTTCAAGTAGGCCCTTATCGCGCGGCGCTTCTCCACCGTGTCGCCCTCATGTAAGTACGGATAGCGAAACCAGTGCCAGATATCCTTCGAGTCTCCACTTAGTAACTCAAGCACCGGTTCGTTCTCTTCAATCTCGCGCTCGAAGGCCTCTGGCGGATTCTGTTCGAGATCCATATGTGAGTAAGTATGGTTTCCAAATGGCTCCGCTGCTGCCCAGATTTTCAGAGCCTCCGCGCCATCTTCATTTCCCTCCAGCTTTTTCCCGTTGATGAATCCATATACGGGAGGCACATGCCGTTTCTTCAGGATTTCCAGGACATTCTTAGTAGTCTCGACCCGCGTCACTCCGGGAGGAAGTGATCCGTTCAGCGGTAGATCGTCGAACGTGATTGCCAGCTTTTGAGCAGTTGCGGTCGAACACAAAACCGAAACCAGAGTGCACGTAATAATTACGATGAGAGAAAATGCGCGCAGAGACTGAGGGCAAAGAACGCTGTGGATTTTTTTCATCCCAAGAGTGTAATGCAAGGCCTCACGGGGAAATGCTTCAGGGAAGGATGACGGCTGCTCCGTCGATCGCATCATTCTTCACAGCAGCCAGGGCTTGGTTAGCTTGTTCGAGGGGAAAAACATTAACCTTTGGCTGGAGCTTAATGTCGGCCGCGATCTTTAGAAAATCGCGAGCGTCCTCGCGAGTCATATTGGCAACGCTGCGAATCTGGCGCTCGCCCCAGAGCAGGCGGTCGTAATCGAATTGAGGAATTCGATCCAGATGAATCGCGTTAATGGCGACAACGCCTCCTTTGCGCAAGCTGGCAAGTGCGGCAATCACAACGTCGCCGCTGGGCGCAAAAGTTACTGCACGGTCGAGTTCAACGGGAGGCTTGTCGCTTTCCTGACCTACCCACTTCGCGCCTAAGGAGGCAGCCAAATGGCGATGCGAAGCGCCGCGCGTCGAAACATACACATCGCAGTTCCAGGAACGTAAAACTGCGATCGCCAGATGCGCGGACGAGCCAAAGCCAAACAATCCCACCCGGTCGCCCGGTTCAACGCCAGCTACGCACAAACTGCGAAAGCCGATGATGCCTGCGCACAAGAGAGGCGCCGCGTGCAGGTCATCAAGTTCGGGAGGAAGCCTGAACACAAAATCGTTCCGGGCCAAGGCATACTCGGCATAGCCGCCATCAACGGTGTATCCAGTGAAGACCGGCGAGTCGCAAAGGTTTTCCAGGCCGCGGCGACAGTAGGGACAATTTCCATCAATGCCGCCAATCCATGAGACGCCGACGCGGGTGCCGAGTGGCAACTCGGCGGTGGCGCCATCGATGATATCTCCGACGATTTGGTGTCCTGGGATGAGCGGGCTCTTTCGTTGCGGGAGTTCTCCCTCGACAATATGCAGGTCGGTGCGGCACACGCCACAGGCGCGAACCCGAAGAAGCACGTGGTCTGCTGCCAGCTGTGGCCTGGCAATTTCTTCGATCTGAAGAGGTCGTTCGACGGTCTTAAGGACGGCGGCTTTCAAGCTGGGCCAATTATCGTGAGAAGCATCGCAACTCTTACAGGATATTGTAAGTTTTTTGCACTCTCAATACAGCTTAAGTTGTATGGCTACGCAGAGGAATGGCTATGCAGTAGAAGCAAACTCACGCCAGAAACTTTGCGGGTGCACCGATCGCCTCGGCCAGATCATTCAGAAACATAGCGGCGCGGGCGCCATCGGCGGCACGGTGGTCACAGGAAAGCGTGAGCTTCATCATGGGACGAACCGCCGGCTTGCCGCCGACCACGATCACTCTGTCGACGATACTGCCCACGGCGAGAATAGCCGCTTGCGGCGGTGTGATGATTGCACTGAACTGATCGACGTGATACATGCCGAGATTACTGATGGTGAAAGTCGCGTCAGCAATGTCAGCGGGGCGCAGCTTCCCGGCCCGCGCGCGTTCGGCAACGTCGCGACGTCGAGTAGCGATCTCCGCGAGGTTCGCAATGTGAGCGTTGAGGATTACAGCCGCGACTACGCCGTCGTTCACCGCAATGGCTACGCCCATGTTCACGTGATCGTGAAGACGAATGCCTTCAGCTGTCCAGCTTGAATTCAATCGCGGGTGCTTCAGCAATACGCGTGAAGTTAGCGCTACCAGCAGATCGGTATGCGTGATGCGAATTTTATTAGCGCGCTCGATCTCTGAAGCTTCGATTTGCCGATATTCGTTCAGCGCGCTGGCATCGATTTCACGAACAACGAAAAAGTGGGGGACACTGGTCCAACTCTGCGTAGTACGTTCGGCCATTAATCGGCCGAGCGTGCTCAGGATTTCTAGACTGCGTGATTTCTCACCGTTCTCCGCGGGGGTCGCAACTGGAGCAGCCGCGTGCTGTTGCACATCTGAGGCAAGGATCTCGCCGCCAGGTCCGGAGCCGCGCACGCTGGCTATATCCACGCCTAATTCTTTCGCGAGACGCCGGGCCTTCGGAGAAATCTTTGTACCCTGAGCAGCCGGTCGTTCGGCAACACTCACTGCGGCGGGCGCCACATTCGACTCCAACTTTCCTCTTGCCGGCAGAGTGGCGGATCCAGATTCTTGCTGTGTCGGAATCTTCTCGCCGGGAGCAACGATCCAGGCAATCGTCTGACCCACGGGAATATCAGCACCGATCGAACCCGTAACTCCGGCGAGGATGCCGTCCGCAGGCGCTTCGACTTCCATCACAGCTTTGTCGGTCTCAATTTCGAGAAGCGGTTCGCCTTTGGAAACACGGTCGCCTTCCTGCTTTCGCCAGGCAATGAGCTTGCCTGTTTCCTGCGCCATCTCGAGAGCGGGCATAACTACGCTGAAGGCCATAGTGTTTTATCCGAGAGGGCTGCCGCTATGACCTTCACTCTGAAACTCCGACGCGCTCAGTTTTCGCGCTGGCCTCGATCATGTCGAGCACACGCGTGCTGGGCGGGGCCTCCGTCTCTCGCGTAGTGGGCAATGGTCCGTTGACGGTGAAATAGTGCGCGCCCGCCACCAACAGCTCTTCGGCAGGAAACCTCGTGATTACTTCGTGTCCCGTAGGAGTGACTACAATTTCTTCTTCAATGCGCGCCGCGCTCCAGCCGTCGGTCGACGGCCAGAAAGTTTCGAGCGCAAACACCATGCCGGGCTCGATGGTTACGGGATGTTCAAACGAAACCAGACGGCTGATCACTGGTTTTTCCCAGATGGCAAGGCCGATGCCATGGCCGTATTGCAGCGCGAAACAAGCTTCTTCGTTAGGAAATCCGAATTCTTCTGCCTTAGGCCAGACGGCGGCGATCTCGGCGGTCGTCCGTCCCGGCCTCACTAGTTCGATGGCCGCGTCAAGATAGTCGCGGCAGCGCTTGTAGGCATCCACCATCGCGTGCGAAGCGTAACCGACGGTGAAGCAGCGGTAGTAGCAAGTGCGATATCCCATGTAGGAATGCAAAATGTCGTAATAAACGGGATCTCCCGGGCGCAGCACGCGGTCAGAAAAGACGTGCGGGTGCGGATTGCAGCGCTCGCCGGAAATTGCGTTCACGGCTTCGACATATTCGGAACCCAAATCGTAAAGCACTTTGCTCACCAGGCCCACGGCTTCGTTCTCGCGCAGGCCCGGCTTCATCGCGCGATAAAGCTCATCGTAAGCAGCATCGACCATCATCGCGGAAGTGTTGAGCAACGAAATTTCGTCCTGCGTCTTGATGACGCGGGCGTTCGACATGAGTTGTTGGCCGTCGACCACTTTGATGCCTTCGCGCTGCAACGCGAAGAGCACAGGCAACTCGATGATGTCGATTCCGACCGGCTCTTTGTGCAGGCCGCGCATTTCGAGTTCAATACGAATTTTCTTGGCGACGTCTTCGGCGCGGCCCATCTCCGGAGTCATCGCGCCGCGTAGCATGGAAATTCCTGGACGCGAACGTTCGCCGAGCCACGGACAATTTAATTGATGATGCTTGGCGGCGGAGCCGAAGTCCCAAAGAATCGGCTCATCGTTCTGCGGCAGCAGTGTAAAGCGATTCGCTTTGTCTTGGGCCCATGAGCCGATGTGCGTGGAGGTGAGATAACGCACATTGTTCATATCAAAACAAAGCAGTGCACCCATCTCAGATTTAGCAAGCAGAGCTTTCGCCTTCGCCAACCGTTCCCGGCGCAAGCGATCGAAATCGATCCGCTGCTCCCAGTCGACGGCCATCGTTCCGTGAGTTTTTAATGCCATAAAACACCTCCAGCTCTTTTCGCTAACCCCAAATCTCGATGCGGTCATCCGGAAACCCGGCGAAGTTCAGCCGGATGAGGATCTCCCGCCGAAGCTTCCCCGCACGTCGCCGATATCCCTCCGAGATCCTTCGCTCCGCCTGAAAAGCGGCTACGCTCAGGATGACGCAGCTTTAAGACGGCTTGCACATTAACAGAGCTGCATCGAAAACGGTCTGCTCGGTCGGCACCGTCGCATCTTCTAATGGCGGGGAAAACGGGATCGGCACATGCATCGCTCCCATTCGCTTCACCGGTGCGTCCAGATCGTAGAAGGCACCTTCGGCGATCACGGCCGCGAGCTCAGCCGTGACGCCGTACCGGCCGTAGCCTTCATCCAAAACAATTACGCGCGAAGTTTTCTTCGCGGAGTCGATCAAAGTTTTTTCATCGAGCGGCCACGTCGTTCGCGGGTCGACCACTTCTGCGCTGATGCCTTCTTTTTCCAACATGATGGCAGCGCCCAGCGCCACTTGCACCATGCTGCTGGTCGCGACAAGAGTGATGTCATCTCCAGGACGCTTCACGTCGGCAACGCCCAGCGGAATCGTGTAATCCTCCTCGGGCACCGGGCCTTTGAGTTTGTACATCATTTTGTCTTCAAAAAAGACGACGGGATTTTCGTCGCGGATGGCAGCTTTCAGCAGGCCTTTGGCGTCATAAGGAGTCGAGGGCAAGACCACTTTCAGACCAGGCACATGACTGAACCATGCATGCAGTGACTGCGAATGCTGTGCGGCCGAGCGGCGGGTTGCGCCCAGCGTGGTGCGCATCACCATGGGAACTTTCCAGTGGCCGCCCGACATGTAATAAGCCTTCGCCGCCTGGTTCACCATCTGATCCATGGTCAGCGTAATAAAATCGCCAAACATAATGTCGACGACAGGGCGGAGTCCGGTCATGGCTGCGCCGACCGCAACGCCTGTGAAGCCAGCCTCTGAGATTGGAGTGTCGACCACGCGCTTCGCGCCGAATTCCTCCACCAATCCAGAAAGTACTTTGAATGGCGTGCCGGCCTCTGCGACATCCTCTCCGATGATGCACACGCGGGAGTCGCGGCGCATCTCTTCGGCCAGAGCTTCTCGCACGGCCTGCGCAAATGTCAGTTCGCGCTCAGGCATAAACGTGCTTCTCCACTTCGTCGACGTTTGGGTAGGGTGCGGCAATGGCAAACTTCACGGCATCTTCCATGATGGTGCGAACTTCTGATGTGATCCGATCGAGAGCGGCAGAGTCGGCATAGCCTTCGTCGATCAACCATCGGGCTAATACAAGAATGGGATCGCGATCCGTCTTCCAGAGATGCTCCTCCTGCTTGGAGCGGTAGTATTCGCGATTGATATCGCCGACGTGATGGCCGCTGTAGCGATAGGTATCGCATTGCAAGAACGCGGGCCCTGCGCCGGAGCGGGCGCGCTTGATGAGTCGCGTGGCAACGTCATGCACCGCGCGCACATCCTGACCATCGACGCTGGCGGCTTCAATTCCAAAAGCAGTGGCGCGGCCGAGAATTGTGCCAGCCGTGGTTTCCTGATAATGCGTGTACTCGTTGTAGAGATTATTTTCGCAAACGTAAATTACCGGCAGCTTCCACAATTGGGCTAGGTTCATCACTTCGTAGAGTGAGCCCTGCCCAAGCGCGCCTTCTCCGAAGAAACAGACAGCCACGCGATCGGTACCAAGAGTCTTGGCGGCAAAGGCCGCGCCGGTGGCGATGCCCACGCTACCGCCGACAATCGCGTTGGCTCCGAGATTGCCGGTTGCGGGATCGGCGATGTGCATCGATCCGCCTTTGCCTCGGCAATACCCCGCTTCTTTTCCCAGCAACTCGGCGAACATCCGATCCGGAGATGCACCTTTAGCCAGGCAGTGTCCGTGGCCACGGTGCGTGCTGGTAATGTAGTCGTCGATGCGCAGAGCTTCGCAAATTCCCACAGCGACAGCTTCTTCGCCGCTGTACAAGTGCGCCAGTCCAGGCATAAGAGCGCGCGTATACACTTCATTCACTTGCTCTTCGAATAAACGGATGCTCACCATCTGGCGGTAAGCACGCAACCATTTTTCTTTTTCCGTCGTCGCTCCCTGTTTCGCGTCGCGCTTGGAGGTTGCCGTCGTCATATTTTCTTCCCCCCTTTGGTGACCGGTGTAGTCACTCCCGACATTGCCGCTAGCACGTCGAACATGCAGGCGAAGTCATATTTCGTCCAGCCCATGCCGCGCGCGGCCGTAAGAATCTCATTGCTCACCGCAGTCGTGGGCAACGGCACGTCGAGCTGGCGACCTAACTCCATCGCTAGAACCATATCCTTCTGCATCATATTGACGTCAAACCACGCCTCTTCCGGCTGGTGCAGGACGAACGGTCCGCGGTACTGAATCATCGGAGACGCAACGGCGCTGTGCGTAAGCACATCGACCGCAGTCTCGCGCGCAATACCGCTCTTCTCAGCCAGCAACACACCTTCGGAAAACGCCAGCATCTGCACTGCGAGGCTGAGATTAACAGCGATTTTCATCGAAAGCGCCAGACCGTTGTCGCCCACATAAGTCACCTTGGGGCCAATATCGAGCAGTAGCGGCTTCACTTTTTCGAATGTCTCCCTGCGCCCGCCCACCATTACCGAGAGCTTTCCTTCCTGCAACGTGATGACGCTACCCGATACCGGAGAGTCGACCATATCCGCACCCTTCTCCCGGACCTTCGCGGCCAGCGCACGGCTCACGTTGGGACTAATGGTGCTCATGTCGATGAAAATCTTCCCTGCGCTCAAACCGGCCAACATTCCATCTGGGCCGTCGGTGATGGCGGCAATGGCAGCCGAATTGGTCACCATGGCAAAGATAAAATCGGAGGCGCTGGCAACCGCGCGCGGTGAATCGGCCCACTTCATTCCCTTTTCAACCAGCCACTGTGCCTTAGCGCGCGTGCGGTTGTATCCGATGACGCTGTGGCCCTTGCTCAGCAGCCGGTTTACCATCTGGCCGCCCATTACTCCCAAGCCGATAAATCCGAGTTTCGCCATCCGCCCCGAACCTCCACTTCAAAATGTCAGTCGCACTGGTTTGCGAAACTTATGACGTGACTTTGGAGCCCGACGGCACTTCCACTGCATGTTGCAGAGAAGGACGACCGGAGGGCGCCTTTGAATCTTCCCGTACCTGTTCCAGGTGCGCGCGCATCGTGCTCCTCGCCAACTCGGGATCGTGCCGCTCGACGGCTTCAAGAATGCGTTTGTGATGGATCTGTCCGCGCTGCGGTCCGCCTTCCACATTGAAGATGCGGATGCGTTGTTCGCGCAGCAAGCCGACGATGGAATCGATCAAAGAAAGAATCAGCGGATTCCCCGCCGCTTCAGCCAGCGCTAAGTGAAAATCGAGGTCAGCTTCGATGTAAGCTTCAGGATCTCTCTGGGCACGATCCATCACGGCAACGGCTTCGCGCATTGCGACAATTTCCGGCTCCTGAATTCGTGATGCCGCCAGCGCCGCGATCCCGGGCTCCAAAATCAAGCGCAGTTCCGCTAAGTGCGGCGAGCCCTCCTGCTGGCCCACTTTTATCATCAGATCGAAGGATTGACGCGCCGCCTGCGAGGTCCCATCGGTGATAAATGTTCCACGACCCGAATAAGCTTCCACCAATCCTTTTTCGCGAAGCGTTTTCACAGCTTCACGCACGGCAGTTCGGCTGACACCGAGACTTTGCGCCAGTTCGCGCTCCGCAGGAAGTTGATCGCCGGGCTTCAACGTTCCCTTCAGCACGGACTCTTCAATCTGCTGGACGATCTGCTCGTACAACCTTGAGGTTCGCACAACTTTGTACATTGGAATTACTCCCGCAGGAACCAGTTTGGGGAAACTGGTGATGGTCTGGCTACTATACCGCAGGTCCAGCGGGCGAGACGCAGATTTTGCGGTATGAAAGACCGTGAAAGCCATATTTGGTATTTAGGTATAGTGGTATGACCACGAATCATACTCATCTCGCTTGAATTTGGCAAGATCTCTAGATCTTTTGACTTTGGCTAGAGTTTCATGCCGGATAGCCAGATTTACGTACCCGGCAGTCTGGAATCGTTAGCTTTAGCGATTGCCAGCACCCGAATTCTCTTGACACTCCTTGAGCCTCGATGGTATGGCTGTCGGACCAGCTTCCGGAGGCTTCAATGAAATTCCGATGCACCGCCATGTTCGCGGGTCACGTCGCTACTATAGCTATCCTTCTTTTTCTCGCCATCTGCCCGCTTGGGATCGCTCAATCCACCTCCGGTCGCGTGCTGGGTAGCGTTTCCGATCAGAGTGGCGCGGCCGTCGCGGGCGCCACTGTTGTAGTCACAGACACCGAGCGCGGCACTTCGCGAACACTCACGACGGACCAGGCTGGAGCTTATGTTGCTGCGGACCTCACCCCAGGCACTTACAAGATTCACGTGGAAGACAAAGGCTTTAAATCCGTCGAACGGCCGAACGTGCGCATCGAAGTCGCCACGGATGTCCGGGCCGACTTCACACTTCAGCCAGGCGAAGTTTCAGAAACGGTAGTCGTCCAGGAGGAAGTTCCTCTCGTCAATACAACTTCCGCAACTCTTGGCGGAACGCTCAGCAACAAAGAAATTAACGACCTTCCACTGAACGGCCGCAACTACGAAAATCTGCTGCAACTGCGTCCTGGCGTGATGCGTTATCCCGGCGGCGGATTCTCGACTACAAGTACCGACGGCTTGCGTGCAGAGGACAATGCTTATTTCATCGATGGGCTTTTTAATAGTGAGCCATTCTCCGGCCAGGGCATCATCAACGGTGCGGGTATCGCTGGAGACTCCGCCACCATTCTGCCCATCGATGCGATCCAGGAATTTAACGTTCAGGAAAATCCTCCGGCCGAATATGGATGGAAACCGGGCGCCGTCATCAATGTTGGATTGAAGTCGGGTACCAATTCGATCCACGGCTCCGCCTTTGCCTTTGGCCGCGATGGCGATAAGCTCGATGCTCGAAACTATTTCAACGCCGATCCCGCCGCGAAGACGCCTCGAACACTGGAACAATTTGGCGGCAGTTTTGGCGGCGCAATCATCAAAGACAAAGCCTTCTTCTTCGGTGCTTACGAAGGCCAGCGTTACGACGTAGGAAACAACTATAGCGTCAGCACCCCAACCACGGTAGGTCTACTCACTCCCGCAACGCCGACCTGTACTTCAGTGGCGGGCGACTGCGCCAATAGCATTCCGAATGCAATCGCCGATCTGCTGGCGAATCATATTCCGATTAGCCACGCCAGCCAGTTGATTTCGGGCTGCACCGTCTCAGGAAGCGGCGCCGTGACCTGCAACGGCACCGGTTTTCCGATCAACAACACGCAATCGATCAACGTCGTGCAAGGCTTCCCCAACGAAGTGGGGGTCGACAACGTAATTGCCAAAGTGGATTACACGCTCAACCAACGCAACAGCATCAGCGGGATGTACTTCTTCGGCAACAACTCCGGGACCGTCGAAGATTTTCCCGAGTTGCAATCGAAATGGCGGTCCGACATCCATACGCGAGCTCAGGTGGTCGGAGGTAACTGGATCTGGACTCCGAATGCACAGTGGGTGAATGAAGCCAGAGTCGGCTACAACCGCCTCTATCAGCCCACGCTGCCCGGTGACCTGGATACGCCCGCGTCTGCTTACGGCCTGAATACCGGGGTGAGCGGACCGGACACCGGAGGGCTACCTCGCATTGGTTTTGCCGGGGCGTTCGTACCCGGCCTGGGCGGTTTCAAATGGCCGAAATTCCAAGGTCCGGATTCGATCACGCAGTTTATCGACCATGTTTCGCGCACCGTTGGGAAACACGCTTTCAAGTTCGGTGGTGAGGTTCACCGCAATGATGTAAGCGGCGGCGCTTTCGGCAACGCGAGAGGCAGCATCACTTTCCTGGGTGGCGTGGCCATACCGACGGGAGCCGGATCCACCGCGCTGGAAGATTTTTTTGCCGGCGATCCTTTCAAGGCATCGGTTCAAGCTGGCAGTCCAATTCGCCAAATTCACAACTGGGCATATGCGGGATTTGTTCAGGATGATTGGCGCGCCACCAGGACTCTGACAATCAATGCCGGCCTGCGCTATGAATTCAATTCGGTTATCAGCGAAGCTCACAACCTTCTGGGCAATTTCGATCCGAATTCACCGACTGGATTAATTCAGGCTGGCAGGAACGGCGTTAGCGGCCCTTACAACCCGGATCACAAGGACTTCGCCCCACGCCTAGGCTTTGCGTGGGATGTGACGGGTAAAGGAGATACGGTGATAAGAGGTGGAGCTGGCCTGGTATATGAAACCATAAATTGGGAAGCTCTTCTCGCCTTCAACAATGCCTTCGGGCTCAACAACGTTCCTACTGGAGCCATCATCGACGCCGCAGGCGATACTGCAGGCGGCACAATTACAGCCAGCAATTTGGCAATCCCGCCCGGCATGCCGCAATGGGACAGCGGTGTTCCGATCTATGGGAACAACGTAAGCACCGCGACGCCAAACTGCTATTTGAATCCCTGCCCCATCATGAGTGTGGACCGCAACATCACTACTCCCTACGTGTGGAACTGGACGCTCAACCTGCAACATGCGTTTACTCCGAACCTTTCTTTAGAAGTTGCTTATGTAGGAAATCACGGCGGAAATCTCACGGGTATTCGGGATATCAATCAGCCGCCAGTGGGCTCGGGCTGGACAACTACGGGCACCGGTGTTGGTTCACTCAGCGCCTGCCTGGCCAGCGCTCCTGCCTACGACAATTGCGCTGTTGACAGCGGGAATGAGGTAGCTGCCGAGCCCTACGCAAAGAAGTTCCCTTACTTAAGCAACATCTTCCAAATGGCAAATGTGTACCGGTCGAACTACGACGGATTGCAAGTCACCTTGAATTCGCGGAATTATCACGGCCTCAGCATGGTCGCGGGTTACACGTTCTCCCACGCGCTGGATGACGTGGGCGCAAACTGGGACTTTGGTTATGGCGCGGGCCTGCCTCAGGATTCCTACAACGTTGGACGAGAATATGGAAACAGTGACTTTGACATGCGGCAACGCTTTACGCTCTCGCTCACCTACGCCATCCCTGGACGCACTGGCTACGGTCGGATGCTCGAAGGCTGGGAACTCAATTCCATCGTGACGCTGCAAACCCCGCAGTTCTGGGGACCGATCGATTTAGGTACTGACGCCAGCGGCGTGGGTCCGCTACCCGTAAGTCCACCCGCAAATGAGCCAATTCGTTGGAGCTTCTTCGGCAAGCCCTCTGACTTCAAGTCAGGTCCGACGCCGATTCCGTTTTTTGCCGGAGCCTCGAACCCCGCTTGCGTCACTCAGGCAATGGCAGTGGATGGAGGCACAGCCGGTCCCGCCACGGCCGCGCTGAACCTGTTCGGCTGTTACGCCCAGCGCAATTCCATCATGCTTCCTCCACCGCTCGGACAATTCGGCAACATGTCGCGCAACACGTTTCCCGACTCCGGCTTCCGAAACTTCGATCTCTCGGTGGCCAAGAACTGGCATTTCGGAGAGCGCGTGCACGCTCAGTTCCGCGCGGAGTTTTTTAACATCCTCAATCATCCGAACTTTGCCAATCCCTACGGCGGACAGAACGGATTCGGTTTGAACGATCCTTCCGTGCAGCCCTTCGGTTGTGGATGCGCCACGCCCGACGTCGCCGCAGCCAACCCCGTCATCGGTTCCGGCGGCAGCCGCGCCGTACAGCTGGGATTGAAGTTCACTTTCTAGAAGTTCGGTCACTTGAATTCCAATGCGGCCGGACGCGCTTCTGTCCGGCCTTTCTTGTAACCGCCGCAATATTTGTTGCTGCAGACAGAAAAGGGCCTACCAATGAAAATATGCAGTCAGTGTAATTTTGCAGTCTTTGTCTTGCTATTCTCGATACTTATTTCGATGACCACTTTCGCTCAAAACTCCGAACGCCGCGAGCGCAATATTGACGAGATCAGGGTCGAAGCTATTCATCGCGCCGAGGTGGGCCAGTACCCGCTGATCGGCCTCGATCCCGCCGATGTAAAAGAGGCTTTCGAAAGCATCCACACCAGCGATAAGGACGAATGGGCGGCAGCATTTATGCACGTCGCCGATCGTTATTTCAATGCAGCAAAGTCGCTCGAGAAATCCGATCCCACGAAAGCGAATACCGATTACGTCCGCGCCTGGCACCTTTATTCATTTGGACGCTGGCCGATTCCCGCTTCCCCAGGCAAACAACGCTCCTATGAAAAAGCCATCGAAGCATTTCTAGCGCACGCGCGCTTCATGGATCCCCCGCTTGAGGTCGTCCATATACCTTTCGAAGGAAAAGAAATCGCCGCTTATCTGCGGCTGCCGAAAAATGCGAAAGGTCCGGTGCCGCTGGTCATCGCGATCAACGGACTGGACAGCCGCAAGGAAGATCTCGCCGAAAGTTTTGGCGCGATTCTTCCCTTCGGTGTCGGCTACCTTGCCGTGGATGGTCCGGGCACCGGACAAAATCCAATCAAGGTGAGCGAAACGGCGGATCGCGTGTTGTCGAAGGTGATCGACTACGCGCAATCACGGCCGGAGATCGATAAGAACCGCATCGCCATCCACGGCGTGAGTTGGGGCGCGTATTGGGCCACGAAGATGGCAATCATCGAGCGCGCGCGCTTGCGTGGTTGCAGCGCGCAGTCTCCGCCGATCGATAAATTCTTTCAAAAAGATTTCATTGTGAACTCGTTGCTGGGAAATCGCGAATATCTTTTCGATCAAGTGCCGGCGCTGATGAGCATTATGGAAGGCGTGCACTCGCTCGATGAGATGGAAGAATTCATGCCCAAACTTTCGCTGGTACATGAAGGGTTATTGGGTAAACCAATGGCGCCGATGCTCGTCATCGCGGGAGTGCTCGACACTCAGGTTCCCATCGACGACGAGTGGCTTCTCCTGAGCAAAGGTGACGTGCCGAAAGACGCATGGATCAATCCGCGCGGCGGCCATCTGGGGCGCCAAGTGGGAGTGTGGCCAGATCCTCTGATCTTTAAGCAAGTGATTATTCCGTGGCTGGTGAAGACGCTAGAAGCTCCGGCGAAATAGAAAAAGAGAAATCAGATTGTATGTGATTGGTATGTGGTTCGTATCAGGGCATGCCTTCAGGCATGCCGAGAGTCTGCGGTGTTAATGCGCCTTCAGGCGCTGAGTTCCCACATCGAAGCAAGCCGGTGTGTCAGCCCCTGAAGGCGCGATTCAGTTTTGGGGGAAGTGTGGCGTCGCTGAAGCCGGTGCCCTGATACGAATCCAACGAGAATGCGGCAGCCGTTCGACATAACCTATGCCCACTTCAAGCGAAACTGAATTCGACGCCGAACGCGCCGCAAGCCCCCGAAGCAAGCCTTTCTACGCATCTTTGTGGGTTCAGGTTCTCATCGCCATGGCAGTTGCCATTGTGCTGGGAGTCATCAGCCCCGCACGCGCCGTCGCCATGAAGCCTCTGGGCGATGCCTTCATCCGGATGATCACCATGATCATCACCATTCTCATTTTCTGCACCGTAGTGACTGGCATCGCGGGGATGCAGAATTTGAAAAAGGTGGGCCGGGTCGGCGGCAAGGCTCTGCTCTACTTTGAAATCGTCTCGACCATCGCGTTAGCTGTCGGACTCATTGTCGGGAACGTTGTTCATCCCGGCAGCGGCTTCAATGTGAACACGGCAACGCTCGATGCGAAATCCGTGGCTGATTATGCCGGACAAGGCGCAAGGCGTCACCGAATTCCTGATGCACATCATTCCCACTACGGTGACGGATGCGTTCGCCAAGGGTGACATCCTGCAGGTGGTGTTCATCTCAATTCTGTTTGGCTTTGGTTTGTCTTCGGCGGGGCCGCGTGCCAAGCCAATTGTAGCTCTGCTCGAATCGCTGACCCATGTTGTGTTCCGCGTGGTGAACATCCTGATGATCTTCGCGCCCATCGGCGCATTCGGCGCCATGGCCTTCACCATCGGCAAATACGGCTTCGCGTCGCTGGGACCGTTGGTAAAATTAATCGCCACTTTCTGGGTGACTTCAATTCTGTTTGTGCTGATCGTTCTGGGCGCGGTCGCCGCGCTGGCCGGATTCAGCATTCTGAAGTTCTTGCTGCACATTAAAGAGGAAATCCTGCTCGTTCTGGCGACGAGTTCCTCGGAAACTGCTCTACCCACGCTGATGGAGAAACTGGAAAGGCTAGGCTGCTCGCGCTCTCTGGTGGGCTTGGTGATTCCAACCGGATACACGTTCAACACCGATGGCAGCGGTTTGTACATGACCCTGGCGGCGCTGTTCGTTGCCCAAGCTACCAATACGCACCTCACCCTGCTGCAACAACTCACCCTTTTCTCCGTCGCCACGCTGACCTCGAAAGGAGCGAGCGGCGTGCAGGGCGCGTCCTTCATTGCGCTGGTCGCGACCCTGTCGGTGATTCCGACGATTCCAGTCGCGGGCATGGCGCTGATCCTCGGCATCGACCGCTTCATGAGCATGTTCCGTGGGTTGGTAAATATGATTGGCAATGGAGTGGCCACGCTGGTTGTGGCGCGGTGGGAGAATGAGTTGAGCCGGGAGGCGCTGAGGCGGAGCCTTGCTTGAGCCTCTCCACAAGCGGTGGTTGCCGCAGTGTCGGCAAGAACTAGCCATCGGGTCAACGAGCTAATTACGTCTGTTATCGTAGGATTCAGTTCAAAGTATGGAATGACGGAGGTCCGGTGAAGATTAGCCCAGATGAAGCCTTCCTGATCCTCCGCAAATGGCAGGTCGAAATAACTCCCGTAGTGCTTGTGGGATCTCTGATGCCCGGCGTTCCTCTTCGAGGGCTAGTCGCCGTTGTCACTCGTGAAGGGATTTGCAATGGCGGCGATAAACCGGCTTCAACCTGGGGGTTCTCGCTCACCGGAAAGGAGACGAATTTTCTGGCTTCAGCATTCGAGAACTTCGAGTACCTTCAACCTACCGAGCTACCATCGGAGATTAAGGTCTCACTGCCAGTAAAAGAACGGGATCGCTCCGTGCTTGCGCTGACAAAAGTAATGAAGTTGCCACGCCTTCCACGCGCCGAGGGCGATGCACTTGCCTCCGTCGCGGAGACGCTGTTTCTAGTCGAAGACAATGCTTCACACATCGGTGACGCTCCGTCCCACACATGACTGCTAGAAAACGCGATTTCAGCGGCAGTTCCCGACGATTCCTTGTATATGGCCACGCTCCATAGAGGACACGTTCCATTTCGGTAACTACAGTAACTCCCTACCTGCACAATTTTTGTTGCACCTTAACATTCCTGCAATGTTCGGCATTTACCATTTGGGTAGGAGATCGCCGCCATGGCTTCAGCACGGGTCCCGAAATCGTTGCCGCTGCAAGTGGCCGCAGTGTGTTTTCGGCGCGAAGGTGCAGCGGTGGAATTCCTGCTGGTGAACACTAACGGCGGAAATAAGTGGACTTTTCCCAAGGGTTCCACCGACGCGCGTCTCTCGCATAGCCAGGCCGCCGAGCGCGAAGCAGCAGAAGAGGCCGGAGCTTTGGGCACCATCGAGCCTCGACACTTTCATCTCTATATTCATTCCAAGGGCGTGTTCTGGCAGCCGGGCGGCGTTCAGGAATTTGTGGTGAAGGCTTTCCTGATGGAAGTCCGCGAGATGCGTCGGGCCGATGAACCGATGCGCAATCCGACCTGGTTCAGCCCGGAAGATGCTCTCCGTCGTTTAGCTAAAGGGCGCGAAGTCAAATATGCGCACGAGATGGAAGTGGTAATTGATCGTGCTCTCGAGCGCATTCAATTCCATAGCGAGCTGTGGGGCAAGTATCCAGAAAATCGCAACGGGCGCACGGCTGCACATTCCTGATTCAGACCCAATCACTTGTCAGGGGAGTGATCATCCTTCGATTTTTGTGAGACGATGAATCCAGCCCATGATTCAGCTTTCTGGTGCCGGAAAACGTTTCGGCCACAAACTTCTTTTTGAAAACACCGACTGGCTGATCACGCCTCGCGACCGCATCGGCCTGGTTGGCGCGAATGGCACTGGCAAGTCCACGCTGATGAAGATTCTCGCCGGCCTGGACACGCTCGACTACGGCTCGCTCATCGTTGCCAAAGGGACCACCGCCGGATATCTGCCGCAGGATGGGCTCACGCTTTCCGGGCGTACGGTGTTTGCCGAATGCATCGCGGTGTTCACCGAACTCCACGCCATGGAGCGGGAACTCGAAACTCTCACTCATCGCATCTCGGAACTCGACCACACCAGTTCGGAGTACGCCGAGGTAGCCGACCGCTATCACAGCCTGGAGCATGAGTTCCGCACGCGCGATGGCTACTCGATTGAAGCCGAAGTCGGACGCGTTTTGATGGGTTTAGGTTTTCGCAAAGAAGACTGGGAGCGGCTGACCGACGAATTTTCGGGTGGCTGGCAGATGCGCGTGGCCCTGGCAAAGCTGCTGCTGCAGAAACCAAACCTGCTCCTGCTCGACGAACCTACAAACCATCTTGATCTCGAAGCGCGCAACTGGCTGGAAGAATATCTCCACAATTATCCGCACGCTGTTGTGCTGATTTCGCACGACCGTTATTTTCTCGATGTAACAGTCAACAAAATTGCGGAAATCTGGAACAAGCGTTTCTGGTTCTACACGGGAAACTACGATAAGTTCCTGGCGCAGAAAACACAGCGCAACGAACAATTGCAGGCCGCCTACCGCAATCAGCGGGATCGCATCGAGCAACTGGAAGTATTCATCAACCGCTTTCGCTACCAGGCCACGAAGGCGAAGCAGGTGCAGAGCCGCATCAAGGAACTGGAAAAGATCGAGCGGATCGAGGTCCCGCCGGAAGAAAAGACGATTCACTTTTCCTTTCCCCAGCCCAAACCGAGTGGCCGCATCGTGGCCGAGTTTGAGAATGTGGCCAAAGTTTATCCCGGGAAGAATTCCGGCGCGGCAAGCACTGGCGGGAAGGAAGTTTTTCGCAACGTCAATTTCATGATCGAGAAGGGCGACCGCATCGCGTTGGTCGGCGTAAACGGCGCAGGCAAGTCGACGCTAATCAAGCTGCTCGCGGGCGCGGAACTCCCAACACAAGGTGAATTCAAACTCGGCCACAACGTCGAGGCCGACTACTTTGCGCAGGACCAATACAAAGAGCTCGACGCCGGCGCGCGAATGATCGACGATCTGGGCGCAGCTTCCCCGCGCTCAACGCAGACGGAATTGCGCGGCCTGCTCGGTTGTTTTTTATTTTCCGAAGACGACGTATTCAAGAAAATCGGCGTGCTTTCCGGCGGCGAGCGCGGACGTTATGCTCTGCTGCGCCTGCTGCTGCATCCAGCGAATTTCCTGCTGCTCGATGAGCCCACGAATCACCTTGATCTGCGAGCTAAGGATGTCCTGCTGGACGCTCTAATGGACTACACGGGCACGGTCGTTTTCGTGTCCCATGACCGTTACTTTATCGACAAATTAGCCACGCGGGTTTTTGAAATCGGAGACGGAAAAGTCGAGGTCTATCCCGGCAATTACGAAGATTATCTCTGGCGCAAGCAAGGTGGAAACATTAAGCAAAATGAGGCCATTCGCCAGCAGCTAAAAGAGGTCCAACCGGAGCCCGCTCCGGCGCCCTCCAACGGCAACGGGTCGTCGTCCGATGCCGCACCGGCCAAGGCGAAACGTTTGAATCCCCTCAAGCGAAAAAAGATGGAAGAGCGAATCCGTGAGCTGGAAGGGGCAATCAACCGCGCGGAAACCTTAATTGCACAGTACGAGACTTCTCTCCAGGATTTCGTCAGCGCCGATGAGAGCCAGCGCCAGTCCATGGAACTCGAGCGGCAAAAGACCGCACACGCAGCCTTCCTTGAAGAATGGGAAGATCTGAGCGAGTCGTTGCAGGATGCGGTCTGATGGCCACGTCCGATGCCGCGACCGTACAGCCTCTTCCGTAATCTCGGAGAATCACTTACCTCTGTGCGATAGTCAGATTGGCCAAAGGGACAGGAACCAGCCTGCGGCCCAAAAAATCCCAGACCACCCGTACCGATTGGCGCCGCCAGCGCCCTGATCTGGCGAAACGGACGCGCAGCGGCGGGACAAAGGAAGGTCGCATGCTCCAGTCATCTGAGAACTCTTTCGGCGTGAGGTCCACTTCGCCGGCCTCCAACCCAAACTCCTACAACCCCGTCAAAACCACTACTGCTCCCATTGAGCAAGCAACCATCGGGCGGTCCCTCGTCATCAAGGGCGAAATCACCGGCGCGGAAGCGCTCTATATCGATGGCCGTATCGAAGGCAAGATTACGCTGGCGGATAACCGCCTCACCATCGGCCGCAACGGCTCCGTGCAAGCGGACATCGTTGCCCGCGAAGTTGTGGTCATGGGTAAAGTGACCGGCAACATCGAATGCAGTGATCGCGTCGATATTCGCAGTGAAGGCGTGGTGCACGGCAATGTTTCCACCCACCGCATCAGCGTGGAAGATGGCGCTGTGCTCAAGGGCGGTATTCAGGTGAAGAGCGCCGAACACAAACAGCAGAACCAGCCAGTGCAGACAAAAGCTCAAGAAACGCCGAAGCCGTCCGTTGCGGAGCCGCAGAAAGCGTTGGCAGCGACCGCCAGCGCATAAATTCTTTGCGACACATTAAGCTGTCATCCCGAGCAAGGCGAGGGATCTTGGTTCTGCCAGTTGCGCCACTCGAGTGGGCGCAGGCAGAACAAGGGTCCCTCGCTTCATTTGGGATGACAGTTGTCTGATTGAGGCAGGTCGATTCCTGCAGTCTTACTTTTTCTCTTCGGTTTCAGATCAAGCGATGCGGAGTTCATGCAATAACGCAGCCCAGTAGGCGCTGGACCGTCTTCGAACACATGCCCCAAATGCGCTCCGCACTTGGCACAACGAGCTTCGGTCCTGGTCATTCCGTAGCTGCGGTCTTTGTGCTCCTCAACTTTGCCTTCGTCCGCCGGCTTGAAAAAGCTCGGCCATCCCGTGCCTGAATCGAACTTTGTCGACGAGTCAAATAAAGGCTCCCCGCAGCAGACACAGTGATACGTTCCCGCGTCTTTGGTCTTCCAGTACTTGCCGGTAAAAGCCGGCTCGGTTCCCGCCTCGCGGGTTACGTGATATTGCTCCGGCGTGAGCTGTTGTTTCCATTCCGACTCGCTCTTTGCCAGTTTTTCTGCCATGAATGTATGCCTCCAGTAAATTGCCTGTTCTTTTCTATTTAACAACAATTCGCTGTTGCGTTATTAGATGTCCCATGGCCAGAAAGGTGACGCAGCGTATTCGCACGGTTTCGATTGTGACATCCGTCACAATCCAGGGGTGACATCTAACCTTGCCGTGAACCTCTTCTGGAGTCAAATATGTTGAAACGTCTGCGAGTCCCTCCGGCCCGGCGTCGCCTCTCAAGGGGATGCCGGGCCCTTTTGTGAATCATTCCGGAACTTCCTCTCCAATCTTGTGGTATTTGCTTCGGAAATACAGCAGCGGACTGCCCTGCCGCACCACCACGTCTTCTACCGCCGCGATGAAGATAGTGTGATCGCCAGCATCGTGAGCCGATTGCAGCCTGCATTCCAGATACGTCAACGCGCCATGCAGTACAGGCGTCCCGTGCTTAGTCCGATCAAAGCGGGCTACGGACTGCTCCACTTGCTCTTCCGCCGGTCGCGCGTAGTATTCGGAAATCGCCCGCTGACCTTCCGCCAAAACATTGACGCCGAATCGCTTCCTGGCATGTATATGGGCGTGGGTACGTGCGCTGTGATCCACGCAAACCAGCACCAGCAGCGGGTCGAGCGAGACGGAAGCGAACGCGTTGGCAGTCATGCCGTGAACTTCGCCACCCAGGTCTACGGTGATGATGGTCACTCCGGTGGCAAAGCTTCCCATCGCCTTTCGAAATTCGGCTGCAGTCAGGCTCATAGCGCCAAGGCGGTTTTGAGGCCGCGACCGCCTACATTAGCACGGCAGTGGCTTGCTGGGCCTAATGAGCGAAATCGCCCGGTTTCGCCAACTGACTGTAACTTCGATCTGGCTCCTACCGGCCAAGGAATCAAAGATTGCACCTGGATTCTTTGACTACCTAGATTCCCCGTCGGGACAAGAAGCCCAGCGCCCTCGTAGACTGCTGCCCTTAGCAAGCACTGGTTACGAGCGAGGTGAATTGTGGTAAAGCGTTTGATCGTTGCTTTCTGTGTCATCTGTGCATTTTCCGTTCTGCGCGCGCAAACCCCCGCTTGGCAGCCAGCGCCGGGACATGCGCAAGTGCCCCTGGCCGGGCAAGCCGCCGGATGCCGTGACCGTCGCGGGGCCCGAATACGTGAAGATGGTTGGAGACCCTGCTGAGGAGCCGGTAGTGGGCAAAGTCTCGCGCCCTACGATGACGGTCTATCCGCCGCAGGGAAAGAATACGGGCGCAGCAGTGGTCGTATTTCCGGGAGGTGGCTACTGGGTCCTGTATATGGCTTTGGAAGGCACGGACGTCTGCGACTGGCTCACCTCCAAGGGGATTACATGTGTGCTGTTGAAGTATCGCGTACCCGGCGAAAACCGCTTCCCGAGGTCGGGCGCGTACCCCAAATCACCCGCTGCATTAGAGGATGCGCAGCGAACCGTCGGACTAGTGCGCCTCCACGCTGCCAAGTGGGGAATCGAGCCGCACAAGATTGGCGTGCTCGGGTTTTCGGCGGGCGGTCATCTCGTCGCGGCAGTGAGCACGCACTTCAAGCGGCGTTTGTACCGGCCAGTCGATGCCGCCGATAAAGAAAGCTGCCGCCCGGATTTCGGCGTGGCTCTTTATCCCGGACACATGCTGGAGAATACCTCGCAGAGAAATTACTGGAAAGAGTTCGACTTGAATCCCTATGTCCCGGTCACGCCTGAGACGCCGCCCATGTTTTTGCTCCAGGCCGAGGACGACCCGATCGATACCGTGAAGAACTCCCTGGTTTACTATGCCGCTCTAAGAAGCCCATGTTCCCGTCGAGATGCACCTGTACGCACACGGCGGTCATGGCTTCGGCCTGCGCCGCACGAAATTTCCGATTACCGGATGGCCTCAGCTAGTGGAAACATGGCTAGAGACAATCGGGATAACCGGCAGGGTAGTTGCTCCGTGACGTGTCGAAAAAGTCGACCGACTCCGTTACATGCACGACGGTCGGCGATGGAAGAACTGTTTCGATTGGCGAAAAATCGCCTCTCTGACAATGTCGGCGGTGTCAAGCAGTTTTCGAGCACACTTCAGCATGCACTCGGAGAAGAGCGCCAATTTCGCTCTCGTTGAAGCTGTTGCTTTGCTCTGCCAACCCAGGCTCGCTCGTAATCAATATTCAAGTCTGGAACTCGGTCCGACCCATGCATCTCTTCGGTCTCGAACTGCGATCATGATTACTACTTCGAACTCCTCATCTCATGACGAGGAGCGGGACGCCCAATCAATTACTCGGTGTTTGGCAGCACACCATGGCGATTTCCGGGCTGTCCCGCGTGCGAACCGAACTTTTTCACCTGCTCGTAATCCCATCCCTGGCGCATCATCCAGTACAGTCGAACCGCCAGCTTGCGAGCCATGGCGACCTTGGCAATTTTCCGTCCTCGTCGCATCATCAAGTGCCTGTATTTACTGCGCCATTCCGGCAGGCTGCGTACTGTGACCTGCGCCGCTTCCACCAGCAGAAAGCGCAACATCGAACTCCCCTGTTTGGTGATGTGCCCCAGCCGGCGGCGATTCCCGCTGGAGTCTTCCAACGGCACCAGTCCCAGGTAGCTCGCCACCTGCTTCCCGGACTGAAACCGGTCGGCCTTTCCGATGATCAGCACGAAGGCCAGTGCAGTCAGCGGACCAACCCCGGGATGCGTCATCAGTCGCCGGGCTTCGGGACACTTCTCCACTTCCTGCTCGATTGCCTGGCTCAATTCCGTGATGGTCGGGTTCAGTCGATCCATCAACTCCAGCAGATCGCGCCGTCGCCGGGTCGCCCATGGAGCGAGCTGGAATGATTCCAGCTGCTGCCGTCCGCGTTCTCGCCACAACCGCTTCTTGCAGCGCAATCCTTCGTTCAGCGCCACTGCTTGCAGTTGGTTCATGATCCGCGTGCGCGCCTGCACCATGCGGTGTCGGTGCCAGAGCAGTTGCCGCAGATCCCGGTTCTCCCAGCTCGGCACCCAGATCCGCGGAAAACGATCTTCGAGCAGCAAACGAAGGATCAGTTGTGCATCCTGGCGATCCGTCTTCTGTTTGCGCACTCGCTTGGTCCGAATCTCGGCCGCGTCCCCAATCCACAACTCAAACTGCAACTCGGCCAGCAGTCGTTCGAACCAGCGTGCGTGCCCGCTGGCTTCCATTCCGACACGTACCTTCTGCCCTGCCAGAGCGCGGTAGAACTTCTCCGCCTCGTCGCGATGGGCTAGGCGTTTTTCCTGGAACTCCCCGGTGTCCGTGTCCACCGAAGCAATTTGCTGAAACTCGGGGTGGAAATCTACTCCTATAATGATCATCGTTCGGCTCCTTTCTCCCGAGCCTGTTGGTTGGCTTTAGCACCACCAACTTTACTCGGGCGTCGGAGCCGACACTGTCATGGAATCAATAACGCTCATCCTATGAGAGAGGATGTCAAGCAAAAACACTTCTCCACTCCTCCCGTGAGACCTCGAAATCGGTGCTTGCATCCAGGCCCCTTCTTCTTCGTGGGAGGATTTTGGTTTTAACGCCTGACGCGCCACAGAGTGCGACCGGGATAGGGATCGCAGTTGCTGGTCTTCCTTGAGTGGTTTCATGCCGCGGTCCCGACACCATTCGTTGCGAAGCTGCGCAAGCCCACCGTTGGCTAAAGTGCCAACCATCATCCTATGTGAGGCTCGAGGCCTATGGCTTTTTTGGGTTATCCGAGGGGGCATAGGATTGACCCGGAGACTGGGTGCCGATTCCAGCACCCGAACGCCTAATGAGCGCTTGGATACTCTCCCTCGAACCCGAGCGTCGCAGAACGATGGGCCACCACCGAGGCAAGAGAACCTGGCGGATCACCTGAGTTGGTGCGGCGCTCAAGCTGCTTGCGGCTTCAGTTGTTCAGCGTCGAAACGTTCCTCCTTCTTCCAAAGTGTCAAGGCAATGGCCGCGATCTTGCGGGCTAACGTTAGGCGCGCCATCTCCGGCTTCATCCCTTTCTCCAGCAAAGCCGCATAGAAATCGCGCAACGGCCCTACCCCACAGCTGGCTCGGGTGGCGGCGCCCTTGAAGATCTCTTTCATCTCGTGGTTGTGATTCTGATTGAGACCGCGAATCTGTTGCGGTTTTTTCGTACGTTGCAGTTGTCCGTGCACGTAGCGATATTGCGCACTGTCACGGGTCTCAATGCCCAGCCCACTATAGGTCCAGAGTTGCCGTTTGCTACGGAAGCGATGCGGCGTTTGCATCAACGCGATCAAGCGGGCGGCTCGGATCGGACCGATGCAGGGAATCTGGCGCAGCAGTTTTGAGGCTTTATGTTTCCGGCTCTCCGCCAATAACTCGGGACGCAGGGTTCGTCGTAAGGTCTGCAATCCATCCAACTGTTGATAGAGCATCTCGGCGCGCCGGCGCACGCCGGCATGCTCGATCTTCTGGAGCCACTGTTCCCGATAACGCGGAGCATAGACTTGGGTACCGGCACAAGGGATGCTCCAGCTGCGATACAGAGCTTTGATCCGATTCATCACTCGGTTCAGATCTTGGCCCAGGCTCTGATAACTGCGCCCCAGTTCGCGCAGCGTCCGCAGTCCATGTTCTCCGTGATAGACCGGCCGCAGCATTCCCGTGCGTAACAAGTCGGCCAGCTTGCGCGCATCGATCTTGTCGCTCTTGTTGCCTTCCTTTAATAACGCATTGCGCCGCGGATCGCAGACCAGCACTTCCTGCACTTGCGGCTTAAGCAGATCGTAGAGCCAGCTCGCCCAGGTCCCTTCTTCCCAGGTCACATGCAACTCGCCCCGCAGACCGTGGATAAACTGCAGAATGCTGCTGGCTTTGGTTTCCACGATCGACTCCATTTCCAGCTTGCCACTGCCACTGAGGACAGCGATCACCACCGCTTCCTTGTGCACGTCCATGCCGATATACTTGATCTCGCGACTCATGCAGTTGCCTCCTTGGGGGAAAGATCATTCGCGTTCAACGGAGTCTTTCCCTCAAGGTAAAGTGTCATTCCTCAGCCGATTTTGCTATCTGTTCCTTCCGTTCTGAGGTGCCGCATTCCGCAGATCGGCCCCTCTCTCATAATGCACTGACCCCTGCCAGAGGCGGGTTGGGGGCGCAGCTTGTATTGACTGGCCACCGACCACTAGCCACTGTTGTATGATTCGATGCATCAGCACCTCTGCGGAACCGAACAGTGCCCCTTACTGCGATCAGTCCGATTCGCGATTCATCCTGTTCTGCGGAGCTCCGCGAATTACCAATGGGATCGCCGATCTCTCGCGATCTGGCTCTGAGGCTCATCCGCTGCAGTAACCATGACCTCCCGGCGCTGCTCGCCGCCGCCCGTGCGGCAAAAGAAAACTTCAAGCCCGGCGTAATCACCTATTCGCGCAAAGTCTTCCTGCCGCTGACGAATCTTTGCCGCGATTACTGCGGCTACTGCACCTTCCGCCGCGATCCCGCTGACCCCGGCGCGCATACGATGACTCCCGAAGAAGTCTTGTCTGTGGCCCGGGTTGGCGAAAAGTTGGGATGCACGGAGGCTCTTTTCAGTCTGGGCGATAAACCAGAGCTTCTATTCCCAGGGATGCGGGAGACCCTGCGGTATCTCGGCTATAAATCAACCCTGCACTATCTGGAAGCCATGTGCGAGCTTGTGTTGCGGGAAACTAGCCTGCTGCCGCATCCAAACCCGGGCTTGCTTAGCGCCGAATGGATTGCCCGTCTCGCTGCAGTCTCGCCCAGCATGGGATTGATGCTTGAAACCATGAACACTGACCTGCTTGTTCCGGGAGCTGCGCACGACAATGCTCCCGATAAAGTCCCGGCCAAGCGTCTGCGCACCATTGAAGAGGCCGGAAAACAGCGCGTCCCTTTCACCACTGGGCTACTCATTGGCATTGGCGAGACTCCCGAAGACCGCGTCGAGACACTGCTCGCGATTCGCGACTTGCACGAGCGTTACGGCCACATTCAGGAAGTGATCGTCCAGAACTTCCGCGCCAAGGCCAACATTCCCATGGCTCACACGCCCGAACCCGGCCAGGGCGAAATGCTTCGCACCGTGGCGGTAGCTCGATTGTTAATGCCTGACGTCAATATTCAGGCGCCTCCCAACCTCAATGCGCCGTATTATGAGGAGTTACTGAACGCTGGCATTAACGACTGGGGAGGAATTTCGCCGCTGACTCCCGATTACATCAACCCCGAAAAACCCTGGCCACATCTGAAGCAGTTGCGCCTGCGCACCGAGAGTAAGGGATTCCAGTTACGCCAGAGACTGCCGGTCTATCCTGAATTCCTCTCACAGTTTGCATCGAAACCTGCGCTTCTCTCACAAAGACTCAATGACGCTTGCGACTGCGAAGGTCTTGCCGCGGCTGGGAAGGCCGCATGATCTGCGTGCTCACCGGCGGCACCGGCGGCGCAAAATTCGTGGACGGTCTTCGGCAAGTGATTCCGCCGGAAGAAATCACTCTCGTCGTCAATACGGGCGACGACTTGTTGTGGTGGGGACTTTATGTTTCCCCCGACATCGATTCCATCACCTACGTTCTCTCAGGTCTACTCAGCCGTGAGCGCGGCTGGGGGGTGAAAGGTGATACTTTTCTGTGCCTCCAGGCCATGGGCCAACTCGGTGAGCCTACGTGGTTCCATACTGGTGATCGCGACCTCGCGGTGCATCTATTGCGCTCGCGCCTCCTGGCCGAGGGCAAAACTCTTTCCGAAGCCACTACTACGATCTGCGATAAGCTCGGCGTAAAGGCGCGCATATTGCCCATGAGTAACTCGCGCGTCGAAACTCGCGTCGAAACTCCTTCGGGCGAATTGAGTTTCGAAGAATATTTCGTGCAACGCTGGTATCAGGATCCCGTGAACTCAGTGCGCTTCGCCGGAGCGTCCGACGCTGAGCCCGCCCCGGGAGTGATCGAAGCCATCGTCGCCGCGGATGCGGTACTCATTGCTCCGAGCAATCCGATTACAAGCATCGGCCCGATTCTGGCTGTACCCGGAATTCGCGACGCGCTGGTGCGGGCGCGCGGCAAAGTTGCCGCCGTCAGCCCAATCGTGGGAAACGCTCCGGTGGCTGGGCCGGCAGGCATTTTGATGACTGCCATGGGATTGCCTTGCTCGATCGCGGGCGTGGCCAAAGCTTACGAAGATTTTCTTGATCTACTAATCTGCGACACGCGTGACGCCCGAGCTGCGATAACGCAGCGCGAAAACGGTTTGCGAGTGCAGTGCACCGAAACTATTATGCGGACCGCCGATGACAAGGCCGCACTTGCTCGAACCGTGCTTTCCTTCGCAATGGAACGGCCGTCTTCTGATCGCTCAGTTTCCGACAAATCCGCTGTTCGTGCCACCGTCGATCAGCCGTGATCCTCATTCCCGTCAAGAATCTGTCGGCAGCGAAGCAGCGTCTGGCTGCGGTATTGGATCAGCCCGCGCGCACGGAATTAGCCCAAAGTATGCTGCATGATGTTGTGACCGTGCTCGCCGGATGGTCGCGTCGTCCTGCCTGCGCGCTTGTCACCAGCGACCCGTTCGCGCTGGACCTCGCGCGCCAATACGATCTCGAAATCATCCCCGATCCGGCAAATCCAGGAGAGACTGGGGCAATCGAAATGGCTACTCAGGTCTGCGTCGAGCGCGGCGTTGACAACACTCTCGTGATCCCCGCAGACATCCCTCTGATTCACGCTACGGAGCTGGAACAGATTTACGCTGTGGCTCCGGACGAAGGTTCGGTTCTGGCGCCGGCTGCCGACGGGCGCGGAACCAACGCGATATTCCGCCGCCCCGCCAATTTGTTTCCGCTTCGCTTCGGTAACGACAGCTTCAAACCGCATCTCGCCGCGGCGCGAGCAACTGGAAAATCTTGTCGCGTTTTACAACTGCCAGGCATCGCTGTTGACGTGGACAATCCCGAAGACCTGCAGCGGCTTTTTCCGCATCCGGGAGAAACCCGCACTCAGAGCCTCGTTCGCCGCTGGGTGGTTGAGGGCCGCTTGCCTGTCAGTGAGGCGGAGAAGCGGTGAGCGAATCACGACCCCAGCAACATAAAACTACTGCGCAGCAGCGCAAGAAGAAGAAATCGAAGCTTGCGCCAGTCGAGATCCAACTGATCCCAATCCCTCTTGCTGATGACATTCAGTCCGGCGATTCGTTGTCGGAGAAGCTCACCGCGTCAATGCGACGACGCAAGTTTGCATTCGCGCCCGGCGATATTCTCGTCATTAAACACAAAATTGTATCCAAAGCGGAAGGCCGCATCATCGATCTTGCCACGATCGATCCTTCTGCCGAATCGATCGCCTGGGCAAAGAAATATAAGCTGGATGCACGCGTGATTGAACTGGCCGTGCGCGAGAGCCGCACCGTTATCAGGCGCAAAAATGGTGTGCTCATCACGGAAACGCAGCACGGATTCATCTGTGCCAACAGCGGAGTGGATGTATCCAATGTTGATGGAGGCCGCCATGCTTTGCTTCTGCCCGCCGATCCTGACCGTTCTGCGAGAAAACTTCATCGCGAACTGAAGAAGCGCACTAAGCTCGCAGTTCCGGTTCTTATCACTGACACATTCGGTCGCCCGTGGCGCGAAGGACTTATCGATTTCTGCATTGGCATTGCCGGAATGAAAGCTTTGCGCGATGATCGTGGCCAGCACGATCCCCACGGCTACACTCTGCAAGCCAGCCTTGAAGCCATCGCTGACGAACTCGCTGCCGCCGCAGGTCTGGTGTGCGGAAAGCTCAACCGCACCCCGGCCTGCATCATTCGCGGATTTCCTTATGAACCGACTCGCGGCCGCGCACGCGACCTGCTCCGCCCCGCGGCCAACGATCTGTTCCGCTGATCTGCTCCGCGAAACCCTCGCCAAAGGGGAGCCTACAGGAGTAGTTTGGAGTCATTAAATAAGAGGTTAGGGAAGCTTATGCCACGCCATCTTTCACTATATGAATTGGAGAATTTCCCCTCGCTCGATTGGTTCGACGTAGCGCCAACTCTCACACCCGCGGTCCGCACTTCTCTGGAGAGAATTCTCGAAACTCAAAACGGAAACACAATTTCTCTCGAAGACGCCTGCACACTCGCCCACGTCGATGGTGATGACCTGCTCGGCATGCTGACCGCAGCCAACCTGCTGCGCGTCGAGCTTTCGGGCAACCTGGTCACCTACGTCGTGAACCGCAATATCAACTTCACGAACATCTGTTTTGTCGGCTGTAAATTTTGCGCCTTCAGCCGCGGGCCCCGGGAATCCGACACCTACTTTCTTGAGCCAGCTCAAGTCGCGCAAAAATCTCTCGAGGCCTGGCAGATCGGAGCCAGAGAGGTCTGCATCCAGGGTGGACTGCCGCACGGCCTGCCTCCGTTTTATTATCGCGACATTCTGCGCGCTGTGAAGAAGGCTACGCCGGGAATGCATATTCATGCCTTCTCGCCAATGGAAATCGTTTATGGCGTAGAACTCACCGGCATGAAGCTGCCCGATTATCTCTCCATGCTGCGCGACAACGGCCTCGACACTCTTCCGGGCACCGCTGCAGAAATTCTGGATGACGAGATCCGGCATATTCTTTCAGCTAACAAACTCTCCACCGCGCAGTGGATCGAAGTGATCCGAACCGCCCATCGCCTCGGCATCCGCTCCACCTCCACCATGATGTACGGCCACACCGAAACGCCCGAGCATTGGGTTCGGCAGATGTATCTGCTGCGAGAGATTCAGGACGAAACTGGAGGCTTCACCGAATTTGTTCCGCTCGGCTTCGTGCACCAGAACACTTTGCTGTTCCATCAAGGGTTAGCCCGAAGCGGCCCAACGCTTGCGGAACACCTGAAAGTGCATGCGCTGGCGCGCTTGCTGCTCGCCGGCTCGATCAATAATATTCAAGTATCGTGGGTGAAATTGAATCGTCAGCTTTCACAACTCTGCCTGCATGCGGGGGCCAATGATTACGGTGGCACGCTGATGGAGGAAAACATTTCACGCGAGGCCGGAGCCACTGCCGGCCAGTACACGAGCCCGGAAGATTTTCAGTCGTTGATTCTGGAAACGGGACGAATCCCAGCAGAGCGCAACACGACCTACTCTCGCATCAAGATCAAGTTGCCACTGGAAAACTTCACCACGGAAGAGACGCTGGAGCCTGAATTTGCCTGATTCGGGTCCAATAGCCATTCTCGGCGGAACTGGCCCCGCAGGCATGGGTGTAGGTCTGCGTTGGGCGCGTGCGGGAGAAACCGTCATCATCGGATCGCGCGACGTGCTGCACGCAGAACAAGCTGCCGGCAAGATAAAGAAATCTGTCGGAGAGCGCGCCCGAATATCGGGCATGGAGAATATCGCGGCTTGCGCTGCTGCAAATATTCTGGTGCTCACCGTCCCGTTCGAAGGTCAGGCCTCTCTGCTCAAACAACTCAAGCCCGCGATTCGCTCTGGCAGTGTTTTGATTGACGCCACAGTCGCACTTGCCTCCAGCGTGGGCGGACGAGCTTCACGCACGCTTGGCGTCTGGCAGGGATCAGCTGCGCAACAAGCCGCGGAACTGGTTCCGAAAGGTGTGAGTGTAGCGGCCGCTTTCCATAATCTTTCGGCTGAACTTCTCAACGGAGACGAAGATCTCGACTGCGACGTCATCGTCTGCAGCGACGACCCCGACGCCAGCCAGACCGCGCGCGCTCTGGCGGCTAAACTTCCCGGAGTTCGCGCCATCGACGGCGGCAAATTGGAAAACGCCCGCGTTCTCGAACAAATTACCGCTCTGCTGATTGGCTTAAACATCCGCCATAAAGGCCACGGCGGCATCCGCATCACGGGCTTGCCGCCGCAAGCCTACGAGTGATTCAGCAGATCAACTTCTAGAACGAATACTTCAACGAAAATTGAATCAGCCGCGGCGTGCCCACAGTTGAAGTGATCGGTGCCGATCCTCCGCCAGTTCCACCCACGATCGGTGATACGGATGTCGCCGCGGGAAGAGCGAACGATGGATGATTGAACAGGTTGAAAAAGTCCACGCGGAACCGCAGATCCTGCCGCTCCGTCAGCCTGAACGACTTGTCGAGAGTGAAGTCCACGTTTTTCTGGGGCGGTCCAATAATGCAATTGCGCGGGGTGTTGCCGTAGACCGTCGCATCGCTGCTCGTGCCGTTGGAAAGAGTCGCGAGCGGGTCCGGTGTATACGCCAAGGGATTGACCCAGTTCGCTAGCCGTGACTCCACGCTGCCCGAAGTTGCAGCACTGGCGCAACTGGAGCCCGGAGTGAAGGTCGCTGTGGAGGATGGAGTACTCGCGAGAGCGTAAGCGGTGCCTCCCGCCGGATCATAGATGGTGAACGGCGCTCCCGATTGCAGGATCACGACACCGCTTGTCTCCCATCCTCCCAGCACTCCTTTAGTCAGGCCGCTGGCGCCGGCAAAGAATGGCAGCTGATAAACCGCGCTGGTCACAAACCGTTGTCGGCGGTCAAAATCCGACAACCCTCGAGAAGCTGCGGCATCGGTTTGATTATTGACGCGGGTAAGAAAGGCGACGGACGCAGTAGAAACGTCATCGATTGATTTGGACCAGGTGTAAGCGCTCTGGAAATACAAGCCCTTGCCGAAGCGGTGGGCCAAAGTTGCCTGCAGCGCGCTGTAGTGCGAATCGGAGTTGGGAGCAAAGTCTTCGAAATCTCCCGGCGCGATCCCCAGATATGGGGCACGAGCTGAGGCGTTCTCCACGGTGGAATCCAAAATCGTGCACGACAAATGTTGAGCTTGGAGATTAGCGCACCCCGGGCCAGAGATAGTGACCGGAGTCTGTGGAGTGGCCAGCGTAGCCTGATCCGGATCGAAGGTGGACCGCAGGCGAGTGCCCTTGGTGCCCACGTAACCGAGTTCCATAAACCAGTCGCGTCCGAGTTCGTGCTGAATAGTGAAGTTCCACTGCTGCGTGGTGCCCGCCACCCAATGCAGCGGCACAGAGAGTTGGATCAACCCATTCACGTTGCCGCTGAAAGCCGGAGAACACGCTTGTGGAGTCGGAAACGTACAGGACGCAAATCCCTGCAGGATCGCCGCTGTAGGCACGTAAGTCTGCGTTGGATTGGCGCCGAGCGCCGGAATGCCGTTCGGGAATGCCGCGCTGTGCGCAAACAAGTTTGCCAGACTGTTCTCCCCGGGGTCGAAGCCAACCAAAAACGGGTAAGTTGGAGGAACGATGGCGAGATTGTCCACCGCGCCCAAATCCTCGCGCACGCTGTAAATTCCGTAACCACCACGGACCGAGGTAGTATGGCGGCCTCCCACGTCATATGCAAAACCAATGCGTGGCTCCATGACCGTCGCGTATTCGTTGTTCAGGCCCGCCTGATTCAGCGTTCCGGAAATTCCCGACAGGCCGAATTTGTCAATGCATTTGGGGTAGACGTAGGGCTGTCCTGTCGTATTCGCAAGGTTAGGATCGGTATTGCCAGTGTGGCAAAGCGTGTCGTACGGCGCGCCGAGGAACTCGTTTCGGAAACCAAGATTGAGGGTGAGCGTCTTGCTTGCGCGATAGTCATCCTGTGCAAACCAGGAATACCCGGGAATGCGGTAATCGTGATTGCCGAGGCCGCCGCCGCCTTCGCCCAAGAGCGGGGCTCCCGCCATGAAACTCTGGAAATCTGATCCGAACCCGGTCGCACCAGAGATAAAAAATAACAACCCGTTGTCGGCGATCGGCAAACTCCGGCGCATGCTGACGCGGTCGACTTCTCCGCCAAACCGGAGTTGGTGCGGCCCATGGCTCCAACCTACCGTGTCGACCCACGTGTAGTTATTGGAGAGAGCAGACTGGAGTTGCGTAGGGTAAGCCCCAAAGGCAAAACTGCCGAACTGGAACCGGTATATGTTAGGGTCGCCGGCCTGTCCGTTTACGCCCGTTGCAGTAGGCAGGTTGATACCAACATCCTTATTCGTGATGGGCGGCTGATTATTCAGCTTGTCGCTGATGATGTTGACGCCGAAGCGGAATTCATTGATCAGATCATTGCTGAACACATGAGTTTCCGTGATACTGCCAAAGCGGCTGTGCAGTGGAATATCGAGCGGAAAATTCAGATTGTTAGGACCGGGCTGACCGCCGGTCTGGATTCCGTAAGAATCAGCTCCGAAGGGCTGGAACGTATCGGAATTAGACCAGAAGAAGCGCTCGGACAAACGATCTTTCCCACCACGAAATTCGCGGTCCCAGTTCGCGGTGAATTGATTATCCGTGAACTTGCCGGGATCGGTTAAGACCAGAGATCCGGTATTCAGTTGACCGTTAGTAAAACCGGGCGTGCCGGCTACCGTGGGGAATAAATAACCGGCGCCATCCGAGCCCGGACCAAACTGTGGTCCCTTAGCCTGAAGTAGAGCCAGCGCAACCGGATCGATCGACGTTGCGGTGACTCCGCCACAATTCGCTCCACAGAAAAAAGTGTTGAGCAGCGTAGTTTCATCGCGCGAGGTCGGCAGGATGGGAACGTTCGGGCTGTTGATAAATGTTCCCGGCGAATCTCCGCTGCGCTGGCGCGTGCCCTGAAGATTGAAATAGAAATAGCCGAGCTTGGCACCGCGTCCAATCGGGCCGCCGATATCGCCGCCAAAAATGTTCTGCTTGATGACCACCTTGCCCAGGAAATAATCGTTGGCATCCAGCGCGGTGTTGCGGAAATATTCCCAGAGATCACCGTGAAATTTCGCGCTTCCACTTTTGAGCGTGGCATTAATGTTGCCGCCGCCATTACGGCCTTGGGTGGCATCGTAGAGGCTGGTGCTGACTTTGAATTCCTGAATTGCATCTGGGCTCGGTAGCGGCGTGTAAGTCAATTCTCCGAACGCATAATCAGCTACGGTAATGCCGTCGATCAAATAATTATTGTTGTCCTCTCTTCCGCCATTGACGTGCATGTAAACCGTGCCACGGCCAAGTTGGGCAGCGCCGTTTAGGTCGGAAGATGCGCCCGCGGAGAGCGTCAGCAACTGCTGGAAGTTTCGCGTGGCCAGCGGCAAGTCGGTAATTGTCTGGGCTCCCAGCGATTGCCCGGTAGTAGCGTCAGTTGTATTTACTTGCTCCACCTGGGACTGCACTTCCACAACTTGCCTCACGGTATTGACTTTTAGAGTTGCGGTCATGCGCGTGGTTTCCGTGATGCGCACTACCACGCCGGGAAACGTGGTAACCGGAAAGCCCGACGCCGTCACTTCCACCGAGTAAGTCCCGACCGGCAGTAGCGTCGCCGTAAATAAGCCAGACGCATCGGTCGCTACCTGGCGCGCTACTTCTCCCGTGGCTTCGTTCTCGACGTTCACCTTGGCATTGGCGACCACGGCTCCCGTCGCGTCCTGCACCACGCCGCTGATGGCACCGGTAGCCCCGCCCTGAGCGAAGACCATTCCAGTAGGAACAGCTATGAAAAGAACGAACGCCACGAAACTCCGAATGGAATTCACCTTGTCCTCCTTGCGCGATTGTCGGTGGCTCACTCGCCATCGCAATGACGGATCGATGGGTGGATGAATGTTGCGGTGAGATAACATGCGGATATATCACGACACTTCGCCATTGTTCAAGAAATATGCGCATCAATTGCAGACCGCAATCTTCTGAATGCTGACGATGAAAAATTTGGATAGACGCAGATGATGAAACAATTAGTCAGGCCGAGTCGATGCCAACGCTCGTTCTAGTCTTCTACCGCCTGCGTGACCATCTCGGAAGGCTCGCCGCCGGCCGCGGCTTGTGCCACAATCAAACGCCGCGCTTCCACGCGAATCTTGGGGAGTTGCGACCAGAACCACGCCGCGCCCGCAACGGACGCTACTCCGCCAATCGCGACTGTCAATTGTGCACCCAGGCGGTCGGCCAGAACGCCACCCAGCAGCGCTCCAATTGGAGCCATGCCCATGAACATCATCGAATAAACGGCCATCACTCGCCCCCGGAGCGCGTCCGGCACCATCACTTGAATCAGCGTGTTCGAACAAGCCATCTGTAACATCATCGTGTAGCCGACAGGCAAAAGCAGGATTACGGAAATCCAGAAATTGTGCGAGAGCGCGAACACTACCAGACTCGCTCCAAAGCCGGCGCAGCACAGCGCCACCCACCTGCCCAGGCCTTTCACTCCTTCACGAAACGCGAGAGTAAGCGCTCCGAGCAGCGCTCCCACTCCGGTTGCGCCCATTAGAATGCCCAGCCCTTGCGCGCCGCCGTGCAAAATCTTGTCGGCGAAGATCGGCATCAGCACGACGTAAGGCATTCCGACCAGGCTCACCAAACCCAGAAGCAACAAAAGCGCCCGGATCGGCGCCGTGCGGTTGACGAAGCGAAATCCTTCCATCATGTGTTCAAGCGGCGATGCCATCAATGCACGCGGCCGGCTCTGCACCTTCATCATCAGCAACCCGATGATCACCGCGATATAACTAACCGCATTGGCGAAGAAGCACCAGCCTTCGCCGATCCTCGCCACCAGGATTCCCGCGATCGCCGGACCGATTACCCGCGCTCCGTTGAACATGGAGGAATTCAGGGCGATGGCGTTCATCAGGTCTTCCTTACCTACCATATCCACCAGAAAGGATTGGCGTCCCGGAATATCGAACGCATTCACTACGCCAAGTAAAGCTGCGAGTACAAACACATGCCAGACTTGCACTTTGTGCAGCAAAGTGAGCGCGGCTAGAATGAAGGCGAGCAACATCGACGCAACCTGCGTCCCAATCACAATGTGACGGCGGTTGAAACGATCGGCCGTTATTCCCCCAATGGGCGCGAATAAAAACACCGGGATCTGACTGGCAAACCCGACCGAACCCAGCAGCAGCGCAGACCCAGTCAACCGATAGACCAGCCACGACTGCGCCACGCTCTGCATCCACGTACCGATCAGCGAGATCAACTGGCCGCTAAAGAAGAGCTGAAAATTGCGATGCCGCAGCGCTCGCAAGGCTATTTGCCAGCGCGATGTTGGCGCCGAAACGGATTGGCTTAAGCTTCCATCCGTTTTGGTCTGGATTGGACTTCCTGTTTCAGACACGGTGGCTTCTTTTGATGATGACGAAGGTCCTTTGGATCACTATAACGTGAACACGGTGTTGATCGAGAGCCTCGCTGAAGTGAGTCCCAGAACGAAACCGAATGAGGTTATCAGCTTGGAAGTTGGCCTAGGAAGCGGCGATTGGCAGCCTCAGATCAATTCCATGCATCACACTCTCGCGAATTTTTGGCTTCCCAGTCCGGTCAGACTGCGCTACAGTGGCAGTTGCTCCCCCCGGCGATTCCCTCAGGAAAGGGACACGACGATGACTATCTCCTCGGTTGGTGTTGAACGTCGCATCGGGCAGCGCTTCGCTTTCAACCTTCCAGTCTCCCTGCGCGATTCAGCGACCGCTGCCGAAGGCCTTGGCTTCACCCAGGATCTTAGCTCCCGCGGTGCTTTTTTGTTCACCGACATGGCGTTGAGCGAAGGTGCGGAGATCGAACTCACCTTGGAGATGCCCTCGGAAATCACTCTCGGCGAGAATATGCGGGTGCGCTGCCGGGGCCGGATCCTTCGCATCGTCAAGGCAAAGGATACGACCTGGAGATCGCCCGACGCGGCTGAGGCCAAGTCACAACAAACGGAAACCAAGATTGGCGTGGCCGTCTGCTTGAATGGTTATGAATATCTGCCCGAAACAGAACACCCATCCCCAGATTTTCGTCGAATCTCAGCTTTGCATAATCTGAGTGAAACCGAGCGCACAGTCGCGCCCGCCTCGGTCATTCCGCGTGCCGTGGCCCATTAATCCCGTCTCCCCCTTCCCCGCCGACACTTTTGCGCGCATGGTTGTCGGTCTTCGCCTGGGTAGGGCCGGCGCATTTTTTTCTCTGTACTTTCGATCTTTTCAATCTGGTCGACTTGGCTTAGAATGCGTATCACGGTTGCGGATTGTCTCGGGGGTAGTCCAGTCGTGGGCCTGTCGCAGTTTTCCTTTACCTGGCGAATCGCAGATCTTCCGTCGGTCCGACAAAAATCACCGGAGCATGCTCTAGGCTGGTTACTTAGGTCACTGGCGAAGAGTACTTTCTCTTTCTAACATGCAAACAGCAAGAGAAATCAGCGAGAACCGCACCATGCATGGGATCGCAGTAGCCCTCCTGACGGAAAACCGTGAGCATTTATCGGAACTGCAGCGCCGTGTAGAAGCTACGCGCCTGGCTCGGACGGTATACAGTAACGTCGGATTTCCCTCTGGATCCACCGATTCGGTCTTGCGCCAGATTCAGGATTTGCGCGCCGAAGTAGTCATCATCGACATCTCTTCTGAAAACCCTCAGCCTGCGATTCGCGCCATCGAACTCATCCAAGCCAACACTTTGCAGCTTGCAATTTTCGCCAATGGGACCATGCGTCAGCCCACTACCATCGTGGCCAGCATGCGCGCCGGCGCCGGAGAGTATCTGGACGATAGCGCTGGTACCGAAGCGCTTCTGGAAGCTTTAACGCGTTTCAGTTCGAACCGCACGCGCACTCGCGGCGGCGCGGGCAAGGCCCGCATCTTCACTTTCCTCGGCGCCAAGGGAGGCGCCGGAGCCACTACTGCTGCCGTCAATACAGCGGTCGCGTTGCAGCAAAGCCACGGCAGCGTGGTTCTGGTGGACTTTGCACCCATCGGCCAGTGTCAGCTTCATCTCAATCTTCGTCCCAACTTCGGTGTGCCCGACGCGTTGGAGAATTTGCATCGCTTGGATGCTTCTTTGCTTGAGGGCTTAATGACGCCTTCCAAAGACGGCTTGCATCTGCTCGCCGGACCGCAGCAGCCCTATCCAACGCTGCCTACTCCAGCTGAATTGGCTCGGCTGTTCGACTTGTTGGTCAATCATTATCGCTACGTCGTGGTTGATGCCTCCAGCCGGCTCGATTCCACAACCCGTCTGCTCTCCGACCTCTCGAATGCAGTACTCATGGTCGCGCAAACCGACGTCGTGTCTCTGTGGAGCGCAAGCCGCATCCACGCTTTCCTTGACGAAGGCGCCGGCCATAATCGGTTGCGAATGGTTTTAAATCGTTACAAAAAAATTCCGGGATTTAGCGACGAAGACGTCGAACACTCCACCCGCTGCAAAGTGCTGTGGAAGCTTCCGAACGCCTTTCATGCGATTTCCCCCGCCATCGATCACGGCACTCCCGTAGTACTGCAGGAAGGCCAGGAAATCAGCCGTTCCTTCCGCGCCTTTGCCGCCGCGTTGGCGGAGGCGTCCTCCACTGCCGAGGGCGGGCTCGATCTCATTTATGGCCAGGAAAAAGCCGATACCAAGAAGAAGGCTACAGGCAGATTGCTGATCACTCCCGCGCGCGCCGGCCAATAAACGATCATTCCGCAGGAATGCCCTCCGCTGTCCTTCCAACTTCCCATGCTCGCCCCCACGGAACCCTCCTTCGGCTAAGATAGACCGATGCCTGATGCGCGGGGGTCAATCTTGGACGAGGCGGAATCATCCTCTCCAGAGCTGCGCCTGTTAATTTCACCCGAACCCTGGCCGCGCGTTTTTGTGCAGAATTTTTCCGACCTGTTTCATCCGCACGACGTTGCTCCGCTGCAAGTTGAATCCGCTCCCGCGCCCTTCTGGTCCGACGTATTTGTCGAGAGCAAACTTCCCTTGCGCCGGTTTCTTGAGTCCGGCGGGTATCACATTCTCGCGTTGATTCTTATTTGGGGAGGTTCGCGCTTCCTGGCAATGCAGCCGCATATCTCGCTTCAACCAGCGTTCAACCACGCCGATGTTGTCTACTACACGCCCTCAGAATATTTACCCCCGCTCGATACTCGCCGCCCGACGTCGGCTCACGCGCAAAAAGCTGATCCCGAATTATCAGCGCAACCGATTATTTCCGTGCCTCCCGAGGCAGAGAACCATTCGCAAACCGTTGTCACTCCACACAACATTAAATTGCGCCGCGACATTCCTTTGCCCAATACCGTTGCCTGGTCGGAAAAGCCGAAACAGCCCATCGCGCCCGCCCCGGTTGTTCTCGCCTCCGAGACTTCACGCCTCGCACCGCGGATGGAACGATCCATCGTCGCCCCACCGCCTGACCTGGATAGTGCGTCACAAAAAATCGCACAAGCGCCGCAGCCGTCCGTGATTGCTCCGCCGCCCGCGCTGGAAGCAGATTCCAATCGCAACCTCGGGGAATTAAATATAGGGCACAGCGCCGTCATCGCACCCGCTCCACAGCTTTCTTTGTACGAGCAACGCGCTATACCCGGCGGACGCAACTCCGCTGTGCGTACCGCCACGGTGATAGCTCCTCCGCCTTCGTTGAGAGCATCCGGAGGTTCGCGCACAGCCGAAAACATGATTGCGCTCAGCCTGCATCCCGCGGTAGGACCGCCGCCCGAACCAGTCGCCGGCAATCGCCGCGGCAGCTTTGCCGCGACGCCCGAAGGACATCGCGGAGCCACCGGAGTGTCAGGCAGCTCCGCTGGCTCGTCAGTGGATGGAAGCGGATCCAGCAAGAGCAGCGCAGGAACCCTGCCTGCTGGATTGTATGTTGGGAAGACTGCAAACCCCACCTCGAGTGTCGCGGGCAATCTCGCGCCAAGTCTAAGCGCGAATGCCGTCAATCCACGCTTGCTTGCTGGCGTGCGCCGGCCACTGATTTCTCGGGCGACAACACCGCAGAGTGATATCAAACTCTCGGAAGCCGAGCGCGCGGTCTTTGGCGATCGAAAAATCTACTCTCTCACCCTCAATATGCCCAACCTGAATTCCGCCGGAGGCAGTTGGGTGATTCATTTCGCCGCTCTGAAATCGGAGTCAGCTTCGGCCAATTCTTCCGGCGAGGCAGCTTCTCCCTCCGACCTTTCGTCGCCAGTGGCCACGCTGAAAGTCGACCCGGCTTATCCTCTGGAACTGATGAAGCAAAATGTCAGCGGCACGGTCATACTCCATGCCGTCATCCTTGCCGATGGCACGGTGGGCACGGTTCGCGTGCTCCGTAGTATCGATGATCGCCTCGATCAGTTCGCCAGCGAAGCAATCGCTAAGTGGCAGTTCCAACCCGCCATGAAAAACGGCGCTCCCGTTGCTGTGGAAGCGACGTTCTGGATTCCCTTCCGGCCCGGGAAAATAAAATCGGATTTCTAAATCCGGTTTCATCTCTGTTTGTCTGCCCGGCAAGTTTCTGACCCAGGTAAGACTCCAAGCTAGTCGCTCTTCAGAATCGCAAATCCGCGAGACGCGGTGTAAACTGATTTCCCCCCGATAAAATGAAACCACAAGTTCTGCGGCTCTGTGCGAGGCGTCATGAGCTTTCACTGGAGCGGGCTGGCGAGCAACCTCGGGATCGTGATCTTCACGGTCATAAACACCATCTGGTACATCCTGATTTGCCTGGCGGGTTTGTTCGCCATCTTCGTGGTGGGTTCCCTCGCGTGGCAGATCTGGGATTTTGGCGTAAGGCGAAGACGCTCCGGTCAATCCCCAAAAGAGTTCCTCCGCGCCAACGAGCAGTTGGCCGCTGAACAACTCAGCAAAGCCGTGGAGGAATGGAGACTGCCTCCCGAACTCACTCTTCCCGCGCCTCGGCCAATCAGGAGCGGACGTTTCGGCAACCGCCTGCGGCCGAGTATTCCGTTCATTTTGCTGCTGATGTTTCTCGGGCTGATCACTTGGCAAACCACGTGGAGGCTTTGGCCCAGCACAGTCGTCGGCGGCTTCTTCCTCTTGATTGCATACCTCACGCATCGCAAGGAGTACAGGCTACTCAAGTGGGGCTCGCCGGCCCGGGCCGTGGTCACTTCGATGTCAATGGGCGGCTCGTCAGGAGGTGGCTCGTGGAATCTGCAATACCAGGACGCCTCTGGAACCCTGATCAAGGGATCCGTATCTCGAGGCTCGCCGCCCAAGAACCCGGTTCTGACGGTGCTCTATGATTCCGCGGCGCCGGCCAAGTTCATTGTCTATCCGGTCGCCAGGTACGAGATCGCTGATAGGGGAACTCCGTCACCCTCGTCGTAGCGGCCTCAAGTGCGGCAGCGCAAGAATGAGCGGCGCTCTATAGATTCTCCTGGATGAAGCGCGGACTGAGGTGAATGTCGAGTTGTATCAGCGGCGAATCACCAACCACCTTGAAGCTGTGGATCTCGCCAGCCTTGATGACAAAGATATCGCCAGCGCCGCCCTCGAAGGTTTTGCCGCTTACGGCCCAAACTCCGCGGCCTTCACGAATGAATTGGATCTCGTCATAAGGATGCCGGTGCGGACCCGGTCCCGAACCGGGCTTCCCATGGTATAGAAACACTGAAACAGTAGTGTCGCCCTGTTCAGCACCGACAAAATTAAACGAACTGCCAATAAAGGGAAGGTTCTCCTGGCGCACGTGATGCATCTTTCCTCGGCCTCCTGCTGAATCTGATGATTGTGGCTGCGTTTTGGCTTCGCCGATGCCAGTGACTGAAAGCGCGATTTTGCGCCAGCTACTTCGGAGAGCGTCGGAATAGGGGACGTATCTCACCTGACTGAACAGCCCAAAATAGCAACCCGCCAATCGTCACCGCAAGCATAGCGAGCCCGCTGCCATCGTAGGTTGCAAACATCAAGGTAATCGGCGGAAAAATGCACAATACGGTCAACAGCAGCCCTCCCGGAACTCCGTCCGGTCCCGCAAAGCCGCCACCCGAAGCCGTCGCGGCGAGCGTCATGAATAGTCCGGCTGTGAGCCATACGCCAAGCAGCATCGCCACACCTTCCCAGTTGAAATCGCGCATTACCGCGAGCCTTCGACACACCAGATAGGCAAACAGGAATGTTAGAGGCATCAGAACTGTAATTATCCGAGCGTGCGATGAATCAAAATTCCGTCGTGCGGCGATATGCACGACCAAATCGGGCAACCGGAAGCTGAGGCCTCCAACGACACTGAACAAGAGAGCAAGGCGCGGCTGTTTTATCGGAGAGAGCAACTGACAAACGCCTCCGCCTTTATTATGCTCCCGCTCAAGTGTTGCAAACCAGCGATTGCACGTTTTGACCGTTGGTCAATGAGTCCTATCGGGATGTTTCGCCAATTGACCACGCGGCCATGCAAATCCTACACCTTGACGACGCTCTCTGCAGGGTGTGCAATGCCCAATGAAAAGGAGAACCGATGAGCCGATTCTTGAGAGTTTGCTTGGTCGTGGGATGCTGCATTGTCTCGGTCCTGGCGGCGTCTCATGCTCCGCAGAGCACTTCGATGGCAGGCGCCCGGGCTAATGCTTCGAAAGCAACCATCGAGGGCTTGGTTCGGGATGTTGCCTGTCCCATTCAGAACCTGGATGGAACTGCGACTAACCTAAGCCTTAAATGCGTGCGGGAATGCGTGAGAGGTGGTTCGCCGTTGGTCATTCTGACCAAGGATGGTCACTTGTATTTCCCCATCTCCGACAAAATGCCCGACACGGATCAGCGGCAGGCACTTATGCCATTCGTCGGCAAATACGTGCGGGCTAGCGGGACCGTATTTGAGCGGACGGGGACGCATGCGATTGTGATCACGGAAATTAAGGAAATGAAAGAAATCCACTTGACGATAGATGAGAAGTAACTCTTACGCCTTCGCGGCTTTCTTCTTCTCCAGCGCGGCGTAAATGGCAGGGTCGGTGCAGACTTCGTAGTAAGTACGCTCGGTCCACCCCCGCACCGAGAAATCGTCCGCATTGACGCGCGGCACGCGGCTTTCGCGCACCACGATTTTGCGGAAGATGTCGCGGTCCACCGGGACGGTACCGCTCGACAGGCGGTACTCACCTTTGTCCGATGCCATGGAAGGCGGCAATTTCACAGCGAGAGGTGACAACGAAATTTCCTGTTCCAGCTTGCGGAAGGCAGCCTGATTCATGCGGATTCCGCCCAGGTTGTAGCTGATGACCTGGTCCTCGGGATTCGCATCTTCAGACGGCGGTGCGGCTTCTTCGGACTGAAATACGTAAACATGGAATGGTCCGGCTTGCGGCTCCATGATCTTGCGAGCCTTCTTATTGCAGGAAGAAAGCCGGTCGCTCTCATTGAGCGCCTCGGAGATCATAATCTGGCGCTCGCCATCCATCAGATAGAGTGGAGCGGATTCCTGCAGAGTGATGCCGATCCCCAATGAGAGTTCCGGCATTCCTGAACGCTTCATCAATTGGTTGTAGCCGCGCACGATCTCGATGATCTCCCGGGCCAGGACGCACGTGCGGCTCACGGCGAGTCCGGGCTCACCTTCGCGCTCGAGAATGGCGAGAATGATGGCGTCGCCTTCCAGAAAAACTTTTTGTGCTCCGTACTTGCCCAGCAACTTGTTCACCGGATCATAAAAATTCAGGCTGAAGTAGGACGCGGGGTTCAATCCTTGTTCCATCAAGGTTCGCGTCAGGCGCGTTGAGTCGCGAACATCCGCCTTGAGCACGACGTGCCGCAAGACTCGTTCTTCCTCGGGCTGCTCAGGTTGCTCATCGGGCAGGAGGAATTCGTAGAGTGTTCCGTTCATGCGCGAGAGTTCACGCAGTTTGTCGGTGGAGACCAGGTTTACCGAATCCATCGCCGCGTTCAGCGTTTCCAGCCGCCGCAGATCGCGGTGATAGTGAGAAAAATCCTGCAGGAATCGCGCTGCCACTTTAGAGCGCTCGGCTCCGCGACAACCGGCCACCTTGCCCACCGCGGCGTACAAGCTGGCAGGCGAGAGTTTGCCGTGCTCCTGGATCATGCGCTCCACCCGGTCGCACTCAGGCCGCGAGATGAGCGCATTCTTCAATTGTTGCGGATTGATGCGCGGCGCGTACTCGCCAAGCAGCGCCACCGTATGGTACGAAGCGATCACACACTCCATGACCTGCTCGTCTTCCAGTAGGCGCACCCATTTGTTCAGGCGCTCCTCCTGCGCGAGGCCTTCCGCAGTGGACTCATCCGGCGTTCCAGTGCCCACGAGCGCCCGAGCATTTTCCGGAGCGCAGAGCCAGGAATCGATTGTCTCGGTAGTGATCTCTTCACCGTAGAGGGAGCGCAGAAAACCCCACACCACGTCCTGCAGGCGAGGATAGCGATCGGGATCGCGATCCCAGTTGCCGAGCATCACGTAGTGTTCGGCGCAAAGATAATCGTCGCGGCCATCTTCGGAAAAAGCCAGCCGATTCACGAACAAGCCATAACTGCTCAGGGCCGCACTTCCTGGTTCTGAGGCCTTTGCCTCTCCAAAAAACGACCGGCGAGTGCGCGCCAGCGTTTCCTTTTCAATCGCGCGCAGGGTCTCGAACAGCTCCTGGCCAGTCTTGCGGAGAATGATCTTTTTGCGCACCTGGAAAGCAGCGACGCGTTCGCGATACTCGACAGCTTTTCCCTGGCGGATGCCCTCATAACTCTTCAGCAGAACGCGGCAGCGTTCCAGCACCTGAGAGAACTGCACCGACATTTCCGTCCGCAGAAACTTGGTCAGGGCCAACCGCGCCAGCAGATCGAGGGAAAGTTTTTCTTCTTTCTTGGCGCGATTCAACGCCGCCAAGTGAAGCTCGGCTAGCAGCGGCTTCCAGTCAGATGGATCGGCGGCTGTGCGGCCCTTTTCGTGAGCAGCGCCAGCAGCGGCGGTCCGCATCCACGAAGGCGCCTGCGTTTTCTGCGGAGCCTCAGCCGCCAGCAAACCTTCGAGTTCGCCATGGCGCACAATCAAACGCATGATCTGCGCGCGCGCCGCATCTGCAAACCGCGGACTCAAAGCCACGTCGTGGCGGAGATTGTCGACACCGACTGCCAGTCCTTCGAGATCTATCCCGGGAATAGCCGCAACCAACTGCGGCAAAGCCGTTTTTTCAGGCTCCTTGCCGAGGCGGAAGATGGGGAAGCGAGGCATTCGTAAATGACGTTAACTTTCCAGAACTTACTGATTACACATGTACATACTGAGGCTAGCATGGGCGGGGCGGGGGCTAAAGTTACTGAGGTTATGGGGAATGGTTGCGCAATCAGAATTGGTTTCTACAGAACCGGAAGCTTGCGAAAAGGATATGCGACGCAGGGGCAGGAGCGTCGTGCCAGGCAAGACGAAGCCAGTTCGCAACTCTCTACTGACTCTTCATCCGCGCCGCTTCGAACTCAGCACCCTTTTGCCAACCGATGAGTTTCGCAGAGCTTGCCGCTTCCCATCCCAGTGCAAACCCGAAGCGCGCCATGGCCGCATCGCCGACAAAGTTCATCTCCGGATGGTACTCATCGCTCGGCTGATGGTAGTGCTTTTTCGTGTATTCCTGGTTCTGAGCCATTCCCCAGGCTTCATCGTGGCCTTTGAACTTGATGCCTTCGTTGATCGAGAAGGATGGGATTCCCACGCGGGCCAGACTGAAATGATCAGAGCGATAGTAGTGTCCTGCCTCGGGACGCGCATCCGGACGGATGGCCAGCCGGAATTCCTTGGCCGTGGCCTGCACCCAGGGATAAAACGTCGTCCGCTCCGCGCCGGTGACTTCCACCTCTTCTGGCGCTCCGATGGGCTGCACATCGTCATAGTTCAAATCAAGCGCAATCTTGCCGGCGGGAACCGGCGGATGCTTGCCCAAATATTCCGAACCCAGCAGCCCCTGCTCTTCGGCTGTGACTGAGGCAAAAATTATCGAGCGTCCGGGACGATCCTTGGCCACGCTGAAGGCACGCGCTAACTCCAGCAAAATTCCGCAGCCCGTGGCATTGTCGGCGGCGCCGTTGTAAATATTGTCGCCCGGCATATCAGGACGAATGCCGAGGTGATCATAGTGCGCTGTGAACATTACAGCTTGGTCTTTCAGATTGCGGTTCGAACCCGGCAGCATCGCAACCACATTATTTGATTCGAAATTTCGCACCTTGCTGACCATGTGTGCCTTGAGCTTGGCGCCGAGGTCGACAGGATGGAATTCGCGCGAGCGTGCATCGACCATCATCTTGTCCAAGTCCATCCCCGAACCTGCGACCAGCCTTTTCGCCACATCAAGCTGCACCCAGGAAGCAACCTTCAGCGCCGGACCCTCCAACTTCAAAGACGATTTCTCGCCCGAATTGGAATTCCGCACGACCTCCCACGGGTAGCTGGCCATATCTTCTTTATGGATGAGAATCACGCCGACTGCGCCTTTGCGCGCCGCCTCTTCATACTTGTAAGTCCAGCGGCCGTAGTAAGTCAGCGCTTTGCCTTTAAAGAATCTCGCATCATCCGACGGCGGCTCATTTACCAGCATAAGCAGCACTTTGCCGTGGACGTCCACGCCCTTGTAGTCGTCCCAGTTATATTCCGGAGCTTCGATGCCGTAGCCCACGTAGACAATATCGGCGTCAACGTTGGACTGCGGCTGTTGGGTTTGATCGTAGGCTACATATTCATCGAGCGGCTTTAAATCCAGCGACGGGCCCTGCTTGGGCAGGAGCACAAACTGCGTCTGCGGCAGCGTTGTGATCCCTACCAGCGGAACTTTTTGCAGGTACGATCCATTGTCACCGGCGGGCTTTAGCCCGTATTCGGCAAATTGTGTGGCCATGTATTCGGCTGCGATGTCGCCTCCCCGCTGGCCAGTACCGCGGCCCTCCAGCAGATCATGGGACAAGAAGCGAACGTGCCAGCGGATGTGCTCAGGATCGATCGTTTCCATCGCCGCAAAAGCAGCGGAGGGTAAGCGGACCGAGACCCCATCGCGAGTGGGAACGGCCGGTGTGGGGACTGGACCAGCGCCCCCTTCCGCTAACGCTATCAGGCTCAGAGCGGCTATCGCGATTAGGACCACACTTCTTCCTACGACGTCTCGCATAGATCAGTTTTCTCCCCCGACGAAATGGCGTACGGCGGCGGAAAATGTATAAGGGTCAGGAAAGCTTTTGTGACGACTGAGAGAATTGTAACGGAGAGTAGCCTTTTACTAATAACAGACTGGCAGGCGTACCCGCACCATAGGTCACTCGACTACACCGACCATAAGATCAACTGGGCATTGGTACCTGAGAGCGTTCCCTTAGTGTTTCGAGCTGATCTCGAAATTCTGCGCGTCCCGCGACCGCGGGATCAGTTTTTCGAGCCTCAACCCGCGCGGAAGTCGCGTACATCTTCGCCGGGCTGGAAAATTGCCGCGAGAGTCGCACTTACCGCGGCGGCCATCTTTCGGCTTATCGCCTCGAAGTCGGCCTTGACCCAGCCCACGCTGGAAATCTCTATATTGCCATCCTCCGCGATCCAAAAGATTGTTGGGACATTGGTCAGGCCATAGGCATTCGAAACCGGATATGCGTGAGTATCGTCGAGCAAAACTGGAAACGTCACCCCAAATTCCTTGGTGAATGCCGCCGTTTCCCGTGGATCGTTCTGCGAGACGCCGGTAATCCTGACCCCCTTGTGTCCGTACGCCTGTTCCAGTCGTTGCAGGAACGGAAACGCATACTGACACGTCGGACACGAGACTTTGAAAAACGCCAGCACCACCGGCCCGTGCGCCAGTTCGTCATGCAGCACGAAGCGTTTGCCATCCATCGCTCTCAGTTCGAAATCGGGCGCCTTTTTGCCCGCAGTCAGTGCCGCCATCGACTACCCCCGGTCCGTTTCATGATGTTTCCCTGCACATACACGCTGCTCTGATTACCTTCATACATTTTAGATGATGCAAATGACAACGAACCACTCGTTGCGCGTTACTAGCGGTCACCGCCCTTATTGCTAATGCTATTGACCAAGGGGAGCAAACCTCATGATTGTGATCACATCGCTTCCGCCCTGCGCAAAATTTTCCGCGCAAGCCCCGTAAGGGCGAACTGCTCCAACCGGCTTACCGGAACCCATTTCCCTTTCACGTTGCGGGAGCCAGCCTCACGCCATATATGGACTGTGTAGTTCGTTACGGTGATCGAGTGGCGCAAAGTGAGAAATGGACTGGCATCTCCATTCTTCCCGTCCAGTTCCGGTAGTTCCCACATTCCTGCCATCAGCGATGCGTCCTGCGGACGCTGAACGAGAAAGACTTCCGGGCTTCCAGCCGTTCGACAATGCAACGCGTAGTGGATCTCACATTTCTTCTGCGGCGCTGATTTCGCTCTCCCCGCCAACTCTCCGCGTGTCACGCACAGCTCAACGACTGGGCAGGTCAAGCACGCAGGCGCACGCGGTGTGCATACGACAGCACCCAATTCCATCATCGCTTGGTTGAAATCACCGGGACGCTTCGTATCCAAAAGATCGTTGGCTGCTGCCCACAACTCATCCCCCGCCAACCGCATTCCACTCAGGCGCTGTAGCACACGTTCCACGTTGCCGTCGACCACGGCCGCCGGCTGATGAAATGCAATGCTGGCGATCGCGGCTGAAGTGTAGCGGCCAATGCCCGGCAGGGTTCGCAAGCCTTCTGCGGTCTGCGGAAATTTTCCGCCATACTCGCGCACGATCGCCTTGGCCGCAGCGTGCATCATGCGAGCCCGGCGGTAATATCCCAGACCGCTCCAGGCAGCCAGCACGCTTGCTTCACGAGCCGCCGCTAGTTTCTGGACTGTAGGGAAGCGCCGCAAGAATTTGCGATAATGATCGATCACCGCCGCGACCCGCGTTTGCTGCAGCATGATTTCGGACAGCCACACACGATACGGGTCGCAATTCTCTCGCCAGGGCAGATCTCGCCGATGCGCGTCGTACCATACGAGGAGGCAACCCGGAAGCCGTCGTAGCTCGGACTTCGAAAGCAAGCTTTGGATGGATTGCTGCTTCTTCACATTGGTTGACCTACGCGACGCCCCGCTCGAGGAATGGATTCCTCACCCGAACCCTACCGTACATACGGCCGTGCTCAAAATCTTCGGATAGAAGCTCGGGCAAGCCGTAATGCTCCGCGTAAGCCCAGAGGTGCGCGTCGTACCAGGAGAACTTATAGGCAGCCATACCCAGGAGCGCAATCCGAAATACCGACTCGTTGGGATAGAGAACGAGAAACTCATCGAGAAAATCTTCGACCTGACGCCACGCCTCTTCTCTTGCTAGAAGCGGGCCCCCAGCTCGGGGCTTGATCACCGCGCTAACAAATTCCATCAGGGCCTGGTGCGGAATTCGCAGGAGCCCAGTGGCCACTCCTTGACGAAGAACGTCCCGGGCAATCGTGCGCTTCTTCTGATCGCGCAGATCGCAGCTGTAGACCAGAATGTTTGTATCAACGAGGGAGTCCACGAGGTAAGCCCCGATCATCGTTGTAGAGATCTTCACGCGTCCAGCCCCGGTTGTGATGGCCGCTCTTGCCGCGATTCGTTTTCAGTTCTTTCGCTTGAAGCCTGTCCACGCGTTCCATGCCAGCATCGAAGAGTGCCAATCGCTCTTCGACGGTCAACCGGCGACCGGCATTCGACTTCCGACGGCATAGTTCAACTCGAATGCTTTCGCCCGCGGGGATCCAGTTCAATTCATCGCCGGGACGGATACCGTACTCGTCAGCAATTGCCTTGGGGACCGTCAACTGCAACTTGCTAGTCACTTTTGGCATAATCCTTACTTTATCAAGGATCGTATCCTTACTGCAACTTTGAATTCAGCTGGAGACGTGGCGAACGGCTCATGCCCTTCGTGGCCCGTAGGTTATTGACCACACTCTTGAGGCACGAAATAATAGCGGAACCTGGCACCGCAGATTCTAGTGAGATTTTCAAAGCCCAGCAGGATCGAGGAGCACCATGAACGACTTCAACCGCAAGGTGGAAGATGCTTCGGCGCGCGTCAGCAAGACCGTTGCCGACGCCGCCGAACGCATCGAGAAAGAGATACCCGAGTTCATCAGATATCTCAACGACGAAGTTGTCCCCGCGGTTCGGCAACACTCGACGACAGCCCTGCGCGTAGCTTCGGGGAAGCTGTCCGAGTTCGCCGACTACATGGAGAAGAATCCGCATCCTCCGAAATAACTTCCTTGAACGCAGTGAAAGACCTTCGCAGCAAGCGACGGCAGGTTCACATTGTCGTCCGCACCGTAATTCCAATTCTGCTGCTTGTAATTGTCTTTCTCAGTGGTTGTGGTCATCCCAAGCAGGCGCGCGCGAATGTGCCGCCGCCACCACTGCCGGAACCTTCCCCAACCGAATCGATCAACCGACCGGAAGGCGCGGCGAAGAATGACAAGCTTTCAGGCAATACGCCGAGTGAAGCCGATCTGGCCGAACCCACAATTGCCGCAAACGCCACGCCTTTGGCCACAGAAAGCGGTTTGGCGAGCTGGTACGGCCCTCCCTATCACAACCGCGTGGGATCGAACGGCGAAATTTATAACATGCACGCGATGACCGCGGCGCATCGCACTCTTCCGCTGGGGTCAATCGTCCGAGTCACCAATCTAAAGACTGGCCATTCTGCGCTGGTGCGCATTACCGACCGGGGACCGTTCATCCCCGGGCGCGTGCTTGATCTGTCCTTGGCTGCGGCCCGCAAACTCGATGTCTACCTGCCAGGAGTCGCGGAGGTGAAAGTCGAAGTAATGCAAACTCCCGAGCCGCTCGCCACTGGCGGAAAATGGGCGGTACAGATTGGAAGCTTTGCTCACGAGCAGGAAGCCAGCAAGTTTGCCAACCACCTTGCCCGGCGCTATCAGACTGCCAAAGTGCAGCACTTCGGCAGTCCCATTGGAGATTGGTGGGTGCGGGTGCACGTACTCGATAACGATCGCGAGCGTGCCCGGAAACTTGCCGCCGAAACCCGAACGCCCGAGGGTGCGGTCTTCCTGGTAAGGCTGGATTAGCTTCGAGCACTTTTCTCCGAGCCGCAGCAGTGTTATTCTCCGCCAGAGCGCCAGCCATGACCGACCCTAGCAGCAATTGCCTTTTCTGCCGTATTCTTCGCGGCGAGATTCCCGCCAGGAAAGTTTACGAAGATGATCACGTCTTCGCCTTTGAGGATATCGATCCGAAAGCGCCGACCCATGTGCTGGTCATTCCGAAGAAACATTTCGCCGGCTTAAAGGAAGCGCAGGCTGAAGATGCTGAAGCGATTGGCCGCTGCCACTTAGTGGCCGCTGAGATCGCCCGCCAGCGGAATATCGAGCAAGGATATCGAACCGTGCTCAATGTAGGCCCCGGAGCGGGCCAGTCAGTATTTCACCTGCACGTGCACTTGCTGGGAGGACGCTCCCTCGGCTGGCCTCCGGGATAGGAGGTCAGAGTTCTATTCGAACGCGCCGCGGGTTCTTCTGCCAATGGCTCGCAGCGCACTCGAAACGTCTACTGTACGGTTGGATTTTCCTCTTCCGGCGCTCCATGGCGGCGCAGCAACTGTGGCAGGTTTTGCGAGAAAGCCGAGCGCGGCAGCACCATATCACATCCCACTTCGTGCGCCTTCTGCTTGAGATCACCCTGTACGTGCGACAGGAATCCGATAATCGAAGTTCCCTTTTTCAGCTTGCTTTTCAATTTCGGGATCAGCGTGAGCGGTTTAGCATTGGCGTTATTGAGGTCGAAGATGATGAGCGACGGCTTCTCTTCGCCGTTCTGCAGCATCCGCTCGGCCAGGTCTTTGTCGTTCTTGGCAAACTCGACTTTGACATTCAACTTACGCGCCGTCTCTTGAATCTTGGCCTGGAAGAACAAATCATCCACGAAGGCAAAAATGCGCGAATTGGAATCTTCCCGCAGCGCGGGCAAAGGTTCGGGATCGGCAGGCGCGAACGGCGCGGCAAAGCCAGGACGCGGCCCGCGACGCGCGTTTTGTCCATTATTGCCATTGCCGGCTAGCGCGGCGCGATAGCTGTGATCCATGGGAGCGGTATAAATGCCATCTTGATTGTGGCGCGACTGGCTGGGGCCGCCGGGACGAGCACCGCGCGCATTGTTGGGACGGCGTCCGCGACGCCGTCGGCTTCTGCCTCCACCGCCGGAGGGTCTTCCTGGTCCTGCGTTCATATTCCTCTCAAAGCTGCTTTGCCGGGACTGGGGCCCGGTGCAGCATATACAAAGGTCAACTGTTTAAGATTCCCTAAGTTCAGGTTCTGCCCGTTTAGACTTTGATAATTCACGTCCACTTGGTTGCGGCAGGTTCTGACAATGTTGGCGCGCCAGCATCTTAAATCCTGCCTGAGCGATGCAGTTCCGGCTGGCTATGCCCTTCACTCAGCACATTCCACTTGGAATTGCAGATTGGGGGAACGTAATCGTTGCAGCAAACCGCTCTCATTAAAGCAAACCCGTTTTGGCAAAAAAAATATAAATATTTTGCGTCGGTTATCCGTTGTCGGATCCGTCGCGCCGCCGGGAACGGCCTGGGGCGCAGAAGGCCTACGCGGGAACGAGGCCAATGAGAACAAACTTATGGTACTCGTCGGCGTTCGTACGCGCAAGTCCCAATCTTGACCTGTTTTGCACAAGAGGACATCGCCAGTAGTTCTGGCATCGGGCTCGGATTGAACGCGTAGCCTCGTTTGCTCGTTGGCCGACTATACGTATCAAAACTTCTAAAGCCGAATGGCCGGAGCCGGAAGCCCGCTTCTACGCGCCGCTCGAGACTTCGCGGGCCCACTGCTGGGCCTGCCAGTACGAATTGGCAACCGTCTCGGAGTCCATATGGAGACTGTCACAGATGGCGTGAGAAGCATCCCACTCGCCGCTTTCGTGGGCCAGCATGAGTTGGTAGATGGGGCGCAGCAGGCTGGCCTCTCCCCGGAGAACTGCTTTGGTTTCAGAATCCAGCGGGATTTTATCCAGAATCTCGGACATCGGCGTCTCCAGCATCACATCGAGCATGGAGAGCAGCCCCAGCAGGAATAGATCGGAGTCCCCATGACGGGTAAGCGGCGCCAGCAGTTCGCCGAAACGGGCCCGCACCAGAGCGCAAAGTACGAGATCGCTGCTCTTATCCTGTCCAGCGCCGACCGTGGCGATCAGGCGCACCCAGCGGCGCACCTCACGGTCCCCAAGAATCGCCAGGGCGTGGCGGACGGAATGAATTTCATTCTTGAATCCAAACCTCGCCGAATTCATATAGCGCAACAGCCGGTAGCAGATTGAGGTCTCTGTCTTGATCAGCTTTTCGAGCGCCGGTACGTCGAGATCCGTCACCGAAACCGCCTGCAGCATTCTCATGTAATTCACCGCGTTGGCGGGCACGTCGTGCGTGGTCATCATTTCCGGCCGGCGCAGGAAGTACCCCTGGAAGTAGACGAAGCCCTGATCCCGCGCGGAGATGAACTCCGCTTGATTTTCCACTTTTTCCGCCAGCATGCGGCAGCGCCACGGCCCATGCTTTTTCACCAGGGCTGCGCGTTGCTCGATCGTGGTAAGCTTGAGATCTACTTTGAGGATGTCGGCCATTTCCGACAGCGGTTCACGCGGATCATTGCTGACGTAGTCATCGAGTGCGATCAGGTATCCCGCTTCTTTCAGCCGGTGGCAGGCCTTTACCACTTCGTCATCCACAGGCACGGTTTCAAGAATCTCCACTACCGTAGAGTGTGAGGGTAGCAACGTAATCAGTCCACCAATCAGCGTGTCGCGGGTGCAATTCAGAAAGGCGCGGCGGCCGTCGCAAAGAACGTCCAGTCCCACCAGCAAAGAACTATCCAGCGTGGATCGCGATGCCACGTCGGCGTCCCGCCCATGAAAAGCATTGTCCATGTCTTCGCGGAAGAGAAGCTCGTAGCCGAAGACTTTCTGATCGCGGTCAAAAATGGGTTGCCGCGCCACGTAGCGCAGCTTGATGCCTTTAGGATCCTGGTGAGCGGGGGGGTCGCAGCAGAGGAATTCGACACACTTCACTCATCGGCAAGACCGCCAGAAAAGATAAGCGAAAACCGCGTCCCCCTGTTTCAAATTGAGGGTTGCAGTGGGTGAGAGAAATCTAATTCGCTCGGTCGCTTCCTGGAAAAAAGAGCACTCCGCGAACGCGGAGCGTCTCTCCTCTGAAAATTGCTCACTGGACCGTGAGGTTCACCGTCAGTGACGCGGTGAGGGCATTCGGACCTGCCGTGGTTGCATTCACGACGATGGCATAGGTTCCAGCCGGCGTTCCCGCATTTTTCTGGACCCCTCCGCTGGAGCCGCCGCAAGAACTCACGCCCAGAGTTGAGAGGCCGAGAACCACAATCAAGCCAAGCAGCCGCGCCCCGCGTCTACGCGAACCCGACGCGAATGTAATTCCAAACAGCCCCGGAAGAAGCAGAGCGTAGTAAAGAAAGCTGCCATGTCCGAGCGGCGGTTGCACTCGCGAGGTGGGACCAGTGGTCACGATGTTAAGCGTGAGAGACGTCGAACTCACCGCAGCGCCGCCAGTGGGGCTGAAGCTGCACTGCACTTCGATGGGAAGGCTGCTCTGGGCGCAAATGTAAGTCACTGGCAACGCAGTGGTCGAGTTGCTCGTATTGACGAATCCATTTGTTCCCGCAAGCGTGAGCTGAACCTGGGCAGTCCCGCCGGGCACGACGGAGTAGGTCTTGGCGTTCGAGGCGATGGTAAAACTTTGGTTGGTTGCCGTGACGGTTAACATAACGCTTGTGCTAGTGTTGGGTGAATTCGTCGGGACGATGGTAATAAGCTGCGCCTTTGGTGGCACAGTCATAGTGGCCAATGTGGTGATCGTAAGCTGAGTGGTCACTGAATCGGTCCCGTCAAAAGTAACGCTCGCCGGATTAAAGCTGCAAGTCGCACCGGTGGGCAGACCCGAACAGCTGGTGGGACTAAAATTCACAACCATCCCGGTGGAACCGGTAATGGCAGCAATCGTCAAGGTTGTAGAAGTTGATTGACCCGCCGGAACCGGAGCTGGGTTAATTGGCGGGGGCGCAAATTGGAAGTCCGGGTCCAGGCTTGCCTTCCATGCGAGTGCCAGAGCGTTCGCGTCAACCGATCCGAGACCGGTAACTTGGTCGTAGCCTGTCCCCGCGGTGAAACCATATTGAAAGGGAGTCGTCACCGGACAGCCTGTTGTTCCACTGGTGCAAGGAACAATGTTGTTGCCGGTCGTCGTATCGTGGAAAGCAGAAGGATTGCTGGCGGCCAGCGAGTAGAGGTTCGGATTTATGTTGGCCAGTCCTGAGGAGCCGAGGTACTGTTCGATCAGCGTCAAGATGGCGGAGAATGTTGGCGCGGCGGCAGAAGTGCCTCCTACTACCGTCAAATCTCCGCCACTGCCGGTTCGAAAACCGCTAGTGCAGGTTGCCACAATCGTGTTGCCTGGCCCATCTTCAGAACAAAAAAGATATCCGTCATGATTGGGCGATGTACTCAACGCGAGGTCAGGAACGTCGCGCTTGCTGTCGTTCGGGACGCCAGTCCCTGTCTGCCAGGTAGGCTTTCCAAAATAGATGCTTGCCCCTCCGCCCGAAGCCGCGATCGTGCCCCCTGACTGGGTTAAATTAAAAGCCGTATCGTTCCAAGCTTCTTCGGATATATAGGAGAGCGCTGAGGAGATATCGTCGGACGAACCTGTGGCGTTCCAATAAGTAGTCGGTGACGTGCCGGCGGGATCGCCGAAAAATTCGTTTCCCCCCATGCCAGTCACCTCCGGAATCGCAGCGGGGACATCGACTGCCAGACCATGCGTTGCGGAGGTGACCGCACCATCGCAATCCGCAGCACCGTCGTCACCGGAAGCGGCCATAATGGTCTGCCCCTGAGTGTTCGCCTGCTGCGCCCAGCCTTGAACAGTATCGACGAAACTTTCAGGAAGCCCCGACTCGCAATAGCCATAGCTTGTACTGATAACAGGCGCGAGGTTTTGATCTACCGCATATTGAAGAGCGTTCCACACGTCATTCGAGCGCTTATTGCAGGTGTCTCCCGTTCCTAGGCCAGCATAAACAAAAATAATATTGGCACTGTTAGCGACTCCGCCGGACCACTCAAGGTCAAGGTCCGACTCACCCTCATCCCCAGAACATCGAGTGGCGGTTGACGTGGAAGGATAGAGAATGTACTGCGGCACTTTCGCAGTAAGTCCTGCGGCGCTCCGGAAATTGCTGAGGTCGGTTGCGCTGACCGTCGATTGCCCTATGATCGCAATGTTGTGTCCTGCCCCATCCATTCCCGCGCTATACAAAGGGCCAAGATGATAAATTGTGGCGAAATCTCCCGGTGTCAGGAAATGCTCTCCGGAGATATGAGACGTAAAATGCGAATCCACTCCGCTGGAATTTATTCTACGAATGATCGCCCTTGGCTTGGGACTGAAGTTATGAAGATGACCGATCGACAAGACAGATGCTGCCAGGGCCGCGGGCACTGACGGATTAGTTGCATTCGCGAAATGGACTACATCGTCCACAAGATAATTGTGAATCTCCGTGGCGAACACCAACTCGACCTGTGCTACCGTTCCGTCAAAGGAAATCTGATTGCGGCTGTTCGCAACTGAATTCACGGTAAAACCCTGAGATTCCAGCCAGGACACGGCTTGGCCTATGTCGCTTTTGCTCATCCCAAAGCGGTCGGCGAATTGCGCCGGAGTCAGCCATTTGTGGTAGTTCGGGGACGAGCGATCTTGCTGTTGTGCAAGCAGAGTTTTGAGGTCGTTTTGTTGCGCGGCGGAGGGATGGAACACCAGAGTCACTCCGCTCATCATCTGGCTTCCATCGGCGCGGCCAAGATCAAAACGAGGCTGCGCCAGGCCGTGAACGTTGCCTTTCAGCGCCACCATCTGGCTGGAATCTATCGGTCCGGTAATGCGGTCGGGCTGGGCGGCGAAGCACAGGGATGAGGCCAGAAGTGGCAGAAGGAACTTCCAGGATCGCATTAAATCTCCGTCAGCAATGGTTGGGTTGTTGGGTTGATGTATTTTAGCTTATACGGGTTACTTGCACTCTGATCAAGTCTCACGCGGACAAGGTTGTATCTTTACAAGCAATTTACAAACCCCGCCCGCGGAAAATAGTCGCCCTCTTACCAACGTAATTTACATGCCCAACAGATTGGGATGAAGTTTGGCGTACCCGTGCTCTTGCGCCCAAAGATCAAGTGGAATTGAGGCGAGTTCGTCGACCAGCGGATCGGCCAGGCCGTTTTTGCTCAGGTCTATCGACTTGATATAAGTGTGGCAAGTATCGCAACATTCCACCCGGATATAAGGAAACTCTTCGGCGGTATAGACCGGAAGCTTGGCATGGTCTTTTTCGTCGCAGCCGGGGCAGATGATGCGGCGGAACTCCCATTCACACAGGCAAAATCCACACAGCAGATTGCGGCGCGCTCCTTCGCCAAGAGGACGAAGCACGCCCATCACCGGCCTACGGCTGCAGAAGGGACACAACGCATGAGTGTAGTTTTGCAGTTGCAGTGCAAGCCGCTCGCGAACGAATTCGGCGTAAGGCTGAAGAAAGGCGAGAGCGAGAAATTCGCTGGGCTCCGGCTCTTGTTCCGAAAGCTGCTCCGGCGCGGACCAAAAGTTATTCAATAATTCAGACCATGAATCTGACGGCGCCCGGCTAAGATCACGCGCAATCTGTGCCAGGCGGCCCGGCGCCTGCTTTTCGACCAGCGCCAGGAATGCGGGAAAGCTAGCTAAGAACTGCTGCAATTCCGGGGGGCCGGGGTTTATAGCGCCAGCATCTTGCTGGCCTGAAAGAACGCGAGTCGCGCGCTGTTCTCCTTGGACGTCTGCTCGAACGACAGCCGCCGGGACGCTTGCGCCACTATTTGAAGTCCCGCTGCCGGAGGCGCGTTCGATTCGCTGGTAGAGTTCCCGCTGAAATCGCGCCACCTGGATATAGAACGACAGGATTTGGCTCGCGAAGGGATGTTCAATCGCGAGATGTTCGGCGCGCCGGATGCGCTGCTGCCATAGGGTTTCAGCCACGCCGCGATTATGCTGCTTCACGTCGCCCACAAGCAACTGCGCTGGAGGAAGGCTCCGCCCCTTTTCGGGTATTTGACGGAGGTGCGGCAATGGGAATATAGTTTTGGAAAATTTTGGGGCGCAACCCGGCCGTGCGGCTAATTTTGGCGGTCGACACATTAACCAGCTTCAGTAAATCAGGTTCGAAGATTTCCGAAGTCTGAGTTTAGAAGTCTGGCAGTTTTCGATTCGGTTTTCTTGTCCGAGCGAAGCAGTCGGAGGATGCGCAAAATGGAACTCTCTCGCAGAACCTTCCTCAAAGGCACGCTCGCTGGTGGTGCGGGCATCTCTCTCCTGGGTTTCGATCTGACTCCCGCTTACGCGCAAACCCAAAGCCTCAAGATTTCGCGCGCCACGGAGACGCGCAGCACCTGTCCATATTGTGCCGTCAGTTGCGGCGTGATCATTTACACTTTGGGCGACAAAGCGAAGAATGCGATTCCCCAGGTCGTACACGTCGAGGGCGATCCCGACCATCCCATTAATCGCGGGACACTTTGTCCGAAGGGATCGTCGCTAGAGCAGGACATTCTCAACGATCGCCGCCTGCTGAAGCCGCAGGTGCGCCGCCCCGGTGCGACCGAATGGGAGGATATTTCCTGGGATCAGGCTTACACCGAGATTGCGCAACGGGTGAAGAAGACGCGCGACGATACCTTCGTCGAAAAAGACGCGGCAGGAAAAACCGTAAACCGCTGCGAAGGCTTCGCCTTCATCGGGGGATGCACCGATACCAACGAATTCAATTATCTCGCGGTAAAGACAATGCGCAGCCTGGGGGTCTGCTACCTGGAAAACCAGGCTCGGGTTTGACACGGCCCTACGGTCTCCAGTTTGGGGCCAACATTCGGACGCGGGGCGATGACCAATGGCTGGATCGACATCAAGAACACCGACATGATGTTGATCATGGGTGGGAATCCAGCCGAGAATCACCCTTGCGGATTCAAGTGGGCGGTCGAAGCCAAGATTCACCGCAACGCCAAAACCATCGTCGTAGATCCACGGCTCACGCGCACGGCAGCCAATGCCGACATGTATGTGCAGATTCGCGCCGGCAGCGATATCGCTTTCCTCGGCGGTGTGATCAATTACGCGATCGCGAACAACCGCATCGCGCACGAATATCTGGTTAACTACACCAACGCCGCCTTCATTATTAAAGACGGATTCAAGCTGCCCGAAGATGGCCTCTACTCCGGCTTCGATACTGAGAAAAAAACTTACGACAAATCCACTTGGAATTATGAAGAAGGTGGAGACTTAACCGGCAAGCCTGTAATGCCGACGCCCGCAGCGCAAAACACGCCGCCCTCGGGGCACGAAGCGAAGGGCAGCGACACCGGCCAGGGACAAGGCCATCAAGGCGCCAGTCCGGCGGGCGCTAAAGGTGGAACCGGGGCACCGGCGCTGCCGCCGAAAATTGCCTTCGATCTTTCCCTGCAGCATCCCCGCTGCGTGTTTCAGTTGATGAAGAAGCAATACGAACGCTACACGCCGGAAATGGTGGAGCGCATCACGGGCATTCCGCAGGATCAATTCCTGAAAGCCGCCGACCTATACACTTCTGTCCGCAAAGATGGCGACATGAAGAAGGTGTCGACGATCATCTATGCGGTCGGCTGGACGCAGCACAGTTTCGGCACTCAAATTATCCGTACCGCGGCCATGCTGCAACTGCTGATGGGTAATGTAGGCCGCGCCGGTGGCGGCGTGAATGCGCTCCGCGGGCATTCCAATATTCAGGGCGCAACCGATATGGCGGGAATCTTCGATATCCTGCCCGGCTATTTGAAAATGCCAAACCCCGCTGACGTAGACTTCGCAACGTATGTCAAGCGCGTCACCCCGAATGTTTCCAAGCCAGATCCCTGGGAGTCGTTCAACTACTGGTCGAACACATCAAAGTTTGGAGTTTCGTTCTTAAAGGCGATGTATGGCCCGGCTGCGACCAAAGAGAACGATTGGGCATTTCATTACTTGCCGAAGATCGATCGCAATTATTCCTGGGTCAACATTTGGAACGATATGTACGAAGGCAAAGTGAAAGGCATCTTCGCCTTCGGCATGAATGGCGTAATGATCGGTCCCGACTCCAATAAGAATATTGACGCGTTGAAGAAAGCTGATTGGCTGGTGGTGTGCGAGATCTATCCCGATGAAACCAGCGAGTTCTGGCGCGCACCGGGCATCACGGCCGACGATCAGAAGAAAATCAACACCACCGTCTACCGGCTGCCGGGCGCGGGTTTCGCCGAGAAAGATGGAACATTCGTGAATTCGGCGCGCTGGCTGCAGTGGAAAAATGCAGCCCTGCCGCCTCCAGGCCTGGCAAGGCTGGATCAGCAAATTCTGGCGACCATTTACTTAAAAGTGCGCGACCTTTATCAGAAAGAAGGTGGCAAGTTCCCCGATCCGGTGCTGAATGCGACGTTCGCGTATACGAACCCGTACAACCCGTCGTTGTCGGAAGTGGCGAAGGAACTTAACGGCAAAGCGCTGGCCGACATCACCGACCCAAAGACCAATGTCACCATCAAAGCGGGACAGCAACTTCCCGGCTTCGCGTGGCTGAAGGATGACGGCACAACATCTTCAGGCAACTGGCTGTATTGCGGATCCTGGACCGAAGCGGGAGCGCTCACGCAACGGCGCGGAACCGACGACCCCTCGGGAATGGGTGTCTATCCCAACTGGGGATGGTCGTGGCCGATGAATCGCCGCGTGATGTACAACCGCGCCTCGTGCGATGGGAACGGCAAACCGTGGGATCCGCAGAGACGCCAGGTTTGGTGGGATGAGGCCAAGCAAATCTGGGTGGGAAACGATGTTCCCGACTTCAAACCGGACTCACCGCCGAAGGATCACATGGGGCCGTTCATTATGAATCCTGAAGGGGTTGGACGGCTGTTTGTGCCGCTGGGCGCAATGGCTGACGGGCCGTTCCCGGAATATTACGAGCCCATTGAGAGCCCGGTTGCGAATCCGCTGCATCCGGCTCAGTCGAACAATCCGGTGGTAAAGAAGTACAAGACCGATATGGACAAATATGGCACGGTCGATCAGGGATATAACATTGTCTGCACCACCTACCGGCTGACCGAGCACTATCACTACTGGACAAAAAATAATCCGATGAATGTGGAGCTTGTGCCGGAGCCGTTCGTGGAAGTTCCGGCGGAACTGGCCGAGCGCATGGGGATTCGCGGCGGTGAGAAAGTGAAAGTCACCAGCGCCCGCGCCCACTACATTGCAAAAGCCATGGTGACAAAGCGCATCCGTCCGATGAAGATCGACGGCAAAGAAACATTTCAGATAGGCATTCCGATTCACTGGGGCTTCCGCGGAATTGTCGAAGATGAAGGCAGAACGGCGAAGACTTTGGCCAACCAGTTAACGCCGACGATAATTGATCCCAACGCATTCACGCCCGAGTTTAAGGGGTTCCTAGTTAAGCTGGAAAAAGTTTAGTTACGAAGAAGCAACAAGCGATGAGCCACAAAGGACACGAAGTATCACGAAGCCTTGGTTTCCATGTTTTTCTTCGTGAACCTTCGTGTCCTTCGTGGTGGATTTCTTTTGAACCGGAAAAGTATGAGCGAGGGATGGCCTGGCTATGATCGACCGCAAGGCATTACAAATCGAAAAAATATCCGGCCATTCTGGCCCGTCCCCGGGCCTCGGAATGCAGCGCGATTACGAAGTTTGCAAACTCGTCGATACCACGACGTGCATCGGCTGCAAGGCCTGCGAAGTGGCATGTGTGGAGTGGAACGACATGCCCTTCGGCGTGACTACTTTCGACAATACCTATCAGACGATGCCGCAGACGCGCTGGAACTTCTGGAATTTAATCAAGTTCAACGAACACCAGCGTGAGGACGGAACGATTCAATGGTTGATGAGAAAAGATCAGTGCATGCATTGCGCCGATCCGGGGTGTTTGGCTGCATGCCCAGCCGACGGCGCAATTGTGAAGTACACCAACGGCATTGTGGATTTTAATCAGGACAACTGCATTGGCTGCGAGTTCTGCATCTCCGGCTGCCCATTCAATATTCCGCGATTCAATCCTGGAACGAAGAAGGTTTACAAATGCACGCTCTGTTCAGACCGAGTTGGCCAAGGGCTGGAACCTGCATGCATCAAGGCTTGTCCGACGGGATGTTTGAAGTTCGGCAGCAAGGACGACATGAAGTTCATTGCCAACGAACGTGCCCGGCAGCTCAAGGAAAATTTCGGCATGGAGAATGCTGGAGTCTACGATCCTCAGTCGATCGGCGGAACCCACGTAATTTACGTTCTGCACGATGCCACTGATCCCGAGCGCTACGGCGGACTGCCCAAGAATCCCACCATTCCCTGGAGCTACACGGTGTGGAAGTGGCTGTTCAAGCCTGTACTCGGTACCTTCGCGCTGTTTGGCGGATTGGGAGTGCTGCTGCATTACATCGCGGTCGGCCCACGACGGCCACAGCCGGAACCGCCAGAGAAGGAGCCTGCCCATGGCAACGGCGATTGATCGCTTCGACGAAAAGGCGCGGCGGACTTTCGATTCGATCGGACGAACGGAGGTTCATCGCGGCGAGTTGCTGCGGCATCCTGTATACACCCGCGTGCTGCATTGGGCGGTTGCGCTGTTTTTCTTTCTCGCGTTGTTCACCGGCTTCGGAATTTATTTGCCGTGGCTGTTCCGCTGGTTCACTCCCATTTTTGGCGGTGGATCGCTGAGCCGAATTCTGCATCCCTATTTCGGAGTGGCATTCGTTTTTTTCTTTTTTCTGCAGATACTGAATTGGCTGACGCCGATGCTGTGGCACCCGGGCGATACGAAATGGATACTTAATATCAGAAGAATTGTCAGCGGCGAGGAGACGCTTGAATCCCCCGACACCGGATTCTTTAACGGTGGCCAGAAAGCCATGTTCTGGGAGATCGTTGCCGGCTGCGTCGTATATCTGATTACTGGGATCATTCTGTGGATGGGTGCGCGCACCTTCGGCGCCATGGCCGTGGCCATCAGTTATGTACTGCACGATATCTCGGCGATCATCATGCTGGGAGGAATTTTCATCCACATTTATTTGAGCACGATTGGCGAGCCCGGGACTTTTCAAGCCATGACGCGCGGCGCGGTGAGCGAAGCGTGGGCGTGGACTTTTCATCCCGCATGGTTTAAGAAAGTAACCGGACGCGACCCCCGCGAGGCTTATGAGCAGGCGCGACGCGCGCAAGAGGGCAGTTCCCCGCAAACAAAACTTCCGCAATCCTGACGCCCTGTAAGTGCATCCAAACTTTCGGGTTTCGCTCAGTTAAATCCCCTGGATAAGAACGAGGTTCCATGCGCTCATTAGGACATACCTACATCGTTATCGCCACAGCCGTTCTGGTTTCAACATCTCTTTCACTTGCCGCTCAAGAGGTAGACGCAGCGTTTCATAACGCACCGGCTTCAGCCCGCGCGACAAAGAATCCCTACCAAGGTAAAGCCGCTGCCGCGACGGCAGGAAGGCAGCTCTACGCCAGCAACTGCGGCTCTTGCCACGGACAGACGGGAAAGGGTACAGGCAATGTTCCCTCCCTCGTCGATGGGAAATTGCAGGCAGTCGCTCCAGGGGAAGTGTTCTGGTTTATCACCAAGGGCGACAAAGATAATGGAATGCCATCATGGGCTGCTCTACCGGTGAATCAGCGCTGGCAGATTGTCAGCTATGTCAAATCGATCGCGACGTCGCCGAATTCAAAGGAGGTAAGCGCCCCATCCCCGGCCGATATGAGCACGTCGAAGTTGAAGGCGCCGCCGCCAGGCCCGCCCTTCACCGACTTCCGCTACGAGAAGCCGGGTACAACTCGGAAAATTACGGTGAAGGATCTGCCGCAGCCCTATGCCACTCAATCCGCCGAGAATGGCGCAAAGCTGGTGGCGCGTCCGGAGAACGTCTGGCCCGTGGCGCTTCCTGGTTTCAAAGTAGAGTTGTACGCCTCTGGGCTCGAAAATCCCCGAACTCTACGCACGGCTCCGAATGGCGATATATTTCTGACGGAAAGCGATCCCGGACGCATTCGTGTATTTCGCGGCCTGACCAGTGACGGCAAACCCGAGCAGTCCGCCATTTTTGTCAGCGGCCTGAAGCGCCCTTATGGCCTGGCCTTCTATCCTCCCGGACCTGATCCGCAATGGTTATACGTGGGCAGCGAGCGCGAAGTGGTTCGATTTGCTTATCACAACGGAGATCTGAAGGCGAGCGGCGCGCCGGAACACATCGCCGATCTGCCCGGCCCAGGTGGGCACTGGACGCGGGCTGTAGCTTTCTCGCAGGATGGCAAGAAATTGTTCGTCGCCGTAGGCTCAGGATCAAATATCGACGATCCCGACACAACTCCGCGCGAGAAAAATCGTGCCGACATTCTGTGGTGCGATCCCGCGAACTGTAAGTTGAGTGTGTATGCCTATGGCATTCGCAATGCCGGGGGCGGCATTGCTATAGATCCGCAGACCGGCGAGTTGTGGTGCTCGGTAAATGAGCGCGATGGTCTGGGCGATAACCTGGTCCCCGACTACATAACACATGTGCAGGAAGGTGGATTTTACGGTTGGCCCTGGTGGTACATGGGCGGACATCAGGATCCCCGGCACAAAGGTACACATCCGGAGTTGAAAGACAAAGTGATCGTCCCTGATGTACTGCTGCAGCCGCATAATGCTTCGCTCGAGTTCACTTTCTACGAAGGCCAGCAATTCCCTGCCGAGTATAAGGGCGACATTTTCGCGTCGGAGCACGGTTCCTGGAACAAGTCAGTGCGCGTCGGCTATGAAGTCATTCGCGTGCCCTTGCATCAGAGCGGCAATGCCAGCGGCGGGTATGAAGATTTTCTTACTGGCTTTGTATTGCCGGATGGCAACGTATGGGGGCGTCCAGTGGGCATAACCGTGGCTCCGGACGGCTCATTGCTGGTAAGTGACGACGGATCGAACTCAATCTGGCGAGTCAGCTACAGCGGTAAATAAGAAAAATTTAATTAAACACGAAGGACATCGAGGGCACGGGGGGATCAGGAATTTTATTCTTCGTGCAACTTCGTGTCCTTTGTGGTTTATGACGTGAGGAATATAGGCTTGACAATTTTCGCCTCCAAAGGCACAATTCCAAAAGGCGAACAAAAAGCGAATAGCCTCCGGGAATCCTACTCCGGCGCTCCCTGAAATCTTTCGAGGAATTTATGTCTTCCGCAGTATTTTCCACTTCGGCGGCCCAAAGCCGCCTTTTTATATTTGATAGCGAGAATGGGGCCGAAGTTTGTCCGCAACCTACCCGGGACGAGCTTTTTGGCGAGGCGCGACCACCCCAGCGAGTCGTTTCTGCTGAGGCCTTCAAAGACACCAGACTTGCCGGCATCACTCCAGCTTCGCAGCTGGCTTTCCGTCCCATGCCAGAAATGGTTTCCAGCGGTATTGCCGCCATCGATGGGCTTACCGGAGGCCTGCCTCGCGGCTGCCTGACGGAAATTTGCGGGCCTGCCTCTTCTGGCCGCAGCACCTTGATGTTATCGGCGTTAGCCGCTGCAACCCGGCGCGCAGAATTTTGTGCCGTCATCGATGCCAGCGACGCTCTCGATCCGCAGTCTGCTGCCGCAACTGGGATTGAGTTGGACCAGTTGCTGTGGGTACGTTGCGGAGAGAATTCGCACTCCGCTGAACATCGCTTGGAACAACTTCTGCGTGTTACAGATCTGCTGCTCGAAAGCGGAGGCTTTGGATTGATCGCGCTCGATCTAGGCGATCTGCCGCCGCAGACTGCGCTCCGCATTCCGTTGGCTACCTGGTTCCGTTTTCGCCGCGCCGTGGAACATACCCCCACCGTGCTGCTGGCGGTTGAGCGGCAGTCCATTGCTGGAAGCTGCTCATCGTTATTGATCAAGCTGGCTGCGTTAAAACTGGGTGCGTCCGAAAATTTTGCGAGCGATGCCCCTGTCCACACGCAATTACTGACTAACGTGGAAATCACCGCGGAACTGGTGCGATCGCGTATGGAGCGTAAACCGGTTCGTTCCGCCGAGATCACATTCACCAGCAAAACCGCATGGGCGGGATGAAGAAAATTGAGTAATTGAGAAATTTAGTAATTGAAAATCAGAGACGTAATTACAGGTCTTCAAATTGTTCAATTACTAAATTGCCCAATTACCAATTTTTCATGCCTTTTGCCTGCATCTTCGTGCCGAATTTTCCCGTGGCCGCATTGTCTCGCGCCGAACCGGAGTTGCGCACCCAGTCCATCGCTATTTTCGAGGGCAAGACTCCGCTGGAAAAAGTTTCCGCAGTAAATGAAAGCGCGCGCCGCATAGGCATCACGCCAGGCATGACGAAGACCCAGGCGGAATTATGTTCCGAAGTGACGCTGCGCCCACGCTCTCTGCTGCAGGAGTCCGTGGCACACGCCGCTTTGCTGGATTGCGCACAATCGTTTTCACCGTGCGTGGAAGACGCGGCAGCCGATACGGTAATTCTTGATCTGGCCGGCATGGAATCTCTTTTCGGCTCGCTGCCAGAAATCGCTCGTGCTCTTTTCCGGCGTGCCGCGAAGCTCGGGCTCGATGGAAACGTTGCCGTAGCTTCAAATCCTGACTCTGCCATGATCGCGGCTCGCGGCTTTTCCGGCGTAACCGCGATTCCAGAAGGAAAAGAATGCGATTCTTTGGGAACCCTATCTCTCGAAGTTTTGTTTGCCGAGGGATGTGAAGGACAGAAGAAAGACAATCAGGAAAAAGAATCCGGTTTGTCTGAAACTTTGCATCGCTGGGGCATTCGAAATTTGCAAGAGTTCGCCGCACTGCCGGCAATCGCTTTGAGTGAGCGCCTGGGCCAAGAAGGCCTGCGTCTGCAGCAACTGGCGCGTGGCGCGGCTTCTCGCACTCTGGTTCCGGTGGAGACGCCTCCGATATTTGAAGAAGCAATCGAGTTGGAATATCCCATTGTGTTGCTAGAGCCGCTAGCCTTTCTGCTGAATCGACTGCTGGAAAATATTTGCGCACGCTTAACCTCGCGCGCGCTGCATACGCAGGAATTGCGGCTTACGCTGGAACTCGAAAGCTTCTCAAGCTTCTCGTCGGGGTTCATTCAAAAATCAGCAATCAGCAATCAACAATTTCATCGCACTCTCAGTCTTCCTCTTCCCATGCTCGACCCAAAACTTTTACTCAAGCTACTGCAACTGGATTTGAATGCGCATCCTCCGGGTGCGCCCATTCTGAAGATTCATCTTGCCGCGGAACCCGCGCGGCCACGATCGGCGCAAGGCGGCCTGTTTCTGCCACCAACGCCAGAACCCGAAAAATTGGAACTCACGCTGGCGCGTATTGCTGGATTGGTTGGTGAATCTTGCGTGGGCTCGCTGGAATTGCTGGATACGCATCGTGCGGAAAGCTTCCGCATGGGGCGCTTCGCTTCCGGGACAACCCCAAAAAAAGCAATACGAGAAACAGCGGAAGGTAAATCCGTCATCGCCGCCCTGCGTATGTTCCGGCCACTATTGCGGGCCGCAGTGACGATGGAAAATGGAGAACTGGCACGCGTGATGTGTTCGAAGAAGAAAGAAGTGCAGGGCAATGTTCTCTGGAAGGCCGGTCCCTGGCGCTCTTCCGGCGACTGGTGGGAGCGGGAAGCCTGGGCGCGCGATGAATGGGATATCGCGTTGCAGAATGCAGAGAGTGTCGCTCTCTACCGCATTGTGCACGATCTACTCGGCGGAGGTTGGTTCGTGGAAGGCACGTATGACTGAGTCAGAGAATTTTTGATTGCTGATTGTTGATTGTTCGTCTGTGTTTCTCTGCGGTGAAGGTTTAACCGATGTACATCGAGCTTCATGCCCGCTCAGCCTTCAGCTTCCTCGAAGGCTCTTCCCTGCCTGAGGATTTAGCAGGAACCTGCGCGCGGCTCCAAATGCCTGCCGTGGCATTGCTCGACACCGATGGCGTCTACGGCGCTCCACGTTTTCACATGGCGGCGGACAAACTCAAAATCAAGGCGCACATCGGTGCGGAGGTCACGTGCGACGCCTGGGACCCTGTCATTCTAAGCGGAGGTGGCGCTGCGCGAAGCGCGGTGCCATCGGAGTCGAAAGCCTGCCCTGAGCCTGTCGAAGGGAATCCCTACGCCCGACGAGCCGTGCAGGCAATAGAGATTCCTCGCTCTGCTCGGAATGACAAACAAGATCGAGATAACAATTCCTTCCGCCTTCCTCTTTTAGCTTCTTCCCGCCCCGGCTATCAAAACCTCTGCCGGCTGATCACCAAAATGAAGTTGCGCAATAAGAAAGGCGAAGGTGCGGTCTACGAAGAAGAACTGGAAGAGCACGCCCACGGCCTGATTTGCCTGACCGGCGGCACGGACGGGCCTCTGGCGATGGCCTTGCAGCATGGCGGAATCGAAAAAGCCCGCCGGCAAGTCGAGCAACTGATTGGATTGTTCGGCCGCGGAAATGTGTATGTCGAGTTGCAGCGTCATTTTCATCGGGAAGAGGAGACTCGCAACCGCGCCGCCGTTGCAATTGCGCGCTCGCTCAATCTTCCTCTGCTGGCCACCAATGGTGTCTGCTATGCCACCGCGAAAGATCGCGAACTTTGTGACGCATTCACTGCCATCCGCCATCACCGCACGCTCTCGACCGCCGGACGGTTGCTGGCGCGCAATTCCGAGCGTCATCTGAAATCGCCGCAGGAGATGCAACAGCTCTTCGCCGATTTGCCGGAAGCGATCAATAACACTCTCGAACTTTCTTCCCGGCTTGAATTCACATTGAACGAACTCGGCTACGAATTTCCCCGCTATCCCGTTCCCGAAGGCGAGACGATGAATTCGTTTCTGCGCGACCGCGCCTGGTTAGGCTTTCGCGAACGTTATGGCCGCGCGAAAGCTGACGTACAAAGCCGTGCCCAGCGCCAGATCGAAAAAGAATTGGCGCTCATCGAAAAACTCAAGCTCGCCGGATATTTTCTTATCGTGTGGGATCTGGTTCGCTTCTGCCGTGAGCAAAAAATTCTGGTCCAGGGCCGCGGATCGGCCGCCAACAGCGCCGTCTGTTATTCGCTGGGCATTACAGCTGTCGACCCCATCAGCATGGAACTTCTCTTCGAACGCTTTCTTTCCGAAGAGCGCGGCGAGTGGCCTGATATCGATCTCGATCTTCCCAGCGGGGACGAGCGCGAAAAAGTTATCCAATACCTCTACCGGCTCTATGGAGAGCGCGGCGCGGCGATGACAGCCAATGTCATCACCTATCGCAACCGCATGGCCGCGCGCGAAATGGGCAAGGCGCTTGGCTTTGACCCGGAAACGCTGGGCAAGATTTCCGCCGCCGTCGCTACTTGGGAATTTCGCGACGAGAATGACGCACTCGACCGTCGCTTCCGCGATGCCGGACTCGATCTCAAACATCCGCGCCTGCGCAAATATTACGAGCTATGTCTCGCCGTGCAGGATATGCCGCGCCATCTCGGCCAGCACTCCGGCGGCATGGTCATCTGCCAGGGTCAACTCGATTCGGTAGTCCCGCTCGAGCCAGCTTCAATGCCCGGCCGAGTCGTAGTGCAGTGGGATAAGGAAGATTGCGCCGACATGGGCATCATCAAAGTGGATTTGCTCGGCTTGGGAATGATGGCGGTGCTCAAGGATTCCATCGAGCTTATTCGTGAACACTACGATGAAGAAGTCGACCTAGCGCACCTTCCAGTCGATGACGCCAACGTTTATTCCACGCTGCAACAGGCTGATACCGTGGGAATGTTCCAGGTAGAGAGCCGCGCGCAGATGGCATGTCTGCCCCGTCTGCAACCGAAACGTTTCTATGATGTTGTTGTACAGGTTGCAATCATCCGGCCGGGACCAATCGTCGGCCAGATGGTCAATCCATTTCTCTTGCGACGCCAGGGACGTGAAGACGTTACGTATCCGCATCCTTCGCTCGAACCCGTGCTCAAACGCACGCTGGGAGTGCCGCTGTTTCAGGAACAACTGCTGCGCATCGCCATGATCGCCGCAAATTTCAGCGGCGGCGAAGCCGAAGATCTGCGCCGCGCCATGGGCTTTAAGCGCTCCGAAGCTCGCATGAGAGATATCGAAGCCAAGCTGCGTGCCGGCATGACTCACAATGGAATTTCTCAAGAAGCGCAGGAACAAATCATTCTTTCCATCACATCGTTCGCACTCTACGGATTTCCCGAATCGCACGCCGCCAGCTTCGCTCTGATTGCTTATGCCAGCGCTTACTTAAAGTGCCATTATCTCGCCGCGTTTACCGCTGCCCTGCTCAACAACCAGCCGATGGGTTTTTATTCTCCGGCCACTCTTATTACAGACGCGAAGCGGCACGGATTAAAAGTACTGCCGGTAGATGTGACGAAGTCGGATTGGATGTGCACTTTAGAATCAGCCAGTAAAAACTTTGTCATTCCGACCCCCGAGCGCAAGCGAGGGGCGGAGGAATCTCTATCTTGCTCGTACCTGCCGCCAGCACTGCGTCTCGGCCTGCGCTACATACGCGGCTTGCGCGAAGAAGTTGGCCAGGCGCTGGTTGGCGAACGACAACGTGCTCCGTTCACATCGATTCAGGATATCGCCCGCCGCGTTCCAGAACTTCGCAAGGACGAACTCAACACGCTGGCGGAAATCGGCGCGCTGAACGCTGTCGGGCAATTGCCGATTGCCAATTGCCAATTGCCAATTGAAAGTCCGGTGAACGATCAATCAACAATCAACAATCAGCAATCAGCAATTTCCAAATTCGACAATCGGAAATTGGCAATTGGCAATTCCCTTCACCGCCGCGACGCGCTCTGGCAAGTCGAGCACGCGCTGCGCAGCTCCGGGCCGCTGCTCGAGCATCTGCCTGAACCTGATTCGCCTTCGCCGCTTCGTCCCATGAATTATGAAGAGCGTCTGGTTGCCGATTTCCACGGCACCGGCCTCACTGTGGGACCGCATCCCATGACTTACCGCCGCGAGTGGCTCAATGCCATGGGCATTCGCCGCGCCAGTGAACTTCGTAATATTCCCAGCGGCAAGCGTCTTCGCATCGGGGGTTGCGTAATCGTACGCCAGCGTCCCGGGACCGCGAAAGGTTTCGTTTTTCTAAGCCTGGAAGATGAAACGGGAGTGGCCAATGCAATCATCGCGCCCGACCTGTTTCACAGCAACCGACTGCTGCTGGCTTCAGAAAAGTTTCTTGCGATCGAAGGGATTCTGCAGAATCAGGACAATGTAATTTCAGTGAAAGCCGAACGCGTATTGCCGCTGTTCGTCACCAAAGCTGAAACTGTTTCGCATGATTTCCATTGAGGACGGGCTGTCGGAGTGAGGTCAGTGAGTGCTAACGCGATTTTTCACCAATCATTTCCGTGCCAGCGGTTCAACGGACGGCAAGAGCTGGTTCCACCGACGACACCCTCCGAAACTCCACACACAGTGAAGCCGCAAATCGAACGCAGCGCGGACGATTTCCTCGGGGGTATCGGGAGTCAGAGCAATTCCGATGCTCTGTGACGGCCCGCCCCGAGCCGGTGTGAACAGGTACGGTGGATGCGGTTCCGCTGTCGAACTCCGATTACGGACATTGATCATCCTTTGAGAGCTCAGCCCAATCACGACGGCGCCAAGTTTCCCATCCGGAGGAGGAGGGGGCATTGATGCTGGCACGCCCGGCGCCGACACCATTAAATGATAGCCGAAATATGAAACTTTTCCAGACGTGAAGTTGACGTAAACATAGAGACCTTCGGCACGAAAACCACACCAACGCAAGACATCGGAGAGAGCAGCGTTTCCAGTCCTCCACAACAGTCGGCCCGGCAGACCGTTTCCTACGCCACCGCCGAAACACTCGTCGGCGTTGCAGTGAGGCGCGCCGTAAGGCCCCGCATCAGAGGATTGTAACGAGGGTATTCGTCGCAGCGTCTCGGCCTTAGATGTTTCGCCAAGCCGCAAAGTGGAGAGTGCGGTAACCATGGAAACAATTCGACTTGCGAAGACCGCAGCCTCAACGCGCAATGCGACGGCAGCGGTGAAAACGACGGCAAAGAACCAGAGGTATATGCGCTTGGCCCTGCGCGAGACCAACTTATTTTTTACAGTACTCACAGCGTTTTCCTTTGCCCGCACTCCATTAGACACCGCTGTGTGCTGACTCTCAGCTTACGTCCGTAACTGTTGAAATCTGTAACTGTTGAAACCAGGCGTTAACACGTTTTGACCGCTGGTCATTGAGTGCTAAGGTTGTCCTCAGGAGTTAAAGCCGCGTTCTTTATAGGTCTAAGCGGCAAGACAGAAGCCGCGCCCTTTCAGGGTTGAAACCGCATCAATCGCGCACTTATTCTTCCGGTCTGCCGTTCTCGGCAGGCGCGAGCGGCAACCTGGTGGCGCCGCGCATGATGTCGCGCTCCTGCGGTGAGAACATGCCTCGGAAGCGATAGGAATCGATAATCTGTTCCCGCTGGCCCGGCGGCAAGGCACGCAGATCGCGGATAGCCGTATGCACCATACGCTGGCGGTCGGGCGGAAGTTGCCGCATGCGATAGAACAGATCCCGCGCCGCTTGCTTCTGCCCCGGCGTCAAATGCTCCCAGGTTTCCATCCGGTTCAGCATGCGCTGCTGCTGCTGCGGAGGAAGACTTGAGAAGTGTTGCAGCCGCTGACGCAACATCTGCTGCCGCTCCGGAGGCAAACGCCGGAAGCCAGGATCGTTTTGCAACGCCCGCTCCCGCTCGCCGGGCGGCAGACCCTGATAGCGCCGCAGCCAGTCCCCGGCATGGCCCTGACGGCCTTGCGGACGATTTTGCGCCGGCGGACGTCCCTGCATCGGGCGAAAGCTATTATGTTGAGCCTGACAGGGAGGGGCCATAAACGTCGCTACGGCGAGCACCGCAGTCGCCATCCATGCCGTTATGAAATCGCCTCGCAGCATTCTCTCCCTGCCCTGAAATCCCACTCATTTGCACCGCCGTTTCCATCCGGCCTTACGGGTTCGCCTTCACGTTCTGTTGCACTTCGAGATCGTCCAGTAAATCGAAATCTGCATACAGATCGTGATTCGTTTCCAGCGCCTGCAGATCGCCTACCGCGGTACCAGGTTCCGCGCCTTGGCCGGAATCTGCGACCACGTTCCTGCCGGAACCGTAAAATCCACTGTCTTTTGTAAAGAACAACCCCACTCCAACACCCATCAGCACCGTCAATGCCGCAGCCAGTACCGGACGCCGGAACCAGGCCAGCCAGCCGCTATGAGGCCTAGCCATCTCTTCCCGCAGACGCGCCTGCAAGCGCACATCGAAATACGGCGATGGCTCCGGAGCTTTCCATTCATCCAGCAGAGCCATCGTCTGTCGGAACTCCTCCATCTTTCCCGTGCACGCAGCACAGCCCACCAGATGATCGCTGACCTCTGGAGTCGTCTCCATCAGGCCGGAAGCCAGGTCCGGCATCACTTCTCGAATCTCTTCGCACTTCATAACCCTGTCCCCTTAATTTCTTCGCCAGTGCTCACTTTGCCAAACTAAAATAGCGGTCTCTAAATGAATTCTTTTAACTGTTCCCGCAAAGTCTCATACGCCCGAAACAATAACGATTTGGTCGCCGATTCGCTCAACTTCAAGACCTCGGCAATTTGTTTGTAATCCATCTGTTGATATTTATGCATGATGACCGCCAATCGTTGCCGCTCCGGCAAAGCTTCCACCTTGGCCCGGATCGCCAGCATCCGCTCACGCCGCACTAAAGACTCTTCGGCGCTCACCGTCGAGTCTGCCACGTCCAAAGTCGTGCCCGTTTCTTCGTCTGGCTCGTCCAGGCTTACGGTCACTTCCGGCCGTTCGTGGCGCGTATCGCGAGCATGATTCACCGCCAGGTTAGTCGCAATGCGATACAGCCAAGTCGTAAACTTCGCGCTGGCTTCGTAAGTGTGGCGCGACCGGTATACCCGCAGAAAAACTTCCTGCGCCAAATCCTCCGCCGCCGCCGTGTTGCGCGCCATGCGGTACATAAAGCTCACCAGTGGCCTGCGATATTTCTCCACCAGGTAATCGAACGCGGACTGGTCGCCCGCCTTCACCCGCAGCATAACCTCGGCGTCCGTATAATTCTCGGACGCAACTACCGGCTGAAAGCTGCTGATTGGATGAGATCCCATCGCAGCCATCAGCGGGCTGGGATTCATGGCGGCAGTGCTCACATCTGTTCGAACCCCGCCATGGCGGGAAAGTTGCTGTTTTTCTTGTTCCGCTGACACCCCGGAACTTCCCGCAGATGAGGGGGATACGGGAGGTTGGAGTGGCCTGGTTTCGTCCGGCATTGAGGGTTACTTTTGGCATGGTACTGGCCAGCGACCCGACAGCCGCCTCCGCCCCTGCCGCCGATAGGCTACCACGCCCCGAACCTCTATCCAAACCTCGAGTGTGTTACAACTTAAGCCATATCGGGCGTATATCCACCATCAAATACGAGGAGCGGCTTCCAGCCAACTCCGAAGATCTGAGGCCTGCGAGCAATGATGGACCTAAGCTTCCCTGCGCTTGGAGCTCGCATCTAGAGCTGAGAGATGACAGCTTACTCAAACAGGACGACCGGTTCGGGAAGAAGACCTCGCTGGCTCGGTGCGGGAAAATGCCTGTTTGTCATCGTCTTGGCACTCCTGTTTCTCCTCCTCGCCCAGAGCATGGTGCACCATCGGTTCTTTAGGGGCGGGGTCAACCGGAATTACTCCGTCAGACAGTAGCTACCCATCCCACGCCGTTGACGGTTCCCGCGGTATCTGTTTGAATCGTTAAGGTTGGGCGCTTAACTCAGCGGTAGAGTGCCATCTTCACACGGTGGAAGTCATAGGTTCGAATCCTATAGCGCCCACCATCTTTTCAATTATTTGCATTCAAGACTTGCTGCAGTCAAGACCCGCGCGTGATCACCCGCCCCGCAAATCGGAACATCCTTAAATCTATGTGTTTACCCGCCTTCTGCATGGCGTTCGCCGCGTTGGGGCTGGTCACCGGATTGAGCGCGCAGCAGGCGAAGGGCCCGGCGCCGGCGCCAGTTCCAAGATCGCTTCGGCTAAAAAGGCATTCATCTCCAATGGCGGCGGAGAAAGCTTCGATACTGTCATCGACCAGACGGTATTCGACGGCGGCCCCGACCGGCCTTACAACCAGTTCTATTCTGCCTTCAAAGACTGGGGCAGGTTAGAAATCGTATCCGCTCCCTCCGACGCCGACCTCGTGCTCGAAATCAGTTGGGTTCTTACGGATACGGGGCTGAGGCTTCCTGTTCTCGGACAGCTGCGCTTGGTGATCATCGACCCCAGAACGCACGTCACGCTGTGGAATCTGACAGAGTACGTGCGAGGGGCAATCTTACTGGGCAACCGTGACAAGAATTTCGATCAAGCGATGACCACGATTCTGAACCGCATGAAGCTGCTGGCTGTCCCGGCCGCTACTCCCGCGAACGTAGGACAAAAATAATTTCTGCGGGATTTCTTAACCTGCAAACTCAAATTGCGTTGCTCTCCTGTCGCTTACCTTGCGATCTTTTGTCCGTCTAAGCCAACCAGCACAGCTATCAGACACAGAAGCCGCGTCCGAGTGCTTTGTCCCGGGCTGCGCCTGAGTTGGCTGTCGATACCCACCAAAAAGAGGAGTCTTCCATGCACAGAGCTCGCCGCCTGCTTATCGTGCTTTCAGGATTTTTGTCGGTAGTCGCTCTTGGTCACGCTCAAACCGTGATGCTCGACCTTCCCCTGCAAAGTCAGCATGCCGTGGTCACACAGCGCATTGGCATTACCGACATCACCGTCAACTACCACCGGCCACTCGTCAACAGCCGCCAGATTTGGGGCAAGCTGGTGCCTTACGGACAAGTCTGGCGTGCCGGAGCCAACGAAAATACCACCATCACATTCACCGATCCGGTCACGATTGAAGGCCAAGCTCTCGACAAGGGAACCTATGGATTGCACATGATTCCTGGCGAGAATGATTGGACGGTGATCCTCTCGAAGATGTCCACCGCGTGGGGAAGCTTCAGTTACAAGCAGGATGAAGATGCGCTGCGCGTTACGGTAAAGCCGCACGCCGCAGAGTTCCACGATGCGCTGACCTACGACTTTGACGACGTGAAACCCGATTCCACCGTTGTCACTCTGAGCTGGGACAAGGTCGCGGTGCCCTTCAAGGTTGCGGTCAATGTCAACGACATCGTTGAAGCCAGCATTCACCGGCAAATACGTGGACTCAACCAGTATTACTGGGAAGGCTGGGACGACGCCGCCGGATACTTTCTCGCCGGCAAGACGAATCTCGACGAGGCACTGAAGGACGAAGATCAGTCGATTAGAGTCGAAGAGCGCTACGACAACCTGATCAATAAGTCGCACATTCTTGAGGCGATGGGCCGCAAAGATACTGCCACGGAATTCCGCAATAAGGCGTTGGAAAAAGCCTCGCCCCAACAGCTCTATTTCTACGGGCGCCAGTTGCAGGGTGAAAAGAAACAGGAAGAGGCGTTTGCCGTCTATCGCTCCACCGCTAAGAAATACCCGGATGAGTGGACCTCGCATGTAGGCCTGGCCCGCGTTTACAGCGGCGAGGGCGACTTCGACAAAGCCGTCAAGGAGATGCAGGCTGCTCTCCCGGGCGCTCCCGACGACGCCAACAAGTCCAACTTGCAGAACTACATCAAGCGTTTGCAGTCCAAAGACGACATCAATCGCTAGATCCCACAAACAAACTCAACAAAAAAGGCCAGCCGCAAGGCTGGCCTCTTCATTCTGTAGCTCGATTACCAGACCCGACATGCGTTAGCGCGCACCATCTTCTGGCCGGCCTTGCAGCCAAATGCCTTGGCGAAATCAGGCATATTCGAATCCACATTATCGATGCGGAAGATGGGCAGTGAATGTGGGTTGGTGGTGACGATCAATCGAGCTACCTCAGGCCGCACGCTAGAGCACCACGAGTAGGCATTCGCCAGGAAGAAACGCTGCAGATAAGTCCATCCGTCCGGACCTTTTTCGTCGAGCGATTTCCCTTGCTTCTTAAGATCGGCCTCCAGCGCCATCAATGCGAGATGGATGCCTCCGTTATCCGCTGTATCTTCACCCTGAGTCAACAGACCATTTTGCTTTACGCCCGGTCCGGCGTCCGGGACTTCCTGCGTGTACTCATCGGAGATGCACTTGCCGCGCTCGTCATATTGCTTGGCGTCCTCCGCCGTCCACCAGTCGCGCAGGTTGCCGTGGGCGTCAAACTTGCGGCCTTGATCGTCGAAGCCGTGCGTGAGTTCGTGACCGATCACCATGCCAATAGCACCGTAGTTTACGGAATCATCCATGTTCTTCTCGAAGAACGGCGGCTGCAGAATGCCAGCGGGAAAATTGATCGTATTTAGTTGCGGATCGTAGTACGCGTTGATGGTGGGCGGAGTCATCGTCCACTCGCTGCGGTCGACCGGCTTTCCAATCTTGGCGACCCAACGCTCGAACTCAAAGGTTGAGGCGTGCTCCACATTTTCCAAATCGTTGTCGCGAGTGATTTTTACGCTGGAATAATCACGCCAGTGCGAAGGATAACCGATCTTGTCTTCGATTCCCTTCAGCTTGACGATGGCCTGTTCCTTGGTGGCGGGCGTCATCCAACTCACGTTTTCAATGTCTTCATGCATCGCGTTCTCGATGGCATGAACCATTTCGAGAGTCCGCGCCTTGCTCGCTGGCGGAAAAGCGCGATCGACGTAGGCCTGGCCCAGGGCTTCTCCCAGATCGCGGTCCGCCCAATGCGTGCAGCGCCGCCAGCGCGGAAGTTGTTCCTCCTGTCCAGCTAAGGTTTTAGCGAAGAAGTTGAAGTTTTCTTCGTCCATCGCTTTGGTTAAGTAAGGTGCTGAGCGGTGAATCGCCTGCCAGCGCATATAAGTTTTCCACTGCTCGAGCGGATGTACCTCCAGCAGTTTATTTTCGGCGCGAAAGAAATCGGGCGAAGTCACAATGTAGTGTTCGCTGGCCGGAGCATCTATGGCTTTTAGATAAACGTCCCATTCGATGGACGGCGTCAGTTCGCGGAGCTGAGCCAGGCTGAATTTATTGTTGACGTTTTTGGGATCGCGGCGCTTGATGTTATCCATCTGCGCCTTCGCCATGGCGGTTTCAAGGTCAACCACAGTAGCCGCGTCCTGACTGGCCTGCGCTTCCGATTCGCCTGCCAGCATTAGCATCTTCTGAATGTGGGCCCGATATTTCTTCAGCGTCTCAACTGATTTCTGATCGGTGTTGATGTAATAATCGCGATTGGGCAAACTCAAGCCGCCCTGATCGACCTGCGCCACCACCTTGGACGCGTCATCGTAATCCTGCTGTCCCGTGAAGCCAAAAAACGGCGCGTTGGTTTGGTTATCTCCCTGCTCCCATGCTCCCGGAAACAGACGATGCAGATGTGCCATTTCCAGAGTGATTTCCTGCTTGGACTTAATTGCGGCGATGCGATCCAGTTCTGACTGGAGTGGCTTCGTACCAGCCGCGTCGATGCCGCTCTCGTCCATGCAGGCGGCCCAATAATCGCCAATCTTCTGCTGCACGGCACTGCGCTTGGGATCATTCTTACTCGCAGCTTCCAGGGTCTCTCGCAGCACGTTGTCATTCCACATTTCCAATCCGCCTCCCGTGCTCCAGTAAACCTGGTCGGCCGGGATGGGATTGGCGGCGATCCATTTATTGCAAGCGTACTTATAGAAGTCATCGCAAGGATTGAGAGACCGGTCGACCAGGTTTGGATCGAAATGATCAAGCTTGGGGGTTTTCGTCTGATCCGCCGCGGATTTCTCAGCAGCCGAGGTCGGCGGAGCAGGCGTTTGGCCGAACAAACCTAATGGCAAAGTCAGGAACAGACACAGAATAATTCTGGAAATAGACATAGGGCCTCTTTGTAGATGTTTCGGAATTGGAGCAAGAATGGCAATGGCACGCAACCGGACACCCTCGCGGGAGCGAAGAACAACATACTACAGACGTGCTGCCATCGTCATGGTTAGCGATTTCCCAGGGGATAGAAATCAGTTGACCACGAAGAACACTCAGTACCACGAAGGCTGTCTTGGCCGGATTTCCTCAGTGTGCCTTTGTGTTCGTCGTGGGTGAAGCTTCAAACTGGGTTCTGATTTCAAATCTAGCCTGTGTTGTGCAGGCCCGCAGCGATTCCGTTGATAGTCGCTCCCAGCGGATACTCCAGCTCCGCCAAATCCTGCCCCTGCTGCTTGCGGCGAAGAAGTTCCACCTGGATCAGACTCATCGGGTCCACATATGGATTGCGCAGATGAATGGAGCGCGCCAGCACCCGGTTGCGAGCCAGCAATTCGCGCTGTCCGGAGATGCTCAGAATCATTCGCCGGGACTGCAGAAACTCCGCTTCCAGCATTGCGAAGACTCGCGTCCGCAATCCGACATCTTTTACCAGCCCGGAATAAACCCGGGCGATATGCAGATCAGCCTTCGCCATTCCGAGTTCGACATTGCGTACCAGGTCCGAAAAGATAGCGAAGTCTTTCGCCATTTCCCGCAGCAGCCGTTCGTGGCTTCGTCCCTTTTTTGCGAAACTCTGCAGTCCCTGGCCCACTCCGTACCATGCCGGTACAGCGTGACGGCTCTGCATCCACCCAAATACCCACGGGATGGCGCGCAGATCCTCGAGACGCCGACCCTTACTCCGGCGGGATGGGCGCGAGCCGATGCGAGCTGTATCGAGTTCCTGTACCGGCGTGGCCTGCTCAAAGTATTCCAGCACTTCGGCATTCTCAGCGATGTCGCGACGGTAGGCCCGGTAAGCTTCCTCTGACATCTCGTCCATCGCCTCTTCCCATCGCGACTGATTTTCCGAAGAAACCGCCTGCTTCCCCGGACGCGTCAGCGCTTCCAGGCTGGCGGCAATCATCAACTCCAGATTCCACTCCGCCAGCACTGCATCCGCATATTTCCAGTTGAGAACCTCTCCCTGTTCGGTGATGCGAATGTGCCCGGAAAAGCATCCCTCCGGTTGCGCCAGGATAGCCGAATGCGTGGGTCCACCGCCGCGCCCGACCGTACCTCCGCGGCCGTGAAAGAGCCGCAGTTTCACACCGCATTCTTGCGCTGCTCGATGCAACTCCCGGTGCGCTTTGTAAAGTTCCCACGTACTCGTTAGCATTCCACCATCTTTGTTGGAATCGGAATAGCCGAGCATGACCTCCTGCCACTGTCCCCATGAACTGAGAAGGGGCTGATACTCCGGATGCCGCCACAGACGTCGCATTACGTCACCGGCTCGGCGCAGAGAATCGATCGACTCAAACAGCGGCACCGGCATGAGTCCGGGATCATTCGAATGTGGGTCGTCCGAATACGCATCGTTGCCAGAGCCGGCCACTGTGACTCCGCAAGCTTGCGCCAGCCGAATCACGTTCAGCACGTCCTCCTCGGACTCCGCCCCGCTGATGACGTATTGACTGATGGAACGCGCGGGATAGGTCCGCTTGAGCTCTTCGATAGCATGAAACGTGTCGATCGTTTCGCGTGTCAGAGGAGAGCCCACTTCGCCCTGTGCCAGAGCGGCGCCAGCGGCCAAAGCCGGGGCCGTATCCCGTAATTCAGCCTTCCTTACTTTGGTCTTTCTAAGTTCGCTTCTGGGTTCGAATTTTCTGGCATCAATTTTCTTCTCACGAATCTCTTGCAAAACTTCCGCGTGCACTCGGGCGTGCTGCCGGATATCGAGAACCTGTAAGTGGAAGCCAAAGGTTCGGAGTTGACGCAGCACCGGATCGACGAAGGCTTCCGCCAGCCGCTGCCCACGATTCGACACTAGGCTGGTTCGCAGCAGCACTAGATCGGATTCAAACTCAGCCGCATCCTCATACGAGCCTCGAGTGCCCGGGCCTTCACGGCTGCGCTGCAACCGGTAAACCACAAACGAGAGAAAGCGCCGGTAATGCTCCACCGTATTGCGGGGCCCCCACAGCATGGTGGCGCCGGGAATCGATCGCCCATAATGCGTCAATCTGGAAAAAATCTCTGCCGAGGCCGCGGCCTGGCGCGAGGACGAACTCAGGCAGTCGCTCAAGAATTCGACGCTGCGTATGTATTCGCGGAGAATCACCGTCCGCGCCGTTTCCAGGGCATCGTTCACGCATCCGGACTTGACCAGCGGATTGCCGTCACGATCGCCGCCGATCCAGGAACCGAAACTGATCAGGTTCGGCAAGTCGGCCGCTTCAACAACAGCTCCATATTCTTCGCGAATCGACTCCGCCACCTCGCTATAAATTCGAGGCAGCGTTTCAAATAACGACAGCCGAAAATAACGCAATCCCATGCGGATCTCGTCATCGACGGTGGGCTTGGTCTGTCGAACTTCGTCGGTCTGCCAGAGAGCAGTAATCTCGGCATGGATTATCTGTTCGCAACGCAGGGCTTCTCCCACAGTCAGGGGAAGGCGATCCAGCCGTTCCAGTTGCTCGGCGATGCGGCGGCGCTTGAGCAGAACCGTCTGCCGCGCCACTTCTGTGGGATGCGCGGTGAATACAGGAGTCACCGTGACTTGGCGAAGTGCCGCTAGAGCGGCATCGGCGGAGATTCCGGCTCGCCGCATCCGCATCACAGTTCCATGAAACGATCCAGGCAATGGCGCGGATTGACGGTCCAATTGGCGGGCTCGGCGACGCCGTTTGCGATGGTTAGTCTCCGCCAGGTTTGCCAGCTCAAAATAAATCGCGAATGCCTTCGTGACCTGGTGGGCGCGCTCCATATCCATTTTCGAAATCATCGCCTGCGCGCTGGCCATTAGTTCCACGGGACTACGTGCTACGCGCTCGCGGTGCCGAATCATGAGCTTGCGCAGCTCTTCGACCGTATTGAAAAGTTCCGGGCCTACTTGCTCCACCAGTACGCGGCCGAGCAAAGCACCCAGCGAACGCACGTCGCGACGCAAAGCGTGATCCTTGGCAGAGTCATCGGACGGCGCGGTAAGCTCGGAGAGACGGTTCTTTTGGTTGTCCGCTTTCCACAGTGGTTTAGGCCCGGTCATTTGATAGCTGATTACGCTAACGGTAGTCGACAGGATAAATCAAAGTGGAGTGCAGCGCGGCATGTGGCGAGTGCCTGTCGTTCCGAGCGCAGCGAGGAACGTTCGGTGTTTGATTAATCCGCCACCAACCGCACCCCTGGAAAGGAAAACCGGGATCCTTCGCTTCGGGACGACAGACGGTAGTGAAGCTGAAGTGGTCTTTTTACTTCGGAGCCTCAAAGCGGTAGCCAATGCCGCGCAGAGTTTTCAAGTAGCGGGGATGGCGGGAGTCAGTCTCTATTTTTTCCCGTAGTCGCCGCACATAGACGTCGATCGAACGCGGCGTGACAAAGGGCGTCTCCTTCCACACAGCATCGAGCAACTGGTCCCGCGTAAGCACGCGACCAAGGTGAGTGGCGAGATATTCCAGCAGACGAAACTCGCGCACGGTGGTCAGGATTGTTCTGCCTTGTACCTGCACCGTCATGGAAGATGCATCGATTTCGAGTTCTCCTACGCGAAGCACTTCCGGCATTTCCGCCGGTTGGCGCACACCGCGAAGCACGCTGCGCACTCGTGCCACGAGTTCTCGCGGACTGAAGGGCTTGGTGATGTAATCGTCCCCTCCCAGTTCCAATCCCTTTACCCGATCAGCTTCTGCAGTTTTTGCAGTCAAGAAAATAATGGGAGTCGCAGCCAGACTTGCCGTCTGCCGGATCTGCCGGCAGATCTCAAACCCATCCGCGCCCGGAAGCATGACGTCAAGAAGAAAGAGTGACGGCGTCTCCCGCAAGGCTTCAGAGACAACGGAAGCGCCATTGACAAAACTCTGCACGTGGAAACCCGCGGCCTGCAGATTATGGGAAATCAGGCGGGCGATATCTTCTTCGTCTTCGACCACGAAGACCAGCGGGCGTGACACACCAGCGCCCGCCGCAGCGCCTCGCGGTTCGTAAGATCCCATGGGAAGATGCATGGTCAGCTATTTGGCTAGAGAAAGTTAGACACTTTCGCGTCTGGTTTCCTAAGAATGTATTTTGGAAATGTTGCGGGAATGTTTCGAACTTGTTAACGAACGGTGAATTTCTGAAGTTATTAACGAAGAACGATTCCTACGTTGCCGCCCGCTTCTTTGGCGCGTGCCGCAGACTGCGGCCCTCGATCAGACTGTAAAGATCTTCAGCCAGATTGGTGGTGTGGTCGCCGGCACGCTCGAGCGCCTGCGCCATCAGAAGCAGCTCAAAGCTCGATGGATTGCTTTCCGCCGTGAGGTGTTTTTGAAAAAGACCATGACAGACCCGGTCGATGTCTTTGTCCATTTGCAATACTTTGCGGGCACGCTCCAGATCCAGTTCGACAAATCCGTGATAGACCAAATCCAGCATCTCGCGCAAGATTTCAGACATTTCCACCAACTGGCGCACATCCGAAGCAGCCACCCTGCTGGTCCGCGCCTGTACCCGCATTGCCATGCTCATTACCAGATCGCCGATGCGTTCCAGGTCGGTCGTACACTTCAGGCTGGTTAACAACTGGCGTGCACGCGCCTCGTTCACACGAGTAATGGCCGCCGGCGTTCGCTCGTCGATGTAGCGCTCGATCACGTCGAGTTCCTGCTCGCATTCTTTAATGGCGAGGAAGGCCATTCGGGAAGAGGAAGTGAATAGGTCCGGCACATTGGAGGCGGCATCGCGCGCGATCAGAAACGCTTTGAGTGCCGTGCGAGACAGATCATCCAGAGACGCGCGGCCCTTTTTCGGCGATTTTTTTTCTGCTACAAGACCCTGCTGAACGCCTGCGGGTGCAGCAGCTTCTTCCGTTGTGGGTCGCGCTGCGGCATCTTTACGCGGCATGGTATGCGTCACCTTGAGCCCTGCGATCACTGGATCGCCAGTTACTTCAGAATATCGCACAGGTCGGTCCCGGAGCACTCTAATCCAGAAGTGTGAAAGGAAGATTAAAACCACGATTGCAGGTCAGCGCGGTCGTCAACTAAATTGTAGGTTGGCGACTGCTTCGTCCAGTGCCCGCATGAATTTCTCGGGGTTTGAGCAGGGAATAATTTGATCATGGATCTTCTGGAACATCTACGCCGTCAGTTTGAATACGATGCATGGGCGAATGCTGAAGTACTATCCGCGATAACAGCCGAACACTCCGGCGCATCTCTAACGCGGCCACTGCAGCTTTTAGCTCACATTCTTTCCGCCGAGCGATTGTGGATGGAGCGCCTCAGACAAATGCCTCAAAGTTTTCCTGTCTGGCCTGACTTCACATTAGACGCGTGCAGATCACAAATAGGAGAGCTCTCTGAACTTTGGCGGGAATATTTCGACCGGCTTTCTCCCGCTGTGCTCTCTACAAAAGTCGTATACCGAAACAGTAGAGGCGAGCCTTGGGACAGCACCGTGCAGGACGTGCTGACCCACGTCGTCATGCACTCGGCTTATCATCGTGGACAAATCGCGACCTTGATGCGCGCCGCAGGCAGTACTCCTGCTTACACGGACTTCATCCATGCCGTGCGCCAAGGTTTAATTGAATGAATTTTGTTTGAGTGCGGTCTCTGTCGAAAGAGGAAGACGAATCAATGGAAGCGCGGGCCTTCTACTTGTTTTCAGCAATGCAAGTCCTCGCAGTCTGCATCGGATTCTCGTTCGTACTGATGATGCCGGGGCGCTGGGATTTGCCGCGTTGCCTGGGGATAGGATTGATGCTGGCCGGCTTGGCCGGAATTGCCGTCGCTCGCTACCAGCTTGGCCGATCCTTCTCCGTTCGAGCCGAAGCCCACAAATTGGTCACGCACGGCGTCTATTCGAAAATCCGCAATCCGATCTATATTTTCGGAACCGTAGTATTTGCAGGGTTCGTACTGGTAATTCACCGCCCAGTCCTGTGGCTGATTATTCCGGTGATAATTATTGCCCAGACAATTCGCGCTCACCGCGAAGCTCAGGTTCTCGAAGCCGCATTCGGCGATGCCTACCGCGAATACCGCCGCAAGACCTGGTTCTAGAAGGCTGCTTCTGGAAACCTGACCCGAAACCTGGTTCAAAATCATCCGCGAGATCACGTTTGGTGTAGCGGCGAAATCCCGCATTGTGGGTTAATATCTGTGCAATGAAAAAACTGTCCGGCGTTTTCTTTTTGCTTTGCGCGTCGCTGGTCCTGGGGCAAGACCAGCCAAAATTCCCTGCGATGCCGGCCGCGGTTTCCAGTAATGCAGTCGCCAGCCTCAAGGGAGGCTTCCAACTTTTCTCATTGATGGGAGTCGGTCCTAAAAAAACCTGGAACGACGTTATAAATCAGGTTTACATTCTGACCATTGCCCACACCGGAAAGTGGAGCAAAGGCCGCGCAGTTCCCGGTCCCGTGGGCCGTTTGAATGCGGCCGCCGGCGGAGCCAAGGGCATCGTCGTCCTCATGGGCGGCTTCGTAGTGGATAACCAGGGCCTTGAGGCGACCGTGCCCGACGTAAACGTTTATGAACCCGGCGCCCGCCGCTGGTCCCGCGGCAAAGATATCCCGGTTCCGGTCGATAGCGCGGTCACCGGCGTCATCCGCGACCGCTTTATCTACTTGATCGGCGGAAGGTCGGCCGGACGCCCGGTCAACAATGTGCAAACTTACGACGTCCAACGAGATAGCTGGACTCAAGCGACGCCATTTCCGGGTACTCCCGCATTCGGTATGGCCGGAGGAGTGGCGGACGAAGCCATAGTAGTGGTTGATGGCGCTAAGCCAGGACCCCAGGGGGGGCCGCGTTACGTGCCCTCCGACGAATGCTGGCTCGGCAAGATCGACCATAAAGACGTCAGCAAGATTGTGTGGAGCAAGCTGCCGCCGCATCCGGGCACGGCACGGTTCGGAATCGCCGCCGGCGGCGCAGACCGGGATCATCGAATTTATTTTTCCGGCGGCACCACTACTCCGCACGACTACACCGGCGCCTCTTATGACAGCCAGCCCGCCGAGCTTTCCAGCATCACGTTCGACTTCGATCTGCATGCAGATAAGTGGGAGACGCTCAACCCGAACACGGATGATCCTCGCGCCGATGGCCGTGGCCTTGTGGATACGCCGCTTGGTCCTGTGCTTATGGGAGGGCTGGAGAAAAACTTAGCGGTGACGGCGCGGGTATCGCTGCTTCCTAAGAAGTGATCCGCGAATTGCGGTGAGAACAGCTCACCGTGGCCTCGCCAACACGAGTGTGATGTCATCGGGCTGTTCGTTATCGCCGATCCAGTCATCCACGGCTGACGTGACTGCCTGGCTGATTTGCACCAGCGGCAGATGGCGGTTCGCCCTCACCAGATCGATCAGCCGATCCTCTCCAAATTCTCCGAATTCGTTTTCCGGTTCGGTTACGCCGTCGCTGTAGGCCACGAAGATTTCACCAGGATGCATCAGCACCGATCCCTCGTCGTACGTCATGCGGTCGAACAGCCCCACCACGGTTCCCCCGGCTTCCAGGCGCCGCACTGCACCGTTCTCGCCAATCAGAATCGGAGGAAGATGTCCGCCGTTGCTATATGTAAACTGGTGGGAACGGCCGTCGTAGATGCCCAAAAACAGCGTGGCATATTTCTCCGGCGGAGTGCTTTCATAAAGTTGGTGATTGAGCAGGCCCAGCAATGCTCCGGGTGAAATCTCAATACCCTCAGGCCACGCCGCCATGACTCTGCCCGCGCCAGCCACGGCGCCAACGGCTATAGGCTCACGCATCTGCGGCAGACTCTCCACGCTGTAGGCGCGGACCGCGGAGTGAATCGTCGCCATCAACAGCGCCGCAGAAATTCCTTTCCCGCTGATATCGCCGACTGCCAGAATCAGCTTGTGGGAGCTCGCTGTGAGGAAGTCGTAGTAGTCGCCGCTCACGGTGCGAGCCGGCCGGCAGAAGCCATGCACTTCAAGCGATTCGAGTTCCGTTATTTGCCGCGGAAATAATTGCGCCTGCACTTCTTGCGCGATGGCGAGTTCGCCTTCGAGGCGCTGCTTTTCCTTCTGCTCCTGAATCAGTTTCTCGATCGATTCCGTCATCGAGTTGAACGACAACGAAAGTTGCGCCAACTGGTCAGCAGATTTCACCGGAATGCGATGGCTGAAATCACCGCGATCCACGCTTCTGGTGGCATCGTAGAGTTGCGCCACTGCGCCCGTGACCGTCTTCGTCATTCGCGTGCCGATGATCAACGCAATCAACTCAATCAGCGCGAAGATAACGAGCACAGCCAGCAAAATATATTCCACCCCCTGAGCGAAGTCGCCTAACGCCGCAAACAAGTGGCTATACAGCACGGACGGGCGGGTACGAACCTTCACCAGGGCGCCGGCCCGGGCCCGTTCGCCGGTCTTCCAATCCACAACCGGAAGCGGCGTGCCGAACGTGATCTCGCGATCCATCGGACCTGAGGGCGCCGCGAGCGCGCCCACGGTAAATGTTGGACGCAGAACCTGTTGACCCGGTTCAGCCTTGGCGGCCGCTTCGCTCCCGCTGATGACAAAGCCCTCTCTTTTTGTTTGGGGGTTGGCATCGACAGCAACCGGCGAACTACCTTCCGTTGCGCTACTCTGCCCCTTCCTGCTCTGCCGAGTCTCATCCAACCCAATCCCGGCCGCATAGAGTGTGATTTCTCCCAGATTCGCAGCAATCTGAGAGAGCAAATTTCTATCGAGAGGCTCGCCAGTTACCACAGTCAGTTTTTCCGGCCCAATGTCAAATACCGAAGCCACGCGCAAATACAACTCACCCTGGTCGCGAACGATCTCCTTGAATGGCTGACCTTCACGAATCGCCTTGGCGAACTCGCCGCCTTCCTTGTTGAAGAAGTCAGGAAAGCCCATCGCCGATGAATCCTGGGTACCGCCGCTAAAAAAGAGAATCCGGGAACCGCGCCACGCACAAACTCTGCGCCTTCCCCACGCGCGGTCACGCTTCCTTAGACCGGCCAGTGATTCAGCAGTTGGGGGCTCGCCCCTTTCGATGCGCGAAGCAAGTTCGTTACTCACCGCTGCATTTACCGCCTGCATGCTGCGCAACTGAGAACTGATCTCGGAAGTGACGACAAAGCTGGCGAACTGACCGGCGAAAAGGTAGACAGCGATGAGGGCCATTGCCACTAGCAGAACCGCGGGAATCACTCCAATGAATACATAGGTCACGATGAGGCGGTTGCGCAGCCGCCACAAGACTCGTTGTTTCAGGCGACGAAACGTGAGAACAGTAAACAGAACCGCGGCGTCGAAAAGAAGGAACTTGACCCAGCCGCTCAGGCTCTCGCCGGCGGTTCGAGCAAATAAGTTCAAAACCATTTCCAGGACGAAGAGTCCGATCGCCAGGCCCAGCGAATAGCAGGCCCCGCGCGCGATCCAGCTTTGCGGCCACAAACTCGCCGACAGCAATCTTGCGCGCGTTTTCCAGTAAAATTCCCGCATGATTGGACTCGCCGCTGACCCCAGGCCTTAGCACCCGTACCCGAGTGCCGCATCTGTATCCGAAAATTGCTAGATTTCCGGATACAGATCGAAGAATGCTTCCAAACTGGTGCGCAACTGTTTTTCGATTTCTTCTTTGCTGCCTTCCAGCACGTGCATCGTGACGTGGGCCTCGTGCCCATTGGTAAGCTTTACCGGAGCCTGCCCCACTTCGGCCACATCCTCCGAAGGCAGCAGTCGCATGCCGTAAACCAGTGTTAGATTCGCCATAATTGAATTCTAATCGTCTTCTCCCCGCGGGCAAAATTCCCGGCGCGATCTTTAATCGTAGGTGGGTTTAAGCTTTTTCATGGTCATCATTTAGAATTCCGCAGTGATCCAAAAAATGATTTTTGTCCTGGCTGGTTTGCTTTTCACTCTTCCGGTCTCGGCCCAGCAATCGCCAGAGGCGCAGTCCGGCCAGCCGCAAATAAAAGTCAACGTTCTGAACGTATGCACGCCGTCCGCACCGGAACAAAAAGAAATTGCAGCCGCCTTGGCGCGGATTCCAAAACAGCCGGCGTTCACTTCGGACTTCGAAATCTCTCACGGGGTGTCCACCCTCACGGATGCGCCGAACTTTCTTCAGCCCGGCCAAAGCACACAAGTTTCTGACCAGCCATCGGTCGCTCGTTATGTACGCGTGCGCCGCGAATTCCCTGCACAGGCGCTGTTTTCAAGCGTTCAATATTCCTTTAGCAATGACGGCCAGAATATGATCGAGACGCTGGTGCTGCACCTGCGCGACCCCAAGGACCTGATTCAGGTTTCGATGGAAGACAGCGCTTCGGCGATCAGCAGCCCGGCCGCGATGGTTTCGGCAAATACGCCGGTCAGTCGCATTCGGCTGGAACGTTTCGGAAAGTCATCAATTGCGCTCGCACGCTGCAATGGTTCGGACAATGGGCCGGCGCCGGACCAGAGCGCTTATGATCCGCTTTTCCGCAGCGGGTCAGAAGTTCTCGCAGACTATCGGCGCTTGCTTGGGGCATCGCACATTGTCCCCGCGGAACTAGCCCAGATTCCAACGCCCCGGCAGAAGTCTGCCGCGAAACAGAAGCTGGCGAAACCTCCCGACGAAAAAAAATGAGCATTCTTCGTGTACCTTCGTGCCCTTAGTGGTTAACTTTCGTTCTTGAGATCCTGCAATGCATCGAAATCGGATATCTGCAATCTAAGGGAACACGCAAAATATGAGCGAACTTCGCAATGTCGTCATCGTCGGTTCCGGCTGCGCCGGCCACACCGCCGCTCTCTATACCGCCCGCGCCAATCTGAAACCTCTAGTCGTAGAGGGCCATGAGCCCGGTGGCCAGCTTTCGATGACAACGCTGGTCGAGAATTTCCCAGGTTTTCCTGAAGGAATTATGGGACCGCAACTGGTGGAGAATATGCGGAAACAGGCGGAACGATTCGGCGCCGAGTATCGCATGGCCCATCTCACCAGCGTCGACCTCAGCCAGCGGCCGTTCTTGCTTCATCTCGGCAAGCACCAGGTGCACACTCAAACTTTGATCATCGCCAGCGGCGCTTCTGCTCGTTGGTTGGGATTGCCCAACGAACAAAAGCTGATCGGTCACGGCGTTTCCTCATGCGCTACTTGCGACGGCTTCTTTTTCTCCGGCAAGGAAATCGTAGTGATCGGCGGCGGCGATTCTGCAATGGAGGAAGCGCTATTCCTCACTCGCTTTGCATCCAAGGTCACGCTCATCCATCGCCGCGACAGTTTCCGCGCCTCCAAGATTATGCTGGAACGCGCGCAGCATAATGACAAGATTCATTTCCTTACCAATACCGTCGTAGAAGATGTGTACGATCCCATCAAACACGAAGTCACCGGCCTCAAGCTGCGAAATCTAAAGACCGGTGAGGTTTCGGACTTTCCCACCAGCGCAATGTTTCTCGGCATTGGCCACAATCCCAACGCGAAGATGTTCGAGGGGCAACTCGACACCGACGCCGATGGCTATCTCAAGACGCACGACTACGTGTTAACTCGCGTCCACGGAGTCTTTGCCTGTGGCGATGTTCAGGACCGCCGTTACCGGCAAGCCATTACCGCAGCGGGGAGCGGATGCATGGCCGCGATCGAGGTCGAGAAGTTCATGGAAGAGCACGGAAGCTAGCCACACAATTTTGACCGGGCAACGCAAGAATCACTCCCGCCCGCGTTCAATCGTCGATAAAGTTTGATTGGGATGCAGGAAGCTAAAAACCGGCGTCCCGGTGTCTAACACTGGAAGATGCGCCAGCGGGCTCTTCCGCGGAGGTGTAGCCTTATGGTCGCTCGCTTCGTCTGTTTTCTTCTTTTCTGCGGTAGCCTTTTCGCGCAGCAATCCACGCAGCTCTCCCTCACCATCTACAACGAAGAGTTCGCTGTCGTCCGGCAGGAACTGCCCCTCGATCTGAAGGCCGGCGAAAACCAGGTCAATGTGAATGACATCACCATCCACCTGGAGCCTGACTCGGTGATTCTTCGCGATCCCACCGGCAAACATGCCGTGCGGGTGCTGGAGCAGGACTATCGCGCCGACCCGATCTCAGAACCTCTGCTGCTCTCTCTCTACGAAGGTAAGACGATCGATTTCGAATTCCAGGACAAAATCATCAAGGGCAAAATCATCCGCAGCGGATATGTGCCGCACGACTATTTCGCCATGAACCGCTATGGCCAGCAGTACTACCAGAATCAGATGATCGGCGCATCCGAACAGCCGGTCATCGAAGTCGATGGCCAGCTTCGTTTCAGCCTTCCTGGAACGCCGATCTTCCCCAGGCTCACCGATGAGAGTATTTTGAAGCCGCGGCTGGAATGGTTGCTCGCTACCGACAAGGGCGGAAAGTTTGCCGCTGAGTTTTCCTACGTTACTGGCGGCATGACTTGGCAGGCGGATTACAACATCGTCGCGCCCGAGAAAGGCGACCTCGTCGACATCGTGGGTTGGGTCACCATGGATAACCAGACCGGCAAGACCTTCGAGAACGCGCGCATCAAGCTCATGGCTGGGGATGTGAACAAAATTCAGCAGGGGGCTATGGATGGCCGGGTGTTCGCTCAGGCGAAAGTTGCAGGAATAGGAGGCGGAGTGTTTAGCCCTCCCGTCACCGAAAAAACTTTCGATGAGTACCACCTCTACACGCTCGAACGCACCACCACGCTGCGCGACCGCGAAACCAAGCAGGTTGAGTTCATTCGCGCCGCTGGCGTGGCCACGAAACAGATCTACATTTACGATGGCGTCAAGATCGACGGCAACCGCTACAACGGCTGGAACTGGGACAACATTCGCAACGATCACTCCTACGGCACAGAATCGAATCCGAAAATTTGGGTGATGCGCGAGTTCCGCAATTCGGATGCGAACCATCTGGGCATGCCGCTGCCCAAAGGCCGGGTGCGCTTCTATCGCCGCAACGACGATGGCCAGATTGAATTCACCGGCGAAAATACGATTGACCACACGCCGCACGACGAGACCATACGCATCTATACCGGCAACGCCTTCGATATTGCCGGCGAGCGCCGCCGCACCGATTACATTATCGACAACAGCAAGCGCACTGGCACAGAATCGTTCGAGATCAAGCTGCGCAACCACAAGAAGGAGCCGGTAGACGTTCGCGTTGTCGAACACCTCTATCGAGCGGCAAACTGGGATATCGCTTCCAGTTCGGTTGAGTACAAAAAGACCGAGAGCCACACGATTGAATTTCCTGTGACTGTTGCCCCCAACGAAGAAAAAACGGTCACGTACACAGCGCACTACTCCTGGTAGAAGGCAGCGGACACGCAGCGTACACCGTGCGGCCTTGTGTCGCGGCGGGAAGCGGATGCATGGCCGCGGTCGAGATAGAAAAATTCCTGAAAGAACACGGGAAGTAAATTACTTCTTTCCAATCGCTTGCCAGATACCGTCGGGCACCCCTCGCGAATTACCGTTGTAATCTACTTCGTAAATTAGTTTCCTCTTATTCTGCTTGAGTCGCCCCCATGAAACTACTCGCTTGTCGCCAGTTTGCACTTTCAGCCTTTTTTCTAATTTCATTCACCATGTTCGCCCCTGGTCGGCTTGTTTCCCAAGACCACGCGGAGAGCCCTCGTAAAATTATCAGCCAGGTCGCCCCGCAATATCCCAGCTTGGCCCGCTCGATGAACATCCAGGGCAAAGTGAAGGCGGATGTGTTAGTCGCGCCCAACGGAGCGGTCAAATCAGTGGAAATCAAAGGTGGCCATCCGCTGCTGGTTCAATCCGCGCAAAATGCGTTGCGGGAATGGAAATGGGAGCCTGCGCCATATGCAACTCACGAAGCTGTTGAAGTGAAATTCGGGCTCTAGTCGCGTCCGTGTTCCTTCTCTCAGGCCGTGCGTGATGTCGGGTCATCCCTGTGTGTCGATAGCCATATCGCCGCTGTGATACAACTTTCAGTGATCTTCATGCACCAATCTGTGGCGCAGGCTTACGAGTTTTTGGGAGCGGCATGCTGAGAGCATTCTTCGTCCACCTCTCAGAGAACCAATCTCTGCGCCATTTTGCCGAGAGATCTTCCGTTGGGCGACGTGTCTCCGGACGGTTCGTCGCTGGCACGGAAATCGCCGACGCTGTCCGCGCAACTCAAGCAATCAACCGCGCGGGCATGAGCGTCTCCATCGACAATCTCGGCGAAAACGTAACCAATCCAGAAGAAGCCCGCCATAGCGCCCAGCTCTATCATCAGATTCTGGACGCCATCGTCACCAACCAACTGAACGCCAATATCAGCCTCAAACTCACGCATATGGGTCTTGACGTCGATGAAAGCTTAGCGCGAGAGATCGTCAGTGGTCTGGTGGCCAAGGCCGCGTCCATGACTCCGCCGGGATTTGTGCGCGTCGACATGGAGGGATCGCCCTACACGCAGCGCACACTCGATTTCGTCCACGAACTGCATCGCATCCCGGGAAATACGAATTCGGTCGGCACCGTGATCCAGTCCTATCTCAAACGTTCCGAAAGCGACGTGGAAAGACTTCTGTCCGAACAAATCCGCATTCGACTGTGCAAGGGAGCTTACAAAGAATCCGCGGACATTGCTTTCGCCGCGAAATCGGAAGTCGACGCCAACTACGTCAAGTTGATGAAGATCTTGATGAAAAGCGGCGTCTATCACGGGCTGGCCACGCATGACGAAAACATCGTGCGCCAGGCCCAGGCTTTTGCCATTGCAGAAAAAATCTCCCGCGATTCGTTTGAATTCCAGATGCTTTACGGCATCCGCCGCGACTTGCAACAGAGTTTGGTGCGTGAGGGCTGGCGCGTCCGCATCTACATCCCATTCGGCAGCGAGTGGTATCCCTACTTTATGCGGCGACTGGGTGAGCGTCCCGCCAACGTCCTCTTCATCGCGCGTAACCTGCTGCGGGCGTAGAGAGCGCGCGGGAGTACACTTTTCGCCCAAATCTATTAAGATGCTAACGCCCCCGAACTGGGGTGCGCCATGGATAATCCCTCTTCGCCGAGAAAATTGGCAGGCCGCTACGAGGTCAGGCAGATCCTCGGCCAGGGCGGCATGGGACTCGTCTATCGCGCCTATGATACGGTCGTGCGACGCGAAGTTGCAGTCAAAACCATCCTCGATATTCCCGATCCGGCTTCACTTCAGTTGTTCTACAAAGAATGCGATGTACTGGCTTCGATGAGCCATCCCAACATCGTCGAGATTTTTGACATCGGCGAATTCGAAGAAGATGGCAAGAAGAAACCTTATTTCGTGATGCCGCTGCTGCCAGGCACGACGCTCGAACATTTCATTCGCAAGGCCAGCCATCGTCTGACGGTTGACCGCACTATCGATATCATTTCCCAGACTTGCCGGGGGCTGCAGGCGGCTCACGAACGCGGACTGGTCCATCGGGACTTGAAGCCGAGCAACATTTTTGTGATGGAAGACGACTCGGTGAAGATCATCGACTTCGGAGTTGCGCACATGGCCGACGCGCACACCACGCGTGCGCAAAAAGGCACGCTGCTCTATATGTCTCCGGAGCAAATCGAGTTGAAAGCGCTGTCGCCGGCATCCGACATTTTTTCTCTTGGCGTCGTCTGCTATGAAGCCATGACCGGCCGCAATCCGTTTCAGCGCGCCCGCGCCGATGAAGTGGTCGACGCAATTCTCCACCATATTCCGCCGCTGGCGGCAGAACTGAATTCCACAGTAAGCCAGCCCGTCAGCCGTGTGCTGCACAAAGCCATCGCGAAGCAATCCTGGCATCGCTTCGCAACCGCTCGCGATTTTGGCGACACTCTCAACAAAGCGTTGCGTAACGATCCCATCGATCTCTTCGATCCCGAGCGCACTCGCCCGCGCTTGCAGCGCGCCACCAAGGCTTTGGAAGAAGGCGACTTCCAATTCGCCGGCGAAATTTTGGGCGAACTCGAGGCCGAAGGTCACATGGATACTTCCATCGGCTCGCTTCGACGCCAGCTCGACGGCGCGGTCCGCCGAAAAACTCTCACTCAATTGCTCGATGCCGCGCGCGCACGATTTGAAGAAGAAGAAGATCCGCTCGCGCTTCAGAAGTTGCACGAAGCCCTGCAGATCGAACCGGACAACGCCACTGCGTTAGCTCTGAAGAGCAAAATTGAAAACCGCCGCAGCGAGCGCCAGATCGACAACTGGTATCGCCTCGCTCGGCAACATATCGACAATCACGCCTACGGACATGCTCGCGAAGCTCTGCAGAATGTGTTGCAGCTCCGCCCCAAAGAAGCGCGCGCGCTGCAACTTCTTGCCGAAGTCGATCGTCAGGAGCAGGAGTACAAAAAGCTTCGGCAGGAAAAAGAACAGATCCATCGCGCCGCGATGGAGGCTTGGCAGAAAGGTGATGTAAGCAACGCGCTTTCGAAGCTTGGCGTAGTGCTGGAACTCGACCGGCGCGCGCCGGATTCCATCAATCGCGAAAGCGGAGCCAATTACCAGAGCTTCTACAACGAAGTTCGCTCCGAGCACGACGCAATGAATACCGCATACGCCGAAGCTCGCAGACTTCTTACCGAGCACAATTTCGTCAAGGCGATAGCGGCCTGCCAGGCGTATTTGACGAAATATCCCAACAATGCTATTTTCCAGGCTCTGCGTTACGACATCGAGGAGCAGCAACGGCAGAATCTCTCCGCCTTCATCGCCTCTGTAGATCGTCAAGTCGAGGTAGAACCCGACCTCGACAAACGCGTAAACATTCTGCGCGAAGCCCTCGATTTGCATCCCGGCGAATCGCATTTCGAACGTGCGCTGCGCCTGGTGCAGGATAAACGCGATCTTGTTAATTCCATCGTTGCGCGGGCTCACCTGCACGAAGAGCAGGCGGCGTACGGCGATGCGCTGAACGACTGGGAAATTCTGCGCACAATCTACAGCCAGTATCCGGGATTGACTTTCGAAGTCGAACGCCTGCAAAAGCGTCGCGATCAGCAAGTTCGGACGGAATCGAAGGCTCGCCTCGTCGAACAAGTCGATGCCTGTTTGCATTCCAGCGATTACGCGAGAGCTCTCGATCTGCTGCAAGGATCCGCTGCAGAATTCCCGAACGATGCAGAATTAGGGGAACTGGAGAAGCTCGCTCAGGATGGCGTCAGGCGCAAGATGGAAGCTCATCGCCTCATGACCGAGGGGCAGGATCTGTTCGCTCAACAGAATTTCGCCGACGGAATCAAGTTGTTGCGTGACGCTTACGAGTTGGACGAAAACAATTCTTTGGCGAGAGCGGTGTTGGCGAATGCCCTAGTGGAACAGGCTCACTCGACGGTCGACACGGACTGGCGCGAAGCCGAGAAGCTAGCCAAGGAGGCGCTCGATTTGAATCCTGCGCATCCCATGGCCAAAACGATTAAGACTCTCATCCTCGATCACAGGAAAGAAACATTCGTCGAGGAATGTGTGGCGCAGGCACGAAAGCTGCAAGCTGCCGCCGACCTTGCCGGAGCTTTAGCGCGGATTCAAGAAGGCTTATCGAGTTATCCGCGCGAACCCAGATTGCTGCAACTTCAGGAGACCATACAACGCGATCTTCAGGCCCAGCGCCGTCAAGCCCGGCGACGCGACGTAGAGGAGTTACGGCGTATAGAGACTGAAATCGATTCTGCCGAGGGTGGCGACGCCAAGCAAGCCGTCGGCGATCGCGTGCGGGCCATTGCGAATAAACATGATACGGATGGAGAGATTTTATTCCTGGCAAACGGCCTCTTGAATCGTCTTGGATTTTTGCAGGTGGAGCGAAAAGTCTCAATCACATCACCGGAGAGTGAAAGCGCGACTCTTACTTTCCACACTCCGGCACCCAGCGTCGATCAACCCTTGTTCGATGCGACGAGCAATGTTGCACATCCGGCGCTTGGGGCTACTGCCATCGTCGCTCCGCCCGCAGCAGTAGTAGCTTCGCTTTCGCGCCCAGCCCAGGGTGCTGCCACGACGCCTTCGCCAGAGGTAGCCGCTAAAGTCGCTCCTTCGGCCTCGGCTGGAAAACGGCCTGCGAAACCGAGACGGTACGTTACAGCGCTCATCGCGTCCGCTACCGCCATTGTTTTGCTTGCAACGATCTTCCTGCTTTCAAGGAAACATCGATCGCCAGCAGCATCCGTCTCGCCCGCGCCGGCGACAGTTCCGGCTACTCCCGTCGCCAGTGCTCCCGCTCCGGCTGCTGCTTCTCCCGAGCCAGTTCCCGCTCCGGTCGACTTACCAGCGGAGAGCGCAGCAACAGAGAGCGCCTCCCCAGAGGCAGGCCCGGAACAAGCAGCCTCTGACGACTTCGGGTCCGTGATTGTAGTAACGGGTCAAGATAAGGCAAAGGTTTTCCTCAACGGGAAGCTTCAATCTCAACTCACACGAAACGGGCAATTGCGCATTCGCAATATAGAACCGAAAGATTATGCTATTCGCGTTTCCAAAAACGGATTCCAGGAGCTCCCGGAACAAAAAATTCGAATTCGAAAAGGCGAGCGAGGCAAACTGATTTTCAACCTGCAGCCTGTACCGCACTTGGCTTCTCTGTCAATTCAAGGTGGCGCTCCAGGCTCAGCCGTTCTCATCGACCAAACTCCGGCAGGAACCATCCAATCCGACGGTTCACTGAGCATAGCCACCGTCAATCCCGGCGACCACACCATCGAAATTCGCAAAGACCGGTTCAAGCCCAAGCAGATCAAGAAACACTTCGTAGTTGGATCAACGATCTCCCTCGCTGCTGCCGATGTGGCACTCGAGGGCGCGCCCGGCCAGTTGAAGATTACATTCACTCCCGCCGATGCCCAGGTCACAGTAGCCAAAGCAGGAGAGGCTGCCACGAAGGTCAACAGCGGCAGTTCCTTAAGTCTCAGCGCAGGCTCCTATACACTCACCGCAAAAACCAGTGACAATTTTTCCCGCTCATCGACGGTGGAAATAAACCCCGGCCAATCCAAAACTTTGGATCTATCTTTAGCTCCCGAAGGCATCTCCAGGTTTGAGGATCCCTCGGCCTGGAAGCAAGAGAAAGGTTCCTTTGTTCGCAAAGGCGGCGACTTTGTGATGTACAACCTCACGCCCACCACGGGCGCGTTTGTTTTTTCTGCAATGATGAACAAGGGACACCGGCTGCAGTGGGTGCTGAACTGCACCGACGTCAACAATTACATCTTGTTTCAAATGGATGATAATAATTTCTATCGCACGATAATAAAAAATGGCCAGAAAGGGGATGAGGTCAAAATTCCACACAAAACGGAGAAAAAAACTTTCCGCACCATTCAAATCAAGGTCAGTCCCAACGAGATCGTGCATCAGATCAAGCAGGGAGACAGCTGGATGGTCCTCGATCGCTGGACTGCTTCGGGTGGCAATCTTAGTGTAGGCAGGTTTGGTTTTTATATTCCCGGCAACGATCAGGTCTCGCTCTCCACCTTCAGCCACTACGTTGACCTGAGCACGCGGTAGCAGTTTCACAAAACTCGCCAACTGCAAGCTGCTGGCAGAAAAATAGGGTATGAAATGCATTCTTTGACGCGTCGCGATTTCATGCGGATCGGCTCAGGCTCTGTCGCTGTCGGAGCTGCGGTAAAGTTCACTCTCTTGCAGCCAGCGGCATTATGGGGCGCGGAACGTCCGGTTGCACCCAGCGACCGAATACGATTTGCATCGATCGGCACGGGCACTCGTGGCTGCGAGCTTTTGCAAGCTTCTCTCGCCGTACCGGGCATTGAGTGCGTTGCTGTCTGCGATCTTTATGACAGCAGGCACGAGGCCGCGCAGGAGGCCGTGCAGAAGCAGGTTCCGGCAACTCGCCACTATAAAGAAATTCTCGACCGAAAAGACATTGACGCGGTAATCGTCGCCGTCCCTGACCACCAACATCGCCGCGTTGTAGTGGACGCCTGTGCCGCGGGCAAGGATGTCTATTGCGAGAAGCCGATGTCGCACAACATCGAAGATGGCTTCGCGATGGTGGAAGCGGTGCAAAAAGGAAATCGCATCATCCAGGTGGGCAGCCAGCGCGTCAGTTCCATCGTCTACGAGAAGGCTCGCGAACTTTATTCATCCGGAGCCCTCGGCGACGTGTTCTTCATCGAAGGCGCCTCGGATCGCAACTCACCGAGCGGTGCGTGGGTGTATCCCATTCCTCCGGATGCGAGCGAGCAGACCATCGACTGGAACGAATTTCTCGTCGGGGCTCCAAAGCGTCCGTTTGACGCGGCTCGCTTCTTCCGCTGGCGCTGCTTTTCTGATTATGGTGAAGGCTTGGCGGGCGATCTTTTTGTGCACCTGCTTTCCGGAATTTACTTCGTCTCAGGGACGAATGAAGCGCCGCAGCGCGCGCAAACCAGCGGCGGGCTCTATCGCTGGAAAGATGGGCGCGACTTTCCAGACGTGATCGAGACGCTCTACGACTACCCGAAATTCCGCGTGTTGCTGCGCTGCAATCTGAACAACGCCGGCGGCGAGCCGATTAAATTTCATGGCACCAAAGGAACCATGGAACTTATCGGCCAGACGCTGACCTTCACTCCTCAAGATACAACTCCCAAGCCGGAGGGTTACTCGATCAAGGGCTGGCCGGAGCGGCTTCGCAAAGAGTATCTGGCGCAGTGGAAGGCGGAGCATCCTCAACCCGGGCCGCTCGACTATCAACCGGTTGAAGCCGAAACTTTTACCGCGCCGGCAGACTACAGTGACATCTCGGCGCACCAGGCAAATTTTTTCGATTCGGTCCGAACTCGCAAACCCACCGTCGAGAATGAAGTGTTCGGCAACCATGCCGCCATCGGCTGCCATCTCGCTAACTACGCATATTTCAAAAATACGATAGCAACCTGGGACGAGAGCGCGAAGAAGATTCGTGGGTAAGTCGCCTGTTCTGTAATCGAAAATGAAATGAGGGATTTCATGATGCGTCGGATTTCTAGAAGGACTTTCGTGAAGACCGCTTCCGCCTCGGCCGCTTGCGCAGCGCTCTGGAGCCACGTGCCGCGGCTCATGGCCAATCCTCTGGGCCTTCCCCTCGGTCTGCAGTTGTATTCCGTGCGCGACGTTCTGCCCAAAGACTATGAAGGAACTCTGAAGAGGATTGCTGCGCTGGGTTACCGCGAAGTGGAGGCCGCGGGCTTCTTCGGTCACAGTCCGAGTGACGTGAAGCAAGCCATGGATCACGCCGGCCTGCATTGCGTGAGCGCGCACTATCCCCTGAAGGATCTTCTGCCCAAGTTGGATGAAACAATTCAATACGGTAAAGATCTCGGCCTCGAATACATAGTGTGTGCATCGCCCATGTTGAAAGACCAGTCGCGCGTGAAGGAGCCGGGATCTCGTGCAGCCAGAGAGTCGATGACGCTCGAGGACTGGCGCTGGAATGCAGATCAGTTCAACCACATCGGCGAGAAGGTAAATGCAGCGGGAATGCATTTCGCATACCACAACCACACGCCAGAGTTTCGTTCAGAAAACGGCGTGCTTTTCTATGACGAACTGTTGAAGGCGACCGACCCCTCGAAGGTGAGCATGGAATTGGACTGCGGCTGGGCGGTTGTCGCCGGCCAGAAACCGGCGGAACTTCTATCTCGCTATCCCACGCGCATCCGCATGCTGCACGTAAAGGATTTCAAATTGACTTCTGCGTCCACACCATCAAATCCTCCGCCTTCGACGGAACTGGGGCACGGAACCATTGACTATCATCCCATCTTTGAAGCAGCCAAAAAAGCCAACATTAAGCACATTTTTGTGGAGCAAGAGCAGTTCGATATGCCCATGATGGAAGCGCTGAAGATCGACGCCGACTACATGCGCGACATTGAAGGCCTAACTCGCGAAGATTCGACTAAGTCGCTCCGGCGCTAGCGGATCGCGCTCCGAATTGCGAGATCCAGGCCGACCATAATAACGGAGGAGGCTGGAATCACCAGCAGTGCCCTCTTCAGCCTTCGGGGGTCGCCGCCCGCGATCGCGCCGATGACGCGTGAACTCACCGCCAGACCAATCCATCCGCACGTGATCACGAAACCAATGGCGGTCCCGCTCATGCGCGGAAAAGCATCGCCCACGATGGCCAAAGTGCTGGGAAAAACCGGAGCCATCGATAGGCCCGCAAGAAAGACTAATACTCCAGCAGCCGTGGTTGATTTCGTTCGCAGCAACAGAAAAGTCGTGAGCGCCATAGCCACAGATCCCCACAATGTGACCGTAACAGCGGGCACGTCATTGAGAATGGGCAAGACTGCGGCCCGGCCGATCAAAATTCCTAACGCAAATCCCAACGACAGTATGTTGAGCGCTCGCGCCTCAGGAATGCCCTGCGCGATCAGGTGCCGCGGCAGCCAGTTCCACATGCCCACCTCGCAGGTGATGTACAGGAAGACGAAGAGGGCGGTCAAAAACAGGAGCGGATGTCCGAGAACGGGAGCCACATCCGTCAACACGAATCGTCCAGCGCCTGTCGGTCCGGGCATCTTGGTAAGCGCCTCGATCACTACTGTAACGACAGTCAGAGATGCGATGGTGTAGCAGAGCCGCACCCAGTTTCGTCCAAAAAGGTTCGCCGCGATGAACGGTGTTGCTAGTGCGCCGAGTCCGAAGAAGAGATTGGCCAAGGTTAGCGCCATGGCACGGTGCGCTTCGCCGACATCACTGGCAAGAGCATTGGCTCCGGTTACCGTGATGCCGCCCCCCACTCCCAGCAAAAAGAGCAGAAACGCGATACTGAAAAAGCCTGCCACTCGCGGAAGCACGAATAGCGCGACTGCAATCAGGCCAAGGCCCAGAACAATGCCGAGCTTTTTACCCTGGTTATCAATCAGCGGCCCGGTCGCGAGCGATGCAACAATCAACCCCAGAGCTTGAGCAGAGGCAATCGTGCCATTTTGGCTGGGAGTCAACTTAAATCGATCGGACAGTTCGGGCAAAATCGTGCCGAGCATGGCGGCGATCATCCCATAGATGAAGATGGCGATAATAGCGGCGAGAATTAACAAGTGTTCCTTTCGACTGCCGTTTTAGCTTTTGGAACCCGGCACGCGGACGTCGATCCATCCCCGCGCTCGGTCGCTCTCGAGTTCAGCATTAAGGATATGCAACTGCCGCACTCCATCGGCGAATTGAGGATAATCACGCGCTTCGCCTGGGGCGGATATGGAAGCATAAAAGCGGCGGAAGACCTGCTTGAATGTATCGTCGTAGCCCTCGCTGTGGCCTCCCGGAAGATCGGCATAGCTGCGCGCTGCGGGTTTGAGCAGAGACGGATCTTTCACAAATATCTGATTCGCGGCATCGCGATGTCCTACCCACAATTCGTCAGGACGCTCCTGATTCCACGCGACTGAGGCTCGCGTGCCGCAGATCTCAATGCTGAGGCGGTTCTTGCGACCTGCGGAAACCTGGCTGGCAGCCACGCTGCCGCGCGCCCGCTCGCCCATGCGAAAAATAACTGCGCCAAAGTCTTCCGTGTCTACAGCCGTTTCAACATAGTCTTCCCGACCAAGCAGCTTGTTGGAAAAAGTTTCCACGGAATGTTTCGGCTGTTTGCGCGTGGGATGGAACGTTTGCAGATCGGCGCAGAGAGAGGTCACGCGCAATCCGGTGACATGCTCCGCCATATCAAACCAGTGCGAGCCAATATCAGCCATGCAGCGCGAAGGTCCACCGGCTTTGGCATCGACGCGCCAGTTCCAATCTGTTGCGTAGAGCAGCCAATCTTGAAAATATGTGCCTTGAGCTGCAAGAATTTCGCCCAGGTCCCCATCTTCCCGCATGCGCCGCATCTGCTGCACCATCGGGTAGTAACGCAGATTTTGGCAGACGCAGTTCCTTAATCCCTGCCGCTCGGCGATTGCAACAAGTTCTTCTCCCTCCTCGACATTCGTGGCCAGCGGCTTTTCGCAGATTACGTGCTTGCCAGCTTGCAGCGCTTCCTTGGCCATGGGAAAGTGCTGCGCATTCGGCGTGCAGACGTGCACCGCATCGATCGCCGGATCGCGCAGAATGTCGCGGTAATTCGAGGTAATCGTAGCGATGGAAAATCCTTCGCCCAGGCGTTGCGCAGCCTCGGCGTTTCTGCCCACGATCGCTGCAGCCTCCACGAACTCCACCCGCCGCACTGCTTCGAGATGCACCCGGCCCATAAAGCCGGTACCGATAATCGCCGTTCTGATCGTTTTCATCGTGTTGTTGGCAGCCTCACGCTATACCCACCAGGCAGCCGCAGGCTGCTCTCGGATGACGATGCGATTGAGAAAATTCGCCGCTTTGGTCAAACCCTCTTCCGGCGAGAGCAAACTATCTTCGTGTTCAATGGAGAGAACGTTGTCGTAGCCAAACATGCGCAGCGTGGAAATAAATTCACTCCACCATTCGGCTCCGTGGCCGTAACCGCAAGTACGGAAGATCCAGCCGCGGTCTCGCTCTTCAGTGTACGGCTTGGTATCGAGCACGCCAGTACGCGGCAGGTTCGCAGCATAAATCTGCGTGTCCTTGGCATGGACGTGAAAAATAGCATCCTTCAGCACGCGTACGGCAGCGATGGGATCAATGCTCTGCCAAAAAAGATGGCTGGGATCGAAATTGCAGCCTACGCTTGGCCCAGCAATTGACCTCAGCCTCAGCATTGTCTCCGGACTATAAACCACAAATCCCGGATGCATTTCGATAGCGATCTTCACACCGTGGTTGGCGGCGAACTTCGCATGCTCCGTCCAATAAGGCGCGACCACTTCATTCCATTGCCAGTCGAGCACTTTTAAATAGTCCGGCGGCCAGGGACACGTTACCCAGTTCGGAGCCGTGGCATTCGGCGAATCGCCGGGACATCCGGAAAAATCGACTACCACCGGGATTCCGAGTTTTTCCGCCAGCAGAATTGTTTTGCGGCTCACCTCGCGGTCGTGCGCGGCTCGTGCTTTATCGGGATGCAACGCATTACCGTGACAACTCAACGCGCTGATCGTGGACCCATGATCTGCGAGAGTTCTTTGAAATTCTGCGAGCGCTGCCGGGTCTTCGAGCATCGCCAACTTGCAGTGCGCATCGCCAGGATAGTTTCCCGTGCCCAGTTCAACGGTGTCGATCTGAAGCGATTTTAGTTTCTTGAGAACCGCCGGCAGCGGAAGCTGCGATAGCAAGGGTGTGAAGACTCCAACCCGCATACGATTTCTATCTCCTCGAATACGATAAAAAGACTCAACGTTCAAACTGCGGTGTTCATTTTATTGCAGCGTCTTCGGCGGGCAGCAATTGATAGCTGACGAAAGCGACCTTCGAACTGTCTGGCGACCACGAAGGAACATTCATTGTCCCTTGTCCGCCGAAAAGCTTGGCGAGAACTGTGATCGGACCGTCGATCTTTCCATCCATCACATTCATGATGCGGAGCTGCACATCCTTGTTGGGAGGATGACCTACAACGTCGTTCCCATAAGAGAGGAAGACCATCCACTTGCTGTCGGGAGAAATGTGCGGGAACCAGTTATTGAAATCATCGAAGGTAACTTGCTCCTGTTGGCTTCCATCCGCATGCATGCGCCAGATTTGCATGTGACCGGTGCGCTCGGAATTGAAGTAGATGTATTTGCCGTCGGGAGAATACTCCGGTCCGTCGTCAAGCCCTTTCGCGGTAGTCAATCGCATCTCTTCGCCGCCGCTGAAGGGAATAGTGTAGATGTCGAAGTCGCCGTTGCGCCTTCCCACGAAAGCAAGCGTCTTGCCGTCTGGCGACCAACCGTGCCAATAAGACGGAGAATCCTTGGTTAGGCGTCGCGGCGTTCCGCCATCGAAAGGCACGATATAAACGCTGGATTCATGGTCGGCCTGCGAACTGTCGCTGATCGCCAGCCATTTTGAGCCCGGAGAAATACCGTGATCATTATTGCAATGGATCGCGCTCCCAGTATCGATGGTCGCGGGCGTGCCGCCGTTCACGGGTAGCCGCAGAATGTGGCCGTCCTTATTGAAGAGAAAGTTCGCTCCGCCATGCGTCCAGTTAGGCGCTTCGAAATGACTGGCATCGGTGTAGACAACGCGGCGATCCGTGGAAGCGACGGCCACTGTCTCAAGCGTGCTGTAAAGAACAGGGGGTGCCGTGCTGGCGGCGGGAGTTGAGAGATCGACGTTCGTGAACACGGCTTTCTCGACCACGTCTTTATCATGGGAGCAAACGCCGATGCCCACGAAAAACGGTCCCTGAAGTGAAAGTTTGATGGACGCACCCGAGGGCCGCAGCGATTCTCCACTCGCTGCGGCCAGAAACACATAGACGAAGTCGCCACGCTTCTCGATGCGCAAGCGATGAGGGGCAGAAATATTCGATTGAATCTCGTGCGTTGTCGAACCTCTGGCGTCTCGATATTGCAGCGAAGTGAGCCCATCGCCATGCAAGGCTACATCGGCGTAGGGGGAATCGGCATCCAGACTCTGCCGAATCATCAGAACCGCCTTGCGATGCTCGTTCCCACCCCCTACCGGAAAGGCAATATCGGCCGTTAATGCGATATCACCGGAAACTTGTTTCCAGGCAAACTGAAAAGCGTCAGAGGCGAACCACATGTTCTCGCCACTGCCGGTAAGGGTGTAAGCGTGATGCGCGACGTCGTATTGTGCAGAGCCCGAGTGCAGCGTCGAGCCGACGTCTGCATGATTTTCGAAGACACCAAGCGTTCGCGACCCAGCTTGCGCACCGGCTAATCCGCTCACGCCAAGCACGCACAGAACAATAGCAAGAAATTTAGAATCGAAGATTGCTTCGCGCGCCACGCAAACGCCTCCACGACCGCCCCACGGAAAGGTAAGGGCGGCGGAATCAAATTGTCAATCAGGCTTCACTAAAATCAGCGCGCCGACCTAAAGAATCTTGCCCTGCGCATCTTTCAAGAATCTGGATGTCGAATCATCGGCAACGATCCGTACCTTGATTGGCGAGGACTGCGCAACCGAGGATGGCGCAAGCAATGAGTTGCATTCAGCGCCCCACCTGATCTTCCATGGCCGGCTCCATTTCGCTTCGAATAATCCCCATCTCGACATAGATAGGCCGCATGATCTTCCTGATCGATTTCAATCGGGTCGTAAACCAGAGGGAGCCGGCAAGGCAAAATGCTCCCGTAATCATGACGGCGTGGGGCGCCCCGAAACGGTGCGCAAGACCACCTGCCAGCAGACTGCCGAAGGGAGCCATTCCCACGAAGGCCATCGTGTAGTAGCTCATAACCCGTCCGCGCTTATCTTCGGGTACTAATGTCTGAATGACAGTGTTGCTCGCCGCCAGCCCTTGCATCATGCCAAAACCTACGACCACCATAAGCAACATCGATAGTAGAAGGATTCGAGAGAATCCAAAACAAATCAGGCCTACGCCGAAGAGCGCAGCCGAGATCTGGATCATCGTCGTAAGCCCTCGAACGGTCTTGCGCAGGGCAAGAGAAATTGCCGAGATGAGCGCGCCAACACCAGATGCCCCCAACAGAAATCCGAGAGTATGCGGGCCGCCGTGGAGAACGTCCGACGCGAAGATCGGCATCAGCACCATAAACGGCATCCCCATCAGACTGACTAACGCGAAGAGCGAGAGAATGGTCCGTATGGGCGGAAAGCCGCGCACATAAGCCCAGCCTTCTTTGAGTTGCTCCAGCATCGAAGTAACAGCGCGCCTTGCCGGCGACACGTTAACCCGCATCATCAGCAGCGAGGCAATTACGGCAAGATAACTTATCCCATCGATCAGGAAGCAATATCCTTCGCCCACTCCTGCGATAACAAATCCTGCCAGCGCTGGTCCTACCAGCCGGGCCACGTTTACCATCGACGAATTGAGCGCGATCGCGTTACCTAAATCCTGTTTATCCTCGACCATCTGTATCAGAAAGGCTTGCCGGCCGGGCATATCGAACGCGTTGATCAATCCCTGGAGCACGCTCAGCCAGATAATTTCACGAATGGTGATGATCTTGGCCAGCGTCAACCCGGCCAGAGCTAGCGATTGCAGACCCGCCAGGGCCTGCGTCCACACCAGCATATTGCGCCGATTCAACCGGTCGACCAGAACTCCAGCGAAAGGCGCCAGCAGGAATGTAGGAATCTGCCCGGCAAAGCCCACCACTCCAAGGAGCAACGCCGAGCCCGTAAGCCGATACACCAGCCAGCTGGTGGCAACGCGTGTCATCCAGGTACCAATCAGCGAAATGCTTTGACCGGTAAAAAACAGCTTGAAGTTTCGGTGCCGCAAGGCGCGCCAGGCGTGAGAGAAACGCCCGGAGGGAGGTTCTTTAAGAACTGCTTCTTCGCTCGAATCTGTCTGCGCCACGATCACTATTCTGGCTCAAATCTGGAATCAGCGGGCGCGGAAATCTTACAAAATAAGGTGTGCCGAACCTGCGGTAGGAAATCTGTAGCCTGAATGAGAGCCTTGGTAGCGCTACTAACATTTCTTTCGTCCTGTCTCAAAAGGTTGGAGTCAGCGCCTTATTTTTCGCGATCTTTCGCCCCGGATTTTGCCACGGCGGAAGATGCTCAGCGGCCGGTATGCCTTCTGAGGCTAACCGACGAATACGCGATGGAATCCGCTTCGCCCTACGCTCGACGAGCGGCGAGGCGATTTCCGTTGGTGTAACCTTGGTGTTCGCACCGACCTAGACCGGAGACGACCGAGGGAGTTGCCGTACTTCCAAATTCTGGGAGCGGAGGTTTCTAGATGAATGGGCGCAACAACGCTGCACGGATTCTGGTTGCTCTGGGTGCCTTGGTTTTGATCGCCGCTGCGCTGATTCATTGCATAGCTGCCTATCCAAAAGTTTCGACTGTGGTGAACGCTTCGAATCTGAGCGCTCCCTTGCAAAGGGCATTGCGCACCGTTTTTCTCTTGGTCGGGTGGGACTGGATCGTCATCGCGATCATCATGCTGATCAATGCTTTCACTGTGACAAAATTACGGAAGGTGATTGTTTTTTTCTGCGGATTTGCTCTTCTGGTGACGGCGGTGGTAATGCTAACGTTTCTGGGCTCGTTCGTAGGCACCGACATGGTTCTCGCATCAGCGCTGATGAGCTTTTGCGGTGGTTTGTTGTTTAGAAATACCGCATGTTAGCTTCTTCAGATTGCTCAGGGTACGAAACTTACTTGCGCGGCGCAGGCGACTCGAACCCCGGAGTGGGATGGATGAGCCTCCTAGACGCTACGCTTAACAAACTGATTGTAGAGCCATGCGAAGACAGTGCCAGCGACGAGACCATCCACCCCTCCGTAGAGAGCCCCGATGATGACTTCCGCGACGCTGCGAGTCGCGTGGTAGCCGAAATAGACCGATGCCATTGTCTGCAGGAATTCCTGACCATAGCCGCTCCAGATCAAGTTCGCCAGACCCATGCCCAGCATCGCTAGTCCCCATAGGATTGCCGACGCCAAAGCGAGACCCTTGATGCTCAACTTCATGGCTTGCTCCTTTCCTTCATTCTAAGTAACCGGAGAACATAATTGTCATCACTTTCTCGTTCGTTGCGGTCGCAGAATATGCTTGTCTATTACTCACTTTCCAGGCACAGCCTCGATTTTTGGACAAATTTGGGACAAGTGCTTTGGCAGGCCTAAAACCTTGCTGGAATCAGCAGCTTAGAAAGGTGATGGTAGCGCTACCGGGAATCGAATCGGGCTTGTTTGGAATCAAACACTTAGCAGGAAACCGCGCAAACACAGCACTTAGCGGCTTTGTAAGTCCTGTGTTTGCAACCTGACTGGTATACCAGCCGGAGTTCTGTGCTAACTGTGCTAACGCGCCTTCCGCTTCTTAGCCCACAAAGCCTTCTGACGTTTGCTCATCGCTTCGCGCATCGCGGCGGTCCACTTGCGTCCCTTCGGCTTGGGTCCATCAGCCTGTTGCGCGGACGTTCCGCCTAAGAGTGATGCCATGCCCTCTTTGTCTTCAAGTAGAGCGATGACCCTGTCAAGTTTGGCGCGTTCCTTCTTCGCGATTTGTAAGAGGTCCATAAAGCGGGATTGTATCAGGTTACCTCGGTGCTCATGCGTTCGGTGCCCTCCGCTGGCAAAATGGGGGCATGGCGGACGCACCCGTGCCCAATTCGCTGCTCTCAACGATCCCAGAGGCGACCTTCGATCCAAATGTAGTCGCCTACGAACTTCGTATCAAGACGAAACCTCTCTGGACGAAACTACTCCACCAGCGGAGCGAGTTCTTGAAGGTCGGCGTTGGCGTCGCCATTGGACGCGCACAGGCGCGACAGCAGCGAACCGAGATGGGCGGCACGTTGCTGGAACTCCAGAGTGCCTATTCCGTTCCCGGCCATGGCCATTTCATTCGGCTCGCAGAAAAGACGTTGGGCTGCGGCAAAAGCACCATCTATCGCTACATCAATCTCTATCGGGACACCAACGGCATACCAAGGCCCCAGAGGAACCGCCATCTGTCCCAAAGTGGGACAGACGAAACCACGGGTGAGAACCAGAACTCCTCCGAGTCCGAGAGCAAACGGGGGCGCATCTGCGACGTCAAGTTGTTCTTCGACAGCGGCACTGACCAGCTGCGGGAGTGGAACGACGCCGTCAAGCTAATCATGGTGTGGAGCCATCCGCGCTGCAACAGTGCCTCTGAAGCTGCCCTGTTCGCTGTTACGAAAGTGGCCGCCGAGTTGAAGGCGGAGCACGATACAGCCGAAGCAGAATATGTGGATGAGAAAGGCGTGGTGCGCAATGCTGACACAGATCAGCCAGTGAAACAGAAAAATGAGCCAGTTACGCTCGATGCGGTGGAGCGAGCTGTCCAAAAGGAAAAGATCATCATGAGCGAGAGGACCAATGCCTGACCTACCAGAGAAAACCCTGACCCCGCACCTTTCAGAAGATGCGCTTGCCAAGCTCAGGAAAACCTACATTGACGAGACCTACATAGATGCCTTCATCGAACCGAACGTCGTCTACAAGGATGCCGTCACGGGCAGGCCGCAAATGCTCTGGCTCACTAACGTGATTCAGCTCGATCTACAGGCACAGGCACTGTCCGTATTCCAGCACAAAAGCATTGCAACAGAAGGCTCAGCTTCTTATCGAGAAATGGCTGCCGGCCCACATCCCGGTCAGGCAGGTTCGGGAATTATCGGCTCTTTTGATCGCACTCGCGAGTCGATCGTTTGTCGGCAGACGGCGTTCAACGTGAACCATCCGGGATTGTTCAAGCAGGCACTCCCCTACATTCAAGCTGTGGACAAGCAGTTCCAGATTCATTTCCCAGAGCAATGGCAACACCAGATGTTCGCGGCGATGTTCACCCAGCCAGAGTGGATCATCAGCGGGACGTCTTTCAGCACGCTGACGATCAATAAGAATTTCAGAACAGCTCTGCACAAAGATGCGGGTGATCTGAAAGGCAGCTTTGGGGTGATGACGGTGTTTAGCACTCCCGGCTTCACGGGTGGGGATCTAGTGTTCCCCAAGTACCGCGTTGCGATTCCCTACAACAACGGCGACATTGTCTTCGCCAACGTTCACGAGTGGCATGCTAACACGGAGATTTTTGGTGAACCCGGCACATATGAGCGGCTGTCGTGTGTGTTCTACCAACGGCAGCGGATTGTGCAATGCGGAACAAAGGCTGACGAATTGAAGCGGGTGCGAGCACGCGCTATTGGCGACCCTCTGTTCGGCTGGGTTCTCAAAGGCATTAAGGATGGAAAGCGAGATACATTCTTCGTCGCCGAGAACCACAAAGGTGAACTGGATTTCGAAGACCCAGTTTCAGACGAAACAGACGAGTTCCCTGCGGATTTACCGAACCCGCCAAACAGGTGAGCTTTCTTCCAAGTGTTCGAGAGCGCGGCACCGGACGCGGAACTCTCTATGTGGCTATCGCCTTGAGTGAGCGGATTCATTCTAGTCGAGATGGTTTTTGCTTTTGGTTCTGACTCCTGTCAGACCTGCGGAGCATCAAGAGAGCGGAGCGAGCATCTTCGGCTTGCTAGAATTAAGATTCTCTTTCACTACTCTTAAAGCAATACATAACTACTCTTAGGAGGTCTCCTAGAACACTGTTCTCTCCGAGAGACCTCTGTTCCTACCTGCTATAGAACACTGTTCCTGTAGACCCCGGTCTCCTAGAACACTGTTCGTCTAGACTCTGTCAACAGGAACATCATCTGCCCGTTTGATAATGAATTGTAATCATGTCTTCCCTCTGCCAAGTAGAAAGGAAGACATCATGAACACAAAGAAGTTCAAGTGGGAAGTCATCAATCCGAAAGTTGCTGAGCTGATCGACGCTCCGGGCAGATTGACCATCCGCGAGATCGCTGAGCGCATCGGTTGCAGCGTCCAGACGGTCCAGCGTTCCATGAGACGCCAGAAGATCAATCTCATCCGCAAACAGGTGAACTAACATGCCAGACCAAACCTCAATCCCGTATGGCGTGCGCAACAAGATTGGATCGATGCAGGCCGCGATTTCCGGAGCTGACTGGGTATACGTCTCCTCCAGTAAAAAGGAGATCACCGTCAAGGGATTCAACCTGTGGATCGTTCTGTTCGCCATGAGCGGGTTCGTATTCGGAGATGCAGGAGAGTGCTGGGCCAGCCGTCAGACGCTAGAGAAAATCACTGGTCTGTCTGACGCTACCATCGAGCGTGCCCAGAACGCTGCGGTTACCTATGGCTTCTGCAAACTCGGCAAGGAGAAGAAGCGCATCGGGAAGAATCTCTATCCGGTGTACGTATTTACGCTTGGTTGGCTGGAGCAGATCGAAACAGACGGCTGCATCCATCGCGCTTGGGGGCCATGTGCTCAATGTGTCTCAGCGAAGAAAAGCGTGCCAGCTCAGACTGATCAAGCCGAGTTCGTCCGCCTGTGCAGCCAATGCATGACGAATGAGGCTATGGACGGACGGAAAACCTGTCGTATATGTCTGGAGCCTGCTGAGCGGGCCTATGTCATGGGCGAACTGGCTGGTGACGAGGATGAAACCTTCGTGGTTACGCCACTTCCCGAGGACGATGATTTCAGCAGTGAAGAAGTTGAGGTCAGCGATACGGACGGATTGGACTAGCCATGATCTCCGATCTCCATTGCATCTGGCGCGGATTTCTCTGCCCGTCCTATCGCTGTCAAGCGTACGGGGGCAACAACGAACTTGACGGCGTGAAAAATTGCGTGTTCACCCCATGTGCGGCCTGCGGCTCATTTTCAAGCCCGATAAACCGCTGATGACTCGCTCAGCCCCAATTTTTTCATGATTTCAGGATATCGAGCGCAGAGTCGCCAATAATTCTTCCGAGCGCGAGTGACCGAGTATCCACCGAAAGCTGAAGGATTAAGTGCGATCGTCTTCCACCGCCTGATTTTGAACGCAATCAAGAAATCTCTAATCTCTGGCCGTGCTCTCATTACATGCCTCCACGCCAAGAAGCTGGCGTCAATCGCGGGTCCGTGGGAAAGTGGAATTCACCACTTAATGTGAGATATGAAAGTCCGCCAAAAGTGCAGGAACGGCCTTGAGTGTGCCTCGAAACGAGGAATTGCCCGCATGGTCAACGGGAAGCCATCGGCTTAAGCGCTGTAGTTTCTGTGAGGGTGTTGGCTGGAACATGTGAAACAAGGCGTAAAAATAATTTTCTGCGTGCACGAGCGGATTCACGCGCTCTCATCAAAATCAGGGCTACTTGTTGTTGCTCACATTTAAGCCGCTCCGCGAGGCCGGAGAGGGCAAAGGCGGCCTTGTCCTAGCGCTAGAAACGCGTCATGACTTCATTGCCTCGGGGATCCCCCGTGCGGCATTCTTCGCTGCCCCCTCGCTGGCACCAACGGAGTAGTGAGGCCCAATGCGTCAAGAGTCACGAAGCGAAAATCAGCTAGTCCTCTTCAGGGGGCTTCAGCGCCGGATTCGCGTCGATCTGTTTCTCCAGCCCCAGGTCTAAGACCAATTTTGGTCGCGGATCGGGGAACTTTTTTGGTACCTTATTCGGACCCGCCCAATCCTGAGCTTGGTCATTAAATGTGCGCAAAGCGTCCAGGCCTGCGTCAAGATCATCGACCACCTGTTTCTTAACGAGCGCGATCTGGTGTTGTTGTTCCAAGTCGCACGACCCGCCAGGTACTGCCCCTACGTTAGCGGGGCAATGGACTCTTCGCGGATAGACCGGAGAATCGGAATTGTAGCAAAACAGTTTTGCAGTGCCACCCGGCCCAGCCGTAAGCTGCGATTCCTCGGCGACCATCGTAAATCCGGTAATCAGGTCTCCGTCATAGCGATTGATCAGCTTCCCTATGTACCACCAGTCAGGATTGCAGCACACTCCAGCGCCCGTGTAGCAACGGAGTGGTCGAGGTCTTTGATTGAAGGCAGTCTGGAAAGTGGTCCAATCCGTTTGTGCTACCACCCATCGCTGGCCTACCCGCACTAACCTGGGACTGACCGCCGCCGACGCAGAGTCTTGGAAATAGGCCGCGTACTGCGCGAACCCGCGCTGCATGTCCGCATCGGTTGGCTTAACGTGAAGCACCCGTGTAAGGATAAGGCGCTCGTAACCCATAGCCATAGCAACCGTAGAGAAGTTTGCGTAACTCGACTCACGAAGAGCGGTCGTGGTTTTGCGTAATTCCTCCAGTATGACTGCCGGATCTGGTATTGAAGGATTCTTCCCTGGCTTGTAGTTCTTGTCGGTCCACGAAGCGTAATGCTGATTGATTCTCTTAATGGTAGTAATTACATCGATCGTTCTTTGCTCTTCAAACTTCTGATCTATGTGAAATTCGAGTTCGTCGAAGCGCGCAATGATGGTGTCGAGCTTCGTATCCATTTCGTCGAGCTTCTTTTGGATCTCCCCTAGCCTATTTAGGATTTCTTGCTGTGTCCTCTTGACATCGTCGGCATCGAACATCTTCTTGATGTCGGACGCAATGCTGATAATGGCGGCAGCAACAGCGATGACTGGTGGTATTACCGGAGGGGGAGGGGGTGGTGGCGGTGGCGCGGCGTCCGCGATGGGGGGCAATGTGAGTGCGAATATGAGTAGGATGGCAATAGCGGGCGCGAGGCGTTGCGTCTTAGCCATATGGTTATCCTGTTAAATAGGTCGAGAACCGGAGAGCTATATTCCCAGGGGCTTGTGAGGCAAGAACTTTAAGTCAAAGGACGCGGGCAAGGTTATCATCATTCCTGCGGCTGTCAAGGATGAGTAGTCGGTTTGGCCGCTTTGTTACGATTTGCGGAACAAGCCAGTGTAAGTCGTTGACATATCGACCTCTCGCGCCTGCTCTCGTTCGTCGGTCCAGAGTTCCGTTGTTACGATTTCGTAACGGGGTGTGAAGCCTTTAACGCGGCACTGTCTCGCCGTCGCCAGCTCCGACAACGTCTATCGCACCGCTCAATATCAACTCAGCGTAGAGTCCTCGGACATCCGTGCGCTGCCACTTTTGGCGGGCGAGCGGCCCTCTCAACCGCCAAAGTTCAATGGTCAGTGTGTCGTCCAGCGGGAGAACTCCAAGGGCGGGATCTTCGAAAACCAATTCGTAGCGTACGGGGCATTGACCCGACCCGATCACAACCCTCACGGTGACGTTTGATACTTCTACCCCGCATACTCTAACTGCGAACTGTGGCATGCGCGCTATTTTTGGCGGAATCATCAATCCTCCCATCATGTGCGTGCGGCTAATAATGCTGACAATTGCGCGGGTGGTCGAGTTGGCGAGCGCCCGACCTGAGCCGAGGTCGCGGTCTATTTCTTACCGCTCTGCTGGAGAATCCGATAAACGGTTGATTTACTCACTTCCAACTTGAGGGCAATGTCGGCGAGGGTCTTGCCGTCAGTTTTGAGTCGCACGACTTCGCTCGGCTCGCAGACTGCGCGCGGTCGGCCTCCGATTCGGCCATGTGCCCGCGCACGTTGCAGCCCAGCGATAGTGCGCTCACTTAGGCGGACGCGCTCCTGCTTCGCAATCACGGCGAGGATCGAGATGACGGCCTCCCGGAACATGCCGCAAGAGTCTAGGTATTGTTCCGTGAAGCTGCGATACCCGACGCCGTACTGCGTGAGATTTTGCAGGTACGTAAGGGTTTCGAGCACTCCCTCCCGGCTAAAACGGTCGAGGCTCCAGAACAGCACCAGCTCAAACTCCCGGCGCGAAACTGCCTTGAACAATAGTTTGAACTGCTCGCGGTCGCTGTTCTTGCCCGTTGCAACATCAACGTATTCGCGCTTGATGCGCCAGCCTTGGCTCGCCGCGAATCCGCGGAGTTGGTCCAGTTGGTTTTGGTTATCCTGCTTGTCCGTAGAGATGCGGGAATAGATCGCGATGTCCATAGCAAGCAATTGACTACGAGCGGAGTCGCAAAAACGTCCGTTTTTGAACCAAAAAGATGGCAGCGCTAAACTGCTGAGTTCGCGGGAGCCAGTTACACCGATTCCGACCCCGTTTTTGAAACGAGGGAAGTCGAGGTGGGCAGACTCGGGCCGTCCGCGTCGAGTCGTAAATCAGGAAGACATCATTGCCAGAATCCGGCTCCGACAGGTGAGCTTCCCCAACCCTCGAACGCACCGGGGACCCATTTATCGAGTAGGAGATTCCGGACCTTCGCTAAGGGAATCACGCAGCCGTCTCGGAATTCGTATCCTTCTGTGGCTTTACTTCCATAAGCAACGTCCGAAGTTCGCCAAGAATATCGGGATGGTGCTTTTCGAGGTGTTTTGCGACCCGAGGGTTGGCGAGGAGACGCTCGATGTATCCGCACGATATTGAGAGCGTAAGCATGTCTGTCCCATAAGATTCCTCAACTGCCTTGAGTTCCCGGATCAAAAGATCGGTTTCTTGTTCAAGCATCGCCTGGGCTGCCCTAGAAGTGGCCTCGATTGTAGGCTTGCGCTTCATGGTCGTCTCGGCGAGAAAGTCTGGACGTGTCACTTCAAACAGCGCCTGTGCGAATCGCACTGAAAACGTCCCTGCGGCATGCATTTGCTCGGCCGCCTCGATTTGTCTAATCGGTTTCATTTTCTTGAGGGTCGCAAACACACCCGCGCAAACATCGCTGTTTCGCAAGATTTCAATTGCTTCTTCACAAATCCCGTCGAGCATGTTTCGTCGCTGCCTAATCGCCGAAACGCTAACGTTGAGCACCTGCGCCAGCCGCTCTTCGGTTGCACCGTGCGAGAGCGCTTTCAGCATCATGAAGTGTTCAGCAACAGGCGGGGCATGGTTAACTTTCTTGTTGTAGGTGTACGCCTCATCATCCATTGCAAAAATCGCGCGTACCTCAGTAACTCCACTCCGCTTGAGAATGTCCAGACGTGCGTGGCCGTCGAGCAACAGGTAATCTCTTGGCCCGCGCGGATACACAACAATTGGCTCAATCAACCCTATATGTTCCAAGGAGGAGCTAATCCTCTTATAGGTCGTACTCTTTCGAAACTCGGTAGACAGCTCCTTCTGCGGAACGATGACATCAATTGGCAGGATCACGACCTGTGGGTTGAAAGCCGGTCTCACCTTTGAGTTTGCCACGGTGTACTCCTTCTATTTGAGGCGAGCTGCGAGCTGTTCAGGCATATCAACGAGACTCTCCGCTCGCAAGAGCGTAGCGAAGTGTTCGTCCTGAAGGAGGCGGCGTATGGCACTCATAAGGAGCAAAAGGCGTTCTTTCGTGAGGTTTGCTTTCTTTACAAGCTGGCGCTGCTCCCGCATCCGATCCTTATACTCGCGAACGAGCCCCTCGCCCGTAAGTTTGCGGCGTGTCTGGGCGATCTTTCCGGCTTTTCGCATCTTTGCAATTCGCAGAGAAATCACACGCCTGGCGCTTCGGAGCTTGTCTCCCCGGAGATCGCCTTTTTCATAAGCCTCTGCTAGCGCCTGCTGCACTTCATGATCGTTGCCCGTTGCAATCTTGACGGCGACACTGATCGGCAAACGACCTGCTTCGACTGCTTGAGCGAGTCCCTCCTCGCCATGTTCCAAGAGATGAATGATGCCGTGAATGTATGTGCGGTCGAGGCCGATCTTGCGAGCGATCTCATCGGCCTTGTACTGTCGCTCCCGAAGGCTACGAACCTCTCGGAGTAGATCACGATTCGAAGGTGGTCGCCTAGCGAAGTTTTCGACGAGACTCATGACGAGTTGTTCTTCACGAGACGCATCGGTCACGACCGCTGGAATCGTCATTTCACCCAGAGCACGACATGCTTCCATTCGGCCTTGCCCGCACACCAGATCGTAGCGAGTGCCGTCGGAGTCAACTTCGCGCCGAGATACCGTGATTGGCTTTTTAAGGCCAACCGCATCGATGCTTGCAACGATCTCCTGAAACCTTCCTTTGCTCCGAGTACGTGGGTTTACTACTCTAATTTCGGAAATCGGAATGTTTTCAATTTCTGTCTTGTTCAAGGGATTTCCTCGATTCGCACACGGCGCGCCATGCCCAGAAAAAAATCCAGATTGTCAAAACGATAGGAGTCCAGCTTTATACCGTTTTCTCCTGCAAGCCGGACATGCGCAGTTAACGTCTCGATCTTCGGGAAAACATAGTAGTCAAGGATGGCCTCGTTGGTTGGCGTGAGGCGGACTGCAACGGTTATATCGGGATCAAGGCTATTTTCGAGCCTGATGAGCCAACGATGTCTCCCCGTTAAGGTTTCGCGACACCTTGAGATTACCAATGACGCAGTAAATTCCTGGTTGATTTCCAAAAGACCGTTCTTGCCCTCGCGCACGTCGGTACCCTGATGCTTCAGATTATTCAAGATGCGTGAACAATGCTCTCTGTGGTGCTCGCGTAGGGTACGGTTGACCTCTATGTAACGAAGGTCTCGCAGCGGAGTGTAGCCGATGAGGGCATATGCTTTCACGAGGCCGCCGAATCGGCGTTGGTAAACGGCGCTGGATGGCATGTCGTCCCTCTCATCAATGAGAACGCCAGACAGTTCGCCGATGCGCGCGAGGAGGTTTCGCAAACGGTCAAGCAGTTCTTCGTCCGTCAGGTGGATGTCGCGGCTCTCAATAATTGCTAGCGCCTGCTCGAACTGTTCAACCGGAATAATTGGGGTGAATGCATTGTCACACCTGATCCACATCTCAGGTGGGTTGATTACGCGCTTTCGCTTGAGCTTGAAGGACCTGCGGTTGTAAACATTTGCTCCAGCATACTTTGGGTTCGTAAGGACTTGATGAACCGTCCCTCGTGTCCAAGGCCGTCCCAGATCGGTGAGCAATCCCTGATCGTTGAGCGACATAGCGATCTCGCTTTCAGTGGAGCGCCCTTGCGTGAAGCGACCATAAATCTCGCGGACCACTCGTGTTTCGCTCTCCGGTCCCGGAACCAGAATCACGCGGTCAGTCTGGATGCTCTTGTGCATACCGCGTGACAGGATTCCCTTTGGGTTTCTGTCTTGATCTATTAACTGCCTGCGAAGCCCGTATCCTGCCGGCCCGCCCTGCCGAAATCCGCGTTCAATCAATCTGCACTGTCCGGCAAATACCTTCACGGAGAGTTCGCGGCTGTACTCCCCGGCCATGGTGCGCTTAATGGTCTTCAGCAAGGTCGATGAGAGGCTGCCATCGTTCTCGAACTGCTCAGCGCAGTAGTGCACATGGACATTGCTGCGCTTGCAGATATATTCGTAATAGGCACTCTCATCCACGTCCTGAAATCGTCCCCACCGACTCACGTCGTAGGCCAGAACCTCTGTGTAATCGGCGCGTCCGTTTTCGACATCATGTATCAAGTCGCGCAAACCGTTCCTGCCCTCGATGTTCAGCCCGCTTCTTGCCTCATCTGAATACGTGCGCACGATCTGCATGTTGCGGCTTTCTGCGTATCGGCCGATCGCATCCATCTGATTTTGTGTGGAATATTGCTGGTGCTCCGTGGACATTCGGACGTACTGCGCTGCACGAGCGGGTCCTGCAGTCTTCTCAGGAACGCGCTCTCTTACGGACCCCATTTCGTCCCTACTTCCAAAATCTCGTTAAGACTGATTAGCTGTGTTTGGCTCGATGCCCATCTGAACAAACCAGTGCGATGTGGAGTTTCTGAGTTTTCGCGTAGCGGTGAATGACGGATTTCTGTTTACTTGCAGAACTCAGCGGATCTTCGGCTGAGATGCGGACGTACGCCGTGGCACGAATGGAGCTTTGTCCCTTTTTAGGATTACGATCTCGGACGGCTCCCATACTGTGCTCCCGAGTTCTACAAGAAGCCATTTCTTGCACGGCGTTTGCTCACGGAAGAAGAACTCTTGCGGATGCTTCTCGAACTTCAGAGGAGAACCTGCAACGATTTCAGCATCATACAAAAAACTTCCGCTCGAGTTTGTTAATTGTTCGTTACAGGAATTTGCGCTCGAATTGGTCAAAAATGACCCACAAACTAAGGACTCGGCAAGTAAGGCGCAGAGAATGGTGTGGCGATAGCCGATTCGAGGTGGTATCTGAGTTGCGGGAGCCGGTTGGCCCCGTTATTGGAACGTCGGTGCCAATCTCTGCTTGCCTTCCTAAAGGAGGTGCAAGGACAAGAATAACGGGCTAGGACGACTGGCTAGGATTTCTGGCCGGTGGCTTACGCGTACCGTCTAACAAACCTCTTGAAGGCTCGCGCAATGGTTGGCGGCTCGGCTCCTTCAGGGCTGAACACTTCCACTGTGCCATAGCGTTCCAACTTTTCGATCTCATCGTCTGGGATTGTTTCCTTGGGATTCTTGCACTTGTGTTGCAAGACGAAAAAGAACACGTCGTATTTCCTTTTCAGCGTGGCGAGAACGTCCAACAGCAGCGGGAGCGACTGTTTATCGTTAAACGTCGGGCAGAGTGTGGCAATCACACGAGGCAGAACTTCAGGGTCGAGGCCGTTTATGAAGTCTCTTAACGACTTGGGAAAGTCGTCGTTCGACATTCTTCGGATGAAAAATTCGATTGAGTCGATTGTCCATCTGCGCGGATATCGACTGTCATCCGTCAACGCTTTAAGCGTCGTCGATTTTCCCCAGTTTTTGTGGCCAACCACCAAGAACGCTTTGCCTTTAGACATGTTCGGGTTCTCCTAGCGATGGATGAGATGTTCGATTGTGCCGCTCCAAAATCTCCAGCACATCCTTCGGGTGTCGTGAAACATCAGCAGACCAAATCCCAAAACCGCCGTGCCCATTCACGGCTCTAACCCATTCCGCTAAGAACTCCCGCTTCGTCTGTTGCTGCTGATCGTCCTGGCCTTTTACCTCCAGCACTAGGGTTTTCCCTTTTGTCAGCCGAACCAAGTAGTCTGGCCGGAACTTGTGAATGATCCCTTTGAAGGAGTACGTAATTTCAAAACCGATGTGGTCGTTCTTCACCCAAGCGCGCACGTTCTCATTGCGATCAAGCTCAAGCGATTCATTGGCTTCCCAGCGGCTGTCGTAAACGCACATATTTATATGCGAGCGTTTGGTGTGCTCGCAAGCTTTTCCGCTGTACCAGGGCAGCATGTCGCCGGTAGACCGGATCGGCCGCTCGGTATCGAACACCGGCTCCAAGGTGAGGGCATTTTCAAAACGAATGGCTTCCCACAAATGTTGAACGACCTTGGTCATATTCAGCGTGATGACGATCCTTCGCCGCTTGTCATCTTCGTTGAATAGCGGTGGATCGACTATTACCCTGCCACTATCGATGTACTGCTCCACCAGGCGAACGAGTTGGGCAAGCAGATATTCGCGGCTCCCTTTCCACTTGGGTGCCATCTGGTCGTAAACCTCGCTTGCGGTTTCGAAGACAATTCGCTGCATGCGGAAGCGTTGCGCGAGGCCAGCAAGATCAATTTCCTTGAGCTTTGTGAAATCCGGCTTCCCATCGATCATCGGGGCGAGCTCGGCGATATTGGGAGTTTTATAAGCGTCCAGAACCAGACGGTTCACCTTTTCGGGTGTCAGCTTGAGCTGCGGTCGATATTCATGATCGATCCGAATCACGTTGGGCCATGTCACCTCATATTGCCCCCGTCTTTCAGGTAGAGGCTCGATTCTCGTTTTACCGGTAGCCGGAGGTGGTGGTGGAGCGTCGGCACTGCCCTCGTGAGGAAGAAACGTGAACGGTACGCCAAAGATGTTGACGTACTCAGGCTCGAACAGGCCGGTCTTTTCGTTCACCTCGTACGAGGTTCTGCGGAGGCCCCGGCCCACTACCTGCTCACACAAAAGCTGGGATGTGAACGCCCGCAGTCCCATGATGTGCGTAACCGTCTTGGCATCCCAACCCTCGGATAGCATGCCCACGGAAATCACGTTCTGAATCTGCTCACCAGGCTGTCCTTCGCGACCGATGGTATCCACTGTCTTGCGCAGTCGCTCGGCGCGCTCTTTCTTGGTGAGCTTCTTTTTCGGAGCTTCACCGTTTTCTTCGGCGGTCTCCTCGTCGGCCTCTTCGTCTTTTTCGTCCACTGCTGCGGATTCGACTGAGACATCGGCGGGTTCTTCTTGCGCTTCCGCCTCGTCCAACACCTTGGAATCAATGTGGAGAATCTTGTCCGGATCGCACAGCTCTTCAATGCGTATCCGCTTGTGCTCGAATGCGTATTGCACGCGCGCCGCCGTGTGGGTCAGGTTCGTTACAGTAATCATCACAGGCGGAGCGTTGACGCCATCTTCGCGCCACTTTTTGGCCGTTTCCAGCCAGTCTTTTCCTAGGAAGTAATAGCCCATGCCGACAAGGTCGGGAAGGGGAATGTGCGGTTCCACTTTCCGGTTGAGATCGGGCTTTACTTCAGGGTCAGTGTAAATATGGTAGAACTTGGACTTGTACTTGCTAGTTTGTTCGCCGTCATCACGCACTACCACACGCGGCGTTTTCACCAGCCCTGATTCAATGGCATCGTTCAAGCCGAAGTCGCTGACGATCCAACCAAAGAGTGTCTCTTCGCCGCTTTTGCGCCCCGTCGGGGCAAACGGTGTCGCGGTCAGGTCGTAGCACATCAAGATTCCACGGGCACGGTGAATGCGGTCAAGGCCGCCCACCCATTTTGTGGCTTCCTTCAATTCGTCTTTGGAGATTCCCGCAACCTTTACTTTTGGTGGAACGCGCCAGGCGTGGTGGGCTTCGTCATTGATAACGAGAAGGTTTTCTGCGGTATGCATCTCGCCGAGCACTTCGCGGACATAGGCTTCATCGCTCAGCGGTCCGCGTTTGTCTACGCTGCGTCGCCTGCTGAGTTGTTCTTCGCTCTCCCAGTCCAGTTTGTGCCAGTTGCGCACCTGTACGCGGCAGGTCTGCCCTTGTCGAAGTTTGTCTTCGAGGCCAGGAGGAATGATCTGGAATTCCTGGTAGTAATTTCCCACACTGCCTGGAACCAGCACCTCCAGCCGATTCTTGACGGTAAGGCCTGGCGCGACCACCAAGATGTTTTTGGAGAAACGTTTGTCCTGCGGATAGGTGGCTTTATTCAGCACTTGCCACGAGATGAGCATGGACATTAAGATCGTCTTGCCAGAGCCGGTGGCCATTTTCGAGCACAGGCGTGTAAACTCGCCGCCGTCTCCGGGGACTTTTATTCCAACCCGCTCCGACTCGGGAGCCTCTGCGAGCCACATCAGAGTTTCAATGGCTTCGAGCTGGCAAAAGAAAAATCGCTTGCCGTCGCGCTGTTCGGTGTCTCGCCAGTGTTTCAGCAGACGTTTGGTGATGCCGTTTGCACCGGGATAGTCGTTGCTTCGCCACGCATCCACTCGCGGGCGGATTTTGTTGACCAGCGGCAACTCAACGAATTCGCCAGGATCATCAAAAGACTTGGAGGCATCTGAAGCACGCACATATCCGGCTGGGCGACGACCCGGCTCGCGGGTAAATCGGCGGGTTTCGCGGTCGTATTTCCAATGTTCGGTTGGTTCATTGTACGGCGAACTGATGATGAGCTGATCGATGGTCGCAGTGGGCGCGTTTGTCGCCATTACTTCACCTCGACGATTTTAAGGCTCTCAATTCCTCGATCGTCGATCACCTTCACCGCGATACGGCTAAACTCTCCCGGCTCAAACGGTAGTGAAACCGTATTGCGATACGCTTCGATCAGGTCAGTATCGATTTCAGCTTTCAGATTGCGCGCCAGCTTTGCCCAGCCCTCATCGTCAGCCGCCATAGGAAAGAAGACCTGCCGCGGATACAGACTGCGCCCGTCGTAGTCTGTATCAAGCAGCCACATGGCAATCTTGGATACGTCTCCCGAGTCGATGGTTCCTGTTCGAGTGTTGTAATAGTCAAAGCCCTTGACCTCAACGACCCACTTTCCTTTATGCTCCCCACTATCGATCTGCTGGAGATCGACGTCCGGGCGACCGACCAACCAAAAGCTCTGGTTACTCGCACGCTTCTTTTTGAGATCCTCAGTCAGAAGATCGGCGTTCATTTGGGCCGTCAGAAACGTCATCCCAGTTTTCTCTTTGGTAAGTTCGTCTATATCCTTCGCAGCTTCGGGGTCAAATTCGAAAGCAGCAAAGACGATCATCGAGGGCTTGGGGATGAGCGTACGAGCCTCTTCCCAGGCCAATTCCACCTGCCGCTGTTCCATCAGGCTGTGTTCCGGGCCAAACGAAATCACTACCCTCTCTGGCTTAACACCCTTTGTCTCTGCGTCGGCATGGAGCCAACGCGTACCTGCAATCGGTTCCACCCTTGAAAAATCAATCTTGTTACCCGCCTTACCACGAAGGCCTGTCTTCAGGAGTTCAGCACGCCATTCTGAATGACGCAGAGTTGCGCCCCTACGAACAATTGAAATGTCGGCAGCCGGCTTTTCGCCAGTTTCGATCTCCTCTAGTGAGCGGACTGTCGGAGCAGGAACCGCCTCGCTTGTGAAGGGGCCCGAAACCCGTGCCCTGCTCTTATCGGCACATGGACGATCAAATAGCGTCTCTGGCTCAGCGTATCTTGCAATCGCTACCGCAACTTCTTCCCGGCTCATCCCCTCGCGAATCTCGGGGTTGTTAGCAATGGATTTTAGCGTCACGTGAGGCGCTGTTTCGTAATTGAACCCACTTCCAATACCCTCGGCAGCGTAGGCTAGTTCATAGTAGTCGTACAAAGCGGTCATCAGCCGCTGTTTCGCGAGCGTAGTTGCAACCCTCGATGTATCACAAGTTATCCAGCGTCGACCCCATTGCTCGGCGACGTAGGCCGTTGTACCCGAACCGCAAGTTGGGTCAAAGACGAGATCGCCTGGATCAGTAGTCATCAGAACACAGCGAGTTATCACTTTCTGTGCAGTCTGCACGACAAATCGCTTGGCAATTAACTCCATTGTGTCGTCCCACACGTGCGAAAGCTCCGCATAGGGGAAGTCTGTGTGGCGCGCCACGAACTTCAATGTGTTTTCGCCTGCGGTTATTCTGTGATCGATGGCTAGGCGCGCCATGCCTTCAGGTGTTGTTTTCCAGGCACGGTGGGCTCCACAGTAGTACTCCTTGCCGTGATAGTTGTACGTGTAATTTGTGTTTTTTGAATATGCAGAAACCAAAGGCCTTAGCGCGATCGGGACGGCACCATCAGTGGCGCTTTCCGCGTCCGAGAATTCTCGGATGGTTCCGTCCGGAAGTTGCAACTTATCGAAATACGTTTCAATCCCTGAATCTTTGCTTAGGTACAACCTGTGAAACTTAGCTTTGTCGAAATCCTTCGCGTACCAAAGAAGGTAGTCGCTGGTCGTTTTGATATGTCGGCTCACAAAACCACTGCCAGTCTTGAAGGCAATCAGGCCGATAAAATTATCGCGCCCGAATACGTCATCCATGAGATTACGAATAAAATGCAAATTCTTGTCCGAAATCTGTACAAAGCACGAGCCGGACTCGTGCAGTAGTTCGAGCGCAAGAAACAGCCGATCTCGCAAGTAGGTGAGATATGAGTGAATGTCGAGTTCCCAGGTATCCCGAAACGCTCGAATCATTTCTGGTTCCTGCGTCAGGTCTTCATCTTTCCCGTCCGACACCGTTCGTTTGCTGACAAAGGGCTGGAAGTTCGAACCATATTTGATCCCGTATGGCGGATCGATATAGACCATCTGTACTTGTCCCGCCATTCCCTCTTTCTCCAGCAGCGAGTTCATCACGAGCAGGGAGTCTCCCGCGATCAGACGATTCGACCATCCATGAGCATGGCGATAGAAGTCAATGGCCTCGCGTAGAGGCGGATTTTCTTCGCGGCTCTCAAAGAGCGATGGCTGAACCGGCAAAGCAGCACCACTCCGTTTGCGCACGGCATCGATGATTGTGTGGGGATCGATCCGCTCATGCACGTGCAAGGAGACCGTCGGTACTTCAAACGAGCTGTGCTCTTTCTTTCCCGCCCACACCAGCTGCGGGTCAAGATGCGGATCGTAATCCAATTCCTGACGCGGTTTCACCGATGGCACGGGCGCAACGTAGTCGTAGGTCTTGTGCGTGGGCGCAACGGGATCGGTCTCTGGCGTCACTAACCCGACGGGCGGGTTGTTGATTCGCTTTTTGTCGCTATGCTCATAGCGTTCTATCGGGCGCTTCTGGGGTTTCCCGCCAGCTCTTTTCTTTAATGGCATCTGCGAGGCTAACCTCTTCCGATTTAAGTTGTGAGGGGAATGAACACAGGATTCTATCTCGCGGCACCCAATAAATACTAGCCGACTGCTCAGGCGGTGCAGCGGCGAATCGGGCGCTGCGGTCCGCTCCGCTGCTTGATGTACGCGGTTCGAGGTCTTTCGAGCCATGGCTTTTATCCGAGAGAAACGCATCATCCTGCTGTAACCAGGAGGGCCTTCGCTTTAAGTTTGTTGATGTCAAGCGGCTCCCACCTGCTCCATAATCCTTTGCCCTTGGAGGATTCATGCCTCAAAAGATACACGAGTACACAGAAGCGATCGGCAAGACCGTCGCCAAGGTCACCGTCACCAATGAGTCCGACTGGCGCAACATTACCGTCAAATTCACCGACAACACAGCCATTCACTTCGGCATTCGTCCGTTCATTCAGATCGAGCCGGAACATGTCGACTGGACAACTGGGAACGGCAAGATTCTGCGAAGCTACCCATTCGTTCACGAGAAGGAGGGGTGATGAAGAGACCAGTGCGAAAGGCGAAGGCGTTCGAGCGGGAGTTCGCCCGATTCCAGCGGAACTTCGGAGCCGTCGTCAAGCAACTCCGGGTCAAGGCGAAAATGTCTCGAAAAGAATTGGCACAAAGCGCGAAGTTCAGTGTCTCCACACTGATCCACATCGAGCAGGGTCATGGGAATCCCACACTGACTCGTATGGAAAATTTGGCCGCAGCCTTGAAGCATCGGCTGAGCTACATCTTTCAACTAGCTCAGGATCGGGAGGATCGATGAGGAAACGCAAGCTCATCCTGTGGGACACGATGTTCATTGAACTGCACGGCCCTCGTGAGTGGGAAAGGGATCGCACAGCCAATCGTCACGCCAAGAAGTTCTTGGTTGCGATTAGGGACGCGGCGAACAAATGCCTTCAAGAACACCGAAAGAAATCGGCTGTCATGAAGAGATTCCGAATCAAGATTGAAGGTGAAGGATGAGCGGGGTGAGGTTTTCTCCCCGCTCCGTCTATATCACACCGGGAGCGATGGAGCAGTTCGCGGCCAGTGGCGATGACCCACTGGCCTTTCTTATTCGTCATCTCGCTGGGGATTGGGGCGAGGTCGGCCCTGAGGATTGGCAGGCAAATGAGCAGAGCCTTCTTCGCGACCTCCGGCTGCTCTCGGTCTATACGATGAGCAACGGTACGAAATTCTAGGTTATCACGGAAGCGGACCGGAGCGCGACCACGTTCCTATTGCCCGAGGAATACTGAAAGTTCGGGATCGCCTTCGCGGGTGACCGTCCTAGTTTTCACCCTGAAGCCAAGAGGTTTGCCCTATGAGAACCTCGCTAGCACATCTACGGCCCGTTCTAGGCGCGTCCAAGCCTCTACTCACCCCTAGCTCAGCGCCTATACCCAGCGAGCGAGGCGGGGCGCTATTGCGTTTCCGGACTCGAAACATCTATTGCCGTCTCCGCTCTATTGCTCCGTAGATTCTTAGAATGGGAAATTTTGCCGTGCTGCCTCCGATCAAAGGCAACGCCCGGATGGCGCTGCTGAACCTGACCATCTTCCAAGAAATCAGCACTCCAGACCTGATCGCGATGGCGCAGGCCATGCCGGGCGGGACGAAGGTTCAAATCCCAGATCGTCTCACAGCGATTGTGCTCATCTTGGGAACCCGGCCCGTGGACACGGACTAGGGCAGAATCTTCCCGCCGATTATATTTGTCGTGCGCACGCTTCCTTGGCTGTCGCGGATCGAGATATTTTGCGTGATTGGACGCCCGTTCTGGTACATCGTGTTGGTCCGAATCACGGTGCCCTCTTGCATGATCGAGACATTCATTTCTCCGATTATCTCGCCATCGTTGTTGCGGATCAGCATTGAATTCTCCTCTCAGTGGAATCTACGAAACACCTAGTAGGCGCTGAGTAAAGAAAATGGCCTCCAAGTGTGGGCCAGCTTGGAGGCTCAGAAAAATTTTTTCTAGTAGGACGCCTTTTGCAAACGTTCGTCCCGTCCTCTACTTGGCTTTGAGGACGCCCTTGTTCACGCACCAGTGTGCATAACGCAGCACACGCTGTTTAGTGATCTTTCTGCCTTCAACCTGCCGCCCAGCGAACTCCGCCGCGAGATCATCGGTCGTTACTGAGCCTCGCTTCACGACGAAATCGACGAACATCTTCACGAACCCGCGTTTCACGAGCTTGGTGTTTGCCGGAATGAGAGTCTGGATCTTTACGTGTTTGGCTTCCTCTGATTTCCCGCCGCCATTGGTTTCTGGCTTGTCACCTGCTGCTGCCTTCTTCACATCGTCTGCCTTGCCATTCTTCACTTTTGGCATAAATCCTCCGTGTGGTTTGTGACTACGAGGAGATTCATCGTCAAGAGCACAGGGGCATGGGCAGCTCTCCCAGTGTATGCCACACAATTTATGCAAAGATAGAGGCATAGAGCGTGGCTAGCGGCCTAGAACACCCTATAGCCGTCCCTAAGAGCAGCGAGCCTCTGGCCTGTCCGCACGCTAAGACACGCTACTACGACCTCCTAGGAGTAGCTATCGGCGCTGGACCATCGAGACGGCCCCGACCCAGAGGGGAAAGGCGATGAGTTGAGCCCTGTGCGTCAGAGGTATCAGCTTGTCCGTGCCTGGGCTACCCTCCGGCGCACGACGTGTCGCGAGTGTACTTCGAACTATGGTGCCGCGCCTTTGATGAAGGGTTTTTAGATGGCCCGGATGAAGAGTCGTGCGCATTCGCGGCAGGGTTCACCACCGGAAGAAGTGTGCGCTCCTGGCGGGAGCGTATCGACACGTTCGTAGATCTTGGTTTTGTCCGCGTTGCGCCCAGAGGCACGAGACCGCAAGGTTACATTCTCATCCTTGATCCGCACAAAGTTGTAAAGGCTCTGCATGAAGCAGGCCGCGTCCGACCCGAGTGGTGGGGTGCGTACATCAAGCGGTGCAGTGAGATCGGTTACACGATTCCGTGGTCTTGCTTGAAAACTTCCCAAGACGCTGTTGCAGCTCGGATGACCTTAGTTACTAGAAATACCGCTCGTAATCTTTCGGTTGGCTATCTTCGGAGCAAAGCTATACTCTATGTTCACCACACTTGCCGACCCAAAGATACTCGATCCTTATTTGTCAGCTTTCGCCTGTGTGCTTAAACCGGGTAAGACTGCTATCTATTGCAGCTCTGAGTTAACTTCCGGTCAACGTTGGAACCTTGTGTTGAAGAAGTATGGTGTAACAACCAACGCGGCCTTGAAGGAGAAACTTGGCGACGCGGAGTATGAGCGCTACTTTCAAACTAACATGGCATCTAACAAGGGTTGGTCGGCGAGATTCGTCAAAATAGTTCGGCACGGTTTGAATGATGGAACAGAGGTGATTGATCCCGGTCCGCTAGATGTTCCTGACTGGAAGGGCGATCAAAAGTTATACTACGCATTCTGGGAGACACTAATCCGCAATCACGTGCGAGAAGTTCGCTTTAATCAGGCCTGGCAATTCAGCAGTGGATGTACATACGAATTTGCGGTTGCGTTTGATGCTCATATCCCCGCGCTTGATTCCGAGGGCACTGAGCTTAGCCCCTACGCAGCCATTGAGATGGTCCAGAAGGCAGTAGAGAGCCTAAAGGAAGATGGTCTTGATACGACCAAGATTCAGAACCACCTTCAGCTCATGCAATCTGTAGTCAGCATAGGGCTTGAACAAGGGAGTTCCCATCAAGACAGGCCGAGTGTCTGAAAGGGCTGTGGTTCAGTATGTGTCATGCCACAACCACTATTTCGACAGGAGTACCCTTCGCTATAGCGACAGACTTACTGCTATCGCCCAGGACACCCTGCCACACGCCAGCTCCAAGCATATGACTTCCAAGTGACGCATCCGCCGGTATCGTAAGGTTTCTATCGTATGCGTGTGTTCCCTTCAATAGGGAAATGCGTTTGTCTTCGGATGGGTTGTAGACAGGCTTTCCTCTTTTTGGATCTGGAAAAGAAGCACCTAACCATATGTTGTCAGAAACGTCTTCCGAGGAGAGAATCTCGTACCTGATCTTCAATGTCTTCCCGCGAGACACCGTCTTCTCGTCCACCTTGAGCGAACTCACATTGACGAAAACGAAATGTATAATCGGCGGCGGGACGGGCAAACGCACGTTTTGATAATCACCGGAATCGTCATCCAACTGTGCAGCCATGAATCTCAATAACCGAGTAGTGCTTTCTACTTGAGCGAGCGTTGGGGGCGCTTCAAGGTCAAGCTGTAGAAGGGGGTCAGTAAGGCCCGCAGCCACCAATTCATCCATTGCCCGTTTCAGTTCCGAGTGAAAATTGATCGACTGCCAAGCGCGTGCTTTAGCTGTCCATGCTGTGGACGCGGGCGGCGCTGGGGGTTGCGGGTTCTGTCTCAGAAATTCACGGGCGGCGCGTTTGTACTTAGTGGCAAGCTCAGACACTCTCTCTGCTAGCGACGGCTCTTCCACGCTTGTCGCTGATGTGTACATGTCTTTCCACTTGCTAACCTCACCTTGCAGTTTGCTAACCTCACCTTGCAGTCTCTCGCGTTCGGCGTTACACCATTGAAGTTTCTGCCATGCTGGTTTCCACGGCCCACCACTCTGTGGCGGCGCAGTTTTGTAATACAGCCCGTACACTGACAGGCCGATGCTGACTACGAACAGCAGCAAGGCTCCGACGAGCAACAGCCAGTGGGGAATGGCTAAAGAGACCTGCCATCCCCACAAATCGCTAGGCTTGATGCCGAGCCAATACAGGAAGCCTGCAAGACCTCCAATTCCGCTACAGGCAGCGAAAACAAAGAGCCATTTCTTACTATCCATGCGCCAAAGTATATATTTGCAGGAGGCTGGGTGTCCCGCGTTTTCAATATTCTTCAGGCAACAGCAACGTGGTGCTGGAGCGGTCGGCTTCGGTGATAATCCAGATGCGCGTTTCATCGCTGAGTCGATGGCTGGACAGAATTCTGAAGCCTTGCTCCACGCTGAGTTGGTTCTCGCGGACATCCTCTGGCGAGAGATCGCCCGGATCGAGCGCCAAATGCTTGATCAGGTAGGCCAAAATGCCATCGCCCGATACTCTGAAAGCTTCCAGAGCACCGGGCGTGGCATACACAGAACCGAGGGAGAATTTGGCCGCGCTCATTTCGCGACCCGGAACTGCCCATTGTTTTTGCAGTAGGCGATGTACCGATGAACGCGCTCTGCCGTGATTTTCTTGCCATCGACGGAGCGCCCGGCCCACTCCGCAACCAGCTGCTCTGCACTTACCGTTCCTTTCTTCTCCACGTACTGTACGAGTTGCAGCAAGAACCCGCGTTTTACAGTCGTGATCGTGCCGATGCTGTACCGCTCCTCGACCTTCACATCCTTATCGTTGGCAGCGGCCTTTTTCGTGTCCTTACCATTTTGTTTTTTCATTGCTCGTCTCCATGTCTTGCGATTGAGATTGGGGAAGCGAGACAATCTTGTCCCGGCAGGAGGAGCTACGACATCAAGGGTCTGAACAGTAGGATGTGGAGTTTAGGCTGTTACAATGCCCCGCAGGAGGCTGGCAAAATGGAAGAAAGGGATGTGGCGGCTCAACAACTAGATAGGGTGTTGGCGTTCTTCCCGCGAGCTGATGCAAAAGGTTCAGTCGTGCTCGCGGTCGATACCGGGATGCTCGCCGTGCTGGCAAGCAATTGCCCTGCACTGAGTGCGTTCGATTGGTGGATGCTGATTCCTCTATTGCCGCTAGCACTGCTGAGCATAAGCCTCTGCCACCTTTACTTAGGTGCATTTCCTAGCCTCAAGGGTGGCGAAGAATCGTTGATCTACTTTCGAGAGATAGCCAAGAAGCGTGAGCAGCCGTTCATAGACGCTTTCATCGCTCAGTCCGAAGCGGCTTATCTAAAAGACCTTCTCGGCCAAGTGTGGAGAAACTCCCAGATTCTGAGAATGAAGTTCGACCACCTCACCTCCGCGTTCAACTTTATGGCGTTGGCATTGGTGCCTTGGTTGGCGAGCCTTGTATGGCTCACCATTCACTATCCGTCAAAAGGATTGCACTTCTAGACGAGATGAGTTTTCCGACTTGACCATCCTGAAATCAGAGCTAGACACCGCAGTTAAGGACATCTTCGCAGGAGTATGGTCGGAACGAGATGGAGAAGTCGTCCCAGAATCGGAAGATCTGAAACTTGGCAACGACGCGGTGAAGTTGGATGCAACCGTGCTCTACGCTGACATGTCCGGTTCGACAGTTCTGGTGGATTCCTACAAGGCTCAGTTCGCAGCTGAGGTCTACAAAACCTTTCTGATCTGTGCCGCAAAGATTATCAAAGATGAAGATGGAGTTATCACCGCGTATGACGGTGATAGAGTGATGGGTGTTTTCATCGGCGATAGCAAAAACACCAATGCGGTACGAACCGCGTTGCGAATCAACGCCGCTGTGTTGCACATAGTGAACCCGGCTCTGAAAACACAGTATTCCACGTCGCCTTATCGGCTGAGGCACGTTGTGGGAGTTGACACTAGCGAACTTCTGGTAGGCCGCATAGGAGTACGCAACGACAACGACTTGGTGTGGGTGGGGCGAGCGGCGAATTATGCAGCCAAGCTCAGTGCCCTCAACGAAGGGTTCGCGACCTACATTACGAATTCGGTGTATGACAACATCCACCACACGGTCAAAAATGCTTTAGGTGGAGAGGACATGTGGGAGTCTCGAAGTTGGACGGCCATGAACAACATGACCATTTACCGATCCAATTACTATTGGACTGTGGTTTGATAGCAAAGGCGACCAGAGTCTTCCAAAAGCCCATCACCTCCCGAGGTTAAAGTGGCGCTCAAAGATGATCTCGAAACTGCTGTTCAGAAAATCTTTCACGACGACCACTGGACCATTAGAGATGGTAACGTCGTACCCCAACCCGAAAACTTAGGACTCGGGAATGACGGTGTCAACTTGACTGGAGCGGTTCTATACGCCGATATATCGGGTTCGACCCAACTAGTGGATTCCGCGAAGCCGACTTTCGCCGCCGAGGTGTACAAAGCATATTTAGCCTGTGCTGCAAGGATCATTAAAAACGAAGATGGCGTCATCACGGCTTACGACGGTGATCGAGTAATGGCTGTTTTCAAAGGGGACGCCATGTGTACAAATGCTGTACGTGCCGCATTCAAGATCAAGGGGGCAGTTGGGACCATCATCCAGCCAGCGCTGAAAGTCGAATATCCGCAAACGACTTATGTTTTGAAGCATGTAATCGGGATCGATACGAGCAAGTTGCTGGCGAGCCGGATCGGTGTTCGCAATGATAATGACTTAGTCTGGGTTGGACGTGCTGCGAATTATGCGGCTAAACTCACCACTCTTTCTGACGAGTTCTCGATATGGATAACGGGCGCAGTGTATGACAACATCCACGATGCTGTGAAATTTGCTAACAAAACGAACATGTGGAAAGAGTACTCATGGACGGCGATGAACAAAATGAGAATTTACGCCTGTGGCGCGTGGAAAATTGACGTCTGATCGGCTACGAGGGCCTAGAATTCGAGCCAATTTGAGCCTTTTTCAGGCTAGAAACGTCAGGCAGGATGCATATCTATATGCAGACCCTGAGAATCGCGTGCGGTGTAGGCTGTGGGCGACGACAGGTTCGTATTCTAGGCACCTTAGCGGTCGACTTCCTACCTGAGAAGCCATTCTTTTTTGGGCGCTCTTTTTGGGGAGACTCTTCTGCCGTAATCTAGTAATTTCCCAAAAGCCAGCCCGGTGTTCTAGCCCGGAATCTTCGATTGTTGCGCGTCGTTACAGGGGTTTCGCAGCGTTCCACGTCCTTGTAATTTACCGCAACAATGCTTCTGTCGCCCGTGAAAGGGCTGGCGTCGAGCTGAGACAATCATTTCCCGGTGGGAAGGGCCTACGACACGCACTTTCTGGATATTGCTATTTAGGGTTTAGGACTTCCAGACTCGATCTACCAGACGCTGCGTTGCGGGAGACTTTTGCTGAATAGCCTTCAAATAAAATTTGGTGGTTTCGAGCGACGTGTGCCCAAGCCAGTTGCTCACAGTCGCGATGTCAATATTAGCCCGGAGCCAGCGATTGGCCGCAGTGTGTCTAAATCTGTGCAGGAAATAATGGTCAGGATTCTGCTTCGCTTCCTTCGCTCGCGCTTTGAGAACGCGGATCAGATGTCGCTGCACTCGCCCATCTTTGCCGAACACCAGCGTAGAACCGTTGCTCTTCGCTTTGTGAGCCGCTAGAGCCTTGGCAAGCTCCTGCGGGAAGGGAACGTCACGGTTTCTCTTGCCCTTCGGAGTGAAACCCGGCTTTGCTCGGACATGAAAGATGCGGCCATCCAGATCAAGATCAGACCATTCGCACGTCGTCATTTCGCGTTCGCGTGCTGCGGTCATCAGAAAAAACTTCCAGTACAGTCGCTCCTCTTCGGTACTAGCCGCATCCAGCGCCTTCAAATGCTCAGGTGTATACGGGTCTCGGTTGGTGCCAGCATCGCCGCTGTGTTTTGGCTTCTGTGGCCCATCGGACATTTCAGCCACGCGCTTGACGCCGTAGGTCTTCTCGCACCATTTCAGGAACGACACTACCTTCATATAGCGGTCGTAAACGGTCTGCTTCGCCAGCCCCTGAGCGCGGAGCTTGTCTACGAAATGCCCGGCCACATCAACCAAGGTGATCTCTTCCAGATATTTTTGTGGCAGGAGTTCCAACACGTTTTCAGTGGCAGTGATGGATTTCTCGGTGAGGTCTCGCCGCCTGAGATGGGCGCTGTAATCGCTTATCGCGCCACTGAGCGAGTGCGTTGCAGCGGTAGCGACCGTGGTGATCCCGGCTGCTCTGGCGTTCAGGATGATGTTCTGGCGGTTACGTTCGTGCTCGGCTTTACGGAGGTCAGTCCCGACCGGGCGACGCACCAGCCGTCCGTTCTCCCAATGGCAAACGACGTAGATGCCAGTGACGTTCTTTACCTGCTCGGCAGGCCGCGAACACCACTTCCCGTTGATCTTCACTCGCTTCTGAAGCCACGCTTTACGCTTATGCGGCACAGGCACACTTCCGCCTGAATTATGCCGCAGAAAGGCTGGAACTGAACAAACTTCTGTGCTAACACCTTAGTTTGGCTGGAAAATGGAGGTTGGTAGCGCTACCGGGAATC
>CAWIJP010000018.1:0-65933 GCA_963836305.1 uncultured Acidobacteriaceae bacterium | reverse complement strand
CTTCCGGACAGTTTCTCAAAGCTCGCACGCCCAACAGAGATTATTACAAGCGCCGTTGGGCATGAGACGAGCGAAACAGAGAAAAATACGAGGAGTGCGTTCACCAGGAAATTGCCGAACATGGATCGCTTTGCTTTAATAACCACATGCCGCAGCAGACCGCACTGTAACGAAATTGTAATGGTCGCACGCTCAGAACGAGTCATTTCCAAATAGAACGGATCACATCGACCGACTTGTAACCCGTTAAAAAGAGGAATACAGTAGAAAATTTTAGAAACGGTTCAGAACCCCCCTGTGTTCTCATAAACCGTTGTGCGGGCTAATATGGGTTTCCCGCAGTCAGCGCCGGGAGCGCATAGGAACCCTCTCAACGAAATTATGCGCTCCAAGAGTGGTCGAGCCGCTACTGCTTAATGCTCGCTAGCAACTTGCTTTCGTCCGCGGTGGCAGGCTCGAATCTGCCTCCCAAGTATTTCGCCAGGAATTCTTCCGAGACAGCGTTGAAGGCCATGTTGTTGGTCGGTCGCGCAAAGCCGTGCCCTTCATCGGGGAAGACATAATACTGGACGGGCTTGTCGTTCTTGCGCATAGCCGCCACGATCTGATCACTCTCCGCTTTGTTTACGCGCGGATCGTTGGCGCCCTGGCCAATCAACAGGGGAACCTTTATCTGGTCCGCCTTAAACAATGGCGATTCCTCCTTGAGCACGGCTTCCGAATCGCCCATGCGCTTGTGGAAAGTGGCCAACAGCGTCGACCAGTAAGGTGGGATGGTCTTGAGCAGAGTGTTCAGATTTGATGGTCCTACAATGTCAACTCCGCAGGCGAATGCATCCGGCGAAAAAGTTACTCCGGCGAGAGTCGCATAGCCTCCATAGCTGCCGCCCATAATGCAGACCTTCGCCGGATCGGCGATGCCTTGTCTGGCAACCCAGTCTTTGCCATCGAGTAAATCGGTATGCATTGTGCCCGCCCACTGGCGATCTCCAGCATTCATGTACTGCTTGCCGTAACCCGCCGATCCGCGGAAATTAGTCTGCAAAACCGCGTATCCACGGTTGGACAGCCACTGCGCGTAACGGTTGAAGCCCCATTCATCACGCCCCCATGGACCGCCATGTACAAACTCCACCATGGGCAGGTTCTTGGGTTCCATGCCCGCTGGCGTAGTCAAATAACCGTACAGCTTCATCCCATCGCGGGCAGTGAACTCGACGGGTTTCATCGCCGAGAGCGTGTACTTCTCCAATTGCGGCCGGTCGCTGAACAGCAGCGTCGCTTGCTGCTTCGCCCGGTTATACAGATACCAATACTCGGGCGCGTCGTCGCTAACGAAGCCGACAATCCACCGGTTATCATCAAGACTCTGTGACACCGAGGCGATGTCGCCTCTGCGAACCTTTTGGAGAACGTCGAAATCGGCTTTTACCTTTGTGTCCATGAACACATATTCCGTACGTTGCTTGGTGTAGCTGACGGCTTCCAGTGCGTTCGTCTTGGGGTTGTTAATGGTGCTGTTGACGTCGAACTGCGGATCTTCCGTAATCACTTTCCGTTTGCCGCTGGCGATATCAATCTCCAGCAAGCGAGCAGCGTTTACGTCGAGACTCGTCGTGACCCAGAGGGCTTTGTTGTCTGGCGAAAACCCATTAACCCCGCCGAAGGTCTCATCGGGGCCCACTTTATCAATTCGCGCCACGGTGCTTTGCTGTCACCGCGGACGCGAACAATCGTTCCACCATCACCGGTCTGTGCTTGGGCCGCGCGTATGCGCAGCGCGTTGTCGGCTTGCCAACTTTGAACGTCTCCCGGGTTCTCGGTATCGAGTTCAACTTTCCCCGTGTTCAGATCAATTCGGTGTACATCGAAAAGTTTTGGATCGCGCCGGTTCATCTGCACCAGAATCGTATCCGGCGAACTCCACTCGTAGGCGACTATATCCACGCGAACCTTCTCGAAAGGCGTTAGATCCTTCGTCTGTTTGGAAGCAATGTCGGTCTGATAGAGCCGCCAGTTCTCGTCCCCACCAATGTCCTGCACGTAGAGAATGTGCTTATTGTCGTATTGCCATAGAAAATTTCGAATGCCTCGGTTTTTGTCGCTCGTGACCGCCCGGTCGTCAGTCTTCCCCAGGGTGCGAATCCACACGTTCAGCACACCGTCGACGGGTGCGAGATACCCGATTTGCGAGCCATCCGGCGAAATCTGGGGATCGGCGCGCTCCGGGTTACCGAACAGAACTTCGCGAGGAATCAGCCGAGTCGTGAACTTTTCCTGGGCGGCAACACCGCCAGCAATCCATCCGCAGAACACCAGCACGACGACAGCTTGTCTAAGCAAACGCATAACGCCTCCAAAATTCGTAAACCATAATAGGCGCAAATCAGAGGATGGGTCCACGCCTTCTGCCGCGAGGTTAGACGGTCAGCAGAGGGGGCGGGGGCGTTGCAAACACGCTGGAAAGCGGACACCGGGCGGGAATTGATCTGTAGTAAAACTGTAGTAGTTCCATGTTCAGAATGGGTCATCTTGGATCAAATCGGTGCAACTTGCGGTTCTGGTAACCCGCTGAAAAATATAGTAGAGTAGAAAATTTTCCTAACGGTTCAGAACCCACTGTGGAACTCAAAATCCGCCGGGGCTCGTGCCGCCTCAGCGACAATTCCCAGAAGCCCGTTTCTGGATAGCTTCCGCTTTGCCGACTGCACGGACATCGACATTAGAAGGAGAGATAGGTCTTCGTTAACGCAGCCGTCGAATCAGGAGAATTGTCTGGTCGTCTCGTTGTTCTCCGTGGGCTAGAGCCCGTGCGCGAATCTCGGTTGAAATGTATCGCAGGTCTTTTGTTCCAGAAGCGTAGAGAATCTGTTTGACTCGCTCCATGCCGAACTCGTTATCACCGGAGTCGAAGGTTTCCGTAAAGCCATCTGTGATGATGGCCAGAAGGTCGCTGGATTCCAATCGAAGCTTCCTTGATGCGTACCGTTGCCCCGCAACAATGCCAAGAGGCAGATCTGCAGCCATCAGTTCTTCCAGTTCTCCGGTGGAAGCGCGGTAGTGCAGAAGTGGAATATGTGCGGCGGACGCGAAAGCCAAGTCCGGACCGCCGTGCCAGGACGCATAAGCGAAGGTGACGAACATATTCGGCGCCAGCAGTGGTTTGAGCACACTGTTCAGATCGTCAAGCAGTTCTGATTGATGCCCTCCGCAAGCTAGTCGCATGCGAACTGCGCTCTTGACCATGCTCATGAGCACACCAGCGTGTACACCGTGTCCGGAGACATCGGCCACGTAACCAAGCCAAATGTCATTTCTGACAACGACATCAACCAGGTCGCCGCCCACTGCCCCGCTTGGGAATGATGCCCCAAAAAACTGGAAAGCGCTGGTCTGAAATGACAGCTCCGGCACAAGGGCTCGGTGAATCTCAGTTGCCAGGGCGATCTCGGTATGCGCAGCAAAAAAACGCTTGCCTTCCCACTGGAAGAACAAGAGAAACAGCATGTACCCGCTGATGACCAGGGCCATAGCTCCGGCGGAGTCCAACGCGAGTTTATCCCCTAGTGCTGCCGAATTGGAGGCCAATTTGGGTGCACTGCTGTAAGCACGATGAAGCAGCCAAATTACGGAAACTTGCACTCCGGCAAGTGGGATCATCGACTTGAACATCCGATGCGTGCCGAAAAACGCCCAACCGACCGCACAGCAGGCTCTCACCAAGATGTTCATGGTTAGCTCAGCCGCTGTGGTTGCCTGGGGATTTCTGCTATCTAGGATGAACCCTAAAGAGCCAAATAGGCAAAACACTCCCGCCAGGAAAACAAGCAAAGATCGTTTGGACAAAGTTTTCCAGAAGGTCGCGGTGCCGGTCCAAGTCTTCCAATTTATGCGCTTCATCGGCGTAATGTCTCAGCTTCGATTCAGTGCTGACCTTGCGAAAAACAGGATGACGAGGCTGGCGCCAATCAGTACCAGCATTATGTGATGGTACAAGTCGTTGCTTGCCGTGCGTGGCCCCCTGCCCGCGGCCAGCGCAGCCATACCCAACAAAACTCCGCCGAGCGGGATCAAGTTGGCAATCATCGCGGTGCGCCATTCGACATGCGAGTGGAAGAACACGGCAGCCACGCCCCAAATCAATGAAAGTCCGCACAGACTTTCTACAATTGTGGCAGGAACGATGCGCGGCTCGTGAAATCGCCCGATGACGATGCCTGCATGCTGAACCGCTCCAAAGAAGAAGAGTGCTGCGTTCAAGATCATCACACATCCCAGAAGGGTCCTCATCAGAATTGCTCCTCCCATCAGGCAAGCTCTCAATCGCCGAGGAGGGCTCAGCTCTCGGCCAACCGGAATGTCAGAGCTGCGATTCAGCGCCGAGTTTGCGGCTTTGACTGGAACGAGGCCGGCGCCGCTGCAGCGATCCAGTCCTGTGGTACCTGTCCTTCCGGCAGCAGAGTCCCCTTGTCCAGATAGCGCACGATGCTCGCATCGTGCGCCGCATGGGGATCGTGCGTAACCAGAAGAATTGTTTTCCCGTGCTCCTTGTTCAAGGCAGACAGCAAGCTTAGAACGTCGTTTGCCGATGCTGCATCGAGGTTGCCTGTGGGCTCGTCTGCCAATATGAAGTCGGGATCGGTGACGATGGCCCTGGCGATCGCTACCCGCTGCTCCTGGCCTCCAGAAAGCTGGCGCGGGAAGTGATGCAACCGGTCTCCCAGCCCAACCAAGTTCAATGCGAACGTCGCATGTTCGACTTGCTCTTTGGCGCTCAGTATTGTCAGTTTCAGAGGTAACGCGACATTTTCTAGGGCGGTCAGAACCGGAATCAGGTTGAAAGACTGGAAAATGAATCCAACATGGGCGTTTCGCCAGCGCGCGAGCTCGCGACTGTTCAGTGAGGCAAGGTTCTGCTCCAGAACCAGCACCTCTCCGCTGCTTGGCCGATCCATGGCGGCAATGAGGTGGAGCAGAGTTGATTTGCCCGAACCGGAGGGTCCCATGAGCGCCAAAAAGTCCCCGCGCGCAATCTCAAGGTCAACGTTTTTCAAGGCGCTTACGCGATTCTCGTCGCGCACTTAGTCTTTCGACAGTTTCTTGGCTTGAATGACCATTTCCATAACCTCTCCTGTTTAGGCATCACGCAACGCGCTGAGGATTTCTTTCCTGGCCGCCGCCCGCGCCGGCAAGAAACCTCCCAGCGCGCCCAGCACGATGGCGAAAGTCAAGCCGGTAAACATAACGGCCGTGCCGGTGTGAAACTGAAAGGCAATTTCGCTGAATGAAGCAAAATTTCCGACCCCGGTTGTCACCCAATTGAGCGGCAGTGCCAACAGACATCCCAGAATTCCCGCGAGGACCGACAGCAATATTGATTCGATCAGGAAGCAGGCCAGGATGCTGGTTTCGGAAAAACCAAGGGTTCGCAGCGTACCGATCTCCTTCGCCCGCAGCGCCACCGCAGCATACATAGTGTTCATGGCGGCGAACCCACCTCCGATGGCCATGATCACGGCGACAAAGATTCCCAAAAACTCCAGCGGGGCTCCCGACGACGTCTGGCTCTCGTAGTAGTCTTCCTCCGTGATGGCCCGGGCACCGAGCCGGCGGTCGTCTTCAATCGAGTGCTTCAGCGCTTCGAGCGTGACTGTATCGGTCGCCCGCAATAACACGGAGCTTGGGCTGTCTTGCCGGTTGTAGTCCCCACTCACTTGGTTGAAGTCGCCCCAGATTTCGCTGTTGAGGGCGGATTGGCCACCATCCATAACACCAACGATCTCCCAGTCGCCTTTGCCGAAGCGGATCCGGCTGCCGATCCGCGCCGATGGATACCGCTTGGCGACCGCTTTGCCAACCACGATTTCTCTCTGGCCTGGCTGAAACCACCGGCCGTCGATCAGTCGCACTTTCCTCATCTCGATTCCCGTCGTGCTCAGTCCGCGCACTGTGACATTCATGCCTTTTGGGTTATCCACGCTGGGCAAATTCGTTACATTGACCAACTCTTGCGATGCCAACGGTTCGCCGCGCTGGCCCACGGCGATGCCTGCCTGCGATCGCAGGGTGGCAAACGCCTCTGTGGAGACAATGCTGCTCAGTTCCGAGGTCCCGCCTTTCCGCAGGACCAGAAGTTGGAGCGGGTTTGCTGTGTTCTTGAAAACCGTCCTCAGCCCGTTGACTAGCGCGAGGGAAGCGACCAGGATCGCCACGCTCAATGCGATGCCAAGAGCGGTCATGATCGTCGTGGTCTTCCGTACCGCCAGGTTCCGCAAGTTGTATGAAATGGGTATGGCCATATCTCATCCGTTGTAACGAAGGGCATCGAGAATCGAAGTCCGGGCCGCGTTCAGGCCCGGCACCACGGAACTGGCAAGGCCGACCAGCAAAGCGATTATCAGTGTCAACGCCGCCGTCAGGGGAGAAAGGCTTAACCCTTTGATTGCCGATACAAATCCCGGCGCATTCTTCATGGCAGCAGCAATCGCCGCGCAGAGACCGCTTGCTAACACGCAGCCCAGCAAGCCCCCTGCAACGGCGATCAGGCTCGCTTCACCGACGACCATGCCGAGGATCTCTCCGGAGGAGAAGCCCAGAGTTTTCAGAATCCCCACTTCCCGTGTCCGTTCACGAACGGACATCGAGAGCATATTTGCGGAAACCAAGAGAATGGTAAAAGTGACCGCGCCGCAGATTGCAGCCAGAAAAAGTTTCAGGTTCCCCAGGAAGGAAACGAAGCTCAGCAAGAAGGCTTGCTCAGGCTCGCTTTTCGTCGGATAAGGAGAATCGGCGAAAGCGTCATCGATCTGCCGGGCAACGTCGGATACAACATCTTTGTTGTTGACCTTGACGTAGAACTGCTGAGCCATGTCGCGGTGATCATCACCAACGGGCAAGCTGTCGCGGAGATATGCCCAGTTAAAGTACAGAACCGAACTGACACCCGGATCATCGAAGATTCCTGCCAGCGTCAGTTCGAGAGTAATCGGCATACCGACGAGGGTGATCCTCTCTCCGAGTTTCCAACTCAGTTTCTCGGCTAGCGCCCTCGACGCCACACAGGCTGTCTTTTGCGCAAGAAAGGCTTGCTTCTCGCTTTCTGTAATTCTGAATTCCGGATAGACGTCAAAGAGGGTTTGCGGTTCGATGGCAAACTGTGCGAACTGGTTTTTGGTATCGCGAGCGTCTTTGTATGTACCGCCGAACCAGCGCAGCCTGGTCACGGCGCGCACGTCCGGAATCTGGGCAATCTTCTCTTCGTAAGCCACCGGCAGGTCCTGGGTGAGGGCAATCTTGTGATGGACTACCAATCGCATTGCCTGTCCTGGCGTGGCGTCGCTGCCATAGAACAGGCTTCGGTAAAGTGCCAGGAGCACCCCGAGCAGGCCAAGCGATACGGCGACACTCGCCACGGTCAAAGCCGTGCGACGGCGATTGCGCACCGCATTTCGAAGTACAAGAGGCAGGTAAGAGAACATTGCGTCATCTCCCGCTCCGACGAGGAATCATCCTTGCTACTTATTTATACATACTATATGATTAATATGCAAAATAAAACTATGTCACCTCGTCCCTACCGTATGGGTAAGCGCCAAGCGGCTGCCGACGACACGCGTGCACGCATCCTCGAAGCCGCCCGTCAACTCCTTGCGAATGAATCGGAAACCGACCTGGGCATGGAGGCAATCGCCCGCCGAGCGGATGTCTCCCGACTTACCATCTACTACCAATTCAAGTCGCGGCCTGGTCTTCTGGAGGCTCTTTATGATTACCTCGCCATCCGCGGCAATATGCGACGCATGGCCGAAGTGTTCCACGAAGCCGATCCTTCAGTCGCCTTGCAGAAGTTGGTCGTCACATTCGTCGGTTTCTGGTCTTCAGATCCGGTCGTGATCCGGCGTCTTCGTGGAATGGCGACACTCGACACCGAGATTGATCACGGGATCCGCTCCCGTGATGCGCGCCGCCAGCATGCTGCTCGCGAAATTCTGAGACGAACCGTATTAGGGGGGAAGAAGAAGATGTCTACTGAACAACAGAACCTAACCGCGAACGTTCTCAGTATGCTCACCAGTTTCGAGAGCTACGAGGCGCTAGCCAGGGCCGGACACAACCAGGGAGCAATCATTGCGACTCTGACTCGCATCGCTCGCGCCGCTATCGACTTGGCTGACTGAGTCGACGGGGGCTACATCTCATGGGTTGGTGCCGAAGCCGAAACATACATCGGGCTGATCGTTGCGGATTCGTCAACGCCCACCGAGATTACACACGAATCACAGTCTAATGCGGGAGTTATGCCCCGGCGGACACTCAACGACGCTGGCTCGAAGTCAGCTTCGGGGAAGTTTCACCAGATCGGTAACGACAAACGATAGATCCCTATCGGGACTGCCCCGAAGCAGAGGTGCGGGGATGCGCAAGTTAGTAAGGTCGGGGGCAGTTTCGATAGGGTCGTTTGAAGTGAGCCGCTAGCGTTTGCGGCGGATGCGGGATTCCCTATGGGATTTCAATCGATTTTCGTTTGGAAAGCCTTGCCAGAAGCGGCTTTTACCAAAAGAGCAGTTATTGATGCTCATCGATCTAAACATGAATACTTAGCCTCATGATTGCCCTCATCGTAGCGCAAGGCCGATCCTTCCTCAAGCCTCGCGGGTCGGGACAGTCCGGAACCTCCAATGCCCCCTACTTCGAGCACGCGGTAGCGTCCGCCGCGCTAGCGGCTTAGTTCAAACGCGCCAGCAGCGAGCGATCAATGGCCTGGAGAGAAGCTTATCTGGAGTTAGAGAATTGCTTGGTCATCCAAAGATTAGTTGTGGTCAAGTTTCACGCGTCCGAGCGATTGGCGTTTCTGGCAGCCTGCGTGCCGGCCTGGCATACCCTGTTTACAGTATTAATCAATATTCATCAGCGACCGTATATTTACACTGTTGGGTTCTGCCTATGGCTGTGAAGCGTGTGATCGAAGGCGTTCACCTCGTCACGATGGGGATGGCCAACGCGTACTTGGTCGAGGGCGACGACGGGTTGACGCTGATTGACGCTGGTTACCCACGTAAGGAGGCGGCCGTGTTCGGAGCGATCCGCGGGCTTGGCCGGGCGCCGGATCAACTCAAGCATCTGATTTTCACTCACGGCCACCCTGATCATATTGGGAGCGCCGCTGCGATCGTGCAGCAAACCGGCGCGAGGACCTACATGCACCCGCTCGATATCGGCATGGCGGAGAGTGGTGGTCCATTTCGACCTCTGCGAGCGGCACCGGGTCTGCTGCGGCACGTGCTGTGCAAGCTGCTCTACCACCCCGACGAGCGAGTAGAGCCGGTAGCCATCAACCAGCCTCTGACCGTTGGGGAAATACTGCCCATCGCTGGCGGCTTCGAAGTGATCCATACTCCCGGGCATTGCGCGGGACATGTCGCGCTACTGTGGCGTCCGGGACGAATGCTGTTCACGGGCGACGTTTGCATGAACATCTTGGGCCTCGGTGATCCCGTTGGGTTCGAGAGTTTGCAGGAAGGTCGCGCGAGCCAGCGCAAAGTTGCCAGTCTCTCTTTCGATGCTGCCGGGTTCGGTCACGGCGAGCCTATCGCCCGCGACGCCTCGACGCGTTTCTGCTATAGGTGGGGCAAGAAAAACCTGGTGGATCACCGGGCTGCGGCTTGAGGGCGGTTTTGACAGTTATCAATTCGCTGCCCGGATTAGTACCAAGGAACGCGCAAGCATCCAGGATTTTGTCTCCAGCCTAGCCGACTTCTGGGGAGTCAGCGAGATTTCATTTGTTCGAGTACAGGCTTGTGACCCGGCATAACTTCTGGGGGCCCATTACTCGAAATCGGTCAGTCCGGGCTCTGCGCGCTAACGCCTCGACGGCGCTCATGGACTTTCGGATATCGCGATATTGGTGGATGTGGAGATCGTCTCTTTATCTTTAATCTCTAGCGAATTCCTTGAACCAGGTATTCCGTGGAGATCGCCGGATGGTAGGTGTAGGCGTAGCTTTTTTCGTCGCGGGAGGAGACCACATTTAGTCCCCTGGCGACAGCGCGCGCTCCGGGAGCGCTGAGGCTGCGGAGCAGCGTCCGCTTGCCGGTCGCCAACTCCAGCCGCCAGATTTCGATCGCACCGTCCTTTCCTGATCGCCGCAGCAGGATTGCCTTATCGTCCGAAGTGAAATCTTGTGGAGTGTCGCCTTTTTGCAACTGAGGCAGCGGCCGCGGCTCCCCGCCATCTACGGGGAACAACTGGAATTGAGTCGCATCGAGGTCGGACACGATCAGGTTCTTGCCGTCGGTAGTGACCGCACGGGCGAGCATGCCCTCAGGCGTTAGCGGCTTCTCGTCGCCGTCCATGTCGACGAGGTAGGTGCGTTCGGGGTGTCCGGTTTCGTTTCCATCGCAGATGATGCGCCCGTCAGGCAGCCAGCGCCCGTACAAATGACTAACATTGGAGTGCGTGAGCTGGCGCGACTCTCCCGTTCCCGTAGGCAGCAGGAGAATCTGGTTAGGTTTGGAAGGCAGGCGGCTGATCGCCCACTTGTTGTCCGGCGAAAGATCCATGGGATCCCCATCACCCAACCGCACGGCCGGAGAGCCGTCCAGGTTGCGGAGAAACGTCCCATAGTTATCGCCGCTGTGCTGGTCGCCAAAAAGAAGCGACTTGCTGTCGGCGGAAAATCGCGCTCCATACGCCCAGTCCATCCACGTAAAATCGCGGCCTTCCGGATGGTCGGGGGTGAATACCATAAGTTCGAGACGCTCGTCGGTTACGTTGAGCAGAACGTTACCGTTGGGAAGCACGTCCTGAATATCGACGTTTCCCGGTGCGGCAAGCAGAGGCCGCTCGCGGCCGCGCAGCGAGGTCGCGTAGAGCGAGCGGTAGACGCCATTCTTGACCGCGCTGAACCAGATCTCCGATTGATCCGGCGACCACGCCAACCCTTGGGTCGAACCGAAGGTACCGCTGAGTTGCTTGTGATTCCCCTGCAGATCGACCACCGCAACCATTCCCAGATCATCGCCGAAAACCGGATGATCGAGAAAGGCGATGTGCTTGCCGTCACGCGAAAACCGCGGATGACTGATCCATCCGGAGGTTTCGTAGAGAACCTTGCCTGACGGATATTCCAGCCTGTACAGATGGCGATCGGGAGCGAAGCGAACCACGGCGAAATCCGTACCGTTGGGCGCCCAATCGGCATATTGCACGTTCTCCTGCAACGGCCGTGGGGCGCCACCGGAGACCGCCAGGCGCGCCAGCCGGCCAACGCGAACGTAGCCGGGTCCGATCTGGTGGGCATCCTGGAGCACGAGCAGATCGCCCGTAGAAGAGACCGAGAGCAGCGAGGTAACAGAAATGCCGAGCGGGCGAAGCCCGGGTGTCTCCACGGTACCGGTGAAGAGTGCCACATCTGAATCGGAGCCCCAGCGAGAGGCAGAGATAAAATTCCTGCCGTCGGACAGGAAGCGCGCTGCTTCGACGAATCCCTGCTGGAAAGTAAGTTGAGTGAACTTTGGCGGTTCCATATGAGCCGTGGAGCGAGCCAGGAACCACGTTCCGGCGAGCAGAAGCAGAAGCACTACCGTGCCAATTGCGGCGCGCATCCAGGGGCGCGAGCTTTTCTCCTCCGTGCCCGGACTGACCGCCGTAATTGCGGTCGAACTGCGCGTCTCCCGCAAGACGTTCAGCTGAAAGGCAAGATCCCGCGCCGACTGGAAGCGCAGCAGCGCATCTTTCTCCAAGCAATGGCGAACGATGTGATCGAGCGACGGTGAAATCTCCTGATTGGTAACGGTGAGTTCGGCGGGCTGCTGGTTCAAGATGGCGCTAACCACGTCAGCCGTATTGTCACCATGAAAGGCGCGGCGGCGGGACAGCATTTCATACAAAACGGCGCCAAAGCTGAAAATGTCGCTGCGGGCGTCCACTTTCTTGCCACGCAGTTGCTCCGGGGACATGTAGCCCATTGTTCCCAGCACCAGCCCGAGTTCTGTTTCGTTGGTAACCGTTGGCAACGAGGTTCGCGAATCGAATTCGGATTGCGTCAGTTTGGCGAGGCCGAAGTCGAGAATCTTTACCCGGTCATCTTTAGTGATGAAGATATTTTCCGGCTTGATGTCACGATGCACGATGCCTCTCTCGTGCGCTGCGGCCAAACCACTGGCAATTTGTACGCCATAGTCGAGAACCTTGCGCTGCCCGATAGCGCCCTCGGCAAGGCGGGCGCGCAGCGTCGAGCCTTCTAGCAATTCTGAGACGATGTAAGGCAAGGCGGCGCCCTGCGTTCGACGGGTCAGGCATGGTTCCTACGTCAAAGACGGTGAGCAGGTTGGGATGGTTGAGCACGGCTACGGACTTGGCCTCCTGCTCGAAGCGACGTAGACGTTCTTCGTCCCGTGACAGCGAAGCCGGCAGGACTTTGATGGCAACATCACGCTGCAGGCGGATGTCGCGAGCACGGTAGACCTCGCCCATGCCGCCCGCGCCAAGGAGTGACTGAACTTCATAGGGACCGAGTTTTGTACCGGCGGCGAGAGTCATGTGCGCGCGCAATTATAGCCTGCGCTGTACTTTGCACGCGAACGCGACGATCCTGTGTGTGTTTGTCGGCCACCCTTACCTTACCTGATTAGGGAAGGTTTGCCCGTAATACGCTCAGAATCGTTCGCAAGCGTCTATGGACCTGCCGTTTTTGCACCAATCCCGGCGAACAATGGAGGACATGGAAGGGCGGTTTCCTGCTCACCGCGCGCCTATTGCAGCTTTGCGTACTCCGCTTTCACTTGTGTCAGGATGGGAATATCTTGGTCTGCGTCTTTCCAGAGCATGAGGAAGTCTTGGTACGCCGCTTTCGCTTTGGCGGTGTCGCCCTGCATGGCATAAGCTCGACCCAGTTGCCAGTGCGCCAGAGTGCCTAAGGGATCGCTGACCACGATTCCGCGGTGATCGAGAATCTTCTGGAATTCCGTGGCCGCTTCGGCTCCTTGGTGTAAGGCCAGATAAGCTTCGCCACGCACATAGTCGGCATCGAGTCCGCCAAAGAAAAAATAGTAGTCGATGCCCGGTATGGGCGGTGTATCGGGAGCAGTAGTCTGCAGCAGTTCAATCGCGTGCGCTGGCTGGCTACGGTTCAGGGCCAATATGGCGCGGAGGGTGGGTAGGTAGGTGAACCGTACGCAAGTATCTTCCGAAAACCGGCTTCGGAGATCATTCGCGAGATCCTCCGCGCGGGAGGAATCTCCAGTCACTGCTAGTGCTAAGGTCGCACCGTATTCCGCATCTCGGCCCTTTGAAAGTTCCAGTGCTTCCCTCGATTTCCGTGCCGCGACCAGCGGGTTCCCGAAAAAGGCCTCCCACACGGCAGACCCTGTCTCAAAAACGGCTGCCCTCTCTCGCTGGCCGGATTGCTCAGCCAAATCCACAGCGTGCTGCGACATTTCCCTCGCCCGTCGCGCCCGACCGGAACGGGCCAACGTGAGAGCTTCCGAATGCAGCATCCAATCTTCGGCGCTGGATTTTCCTTCGCCTAGAGCGGCCTCTCGTTCCATCCCCACCTTGTCACCCTTCAGGACCGCGATGTAATACCGCAGGAGTACGTAGTCGGGAGCTTCCAGCTTGCGTAGCGCAGCCTGTCGAAGCATGCTCTCGGCTTCCCCGAAACGGTCAAGATAAATGTAGGCAGAGGCTACATTGGTATAGGCAGGGACAAAATCGGGGTCAATGTCAATGGCCCTCTTGCCCTCCTCAATGGCTTCTTGATATTTGCCTGTTCCTTGCGATGTAAATCCCGATAGCAGTCCGTGGGCGTCCCTATCGAGAGGAAATATTTGCACCCAGGATTCCAACGTCTGTCGCGCTTTTTCCAGGTTTCCGGTGACCTGCCGCTCATAGTTCACAGCGATGAAGAAACGCTCACGTTGACTTGTGTGATCACTCAATTGATATGCTTTGCTGGCGCTCTCGGCAGACAAAACTGACTCGCCGATATCGCCGTAGGTGCGCCCTAGGAACGCATATGCCATTGCGAACTTTGGATCAATTTCAATCGCGCGCTTGAGAAGGGGTACGGCGGTACCGTACCCCGCTGCGGAATACTTGGCCTTCCGCGCCGCGCTATAGGCTTTCAAGGCTTCAAGCGAGGAGGTCGTTGCACTCTCAAGCGGAGTGTCATACTTTTCAACCGTGGCGAGCGATTCACCGAGTCGTCGTCTCAACTTGCTCGCAAGCTGACTCAGAATACTTAGAACGTCTTCCTTTCTTGCTGCTTGTCCTTGCTCCACCGCCAGAACACTTCCGGTGCGACAATCTGTTGCGCGAAGCCCTAAAACATACTGGCTTCCCAGACTGGCGATCGATCCGTCAAGAACAGCGGCACTCGCGGTTCGCTCGCAGATCTCGCGTGCAATCTTAGGCGTGAGTTGCCCATCGGGTGGCCGCCCCATCAGACTCATGGTGCGCCGGACCCGTTCGTCAGAAACGATATTGAGGAACGGAGATTGTTCAAGCTGCACGGCTAAGCCCTGGCGCAGCGTGTCATCAAAGACCGAATCCCCCGTCGCGTTGGCAAAGTCAGCAAGCACAACCCTGTCTTTTTCGATAAGAACGGTCGCGTGGTGCAAGAACATCCGGATGGTGCCCACGGCGATCGCGACGACAATCAGAACAGATCCAGAGATCCATACCCACGGTTTTGTTTCCTTGACCTCAACCTGCACTCTGGAGCGGTTCGCCGCCACAATGCTGATTTCCTGCTCTGGCACCAAACGCACATTTTCAGCAAGACGATATCCTCGGCCGGGCACCGTAAGGATGTACCGATGATCCTGAGGACTCTCCCCCAACGCCTTCCGGAGCATGAAGATGTTGCGGCTTAAGTTCGCCTCCTCCACGAATGTGTCCGGCCAGACCGTCTTCATCAGGTCGTCTTTGGTGACGACCTCGGTGTTGTGCCGGACGAGAACCAACAGGATCTGAAAAGTCTTCGGCGTCAGCGCGATAGGTTCGCCGGCACGCAGCAAAATCTCTTTTTCAGGATCAACGCGAAACGGGCCGAACTCATAGAGCCCTTTGACCCTTTGGCTTTCGCTCACAGTCATGGGAGCGCCCCACTAAGCTTTCGGAGCAGATTTTAGCACGATCCAGAGTTTCCACGATCCTAGTAGGCGCGCCGCCAACTCCCTGGAAACCCCTGTTTTTCTTGCGGTTACCAGCCTGCGAGAAATTATCAGAAATTTTCAGAAGCCTTGTAAGGACTTATCTCACGCCCGACTGGCAATCTGCGCTCGTTTCAGCACGCGAGCCGCATTCGAAAGCGGGAGGTTATGGCGAAACAAACGAAGATCACGATCGAAACCGATTCCTTGTTGATCCTCCGAGGCCGAAATTCAAGACGGGCATGGTGTCCGATGTGCGGGACTGAAGGGGAGATGATCTCGCTGGAAAACGTCGGAGTCATGTCGAACCTGGACCAGCATGCGCTAGAGAAATGGCTCAATTCTGGCCAGCTACACCGATCGCAGGGTGCCGATGGCACGGATCTGATTTGCCTGAATTCATTGCTGGCTCGCGTGCAGAACACAAAACCCGCATAACCGCGGTGTCCGCGGTTGCGAAATACACGAAAAAGGAGACGATATGAAATCCAGATCGCTGTTTACCGCTTCACGGGTGTTCGTCTTGACCCTGCTGGCAATGATGGTCGCGCTGGCTGGTCAGGCACAACAATTCAACCTTCCCCACTACACCGTCACCGACCTTGGCACGTTGGGCGGGGGCTTCAGCCTCGCCTATGGGATCAACAACAAAGGACAGGTAGCTGGATTCTCGACCCTCTCGGGGAATACCGCCGGACACTCGTTTGTCTTCGAGAACGGGCTGATGACCGACCTGGGAACACTTGGAGGCCCGAACAGCCAGTCATTTGCCAATCTGAACCAAGCAACTCAAGTGGCGGGCTCGTCTGAGACTGCGACGTCGGATCCGAACGGTGAGGATTTTTGCGGCTTCGGTACGCATCTCATCTGTCTCGGCTTCGTCTGGCAGAACGGTACGATGACCCCCCTGGACACTCTGGGAGGCAATAATGGCCAGGCCGCCGCCATCAACGAGCGCGGACGACTAGCGGGATATGCTGAAAATGCGATACCGGACAAGAACTGCCCACCACCCCAAGTCTTACATTTCCGCTCCGTCGTTTGGGATCAAGGGGGTGTCCATAGTCTTCCTTTGTACAAGGGCGACTCAGATGGGGCCGCTTTCTGGATCAACAACCGCGGCGATGTGGTGGGCGCATCCGGCTCTTGCGCCCCCTACAATCCGGATCTCGGATTGCCTCTTCAGGCCACGCACGCACTGCTGTGGACGCACGGCTGGGTTTTTGATCTCGGCAATCTCGGGGGCAAGATCAACAACAGCGCTCTCGCCATCAACGACCTCGGCGATGTCATTGGCGCCTCGGACCTGCCTGGCGACACCTACCAACACGCTTTTCTGTGGCGGGAAGGCAGGATGCACGATTTGGGCACGCTCAAAGGAGATGTCATCAGCGCCGCCCTTGGGATTAACGATAGCGGCCAGGTGACGGGCGTCTCGATTGATGCTAGTGGGAATCTGCGAGCGTTCCTTTGGCAAAACGGAACGATGAGCGACCTTAACAGCCTTGTTTCGGCTGATTCCCCTCTTTACTTGCTCCACGGATTTGGCATCAATTCCGCAGGACAGATTGTCGGCTTTGGCGCCGACAGCTCTGGTGATGTTCACGCGTTCCTCGCGACACCATGCGACCGCAACCACGGCGATGAGGAGTGCTGTGGAGATACCGAGGGCATCGGCACCCAAGCAAACGAGGCTGCTAAACGGCCAAGAGTCGCCCTGTCAGAAAGTGCCCGCAAGCTCCTTCAGCAGCACCTGGGCTTCGGCAGGTTCGAAACCGGCCTGGGCGGCAATGATCGCGTGCGAAGATAGCATATGCCGATGTCCTATGCCCACTAAGCCTGCGAACATTGACTGCGATTGAGAGAGAGCAGGAAATCTCCTGCTCTCTTTTTCTTCTGAGAATCTCCACGCGAGATCAGGGACTGATTGTGTGAAGCGTGGAAGCGGTTATGGATGGGAGAGTAGCCCCGGGGAATCGCACCCCGAGGCTCTCGCAGAACTGTACGTGAGCCTCTCAACTCATACAGCTCCCATCATGGAGCCACGCCGAGCCCCCATCTGCCAGTGGGCGAACATGGCCGGAGCACAACGCGAGATGCGCGCGATCCAGTGTGTCGCACTACGAAGATGTGGACGCAGCTTCTTGTATTTCCGCTTGGCCCAAAGGGCCAGATCTCGGTCCAGTTCGCGCATCGTCGGGTAAAGAGCCGAGCGATAATATCGCCCGTAGTATTGGATCCAGCCTCGGATAATGGGATTGAACATCCGCGACAGATCTTCGATCGCTTTATCACTGCGCTGCGGCAGCTTCCAGCTACGAAATGTGTCCCGAATCACCTTCGTTGCCTTGTTCGACACTGCCGGACTGAAGTTGATGAAGAACTTCCCCTGGCGATTCGTTGAGCTTCTGGGCCGAAACGTGTAGCCCAGAAAATCAAACTTTTCGTTTGGGTACGTTTTCTTCCGAGAATCGTCCTTGCAATAGACGATTTTCGTTTTCTCCGGATGGAGTTCCAGTCCGCAGCTCTGCAATCTTGCAGCGATGGCTTTCCTCATTTCCTGGGCTTGCTTCTCCGTTCTGCAGTGCGCGATGACATCATCGGCGTACCTCTCAAATGGCACCTGAGGATAATGCGTCGCTAGCCATCGATCTAGTGCGTAATGCAGAAACAGATTCGCCAGCAGAGGGCTGATGACTCCGCCTTGCGGCGTGCCTCGTTCCCGTGGTACCAACCGCCCGTCCTCCTCTTGCACCGGCGCTTTGAGCCAGCGCTCGATATAGAGAACGATCCACTGTTCCGGAGCATGTTTCTTCACTGCCCGAAGCAGTAGATCCTGTGAAAGGTTGTCAAAGAAGCCTTTGATGTCCAGATCTAGAACCCAGTCAGAACGCCAGCATCTCTCTCGCGCTTGACCCACTGCATCCAACGCTGACTTCCCCGGTCGATACCCGTAGGAATCAGCATGGAACAGCGGTTCTACCTCTGGCTCCAGCCTCGCTTTAACCACCTGTTGCGCAATGCGATCGGCTACTGTGGGTATTCCCAGTTTCCTTTCGCCACCGTTTTTCTTTGGTATCTTCACCGTCCTCACCGGTGGCGGAAAGTAGCTGCCCGACGACATCCGATTCCAGATCTTGTAAAGATTCTTCTTCAACCTCTTTTCAAAATCTTCGATCGATTGTCCATCGACCCCGGCTGCTCCCTTATTCTCTTTCACCCGCTCGTACGCTTCCCAAACCTCCTTCTTGGAAATACAAAACGGCTTTGCCTCATTCATCGGGCTCCTCCCATCACTGGTTGGCTCATTGAATTCGGCTCCTTGATACAGCGCCTTTGCTCCATCCCTTTATCGGGGACTTCCCCGCTACTACGCGCTGTTCCGCCCCTGAGTCTCCGCTTCCGTACTCTCGCCCTCGTGGTTCTGCCACTTGTGGCTTCTCCGTTCGCATCGGAGTCTCAGGTTCCCACGTTCCGCTCAACCGCCTCCTTGGCAAGCTCAGGCCACCTCTCATGCCGGATGCCGCTCCGCCCGTAAACAGGTTTCGTCGGAGCTTGGTCCCGCAGTAACAATCCCCCCGCGGTTTTGACATCATCTCTTTGCTTTCGACACTTCCATAGTGGTTCCCTTGCGGTCCTCTTCTTGCCTGTCACCTGACCTGGTCCTCGCCAGGCCTTTTCCTTCTGTGCTCACGACCATGGCTTTTGACCACAGCCGCCGAAGGCGGTTTGGAACCTGTCCCTGCAGACCGGTTCCGAGGGGCCCACCCTCATCGGTTAAGCAGTTACGCACTACTCGGCCTTTCGGCCTTTCGGCCTTTCGCGCTCGTGGCGCACGATGGTCGGCAAACCTTCCTTTACCGGATTGGGTGAGAGTTGCCCGTTAGAACGAAGCCGCTCGCGCGGCGGACGCTGCCGCGTGGGTGATGTCAGCAGCTGTGGTGTTTACCATCAGATAAATTTGTGGGTCACAAGGAGGTCCCTGTGACCCATCTACGAAAAATCATGCTGGAGGAACTCCAGCGTCGTCATTACTCCGAGGGTACCACACGCTACTACATCCGCCATGTCGAAAGGTTCGCACGACATTTCAACTGCTCTCCCGATCGCTTAGGCCCGCAACACATTCGCGAGTATCAAGCCTATCTCTTCACCAAAAGAAAGATGTCACCCGGTTCGGTGACGAACCACTTGTGTGCCCTGCGGTTTTTCTACATCCAGACGCTGAAACGATCGTGGAGTATCACGGATACTCCTTATCCTAAGAAGACCCATCGCCTGCCCACGATACTCAGCCAAGAAGAAGTGGCGCAGCTCATCGATGCAGCCTGCACACCGTTTCATCGAACGATCCTCATGACCCTCTACGCCACCGGTGTTCGCAACGCCGAGCTAACGCGCCTTAAGGCCAGCGACGTTGATAGCCGACGGATGGTGATCCACATCCAATCCGGCAAAGGTCGCGAAGATCGCGATGTGATGCTTAGTCCCGTTTTGCTTGAAGAGCTCCGTGCACACTGGCGGCGCTTGCGCAAAAAATCCATTTGGCTCTTCCCCGGAAACAGCTGGCATAGTGGCGATCAGCCCATGGATACGAAGACACCGCGTCACGCCTGCCAGTACGCCGCTCGCCGCGCCGGTATTAAGAAGAAGGTGTATCCTCACGTGCTCCGTCACTGCTTCGCCACGCACATGCTAGAGGCCGGCGCCGACCTGTACACCATTCAGATTTTGTTGGGGCATCACGATCTGAAAGAGACCGCTCGCTATCTCCATCTTTCCCAACGTCATTTGCACGCCACGGCTAGTCCTCTGGACGCCCTGGTGCTGAAAGGCAGATCACAACCGGAGAGCTAGATGACTCGGCCGCCCCTGGAGGTGGCCGACCTGGTCCGCAGCGCAGGCACTGCTTTCATCGCGCGCAATCGTCGGTGGCTCCGTTGGACACATATCAAAGTCCTGCTAGCTATTGCACGCTGTCGTACCGCCGCACTCGGCGGTCACATCGATGAGTGCACGCGTTGTGGACATCGCGCTGCCATCTCCTATAACAGTTGCCGCAATCGCCATTGCCCGAAGTGTCAGACCGGCGCTCGTGAACGCTGGATCCAGGCACGTCGCCGCGAACTTCTGCCCACACCCTACGTCCATGTGGTTTTCACTCTGCCGCCGCAACTGGCCTCGCTCGCTTTGCAGAACAAGAAAGTCATCTATGGTTTGCTGCTTCGCGCCAGCGCGGAAACTCTACTCACAGTGGCTCGTAACCCCAGACATCTCGGCGCCGACATCGGCTTCTTCAGCGTGTTGCACACCTGGAACCAGAAACTCCAAATTCATCCCCATGTCCACTGCGTCATTCCAGCTGGCGGACTCTCCCTCGATCGCACACGCTGGATTCGGTCTCACCCTCGCTTCTTTCTCCCCATCCACGTGCTCCGGCGCGTATTTCGCGGAAAGTTCGTCGCTGGGCTCAAGTCGGCTTTTCAGCGAGGGCAGTTGCACCTTTCCGGCAATCTGGCTTCGCTCGCTCAACCTAAGATCTTCGCCTCTTGGCTCCGGCCGCTGTTTCGAAAAGATTGGATCGTGTATTCCAAACCACCCTTCGGTGGTCCGGAGTATGTCCTCCACTACCTCGGCCGTTACACCCACCGCGTAGCCATCTCCAACCACCGACTGGCTTCGTTCAACGACGGCCAGGTCACCTTTCGTTGGCGCGACTCCGCTCACAATAATGAGCAGAAGCCGATGACGCTATCGCTCGACGAATTCCTACGCCACTTCCTCCTCCATCTGCTCCCCAAGGGCTTTGTCCGCATCCGCCACTTCGGTTTCCTCGCCAATCGCCGCAGAGCTCAGCTTCTGCCGCTGTGCTTGGCAGCGCTCGACTCCGCAGCAGCGCAAACCGAAACGGCAATATCCACGCCCCAGAACGCAAGTCCCAATTGGTTGTGTCCCAAGTGTGGCGGACCCATGGTAGTCATCGAAAGATCAACCGCCGCTCAGATCCAACTTCGCTCTCCACCCACGGCGCTTACGGCCGCAGCATGAAGTCTATATCCCATTTCGAAAACTTCGCGTGCTTCGCCGCGCCATGCCGACTTGTGTCTTGTCCCCAGGTGACTCGTGGCTTCACACCTCTTCGCACCGCCCTGCAACACCTACGAACGGCCCGGTTACGCGGCTCGCTCCCCGATTCACACCAGCCGCGTTCCTCTTCCGCCCACATTCAATCCCCATAGCTCCACCGCGTCCGCCGCAAACGCGAGCGGCTTCCTTCTGACGGCTTTATCGAACGCGCGCGACAACACTCATTCCCACGCATTCTGCCCAGTGCGCGCGTCCGATAAAGCACTAACGTCATCCGGACAAGAGCACTTCGCTTCGCTCAGGTAGAACAACGGTCGACGTCTATACTGTTGCGCGAAGCAGCTGGGACGCCTTCTGGAGCACATTCGCGGTCTTGTACTCGAAACTGTCCATCAAAAGGCCGTGGCTGTGGCATTAGGCGAATGCAATGCGATCAAAAGCCAGGGATTCGGCCGTAGCGAGTTGACATCCGGCTGCTTCTTGCGATCAACTTCCATGGTTTCGCGCACATGAAGAAAGCCCACGCTAGTTCCGTCTCTGATGGCCGTAAACTCTCTCTGTCTCCGTTGACTCGCTCATGAGTGAGGTCCTAACATGAGGTCCTAGTATGGACCCCATGATCGGCCAGGCGCTGGGCCACTACCGGATTGAAGCAAAACTCGGCGAGGGCGGCATGGGGGTGGTCTACCGGGCCTTCGATACTCATCTCGACCGGCCCGTAGCCATCAAAATCCTGCGCGCCGATGCTACCACCAGCCCCGAGCGCAAGCGCCGCTTCGTGCAGGAAGCCAAGGCCGCATCGGCTCTGAATCACCCCAACATCATCCACATATACGACATCAGCTCATTTGCGGGCACGGATTTCATTGCCATGGAGTTCGTGGCGGGCAAGACGCTCCACCAGTTGATCGGCAAGAACGACCTACCCTTGAGAGACACACTGAAGTATTCGATCCAGATCGCCGACGCCCTGGCCCGCGCGCACTCGGCCGGAATCGTGCACCGCGATCTCAAGCCGGCCAACATTATTATCGACGAGGACGGCCGTGTGAAATTGCTGGATTTCGGCGTGGCCAAGCTGACCGAGAAGACTGTCGATTCCGAGGCCGCCACGGCGACGATGACCGCTGAGGACGCCCCGCTGACGGAAGAAGGCTCGATCGTCGGCACCGTCGACTACATGTCACCCGAGCAGGCCGAAGGCAGGAAGGTGGATGCGCGTTCCGATATCTTTTCTTTTGGCTCGGTTCTCTACGAAATGGTCACCGGCCGCCGGCCATTTGAAGGTGCAACCAAAATGTCTACAATTTTGGCAATCCTGCAGAAGGAGCCGCCGCCACCTGGCGGCCTCGCGCCGAATCTGCCGGCTGAGCTCGAGAAGATCATCCTACGCTGCTTGCGCAAGGACCGGGACCGCCGCACGCAGCACATAGATGATATCAAGCTGGCGCTGGAGGAACTAAGGGATGATTCTACGTCCGGCAAGCGATCGCTGGCCTCGAAGGGCAGCGACCACGCTCCTGCCCGCGATTCGGACTCAGTAACGACCGCGAAACCCGAAGAGCCGCCCGCCTTGATGCGGAAGCTTTTTGGATCGGCGGGCTCCAAACCATACCGGCTTTGGGAAATTCTGCACATCAAGATCTGTTTGCGCTGTGTATTGCTCGTGTATCTGGCCTGGCGGTTCAAAAACGTGACGAGCGGAACGTGGAGCCTGGCGCTGTTCTTCGCGATCTTATTGTGCGGGTCGATTCAATCAATCATGGCCGCGGTTTTGCTCTTTGCGGGCAGTATGGACAGAGAATTCCTTCGTAGGGAGGCGCGAAAGTTCGCGCCCTGGCTTCGCGCGTTCGGGCTGGCGAATGGAGCGCTGGCAATAGGCATAGCGGTATGGATGGCCGAAGGGCACACGATCCTGGCCGCGCTGATCGCATTCCTCGGGATTGCAATAGGAGTAACCGCGCTGACCCTCAAGCCCGCGATGGACCGGGCAGCGATCTACGATTCAAACCGCTGATAGCCAGTGGCACCCGGCCCGGTCCGGGTGCTCGGGGTAGCTACAAAACCGTCTATAGTTTCGGACTTTTTTGTTATGGGGCAGGTCCGCCGGGCGGTGCCGTGTGACGCCGGCCCGCACCGAGTAGGGTGTAGCAAAATCCCCTCAATGCGTAATACCCCGTCAACGAATGGCGCCTCTGGTCCGAGCGTGCGGAGCCTGTAGCCCTGCCTCACAACTGGATAGTACAGACGATAGCTCCTGGCTTGTCCGCAAACCTTACCTTACCGGATTAGAGAAGGTTTGCTCGTCATCCGCCAAGTGGAAATATTTCAGCCTTGATACGGCAGCGGCCGTCGGCAGGGCTCACTTCTTGAGCTCCGCGGGCCAATTGGTCAGCAAAGTAATGGAGGTGGATTTGGTGTGGTCGGCGGTTTGGACCACGAAGTGTTTTCCATCGGGGCTGACGTCGTAGCTGATTCCGGTGAAGTTGGGCAGGTCGAGCTGGAATAGAGGGTCGATGGAGTCGACGTGGAAATTGGGTTGCTTGGAAGTATGCGCGACCATCAGGCGGTTTCCCATGGTGACGAAGAAGAGTTCATTACTCCGGCTGAAGATCGTGTTCCATCCACCGGTGGTGGAGACCTGGGTTTTGGCGCCGACTCCAAATGGCACCACGTAGACTTCGGGCCGGCCGGTTTCATAGGAGAAATAAGCCAACCAGCGGCCATCGGAGGAGAAGCGGCCGTCGAACTCGCTGACCGTCAAGTTTGAGGCAGCCGCCGGCTGGAAGATCTTGCGATCGCCGGTTAGGGGTAGAATCCAATTCGAAAAGACTCCATCTTTCGTTTCCAGATCCAGAGAAAGGTACTTCCCGTCTGGTGACCAGTCGATGGGCGAGCCATTGATATAAGCGTCGTTCTGATAGAGAACTTCTTCGGGTTGGCTACCGTCGAGAGAGCGGCGGCGGATTGAGTTCTTACCATTTTCGCTGACGCCGTAGGCGATTTGCTTTCCATCCGGCGACCACACCGGCCAAAAATCATTGGGTCCGAAAGTGAGCCGGGTGGGCTGGCCGCCGGCGAGGGGAAGTACCCAAATATCGTCTGTGCTGGATCGTGGGTCCCAGATCGTAATGGCGATGGATTTACCGTCGGGAGAAAAACGCGGATCGGAATAAACCGCCGACGGACCGGGCGTGCCGATCAGGTTTCCGCTGCGATCAAATAACTTGAGCTCGGACTGGGCGGAACTCTCGTGATAGGCGAGAACGCCGTTTTGGGAGACGGAAAAAGTGCGGGCTTCGCCGATGGTTTGAGCATCGCCGGAAAGCCGAAAGGTGCGCGGATCGAAAGGCTGGGTCTGAATGTGTCCCGCGCGGACAAACAGGAGATGATCGGAAGCAAAGGCGGGGCGATTGCCTGGGGCAATGTCGATTCCGTCTTGTTCGGGTTTGCCAAGCACACCTACTTTAATTCGGTTGGGCGCGTTGAGTGGGTTGGAGACGTAAAGGAAGTGTTGGCCGTCGGGAAGGAAGGATGGATAATCGTTCGAAATTTCATCTTTATTGAGACGAGTGGCGGGGGAGAGCTGGCCACCAGAGGCTGGGATCTCCCAGATCGGCCCAAAGTTTTGTTTGCAGAAAAGAATGATGCCGACGGAACTCCAATCGCCACCGTCGCCATGAACATCGTCGGTCAGGGTTTGGGCATCTCCTCCGGAGACGCCGATGGTTTTTAGTTTTCGGTCGGCGATAAAGGCGAGGTAATGGCTGTCGGGAGACCAGAAGGGCGTGGCCGCATCTTCGGTGGTTGGCAACATAGTGGCTTGCTGGGCATTGAGCGGGCGCACCCAGAGGTTGGTGTGGCCTTTGTCGTCGACGGCGGAGAAGGCGAGGGTCTTGCCGTCTGGTGAGACGACCACCGGGCCTGCGTCGAAGCCGGAGGCGCGAAATGTGGTTTGCGGCGGAGGAGGGATGTAGGCGCGAACGGAAAGCGTGGGCGTGCTGGCGCGCTGCGACAAATAGAAAAGGAGCGCGGCCCCGACAAGAAGAAGAGCGGCGCCTGCCAACAGCGCACGCGGGAGGAACGTGCGTGGGGGTTGCGCTGCTGTGACCGCGGCCGGGGCTCGCGCGGACTGCGAAATGGCTTTTAGCTGCAGGCGAACATCATGAGCGGACTGAAATCGGTCTTCGCGATCTTTGGCGAGGCAGGCGGCGACGAGATAGTCGAAGGCTGGCGGGGTCGAAGGTTTGGAGGCGCTGACGGGCTCGGGGTCTTTTTCCAAAATGGCGGAGGCTACGCTGATCTGGCTTTTGCCTTCGAAGGCGCGCTTGCCCATAGCCATCTCGTAGAGCACTGCGCCGAAGGCGAAAATGTCGGCGCGGGCGTCGGCGTCTTTGCCCTCGATTTGTTCGGGAGACATGTATTGAATAGTGCCGACGATGCTTCCGGCGGTGGTGAGCGGACTGATGGGAGTGGCGCCGGACATGGTGCGGGCTGCGGATAGAAGTGGAGCTGAGCCCGAGCCTGCGGCGCCCAGCGAATTCGGTTTCGCCAGGCCAAAATCCATGAGCTTGGTTCCGGATTTGGTCAGCATGATGTTGCCGGGCTTGAAGTCGCGATGCACGACGCCCGCGCGATGGGCGATCTCCAAAGCTTCGGCGACTTCGATTCCAATCTTCAGCAACTCAGGGAAAGGCAGCGCCCCCCTGCGCAGGCGCTCGGCAAGCGTCTCGCCATCGAGGAACTCCATGACCAGGAAGTCGGTTCCGTTCTGGGAGCCGACGTCGTAGAGATGGCAGATATGAGGATGATTCAGAGAGGAAACGGTACGCGCTTCGCGCTCGAAACGCTGCTTGAATTCGGAATCGGCGGAGAGATGAGTGGGGAGAATCTTGACGGCAACAGTGCGATCGAGGCGCGTATCTTTCGCGCGGTACACCTCGCCCATGCCGCCGGCGCCAAGCGGCGACTGGATTTCATAGGGACCGAGTCTTGTGCCAGAGGTGAGCGCCATCCGTGGGGGCAATTATAGCGTGGGTAGCTGGAGAGGATGCGACAACTCTGGGTGTGTTGTCGGCTAACCCGAAGTGATCGGAAGCTGACTTACGGTGATTAGTAACGGGAAGTCGGCTTGTAGGAAGTGATCGCGATTGCTCCGGTTGACGGGCAAACCGGAAGTTACCTGTAGACGCGCATCTCACCAGCGACGTCACTAACGAGAAGCCGACTTGTCGGTACCGATCTCGCACGCTTCCCACAAACCCGTTTCCGGATAGTTCCTTGCAGAGGATCATCCATTGAGGGTTGGATACCAGTCATTTCAAACCCCAGACTCTCGAGGAATCTGAGTCAATGACCCGGAAGTGAAACGCAATGAGTTCAAATCGCACAATAACTGTGAGGCATGCCGATTTCCTTTACCAGTTTCGCAATTGGAGCGTGCGCGGTATGGCGCGTTGCACACATGATCGCATGTGAAGATGGTCCCGGCGACGTCCTATTTCTGGTTCGGCAACGGTTGGGACAAGGGTTTGCGGGACGGCTGATCGACTGCTTTCAGTGCGTAAGTATCTGGATATCCGTGCCCGCGCTTTTTATTCACGCGTCGTGGACGGAGCGAATTGTTATGTGGATGGGGGTTTCGGGCGCGGCCTGTCTTCTCGAAAGAATCAGCGAACCGCGTGCGGCGGATGCCGAAGATCTCGGAGGAATGAAACATGCTATGTTGTGGCGGGAAGAGAGCCGCGCTAAAAAATCAAGCGAAGACTCCGCAAGCCTCTAGCACCCGAGCAGTCCGCTATACCGGGACTACGACTGTCACCGTTCAAGGACCTGTTACCGGAAAGCAATATACTTTTTCTCCGCAATCGCCGCTGCAATATGTGGACGTTCGCGACGCGGCTTACCTTTCGCAGATACAGCGACTTCAATAATAATTTTCCTCTCGCGTGTAACGTTCGACTGCTTTTTCTCACTTTCCAGTAGTACGAATAATCGGGCCGGGCCGGAGCTTTTCGAGCCGGCGGGAAAGTGAGGCCGCTCGTGGACTCAGCTACCGCAATCCAGCAATTACTCAATCTGACAGGCTCCTTACAGCCGTCGCCTGCCGCAGACGCTAACGCACTGCGCGCGGCAAGGGTTGCGATCGCTCAGAGTCTGCTTAGTCAAGCTCCTCAAGTCGCACCCGCCCCGTTTACCGCTGCGTCGATCGACCCCGAACTGCAGAAGGAATTCGAGTCAGCGCTGGCGGAGGCGACTACGGTTCGAGCCGCACAACCGGATCAGCGATTCATGGTGTACGTACGGCAGCTTCCGATTGTGTCGAGTCTGCATGTGAGTTCCGCCTCTCCCGCAGTTGCGGGAATGGCGGTTGCACAGAGCTTCGGACCATTTCTTGGACCTGGACAGTTGCAATATTGGATAGATCTGTACCCGATCATCGTGCAGGCGACAATTACGCGGTCGCCGGCAAGCGCGCCGTTTCTATCTGTCCCAATCGAGCTGTTACTACATCCGGTGGGCAGCACCGTGCTGACGCTCGGCGCGGGAAGCATCTGGTTTCAGTCGCCGCTCTTGGCCGCGAGTGCGCCCGCCGGTTCATGGACAGGGCTCAAGATCAAGGGTGGTTCGATCAGTTTCAGCGCGGCTCCGACCTATGCTGGCGGGACGATCGAAATCGCTGCTTCGTCAACAGTGACGGTAAATCTGAAACTAGATTTTGTGTCGAACCAGACCGCGGGATCGGGTCCGGGCGGCGATGCTCGTGCCGTGACCGCGCAGTTGCCGGCTGAGGTCACGATTGTGTTTGCGCCGTCAGGCGCAACGGTCTCGGCGGCGTCGGATGCTTCTCTCACCGTTTACGGAATTACATTGGGTTTGCACTGGAGCAGCGCCACGCCACAGTATCAGGCAGCGATCCAGCAGATTGTTGTTCCCTTCACCGCCAGCATCGTGACGTTTGCGCCACTGGCTGCGGCGTCCGATCTGTTTTCCCTCTCCGGATCGGCCCCGATTGCGCTGGCGGGCTGGGGATTGCCGGTCGCGATCACCACGCCTGCCTCGCTCGGGCAGGCTTCTGGCGCGGGAACACTCGATATACAGGTGAATGCGGGATTGTCGGCGCAGTGGCGAGGGGCGAATAAGGCGATCCCGGTGAACCAGGCATGGCTGGTGGTGACGGCGGGAGAGATTATCTTCCTCGCTCCGGCGGTCTGGCCCTCGCGGCTTACGGAAGAATTTCTATTGTGGCAGGAGAGCGCGCCGTCGACACGTCGATCTACGCTTGACGTCTGCTATCTTCAGCCGTTTGCTCTTATCTACATTTCGGTTTCGACAGCCGCAACGGTTAAGAGCACAGAAATTTTATGGAGCGTCGGGACGGTCAAGGCACACATCGATCGACCGGTCTCGGCAGATGGCGCAAGGCTGGGTCCGCAGATGCCTGGCATCGTGTTCTTGTTTGAGACATCGGCCGGAGCATTTGTCTTGGTAGATGCAATCGCTCCTGCCACGTATCCGCCGCCGGCTCCCATCGCTTTCGCATTACGCAACGCTTTGCTTACCACCACGCCGCCGCAAAGACTTCTGGTTCTTGGAGAACTCGGCGCGGCAAATTCGATTGACGAAGGCGCGCTCCTGATCGCCTTTTCACTGTATTCGTTATTACCCACTGCGCCCGATCCATACGCCGCGAATTTCTATCCGCTGCCTCAACAGTCGATTTTTGCCGGCATTTCCTCGCCGGCACCCGGCCAAGACTTATCCAGCCTTCCTGTAATCGACGCAACAGTGATCTGGCCCTCGCCGCCCAGCCCCGTGCTTACATTCGTGATGCCGTCATTGCAAGGTTTGCAGGAACAGATATCGATATTGCAGCCGACGCCCGATCCCGATGCATCATCGCAGGACACCATCGCAGTTCAGAATCAACAGAGCCAGGCGGCGTTGCGAGCGATGTTCGACGAAGCTATCGGCACCGGACCGGAGGCGTTGCTGATTCTCGATGTTTCGAGCAATGCGGACCAACTTGGCGTGGGCGTAGGTGTGGCGCGCCGCTTTGTAGCGGGTGCGGCGGCCACGACTTCGAACGATTCATTGTTCTCAATTGCGAATCTTGACTTGGTGACGGAAGGTGTCAATCTCCGTACTTTCACAGCGCCGCAGATTCAGTGGGAGCCGGTCATTAATATCCCGAACCCGGACGGTCCGTTCCCCTCGCCAGTGGCGTTCTGGGACGATGGTGGTCCGACGCTGATGGGGAGCACGACAGTGGCGCTAGTGCCGATCGCGCCCATCCCTGTCGTCGACGAGATTCTTAATTCGTACCACGCCGGCAACCCCGCAGCTGTCTTGTTCACGCTCCCGTTCGGCATGAAGGCGGTCGCGACACTGCCGAAGGCATCGAAGATCGGACTGCTCCCGATACCGCGTCCGGGGCTGACGATGCTTCAGCCCTCATTTACCACGCAGAACCTCGAAAGCGGACGGCAGGTGAGCATGACGGCCGCAAGACCTTTGTTCGAACTCCTCGGTTCGGCGCCGCCAACACTGCCGGGTGCGACCGTGCAGCTTCGCAACTTGATTGATCCGAGCCAGAATCCCCTCGACTTAAGCATCCTGGGAAATTCGGTGGATCCGATTTTCAATGGAACCTTCGCGCCTAAGCCTGTCGGTTCGAATCCGGCAGTTCCGGTGACTCGCATCGACATTTCCGGATACGGCGCGAACATGTTCAGCGACTGGGTGGACCCCAGCGCGAATCCTCCGGCCGTCGTGCAGGCGCGTTTCGATGTGATGAACGGGCGCACGGCGTATGAGGTGGTCAAGGTCAAGAGCATCTTGTATCCCTGGGGCGCTGTGGTGGTGCGCACGGTGACGATCCAGCGCGTCGACAAAGCGGAAGTTACGCGTAGGGACAGCGGCTGGGTCGCAGCAACTCCGGGAACGTTCGACCTCGCGGGCATCACGGTTCATCCGGGCGTGGTGCACGGGATGTATAACATCCGCAATATCCGCGATACCACGCAGGTGTACACAGCTGCGGGCGGCTTGCAGATGAAGGCCGTTTATTTCGATGCCGACGTGCAGATGGACGATGTCACAACCGGCGCGACCAACGGGCTTGTCCCGACCGCGGGACAGTTCGGCTTCGTACAGGAGTTGCCGATCGGAATGCCGCTAACGGCGGCTCAACTGGACGCCTTGCTGGTCTCCCAAGGGCCGCTCGGAGGGCCGGTTGATTGCGTGCTTAACGTCGGAAACTCAGGACAGCCCATGCGCGTCGGCCGAGTCGAAGTTGGCAACGCTCCCGCTTCTGGTGGCTCGCCGCAATTTGCCGCGGTCGCACGCGGCTCCGTGGTTTTGCCCAGGCAAGGAAGCTGGAGCGTATTGCAGCGCAGCGACGATGCGAGCGAACCGCAGGCCATCGATCCCAATCTTGGCGTGCCCTTGATCCGTCTGGGCGCGGCGTTGATGAGCGGCACGAACACGAATCCTTATCGCTTTGCTGAGGCGATCGACCTTTGGCAGCCGGATTCGCCGTCGATGGATTATTGCTTTGTCCACACGACCACGTCCTCGCGCACTCTGTTCCCGCGGCCCAAGATCGAAAGCGGCGCCACGTCGCTGACCAGTACGGTCGCGCCGCTGCTGGCCGACGTTTACGCAATGCTGAATGCCACCGGATTTTTCCCGCGGCAGGACTCGTGTATTCCTTTCCCAAACAATACCTACTCGCTACAGGTTGCGGGACCGGGACAGTTTACGCTCAACGTGTCGCCGAACCCATTCACTATTTCGCAGCCGGCACGAACGATGGCGGGATCGGCTGGGATGGGCGTGGCTCTCGAATACAACGACGAAAACAACAATCCAACCCAAATCGCCGTGGCGATTTCGCCGACGGACTGGTCGCTCTCCGAGAGTGACGTCTGCGTACGCATGGATCTCACGCCATTCAACGGGCTGGTGCGCATCGCTGGGCCTTCGGAAGCCTCAGCAGCTAACTCGCCGAGTTTCCCGACCAGCCGTTTAGTTTTTGGCTCCGTATTTTCGCCTGTGCAGTCTCTGATTACGTTCCTTGAATCGTTGGGCCTTCCGGATCCGTTGGCACTTTCGGTGTCGAATGCGACGCAGAAATTCAAAATGCAGGGAAGTCTCCAGTTGAAGCTGCCGATGACGCATCCAATACCGATTCCGACCGACACGCCAATCGGCAAGCTGGCGATCACATTGAAAGTCGGATTCGGAAATACGGCTCCGTCGAGAGACGCGCTGCTGACCTCTTCGAGCCAGTGGTTCCTGGCCACCAGCTTCAACGGCTCGTTGCAGGTTCCGGTACTGCCGCCAATTTACGCGGGCGGCGTGATTGGCTTCAGCATGGAAGGTGACTTTGCCTCGGGCTCGACGCCTTCTAAAGAGACCATCACTCTGCAAGCCGGCGTGATCGTCTCGGTCGGTGGTGATCTGATCCCGGACATCTTGAGTCTCAGCGCGTCGGTGACTTATGGGTATCAGCTCACCATCGTCACGAGTTCGCCACAGTCGATTGGCTTGGGACTGATTCTGATTTTGACGGCTAGCGGATCGGTATTAGGCGGGCTGGTTGGCATCAGCTTCACGGCGGAGGCGATCGCTTCGCTCGCATTGCAGTTTTCGCCTTGCCAGCTTACCGCCGCCGCGACGTTCCTCGCCTCCGTGGACGTAACGCTGGGTTGGTTCCTGGATATTACAGTAAGCGTTTCAACCACTTATTCGCACGCAATGTCCTGCTAGGGAGAGAACTATATGCCAACGAGTCCAAGCTTTCAATTTAGCCTGCTGGCTTTTCCGCAACGGTGGGATGGAACGAACATCCAGCTGCGCATCCTGGCACTGCCGCAAAGCAATCCTCTGCTGCCGATGATTACGGGAGTATCTCCCGCCCCCGATTCACCGGCCTTTGCCGATGGAAAGCTGGTGTTGCGCGCATCGCTGATTCCGTCGCTCGCTGCGCTGCCCCAACCGGGTGCGGTGACCGCGCAGGTGCCGCTCACCCTTACGGCTCCGACTCAGGCTCGGAATCTTTTCCAGCAGCTTCAGGCCATGTTACCGATCGCGCCAGACCCCGCGGGCTCGACGCCCAAAATGACGGGTTATACCACGCGGAAGTATTTGCCGCCGAGTTACCGCTCGGCGTTTGCCTTCGATCGTCCTCGCACGCCCTTCGCTGTAACCGGCGATGAGTACGCATGCCTGATGTCGCAGCCCGCCGCCACGTCTGCTCCTCCTCCACCGACAACGGTAAGTTGGGGACGTGTCTTCGCTTTCGCGTTGCGGCAGGAACTGCTCGCGACCGCAGTGGGACTCTTATATGAAACGACGTTGACGCTGCCCTCCGCGACATTCTTCGCCAACGGCGGATGGCTGTACATCAGTCTCGACCCCACCAGCGACTTTGCGCCGCAGTTCGCGGTTCGGCCCGATCTGCTGCAAAGCTATGCCGCTCGCATTCCGGCGCTGACCGCGACTTCGCGTCCTCTATTCGCGGCGATTTTGTTTCCCGTCGTCAGTACACCGCTCAGCGGATATGACGACATTTTTCCTGAAGCAGAAAATTACGACGATGGATTCGCCAAGATTGTGCACGGCGCGCAGCCGCAGCGCGCAATTTTCACCGACACTACTCCCGATGGTCTTCCTCCGGTCGGCGATTTCGGAATACGGCTGGGATGGGACGACGAGCAGATCGCGATCTGGATGAATCGCCAGTTGGACGCGACCGCAGTAGACGCCCCCGTTGGCACGTCCTGTTACCGCGTGGATGTTCGGCCCCATGGCGGGTCCGGATGGACATCGCTGTGCCAGGTGATCGGCGCGCTGCAACTCGGGGCTACCGCACTCGGAAACTTTAATGGCGAACTAGGCGTCGAGACGCCGCCGATTCAACCGGACCCTACTGCCCCCGCAGACTGGTGGTTATCCAGTTATTTCACGCACTGGCGAGGGAAATCGATTGTGCTCGGCGACGCGTCCGCCCTGCAAACATCCGGCTTTCCTGATCCGAGCGCAACCCGGCAATACCAACCCGTGGGGGAAGACCTGGTGCCGCTGCGATACGGAAATTCTTATGATTTTCGTGTCCGCCTCAGCGATCTGGCTCGCGGCGGACCGGAAGCGGGCGACAATCCCATAAATCCCGCGCCTGCGCCAATCGCTTCGATTCCTTTTCGGCGTTTTACGCCTCCGCGTCCCGTGGTGATCACGAACCTCGACGAAACAGCGACGGCCGCGGCTCCACAGACAATGTATTCTATCCAGCGCCCCAGACTCGGCTATCCGGATCTGGTGTTTACTGGTTATCCCAACGCGATCACGGCTCTGCTGGCCGATATCCCCAACGCAAAGACCCAACAGCGCGACGTGGGACTTCCTGATCCCGACGCGGTGACACTCGGCATTGACGTCGAGGTCCGACAACTCGATCAGGATGCGGCCGCTATTACCTCTACCGATCATCTTCCGTACAAGCTTCTCTATTCCACTACGCGGGATTTTTCCGTCGATCCGTCGCAGTTGTTGAACGTTAATGTCTCCTATCAAGATTTTCCGGACATCTCCGCATTCCCGGCGCAGCCCGCAACGGGCGACGTCGTTGTGCCTACCGCTCGCGACGTGCGGTTTACTTTTTACGCAATAGGTAAGCCCGATCCCAGCCTCGCCTACTTTGGCTCGGCTGACTCACGCATCGGCTTCGAGGTGGAAACGGTGACACGTTCTAATTCGAGTGACGAACGAAATCTGTTCGTTCCGGATACCGATGCCAACCGCTTCCGCGCGATTTTGCTTCAGCCTGATCCCGTTCCGAGCACAAATCTTATGCAGCAACTTGCTTTGATCGGGCAGCAGGGAACCGCGCAAACGGATCTGGTTGGCAGGCTCGCTCTGGCGCTGAATCTGAATGTCAACGGGCTGACGCTCTCAGCGCCAACCGGCAAGCGTGTGGTCTTTGGCTGCTCGCAGGGATTGCGCAATATGCTCTCTCCCGACCACGGCAGCATTACTTTTGCTTCGAAAGATGAGTTGACGCGGCAATGGATCACGGTGCTGACTCTTCAGCTTCAGCGCGACTGGACATGGGACGGTCTCGACGACATAAGTTTTGAGATCGCGAACGAAAGCGCAACGGTCGTCGGAACTATTGACGTGACGCGAGGTCTTAGCGCGACGGCGCTTGCGCAGCCGGACCGATCCAAGACGCTGTTGGTTTTCTTTGATGCGATTGATCCGAAACCTGAGGCCGGAGCCTTCCCGGCAGAGAAAACGATTGGATATACAGTGACGCCAAAGTTCGCCGCTACACCCGCACAACAGGATGCGCCGCTATCTTTTTCGCTCGAGCTTCCCATGGCCACGCCGACTGCCCAGACGCCACAACTCGCCTCGGCGGGAATCGCGCTGTCACCATACACGCGGGCAGCTGACTATTCTTCAACCCAGGCGCGCAAGCGGGTGCTGTGGCTCGAGTTTAGGGAGGCTGTAGCGAACCCACGCGATGCCTATTTCGCTCGCGTATTGAACTATGCGCCCGATCCGATGCTTACTGGGGATCAGCTCGTGCCGGGCGTTGAGCCGGTGACCACGCCTCCGGAACCTCCGCTCCCAATTGACCCCGAGCTGATACGTATCATCACGCCCGGAATGTCAGACGATGGCAGCGGCTTGAACGCGATGCAGCAGTTGATCCCGTCAGATTCGCCTATTCACTATGGAGTGCCGTTGCCGCCGGGGCTTACGGCCGACTCGCCCGAGCTGTTCGGATTTTTCGTCTACGAACTCAGGGTTGGGCACGCCTTGGGATGGTCCACTGCGCAAGGCCGCTTCGGCCGTCCGCTGCGGGTGACAGGCGTGCAGCATCCAGCTCCAGTCCTGCTATGCAGTCCAGCACGGGTGCCCGATGCCATTACTGTGAGCGCTCCGTACGCTTTGCCCGTGTTCGGCGGTCAGAACCTCACGCCGGTGACGCCACGCTCAGAGATGTGGATGCTGTTGTATGCGCAGGTGACACAGGCTGACAGCCTCGATCATCGCAACGTGCTGCTGAGCCGCAAGCCCGGGCCGATTCAGGAGAAGCGGTTCAGGGGACAGTCTGGGGTTAGCGCCATGGGCGTGCCAGGCTATGGTTACTGGGATGACGATGAAGTGGAAGCCCTGCTTTCTTCACTCGGTCTGCCCCTGGATTCGACGCTGAGCGTTCTTGCAGTGGAGGTCCTGCCCGAGATCGGTCGCCGCGGCGATCCGCTGGGAAGCAATCTCGGCTATGTTCGGATTCTGCGAACCTCTCCGCTCGCTGCGGTGCCGTCGATCTGCTGAGTCAATCCTCGGCGCGAGACGGGAATAGACGAATCGGCAGTCATACTAAAAAGGCATTGCGCTCGATGTTCACTCGCGCTAAAACCGTGGGACAGTTCAAGCCCACATCTGATAGAAAATGACCGGTAAGGGGGAATGTCGTTGACTTCCCAGAAGTCGGCTTGTAGGAAGTTTCTCCACATAGGTAACGATAAACGATAGATCCCTATCGGGACTGCCCCGAAGCAGAGGTGCGGGGATGCGCAAGTTAGTAAGGTCGGGGGCAGTTTCGATAGGGTCGTTTGAAGTGAGCCGCTAGCGTTTGCGGCGGATGCGGGATTCCCTATGGGATTTCAATCGATTTTCGTTTGGAAAGCCTTGCCAGAAGCGGCTTTTACCAAAAGAGCAGTTATTGATGCTCATCGATCTAAACATGAATACTTAGCCTCATGATTGCCCTCATCGTAGCGCAAGGCCGATCCTTCCTCAAGCCTCGCGGGTCGGGACAGTCCGGAACCTCCAATGCCCCCTACTTCGAGCACGCGGTAGCGTCCGCCGCGCTAGCGGCTTAGTTCAAACGGGCTTGTAGTGATTAACATTGGCGGGAATTTCTAGGGATCGTAAATGTGGAAAATATGCGAAATCCCGTCTCGGGAAGATGGCGGGCTCTGTGGAAGCCTGAAATTTGCTTACGGGTGGTTGGGCTTGTCCCCGAGGAAGGCAAACAGTACCCTCCGTCCGCCGGGCTCTTTTATCGCCTTTTTGGAGGATTCCACAGTCACGAAAACAGAATTGATCTGCGCTAAGACCTGAGGATCATCAAACGTCAGAACCCAGCGTCCGTCCCTGGCGTCATCATCGTGGAAGATACCCAGGCTTCGGATAGGTTTTTCAGCCCCCAGTCGCTCGCCCCAGACATAAAACGAAACTTTCGCATCCAGTTTCCGTGGGTCGACGAGGTCGTATGCGTAGAGGTTCTACGCGAGTATTCGATAAGACGGCATCCATTCCGTTCGCACAACTCTCAACCATTCTTGACAGCGCCACGCGAGGTCTTCCAGCCGACTTCCTTGAGCCTCCAGGCGCCCAACTCAACGATCTTTACCTGATCGTGCATCGAGTCTGTATCCGCAGCGGCAGATCGTGACCAGCAACTTGTAAACGCGGAGCTAAAACGCTTTCTCGAACCGCCGTTCCGTGACGCTCCTCGCACCGATCCGATTCAGTTCTTGGCAAAGCATCTTGATTGTTTCTGAGCGGTCGTGAAATTCGTGAAGTTGATAGGGTATCAAAGGTGCTGGCTGTCCGAATGTCTCGATCTGAACGTCGATGAGCACACGGACTTCATCCTTGATGGCACTGGCTGGGGTTGTCATCATGGGAACCTCAATGGACATCTTAGCCGACCGGGTTCGAGTCAGCCAGCGTCGCTTTGGCTCTGCCATTTCTGTGGAAAAGCTGGGTCGGACTCGACTTTCCGTATATTGAGGTCGTTTACTCGCGACACTTATGGGCTTCAAACTCGGCACGTATCCGCAAAAGCACGTCATCCACTCGTTCGGCGTCTTTTGGTTCAGCCCTGAACTCTCGCCCGCAACAACTGCATCGCGACAAAATGTCTGGCTTCTCCATGTCGATATTGTCGAACTGAAGAAATCGTTCGTCGGCGACCATGCAGACGGTCTCCTCGGTATTGGCACGCAGGTACCTAAAAAGGGCGGAGGGCGCTCCGCCCTCATCGTTCGAAAAGACTGTGACCTACCGCTTCAACTCGACTTGGATAACCTCGAATGGCTTTTTGCTTTTATTCTCCGGCAAGTGAGTAAAGGCATCCATGTGCAACACCGACCCAGCCTTCGCCTTGATGTCCTCACTCTTCCCGTCCGGGTAGGTGAACTTGGCGTGGGCATCAGTCAGGAAAACACCAATGGATTCCGGGTGGGAGTGCATCACCGATTTCTCGCCCGGTCGGTACTTGATGCGCACCACGCGGACACGGTCATTCTCAAACTCGACCTTGTAATGCTTGGGATCAACTTTCACGGGGTCGTCACCGCTTGGTTGCGGCATTCTTGCAGTTGCCATCGTTCCCTCCTTGGACTTCGTGAGATGGGCACAAGTCTAGTCTTCGGATATTCGAAGTACAACCAATACACCAGCATTTCACGACGGTTTTCTCGGCTGGCTTTCGAGCGGGTTGTGGGTCAGATCAGCAACAGCCGCAAGCCTTCCCGCGCATGGCTTCCCGACCCTCCCAAACGACTAGCGGCAGAACGGCAAGAGCCGCAATCGGGTCTGCCACCTTAAGTGCCAGATGGCGTTGATCGCCAATCCCGCCAAGGCGATGAGCGAGTAGTAGGCACACAGCGCCGACTGAGCAGCGTCCGCCCTCAACACGGCACTCCCTGTAGCTCCTGACAGCCGCCGCTTTTCTTTCGCGAGCCACGGCATGACGGCGGCGGCTGCGACCAGAATCGCTATCCCTAAAAACGTGGGCTTGGGTTCGCTATACCCCAGTAGACTCGTGACCGAAGAAGAAGCAACAAAGGCAGCCAGTGTGAACAGTAAGACCCCCGCGATACGGGAAGCCCGCTTTTCCACATCCTCGTTTGCATTACTTGCGTGAAATCTCCACAACACTACTACCGCTGAGAAAAGTTCGACGGCGCTGTCGCCACCGAATGCAACAAGGGTGGGACTCCGTGCCCGCCAAGCTCCGAAGAGGGACACCACAGCCTCCACACTCATCCACACGATTGTCATCGCCTGAATTCGCTGGATACGGCGGACTGTGTCTTGAGTCGGGATGTGCGGAATTGAAACCACGCAGGAGCATTATGCCAGTTCCGCATTTGACTATTTTGTGATCCTTTTCCCACAAGTGATAGCAAGCCTGCTTGCGGGCTAAGACATGCCAACGCGAAGAGTCAAATACGCGTTTTGGTTGGTCGGGATCGTTGCCGCGTTCTTGATCGTCTGGTATCTCTGGCGATCGAAAGGAACACCACCCGGTCAACCCCCGCTCACATCGCTGACGCCTGCTAACTTCGAGAACTTTAGGCAGGAGTTCAACAGTGCCGCTGACCGCGCACGCTTGGTGCTCCTGCTATCGCCGACGTGAGCATATTGCTTGCGGGGGTCTTCCGCGATTGAGGAGATACTGAAGCAGAATCAGTCAATGCGAGTTCGTGTCCTTGTTGTATGGGAGCCAATGCTGCCGACAGACTGGTCAAGACCAAGCGGATGGGTTCAATCAAGAATTCCAGACTCACGGGTTGTGCAGTTCTGGGATAGAGACCATCTTGTGGCGAAGGGACTGCGCCAGCAATTTCCAAGTTCGCAGGCGATTTGTTGCCAGCGAAGCGGCATTCTCTGGGACTTTGCCGCTCTGTACCCTAGTGGCGTTCAATGGGGAAATGCTGCACCTGTCTATTTCGGCGGGGCAGTCGTGGATGTTGCGCCTGAAGTTACCCGGAACCTGTCGGCGCTCAGATAGGGTCGCGTTGCCTTCCGCTGCGCGGGCGAGTTCTACGAAGGAAGATCGAAATGGACAATCGCAGCGATTCGAAAGGATGTTCTGCCAATGACCTCACAGGGCGAAAGACTGCGTGGTTCCTTTGGTACGTGCCTATTCTCCTTGTAATCGTCGGCTCTAGTTGGAATCGCGGGAGAGTCTGGTTATGGGTACCAGCTTTCGCCGTGATAGGTGCAGGCTGCCTCGCAAATGCAGTCCGGTGCGGACGAATCCATTGCTACGTTACCGGTCCGTTGTTCCTTCTTGCGGCTGTTTTCGTGGCGTTGTCGGCATTGGGAATCGTGGCGCTGCATCCCAGTCTGTTCCTCCTCATTGTTTTAGGTGCCTGCTGCCTCGCGCAATGCGCCGAGATTCCTCTGGGCAGGTATCGACGTGGGGTGACGGGCGCACCGCGAAACTGAGCCGTTTCGTTGCTCAAACGCTGGGCTGGGCGAACCGGTTGTAGAGCCAAGCAAAGATCGCACCACCGATGAGACCGTCCACAGCTCCGTAGAGGGTTCCGACAATGACTTCTGCAATGCTGCGAGTCGCATGATAGCCGAAGTAGACCGACGCCATTGTCTGGAGAAATTGCTGACCATAGCCGCTCCAGATCAAGTTCGCCAGACCCATGCCCAGCATCGCCAATCCCCACAGGATTCCCGACGCCAAAGCCAGACCCTTTATGCTCAATTTCATGGCTTGCTCCTTTCCTTCATTCTAAGTAACAGGAGAACGTGATTGTCATCCACTTCCTCGTTCCTTGCGTTCGCTCGATAGCAGTTCGGCTTGGTGCGCCTGTGTGTGAGAAAATTTCGTGAGACACATGAGACCGCCGTTTCGCTCCAATCAAGAAGTGATCATCAATGCTCCGCTAGAGACGGTGTGGGCGTTCAACATGGATATTACGAAAATCCCTACCTTTCATCCCCGCGTAATTAAAGTGGAGCTACTCTCAGGAAAAGCTCTGCGTGAGCCGGGCGTTTCGTACCGATGCTACCTCTCAGGCGGAAAACACATGTGCGTTGAGAAGGACATCGAAATCGTTCCAATGCAGAAAGTTGTCACTGTACTGCCGGAGGACACGTTTGGAATAACCAAGGTCTTGCGTGACTACGTGGTGGAGACGACCCTTCATCGTGTCGGGCAGTCTTCAACGAAGATAGAGATCAGCCATTACTACCCCACACCGACTGTGAAAGCCAAGCTGCTGAACCTGATCGCAAGAAGAAAAATTGCCCGCGAAACTCAAGACACCCTGAATGGAATGAAAGCTGCAATCGAAGACAGGGGCGCGACGATCAAAAATGGTTGACGGACGTCGCAACGTGGCAGATACTCATTCACAACGAACGCAAGACTAAGCCGCCTTTGTCTCACCAAAAAACTGCTGAGCCATCGCATTGCGGAACGCTTCTTCCCCAAGCTGCAAGCGCATTGCATACATCGCTTTGGCATCTGCGCCAGCGACGTAACGTAGCTGATCTTTTCCGTCTGTGGCGGCTTCGTACACCACTTCGGCGATCTGTTCAGGAGAGGAGTAAGTTTCCATCTGCTTGGGATCGGCGATCGTTCCCATGAATTTGTTCACAAGCGCGTCATAGGCAGGGTGCTGACCAGTGTCGAGAGACCGACTGAAGAAATCGGTTCTAATCCCACCGGGTTCTATCGTCTTGATTCCGATTCCAAATTGATTCAACTCGAAAGCCATGCTTTCGCTCCACCCTTCAATCGCCCACTTCGTGGCGTGGTAGATGGAGTTGAACGGAAATGCTACCAACCCGCCGAGCGAAGTCGTGTTGATTAACAGTCCTGCCCTTTTCTCCCTGAAGTGTGGGATGAAGGCTTTCGTTGTGCGGATCGCCCCCAACATGTTGGTATTCACCAAGCGTACAATTTGCTCGTCGGTGAGCGCTTCAAGCGCACCAGCGAGACCATAGCCAGCATTGTTGAACACCACATCGACACCGCCTGATGCCACGACTTGTTCTGCTACTCTCTCGATTGCGCGGGGATCAGTGACATCCAGCACCATCAATGTGACCCCAGAAATGTTTCCTAGTTGTTTTTCCTTCTTTGAGTCGCGCATGGAGGCGATGACCTTCCACTCCTTTGCCGCGAACAATCTGGCGGTAGCTCGACCCAAGCCTGAGGAACTGCCAGTGATAAAGATCGCTTTCTGGTCTTGATTGCTCATGGAGTTTTGCCTCCTCTATTCTGCGGGACAGTTACGCCGCCTTTGCGCTCGACTTAGCCAGCGTCATCGGCTCAGCGTGGAATCTCTTCACAGCAAATGTGGTGAGGACAACAAAAAGCACCAATACGGCGATTTGCGCAATCGCGAACGGTGGCTCTTTCTGCGTCGGGGCGATAGCTTTCAACTGCGGCACCTTTTCAAACGACTGCACCATCAGAACGAAGACGTTGAAGTACAGCGCCGCGCATGCCGTAATCACGTAAGTTTTCCGCCACGCGAGGTGCAGAGGGTAGCGCGTCACAATCGTAATCGCCAAAACGACCAGTGAGATGATTCCGAGCTTGATCGCTGGCGTCGCACCCATAAACGGAAACAAGAAACCCGTTAGGCTGGTCAGCGCCGTCGTCGTCAAGAACACCGCTGTCCATCCGTCGAGCCGTTTATTACTCAGAAACCCGTACATCACAACAAGCCCTGAAGCAATTCCGGCGAGACTGATCAGCACGTGAATGAGAGTGAACGTTTGTAGACTCATACCCAGAACCATAAGCGGGCGCTCCTTTCGGCAGGTGTTCCGAAGGTCACCCGATGCTACGCTGGCGCAACGCAAATTGCTAATGGTGTGGCTAATGCCCGCTCGAACAGCAATCACTTAAAGTGCGTAGAATGGGACGGCACAGTCCAATCTGTCATCTTCCGTTCGTAAGAACCTGAACAGCCGCTTTCGGAGAAACGATGATCCGACATTGTATCGCCCTTGCAGTTCTTTCCATCCTAACGATTTTCAGTTATGCGCAACCCTCCCTGCCCTCCAGCTTTCAAGCGAAAACCATTCACAGCCCAGAAGGAGCGGACATCTATGTCCGGTGGGGAGGCACTGGCGCTGTGGTCGTACTCCTTCATGGGTATGCGGAAAACAGCGACTCGTGGGCACCGGCAAAGGACCGTCGGCGCGTCATGAGATCTTCTACCTCGGCGAAAGCACGGTAGGGGCGGTGCGGATTGATGATTACAAGTTCCGCTTCATTGACCAGCCCCAGGGGTGGCTCGGGGAGAAAACCCATCCTGACATGCCATACATCACCAACCTGCGCCTCGACCCGTTCGAGCGCACTGGCTGGCCCAGCAACGGGACGAAAGACGGAGCGCAGCAATACTTCGATTGGTTTAAGTACCAATTCTGGCGCTTCGTGTTCGTTCAGCAGGTAATGGCCAAGGAAATCCAAACCTTTCCTCGATTACCCGCCCATGCAGCGGTGTGCGAGTTTCAATCTTGATGCAATCAAAGCGGAGATGGCGAAAAGGATGGCCGAGGCTTGTGCACTCCTGCTGCATCGTCTGAAGATGTTTCGATTGACTGTCTTTCCTGACACTAGTGCAGATCCGAATCGCAAATTACTCTACGCGGTGAGTGAGCATGCAATTTCCCTGTGGACTGGGTGAGGGTGTTTTGCTTCCTGTTTGGAGGACCTCTGAGAAACCTCACGAGCGTTGAGGTCAAGAATTTGGTACCCAGACTACAAAAATGAGGACGGTGTCTACGGCAGATTCTCCCAAGCCCTAGCATAGGTCAGTTTTGAAGATCCCGAAAAAGGAACGAGGAAGAAACGATGACTAAGCATTCTTGCATGTTGGCGGTGGTGCTCACACTACTTTACGTGACTATCGCCGTTGCTCAACATCCGGTGCTCGACGCCGTCGCCAACAAGGTGGTCCAGAAGTATCAGACATCTAGCTGTGAGCAGTTGATGCAGGCGAAAGCCCAGAGGACGCCTCCGTCAGCGGCGGAGCAGAAAGCCATAGAGATGCTGCGCACCGATGCGACGATGCGCCACGAATTTGTCGGAATTGTCGCCGACCAGGTCGTCGACAAACTGATCCAATGCGGAATGATCCCGTAGTGGTGGCGGGGCGTGATCTCAACGTCGCTAGGGGCGCAGAGCCCCGGGGCAGGCATGTAAAGGAGATTGCTTTGTATCAGCCGGGGAATTCAGCATGAATCGGGAATCAGAGGTCGGCATCATCGCGGCAGTCACGGCTTTCCTCCTTGCTGTCACGCCGGCCACTACGCCTCTCGCTGCACAGCAAGTCACGGGCGAGTTGGGTTCACCCAGAGCCACGACTACGATCGACGGGAAGCAACTCCCGGCGCCCGCGCCGAAATTCGGAGGAGTGATCAACAAAAGTGCAGTGGATTCGAAGCCCTGGTGGCCGCCACGAATCGTGCCGCCTAAGGGCGCTCCCAACGTGCTGCTCATCATGACCGACGACGAGGGCTATGGAGTGTCAAGCACATTTGGCGGCGTCATTCCGACGCCAGCGCTGGACCGAATTGCCAACGCGGGATTGCGCTACACGCAATTCCATTCCACAGCTCTTTGCTCACCCTCACGGGCGGCGCTGATTACGGGCCGCAATCATCATTCCGTGGGCACGGGCATTATAGGTGAACTCTCCACAGGGTTCCCCGGATATAACACTATCATTCCGAAAGAGGCGGCGACTATCGGTACGATCCTTCGGGAAAATGGCTATTCCACATCGTGGTTTGGAAAGAATCACAACACACCCGTTTTTGAAGAAAGCAGCGCCGGACCCTTCGATCAATGGCCGTCGGGTTTGGGCTTCGAGTATTTCTACGGATTCATGGGCGGCGAGACCGATCAATGGACGCCGTTTCTGTTCCGCGACCACACGCAGATATTTCCTTGGGTCGGCAAGCCCGGCTACAACCTCATTACCGACATGGCGGACGAAGCGATCAAGCACATGCGCGATCTGAACTCGGCAGCGCCAGACAAGCCGTTTTTTATGTACTACGTACCCGGCGGCACGCATTCGCCGCATCAGCCGACCGAAGAATGGATCGCGAAGTTCAAAGGCAAGTTCGACATGGGGTATGAAAAGTTGCGGGAAGAGATCTTCGCCAACCAGAAGCGCCTCGGCGTGATCCCGGCGAATACCCAGCTCACCCCGTGGCCGGAGGGTCTGCCAAGGTGGGACTCGCTTACCGGCGTGCAGAAGAAACTCTTTGCGCGCCAGGCAGAGGTGTTTGCCGCCTACGCTGCATATACCGACTTTGAGATTGGCCGTGTCATCCAGGAAGTTCAAGATGAGGGCAAACTCGACAACACGCTGATTATCTATATCTGTGGCGATAACGGTACCAGCGCCGAAGGCAGCCTCCAGGGCACACCCAATGTGATGACTGCCTATAACGGCATTTTGAGCCTTCCCGAAGCCGTACAGATATTGAGTTATAGGCAATGGGGCTCTGATAAGACCTACGCTCATATGGCGGCCCAATGGGCATGGGCGTTTGATACTCCTTTCAAGTGGACCAAGCAAATCGCTTCGCATTTCGGGGGCACGCGACAGGGGATGGCCATTTCCTGGCCCGGTCATATTAAAGACGTCGGCGGGATTCGCACGCAGTTTCATCACGTCATTGATATCGTGCCGACGATCCTTGAAGCCACCGGTATCAAGGCACCAGAGGAGGTCGACGGAATCAAGCAGAAACCGATGGAAGGCGTGAGCATGGTCTACACATTCGACAAGGCGAATGCCAATGCCCCATCGACTCGCACCACCCAGTATTTCGAATTGGCCGGTAACCGCGCGATCTACCACGACGGATGGATCGCCAGTACGACGCCGCCCGCCCCGCCTTGGATCATGGGAACGGGCAAAATGCCCGACGTGGTCAACGGCTACCACTGGGAGCTTTACAACATTGCCGAGGACTACTCGCAATACAACGACCTCGCGGCAGAGAATCCCGGCAAGCTCAAGGAGATGCAGGGGCTATTCCTGAGTGAGGCGACGAAATACAACGTTTTTCCTATGGATAACAGCGCCTTTGCTCGGTTAGTCACGCCGCGGCCGAGTTCGGTCGCTGGAAAAACGGAGTTTGTCTACAGCGGTGAGGTGTCTGGCATTCCCCCCGGAAATGCGCCAAGTATTTTAGACAGGGACTACACCATGACCGCCGACTTGACGATCCCCGAAGGCGGCGCGGAGGGAATGATCGTCACCATGGGCGGCCGTTTTGGCGGCTATGGTCTCTATCTTTGCCAGAGTTTCAACTGGTGGCATCGCGAACGGTTGATCAAAGCCGTGAGTGCCGTGCTTTTCGTGATCGGCTTGTTCTTTACTTGGCTCGGCAGAAAAAGAAAATGGTCGAGCCGCGGGATGCGGGTCGGCCACACACTGATCGCCGTGCCCACGCTGGTGGTGCTGGCAGTGTTTGCTACGGGCGCACTTGGAATCGGCAAGGGCAGACCGGTGTTCATGTATAACCTGTTCGACCTGAAGCGGTACATGTGGCAAGGCAGCGCAATCAACGAAGGCAAGCACACGCTGGTATTCGACTTCACGTATGACGGCCCCGGCCCTGGCAAAGGCGGTACCGGCGTGTTGTCCGTTGATGGAAAAGAGTTGGCGCGCAAGACCATTCCACACACGATGCCCCTGGTGGTGACCTTCTTTGAGACTTTCGACGTGGGCGTCGATACCCGGACCCCGGTGGATGAGAGCTATGAGTTACCGTTCCGCTTCACGGGAAAAATCGACAAGCTGACCATTAAGGTCGGCCCGTCGCAATTGTCGGAGGCGGAGAAACAGACTGCTGCCGACACCATCCAGAAAGATTCAGACTAAGAAAGGGCAGACAATGAGCCAAAGTCATTTCACGTTGAGCTTCCCGTTGAAATCGCCCGCGGACGCCAAGGCCCTGGCGGAACAGCTGCCACCAATGATGGCAGGATTTTCGGCTGCGCAGGACGCGATCGGCACGATTCATTACTCGCGGTTTGCGGTTCTGAGCGAGAAGACTTTGCTATTTATTGGCGATTTCGACGGTGAGTTCGCTGATCTCATGGCCGATCTCGCCAAGCAGACAGGGCCGGTATTCGATGCGATCTTGCACCATGTGGTCGGTCCCCCGCCCACACCTGTTGCCGATCACGCCGACGCGTTCGTCGAATGGGCAGCCGAGCATCTTCTTAGTGCAATAAATCTCTACACCGCCTATCCAGGCGTGACCGCGAAGGAGATCAAGGCCTTGGCATCGGCTGCCGACATCAGTGGTGCCGGTGAACTACATCCCTTCCTGGTGATCCTGCCCATGAAATCAAAGCTCGCCTTCGTCAAGGTGAAGTTGATCTTGCGTGCCCGGGGACGTGGGACAACCACAGACTTGGACAAGGTCGGCACCCCCCATTTCGCGCAGTTCGTGCCACTGGAAGATAACCAAATTGGCTTCTTCACTGTCTATGACGGCTCCTTCGACAAGTACATTGCGGATTTCACAAAGAACATCGGGAAGGTATTCGATCTTCTGTTCAAGTTCACCAAGGGAGCACCACCTTCACCTTGTAGAAAGCACCTCCAGGAGTTCATTGACTTCGCGGCGGGAGCGAATCGCATTCCGATCGGCTTCTATCAAGCATATCCAGGATTGAGTGTTCAGGACATTCATGCCCTGATTGCCGATAACAGGTCGCAGTCAGGCTCGGCCGCCTAGTCGCGAGTCGGGATCAAGCAGGAGAGGTAGTGTGGGACAGGACGATAAGGTATTGGCAGCGCCGACGAAAGAACGTTGGACACTCCACCGTCTGTTCAAGCCCGGTGGGAATGAGATCGCAGAATCCGATAACCGTGCGAGAAAGAGTCCGAGCGCACTCGATCTGGGTGATATTCAGGGCTTCATCCTCCGCGGCTACAGGATGCCGATGGTACGGCATCTCTTGCTCACGGTGGAGGTCCCCGCGGAAGCACGCAGGCTGCTCGGGCGGCTCGTCAGTGGAGAGGAGTCGGATGCTCCGCAGATCACCACTGCCGAAGATTGGCATGTCGGTTTCGCGCCCGGACCCGCAGACAATCCCCACGATATCCCACGCTGCAAGCCGGACTACTGCCTTAACTTGGGAATTACCTGGCCCGGACTCATTGCGTTGGAAGTCAAAGATCGCGTCCCTGCGCTCTCATTCAAATCTTTCGGCGCGTACCTTGCAGGTGCGGCGGAACGAGCGGGATTGGTCGGTGATACCGGAGCAAGCGCTCCACAAAACTGGATTAGCGCCTTTGGCAAGGGGAGCGACCACGTCATGGTGACGCTGCACGCCCTTAGCCCGGAAGCCATGACAACTTATAGCGACCGGTTATCCACGCTGTTTGCCGAAGCGAATGCCTTTCGGGAAATCTGGCGAATCGACGGCATGGCTTGGACGGAGACGGTGGATGGCAAGCCCACTTTCTGTTCCAAAGTTCCCTTCGGTTACACCGACGGCATCAGCATGACCACCATTCGCGGCGGTCCGGAACGATATACGCCCGATCACCAGCAACCATGCGAACCGTGGCTATTCGTTTTGCAGAACGAGGCCGAGAACTATTTCGTGCCGGAGCCACAGGAACTCGGTCTGAACGGCAGCTTTGCTGTCTTCAAAATGATCGAGACCGACGTAGTTGGATTCGAGAATTTCCTGCAATCGAACAAAGACAAAATCAATCCTGAATTGCTTGCCGCCAAGATCTGTGGACGCTGGCGCAACGGGGTTCCGCTTGCCTTGTCGCCAGACACTGACAGCCCTACAGGTGGGATTCGGCCCGAGCAGATGAACAATTACGAATACGTGAACGTCGACGGCTCAGGCGATCCAAGGGGACTGCGTTGTCCCGTGGGCGCGCACATGCGACGCATCAATCCACGAGGCCAGCCAGTCACGGGCCAAGGGCAGCCCGGCGGTAGCAATAATACTCACCGCGTAATTCGTCGGGGTATGCCATACGGGCCGACTTACGATCCGATGCAACCCTACGATGGCATCGAGCGCGGGCTTCTCGGTTATTTCATCAACTCTAACATCGAGAATCAATATGAGTTTGTGCTGGGACATTGGGTAAACGATGCCGAATTCGCCGGCACGGTCAGGCTCAACCCTAAATCGAAAGATCCCATGATTGGCACGCAGGACCCAGCGGAAAGCGTTTTCGTAATTCCGCGGGCGAATGGTGCGCCCCCGATCAAGATCACCGGATTCTCAACCTTCATAACGACGAAAGCGGCCGCCTACTGCTTTCTGCCAAGCATCACTGCAATCAAATTTATCGCCAAACTGTGATGAGGTTCGCATGTTGTTCCTGACCAGATTGTTCGGAGTGACCGGCGGCGACGCCGACCGTGATCCCATGCGGGAAAAGTCTGAGATTGAGGAGATCGTTGAAAAGAGTCTCCTATTGCAGGCGCAATCTGCCGCCCAACAATACCGGCCGATCGGTCGGGGAACTCATGTGAAGGGTGTTTGTGCCCGAGCGCAATTTGAAGTGCTTGAACTCAGCGCCGGGCGTGTCGATGGGCTGAGGAAGCGGCTCGCGAAGGGAATGTTCGCCAATCCTGGCATATACCCTGCGATTGTGCGGTTCGGGAACGCGGATCCGAGAAAGAATTCCGATTTTAAGGCTGACGTCCGGTCATTGTCTTTCTCGGTGGACCTCACCCGCGGTGGTAGAGCTGTTTCTGACTCGCACTCTGGCCGACAGGACTTCTCACTGCAGAACACGAAGACTTTGCCGATCAATGACGCAAGCGCATTCCTCGCGCTTTCCAAGATACTGACGGCATCGAATCCGGCCGCTGCTATGTGGTCTTTGCCGTTCAAGGACAAACTGAGAGTGTTGAGAACCATCGCCTTAGTGCAACCTCAGATGCACCAGACCATTAAGCCCTATCAGCAACTGCGTTATGAGAGCAACGTGCCGTTTCGTCATGGACCGACCGAGGTCGTGAAGTATTCGGCCACACCGTTGCCGGACAATCACGCGAATCCTCTGGACAGGAAAAATCCAAACGGGTTGCAGGACGAATTGATCCGGCACGTCCAGGAAGACAGCAAGATGAGCAGCTTCGACTTTGGCGTACAGTTTCTCGACACTGACAGGATGACCTACTGGGGCCGGCATCAGGACGTCAATTTCTGGATCGAGAACGCCAGCATCAAATGGAAGCAAGCTGAAGCTCCCTTCCACACGATTGCACGGCTTACCCTGTTGCCGAAATCGCACCTTCAGCCTGATGCCGCCGAGGCAGTCTATTTCGATGTCACGGGGAACTCGACAACAGACAGCACGCCAGTGGGGAGCATCAATCGCGCCCGCTGGCCGTCAGAGGTTGCGAGCAGAAAGGCACGCATGCGCGGCCAACGATTGAGAGCAGCAATCCCTGATCCTGAACCTGAGCAAAAATCAGCATAGAGATTTCTGTGAAAATGTGGACGACCTTGAGGAGAATGTCATGCATACGAGACTAGTTAGGCACGGGAAGAACTTCAGAGCCGATACGATTGCGGCTGTTGGCAAGCGCTGGGTGACGATTGCTGCTGTCGCAATTGGAGCCGCGACACCGCTGATTGCGCAGAGCGATGCGCTGCAGCAAAAGTTTGCAACCGTGAAACAGGCGGTTGCGCAAAATAAGCAGCGACTGCAACAGTATCAATGGATTGAAACATCACAGCTCACGCTGAAGGGGGACGAGAAGCCTCCGACTCAAAACCAGTGCCAGTACGGTGACGGTGGACAGGTTCTTAAGACTCCGATCGGTCCTCCTCCTCCGGCACCGAGTGGTGGCAGGTTGAAGCAAAAAGTCATAGCGAAGAAAAAAACGGAGATGAAGGACTACATGGAAGACGTGAAGGGCCTTCTCACCATGTATGTGCCGCCCGATCCGCAGAAAATGCAGCAAGCCTTCCAGGCCGGCAAACTCTCGTTCAATCCCGCCGGAGGTATCGTGAACTTCATCTTCAAGGATTATGCGCAGCCGGGAGATCAGATGACTCTCACGTTCGATCCCGCCAAGTTAGCCGTCATTTCTTTGAGCGTCAACACCTACATGGGCGACTCGAAGGATGCCGTGATCTTGCAGGTTCAGATGGCCAGCCTCCCCGACGGCACCAGTCATGTTCAACAGACCGTTCTGAACGCAACTGCCAAGCAACTCGTCGTAACCACGACCAGCTCCAATTACCAAAAGCTCGGCGGTTAGCACGCCGGGCAATACGTGACAAGAGCCTTGGTGCGTTATCGTGACGAGCGCGTGTACGAGAAGAAGGAAGCAAACCAAGTCTCGAAGTCTGGGAGGTGGCATTGTTATGGAGTCAACGCGCTAACTGAGCGGGGCATAATTCGCGCGAATACCACCACGAAAAGGGAAACCACGCCAAAATGCTTGCACAGAGTTCGCACAAGGGTACTGCCGCCGCTAGTGTCATAGTTAGGTGTTAAAAAAGGTCATTCGTAGGGATCCCAAATTGTTTCGAGCCAGAGTCTTAGTGCTGTATCTGAAGCGCCCCCTGATCGAAGAGCTGGGAGCTAAGACGCTGTGTAGGGGCGCTTCAGATACAGCGACTTGAAGGAAACTGATTTGTGGATCGGACAGAATTCGTTGGGACGCAGTCTCATGGCAATTCTCCTGTGGTGCCAGGGTTGAAATTGGGAGTCGTTCAGCACGGCGTCGGGCGAGGGGAAAGCAGGAAGGATCTAACCGTCCACTTTTCCACAATTCCATTCACAGATATTTGGTGCTTGCCCTCAGATTCGCGTTGACAGCGAGGAAGCAACTGTTTAGCGTGGCTGGCGTCGACGGCTGAAAGAACTGGCGAAATAAAACCTTGCCGGTCCGAAGTAGGCTGAGTGATCTGCTCAGCAGGGTGACCTGAAGAGCAACCAGACCCGAAAAAACCGGCTGACTCTGCGAGGAGGAGCTGGGGTTTGGAATCGCGAAAGCGGTGATCGCATCAAGGGCTGCGACGGTGCATGTATCCACGCTGAAAGCTCTCTCGCAAAGAGCAGGCGGCTGGAGCATAACCAATGTCGCAGCCTTTCCCATTTGCAGTGCAAATAGCAATCCCCCAAATTCTCTGCTGTCGAAAACTCAAGAAATGTGTCTTGCTTCCCCGGGCTTCTTTCTCTCAGTTTTCAACAGAAATTGTGCATAAGGCTGTTGAGGACTTGCGCGAACTCCCGTCCTGCTTGCCCTTGAGCGATTTTCACCGCCCTTGGGCAGTTCGTTCTTCGATACAATCGAAGTGCGATGCCGGTGATGATTGAGTTGCAAAACCTCGGTGACGCTCAGCTAGGTAGAGAGATTACCGCCTCGATCGAGCACGTATTCAGTGACAAGCGGGGCCAATGGCGCGTGTCCATCACGGGATCGAGAGCGCACGAAAATTGGGAACTGCGGGTAGAGGGCCCAAACGGTTTTGAGCGCTCCTGCACCCTCGAGGGTTCCGCCGGAGAGCACATGCCTGACGCAGTTCGCGGCCGGATTCTTAAACTTATACCGGCCTCACCGGCATAATTCAGTGTGGCTGAGCGGTCCTGTATCATGTGCGAAGACTTTCTGGCAAAGGGTTCATTCAAGTATGCTCTTCTGCTCTTCTGTCGATCGCATACAATAACCGTACACATACACCGGACGCTTTCGAGATTCAGGTGAGACTTTTCCGGGTGGGCAACGTTGATTATAATGAGGAACTCGACTCTCTATTTTCACTACCCGTGTTTTGATGGTCTGGTTTCGGCTGTGCTGGCCTCGGAGTTCCTTGAAAGTCATGAAGACTGGCACCTCACGGAATTTCAGCCAGTCGACTACACGCTGCGCGACACGTGGCTCTCTGGCGACTTAAAGCAGCCCTGCGCAATCGTGGATTTTCTTTATCATCCTCAGGCTGAGTTTTGGGCGGACCATCATCGAACCGCATTCCTATCTCCTGCCGCGAAGGAGGATTTCGATCGCCGGAAACAGGAATTTCGTCTGTTCTTTGACCCGCGCGCGAGTTCCTGCGCCTCACTGCTTTTCCGAAAGCTCCGGCGATTCTTGAGCCACAAGCCGCACTTCAAGGAGATGGTTGCCTGGGCGGAGAAAATAGACTCGGCCAAGTATTCTTCGGTGAACGAAGCAATCCTTGGCGAGGCCCCAGCCCTCAGGATAGCGAGGACGCTCTCGGCCGATGACGAAAGGGATTTCGACTATGCAAGATTTCTTCTCCTCCAGTTGCGCGATCACGACCTCAGTCACGTTGCGGCGCTTGACCAAGTGAAATTGCGGGAAGACCGGATGCGGCGCAGCATTCGAAGGGCTCGAGAGCGTAAAAGCGAAGCTCCGTCTGGAAAAGGGCAACATCGCAGTGTTTGATGCGCGACCGAAGCGCGATCAGGTGATTAGCCGCTACGCTCCTTATTATTTCCAGCCGGAAGCTCGTTACTCGATTACCGTGGTTCGCTCCGAGGGTGTAATTCGGATCACCGCCATGCGCAACCCTTGGCGGAAGTTCCGGAGCATTCCCCTTGGAAGGGCATTTGCAAAGTTCGGCGGTGGCGGCCACGAGCGAGTGGGAGCCGTACAACTCCCCGCCGGGCGTCGCAATCGTGTCCGCGATGTGGTAAAGTCGCTTCTCTCGGAAATGCAACATCGGGCCCGCTGATGGTGCACTCGCGTGATCGAGAAATTCAACTTCTACGATTTATACGGTTACTTCGTGCCGGGAGCGGCGTTTCTTGCCATCTTGTGGCTTCCCTTTGGCCTAGTAAGGCACAAGTGGCCGTCCAGCACGTGGACTGAGGCAATCGTCGCTGCCGTCCTCGCCTACATTGTCGGGCATCTACTACAGAGCATAGCCACCAACGCAATTCCATCCGGGACCGATCGCTATCCCTCCGAGATTTATCTGGATCATGACGACAAAGAGCTGCCCGAGAAATCCAAGACCCAAATCGCGCAGCTTATAAAAGAACAGTTCAAGCTGGAACTGCAGGTGGATAAGAAAGGTGGCGACGAAATCGATGCGGTACGTCACAACGCCTTTCTATTGGCACGCCAGGTTTTGATCCAGGGAAGAGCCGCCAGCTACGCCGAGCAATCGCAGGGAATGTACGCTCTGACTCGCGGATTGGTTTCGGTGTTCGCGTTAAGCTTCACGTACTGGCTTGGCTGGGCGGCGGCAGCGGTGCTCAAAAGCGATGCCGCAGTCAACTTCACCATCGTAACGTTGGCCGCGTCGCTTCTAATCCTTGCAAACCTGTCCCTCTCGTTGTTGAGACATAGTTCTGGCCCGCCCAAGGAACGGAGGATCAGGAAATGGCGGATCGACCTCGTGTACGCTGTTGTCTTACTGACTGCGTTATACACGACCGGATACGTGCTTGGTTTGCACTTTACCGTGACCGCCAGGCAGGCAGCATTGTTGGCGTTTCTTTGCGCGTGGGCATTCATTCTCTGTCTTCGCGCTTACGGGGCCTACAAATCGTTTGCCGGGCTGTTCGCTGCCACGGTGTGGCGCGACTTTCTTGCTTATAACGTTGTCAGTTCCATAGAGCAGACCCGGGCCTTGGACGCGAGGGGGAGGTAAATGACCGGCTCCAATCAGGCGAAGGAAAACTCCAAGGCGCTGAAGCGGGTCTTATGGGAGGCGTGCTTGGTGTTGCTCCCGATCCTGCTGAGCGGGCTAATCCTCGGAGTGGTCGTGCTGAAACTTTGGCCGTTCTCGAACCTCCTATCGCACCAGGAGGCACAGAAGCGGTCAACATTTATTCCGCCCAAAGAGGGCACGTGGAGGTTTATCGTTTCCGGGGACTCGCGGAACTGTGGCGACATCGTCATGCCGGCAATCGCTGCGCAGGCTATCGAAAAATACCAGCCTGCTTTTTACTGGCACTTGGGAGACCTTCGGGCGATCTACAAGATCGACGAAGATATGGCTGGGGCGGCCGAGAAGGCTGGCCAGTCTCTCAGCTGCCAGTCCTACCACAAGAATGCGTGGCAAGATTTTATCGATCACCAGGTCGTTCCTTTTGGGATCACCCGCTTCTATCTCGGGATCGGCAATCATGAAGTGATTCCTCCCAAAACAGCAGCGGAGTTCTCCACGCAATTTAAGGACTGGTTGCTGACCCCGCGCCTCCAGATGCAGCGTCAGGATATGGCAGAGATTGCGGCTGCCAAAACCGGTCCTTGTCGCAAAATTGCTAACCACCCTTATTTGTCCGCCACGCCCTACTACCACTGGGTTCGGAACGAGATCGACTTCATTTACCTCGACAATTCTTCCGGCGTGTTCCCCAGCGAACAGTTGGACTGGTTCGATTGCATTCTCGAACGCGCTCACGGCAACGATGCCATCAGAGCGATCGTGGTGGGCATGCACGAAGCTCTACCCTCAAGCCGTGCGAGCAACCACGCAATGTGCGACGATGCAATCCCGGATCCGGTTCTAAAGAAACAGAGCTGCGAAAGCGGCCGGCATGTCTACGACGCATTGGTCGAATTCAACAAGACAAAACACGTCTCCGTGCTCGCCAGCCACTCCCATTTCTACATGAAGGGAATATTTGACAACCAGCCCTCTGCCAATCGCCTCGATGGATGGATCGTCGGCACGGCAGGTGCTGTGCGTTACCCTCTGCCTCCGGGCGTGCAATCCAGTCCCGACGCACGTACCGACCATTACGGGTATCTGCTGGGGACGGTTGAGAACGGCAGCGTTAAGTTCGAGTTCCAGGGAATGGGGGAGTCGGATGTTCCACAAAAGGTGCGTCAACAGTACCCGCAGACGCTGATTTCCTGGTGTTTTGCCAAGAACTCTCAAAAACAGGATCCGGCGTCCGAAGAGACCACCAATCGTTGCGACGCTCCGGCAGCGTCGGTCGCGCGCGTCAAATCTCGAAACAAGTAATCTGGCTCGAGGACAAAATGTCTAGAGTTGTTCGTCTAGTGTGGGCAAGTGCGATAGTTGCGGAGTTTCTTCTGCACCTGCGCCAGATATTTTCTTGCTTCCTCGCGCGTTTTGATGGATTGCACACGTTTCAAAATCTCGGCGCGCTTGTCTGGCGACATTTCCAGATCCTGGCGCAGCGCGGCATTGAGGATCACGGGCAATGTTCCTTGGTTGACCGTTTCGTCCGGCCTGCTCGCCGCCGCGGTATCCAAATCGGGAACCACCATACTCATCACAGCGCGCGCTGCGGCACCGGCAGGGGAAGGCAAAGTCATGGGCGCATCCGATCTGGCTGCAGTCAACGAGAGGAGCTGATGTGGACTGTTGGCCTGCCGGTCGCGGGCAGTGAGCGGACTGAGCCCGAATTCCGCTTCGATCATGGCAGGAACCGAGGCATGATCGTACAGCCGGTGGTCGATCGTGTTCTTCGGTATCAGCGGCGAAACTACGATTGCCGGCACGCGAGGACCATACTGTTCGAAATTGAAGCCGTACTGGTTGTATTTGTCGCTTGGGCTTAAATCGCCAGGCGCCACGGCAGCCGGTGGGGTCACGTGGTCGTAGAACCCGCCGTGCTCATCCCAGGTGATGATCAAAACACTCGCGTCCCATACGGCGGACTTGCGGATGATTTCATAGATTTCCTTGATCAAGCCCTCTCCCAGCGTGATATCGGTGAGTGGATGCTGAGAAGTGCTGTTCCTGTATTCGTTTAGAACGTCATAGCTCGGCTCAATAAAAACATAGCTGTAAGGAAAGCTGCTCTTGCCGAGATCGCCGGCAAAGTCGCTGTAGTGGTGAATATCCAACAGGCTAATCCCCTTGAGCGCGGCCACCATCGGAAAGTCATCGCCCGCATAAAGCCCGTACGACACTCCCTTGCGCTTCATCGCATCGAAGATACTGCCACCCTTAAAGGGAAAGCCTCCGAGTGTCTCCCATCCCACGATTTCCTGATTGGACGGACTATGATCGAGCCCTCCGGACGAGGCGGCATGGACAAACATGCGATTCGGCCATGTCGGCCCCGGCATCGATGCGTGCCAGTTATCACAGATGGCGAACTCTTCCGCCAAAGCCACTAGGACCGGCAGTTGATCGGGAGCGAAACACTTCATGACCTCTCCCGGAGCGGCGCTGCCTCCGCTCGCCACGTAAGACGCCACGAACCCGCTCCTGTCGATCGGTGGGTACGCTCCACCTCGCGGATAGCTCACACCGGGGCCGCAAAGCTGCTCCAAAACATTCGTGAACTCGTGCCCAGGGTCGACCGGCATGACATTGTCCGCACCTTTTGAAACCTCGTAAGTTGCGCCATTGAACACATTCGATTCGCTTCCCGTCAGCGCATTGACCTGGGTCGGCGCGCCGGTTTGGGCGTCGCGACCAGTAGTAGCAGAGAAACCGACCATGTGGTCGAAGGCGCGATTCTCGAGCATAAGCACGAAGATATGTTCTAACGACATTTCGATCCTTCCTTTTGCCTTTCGACGGACGCCCCCAGGTGAGGTCCGGAACTAGCTCGGTCGTTGTCGCTCTCGATTTTGGACTCCCGCGATCTGTGGCATACCTCGGCGGTGATAGCCTTACAGCTGTGTTGCAAAGTTGTCAGGTCTTAGGTTTCCTGCTCGCTCTCTCCGTCATCGTTGCTGGATCCGCATTCCGGGTTATCGCCCAAGTCTTCGCGCCCCTCTCGCTTCTTGTAAGTTCCTCTCACCGACAATAGTTCGGCGTGGCTGGGAGGGAACACATAATTCTGTACAAACCGAAGCGCGTCATAGGAAAGGCGCCGGCTCACAACCGCGTGTCCGTGCTGCCTCACGAACTGGCAGAAATCGTCTGGATCGATAACGCTGGCTTTCGTTCCGGCAGTGGAAACTGATCGCGACTTCAGCCATCCCCGGTCAATCCATTTTTGGATCTCGTCGGGACGGGTGTGCAGCGCGCGAGACAGCGAGAACTTGGTGAACCATTCCCGCCCCGTTTTTCCGCCCATCCCGAGCCGGTGCAACATCGAGCGCACGGAACCCGCCGACCGCCGCAGAATGTTCGCGACCTCTTCCACCGGCAGGCTGGAGATCAGATCCAGCAGGCGTTGTTGCTCAGGTTTTGTCCATTCCCGATAGGCTCGCTTTTGATGAATGCCGAGTTCGCGCAAGAAGCGCAGACAGGCGTCTCGAGGGTTGCCCGAAATTGCCGCGAGTTTGGTGACCAGTTTCCGCCGGCCAATCTCAGTGTGCTCCTGGCTTCTGTTCGTTCCTTGTTTGTATTCCCTGACCAGTTCGGTCGCTTCTTTGGGCCAGCGGAACACACGACGCTGATGGAGACCGTCGGTTTCGCCCATACTGCCTTCCCGGGGGCTGGGTCCTGATGGCAGTTAGCTACTGCAGATCCGTCGAAACACACTTGTCTCCGCGCCTCCGGAATACCTCCTCTCCTGATCGAAACCTGCATGCGCCGATTTCATTCGGAACACGCTGGGCGACGAACGTGACGCATGGATCTGGTCCTCGCATGAGCCAAGTGGAGCAGCCAGCGTATCGCGACCGCTGAATTGATGTGCAAGATTTTTTTTCGTGCAGGAATTCGTGCACGGGCCGGCAGGGGTGCGACCGTAACGAGCAAAACCCAAACGAAAAAGGGTGCGCGTTGGCGCACACCCTTGCCCCTCAAGATAATCAACGTACCCTACGAGTCAGCGTAAATGGGGGAAGGCACGTACTCGCAGAGCCGGAGATCCGAGAGCCATTGGCCACCCTACGCCCAAAGATTCAGACCGTCTGCCCGCTAGCGCACTCATCTCATTTCTTGAACGTGCCCGTTCGTAATAAGCCGAATCGGGCGATAACAGCTTGACAAACCTTTACAAATAGCCGTAGATTCGGGCTCGAACAAGCTGCGCTCCTGCGAAGGTCATTGGTTCTTGGGGGAGAATCCGATGGCCTTCGTTTTCCATTAAGTCCCGCTGCGAGCGTTGCAAACGTAGAGGACGGGCATCGGCACGAGAGGCGCTCACTCTAGCAGGAGCGGAGTCGCGCTAGGCTGCAGTGGAATTCGCGAGTTCCTTGCAGATTCCGTGAATGATTTCTCGCCGGATTTCATATTCGAGAATCTCGACGTCGCTCGCTACCCCGAAACTTCGCGACTCCAAAATCTCGCGTTGCCTTCTGAGTAACTCATCCAGTTCGGCTCGTTTCTCTTCCAGGCGACGAATTTCCATGGTGCCTCCATTCGGCGAAGCGGCACCTGGGCGAATTTATTAAAGTGTCCAGGAATGCATGGTTGCGTTCAATACCCTACAAACCCTAACCCTCATACGCACTGTACGAGGATCAGGTGCTAGGCTCAGGAGGCTTTTTCTCTGGCTGGTCCAGCAAACCGTTTAGTTCTTCGACCAGTGCGGTAAACTCTTTCCAGTCTTGCACGGTCTCGATTTTCGCAACCAGGTCCCTTATCCGTTGATTCGTGTCGCCAGCGGTTTGCACGGCTCTTCCTCAAGTGGGTCGGAGTATGCCTTCTTCCCTCGCCTAGCGATTTCCTCCCTCGCCAATCTGCGCATCTCTTGTGCGTGCTCATGCAGAGCGAAGCGCAGCTCCGCGAGAACCTCCGCAAAGTTAACGGTATCCGCTGCTACAGCTCTCGCGCATAGTTCACGGATGTGATTATCGAGTAGACGAGATGGCACACCTTAGAGTGCGACAGCCCTCGAAAGCTAGGCAATACAGCCCTCCTAGTAGCCCGAAAGTGCCATCGGGAGTGAACAGACTTTTGCGTCGCGAATGCGAGGCGCTGAGTATTGCTTCATCGAACAGACCATAAGTAGGCTTGCCGTGCTCGTCTCCCTATTGCCCGCGTCGTTCGGATGGCTCCTTGCGGCGCGGGCCTTCTTTTCATCCGGCGTAATCCAGCGGTAACCATGTCGTTAACACGACAGTGCCATTGACGAGTAAAACTAACATGGTACCCTCTGATCCAGGAGCATCCTTAGCGCCCCTTCGGACACATTGTTCCTCCCTCAGTTCGAACCTCATTACATATGCACGCGACCAACTACTTTACGGCGTGCCACATTTGTCAGCAGCCTGTTGAACTTGTCACGGCGAAAGCTGACGAGAACGGTAAATCCGTCCACGAAGAATGCTATGTCGCTGCGCTCTCGGGGAAGCCGGAATTACTAATCACGGTGAGTCCGAGTGGAAGCCCGCTGCTGAAGGGGAACTGCTCTGCTTGCCCCCATCTAACCTTTGCGTTCGTCGGGGATACGCCGGACAATCGACGGCTCATGCAACTTGCATTCGAGAAGCACGTCAAGGACGTACACAAGCGAGACGAACGCCGCCGATAATTCTGACGCGCCAGCAACCGCGCTGCACGAATCATTATTCTGTCTACGCGATGACACGCGCTGGGCTGCAGGATGGTCGTGTATGTGCAACGATCGCTGCCCCAACTGCGGCCCGCCGTGACCGAACCCTACGCCATGACGAATTCGGATGAGAACGAAGTGATCCATGACCGCGAAGTCTACGACAGGGCGAACGTGGTTGGGTGATGAGTCCAAAAACACTAGTGTTTTCAACAACTTACAAGACGCGGGTGGCCCTCGAAAAGCCTTGTAAATAGCGTTAGGGAATCCTTATTGGACAGTTAAAGGACAGTCAGGATTTGAACAGAAAAGTTCTGCAATTTCTAAGAACATTGAACTGCTCCTAAATCAATGTGTTCAATTTCGGTCGCCAGCATGAAGGACTCGTACATGAGAACCTTAGGTTCACAGGATCCGGGTCTCCCCGGTGATCCGACTCACCACTCTATACACGCGTCTTTAGCAGATTATGAATTTGCCTGGCATCTTATGCGGCGTAGTTCTTGAACCAGTCGAGGGCGACTTGAGTATATTGGCCGACCTCGATGAGGTAGCCGTCGGGATCACGCATGTAGCAGCGCCATTCCCAGCCGCGATTGTTTAGCGGCTCGGTAAGAAAGAACGCTCCTTTGTCGCGCCATTGTTTGTAGCAGGCCCGGATGTCAGCGACACGCAAGTCGAGAAAGCTATTCCCTCTATTGAGATTCGACGGAGTCTCGAGGAGGACTTCTGGCTTGTCGGGAGTCGGGCCACCGCCGGAATTGAGAATGATCCAGGTATTAGCCAACTTGATGTAGCAGGGATTTTCCGGCTTGATGACTTTCCCGCCAAGAATTCGGACATAGAAGTCCTTCGATTTTTCCAGGTCCCTCACGGTGAAGAAGTGCGTGACGAAGAAGCCTTCGTGTGCAATCGGCGCGTCGGGTAGATTCATGCGGTGCCTCTCGTTGTCGATAAAGCAGGATGCGGTCGGAATTGCCTACGGTCTAAGCAAGCCATTCGTCTGTCGGCCACGCGGAGGAGGATCAATCCTACGGGACAATAATAAGGACGGGCTCGGAACCACCCGCACGGTGCCGGAGTGCGGGAGAAAGTTCTCATATATTCCGAATGTTGGTTTCAATTGTGTCTACAACCTCGTCGATACCACCGGCGAGGACCAGTTTCCCCATGGCGACTGCGAAGCCAACGACTTGGTCCGCCTCGATATGGGACGGCAGAGAAAGCGCATTTGGATCGGTGACCACATCAATGAGCGCCGGGCCCGAATGCTGAAGCGCTTGCTTTAGTCCAGAGGACAGATCGGCTGGGTTTTCGATTCTTACCCCCATCATCCCGATCGCCTCGGCCAGCTTTGCAAAGTTCGGGTTCTTCAAATCCGTCTGATAGTCGGGTATTCCGTCGACTTCCATCTCCAGTTTCACCATCCCGAGAGCGCTGTTGTTGAAGACTACGATCTTGATGGGGAGGTCGTACTGTGTCACCGTCAACAACTCGCCCATGAGCATCGCGAGGCCACCATCTCCCGCCATTGCGATTACCTGTCTTCCGGGATAGCAAAGTTGGGCGCCAATGGCCTGAGGGAGTGCGTTTGCCATGGACCCGTGGGTGAATGAGCCGATCAAGCGCCGGTCCTTCGTCGATCGAATGTAGCGGGAAGACCAGACGTTACACATGCCGGTATCAGCAGTAAAGATCGCGTCGTCTGCCGCAACGTCACTCAGCGCGGCCGCGACAGGCTCAGGGTGCATGGGCCTCCGTTTCCCAACGTGATTTACGTAGGCATTCAGGTCCCGAAGCGCCTTCTTATGTTTTCCGAGCATCGCGTCCAGGAACGAGCGATCCGACTTGGCTTTAATCATCGGGAGTAGCGCGCGGATAGTTTCGCCCATATCGCCCCATAATCCGAGATCCAGTTTGCTTCGTCGGCCCAAGTTCTCAACTCTAATGTCAACCTGGACAATCTTGGGTTTGGTTGGCAGGAATTTGCTATAAGGAAAATCCGTGCCCAAGAGTAGCAGCAGGTCGCATTCGTGCATGGCCTGGTACGCCGCGCCGAATCCAAGCAGTCCACTCATTCCGACATCAAACGGGTTGTCGAACTCGACGAACGGTTTCCCGCGGTACGAATGGCCGACGGGAGACTTCAACTTGTCAGCTAGAGCCATTAGCTCATCGTGAGCACCGGCACATCCGATCCCGCAGAAGAGAGCCACTTTTTTCGAAGAATTAATCAACTCCGCCAGTTGCGCCAAGTCTCTTTCACAGGGGCGGATGGAGGGCCTTTGCCGGACCACGGAACGAGGAGAGCCATCCTTCGCAATCTCCATCCCAGACACGTCGCCGGGCAACACTACTACGGCCACGCCGCCTTTTCCGACTGCACTCTGCATGGCGATGTGAAGAACACGCTCAAACTGCTTCGGATTCGAAATCAGCTCACAGTAGTGACTGCATTCTTTGAAAAGAATTTCCGGATGAGTTTCCTGGAGATATCCAGTGCCGATCTCACTACTTGGAATATGCGATGCGATCGCGAGTACTGGAGCATTGCTGCGATGAGCATCGAAGAGTCCGTTGATCAGGTGAAGGTTGCCGGGACCGCAGCTGCCACCGCAGGCCGCCAGTTTCCCGTTGAGCTGAGCCTCGGCGCCTGCCGCAAACGCGGCAGTTTCTTCGTGGCGCACGTGAATCCACTTAACTTTGCCGTTTATTCGCAAAGCATCCGTCACCGGATTCAGGCTGTCGCCCACGACGCCGTAAAGTCTTTCGACGCCCGCTTCAACTAGTCTGCTAATTAACTCATCTGCCACTCGGTGTGCCATCGCCTATTACCTCCATTGAGATGTCGTTCAATTCGCGCCGATCCGCAGCGAAACTAAGAACTTGGCTGCTCATACAGCGGTCGGGTTTACGTACAGTTGCGATACCCTTGGCAAGCGTCGAAGTGACGAGCTCTCCATACTCCCACCCCGCACTCGACACAGATACGCGAAAACGAGCTTCTGCTTCTAGACACTTAAGTAGTTGGGCTCGGGCTCAATTCCCAGGCTGCTGGTTTCGCGGATCGTCTTTCGCATTTATGTATTCAAGACCAAGCGGCCCAATCGCCGAAACTTGCGTGATGTACTCACTGGATTTCGCCCAATGAAAATGGGATGTATTGCCGGGTAGAACGATGACGCTACCGGCCGGATATGCCTGCAGCTTATCGGCGTCGAACTGATCGCCCAGGCCGATGTAGAAAACGCCTGAAATAACTGTGTAGACTCGATCCTCCGGGTGCCGGTGTGGCATCAGTTTCGCGCCGTGCGGCGCTTTCACCCTGATGGTGTACGGCGCGGCCTCCGAGGGCTGACCGACGACGACTGCCAGGCGAACCGAAGGAGGGAACGACGGGAAGGGTTTCCAGTCGATTTCTTCCGGCAGGACCGATCTGAAAACATCCTGGCCCGGCTGATGAGGTCGAACGATACCTCGTTGTGCTTCCACGGTGCTTGCTTGTTTGTTGTCTGACATACCAAACCTCCTCTTTAGAATTTTGATTCCATACACAATTCTGGTGCAGCCATGAGCTCCGAGACCACTAGACGAAGTTATCGATTGTTGCTTTCGCATCAGAGCCGTGGAGACGGCTCAAGCGAAGTTAGCTTTCGCCGTCAGAACCGTTCTTACGGTGTACTCACTCAACGGTATTGCAAGTACGGCCAGCACGACCGGAAATGCCAAAGCCCGCAGTCCGACGTGCACTTCGAGCAACCCGCCCGTCGTACAACCCGCAATGAAACCCGCGAAGGCCGGAAGAGTCATCCGAATACGGCGCCGAGCTAGGGCCATTTGTTCAGGTGAGGCATTGCCGCGCAGTAGAGTTGTAAGCTCGACTGTCAACTGGACAGTATTCGCGGTGAGTACCGCCGTCGTAGGGAAACCTGGCAGATCGAGTTTGACAAGCGCATTTTGAGTGGCCATCGCTGCAACTCCGAGCATGCCCACAGACGCTGCCACTGCGCCTCCGGGATTCGCGAAGGGACCAAGCGCGGTGGAAACCGCGAAAAATCCAGTCAAAAGTGCTGCATGTAGAATCAGCAATGCTCGCAAGGTCTGATGCTTCGGCTTGTCCTCGAACGACCAAACAACCGTCCCTAAGACAGCGATGAAAACTGGAACCGCGATTAGCGGTCCGATCCGGCTAAAGCCACCGGTTATGTAATGGGCGGCAAGGATAACTATGTTTCCCGTAATGTGCGCGGTAAACAACCCTCCGAAAGCGAGGAATCCGATGAGGTCGACCGAACCCGCCGTCATGCTCAGAACGGCCACGAGCAGCCAGTCGAATGCATGCTGTGGACGTTGGTCTGGCGCACGTTCAGTTTTTGTTGCCGTCACATCTGCGATTAAGCCAGAAGCACGGGTGTGAATCACGCATTCCAGACGTTCTGCTAGAGGCAAAGCGATCGTGCTGGTTCCTCCCTTGTGCAGATCGCTTTGGCCCGCGTTAGGCCATCCTGCATCCCGTGCTGCTGCGCCTTCCATGACTCCCTCCTCGTCTCCCGATTCGTGGATCCCATAAGCCTGGACTTCAGTGTTACTCAACGTGGAAGCCGGTCGGCGACCTTCGCCATCCCGGCCTGCGCGCAGACTTCGTCCTTGTCCCCGCCGGGAGCGCCCCCCACGCCAAGAGCGCCTACGATGACGTTCTTCGACTTGAACGCCACTGCGCCCGGAAGCGCCATAACGTTATGCATGGTTGAAAGCCGCGGCGCATAGGGACTGGTCTTCGTCATCTCGAAGAACTTGCCGGACGTATCAAAGTCGAAGATCGGCCCCAGCGTGACCACCGTATACGCCTTGTCATAACTCGATTCCGCTGTATGAATGGTGGCGCCATCACCGCGAAGGTCTACCTGCCGCACCCCATCCATGTCCACGACTGTTGCGCTCACTTGATATCCGTTTTGGGCGCATACACGAACAGCCTCGGTCGCGGCCTCAACCGCAAGATTAAGGGGCAGCGCGTAGTGATACTCAGCTTGTGATGTTGTTTGTGACAATGCAGAGGACGTGGCCCCAGTCAGTGCGGCGGCCCCACAAATAATCGCGATCGAAATCATTCTTGTCATACCAGCTCTCCCTTTCAATTGATTCGGTTAGTGTGCGATGGCGAGTTCTCGTCCGAACTTGTCTCGCTTGATGATGATTGAACCAGAGGAGCAGAGCCGAATCTATTAGACAAGGGTATGAATTGATACCTTTGCATGATTTGTGCGGAGCGCGTCACAACTTTCGATTTGCATTAGGTACGAGGGAAGTTCGAAACATCCGGATGGCATATCGCGATCACACTCGCTATCCTCTAGGGAGACTCTGATTAAGTGCTGCCTTTCCACAGCGAGTGGAGATAGAGTCGAGCCAGTATGAACTCTCTCAGCAAACAGAGGACACTGGCGATGATGACAGGATTCGAGCGGTACACGAAGAAGACGCGGCGGGCGATGTTTTTGGAAGAGATGGAGCAGGTGGTGCCCTGGGCGAAATTGTGGGCACTGATCGAGCCGCACTATCCCAAGCCGGGCAACGGGCGACGACCGAAAGAACTGGAGCAGATGCTGCGGATATATTTTCTGCAGCAGTGGTTCAACCTGGCAGATCCGGCGGTGGAAGAGGCGCTGTATGACTCGGCGACGCTGCGGCAGTTCGTGGGAATTGACCTGGGAGCGGAACCGGTGCCGGATGAGACCACGGTGTGCAAGTTCCGGCACCTGCTGGAAGAGCACAATCTGGGAGAAGAGATTCTGGGAACAGTGAACCTGTACTTGCAAGCGAAGGGAGTACGGATCACGACGGGCACGATTGTAGATGCCACCCTGATTCACGCCCCTTCCTCGACTAAAAACCGCGAGCAGAGCCGGGATCCAGAGATGCACCAGACCAGGAAGGGCAAGAACTGGTACTTCGGGATGAAGGCGCACGTGGGAGTGGACAGCAAGACCAAGATCATCCACACGGCGGTGGCGACGGCAGCCAATGTTTCCGATGTGGCGATGTTGCCGGACCTGCTGCATGGCGAAGAAACGCGGGTGTGGGGCGACGGAGCGTATCAGGGCCAAACCCGGGTGATGCGTGAGTGTGCGCCCGGGGCACGGGATTTCACCCAGCGGCGCTGTCGCTACAAGGGCCGGATCGTGGATGAAGTGGCGTGGGCGAAAAACCGGACGAAGTCGAAAGTGCGGGCGAGGGTGGAGCACGTGTTTCAGGTGATGAAGCTGAAGTTCGGATTCGTGAAAGTACGCTATCGCGGGCTGAAGAAGAACGCGCACCGGCTGTTCGTTACCTGTGCGCTGGTGAACCTGTTCGTGAGCCGCAGAAAACTGCTCGCCGTGGGGTAAGCTCGTCCGGTTTCGCCCGTACGCGCGGTTGCAACCGCCCGCTACTGACTCATACCCGAACCAACAGCGCAGTTTCCTGAACACTATCGTTCACCGACTTAGCATGAGCGCTTATTCAGAGTGTCCTTAGC
>CAWIJP010000017.1:0-22847 GCA_963836305.1 uncultured Acidobacteriaceae bacterium | reverse complement strand
TCGGCAGCAGCTGCGTTTCCTTTCCCAGTCGCTAAGTATGCCTCTCCCCGTACATAGACCGGATAGAGGCAGGAAGGGTTAAGCGCGAAGTCAATTAACCCAAATTCAAGGGGTGAACCAGCTTGTGGCACGCCCAACGCGGAAGCCGGGTTCTTTCTATCCAAAGCCAATTGTGCCTGAATCGCAGGCAGCCAGAGCGACTGCATCTGAGTGTTCAGCGGGAATCGTTTCCCTAAGTCTTGGGCCAAGGATTCGGCTCGCGCCGTATCGCCCGCCATGGCAAACGCAAGCGCGGACTCGGCTTCCGCCCCCGGACTCGCCGGGGCAAGCTTCAAAGCCTCTGCAGCTGACTGGCGGGCTTCCGCAGGATTGCCGTAACCGGCTTCCCGCTGAGCAGCAATCGCCTGCCATATTGCCCCACTTTCCTTGCTGTCCGCTCGAACTGCGGAGGCAACAGCCTGCTTGGTCAGTTCCCGCGCCTTGCCGAGATGACCGCCATACGCCGCGGTGTCAGATGCGAGCGAAAGCCCGTAGTTCTCTTCGGGCTTGCCCGCAAACCACCGCTGATGTTGGGCCATGGCCGTGGAGTCCGATCCGAGAAAAGCAAGGATGTATAGAGCTGCGGGGAAAATGTCGTTATCGGGCTTTCGTGCCTGAGTGTTGTTGATGATTTGCCGTGCCTCTTCGAATCGTTGCAAGGCTAAGTCGTACCCGGTGAGATTTTCATATAACGTTATCTGCTCGGGTTCAACGTTTATGCCTTGCTTGGTGACTTCTGCAGCCTGTTCATACAGCCCCTGTGCGGCAAGTACGATGCCCAGATTATTGTAGGACGAAATTTCGCGTGGGTAGCTCGCAATCTTCTCCCGATATGTCTGGGCCGCCTTATCCAACTCCCCGGTTACACCCACATAATAGAGGGCAGTGATCGCCAGGTTTTCCCGTTCGCTGGTATGTTCCCGCAGCTGGAATGCCTTGCTGAAGTATCTGCTGGCACGTCCTACCTCGCCGAGAGTGGTGTATTCGAGGCCCACTTCGAAGTAGCCCATGGCAAAATTCGGATCAAGCTCGATCGCACGTTGATGGTACGGCAGGGCTGCGGCGGTGCTTTTCTCGCGAAAGATCTTGCTGCCAAGGCTAAACGTTTTCAAAGCTTCGAGCGAAGAAGTGGTAGCCTGTTCGAGCGGAACATCAAACTTCTGCACTGTGGCGAGGGATTCGCCTAGTTCGCTGCGCAGCTTCGACGCGGCTCCGCCCAACACGTCCAGCACCTTCTCCTTGGACGCCGCCGTCACCTGCTCCTCCGCCAGCGTGTCTCCGCTCTGGCAATCTACCGCCTTCAATGCCAGCACATATTCGCTGCCAAGGCTGCCAATCGCTCCGGCAAGGTAGGCTTTGCTGCCTGCCCGTTGGCAAAGCTCGCGGGCTGTCTCTGGCGTGAGTTTCGTGTCCGCAGGAAGGGTCATTTGATGCAAAATCTTCGCTACCTCGCCGTCTGAAAGCACATTCAAGAAAGGCGATTGCCGCAGAGAGATGCTGAGCGCCGTCTTCAGCGTGTTGTCGAAGATTGCATCGCCCGTGCTGTTGGCAAAATCGGCGAGAACGATGGTGTCCTTGTCGGTCAGGCGCTTCGCTTGCTCGTGCGAACGATAGTAAAACCCACCCGCTATCAGTGCGGCAATCACCAAGACCGCTCCAGCGGAAAGGCTCGGCCTCCAACCACGAGGAATAACCGAGGTCTGCTCTGGGCTGCGCTCCGGCGTGGGAGCCTGTACAAAACACGCAGCGTAGCCGCCCTTTGGGACCTCGATGCGAACGGTGGCTCCCAGACCGCCATTTTCGTAGTGCTCCTTCAGCTTGGCGCGAAGGCGGCGGGCGGCCATCCTTACGACGGGGTCTATTTTCGGATCAAACGAGGCATCGCGGTCAAATACCTCCACGCCCAGCCGGTATTCCTTCAGCCCATCGCCCTCGCCCACCAGGGTGTGCTCTACGATATAGCGCAAAAAACGCTTCAGATGATCGGAGTCACAAAGTGAAGGGCTGGTCAGTAGCCGTTCGAGTTCGCAACGCACAACCGCACCGCGCACGTCGGGATCCACCGCAGACGGGAGAGACACGGCTGGCGAATTCGCGGAGGGCAGCCCCATCCAAGTACTCCAAAAGTCGTTGACTTTCTGAGGGCGAGAGCTTTCAGCCGACTATCAAATTGCACTAGTTTACCCCAAGTTTACCCCAGAATACTTCCCAGAAAAGGAGTGGAAAGGCAAAATCCCCGAGCAGGGAGTTTGTTTCCAAATATGCAGAATGTGCAGTTCGACTGGAGACAGCGGGGTGTCCTTATGTCAGGCGTTTCGCGTTCTCGTAGTAGATGATTACGAACCGTTTCGGCGATTCGTAAGTTCGACGCTGGGAACAAGACCGGAATTGCAGATCGTCGGCGAGGCCTCAGACGGACTAGAAGCGGTTCACAAAGCCGAAGTACTGCAACCAGACTTGATTGTGATGGACATCGGGCTTCCCGAGTTGAACGGAATTGAAGCCGCACGTCGAATCCGAAAGCTCTCCCCCAATTCCAAGATTCTCTTCCTGAGCGAAAATCGCTCTTGGGACATCGTAGAAGAGGCTTTGCGCACGGGCGCGGGCGGCTATGTCGTCAAGTCGGATGCGGCAGGCGCACTATTGCCAGCTGTAAACGCCGTCCTTGGGGGCAAGCGGTTTGTCAGTGCTAGCTTGGCTGGTAATAACCTCACCGATCCTAAGGATGAGCAAACCGCCGATCACAATGGGGTCGTCCTACCGTTCCCACCACAGAAGGTGTTGATCGCCCGCCGACACGAGGCAGGGTTTTATTCTGACGATCGATTTGTCCTGGATGACCTTACGCAGTTCATCGGGGCTGCTCTCAAAGCCGGGAACGCAGCTATCGTTGTCGCGACCAAGTCACGCCGGGACAATCTTCTTCCACGATTGCAGGCATACGGCTTGGACATCGGTGCTGTTATTGAGCAGGGCAGATATGTCGCGTTGGATGCTGCTGACGCGCTCCCGACATTCATGCGCCGTGGCATGCCTGATCCAGTTCGATTTTTGAAAGTGTTAGGTAATCTCATTGCGACGGCGGCAGAGGCTGCGAAGGGAGAACAAGCCCGCGTGGCAATTTTCGGAGAAATGTGCCATCTCCTGTGGGCACAGGGTAACGCGGAGGCGGCGATTCAGGTCGAAAAACTCGGCAACCAGCTAGTCAAGACATACGACGTGGACATATTATGCGGATATTCTCTGAGTAGCGTTCAGGGCGGGATGGACAGCCACATCTTCCAACGCATCTGTGCAGAGCATTCAGCCGTTTATTCCCGGTGAAAAAGGACTGTCGGGCAGGCTTTAAAACGTCACTCCGCAGCACCTTTTTCAAGTCGAAGCGACTCGGTTTCTGCAATTGTGAACTCCGTGAAATCGCAACGCAAGAAGACCAAAAGCTTCGGGAATACCAAGACCGCAGGCTTGTCCAGAGCCTCCCGTCCGGGAAAATGGATGTTAATCTCAGCACCAAATCGTTAAGTTAGGACCCAGCCCGATCGCTTTCCGCTAGCTGCCGTAATTCGGTTTCAGGAATTGAAAATTCCGTAAAGCCACAATCCAAACAGACCACAACTTTCGGAAATAAGAAAACATGAGGCGTGCTTAGGCCGGGCAGATGCATGGCGATTTCCGCTGTGAAATTGCGTTGGTTGGCAGATCCGCACGACTTACATCGCATGCCTAACTCGCTGGTCCTGAGAGCGAGACTAGAAGACGATTTGTTTATTCGTCCAATGCAATTAAAACATCTAGGCTATACTCTGGGCGTATGCCGATTGAATTGCGGCTTCTCCGTTGCGCTCTCGCCGTCGCCGAACATCACAATTTCATCCGGGCGGCCAACGCCATCCACATGTCCCAACCGTCGTTATCGCGGAACATCCAGGAGATCGAGCGACGGGTTGGGACAAAGCTGTTTGAAAGAGGAACAGGAGATGTAGTCCCGACAGACGCCGGGAATATTTTCCTGCAGCAAGCCCGAGAAGTAGTTGCCTGTTCTACCGATCTTGACCGGGAGATGGATCTGCTGACAGGTCTTGAGAAAGGCGAGCTGAACATTGGCTCAGGCACTTACACATCCGCCATGATGGTTGAGCCTGCGGTTGTACGGCTGGTGCGCTCCCGTCCCTCCGTTCGTCTGAGAATCTGGAACGACAATTGGGCAAACTTATTGCCGCTGCTCCGGAAACGGGAGTTGGACCTCGCAGTAATAGGGCTGGCGGCTGGAATTGAAGATGAGCGGGAGCTTCATATAACCAAGCTGAATCGACACCGGGGCTATTTTGTCGTGCGCAGCGGGCATCCCGTACTTGCACAGAAGGACGTACCCACATTGCAGGGCATCTTGCAGTTTCCCGTGGTGACGACCTCGCGCATTTCCGGTTTTCTTTTGAAGCAATTTCTCGCCGGTCGCGTCGGAGCAAGCCCAGATCATTCCACCATGACATCGTTTCCCGCAATCGTCTGCGAATCGGTGGCAATGATGAAAACAATCGCTGCCGAAACGGATACGGTGGGTATGTTGCCGCTGAATACGGTTGCTGCCGAGGTTCGAAGCGGACAATTGGTTGTTCTTCCTCTCGCGCCAGCTTTCATGAATGTTGATTGGGGCGTTGTTCGACTTTCGCATCGCACATCGTCGCCTCTCGCCGAGAGTTTCGTCCGCCTGCTCCTAGAAGCAGATGCAGAACTCCTCGATTTTGAACAGCAGAATGCCCCGCAGGTAGTGCTCGCGCCGAGTCATCACTCCAGACCAGAGGGTCCGCCGGTGCAGGTTAAGATCGCCACTCCAACCCGTGTCCCCGCAGACGGTGCCAAAAAGCAAAGGGTTATTGGAGCGATCCGCCGTTAGGCATCGTCTCAAATGGTGAAACATTGCGATTACACATCGACCGGGCGAGTTGTCCGCTACACGAAAGCGATCCAGAAACGGGCTTCTAGGAAAGCACTGGATGGGTTACTGAGTGCTGTCGACAAGGCAGAAGTTCTGACGCGATTAAGAATCTTCTGGAATCCTGACTCGTTATTGGACCCAAAGGGCCCCAGATCCGCCATGGGCGAAGCGAGCGCGAGATGTCTACCGGGAGGCGGTAGGAGGCAATTAACGCGCTCGAACTATCCCAGTCCAAGCAACAAAAACAAGGGCATCCAGAAGAGAGCAAGTGCTGATGAATCCTACACTTCCGCCATAATACCCTGTGTTTGAGCGGGTTACAACCGCTTTCGATCTTCGGGTACAGTTTCTATAGTTTCTCTTATTCGCTAGATTTCCGCATAAAACGGTATCACTGGTATCAGTACTGCGCCACTCCGATCATAAGTGAAAAGATCCCCTGTCTGTTGGAGCCTCGGTTTCAACCTAGACAAGGATTGCGCCGGCAACGGTGCTGCTGCGGCAACGATATCCTGCAATAATTGCTGGTACTAAGCTATTCGCATTGACTTCTGTGACCCAACCACCTGACGAGTTGCGTTTGCATTTTCCGTAGCCATCAAACCCAGAGACGCAGGCCACAGCATCACACATAGCATGTCCAATTCGTAATGCACGTGGAGAGCGTGAAACGTGTAGACAAGCGCCGCCAGGGCCAACGCAACGCCAAATCCGACAGCGCTGCACCGTATACCCCATCTCACTGGTCTTTTCATTCCGATTCGAGATCGTATCGAGACTTCAACTGTAACGCTACGTTACTACCGAGTACGAAAGGTCATCCGCCTCGCGACCACCTGAGCAATCCGTCACTGTTGATAAATCGCCATAGCGCTCATCCTATGAGAGAGGATGTCAAGCAAAAACACTTCTCCACTCCTCCCGTGAGACCTCGAAATCGGTGCTTGCATCCAGGCCCCTTCTTCTTCGTGGGAGGATTTTGGTTTTAACGCCTGACGCGCCACAGAGTGCGACCGGGATAGGGATCGCAGTTGCTGGTCTTCCTTGAGTGGTTTCATGCCGCGGTCCCGACACCATTCGTTGCGAAGCTGCGCAAGCCCACCGTTGGCTAAAGTGCCAACCATCATCCTATGTGAGGCTCGAGGCCTATGGCTTTTTTGGGTTATCCGAGGGGGCATAGGATTGACCCGGAGACTGGGTGCCGATTCCAGCACCCGAACGCCTAATGAGCGCTTGGATACTCTCCCTCGAACCCGAGCGTCGCAGAACGATGGGCCACCACCGAGGCAAGAGAACCTGGCGGATCACCTGAGTTGGTGCGGCGCTCAAGCTGCTTGCGGCTTCAGTTGTTCAGCGTCGAAACGTTCCTCCTTCTTCCAAAGTGTCAAGGCAATGGCCGCGATCTTGCGGGCTAACGTTAGGCGCGCCATCTCCGGCTTCATCCCTTTCTCCAGCAAAGCCGCATAGAAATCGCGCAACGGCCCTACCCCACAGCTGGCTCGGGTGGCGGCGCCCTTGAAGATCTCTTTCATCTCGTGGTTGTGATTCTGATTGAGACCGCGAATCTGTTGCGGTTTTTTCGTACGTTGCAGTTGTCCGTGCACGTAGCGATATTGCGCACTGTCACGGGTCTCAATGCCCAGCCCACTATAGGTCCAGAGTTGCCGTTTGCTACGGAAGCGATGCGGCGTTTGCATCAACGCGATCAAGCGGGCGGCTCGGATCGGACCGATGCAGGGAATCTGGCGCAGCAGTTTTGAGGCTTTATGTTTCCGGCTCTCCGCCAATAACTCGGGACGCAGGGTTCGTCGTAAGGTCTGCAATCCATCCAACTGTTGATAGAGCATCTCGGCGCGCCGGCGCACGCCGGCATGCTCGATCTTCTGGAGCCACTGTTCCCGATAACGCGGAGCATAGACTTGGGTACCGGCACAAGGGATGCTCCAGCTGCGATACAGAGCTTTGATCCGATTCATCACTCGGTTCAGATCTTGGCCCAGGCTCTGATAACTGCGCCCCAGTTCGCGCAGCGTCCGCAGTCCATGTTCTCCGTGATAGACCGGCCGCAGCATTCCCGTGCGTAACAAGTCGGCCAGCTTGCGCGCATCGATCTTGTCGCTCTTGTTGCCTTCCTTTAATAACGCATTGCGCCGCGGATCGCAGACCAGCACTTCCTGCACTTGCGGCTTAAGCAGATCGTAGAGCCAGCTCGCCCAGGTCCCTTCTTCCCAGGTCACATGCAACTCGCCCCGCAGACCGTGGATAAACTGCAGAATGCTGCTGGCTTTGGTTTCCACGATCGACTCCATTTCCAGCTTGCCACTGCCACTGAGGACAGCGATCACCACCGCTTCCTTGTGCACGTCCATGCCGATATACTTGATCTCGCGACTCATGCAGTTGCCTCCTTGGGGGAAAGATCATTCGCGTTCAACGGAGTCTTTCCCTCAAGGTAAAGTGTCATTCCTCAGCCGATTTTGCTATCTGTTCCTTCCGTTCTGAGGTGCCGCATTCCGCAGATCGGCCCCTCTCTCATAATGCATTGAGGCGACAATGAGTGTAACCGGGATTTTGCGACAACTGACCTATTTCAGAACCCCTCGGTGCCGGGTAGAATGTCAACCGTGCCCACCGTTCGCTCAGGGTGGAGCTGAATCCACCTGCCTCCAATGTTTCTCCCCGATTTCCTCCGCCCGTGAAGAAGGGCAGACTCAATTGTCGGGTACGGTCCACCTCGCCGCACATAACTGTCGTAACCAGGCATTCACTCGTTAGCCTACTGCCCATTCAAAATTTCAAACTTTTCTCCCGCGTGGGTCCCATCCATCAAGAAATAGCCACCCCACTTAACGGAAGGCGAAAGTTTGGGCGCAAAATAATTTGTGACGCGAGTTGTGATGCAACCGGAGTATCCAAGCTCCTGCAAGTGGTTGATACAGGTGCTGGGGTTGCAAATCGCCGGACTGGCTAATCTGCCAGTTCACGACACAGGATTCCGCGGATATCGCTCTTCTGTATGCCTCTACTTGGCCCGTCGAAAATCAGGGTCACAGAGAGTAGTTTCCGCAATGTGGTCTGCATTGCCCTTGTTGGTGTGCTGTGCGTAGTGCCGACCCACGCGCAAACTTCTCGTGAGATCAAGATCCTTCACCGCCTGCTGGCCCCCCTGCGTTCCAATCCTTTTCGCGAGGAAGATTCTCGACCCTGCGGACTAGGGCTTGCGACTTGCTTTCAGCCATCGGATTCGGCTCATCCGGATGTCGCAGGATTCGCGTTTGATCGACCAGCACCGATTCAGGACCTTTCCAGAGTTGTGACGCTAGAACTCCGCACCCAGCATGCTGGGCCTTTCTGTCACCATTGGCTGCAAACGGAGACCTCGATTGGTACGGTGACACTAGGTTATGGACCGGCAACGATACCGTTCATCGATGCAGGCCAGATTTCGTTGCAGGATGGACATGGCAACGTCGAGAGGATTTCTGGTATGCATCCTATCCCGATGATCGGACTGCCGCCCCTGAATTACCACTATGCGAAAGCGCCGGACTCTGGCCACGTAATTGGAAAAGCCACCCACATCAGCATTGCTCAAGCAGACGCGCTCATTCAAAAGGAACGAAGGCATCGATTTGTGGGACCCTTTATTCCGTTTTTTCACGATTGCCGGACATATACCTGTACCGTGTTGGCGGCTGCGCAAGGAAGATCTTCACTGCCGTGTTATCTGCTGTTCAAAGGACACTGGTAGTGGTCGTGAATTCTCCTCTCAGCTACGCTGCCACGGTGCCACATTGCGTCCCTGGTCTTATTTCCCTTGAGTCACTCCGCCATATTGTCGAAACTCCGCCGCAACCGCGCGGTGCGAATCCCTCTTCCGTACTGCGTCAGTCGCAAAGCGTGCAAGGTCGAACAACCCGTAGATGCAGTTAGAGCGCACCAAATCGCTGCGCACGGTCAGGATTTCCCGCCTCAGATAGCGATAGGCCCAGGAACCATTCTTCACATGTGATGGACCGCCCGGCTCCGTTGCACCAGACTCGCAAGGTTTCACCCGAATAATCTCCAACGATCCATCCGTCCGAAAGTACTCCCCCGTGGCGTTCCTGAGGACGTGTTCCATGGGCCGCGCGATCATTCCCACAGAATCGATGCAACCCGCCAACGCCAGGTCGCGCACGATTGTGTCTTGCTCCTCGTTCAAATTTTCTGAGATGTGGTGAATAAAACCCATCTGCCGGAACGAGAGGGTAGCGCCCGTCTCGCGAACCGCTGCGCTGGCCCAGAGAGGAAAACCTTCCCACGTGTTCTCCAACAACCAAATCCGCAAGTGATTGCGCTTCTCGTAACTCTGAAACACTTTCTCTAGCGCCAAGTCCGGTTTGCGTCCTTCCAGCAATTGTGTGGACATTGGTGCTGCTGCATAGCTGCTTTTTGAAAGAAATGAGTAGAACTGCCGCGTCACCGATCGAGTCGAAGTCAGTCCACTTTGATGCCAGCCGGCAACCGTAAATGCCTCCTCGAGGTCGTCCCGCAACCCGGCAAAGACAATGTTGACGACGTCGGCTTCCTTACCTTTCTTGGTGAGCGTCCGCTCGGGCAGATCCGTCAAGTCATGTTCGAGTTCGGAGTCGTGTTCAATCAAGGGGATCGGTGAAACGGGAACAAGATCGTCTGGCAGTTTGGCGGTTTCCGCCAATTCCACTTCGATGTCGGTGCCCGCTTCCAGATTGATCTCGGGATCAGGAAAGATCGGAAACAACATCTTGTATCCCAGAAGATACGGGTCCGGATACAAATGGATCGACGGAAGATACTTCAACCGGCTGCTGATTGTGCCCTGCGGGGTATCCGTGCTGCGAATGCCCCGAATTACACCGTTTCTCACGGTCTCCCGGGCGTTGTCGACGAGCTTCAGACGGCCGTTGATTTCAATGGGATCAGCGCCCGCGGGCAACAGGCGAAGAAATGCGATCTCCAGAGACGCCGTCTCGTGCCAGAGCCCGAGCCCCACTCGATGCACCGACAACACACGGCCTTCAACAGGAGTTCTTGTCGGAAGAACCGGAATGCCGTCGCATTGCGGCGATTCCAGCAGGAAGCCTCGTACGAGCGTGCCGCGCTTTGCTGTGAACGACGAGGCAGGAGTGCTGAGCCGCACCCACAGAGAAGTCCCCGCGGTCAGTTTGTCGCAAGCTTGCGCCGGTGGTGGAAAACTGCAGAATGTAGCCAGGAGCAGAAGACCCGCACAGAGCCCCGCACGTTTTACGAGTGATTGCGATCCCCTGATCCTTTGCGATCGAGAAACTGAATCGGTTTGTTGACCAACAAAAGCCAGGGCGCGTTATGCTCCGATAGCAGCCTGACAGCTCACGTCAACGTCAAGAACTGACAAGAATGACAGTCGGGTCACGAGGCCAAAAGGAAGCTCCCGGACTTGCAGTTCTAAGTAGTTGTTACAAGGTACCGGCGAATTTTGAGTCCCTCTCAGAGAACTCGCAGCTTCAAGGAGTTAGAAGCAATATCACAGTCTCAACGGCCCTTCCGTGAGGAGCAGCAGGCATAGGCTCTCTCTCACTGGCTGTGTACCGTCTTGCAGTGCGCGTCGAACCACGCCTGTAATGACTTTTAATATTCCTCGCGGTTGGGCCGATGACCGAAACCCTATGCTTTGAAAGAGGGGGCAGGGAATGCACTACAGATGCCCTAAACCGGAATATCCCTGAGCCAGAGTCGGTTTTTTCATCGTCAGGAACCTCCCGCGTGTCTGTTGACAGTTCCAAAACGGCACGATTCTATTGCAGTTGTCATGGCTGTCGAAATCAGGCGTTTACACGTTTTGACCGATGGTCGATGAGTGAAATCGCGATGTTACGCCAACTGACATTACCGATCTACACCCATGCAAGAGTCCTAGGGAGACTCTGATTAAGTGCTGCCTTTCCACAGCGAGTGGAGATAGAGTCGAGCCAGTATGAACTCTCTCAGCAAACAGAGGACACTGGCGATGATGACAGGATTCGAGCGGTACACGAAGAAGACGCGGCGGGCGATGTTTTTGGAAGAGATGGAGCAGGTGGTGCCCTGGGCGAAATTGTGGGCACTGATCGAGCCGCACTATCCCAAGCCGGGCAACGGGCGACGACCGAAAGAACTGGAGCAGATGCTGCGGATATATTTTCTGCAGCAGTGGTTCAACCTGGCAGATCCGGCGGTGGAAGAGGCGCTGTATGACTCGGCGACGCTGCGGCAGTTCGTGGGAATTGACCTGGGAGCGGAACCGGTGCCGGATGAGACCACGGTGTGCAAGTTCCGGCACCTGCTGGAAGAGCACAATCTGGGAGAAGAGATTCTGGGAACAGTGAACCTGTACTTGCAAGCGAAGGGAGTACGGATCACGACGGGCACGATTGTAGATGCCACCCTGATTCACGCCCCTTCCTCGACTAAAAACCGCGAGCAGAGCCGGGATCCAGAGATGCACCAGACCAGGAAGGGCAAGAACTGGTACTTCGGGATGAAGGCGCACGTGGGAGTGGACAGCAAGACCAAGATCATCCACACGGCGGTGGCGACGGCAGCCAATGTTTCCGATGTGGCGATGTTGCCGGACCTGCTGCATGGCGAAGAAACGCGGGTGTGGGGCGACGGAGCGTATCAGGGCCAAACCCGGGTGATGCGTGAGTGTGCGCCCGGGGCACGGAATTTCACCCAGCGGCGCTGTCGCTACAAGGGCCGGATCGTGGATGAAGTGGCGTGGGCGAAAAACCGGACGAAGTCGAAAGTGCGGGCGAGGGTGGAGCACGTGTTTCAGGTGATGAAGCTGAAGTTCGGATTCGTGAAAGTACGCTATCGCGGGCTGAAGAAGAACGCGCACCGGCTGTTCGTTACCTGTGCGCTGGTGAACCTGTTCGTGAGCCGCAGAAAACTGCTCGCCGTGGGGTAAGCTCGTCCGGTTTCGCCCGTACGCGCGGTTGCAACCGCCCGCTACTGACTCATACCCGAACCAACAGCGCAGTTTCCTGAACACTATCGTTCACCGACTTAGCATGAGCGCTTATTCAGAGTGTCCCTAGGGTATGCGGGGTATGGAGGAGCAAGCGGGCCATCTGTAAATACTACGGGGCTTTCGCAGGAGTTTTCTGCAGTGCTCAGGCATTTCAGGAGAGGTCGCGTTTGCTTAGGCACACGCTTTAGAGACTCCCTTGCCACAACCTTCGTCGTATCGTTCAGGGAGGTTGAAATGTCCTGCAAGTCATGCCAATCAGAGCGCCAGAGCAACCTCAACGGAGAAATCGCAATTCATTCCCCGGGGCTCAAGGGTCTAGACAAGCCCATCGTGTGGGTCTTTCCAAAGATTTTGGTCTGTCTGAATTGCGGCTTCACGGAGTTTACAATCCCCGAAACCGAGTTGTACGTGTTAAGGAATGGAACTGGTTTGTCTGCAGTGCCATAGCTGCCGGGCGGTCTGCATTGCGTCAGTGAAGTGTTAACCTGACAATCCATAGCTGAGAAACTGCCTGCCCTCAACGACTGCATCCACGGCGGCTAGTAGGTCGCTTTCGGCTTTAGTTTTCACAACGTAACCGCAGGTTCCTAAGCTGAGGGCTTCTTGCACTATGTCAGGAGAGGATTCCTGACTCACGAAGATTATTTTCGATTTTGGGGAAAAGTTTCGAATCTGTCGAGCGGCTGCGATTCCATTCAGCTTTGGGAGACCGATGTCCAGCAAGATCAAGTCTGGTTTCAGGCCTGCTGCTTTCTGAACCGCTTCCAGTCCGTCCCTGACTTCGCAGATGATCCGTAAATCGGGCCTCTGGCTCAGTTTGGAGCGGATAAACTCTTGAAATAGGACAAAATCCTCGGCCACGAGGACACGGATCGCTGAGATTTCCAACCTGTCAACCCCCTGACATGTAGCACGTATCGCCTGTGATTTGAAACTCTCCCGACTGTAAAATTACTCCTCGCAAATGGACACTCGAAGGTCACTAAAGTAATTTGTTTTTGTCAACTGTCGAAACCAATTACACGTTTTGACCCACGTCAACGAGTGAAATGGCGATTTTTCGCCAGTTATGGGGCATTGCCAGCGGACGGCCAACGGACGCTCAAGCATCTCGCGAAAATCCAGAAGCTCGCTAATCAATTCCCGCTGATGTTTTAAAACGTTGATCAAAGGGTTGACCAACGACTCGGCGGATACTTCACGAACAATTGTCTCAACACCTTGACGGGGTTCAACTAAGCCCTTCAGTTCCAAATCTAGAATCGCTTTTCGAATGGAACTGCGGCTCACTTGCAGCATCTCTGCCTGTCGCGTTCGGCAGGCAGTTTGTCACCGGGTTTGAGGTTTTTTCAGAATGAGACGTTCGAACTGCTTGGCGGCTTCTTCGTACACCTTTTTCCGTCGGATAACCTCCAAAGCGAGTTTCGAAGATAATGGCATATGGTGATCCGTGAGTGTAATCGCCCCCATGAGAAGGCCATAACGATGCCCGACCGCTACGCGGCAATCGATCCCGCCTGAACGGACGATGCTACACCGGTTCGCTCTTCAAGAAGAAGGCGGCGGATCGAACGCAGATCATTCAAAATCCGCTGGCTCTTGCTCATGTGGAACAGAAGTTTTTCCACGTGATACAGAGCGATACGCAATGCCTCCTGCCGCCGTGGAGAATTCGAGTCCGATTCCCTCCGGACATCTGCTTCGATGTCGCACTTGGCTTCTATGATCGCCTCGCTCAACAATCCGACGAACTCATGAGCACTCTCGATGCTGTCAAAGGTGATTTCGATTCCGTGATTCATGGCGGTTCTCCTTGTGCTTCTAGTCAGACATCGTGGTCAGGATGACGGACCTGACCCTGCCAAGCGAGTGTGCACACCGATAGTGGGACGTGCTCTTCGGTGAAGCGGGATGTTCTGATATTTCACCCCAATGAGCAGGTAGTGTCAGTGACGTGAGTCACATCTTTGATGCATGGTGAGCCGCCAAAGAACTCGTCGTGTTTGGAGAACTGAACAGAATCCGGCGAATTCATGACCGCTTGTGTCAGACAGCGATTCGTTGGCCTGAAGACATCAGGGCTTCTGCGAAGTGCTCGCACTGGGAGGTTTCCACGTTGTAGTGATTGCAGATGGCCGGGGCGGCCATAAAGAGTTTGAGGATTCCGTCCAATTTGGGAAACCCTTCGAGTTCCCAGCGCTCTGCATCCCACTTCTCGGCCCAGAGAGTGATAGTGACCCACTTTTCCGTCTTGGTCTCGGGCACGAAGGGCAGGAGTTCCATAAATCCGGACTGCTTTTTAAGGATGGGCAGAACTTTCTGCAGGAGAACGTTCACGATTTCGTTTTTCATTTCTGGCTTCGGAGTAAATTCACCGGGCAAACATGATGAATCTCCTTATTACTTTTCGACTGGGGAGACTCGCAAGCGGACGCCCTTGGAAACGGATTACTTGAACACACTCCGGGCACGAACACCTGAAGTCTTTATCACGAGGATTTGCCAAGTGACCACACTTGGCACAAATGTACCTTCCGTCTAAATGGGCGACCATCGGTCTGAAATCATCGTCCAGGACACAATACGGGCAGCGAACAACTTTGAGTCTAGCTGTAGCCGTACACATCTAAGCGACTCCTGAAGTTTTCGACGCAAGGAATGCTAGCAATTCGCGGATACTAAACCCCGAGTCGAGCAACAAGATCATATCCTCGGGCGTTACGCCAACCTGTTGGGCAATTCGCACAACCTTCTCGACGGATTGTTCTAGAAGGCGTCTCTGCTCTCCGGGAAGCTCCTCATAGTCTCGGGTGATTGATCGTGATGGCTGCAAATGCTCCATAAGTCATCCCCGGTCCCCCGATTGCTGGACTATCTCAAAACCGATCACTCACGGCAGTGACGCGCATCACACAATTCAGCGGACTGGTGATTTGCCTCCCGATTTGCAAGCCTCTTCCGCTGCGTCGTTGACGATAAATCGCGATTTCACTCACGGTCAAACGCTGCTCAATTCGATCATTCACCTGATGCCGCGAGAAACCAGAATGCGAACATTCCCAGCCCACAAATAGGCGCGTGCCAGCGCAACGGACCCGGTCGCCACACGCCACCGATGCCAAACAGGATTCCGGCGAGAGAAAGCACAATTCCCCACCGAAATATTCTGAGAAGCAATGGATCGTAAAACGGAAAGTGGTGAACTTGCGCATACGCAACCGACGAAACGGCTACGGCGGCTGAAGCTGTTGCAAAAACGAATCCGATCAGAGACAAAATCGCCGGGACCGTTCGCTGTTTTGGTTGGTGGGTCCAGCTTGTCCACCCCCAAATCAGCGCAACAGGCGTCACCAAGTAACCCATGACGACCAGAACTCCAAACATGACCTGAACGGAGATGCTCACAGCCAGAGTGCCTCCGGCCCGCATTGTATATCCGGCCACAGGTTGTTGGCGAAACATCCCGATTACACTCATTGCCCGGTTTGGGAGCGTATTGCCGACGCGACGCTTACCTCTTGCGGAAAATTTCGAAGATCAGATTGAAGAATTGCACCAGCGTTACCCCGATCGTCACATACACCGCAATCTCCAGCCGACGACCCGCCTCTTGAGTCCCACGCAGCAGGTCAGCAACGTCTTTCGTTGACTGTTGCAGAGTATCGGCCAATTGCTCAAAGTGCTGCAGCGAAGCCCTCATTTTGTCCGAGGTCCTCGACATGGCCAGCGACGCTTCACCGAACTGCTGTCCATTGCGCAGATCAAGCTCAGCCCGGCACGCCGTCCACCACAAACTTCCCGGAGGACTCTCATACATCCGCTGCCGGATCTCCACATAAGAACGGTTACGCAGCAACTCCACTAGCGCCGACACTTTGTCGCAACCCTGGGCTTGCTCACTGGCTTCGGTTTCGGAAGCTTTCGCGTCACTGACGATAACCGGCATACAAGCAGCCTATCAGCCTACTCTTGCTGAATTGAGGTGCCCGAAGTGCATATCCGCCCTTCCGTTTTCGCGCAATCTGGCTACTGGTAACGACCTTACCCATGCCCTTTCAGCCATACCGTACCTCGGCCTTTCGTGGTGGCACGAGCGCCACACGCTGCTAGGAGGGTCGGGCGTCACAGGGAGAACACCGATGCGTGTAGCTGTTGAAACATCGCGATAGCACTCATCGACTCCGATCAAAACGTGTAAACTCCTGGTTGCTGCAACTATCGTCTAAAACGGATTCTATGCAGGCGATTGTAGTGCCTGCATGATCCGATACATAGACGCAACGCTGCCGCGACATCCCGCTTCAGTAGGTCTTGTGCTCCTTGGCCCAATTAATCCCTGTCTGAAGATCATTGAGCGACTGATCGATGAGGGAGAGTGCTTTTCCCTTTCGGCCACCCCAATCATCACCGACTTCTTCGAAGTCGGCTTTGGAGGTCTGCAGGCTGGATATGCCGCTGTCCATCATACCAGGCTCGTCGACACTGCCGGATTGCATTTCGGTGGGAGTTGACTCCGGACTTACGCCGAATGCTTTAAAGGCCTGGTCAATCGCCGCGATGCCCCTGACTCGATACCCGCCCCACTTATCTCCAGCCTTCTCCAGGTAGCCCTTAGCGATTCTCAGTTGCGCAATTCCGGCCTGATATTCGGCGGGGACATTCTGAGGAGTAGTCGCCGACTTGGTTGCCGGTCGCTTTGGCTTTGGCGTTTGCGCTGGAGACAATCCTGTGAAAACACCCAGGCTTGCCACTAGCGCGAGGATTACCGTTCCTAATCTTCTCCGTCTCATTAGATTTCTCCTCGATCCAAATTGGCCGAGCGCTGAGAAGAACGCAGAAATTTTTGCGCACGACTTGAACATCCCAGGACCCACGCTTATGCGACTAGTTTACGAAAGCACCGAAGTTGCCCAGCATAAAATTGTATTTCAATCATTCCCATGATGGCGAGTGTAAACGCCTGTTCTCGTCAGTTGAGCCGTCAGCCCTATAATGGCTTGGCGTTTCGGTAAATTGAATCCCTCAATGAGCGCCTGTTATCGACAGTAATCTCGACAGAGCTGCTGTGGTGCGGTAGAACAAACTTCAATGAGCAATAGCACCAACTCACGGGAAGAGTGGAAACAGGACATCGTCGAACGGCAGCATAACCTCACACCTGCCGAAATCACTCGGACATCGCAGTTCCGCTCATCCGGCCTGCCGAGGTCTGCGCCATTACCCATTTCCGTGCGGTGGATTTACGTTTGCGTCGGTGCGGCCCTGCTCGTACTGGGGATTGGAGTCAGAGTAGTTTTTGATAAGCCCTTTTTGCTTGTGGTCGGCACTGCGTTCGGTGCTGTCGGATTGCTCGTGATGTTATCGGTAGTCCGATGGACTGCCAAGTAGAGCGAATACCTGTCGAAACATCCCGATATCACTCATTGACCGTTCGGTCAAAACGTGTAAACGCCTGATTTCAACAGTTGGGAGTTTTCACCCCGTTTACCATTGCTTCGAAGCAATGACAGCGATCCGCTAAGAAGCTACTCTTCTACTTCGGGCGACTCAATCGAGGCCGATTTATCGGTGCAATCGTGTCGTGGTAGCGCCTTTCTATCAGTGACCGACGTAATGCAGCTCGTGGGCAAGTCTTCATCAATAATGCAACATGGGACCTAGGAACATCGAAGGGTCATCGATCCGCGTTCTCGTGGTCGATGATTACGAGCCATTCCGCCGATTTGTATGTGCGACGCTTAAAAAGAGACCAATCTTGCAGATCGTGGCCGAAGCTTCAGACGGAGTAGATGCGGTTCGGCGAGCGGAAGAACTCAAACCGGACGTGATCCTGCTCGACATCGAACTTCCCAGGCTCAACGGATTGCAGGCAGCGCGAGAAATTCGCAAGCTCTCACCGGACTCCAAAATAATCTTCGTGAGCCAGGAATTCTCTCCTGACGTGGTTCAGGAAGCATTCAGCTTGGGGGCACAGGGCTATGTTGCGAAAACAAGCGCTGCGAGCGACCTACTAGCTGCCGTAGAAACGGTTCTTGAAGGCATGCGGTTTGTCAGTAGTGGTTCGACTACCAGTGGACCCGACTAAGCAGCATCCGTGTATTTTGCGATGTGGGTTTGTCCCCGTGACGCGAGAACCTTCTTTAGCAGGAACAACTCCCGTTCTGGAATGGCAAACTGCGTTGAACCGCAATCCAAGCAGACGGCGAGGTTTGGGAATAAAAAGAAACCCGGCTCGCCCAGACTCATTCGGCCGGGAAAATGGATGTTAACCTCGGCACCAAAATTCATCTGGTTGGCCGATCCACACGATCCACAGGGCATGCCGCGCCTCACAAAGAGTGTTCAAAACATATCACAGCATTCCGTATCTTCATCCCCATCCTGTGTTTTGTCCGGCTTTTGTAACGAGGATCTCATGCCCGAAGAGCACGACGCGGGGGAGAGAACACAGTCGGGTCGTCTCCTACTTGCTCTTGTTAGACTGCCGGCAGCAACGCGCCACACTCCAAGCAAAATGGCTTTGAGCACGCTGTGATTGCCCCGCACGACCGGCACATCCTTTGTGATCCGTAAGGCGCGATCTTAGGATGTCCTTCGAAGGAACCCACGAATGAAGTCCTCTTCCTTAGCCGAGGAGTGAATACGGACTGAACGATACGATGGAACAGGGTGGGTTCCATGGCGGCCTCGCTTTGACGGAGAGATGAACAGATAGGGAGGCGATAATCTGCCTCCCCAAATCTCTGATGAGGTGATGGTTTACGCAGCCTTGCGTTGAGGCTTAGCTTCGAGAGTGTTCGCGCTACCCACGTTCACCTTGATTTGCTTGGGTTTGGCTTCCGCCTTCTTGGCCAAGGCGATCTTCAGCACGCCGTTGTCATAGTGGGCGTTCACTTGCCCCGTATCTACCGAACTGGGCAACGTGAATGAACGGGTAAACTCTCCGTACTGCCGCTCAACGCGACGGAAGTTCTCCTCCTTCTCTTCCTTCTCGATCTTGCGCTCGCCGTGTACGGTCAGTGTGTTGTTATCGATGCGGACATCAATGTCTTTTTCGTCGATGCCGGGGACATCAATCTTCAGAGTAATGTTGTGCTCGTCTTCGTAGATGTCCACCGCCGGTGCGAAGTTGGTGGTTGTCAACGCCTCCTCCGGGACTTCGGGACTATATGACTCACGGAAAAGACGGTTCATGCGGTTCATGTGGTCTTGCATGGCGGAAAACTGACGGAAAGGCTCCCAACGGGTCAATACTGTCATGACGCAATTCCTCCTTCGATAAATCTAAGGGGAGAAAACTTCAGATGGGCTGACTTAGTTCAGGGAACCTGAAAGAGTAAGAAGAGGTAGCTTGCTCAACTAAAATGCTAGGCTTCCGCGCAACCGTTGTCAAACACCTCTCGCGGGGGCCATCGCACAGCTTGGCCGTTTTACCCTCAAGGGGCGGAGGCACATACTAACCTGTGCTCTTGCAGGTCGTACTTTGCATTCTCCATATCGACGTACTTCTTGGCTGCAAGTTCAGTGCTGACCCGATAATAGGCAGCAGAACGGGCTTCGGAATACTTGCCCAGCCTGGATTCAAAAGCTTCTTCCAGGTTCTTGCACTTTAGACATTCCATGGGTACCCCTCCAGCGCTTCTGCAATGCCGGGCGGGCAGCGGTGGAGATGGACTCCTCTATCGCTGCTGTGTAAAGGAATCTCCTGCTCGGCTCGGAGGCAATCCTGCTGATCCTGTTCAGCTCGTAGCCAGTTCTGCTGGTCCTGTTCGGTTCGCAGCCAATCCCGCTCGTCTTGGCAGAGAGCATTGGGCTCGATCATAATCAACCTCTGATTGCTGTGGGCTAAGCGAATGTGCTTCAGATGGACTGACTTAGTTCAGAGGATCTGAACGACGAGAGGAATTCACCCACTTCTAATCGTACGCCAATTCTCAGTTTACGTAAACGCATTCCACGTCAAGGTAGTGGGCTACTTTGATAAGTTAGTGCCTTCGTGGAGGCTTGGGCAGCGCGATTTGGCGACGGCCAAGGACTTCGTTAACGACCTGTTGAAGCGCGTGAAGGGCCGCGTCCAGATCACTACAGACGCTCTCCGCACATACTTGAACGTGATCGAAGATGCCTTTGGTTCCGAAGTCGATTACGCGCAGTTGCACAAGGTTTACGCTGCAGCACAAGAAAACGAAACGCCTATTCCCCTGCCCGCTGCATCGGCTGTGATATGAAAGCAGTGAGTGAAACTCCTGATTACAAGCATGTTTCGACTTCATTTGTCGAAAGGCAAAATTGGACGGTGCGAACCACAATGCGCCGTTATACGCGCTTATCCAATGGATTCTCCCGCAAGCTAGAGAACCACGCGGCTGCCACAGCGCCCTCAATTATTTCGCCTGCAATTTCATCAAGATTCATCGTACACTTCGCACGTCCCCCGCTATGGCGGCTGGCGTGACGGATCGGCTGTGGAGCGTAGAGGATTTGGTAGCGCTCTGGGAAGCCTACGAGCAGCGGAGGGCGGAAAGAGCGGCGTAGGGCATGACTATCACTGGGCAGATCAGACACTACTTGGAATTCGACCCAGGTAACCCGTATTGTGACGAGTGTCTGAAGGACGAACTAGGACTAGAGCGCCGTCAACAAGCCGAATGCGCAACCTCCGCAATTGCTTCAACGGGCCATTTCAAGCGGGACAAGGGAATATGCTTTAAATGTGGAAAAGAAAAGAAAGTGACTTGGGTTTCAAAGTAGCCCACTACCCACGTCAACTGACCTGATCCGATTCCATCACAACTCAAACGAACTAACGGTCACTCGAAAGGCTCAAAGTGTGGATTGAACGCCCAGCGCCGTTAATTCTCATCCATCGTGCGTACGACTTCCAGTAGCAGTCTTACTGACTAAAGCGAGAGCCGTCTCTCGACAACTGGCGATAAATCGCCTCTCTGACAATGTCGGCGGTGTCAAGCGTTTTTGAGCGTACTGCTCCTTGCACTCCGAAGAGCGCGCCATTTCGCTCTAGTTGAAACAGTGCCAATCCAACCACGGCTCGCTCGCAATCAGTCCTCAGGTCTGGAACTCAGTCCGACCCATGCATCTCTTCGGTCACAACGTCGATCATGATTACTACTTCGAACTCCTCCGTGAAGAGGAGCGGGATACCCACCCAATTACTCGATGTTCTACTTCACACCATCGCCTGTTCCGGGCTTTCCCGCGTGCGAACCGAACTTTGTTAACTTCCCGAAATCCCATTCCTTGCGCATCATCCAGTACAAGCGAACCGCCAGTTTCCTCGCCATGGCGACCTTGGCGATTTTCCGTCCCCGCCTCAGCGTAAGGTGGAGATACTGGCTGCGCCATTCCGGGAGGCTGCGCGCCGTCACTTGCGCCGCCTCCACCAGCAAGAAGCGCAACATCGAACTGCCTTGCTTGGTGATATGTCCTAGTCGTCGCCGGCTCCCGCTGGAATCCTCCAACGGCACCAGTCCCAGATAACTCGCGATCTGCTTGCCACACTGAAACCGATCTGCCCTCCCGATAATCAGCACGAACGCCAGTGCGGTCAGAGGCCCTACTCCGGGGTGGGTTCTCAACCGCTGCGCCTCAGGACATTTCTCCACTTCCTGCTCGATGGCTTGCCTCAGCTCGGCAATCGTCGGGTTCAGCCCATCCAGCAACTTCAGCAGATCCTCCCGTCGCCGGCTGGCCCATGGCGCTAACCGGAATGCCTCCAGTTGTTCTCGTCCCGATTCCCGCCACAACCTCTTCTTGCAGCGGAGGCCTTCGTTGATCGCCACCGCTTGCAGTTGGTTCATGATGCGGGTGCGCGCCTGCACCATGCGGTGCCGGTGCCACAGCAGTTGCCGCAGATCGCGATTCTCCCAACTCGGTAACCAGATCTGCGGAAAGTCATCTTTCAGCATCAATCTCAGAATCAGCTGCGCATCCTGGCGATCCGTCTTTTGCTTGCGTACTCGCTTCGCATGGATCACAGTTGCATCTCCGATCCACAACTCGAAGTTGAGTTCCGCCAGTAGTCGCTCGAACCAGCGCGCCTGCCCGCTGGCTTCCATCCCCACGCGCACCTTGATTCCACCTGCCGCCAGTTCACGGTAGAAGTTCTCCGCTTCCTCGCGGTGCTCCAATCGCCGCTCTCCGCAGTCGCCGGTGGCGGTGTCTACAAAAGCAATTTGCTGGAAGGCCGGGTGATAATCGCATCCTATAATCATCATGTTCGGCTCCTTTCTCCCGAGCCTTTTTGGTTGGTTTGCACACCACCAACTTTACCCGGGTCTACGGAGCCGACATTGTCATGGAATCAATTACACTCAACCCCCCCCGTTGCAGGCACAATGAGTGAAATCGCCTGATAGCAACAGTTACAGGAACTTCACACCGAGAACGCCTCTCCGCCAGATTGGAAATGCTCTAGTCGCAGACTTGCCTCATGCTCCGAAAAGATGGCGGTCAAAGCCTGTCCACCATGCTCACTAGACAACCTCATGCGGGTGCAACCAGTCGCGCATTGCCGGAAATGCTTGCGCTCTTAATAACTCGTTCACGCTGTGACGTAGGTTGCGCGGAACCGGCTTGACTTGTACCGACCAGTCTCGCTCCAGAGCAGAGTTGAAAGCGTAATGCACACTCAATACGGCGTAAGGTTTACCTCTGTCCCTCATCCGCTGGTAATGGCAAAAGTCGATAGAGAGAACACCAGCCTGTGGAACGTCCGCCAGCGCCTCAGAAATCTCCTTCGCCGTTACCGGGTAGGATAGCGTGTGAGAAATCCGGCTTTTGATGCGCGTGGGAAACACAACAACGAAATAATAACGCAATGCAACCCGTGGTTGGCAGGGTGAT
>CAWIJP010000016.1:0-64099 GCA_963836305.1 uncultured Acidobacteriaceae bacterium | reverse complement strand
TCGCGGGTTCGGCTCGCTGCTGGTCCACGATTCCAGGTTGCCGCGCCGTGTCCTCGGTGCATCGCTCATGCCCGAACCGTACAGCGGTTGAAAGCGGCAGACAATCACTGATAGACATGGAAAGTATTGCTGAGTTGAGTTAAGTTGTGTCTACCAACCTAAACTGGCATCGGCTGAGGGGACGGCATGGGCAGCAAGCAGCCTGAGCGGGACATGGGCGAGCCGCTGCTGCTCACCTACAGGGAAGCGGCTAGGAAGTCGGTATCTCCTGTTGAAGCTGTACAAACTGCTGCGCGAGGGTGGATCAGACAGCCTGAAGCTGGGGCCGCAGGGAGCGGCGGATCACGATGAGCGAATGCCAGGCGTACGTAGACCGGCTGGTGGCGGAGCAGACCGGCACGCAGGCTGGTGCGGCATGAGCGCCGCCCAGGCCCGGCCCGGCTATGGTCTCCGCTCCCCACAGACTCCGCCTCTCCCGCGTGGCATCGAGGCGGATCGCAAGACCAGCCGGGCGCAGGGCCTGGTCTGGAACCGAACCGAAAGGTTTGAAAATGTCTATCAAGAGCAAGATCCTCGCCGCTGCGGCGACACTGACTTTGGTCGGTGGCGTCGGTGCGGCGGGCGCGCTCACGGCGGGAACCGCCTCAGCGGCCACCCCGTCATGCGGCGCCAAATTCGGGAGAAAATCCACGCTGCACCGAAGGCAGCAAACCGCGCCAGCGTTCCGCGACGTAGATGACCGCGCGCCGGGCAGAGAGAGCACCGGCCAGCCGTTCCAGCGCCGATTGCATGCTCGGCAACAAATCGTCGGCGGAGAGAAGCCGCCGCGGATCGGCACCCAGCGTCGATAGCGCCAGGGTATTTTCCTGTACGGCGTTGCGTTCATTCTCGAACAGCACCATCACCATGGCGATGCCCAGCAGCATCTGCGGAATCGGTCCCAGGACATGCCCCACGCTGCCAAACATCTCCATGCCGGGGCTGCCGGATTGCACGGCGGCCATCAGTACCGCCCACAGCGCCAGCGAAATGGCCAGGATTCTGAAAGCCGCAGATCCCCGGCGATGAGCGTGCAGATAAAAAACTGCCGAACAATACAGCAGCACCGCGCTTAAGAAAATAACGGTCAGGCTTAGAGGACGCTGGTCTGGTGGCAGCGGACCGGATCGCAGAAGCGTCCGCAAATCGATGGCAGCGAACACCGTTCCGGTAAGAGCCAATGCCCCGTCGTACCAGCGAAAGCGGAAAGCGGTCCGTGTAAGCCGCGTGGAGACGAAGATGCTCACTCCCATGGCTACCGAAAATAAAGAACTCGCAAAGAACGCCGCGAGCGCTGGAGGCCGGTAGTAACGCACCGCATCAAGCGCGTAATGGATGGAATAACACGCCCATGCGATTTGCCAGGCGCGAAAGTAAACTTGCCGGCTCTGTTGATAGAGGTAGTAAAACAGCAGGCACAGTAATAAGGCGACAACGCCCGGAATAATAACGATGCTGGTAGAAATGCTGTTCATGGGGCCCGACTAAGATTTCCGTTGAATTGCCTTGGTGTTACAGAGAAGACGTTGGTTAATGTTTTCACATCGACAGTACTAACACAACAAGATTTAAGTACAATGCCCATCCTCGGGCACTCGGGTGAACTATTTAGCCTGAAGGCATCTATCTCGTTGGCTTGACGATACTTTTCTCCTCCCCATACCATAAAAGTCTAGCCACTTATGCCCGAAATTGTCGGTCCCTCATTAACCAAGCCGCGCGTCCGCTTCGCTCCATCGCCTACCGGATTTCTTCACGTAGGTAGCGCTCGCACCTTCATTTTCAACTGGCTCTACGCCCGCCACAACGCCGGCACCATGATTCTCCGCCTTGACGACACTGACGTTGAACGCAACACCCAGGCCTCGGTCGATTCCATATTCGAAGGTCTGAAATGGCTAAACTTGAGCTGGGACGAAGAATACAAACAGTCCGAGCGGCTCGATCTGCACCGGAAGATGGCCTTGGCGATTTTCGAAAAAGGCCTTGCCTACCGCGACTTCACTCCCCCGCACACCGGCGACACAGAAAAATCCGGCGCCCAGGGAACCTGGCTATTTAATCCCGGGGCGCGTGAACTCTCGCGAGAGGAGAGCGATCGCCGCGCCGCAGCCGGAGAGCCATTCGCGCTGCGTTTTCGCGTTCCGCGCGAGAGCGGAGAGTTGGTGCGATTTGCCGACGCAGTTTACGGCGAACAAGTCAAAGCGGCCGCCGACATCGAAGATTTTGCGCTGCTCCGATCCGATGGCATGCCCACCTATCATCTTGCGTCCTGCGCTGACGACGCCGACCTGCGCATCTCCCACATCATCCGCGGCCAGGACCACCTCTCGAACACTTACAAACATGTTCTGATCTTCGAGGCTGCCGGCTTTGTGCCGCCCCAGTTCGCGCATCTGCCGCTGCTGGTCGCGCCCGATGGAACCAAGCTTTCCAAGCGCCGCCACGGCCCAGTGGTTAGTGTGACTACTTATCGCGACGCCGGATTTCTCCCCGAAGCCTTCATCAATTTTCTATGCCTGCTCGGCTGGTCGCCTAAGAACGACCGCGAGAATATGTCCTTGCCGGAGCTCACTGAAATCTTCTCGCTCGAAGGCATCAACCGCTCGAATGCCGTAGTGAATTTCAAAGAATCACCCCCCAACCTTGTCATTCCGACCCTGAGCGAAGCTCAGGGGAGGAACCCGCTTTCCCCGCCAGAAGAAACTTTCGATCCAAAAGCACTCTGGCTGAATGCCGAACACATTCGCGCCCTATCCGTAGAAGAATTGAGCGCACATCTTCTGCCCATCGTTCACAATGCCGGTTTCAACATCACGCCGGAAAAAATGCTGCGCATCACAACGCTGATTCGCGAACGCATCAAGCTGCTGCGCGATGTGCTCACCGCCGCCGACTTCTTCTTCGTTGACCAGTTGCCGCCCTACGACCCAGCCGAACTCATCCCGCAAAAGGGAGATGCCGCCATGGCGCTGAAAGTGCTCACCCGCGCACGGGACGTTCTGGCCAAAATCGGGTTCAAACACGATCCGCTGGATCAGGCTCTCCGCACCGCCGCCCAGGAACTCGGCATTAAAGCCGGACAAATGTTTCAGCCGATCCGTGTCGCTGTATGTGGCCGCAAGAACGCGCCACCACTGTTTGAGACGCTTGAAGTTCTTGGGAGAGAAATGACGCTTCAGCGAATCGATCAAGCTCTGCGAAAGCTCACCTAGTACCAGTGGAACCCGGACGCCCTCGTCCGGGGGCAGTGCCACAGTCGTAAACGCCGGGTCCGTGCCGCTGCCCGGGCGGACGAAGGCGTCCGCCCCTCCATGAGCGATTCTCGCGGCCCGCTTGCGATAAGATTAAAGTGAATGAATCCCCCTCATCCGCCAACTGAAGCTGGAGAAAAAGCTGTGGTTGCCTCGACGTCGCCCGCTCCATCGAACTTTATCCGCGACATTATTCTCGAAGACCTCAAGACCAATAAGCACAACGGCCGTGTGCAAACCCGCTTTCCTCCCGAGCCCAACGGCCATCTGCACATCGGTCACGCCAAAGCCATCTGCATCGATTTCGGCCTCGCCGACGAATTCGGTGGACACACCAATCTTCGCTTCGACGATACCAACCCCGAGAAAGAAGAAACCGAATACATCGAGTCCATTAAAGTAGACGTAAAGTGGCTCGGCTTTCAGTGGGATGGTCTTTTCTATGCCTCCGATTATTTCGAACAGCTCTACGAATGGGCGATCAAGCTCGTCAAGGATGGTAAAGCGTACGTCGACGATCTGACGGCCGATGAAATTCGCAAACACCGCGGCACACTGACCGAGCCGGGAAAAGATAGCCCCTATCGCAACCGCTCGGTGGAAGAGAATCTGAATTTGTTCGAGCGCATGCGCTCCGGCGAATTCCCGGACGGCTCCCGTGTTCTGCGGGCGAAGATTGATATGGCCTCGCCCAATCTAAACTTGCGCGACCCCGTGATGTACCGCATCCTGCACGCTGAGCATCATCGCACCGGCAATAAATGGTGCATTTATCCGATGTACGACTATGCGCACGGTGAGTCTGACTCCATCGAGCGCGTGACGCACTCGCTATGTACTCTGGAGTTCGAAGACCATCGCCCGCTTTATAACTGGTTCATCGAACAGCTGGGAATTTTTCCCTCGCGGCAGATCGAATTCGACCGCCTTAACCTCACTTACACTCTGCTGAGCAAGCGCAAGCTGCTGCAGTTGGTGCAGGAAGGCCGCGTCAGCGGATGGGACGACCCGCGCATGCCTACGCTCGGCGGCATCCGTCGCCGTGGATATACGCCCGAAGCGGTGCGTAATTTCTGCGGCGCCATTGGCGTCTCGAAAACGAATGGCTCGATCGAGCTGGCCATGCTCGAGCACTTCGTTCGCGAAGACTTGAACAAACGCGCCCCGCGCGTGATGGCGGTGCTGCGCCCGCTGAAAGTCGTGATCGACAATTACCCCGAATTACAGGTCGAGGAAATGGATGCGGTGAACAATCCCGAAGACGCGAACGCGGGCACGCGCAAGGTTCCGTTCTCCCGCATGCTCCATATCGAGCAGGACGACTTCCGCGAAGTTCCGCCGAAGGGATATTTCCGCCTCTCACCCGGACGCGAAGTGCGCCTGCGCTACGCCTACTTCATCACCTGTCAGAGTGTGGTTAAAAACGAAAAAGGCGAGATTGTGGAAGTGCATTGCACTTACGATCCCGCATCGCGCGGCGGCAATTCGCCCGATGGACGCAAGGTGAAATCCACGATCCACTGGGTCTCGGCCGCGCATGCCGTCGACGCCGAAGTCCGTATTTACGAAAACCTGTTCACCAAAGAAAATCCCAGCGACGTGGAAGAAGGCCAGGACTTCACCGCGAACCTCAATCCGAACTCGCTCGAAGTGATCACGTCCGCGAAGCTCGAACCTTCGCTAGCCAACGCCGCCATCGGCGGCCGGTATCAGTTTGAACGCCTGGGATATTTCTGCGTCGATCCGGACTCGAAACCCGGCGAGCCGGTGTTCAACCGCACGGTTGCGCTGAAGGATACCTGGGCGAAGGTGGAGAAGAAGCAGGGAGGGAAGAACTAAGACTTGGCTGCTCTATCGCTCAGAGCGTCGCTCTTCATCCTGCGCTATTGTGCGGCCCCGCCCCTGAAAACAGCCCCCACATGTAATCTGGATGCGCTTTTCCCCAGTTCAGTGCCCGTTCCCACGCATCGTGAAGACGCTCGTCTTTAGACCAATACTCGAAATAGGGACGGAGATCCGCTGTTTCTAGGGCATGCTCGAGAAATCCTTGCTCGATCGCATTGCGAATATCATCTCCGCTGGTAAGGAATAGGTTAGTTACGGCTTGCGTCGCTCGGGCCAGGATCGCGCTTGAGTCTCCCATCTCGAGGATGTGTCGAAACCAAACGTGCAGCGACTGGGCTGCCTCCCACCGGTCCTCAATCTCCTCATTCTCGTCTTGGACGCCTTGTCGAATACATTCCAAGAGGTAGCGCTGGATCAAGGCGCAAGTTGTCTCTTTCCCGAGATCGGGATCAATGCGGTGGTAAAATTCGCCCGTAATCCGGTACAGCTTTGCAAGAGTTGACAGATCCTCAGCCGAATCAATCCAACGAAGGACTTGGTCCCGAGGAAGTTTCTCCGCCGAACGGAGTGCTTCGTCGATCTCGGATCCAAAATCTGCCATGTAAGGATGCTTCACGAATGCAAAACCCCGAGCGCAACTCCACTCGGGGCGTAAGCCTGTCCAGCTTCACACACATTATCGGTTTCCAGAACCACGAAGTCAAGGTTACTTTGAGGAGCCTCCCTGTCCTGAGGCTCCTCTCAAGTTTCCCTACCAAAGAAGGGAAACGGTGGACCCGACGGGATTCGAACCCGCACCTTAAAGCTGGACAGGCTTACGTGCTACCAATTACACCACGGGCCCCCAAGGCAGCCTAGTGGCAGAGTCCAGCGATCCGCAAGCTTGCGCTGAAGAAATTGGTGAAGAAGTTTCGGATTCGAGTTTCGCTTTGGGAAAGCCGACTCCTAAGCTCGCACTCATTCCGGTGACAATCGGGATGCTTCGCTTCGCTCTGAATCACAGCGACCAAGGACTAAAGCAGAAAAGATTCATGCCTCACCCTGACGTTTTCCGCCCTGTGCAGTCTAAAAGCGTTATGATTTCTGCTTCGCCTTGCAGTATCTAAGGCTCGCGTGAACCTGCATATGATAATGACCGCTTTCCCTGGAGTTTTGTTCTTCGAGTTCTCCCGTACGGTTTTCTCCATGTGCACTGGTGGAATCGTACTTTTTCTGATCGGCTTATGGGCCGCGTGGGCGGACCTCGTGCGGGTGCGACCCCTGGACAAGGTCGTTGCTTTGGGCAATCTGTGTTTCGCGATGCCTCTGGCCGTTTTCGGCGCGCTGCACCTTTCCGCCGCTCAGGGACTCTCGGCCATGGTTCCCTCATATATGCCCTGGAAATTGTTTTGGGCATATTTCGTGGGCGTGGCGCTGATCGCCGCGTCGCTGAGCATTGCTACAAAGATTCTGGTGCAGTGGTCCGGTCTGCTGTTCGGCTGCATGATGTTTATTTTCGTGGCGACGATGGACCTGCCTGGAGCGCTGGCTAAACCTCACGACCGGATCATCTGGACCCTACTGCTGCGCGAGTTGTCCTTTGGCTGTGGAGGCTGGGTTCTCGCCGGGGCTGCGCTTGGCGCCAAAGATAGACGCGGAAGTATGTTGATCACCATTGGCCGCATCGTGATCGGGATCGCCGCCATATTTTATGGCGTCGAGCACTTTATCTTTCCCCTCAATGTCCCGGGCGTTCCCCTGGAAAAATTCATGCCCATCTGGATCCCAGGCCGCATGATCATTAGCTATCTCACCGGCCTGATCTTGGTGATTTGCGGCACATGCATCCTGCTGGCGAAGAAAACGCGGATGGCGGCAACGTATCTTGGCGCGTGGATCGTGCTGCTCGTCATCTTTATCTACGGGCCAATCCTGGCCACGTCTCTCTTGGACCCGAGTACGGATGTGAAGGTCGAGGGCTTGAATTACTTTTTTGACACCTTGCTCTATGCCGGTACGATACTCGCCGTCGCCAACGTGCCACCACGAACCAATTCCTGACCTCTTCTCATCCTGATCTCTTGTCATCCTGAGCGAAGTGAGGTCGTTCGCGAAGCGAATGACCTCACGAAGTCGAAGGATCCCTGCCGCGAACACACATCGCGCTGGCTATAGGATTCTTCGCTCCGCTCAGAATGACAACGCGAGGAAGGCGTGACCGCTAGTTATGGATATGCGGGCTCTGCGCTGGATTGGCACGATGCTGCGGTGGTTCCTTCACAACCTTAACTTCAAAACTCACCGGCACGGTCTTTGGTGGATAGCAGGCAGCATTGTCGCAGGCTTGGTAGCGCAATACGCCGTGCATCACATATTTTCCCGGCACCACCGAGTGCAGCGGATGCACCGCCACGGCTATGGTGAAATCTCCGCTGTACACGCTAAGTTTTTCGTCGGGCGAGAACGGGAAGCTCGCGTCCTCTCCCGCCGGATATTCAATTTTCCCGAGGATAATATCGGTGGGCAAATCCATCTTAAGGGCAGTTGGAATCAGGAACTCAGATTTCGGCGTATTCGAATTAATGTGGTATCCGGGAGGCACGCGGAAATTCAAATTGACCATCGTCGCCTGAGCTCGCTGTGCCGTCGTCAGTGGCACCGGAGCAATCGAGAGCGTCGGTGCCTTGCCTGGCACTTGCGCCGCTGCGCCCGTTGCAAGCAACAGCGTAGCAACCAGGACGGCTCGCCACCGAGCCGATAGCTCTTTTTTACCGGAATAATTCGTTTCTTCGTTCATCTTGCCGGCTGTCGAGATTCGCGCCGAACGCAAAACTTAAACCCGCTTACTGAATAGTAGAACAATCAGCCCGCCGCGCTGCATTACCTCAGAGCAGGTCCGTTTTCGCGCGCGCCGGGTATCGCCTGGGGTATCGATGCCTGGCTGGCGGCAGGCCTCGTGTCCAGAGCCTTCTTAATCGCGTCTTCGATTTCCGCTTTGCCCCGCAGTCCCAGGATCTTGTCGACAATCCTGCCGTCTCTTCCAATCAGAAAGCTCTCCGGCAGGGCCGGCACGCCGCCATATTCATCGCCAACCGATTCTTTTCCAATCAGGATGGGATAGTTCACGCCCATGTCCTTGGCGAACTTGCTGATGTCTTCTTTGCTGGCATCATCCATGGCGACGCCAACGATTTGAAAACCCTGCGACGCATACTGATTCTGCAATTCGACAAACCATGGCATCTCGATTTTGCAGGGACCGCACCACGTGGCCCAGAAGTTGAGCAGCACAGCTTTGCCACGGAAATCAGAGAGCCGCATGGTCTTACCGTCGAGTGATTGCAAAGTGAAATCCGGTGCGGGACTAGCCAGCGCCAGACGGGGCGCAAACGACGGCCCATTGCGTCGCGCTGCATGAAACCCAACGTACAGCATCAGCGCCACCGCAAAAGCTACCACCACAAGCGTAAGAGGATTGCGTTTCACAAGAACACTCCATTCAAAAATCGTCTTACAATCTCACAAAGCAAATCGGTTCAAAAACGAGAGCCAATTCGAGATCAAGGTAAATCGTCCCAGCACCAACAAAACTCCCAACGCGATCAACAACCCGCCGGAGGCTACTTCAACCGCATGCATGTGCGAGCGGAACCGGCTATAAAATTTCAGAAAACGCTCCACTCCCAGGGCCGTCAGCAAAAACGGCACCGCCAACCCCAAAGAATAAATCGCGAGCAGGATCATCCCTTTCGATAACGTATCCTGTGCGGCCGCCAGCGTAAGAATACCCGCGAGAATCGGCCCGATACACGGAGTCCAGCCGAACGCGAACGCGAACCCGATCACAAAAGCTCCGATCGGCGTGCTGCCACCTTTCAACTCGTGAAGGCGCGTGTCGGAGTACAGCGCTTTAATCTTCAGAATCCCCGTAAGGTGAAGGCCAAAGAGAATAATGACCACGCCCGCCACAATCGCAAGCGTGTGTTTGTATTGCGCCGCGATCTGCCCAATCTCGGTCGAGATCGCCCCCAGCGTAATAAACACCACGCTGAAGCCGAGTATGAATCCGACGGAGTTAGTCATCACTCGCCGCATCAGCCGGCCTTGCGACGACTTCAGTTCATCCACTCCCGCGCCCGAAATCAGTGAAACGTAGCCCGGCACCAGCGGCAGCACGCAGGGCGACAGAAATGAAATCAGGCCGGCGAAAAATGCGGCGATCGGAAGTGGAAGGCTGGACATGCCTCTTTATTCTACCTGCGGAACTCTGCGCATAGCATCTCTACGCATCAGACGTTTGTCGCGGCGATTAGTTGCAGGATTTGTCGAGTGCCGCTAGCGTGATTTTGCGGCCGGTTCTGCCGAAGATTGACTCGCTTGCGGCGCCTCAGGCCCCGGTTCCGCCAGCATCTTGCGCAGGAAACCAAAAGGTACAGAGGCATTCACCACTGCGCGATCGTCGGCTTGTTTGGCTGAGATGCTGTCGAATAAAGCTTTCACATCCGGGTCAGTGCCGTGCATTCCAACAGCAGTTTCGCCCGTATGGGTCAATGCCAGGAACACATTTACTTTGTCGATCATAGCCCGCGCGTCTTCCGGATTCCTCGTAAAAGCTTCGGCGCGAACGTGAACCGAATCGGCCTTCAGATTTAAATGGAGCGCGCTGAGATAGCTTCCGGATACAACCAACGTGGCTGGTGCTGTGAAAAGCGAGCTCCAGGAACTTCCTCCGAGCGCCGCAGGATCAATGCGCGCCACCGCCCACGCCAGGCTGGCAAGCTGCACGTGCTTGTAAAACTGGCGCAGCAGAGCTGGACCCCCGAACGGCGAGGCCAGCCGCTTCGATCGGTCAACCATGCCGCGAATCACCGCGGGGTCGTCATGATTGGAGGCTGCTACCAGATCGGCATTAAGCACAGCCACCCGCACCGATCTGCCCTCTACGCGAAGCGTGTAAATCTCGATGGATTGATAGTTCTCCACCGCTTGCGCGATCGTCCGCAGATAGGCAGTAAGGCGCTCGCCCTGAAGCTCTCCCTTCAACACTTCAGAGAATCGCGGCTCCGGAGCCGAACCGCCGGTTCCACCTCCCGGCCAATTTCCCGGATAGTGAACGGCGAAGGCCGCTTCATCCAGATCGCGTTCGAATTCGAATCCAGTCTGGCTGATGAAGCGTTCGTACTCCGGATCGTGGCTTACCGCAGGCAGCGCCTTGCCGCCGGTCGCTCTTCGGATTCGACCCAGATTGATATAAAAAAAAGCGTCCGCCCCAGGCAATAGCCGGGCCGCTTCTGGTGGAGCTTGCTTCCGCAGTTGCACGGCAATCGTCACCGCGGCAACGATCAAGATCACCGTCAGAAAGATCGGGAGAGTACGTCTAATTCGCATGGAATGCGGTCAGGGCTGAAATCATATCACTGACCCTCGCCCCAAACGTTGCCGGTAGGAGCAAGGGTACTGTACAGTTTGAAATTTTAACGGACTCGGATCGGCCGCCCCTTCCGTCCCGGCGGGTGATGTCTAATCGGTTTACTGCTGGACATAAGCTCGAGGCTGGGGCCATTGGAGATGTTCGCATATTGATAAATTAATGCCTGTATTGACATGTATGCTAGCATGAATTGAGGTTAATTCAATGGAAGAAAATTTAGCAACGACGATTGACGGCGCCACTGGCAGAGTAAGGTCTGGTGCCGCACGCATGGCAAAACTTACCCCCGTCGAGCGTACTGCCTTAGCAACGAAAGCCGCCCGGCGGAGATGGGCAGAAATCCGTAAAGGCGAGATTTACGAACCGGACGCCATGGGCGATCTGCCAATCGTTGGTCACACCATTCCTTGTGCCGTGATAACTACACAAGGCGAAGTGGTCCGGTTGGTGTCGGAAAGGGAATTGGTTAAATCCCTTGGAGGAAAGCGTGGAGGTTCGCACTGGCGCCGCGCCAGAGCTGATGCAGAGGCAGCCAGTCTTCCGCCAATTCTTTCTGCATCGAATTTGCGCGAATTCATCAGTGAAGATCTGACGCAAGGTCTGAGTAATCGCTATATGTACAAGGTAGGACGCGGCAGTGTCGCGCATGGTTTACGCGGCGAACTATATCCGATGATCTGTGATGTTTTCTTGAAAGCCCGCGACGCCCGTAAATTATTGCCGAGCCAAGAGAACATCGCCCAAGCGGCGGATATTCTCATGCGCGCGCTGGCTCACACTGGAATCATCGCTTTAATCGATGAGGCCACTGGCTACCAAAACAAGCGTCCGCTGGACGCTCTAGCAAGAATTCTCGAAGCTTTCATCGCGAAAGAACTACAGCCATACATTCCCACCTTCCCCGCCGATTATTATGAGCATCTGTTCAGGCTGCGAGGTCTCGATTACCGTTTCGACTCGGTCAAGCGACCGCAGTATTTCGGATGCCTTACTAATGACATCGTTTACAAGAGGCTGGCGCCAAATGTTTTGTCAGAACTGAAAAAAGCGGTACGGCGCAATGAAGCAGGACGTCCCACACACAAGTATTTTCAGCGTCTCACTGCAAACCTTGGCTATCCCAAGTTGCGCGAGCATCTGGGCGCCGTCGTTGCGACCATGAAACTCAGTGAAACCTATGATGACTTCATTGAGAAGCTAGACCGAATTGCGCCGCGATACGGTCAAAACCTGCTTCTGCCATTCAATGAGGGACAGCCGGATTCCGGTAGGGGCCTGTAGAAGCTGCAGAAATTACTTGCGTCTTCAGGCGAAGGGAAGGAAAATAGCTCAGGTGCACCGAACCGCTAGCGGTGAGGCTAGCGGTCGGAAGGCCACAATAGGTTGTGATGTAGATGCAGAAACCATCCACATCCTACCTTGTCGTACCTTCCGGTGCAAGATTATTTTTTTACGGGATTCCTGTGCCCGGTGTCTGGGTAGGCAGGTACCAAGACCATCCCAGCCAAGGTGATCAGACCTTGGCTGGGATGCCAGTTTCCAACTCATCTACCGAGTGGGCGGAGTTGCCCACTCAAGGATAGCAGTCTATGAGTCAGAAAAACAAAACCATCCCCGAAAAGCCAGTGAGCCGCAGTTCTATTACTAGCCGCTTTGTCACGGATGCCTACGCGGACAGGCATCCCAAAACCACGGAGCACGAACACGTGCCCATCCACAACCCAAAGAAAAAGTAACAGACCATCCAACTCGACGTTCTACCCAGAACCCGTCCAATACATCGACGGGTTCATTTTTTCCAGCGCATTGCGGCGACGTTCTGGGCGATTGCCCTACGTTCTGCGGGCAAGAGTTTAGCAGCTCTCGCCTTTCCGCCTTTTCTCCCAACGATCTAGCGCTGCCCTAAACAGCATTGGGGTCGGGCCCTTCAACTTGGCCAGTTGTCACGTCAACGATAAACTTTTCAAACTGATTTGTGTCGCGCCGTTGTTTGCCTTTGCTGATCGTCACGAGACTATGATGCCACAGGCGGGCGAATCGCTTGCAGTCTGTGAATTTCAAACTGTAACAGTACCGGCGCAAGGAATGGTTGCGTGCAATTTAGCGCTTGTGATATCTTAACTAATTGTCCCGGACATCTGGAAGGGATCGAGGGTATACTTGTGCCTAGAGGCGCAAGTTTCCCTGTTGCTGGCGTAGCTCAGGTGGTAGAGCATCTGATTTGTAATCAGAGGGTCAGGGGTTCAAATCCCTTCGCCAGCTCCAGCATACGAAAGTCCGGAAGCGAAATTCAGCACGAACTTCCGGCAGGCAGCAGGGCTCGGTAAGCAGCGGCGCAACAGGTTTTTCCAACACACTCCATTCGGAACGTACTCCGGCGTGTAGTGATCTTCGCGTAGTAGTCCGTAGGCGCGATTCTTGGTTTCCCTGCTTTGCGAATACTTGGTTTGCGAAAATTATTTCGCGAAACTCCGAAGAGCGAAGGCAAGAGTTTGTCCAAGTTTCTTTCTTGCTTTGTCGGATGGGTCGCGCGACTGCATCGCCCGGCAGTTTTTTGCACAGGTGGGTGAGTGGTTAAAGCCAACAGACTGTAAATCTGTCCCTCCTAGCGAGGTACGAAGGTTCGAATCCTTCCCTGTGCACCAGTATTTGAGCCGTTTGGCGGGCCCGTTCGGCACTTCGCGATGCGAAGTTTCTCAGGGCAGGCTGAGAACGAGTCCGCTGGCGAAATCCCGAGCGGTTTTTGCGAGGGATCAGAAATATGAGTCGCTTGGCCATGGTATTTGTAGCGTATGCGGCTTTGGGAATTCTGGCGCTGGCTACGCTGGATGATTTCCGGATCCGAACGCTGACGCTCTTGATTCTTGGTTTGTTCGCTTTCAAGAGCTGGGTGCGCCGCAAAGATGTGTTGCATCCAGATGGCGACAGCGACCCGGAATGAGCAGGTTTTGGCTGAGAGCTGAAAGCTAATAGCTGACAGCTGGTTTCAGGGCCGATGTAGCTCAGTTGGTAGAGCACTCCCTTGGTAAGGGAGAGGTCACCAGTTCAATCCTGGTCATCGGCTCCATAGGGTTTGTGAAAGGGCATGGCTTTAGCCGTGCCGCTTGGAGTCAGTAGACGAGCGGCTTTAGCCGCTGGGTTTGCTGACGGCTGATAGCTGATAGCTGTTTCAAGGGCGGGAGTAACTCAGTGGTAGAGTCACAGCCTTCCAAGCTGTTGGTCGCGGGTTCGATTCCCGTCTCCCGCTCCAGATTGAGTAAAGGTTAAGAGTAAAAGATGGCGTTTGAGCAGGCGACGATCAAGATTGAAAAGGCGCAAGAGTTCGCGCAGCTGCGAGAAGCGATCGAACAGGTGTTTCAGCCGGCGGCGGTTGAGCGGTTCCTGAAACAGCTTGATCGCAAGGGAATTCGGATCCGCGATTTCGATGCGATCCTGGCCGCCAGATCGCTGGAAGCCGCGGCAGGCGCGTCAGGGCTGAACGCGAAGCAGTTGTACGGATCGTTGACCTTGTCGGACCAGGCGCAGATGCGCGAGTTCTACCTGTCGAAGCTGGAATCGGTAGATCAAACGCTGCGACACAAGTTTAAGAAGCTGTATCAGTATTACTGAGCGACGGCCGCTGGTCGCGGGCGGCCCGCAAAGAAGTTGCATAGGTCCTTCGCGGCAAAGAACGCCGCTCAGGATGACAAGGTTTTAAGCAAAAAAGCTAGGAGCTAGAGCTGAATTATGGCGAAAGAGAAATTTGATCGGAATAAGCCGCACTGCAATGTAGGGACGATTGGTCACATTGATCATGGCAAGACCACGTTGACGGCGGCTATCACCAAGGTGTTGCAGAAGCATAATCCGAAGATTGTGTTCCGGTCTTTCGACAGCATTGATAACGCTCCGGAAGAAAAGGCGCGCGGAATCACGATTGCGACGGCGCACGTGGAGTATGAGACGGCGAACCGGCACTATGCGCACGTGGATTGCCCGGGCCACGCCGACTACATCAAGAACATGATCACGGGCGCGGCGCAGATGGATGGCGCGATTCTGGTTGTGGCGGCGACCGATGGTCCGATGCCGCAGACCCGCGAGCACGTGCTGCTGGCGCGGCAAGTCGGGGTGCCCTACATCGTGGTCGCGCTGAACAAGTGCGATGCGGTGGATGATCCTGAGCTGCTCGACTTGGTCGAGCTCGAGGTTCGCGAATTGCTGAAGAGCTACAAGTTCCCGGGCGATGATGTGCCGGTGATTCGTTTGTCTGCGCTCGGCGCTTTGAATGGAGAAGAGAAGTGGGAGAAGCAGATCGACGCGCTCATGGAAGCTGTTGATAAGTCCGTGCCGCAGCCGGCGCGCGAACTGGACAAGCCGTTCCTGATGCCGATCGAAGACATCTTCTCGATTCAAGGTCGCGGCACGGTGGTGACGGGACGAATCGAGCGCGGCAAAGTGAAAGTCGGCGAGGAAGTAGAAATTGTCGGCTTTCGCGACACGCGCAAGACGGTGGTCACCGGCGTCGAAATGTTCAAGAAGCAACTCGACGAAGGCATGGCGGGCGATAATGCCGGTCTGCTGCTGCGCGGCATTGCGAAAGAAGATGTGGAGCGCGGCATGGTGTTGGCGAAGGGCGGATCGATCACGCCGCACACCAAGTTCAAAGCCGAAGTCTACATTCTGACCAAAGAAGAAGGTGGACGGCACACGCCATTCTTCAAGGGATATCGTCCGCAATTTTATTTGCGCACGACGGATGTGACCGGAGTGGCGGAACTTCCCGCGGGCACCGAGATGGTGATGCCGGGGGACAATGTCAGCCTGGTAATCGAACTCATCACACCGGTGGCGATGGAGAAAGGCCTGCGCTTCGCGATTCGCGAAGGCGGACACACGGTAGGCGCGGGAACGATTTCGGAGATTGTGCAGTAGGGGTGAATTTGTGGAGCGCGCGCCCTCGCCCGCTTTGCATGCAGCATCGATAAAGGTTCGCGGGCGAGGGCGCCCGCGCCACACAGGAAATACGGAGTGAGCAATGCCCCGAGAGATTGTTACGTTACAGTGCGGTGATTGCAAAGAACGCAATTATTCGACCACCAAAAACCGGAAGACGACAACGGAACGGCTGGAGTTCAAAAAATTCTGCAACCGTTGCCGCAAGCACACGCCGCATAAAGAGGTTAAATAACGCCGTTTAGCGGGCGTGAGCGGAGCGGGAGCCCGCTGGCGTCATCCTGAGCGTTCTTTGCGAAGGATCTCGCGGACGGCGGTGGTTAAATAGGGGCGTAAGCTCAACGGTTAAACTGCCGGTCTCCAAAACCGGACTTGGGGGTTCGAATCCCTCCGCCCCTGCCAGATTTTGGAGAGATGCTGGAAGGGGGCCGCAGCAACCGGGTAAGGAGAAGTTGAAGTATGGGAGTGGAGACAAAGAAAATGGCAAACTCAGTCGCATCCGCCCGCGGAAGTTTCGGAGAGCAGATTAAATCCTGGCCGGAGCGGGTGAAGGTGTTTTACAACGATGTGCGCACCGAGACCCGTAAGGTTACTGCGCCGTCGTGGAAGGAAGTGCAGGCCACCACGGCGGTTGTCGTGGTTACGGTATTCATTTTCGGCGTGTTCTTCTTCATTGTCGATAACATACTGCAGAAGGGCGTTTCCTATTTGTATGGCTCTTTCGGGCACTAAGTCAGAACGCAGCACCGGAGTTTAACTTGATCATGCAGGACGAAGAAAAGAACGAAGCGGCAGCAGGTGTTGAGCAACCGCCGACCGCGGATGGCGCTCCCCCAAGCGGCGAGCCGCCTCGCAATCCGAATATGAAGTGGTACATCATCCACTCCTACTCCGGGTTTGAGCGCAAGGTGAAAGAGTCGCTGGAGTCGCGCGTAGCGGCATTCGGCCTGCAGGAAAGGATCGGCAAGGTGCTGATCCCGACCGAGTCGGTCACCGAAGTTCGTGGCGGCAAGAAATATACGTCCGAACGCATGTTCTATCCCGGCTATGTGCTGGTTGAAATGGATATGGACGACCACGTCTGGCACGTGGTGAAATCCACGCCGCGCGTGACGGGCTTCGTCGGCACCGGCCAGCAGCCCACGCCGCTTTCTGACGAAGAAGTGCAGCACATCGTCTACAAGGTAGCCGATAGCCGCGAGAAGCCCAAACTCAAGGTCAAGTTCGAGAAGAACGAAACCGTGCGCATTTCCGAAGGGCCATTCGCCACCTTCCAGGGCATTGTGGATGAAGTAAACGAAGATCGCGAAACGTTAAAAGTGATGGTCACAATTTTCGGCCGCTCCACTCCGGTAGAGTTGGAGTTTAATCAGGTGGAGAAGGTGGCGTAGGGCATTTTCGATTTCCGATTTCCAAGTGTCGACTTTTCAACGATCGACATTCGGAATTGACAATCGGCAATAGAGGTTTCGAGGAATCATGGCAAAAAAAGTAACAGGTTTCGTAAAGCTACAGATCGCGGCTGGCAAGGCGACACCGGCTCCTCCCGTGGGACCGGCCCTGGGTCAGGCGCAGATCAACATCATGGAGTTCTGCAAGCAGTTCAACGCGCGGACCAATCAGAAGGAAATGGAAGGGCTGATCATTCCGGTCGTAGTTTCGGTTTACAGCGACCGCTCCTTCACTTTCATCACCAAGACTCCGCCGGCGTCGATTCTGTTGAAGCGCGCTGCGGGCATCGCCAAGGGATCGGGTACGCCGAATAAAGATAAAGTCGGCAAAGTGACGCTCAAGCAAGTGGAAGACATCGCGAAGCAGAAGATGCCCGATTTGAACGCCGCATCGGTGGAAACCGCGATCAAGAGCGTCCGCGGGACTGCGCGTTCGATGGGAATTGAAGTGGTTGGGTAATTGAGCAATTTTGTAATTGAGTGATTGAAGTAGCGAGGTCATCCGGTTTTAAATTTCTCAATTACCAATTTTGCAATTGCTCAATCGTCGTTAATCACCACGGCTCACCGAAGCAATGATGAGCGGTGGAAGACAAGGAAAAGCAAATGAAAAAAGAAGGAAAAAATATCGCCAAGGCGCACGCGTCAGTCGAGAAGCGCCCTTACACCCTGCAGGATGCAGTTCCGCTCCTGCAGAAAGTCAAGTTCGCAAAGTTCGACGAGACCGTCGAAATCACTCTGCGGCTGGGAGTCGATCCCAAGCACGCCGATCAGATGGTGCGCGGCACTGTAGTTCTGCCGCACGGTCTGGGCAAATCGAAAAAGGTTCTGGTCATCGCCTCCGGTGACAAGATCCGAGAGGCCGAGGCCGCAGGCGCCGACTATGCCGGCGGCGAAGAGATGGTCGAAAAGATCACGAAAGAGAACTGGACCGACTTCGACGCGCTGATCGCCACTCCCGATGTAATGAAATCCGTTGGACGATTGGGCAAGATTCTCGGACCGAAAGGTCTGATGCCGAATCCGAAGACGGGCACGGTTACGGTCGATGTGGCCAAAGCGGTGCAGGAAGTGAAGGCTGGCAAGGTTGAGTTCCGTACCGACAAAACTGCGCTGGTGCACGTGCCGGTGGGGAAGATTTCGTTTTCGCCCGATAAATTGATTGACAATGCCACGGTGCTGATCACCAGCGTGATCAAGGCCAAGCCGTCGGTTGCGAAAGGCAAGTACATCAAAGGATGCACGCTGAGTTCGACGATGGGGCCGGGGATTCTGCTGGACACCTCTCCAATTGAGACGGCGGCGAAAGCGTAAGCTCGGCGCTGAAGCGCTTGGACGGACGAAGGCGTCCGTTCCTACACGAGAATATAAAGATTAAGAGGAATCGAACATGGCGGTTTCGAAAGCAAGAAAAAAAGAGCAAGTCGAGAAGTTGAGCGCCGATTTGAAGAACGTTTCGAACGCGGTCGTCGCGACCTATACAAAGATGACCGTGCCTCAAGACTACGAACTGCGGAAGGCTCTGCGCGGCGCGGGCGCGAAATATCAAGTGGTGAAGAATACCCTCGTCGAGCGCGCCGCCAAAGGCACCAAGATCGAGGAGGGCCTGAAGAATCTGACGGGGGTGACCTCGATCGCCTACACCACGGGCGATCCCGTGGCCATGGCCAAGGCGCTTACCAAGTACGCCAAAGACGTGCCTGAGTTCACCTTCAAAGTAGGCGTGGTCGAGGGGCGCGTGATTTCGATCAAAGAGATTGAAGCGCTCTCCAGTATGCCATCGAAGGAAGAGCTTTACTCGAAGCTGCTGTTCCTGATTAACGCGCCGGCGCAGCGGTTGGTCACGGTTATGAATGCCGTGGGCCGCAATCTGGCCGTAGTAGTCGATCAGGGCGTGAAGGAAAACAAGTTCAAGGAAGCATAGCTCGTGGAGCGGCGGACGCCTTCGTCCGCCCGCACAAGCGAAGCTCGACTCAAATTTGCCGGTAGCGCAGTTGAAGCCGGAACAGTTTTGGGGCGGTGAAAGCCGTCCCCGCAGATTTGGTTATCCGTAAGTCAGGGGTTGCGCGGTTCTGATCCAGGCGTTGTCTGGCGCCAGGAAAAGAACCTGCCGCACTGGAAACCCGGCCAAAGATAACGAAAGCAAGCAAATTCATAACTCGAAGAGTGGAGAACTTAACATGGCAGACCTGCAACAGTTGGAAGAATCAATCGTGGCTTTGTCGCTGCTGGATGCGGCAGAGTTGGTAAAGAAACTTGAAGCGCGGCTTGGCGTCTCGGCGGCAGCGGCAGCCCCGGTGATGGCAGCTGGCGGCGGCGCGGCGGCAGCAGGCGCCGCTCCGGCCGAAGAGAAGACCGAGTTTACCGTTCTTCTTAAGGAAGTCGGCGCCAACAAGATCAATGTAATCAAGGCAGTCCGAGAGGTCACCAGCCTGGGCTTGAAGGAAGCCAAGGAGTTGGTGGATGGAGCGCCCAAGAACATCAAAGAGGGTGTTTCCAAGGACGAAGCCGAGACCATTAGGAAGAAGTTTACCGATGCCGGCGCTGTCGTAGAAGTGAAATAGCCTTTGTAGCGCCAGCCTCTGGCTGGCTGTCGCTATGACAGCCGCCGAGACGGCGGCGCTACGAAATATTTTACGTTCTAGTTGTGAAGCTTGGGCGGTGGTGTTAGCATCTAAACTAACACCGCTTCCCCTGGCCTCACTCATCGCGGGCGAGACCCGCAGGGAAGCTTGGGCACTGTTCCGCGGGCAGGCGGAACGGAAACGGCCGAAGGAAACTGGCGCGAAAGATTACAAATTTAGATTGGCGAAACGCCTTGCACGGCGTCTGCGGGAACACTTGTCCCTGCGGGCGCCCCGTCGTGTTTTCCAGGCATCAACACGCTACACCGGTTCAAAACAGCCGGGTTCAAAACAGCCAGGTTTACAACAGCTAAGCAGCGCGGCGCGATTTGCGCCCCACATTCCGCGGGTAATCGCAGCGCTCGGCTGCGCCTGACATTGGGAGTTCTTGACGATGAAGAATAACGCCTTCCGTAAACGTTTTGATTTTTCGAAAATACCGGCCACCATCCAGATCCCGAACCTGATCGAGGTCCAGAAGCGCTCCTACGACCGCTTTCTGCAGATGGATAAACTACCCAGCGAGCGCGAAGACGGCGGATTGCAGGCAGTGTTCCAGTCCGTCTTCCCGATCACCGACTTCCGCAACGTATCACAACTTGAGTTTGTGGATTACGCCATTGGTAACTGGGAGTGCAAATGTGGTCACCTGAAGGGACTACACCATCTGCGTACCACTTGCAAGAACTGCGGCAATACCGTCATCACCGATCCGTTTCATCCCGGCGATGTACTCTGCCAGAAGTGCGGCACCTACAACGCCAACACGCCGGATTTCTGCAACAAGTGCGGCGACCCAGTCGGACTGCAACTGAAATACGACGTGGCCGAGTGCGAGGAGCGCGGCATGACTTACTCCGCTCCGCTCAAGGTCACGATGCGTCTGACGATTTTCGACAAGGACGCGGAGACTGGCAACCGCTCGATCCGCGACATTAAAGAGCAGGAAGTATTCTTTGGCGATGTTCCGCTGATGACGCAGAACGGCACCTTCATTATTAATGGGACCGAGCGTGTCATCGTCAGCCAGTTGCACCGCTCGCCGGGCGTGTTCTTTGAAACCGCCAACAATCGCACTTATTTCCTCGGCAAGATCATTCCCTACCGCGGATCGTGGGTGGAATTCGAGTACGACCAGAAGAACGTGCTCTACGTCCGCATCGACCGCAAGCGCAAGTTCCTGGGAACGATCTTCCTGCGCGCGCTTGGCCTGCGCTCCGGCGAGGATATTCTGCGCTCGTTCTATACCGTCGATCGCATCGCCATCAAAGACAAGAAGCTCTACTGGACCCTCGACCCCAACAGCGAGAAAGCCACCAACCTGCTGGGCATGAAGCTGGCACACAGCATCAAGAACAAATCAGGCGACGAAATCGCGCACTCCGGCCGCAAGCTGAACGCCGCTATTCTGAAGGAAATTCAGAAGGCGAAAATCTCCGAGATCGAAGTCGATATTACCGATCTCGAAGGCGCATGGGCTGCTGCTGATGTGGTCGATACGACCACCGGCGAAGTGCTGCTCGAAGCCAACACCGAACTCACAGCGGATAAAGTCTCGAAGATTCTCGACTCTGGTGTGGTCGAGATGGGCCTGTTCTTCCCCGAGCGTGACGATGTGGGCACGGTCATCAGCCAGACCCTGAAGCGCGATTCCGTGAAGACTCCGCAGGAAGCGTTGATCGAGATCTACCGCAAGCTGCGTCCCGGCGATCCGCCGACGCTCGACACGGCCACGGCCTTGTTCCATGGCATGTTCTTCGATCCGCGCAAGTACGACTTCTCGAAGGTCGGCCGGCTGAAGTTCAACATCAAGCTGTTCGAAAATCAGGACGCCACCAGTCTCGACAAGCGCACTCTCGATCCCGATGATTTCTACGCAACGATCGGCTACCTGCTGAAGCTGCGCAAGAACATCGGTTCGGTCGATGATATCGATCACCTCGGCAATCGCCGCGTGCGCGCAGTCGGCGAGTTGATGGAGAACCAGTTCCGCATCGGCCTGGTCCGCATGGAACGGGCGATTAAGGAAAAAATGTCCGTCTACCAGGAAATGTCGACGGCGATGCCGCACGACCTGGTCAACGCGAAACCAGTGATGGCTGCGATTCGCGAATTCTTCGGATCGTCTCAGCTCTCGCAGTTCATGGATCAGACCAACCCGCTCTCCGAGATCACGCACAAGCGGCGTCTCTCGGCGCTTGGGCCGGGCGGTCTGTCGCGTGAACGTGCTGGATTCGAAGTGCGTGACGTTCATCCCACGCACTACGGCCGCATTTGCCCGATTGAAACGCCGGAAGGTCCGAACATCGGATTGATCTCGTCGTTGAGCTGCTACGCCCGCATCAACGACTACGGCTTCATCGAATCGCCCTACCGCCGGATCAAAGGCGGACGCGTGATCGACTACGTCACCGTGGTCAACACGGGAGACAGCGATTATAAAGTCGGCGATCACATGGAGAAACATGAGATCGAGAAGATTAACAATGAATTAAAAGAGAAGCGCAAAAAGCCGGCGCAGATCGATCCGTTCTCCTTCTATCTTTCCGCATGGGAAGAAGACCGGCACACCATCGCGCAGGCCAACGTGGAACTCGACGACAAAGGCCGCATCGTGGCCGAACTGGTCAACGCCCGCAAGGCCGGCAACTTTGTGCTGGTGAGCCGCGACGAAGTCGATTACGTCGACGTAAGCCCAAAGCAACTGGTCTCCGTCGCCGCATCGCTGGTTCCGTTCCTTGAGCATGACGACGCGAACCGTGCATTGATGGGTGCGAACATGCAACGCCAGTCCGTACCTCTGCTCCGCGCGCAAGCGCCGATCGTTGGTACTGGAATGGAAGGCGTTACTGCGCGTGATTCAGGTGCCGTGGTTCTGGCCCGCCGCAACGGCATCGTCGATTCCGTCGACTCCGACCGCATCATCGTGCGCGTTGAAGGCGAACACCATCCCACGCAGCTTTCGCGTGAGGTGGGTAGCGACATTTATCAGCTCACCAAGTTCAAGCGTTCGAACCAGAACACTTGCATCAACCAGAAGCCCATCGTCAAGAAGGGACAGCGCGTAGTGAAGGGCGAAGTGATCGCCGACGGTCCTTGCACCGATCACGGCGAGCTGGCGCTCGGGCGCAACGTGCTCGTGGCCTTCATGCCGTGGCGCGGCTACAACTTCGAAGACGCGATTCTCGTCTCCGAGAAGATGGTGAAGGATGATTACTACACTTCACTGCACATCGAGGAGTACGAGATCGAAGCGCGCGACACGAAACTTGGTCCGGAAGAAGTGACGCGCGATATTCCCAACGTCAGCGAATCGATGCTGCGCAATCTGGACGAAGCAGGCGTGATCCGCATCGGAGCCAGCATCAAGCAGGGCGACATTCTGGTGGGCAAAGTTACGCCGAAAGGCGAAACTCAGCTCACGCCGGAAGAGAAACTGCTGCGCGCCATCTTCGGCGAAAAAGCCGGCGACGTCCGCGATGCTTCGCTCTACTGTCCTCCGGGCATCGAGGGTGTGATCGTCGATGTGAAAATTTTCTCCCGCAAGGGCCAGGAAAAGGACGAGCGGGCGAAGTCGATCGAAGCGGCGCAGATCGGCAAGCTCGAAAAGAACTTGTCCGACGAGATCCGCATTCTTACCGACGAGCGCCTCAAGCGTCTAGAAAATATTCTCGGCGGCAAGGAAGTGCAGGCCGACCTGCACGACGAGCGCACCAACAAACGCCTGCTGAACAAGGGCAACATCCTTGATCGCGACGCGATCGAGCGTATTTCCACGCGGAACCTGAAGCGCATCAAGTATGCCGACAAGGATCCGCGGGTGAATGAGCAGATCGACGAGATCGAGGAAATGACCTCGCGGCAAATCGACGTGCTGAAAAAGATCGTCAATGAGAAGAAAGAAAAACTCACCAAGGGCGACGAGTTGCCGCCGGGCGTGATTAAGCTGGTCAAGGTCTACATCGCGATGAAGCGCAAGCTAAGCGTTGGCGACAAGATGGCCGGCCGTCACGGCAACAAGGGCGTCATCGCGCGCATTCTGCCGGAAGAGGATATGCCGTACCTCGAAGACGGAACGCCGGTCGAGATTGTGCTCAATCCTCTCGGCGTACCTAGCCGTATGAATGTGGGCCAGATTCTCGAAACCCACCTCGGATGGGCAGGTTACACCCTGGGCGAGAAGATTTCCAACTTGCTCAAGGAAAACACGCGCACCGAAGCGATTCGCCGCGAGTTGAAAGCCCTGTTCAAGGATTCGAAACTTGCAGACACCATCGGCGAGATGGGCGATGAGGAACTAGAAGCACTCGCACCTACACTCGCTCGCGGAGTCTATATGGGATCGCCCGTATTCGATGGCGCTAAAGAAGGCGAAATCAAGGCGCTGCTCGAGCACGCGGGCCTGCCAACATCGGGCAAGACGACTCTGCACGATGGCATGACTGGCGACGAGTTCGAACAGCCGGTGTGCGTAGGCTACATCTACATGCTGAAACTGTCGCATCTGGTGGACGACAAGATTCACGCGCGTTCCATCGGGCCGTACTCGCTCATCACCCAGCAACCTTTGGGTGGCAAGGCGCAGTTCGGCGGACAGCGCTTCGGAGAAATGGAAGTCTGGGCGCTGGAAGCTTATGGCGCAGCGTTCATTCTGCAGGAGCTGTTGACGGCGAAGTCCGACGACGTATACGGCCGTACCAAGATTTACGAGGCCATCGTCAAAGGCGAAGCTGCCATGGAGCCCGGCGTGCCGGAATCGTTCAACGTGCTGATCCGCGAGTTGCAATCGCTCTGTCTTGATGTGGAGTTGATCAAGACTGGCGAGAAGCGTCCCGCGGCCAGCGCGGCAGCAGACTAACGTAGCGCCGCCAACGAGTTTTTGAAGGAAACGTTTCGCAGAGCCAAGGCTCTCAGCTACCGCGAAACATAAAAAAACTGGCAACTGGCCAAAACTGGCCGTTGCCATGAGAGCAGGAAGCGGAGGAACACCTTGTTTCGTTCGAGCCCGTTCGAAATGCAAAACACGATAGCCGATTTCGATGCCATCAAGATCAGCCTCGCATCTCCGGAGAAAATCCGGAGCTGGTCACATGGCGAAGTCACCAAGCCCGAAACTATCAACTACCGCACCTTCAAACCGGAGCGGGACGGCCTGTTTTGCGCCCGCATCTTCGGTCCGGTAACCGACTGGGAATGCTTGTGCGGCAAATACAAGCGCATGAAGCATCGCGGAGTCATCTGCGATAAGTGCGGCGTGGAAGTTACGCTCTCGAAAGTTCGCCGCGAACGCCTGGGGCACATCGAGCTGGCTTCGCCCTGCTCGCACGTGTGGTTCTTCAAGGGACTGCCCAGCCGCATCGGCCACCTGCTCGATATTTCTCTGCGTGACCTCGAGTCCGTTCTTTACTTCGAGGCCTACGTGGTAGTCGAGCCCGGCGATGCTCCGGTAAAAGAGCGCGAAGTCATCAAGGACGAAGCCAAGTTCCGCGAACTCGATCAGCAATACCGTCCCGCTGGCTTTAAAGCGATGATGGGCGCGGAAGCGATCAAGGAACTTCTCAAGCGCATCGACACCGATGGCCTTGCCGTCGAACTGCGCGAGAAGATGAAGAATGAGAGCTCGCTGCAGAAGCGGCTCAAGTACACCAAGCGCCTGAAAGTGGTCGAGGCCTTCCGCCGCAGCGGTAACAAGCCGAGCTGGATGATTCTCGACGTCATCCCGGTCATTCCGCCGGAGTTGCGTCCTCTCGTTCCACTCGATGGCGGCCGCTTCGCCACGTCGGATTTGAACGACCTTTATCGCCGCGTCATCAACCGAAACAACCGGTTGAAGAAGTTGATGGACCTGCACGCGCCGGAAGTCATCGTCAGAAATGAAAAGCGCATGTTGCAGGAAGCCGTCGACGCATTGTTTGACAACGGCCGCCGTGGCCGCGTGCTGCGTGGCGCCAACAACCGCCCGCTGAAGTCGCTGTCTGACACGCTCAAAGGCAAGCAGGGCCGCTTCCGTCAGAACCTGCTCGGCAAGCGCGTCGATTACTCCGGACGTTCCGTCATCGTGGTCGGTCCCGAACTCAAGCTGCACCAGTGCGGATTGCCCAAGAAGATGGCGCTCGAATTGTTCAAGCCATTCATTTATCACCGGCTCGAGCAGACGGGCAACGTCACTACCATCAAGCAAGCCAAAGAAATGGTGGAGCAGCAGGAGCCGATCGTTTGGGACATTCTCGAAGAAGTCATCAAGGATCACCCCGTGCTGCTGAACCGCGCTCCCACGCTGCATCGTCTGGGCATTCAGGCGTTTGAGCCGGTGCTGGTGGAAGGCAAAGCCATTCGCATTCACCCACTGGTCTGCACTGCATTCAATGCGGATTTCGACGGCGATCAGATGGCCGTGCACATTCCGCTGTCACCCGAAGCGCAGGTGGAAGCCAGTGTTTTGATGCTGGCCTCGCACAATATTCTTTCGCCGGCGTCCGGTCAGCCGATCACCGTTCCTACGCAGGATATGGTGCTCGGTCTCTATTATCTGACCAAAGCCAAGCCCGGTGCAAAAGGTGAAGGGCGCGTCTTCGCCAACATCGAAGAAGTGCTGCTGGCGCTCGAAATGGGCCAGGTGGAAACCCTCTCTCCGATTCGCCTGCGCTATACCGGCGAGTTGATTGACCTGACCACGGCCTACGACGATCAGGACATCATTCACACCGAACCGATTCAGGTGGAGCGCATGTTCATCAACACGACCGTGGGCCGCGCGATCTTGAACGATCACCTTCCCGAAGGCATGCCCTACATCAACGGCCTGCTGAAGAAAAAAGGTATCGGCGCGCTGGTGAACTACGGTTACCTGCGCTTCGGACTCGAGACCACGGTCAAGATGCTCGATGAAGTGAAAGACTTCGGCTTCAAGTACGCAACCCGAGCCGGCCTTTCCATCGGCATCGACGACATGGTCATTCCTGACAGCAAGAGAACGCTGGTCAAGGATGCCGAGAAGCAGGTCGTCGCCGTGCAACAGCAATACCTCGACGGCGCCATCACCAACGGCGAACGCTACAACAAGGTCATCGAAATCTGGTCGGCGATTACGGAAAAAGTTGCCGATGAGATGTTCGGTCAAATGCAGCGCGCCGATAAAGAAGGGTTCATCAATCCGATTTACGTCATGGCAGATTCCGGCGCTCGCGGATCGAAACAGCAAATCCGTCAGCTTTCCGGCATGCGTGGATTGATGGCCAAGCCTTCCGGCGAAATTATCGAGTCACCCATCACGGCGAACTTCCGTGAAGGTTTGACGGTGCTCGAATATTTCGTCTCGACTCACGGCGCTCGTAAAGGACTGGCCGATACCGCGCTCAAGACGGCGGATTCCGGCTACCTTACTCGTCGTCTGGTCGATGTGGCGCAGGACGTCATCATCAGCGAATACGATTGCGGCACCGTAGATGGCATCTACGTCCAGGGTATCGTTGAAGCCGGCGAGATTATCGAGCCGTTGCGCGACCGCATTGTGGGCCGCGTTTCGCTCGAGAAGATCAAAGACTACGACGGCAACGTGATCGTCGACATCAACAATGAAATCACCGAAGAACTCGCGGTCGCCATTCAGGCTGCCGGAATCGAGCGAGTGAAGATTCGTTCGGTGCTCACTTGCGAGTCGAAGCGTGGCGTTTGCGTGATGTGCTACGGTCGCAATCTGGCCTCTGGCCGCTTGGTCGAACTCGGTGAAGCGACTGGCGTTATCGCCGCTCAATCGATCGGCGAGCCCGGAACGCAGCTCACGATGCGTACGTTCCACATCGGCGGCACGGCGTCTCGAGTCTCCGAGCAGTCGCGCCTCGATGCTAAGAACAGCGGCACGGTGCGCTTCATCGGATTGCAAACGGTAAAGTCCAAATCCGGAGACTTGGTGGTGATGAATCGCCAAGGCTCGATCGCAGTGGTCGACGAGAAAAGCCGCGAACGCGAGCGCTACTCCGTAATTTACGGCGCGAAACTGAAAGTCAACGAAGGCGATCAGGTGCAGCAGGGGAAGGTCATGGTCGAGTGGGATCCTTACACCTTCGCCATCCTGACCGAAATCGGCGGCACCGCGCAGTTCAAGGACTTGCAGGAAGGCGTCACGCTGCACGAAGAAGTGGACGAGGTTACCGGATTGTCGCGGCACGTCGTCGCGGATTCGCCCGACGAGAAGCGCCAGCCGGCGATCGTGGTCAAAGGCAAAGGCAGCAAGCGCTACCTCATGCCTTCCCGCGCTCACCTCATGGTGCAGGATGGTGACACGGTCTTTCCGGGAGACGTGCTGGCGAAGATCCCGCGCGAGACTACCAAGACCAAAGACATCACCGGTGGTCTGCCGCGTGTGGTCGAATTGTTCGAAGCCCGCAAGCCGCATGAAACCGCGGTCATCAGCGAAATCGATGGCACGGTGAAATTCGGCGAAGTCTCCAAGGGCCAGCGCAAACTGTATGTGCAGGCCGATAACGGAACCGAAAAAGAATACTCGGTGCCGCGCGGCGTTCACATCAACGTGCAGGAAGGCGAGCGTGTCAAAGCGGGCGAACCGCTCATGGATGGCCCGCTCAACCCGCACGACATTCTGGCTGTCCTTGGCGAAAAAGAACTGCAGGCTTACCTGGTCAACGAAATCCAGGAAGTCTACCGGTTGCAGGGCGTCAACATCTCGGACAAGCACATCGAAGTGATTGTCCGCCAGATGATGCGCTGGGTGAAGGTCGAGGACGTGGGCGACACCACGTTCCTGCTGGAGCAGCAACTGGATAAGTTCCGCTTCCGCGAAGAGAACGAGCGTGTGATCAAGGAAGGCGGCAAGCCGGCTACCGGACGCCCGCTGCTTCTCGGCATCACGAAAGCTTCGCTCTCCACCGATTCGTTCATCTCGGCGGCGTCGTTCCAGGAAACCACGCGCGTGCTTACCGAAGCCTCGATCCAAGGCGCGGTCGATCACCTGCGCGGCCTGAAAGAGAACGTCATCGTCGGCCGCCTCATCCCGGCCGGAACCGGCATGGAGTACTACCGCAACGTGCGGCTCTCGCCAGAAATGGAAGAGGCCGCCGCCAAGGTACAGGCGGAAGTCTCGGCTGCTTACGAAGAAGCTGAGCGCGCTCTCGAAATGATGCGTCATGAGGGCGAGACCGAGGAACTTGCTGCGGAGTAAGCCAAAGTAAAGTACACTGCGGGGGCGAACCAGTTTCGCCCCGGTTTTTGTATCATCCTGAGCGGAGCGGCCGGTTCGCGAAGCGAAACGTCCGCGAAGTCGACGGATCTCTACTGGCTCACGTCCTGTCGCCCGTGAGAGGCGGTAGAAGACGCTGCCAGAACGGTCGAGAGTTGTGTAAGAAATTGTAAAGCGAGTGGCGAGAACCACTCGTTCGCAGCATCCTTTTGCTGGCTACCCATTACTAACCATTCATGCACGCAAACGCTCAGCGAGTGCCAATCGAGGAACCTCTTCCGCTTCCTTCGTTGCAACCCGCGCTCTCTAGTCCTAAGCTAGGGCCAGCCATGCTTCGTTTTCTACGCCTACTGCGGCTGGCTTTCTGGCGTGCCTTCGAGCATGACGCTTTCACCATCGCCAAGGCCTCCGCGTATTCCTTAATTCTCACTTTTTTCCCCGCGCTGCTGGTTGTGGGATCGCTTTTAGCTGCCTCGCGCAAAGGCGCTCCATATCTCCGCGAGATCACCTATGCGTTGTCGCGCATTCTGCCCGCAGGCAGTAACACGGTTCTGAATTTTCTTCGCGGCGCAGCCCAGCGCCCCGTCAGCCTGCTGATCACGGCTTCTCTACTAACGCTCTGGACTGCCTCCGGCGTCATGGTTTCCTGGATGGAAGGTTTCCGCCGGTGTTATGAGCTGCCAAAAGTCTGGGGCCTGGTCAAAGAGCGAATGATCTCATTCCTGCTCGTCGTGTTTGCCTTGGTCCCCATGGCTTTCTCTACTCTGCTGGTGGCCTTCGGCAGCAAGATCGAAACCACCATCCTCTTCTATACCGCACACGAATTCAGCGCCTACATTTTGCTGATGTGGACGTGCATTCGCTGGCTCATCGCGACTCTCACCAGCATCGCCGTGATTGCACTCATCTATCACAATGCAGTGCCCCGTACCCAGCCCTGGCATACCGTAATTCCCGGCGCAACGATCGCCACCTGTTTGTGGTTCTCCACCACATTGCTTTTCGGCCTCTACCTGCAGCACTACGGGGATTACGGAATCATTTACGGATCGCTCGGCGCTGGTATCGCACTACTGGTATGGATGTACATGGTTTCCCTGGTCGTCCTCATCGGCGCTGAATTCAATGCCATGCTGTTCCCGCGCGCCATGCTGGGCAAAGAATTGACCGCGATCAGCGGCCCTCGCGCATAATTTCTGCCGCTCAACAAATCACCAGCGCAGAGAACGAAACTTGCGCAACGGTTACAATAGTGTCTCCCCGGTTGAAACCGATTCTGACATTTAACCCATGAAACAGCACAAGCCAGAAATCGCGAAGGAAAATCCGCTCATTGTGAAAAGCTCTGCTTCCCAGGGCCCGGTCATAGCCGTTAATCGCCGCGCCAAGATCATCTGCACCATCGGTCCGGCCTGCCACTCCGAGGCCGCCATGCGCGACTTGATGCGTTTGGGCATGGATGTTGGCCGCCTCAATTTCTCTCACGGATCGCATGACGATCATGCCCGCAACATCCAGCGCCTGCGCAGTGCCGCCGAAAAAGAAAATCGCACCATATGTATTCTGCAGGATTTGCAAGGCCCCAAAATCCGCACCGGCCGCCTCGAACGTCACGAACCCATCGTCCTGCAAAGCGGTTCCACCGTAATAATTACTCCCCGCGACATCACCGGCACTCCCACCCGCATTTCCACGACGTTTCAGGATCTTGCCCGCGAGGTCAGCGTTGGCGCTCGCATTCTTTTGCGCGATGGATTGATCGAACTGCGCGTTCGCACCATTCGCGGCAAGGATGTGGTCTGCGACATTCTGAATGGCGGAACCCTCGGCGAGCATCAGGGCATCAATCTGCCCGGCACCGCGTTATCGATTCCCGCGTTGACCGAGAAGGATCGCAAAGATTTGGAATTCGGTCTGAAGCATGGGGTGGACGCGGTTGCGCTTTCTTTCGTTCGCACCGCGGCCGATGTAAACATGGTCAGGCAAATCGTAGTCGGGCTGGGATACGACATGCCCTTGATCTCCAAGCTGGAGAAGCCGCAGGCGATCGATAACATCGACGAAATCCTCGAGGCTTCCGATGGCATCATGGTGGCGCGCGGCGACCTCGGCGTAGAAATGGCGCCGGAAAAAGTTCCCGTGATTCAGAAGCATGTCATCGGCCGCGCGGCGCAGTGGCGTAAGCCTGTGATCACGGCCACGCAGATGCTTGAGTCGATGATCGAGAACCCGCGGCCCACGCGCGCCGAAGCCAGCGACGTGGCCAACGCGATTTTCGACGGCAGCGATTCAGTTATGCTTTCCGCGGAGACCGCCAGTGGCCGCTATCCCCGCGAAGCCGTCGCCATGATGGCGCGAATCGTAGTCGAGGCCGAGAGCAACATGAAAGAATTCACGCAACGCCGCCGCCGCGACCGTCACGGCCTGTCCGTCGCCGAAACCATTTGCGAATCCATTGCGCATGCCGCCGAAGATCTGCCCATGGGCGCAATCGCCGTGTTCACCGAGACTGGCAACACCGCGCGCATGATCTCCAAATACCGGCCCCAGGCCGCCATCTATGCCTTCACTCCGAATGCCACCGTTGCCCAGCGTACAAATCTTTATTGGGGCGCGCACCCCATGAAATGCGCGCCCGCGCTATCGGCCGAGCAGATGGTCACCGTGGCGGAGAAAGAACTATTAGCCCGCCGTTTGCTCAAGCCGGGCGACGTTCTGGGCGTAGTCGCGGGCACCCGTCAGGCCTCGGGTTCCACCAACTTCATGCGCCTCCACACCGTCACAACTGAAGACGTGACTGCAGCTCACTTGAAAGGCGAGCGCGGCAATCGCTCCCAGAAGCTATAATCGCGTGGTATGTCGCAGGAGTATCTATCCATCGCGATCTGGGAGCCTTTGCCTGACATGGAAGCGGCTTCTCTCGAGACCATGCGTGAACTCGAATCCATCGTCTCCAGAAAACACTACGGCCGCGACCTGCTTTACCGAGGCGGCGATTCTCACTACGTACTATTGCGCTACTGGAATTCCGAGCAGGCTCGCAGCACCGCGCAGGAAGACCCCGAGCTTCTACGCTGCTGGGCCCGCCTGGGAAACGAAATAAAAATCTTGAAGGTTTACGAGAAGCTGGAAGAGATCGGCGTGTAACCATGACCGCCGAAACCACTCCGCAGGTATATACCGACGTTTCGGTCGACCCGTTCGTGCGCGGTTTCCTGCACCGTCCCGCAAAACCAAACGGCCAGGGCCTTGTGCTTACCCACGGCGCCGGATCAAACTGCAAAGCTCCGCTGCTGTTGGCACTGGCGGAAACTTTTGCCCGCGCTGGCTTTCTTGTCTTGCGCTGCGATTTGCCCTTTCGTCAGGATCGCCCTTACGGGCCGCCGAGCCCGCACGATGGCAAGCGCGATCGCGCCGGATTGAAAAATGCATTCGCCGCGCTGAAGAACCTGAATCCAGGCCCAGTCTTTCTCGGCGGACACTCTTACGGCGGCCGGCAATCGAGCATCCTCTGCGCCGAACAACCTGAAGTCGATGCTGCGGCCTTGCTCTTGCTGTCCTATCCGCTGCATCCGCCGCGCAAACCGGCCCAACTCCGCACCCAGCATTTTTTCGACCTGAAGACCCCGGCTCTTTTTGTGCAAGGTACGCGTGACCCGTTCGCCTCGATCGAAGAGATTGAACAGGCTCTAAAGCTGATCCCGGCCAAAACCAAATTGCTCGCGGTCGAAGGCGCTGGGCACGACTTGGGATTCAAAGGGAAAGCCAGGCGGGAAGAGCTGCCAGAAAAAATCTTAGCGGAGTTTCGTAGCCTTCTGTAAACGCATTTTCACCGCGGCCTTTTAATTCACCCATCCGGATTTCGATCCACCATTCCCCTTGCGTGGCACGTCATCCGGCGGAATGTAATTGCCATGTTCGTCGAACTCGACTTTGCGATCGTGCTTGCTCATGTAGACTTCAAACTTCTTCGCGGCGCGTCTTCGCTTCCAGCGGTAATATTCGTTCCGCATGCTGAAATAGCGTTCGGAACCGGCATACATTAGACCTTTGCGTGGCAGGAATTTCAGATACAAATAGCCGAAAAGCAATCCCCCAAGATGCGCAAAGTTGGCCACACCGCCGGTCTCCTGAATCGCTCCCACAAGGGTCAAAAACACAATGCCCCATACAAAATATTTAGCCTTGATCTGGAACGGCAGCGGGAACAACATGATCTCGCTCTCGCCGTACAGCACGCCAAACGCGACCAGCAAGCCGTAAATCCCGCCGGACGCGCCAATTGTGGTTGTCGTCGGAGAGAGACCGGGCAGATGCATATAGCTCACCGCCACCGAAGTCAACGCAGCTGCGACGGTACAAAAGAAATAAAACTCCAAAAAGCGCTTTGATCCCCAATCGCTCTCAATTTGCGAACCGAACATCCACAGCGCCAACGCATTAAATAGAAAATGCAGCAGTTGAAAGTGTAGAAAGGAATAGGTAATCAACTGCCAGACCATGCCGTGTACGACGAGCGTTGGAATCAGCCCCAGATAGACGCGCACCCACTGGTGAGCGAACGGAGCGAAAACCTCCAGGAGAGCCATCAGCAGATAAATTCCAGCGTAGGTCAGAATCAGCCGCTTCACCCAGTGCGTGAACGGGGGCAGGCTCAACGAGATGGTACGTCCACGATTCATCGGCACGGGCGGGCCTCAACTACTGCAGAAAGAGAGACAATCGCAAGACTCATGGTATCAGGTTGCGCGACCGGCTCGCTTTTCTACCGCTCCGGCACCGGCACAACCGGCAAGCTTTCATGCCCTCGCGCATCCACAGCTCTCACTGCAAAGATGACATTGTCTTTGGAAAGTTTCAAAGTTGCGCGGGTCACATTCCCGACGTTCTCCGCGTGTTCCCATTCCGGACTCGTTGTTGCTCGCCACAGAATTTCGTAGCCGGTAGCTAATCCTCCGGGGGAACTCTCCCATGTGAACGCGGAGTCATTTTCCAAATCCTTGGTCAGCAAATGAACATTCGCCGGAGGTGCCGGGGCCGAAGCTAATGACGCCAGCGTCGCCGCGTTCAGTCGCGCGACCTGGGCCACATAATCGAAGTCTACAAATTTAGCCAGGTCACCGTATTCAATACCGTTTTCCTTGCGCACGTTCTGGTGCTGGTGGTGAAAGTCCTCGCGAAATTCCGTGAAGCGCACCGCGGCGAATCCCTGCTGGTTGAACGAATAATGGTCGCCGCCGCGCAAGTACCGGTCCAGACGAAACACCAGCACCGGCTTCAAGCCGGCCTTATAAGCATGTCCCACCTCGTCGACGTAGCGCGCCAACTCCCGCGAGGCCGAATCGTTCTCACCACCCAGGCTCCGGATCCGCCGTATATCCTGATCCGTCGCAGCTGCGGGCAAGCCTTCGGAAAACACACGCACCACGAAGTGATCCTGCTCCGCGCTCTTGTCTCCCCCAACAATGTCATTGTTCAGCGCCGCCTCAATATCCCATCCCTGTTCTTTCGCCATTTTGGCGAAGTGCTGGCTGCCATTCAGTCCCTGCTCCTCGCCCGCTACGGTAAGAAAGATAATCGTGGCGGGGAATTTCAACTTGCTCAGAACGCGCGCACATTCCAGGCTGACGGCCGTGCCGCTTCCGTCATCGTTCGCCCCGGGCGCGGCGCCCTTAGTATCGAAAATGTCGCTGTTGCGCGAATCGTAGTGCCCCGTCACCAGCACAATGCGCTTGGCGTTCGCCGCATCCGTTCCTTTCAACACCGCATAAACATTGGTGATTTCCGTAGGCTGGGGAATCCGTTCACCGGCCGGTTCGGTAAACGTATCGGTTTTTACGTCCAGGCATCCGCCGCAATCTTTCGAGTAGCGCTCGAATTCCGACTTGATCCATTCCCGAGCCGCTCCCACGCCGTGTTCCGCACCAATCGCAGACTGATCCTGAGCCGAGATGGTCGACCGCGTTCCAAAGCTCACCAGTTGCTCAATGTTCGCCTGAATACGTTCAGCCGAAACCTTTTGCAAAGCCGCCGCGATCTGCGAATCCACTGGCATTGCTTCCACACTGTTGGGTTTTGACGGCAGGGGCGCTTGCGCCATCGAGGCGCCGATCACAGCAAATAACGTCGCAACCAGCACACAATACGATTTGTTTTTCAGGGCAGGAATCATTTAGTCTCCGGGATGCGAAATGTCAAGGGTGGAGCGGCTTCCAGTCAAAATTATAATCTTGTCGCCTACAGCACTCGCCCTCTTGACACTGTGGCGGGGGAAGAATCTAAATATTACCTAGGTTATCTAAACATCGTTATCGAATCACGAACCTGATATCGAATGGAGTGGAAGAGTCATGGTGCTTTGTCCTGAATGCGAAACCGATCTGGATGTGGAAGAAGAAGAAGTCGATGAGGGCGAAATCGTTTCCTGCCCGGAGTGCGGCACCGACTTCGAAGTGGTCACCACCAGTCCCCTGGAGTTGAAGGCGGTGGAAGAGGGTTACGTGGAAGAAGAAGAGGAAGTTGAGGCCGAAGACGGTGACGACGCCTAGCGCCTGCCGCCGCCGTCTGCCGACGTTCCGTTGCTTTTTTCTCCTGCTGTCTTTCCTCTGCTGCGCTTCGTGGCTTTCCTCCGTGGCTATTGCCGGTTCCACGCCCAAGAAACTGAAACCCACAGATCCCTATGCCCTCATTTTTGGTACCGTCTGGGGCCCGGATAACCGCCCCGTCTACGGTGTGAAGGTTGTGATCCGGCGTTCTTCCGACAAGAAACCAAAGTGGGATCTTTACTCCGACCACCGCGGAGAATTTGCTCTTCGCGTAGCTGCAGGCAAGGAGGACTACATTGTCGGCGCCAACCTCAAAGGCGTGAAAACTCAAGATGGCCATTCTCTACATCTTGTGGAGGAGGTTCCGGTGCACGTGGAGTATGATGAACGCGTCGACATCGGGTTACATCTAGCTCAATAGCGCGGCAACCGAGAGGAAGACGAGCAAACCAGCATGATTCTGAGACTGCATTCCCGTCACGCGACGATTTTCGTTTGTGCGCTCCTGCTCATGATTTCGCTTACCGGCAGCGCCCTGGATAAAAAAGATAAGGCCCAGGGCCGGTTGCTCTCCGGAAAAGTCCTCGACCGGCAGGATAATCCCGTCGTCAGTGCTGTGGTCTATCTCACCAACACTCGCACCCATGCCATCAAAACCTACATCGTCGGGCAGGACGGCACTTATCGTTTTCCCGGACTCTCTACGGTGGACTACGAAGTTTACGCGCAATACAACAATCGCAAGAGCGACACCCGGTCAGTCAGCCAGTTCGATGACCGCCCCCAGGTTTACATCGATCTCAAAATCGACATGCACTGAAATATTCCCTCTCTGGATTTGCCCCTCGCAAAGCTGGCTTCGCGATTTCTTCTCCCCGTGATTTAAAGTATACGGGCCGTGCAACTCCTGGCGGTTTTCCGGGTTCAATAGGTAAGATTGTTTCTCGCAGGGGGAGGAAAACTTGAACGGATTGCACTTTTTTTGGAATAGAAATCGCTTTGGGTGGGCGGCCAATTCAGTGATTGCCAGTTTTATCTTGGCGGCCGTTTCAGCTTTTGCACAACAGGGCGCGATGAGTCCTTATCAGGACGAACAGGACGGCGTCAGCGCTGGCGGCAAGTGGATGGAATTCCGCTCGGAAGATAAGATGACCGCCGCGAAAAAAGTTCGTTTCGAATTGCTGTCGAACAACTATCTTCGCGAAGACCCGGATTACAAGCCCCGCGTCGAACTCGTATGCACCAACGGTAAGTACCAGTATGCCGATTTCAACCCCGGCAGCCGTCTGGGCCACCCCGATTATCCCGGCTTCTGGGGGCAGCCCAAAATGGAAGTCATGGTGCGCATTGACGGAAGCCACGACCATAAAGGCTGGAACTGGGTGCGCGGAAGGTTTTTGGCCATGGACAAAGGTACGATTCGTGGCATGATCGGCGCCCAGGTATTCAATGTGGAAGTCCGCACCAGAACCGGTTACGCTATCGCCGAGTTCTCTCCCGCTGGCCTGAATCTGGATGAGGTCAAGCAAGCCTGCGATCTGACTCCGCATAAGCCTTAACCCATTTAGTCTGCAAGTGAAGGGTTGAGCTGTGGCTTAGCCCTTTTTTATTTCTGCCGGTCTGTGACTTTCGCGTTGCCCGACAGTTACTTGCGTCCCTGCCCTGCCTGCTGTTTCACTGGGATATCCTGCAGGTCGAGGTGACGATGGACAGCAACGTAATTGAGGGTGCAGCATTCCTGCTGTTTGCAGTGGGAGTGCTCGTGTACACAGTCATTCTCTACAACGAGCTGGTGCGGTTGCGTAATGATAACGACCGCGCCTGGGCCAACATCAATGTGCTGCTCAAGCAGCGTCACGACGAGATCCCTAACTTGGTCGAGACCGTGAAGGGGTACATGCAACACGAGCAGCAGACCCTGCTTGCCGTCACCCAGGCGCGGGCCGCGTCCATGAATGCGGCCAGCATCGGTCAGAAGGCGCAGGCCGATTTGATGATGACCGTCGCACTGCGCGGCATGTTTGCCGTGGTAGAAAATTATCCCCAGCTCAAAGCGAACGAGAATTTCCTGAAGCTGCAAATGCGCATCAGCGAACTGGAAGAGCGCATCGCCGATCGCCGCGAGTTTTTCAATGACGACGTCAACACTTACAACACGCGCATCAGTCAGATTCCTGAAGTCTTCGTCGCCAGCTACATGAACCTCAAACCACGCGCTATGTTCAAAGTGTCCGACGAGGACCGGCGCCTGGTTGAGGTGAAATTCCAGAGCCAGGGAGCTGGGGCGTAACCCGCTCGACCTTCCTATCCGTTCTTCCTACCCGTTCTCAACAGCGTAACGTCGATCGAGCAATTCCAGCCAGGACAAAAGAAAACATAAAAACAGCAACAACTGGAACCCCAAGGCAGAGCTGGGGCTCCAGCGTACTAAAGCTGCTTGGCTTGACTATGCTGACATCGCCCGACGCTGTTGCGTGCGGCTCTCGCGAATCGAGGCAACCCCTCGGCGAATGTTCAACCAGCCGTTGTCCTGAAAGAGATGGAAGAGGTCGTAAGTGTACGGCACTTCGCCAGTGATGATCTCTTCTTTTCCCTGATCATCGGTAACGGCGAACGCTACCTGCACCGGCTCGTCTGGCGAGTTTTGTTTTGTGAAGTGGACGAGTTTTACATTGAGGGTGGATTGCTCTTGCGGTTGCATAGGCATACGTTTCCTCCATGAATTTTTATATTGTTTGGGTATTGAACGTTCTCTTAGAGAACGATCTAAGTCAGAGCTGATGCGGATATTTTTGTAAGATTTTTTTGAGAGCGCAAAAAGTTCCGTCGGGCGCCAATTCAACTGTCGAAGCGGGCAACCCACGTCGCATTTCGCTGTAATGCAAGCCCACTTCTCTGCGGCATTTGCAATACTTCTTCTTCACGATTCGTCGAACGAATTGCGCTGAGACCTTCCTCGCATTACTATTTTCACCCTGTTTAATTTGAATCAACAGTCCCGAACTCGCTCGTGACGCAACAGTTACGTCTAAATCGTGAGCGCATTCATTTTGCCGAAAGCCCTTAACCCGGTTTACGCAACTAATTAATACAAGACAGATAGATTTCGATAAGAAGACGAAAGGTGGACTGGGATGAACAACTTGATTCGATCGATCCTCAAGACTGCGGTTTATTTTCTGGATCAGACCAACAATTTCACCAGCGACATGCGGGACCGTGTTTCCGATAGTGTGGGCCGGGTTTCCGATCGCGTTTCCGATTTGCGTGATCAGGCTGCCGACATGTACTCCGGCGACGATCACACCGTCCGCAACGTGCTTACTTTTGTGGCCGGTGTAGGTGTAGGCATTGGCGCCGCCTTATTGTTTGCCCCGGCAAGCGGCGAAGAAATCCGCGGCCAGATCGGCGATAAGGTGCAGGATATCGGCGACCGGGTGCGAGAACGCTTCTCCACGCGAACCCCGACCGGTACGGAAGGCCGCTAGGTCTTCAAAAAATTAATCAAGCCAGCCCGAAGGCATCGTCAGCCGTTCGCCCGCCTAAGCTGCGCTCAAAAATAATCAAGACTCAAACAAGACGGTTCCAGCGATTGGAATCAGATCGGAATTACCGGAGGACTCATCATGAAGCTCGCTTCGCAAGTAATAATTCGCACCTCACTATTCGCTGCTCTTCTCATGGGCGGTTGGGCCGTGGCCGGTGCGCAACAAAGCGCCGACCAACCCGCAACTCCACAAGCGGACAACACCAGGATGAACCAGCAGGACCGCAATTCAAACGAAGCTACTGCGGATCAGCAAAAAGCAGACCGGTCGGACCGCGAGATCACTCAGCAAATTCGCAAGTCCATTTCCAGCGACAAGTCGCTCTCCACCTATGGCCATAACGTGAAAGTAATCACGCAAAACGGAATGGTCACGCTCAAGGGGCCTGTGCGTTCCGAGGAAGAAAAGAAAGCGGTCGAAGCCAAGGCCGCAGAAGTTGCAGGCGCGGATAAAGTGACGAACGAAATCGATGTCCAACCGAAACATTAACCGGCAAGCATCCTAAGGAGGATCAACTATGGCAGGAAAAAATACAGCAGTGTTTGGAATTTATCCGGAGTATGCGAGTGTTGAAAATGGTGTGGATGCCCTGAAAGCCGCAGGTTTCCGCAACACCGACATTTCAGTGCTCTTTCCTGAAAATGTGGGTACAAAAGATTTCGCTCACAAGAAAGAAACCAAGGCGCCCGAGGGTGCGGCTACCGGTGGTACTACCGGAGCCGTCATTGGCGGCGGTCTGGGCTGGCTGGTGGGCATCGGCGCGCTGGCAATCCCGGGCCTCGGACCTTTCATTGCCGCCGGCCCAATCATGGCCGCTTTGGCTGGAGTGGGAGTAGGCGGCGCGATCGGCGGCATCGCCGGTGCTTTGGTCGGCATGGGCATTCCGGAATACGAAGCCAAGCGTTACGAAGGCCGCGTGAAAGACGGCGGCATTCTGCTCTCCGTGCATTCCGATAATTCCGAATGGACCAAGCGCGCGAAAGAAATCCTTCAGCATACCGGTGCCCAGGACGTTGCTTCCACAGGTGAAGCCAGCGCCGACTTTTCCAAGACGGATAAGCCGATGCTGCGCGCCAGCTAGTTAAACTGAAAACGATCTGAAAACGCTAGTTAAAAAGGGAGTCTTCGTTTTTCCGAAGACTCCCTTATTTTTGTGTTAGCAAAATATTCACAAACTAACTTGAGCGCTCTTTCTACGGCAACAGACCGTAAATATCGAGTTGGTTGGAAGTTGGCACAAACACTTTCCCGCCCGCGATGGTTGGCACCGTAAACTTCAGCGCCGATCCAGCAGTGTCACGAGTTCCCGCCTGTGAGCTGTTGTAAAGCTCATTAGCAACGTTGGTTGCATCGTAGGCGTGCAGCACCGACGGCCCTTGCGGTACCCCTAATTTGTAGCTGTACGCCGAGTTGTCGATGTCCCAGATGATGCCGTTAACCGCGCCGTTCGCCGAAATTGAAGGCGTCGCTCCGTGCGTTGTGAACACCGTTGACCCTTGCGACGTCGGTGTGGTTGAAATCTGTGCCGTGCTCGCGTTCCAGCTGTAGGCGCTGATCACATTGGCGTTGCAATGGAAATAAAGCGCACCGGTACCGATCCAGTAGGCTGGAGTCGAAAAAATGTTGTTGTAACCATCCGTGCACATCTGTAACTGTTGAACAACGTTGTTCGTGCCTCCGGGGTTATAACCGCCCATGTCGTTTCGGTTAACGACGAAGACGTTTCCGTCCTTGCCTCCTCCAAGAGTTACCGGCAAAGGGGCTGTACTCGGAACGAGGATGTTTGATCCGCTGCCCAAATCGGCGTCCCACTCCGCGAGCGTAAAGTTGTCACTCGGCGTGAAGTAACTTGAAATTGTCAGATTAGTCGGGTCCAGTTGAAAGATGGAATCGTTATAGCCATTCGTTACGGGATCTCCTGTGCCAGGATCGCCCACCACTAACTCGTCGACACCACTCATCAAATACACATATCCGGTCGCGTCGTCGATTGCCGGCGCGCCTCCGCTAGCCCAGTATCCGCCGCCAGCTCCGTCCGGCGTGTCGTTGAAGATTGCTTCTTGCGCGAGAGACGTTTTGTCGTAAGCCAAAATCCAGCCGTGGTTACAACTGCCGAACGGAATGTAGATCCAGTTTGTGAACGGATTCAGCGCGAGGCCCATGCGTTGATAACAGTCCGGTTCGAGAGCAATGTTTCCCCCCGAGCTGTCCAGCCCCGTCCCCGCCACCGATCCGGCTATATTTACTGGGCCGCCAAATTTTTCGGCACCGGTAATGATATCGAGCGCGTGCAGAAAGAACGGAGTCGGATCTCCCTTGCCACCTTCCTCTGCGACCAAATACATGGTGTTCGTACTCGCATCGATCACCGGTGTCGACAGAATGCCCACATTAGGATTTACGCCCGTTATATCGCCCTTGTAGACGGATGGTCCGAGCGGGCCAGCATGCCAGAAAGTCTGTGCCGTTGCCGACGAAGTTGCGTCCGCGCTGAAGGCATAGACGCTGTTGTTCTGCGTCACCACAAAAACCACGTCGTGCGTGCCGCCAGCAATGTTGAGTCCCGCCATATACAAGGGCTGCGCGTAGACTTGACCATCCACCGGGTAAGCCAGCAGCTTCCCGAACGTCGACGAGTTCACGTTCGAAGGCGTCAAGCTTACTTCTTCCAGATACTGCCCATCGCGCGCGTCGTCATTATGATAAGTGAGAACCGACGCCTGGCTGAAGTTGACAACCGTAATCGTAGCGGAACCCGTGAGTGCGGTATCCGCCACACTGGTTGCCGAAATGGTGTGAGCCCCAATGGCGGCTGGCGCCGTATACAATCCTGCGGCGCTGATTGTGCCGGTGGCAGCACTTCCTCCGGCAGTTCCATCTACTGCCCAGGTTACGGATTGGTTCGACAGCCCCTGAATCGTCGCCGAGAATTGCTTCGTCATTGACGGAGCGACGGTGGCAGATGGCGGCGTAATCGTAAACTGGACCACACTCACGCTCGCGCTTCCAGTGATCGACCCCTCCGTGGCAGTTACCGTATGGCTGCCCGACTGCACTGGCGCAGTGTAAAGACCGCTGGTAGAAATCGTGCCCACCGTCGCGCTGCCTCCAGCCGTTCCATCCACTGACCAGGTGAATGTCGTCACCCCCGCCGAAGCGGTTGGTGTGAACTGCTGCATTTGAGAACTAGCCAGCGCGGCTGAAGTTGGGGAAAGCGTAATCGTGCCGACCGTCACAGTGGCGCTCGCCGTCAGGGAAGAGTCGGCCGCGCTGGTAGCAGTTACGGTATAAGTTCCGGGCTGCGATGGAGCTTTGTAGAGTCCTGCGGCGGTGATGGTGCCAACACTGGCATTCCCACCCGCGACCTGATTCACCGCCCAATTAACGGAACCTTGCATCGACAATGAGAATTGCTGCGTGGAACTCGGGGGAAGAAATACCGTCGCCGGAGAGATCGCTCCGAACTCGACCACTGTAACGGCAGCGCTCGCGCTTGCGCTTGTTTCCGCCACGCTGGTCGCAGTCACTTTATGGCTTCCCGCCGCAGCAGGCGCAGTGTATAGCCCCGAACCGCTGATCGCTCCCACCGTTGCGCTTCCACCTGCCACACCATCCACCGACCAGCTCACAGCAGTGTTCGTAGTATTCTGCACCGTCGCCGTGAATTGCGCCGTCCCGCCCGCCGCAACCTTCAAGGAAGATTGATTCAGCGAAACCGTGACATTCGACGAGGAGTTCGTCGAATTACTCGTCCCGCCACAACTCGCTAATACCGAGGCAACTGCCAACACAACACAGCCTGCAAAAACTCCAGACGAAGTGACGGTCATAATCTGAGCTTGGATTCCTGAGTAAGACTTTGCCCTGCTAGTGGCCGCTGATACTGGGCCGCTAATAGATGACAAGCGAGGCGGCAAAAGTTGCTAAACCACTCCGGAATTTAGGGGCTTTCAGCGAGGCGACGCTACGGTCCTGGCTTTAGCTGTATCGATTCGCGACTCAGGTCACGGTAGACGAGCTAAGCCGAAGACTGTATGTGAGGTAAGAAAAAACCTGAGGGGGACCACTGATTCGAAAAACGCTCAGCGATTCTTACGCCAGCAATCGCGCGGCGTCCTTCGCATAGTAGGTAAGGATGATGCTGGCTCCGGCGCGTCGAATACTGAGCAGAGATTCCATCATCACGCGGTCGCGCTCGATCCATCCATTGCGGGCCGCCGCTTCAATCATCGCGTACTCACCGGAAACCTGGTAAGCGGCCAGCGGCAGATCGAAGCGGTCCCGTGCCGCGGCGATCACGTCAAGATAAGGCATGGCCGGCTTCACCATGATCATGTCCGCGCCTTCTTCCACATCGAGTTCGATTTCCCGCATGGCCTCGCGCAGATTGGCTCCGTCCATCTGATAAGAACGGCGATCACCGAATTGCGGCGCCGAATCGGCGGCTTCGCGAAACGGTCCGTAAAACCCGGAGGCAAATTTCGCGGCATAGGAAAGAATCGGAGTATTGCTGAAACCAGCTTCATCGAGAGCGCGGCGAATGGCCGCAACCCGGCCGTCCATCATGTCGGAGGGAGCAATGATGTCGATACCGGCACGCGTGAGTGAAACCGAAGTCCGCGCCAATAGTTCGAGGCTGGCATCATTATCGATTTCAAACTTGGAGACCGCACTGGCCACTAGCGACGCCAGCTCCTCGATGACCTTTTCCTTTTCCCTAAGGTTCCTGACTGCCACCACCCCCTGCCCGGTATGCATAGCGTCTCTTGCGGCAGCTCCCAGAGATTGCGGGGAGATTCCAGGCTTTACGATCCCGCAATGTCCGTGAGACATGTACTCGCAAAGGCAAACGTCCCCCATCAGCAGCAAATCTGGAACTTCGCGTTTCATCGCACGGGCAGCCTGTTGCACAATGCCGTCGTCCACCCACGCCCCAGTGGCGACTTCATCCTTCTTGTCGGGCAGCCCGAAAAGAATCACAGATGGAATTCCCAGAGAGTGAACTTCCCGGGCTTCCTTTACCGCTTCATCCACCGAAAGATTAAACACCCCCGGCATCGATCGAACTTCCTTCCGCACACCTTCCCCGGGGCAAATGAACATGGGATAGACAAACGCACCGGGCGTCAGCCGAGTCTCGCGTACCAGGTTGCGAAGTTGTTCAGTGCGACGAAGCCGTCGAAGACGGGTGACAGGAAAAGCCATAAGGTGCCAGGGATTTTAAGCTCGGCAGATCAAGTATAACGCCGAAATAACCGCCCGGCGTTCAAACTGATTCTGGCGGGGCAGTTCGACGAGAGGCGACCTTCAGAACGCCGCCGGCGTTAGAAAAGCCGCCCGCGAAAGTTGAGTCCGACCCGAGGGGGAGGGTGACGAAAGTAACCTCCCTGACGCCAAAAGCGATCTGGGAATCGCCGGTTCTATCCATAGAATGAAGGCGGATGAGTCCGTTCGCACGGCATCGCTGGTTCGCGCTGGCAGGCGCAGTTACGCTTGCCTTCGCCGCAGTGTCGCTGGCCCTACGGCCAGGTCCAGTGCTGACCGCGATCGTTGATTTTGGATATCTTTTCATTGCTCTCACAATTGCCGCATCCGCGCTAATGAACGCCCGGTCGGCGACCGGCGCCACCAGCCGCTTCTGGCTCTTACTTGGGTCCGGTTCCCTGCTCTGGGCCGTCAATCAGGCGGGATGGGCTTACTACGAGGTGTTGCGTCACACCGCCATCCCCGATCCCTGGTCTCTGGATATGTTTCTGTTTCTTCACCTGATCCCGATGATCGCGGCCGTCGGGTTGCGTCCGCATCGCGCTGAAGAGGGACAAAAATTTCGTGTTGGCACCTTGGACTTCCTTCTGCTCCTGGTCTGGTGGGTGTTCTTGTATGCGTTCGCTGTATTTCCGTCGCAGTATTTATCTCTAAATGTAGCGGAGTACGACCGCAACTTTGGCAATCTTTATTTGGTGGAGAACGGCGTACTGGTGTTGGTGCTGGGAATTGTTGCCCGCAATGCCAACGCCGGATGGAAGAAGGTGTATCTCAACCTGATGGCGGCAAGCACGCTCTACGCTGTGGCCTCGCAGGCGGCAAACCTCGCGGTGACCAGCGGAGTCTACACCACGGGCAGTCTCTACGACATTCCGCTGATTGGAGCCGTCAGTTGGATGGCCGCGACTGTGCTGATGGCTCGTCAATGGCAGCTTCAGGCTACCCCGCCCAGCGGAGATGACAAATGGGGCACCATAGCCTTGCGCTTGGCCATGCTCGCCATTCTCTCTTTGCCGGTGCTCGGTCTCTGGACTTTTCTCTGGGACACTTCGCCTGCGCTAACTCGGACCTTTCGCATGCTCACCGTTCTTTCTGCCATGTTGGTTCTCGGTGTGTTCGTTTTCGTGCGCCAGTATCTTCAGGATCAGGCTTTAATTCGTCTGCTGGAAAATTCGCGGCGCAGTTTCGAAAATGAGCAACGCCTGCAGAGTCACTTGGTGCAGAGAGAAAAATTGGCTTCGCTCGGCCAGTTGGTTGCCGGTGCGGCAAACGAAATCGACCTGCCTCTCACCGCGATCATGAGTTCTTCGGAAACGCTGTGGTCGAATCACCGTTTGACCAGCGAGCAGGATACATTGGTACGCAAAATCGTTCACCACTCGCAGCGAACCCGCGAACTTATATCAAATCTTCTGAGCTTTGCCCAACAAAGCTCGGGAGAAAAAACCATGGTGGATGTGTGCATGTTGCTGCAGCGCAGCGTGCAGATGCGCGAACTGCAGCGGCACGATCAAAAAGTCCGCATCGAAACTGCTTTCAATCCAGATATGCCGAAAGTCTGGGGCGATGGCCACCAGTTGTTTCAAGCGTTCGTCCAAATCGTCGAGAACGCGTTGGACGCGGTCGAGGATGTGGGCGGCGGTCTGATCCGCGTCAGTGCTGAGGTTCGCGGTGAGCAAGTGGTGCTGCAGTTTTCCGATAGCGGCCCCGGCATCAAAGAGCCGCACCGCGTATTCGATCCTTTCTACACCACCAAGCCCATCGGCAAAGGCACAGGCCTGGGACTGAGCGCCGTCTACGGCGTAGTACAGGATCACAAGGGCTTGATCACTTGTCAGAACAAAAGTGAGGGCGGAGCCTTGTTCGTGCTGGTGCTGCCGATCGGCGGGCAGAATGCCCGCGCCGTGGCGGCAGCTCATTCTTGAAACGCGATTGCCGCTTCACATTTTCGCGGCCTTGGTTCAGCCCCCGCCGTCTCACCTCGCCAATCCTGTAACATAAAATCCGTAACATAAAATCCGATGTCTGCACCGTTGACCCATCACTCCGCGCGCGTACTTGAGTTCGACGCCCTCCGCGAACTGCTGCGAGGATACGCATCCTCCCCTTTAGGACAGGCGGGAATCGACGCTCTGGCGCCGTCAGTCGACTCCGCCTGGATTGAAGAGCAACAGGCATTAACCGGGGAAGTCCGGGAATTTCGCCGCGTCGGCGGACGCTTCGATTTCTCCGGCCTGCTCGACGTTACAAAATTGGTGGAGAAGTCTCACATCGGCGGAGCCCTGCTTGAGACCACAGACATTCGTGATGTTGTGCTGCTGGTGGATCGGGCCGCCGAGTGGCGCGAGATCGCATTTCATCCTCCCGCGAACATGCGAACGGAGTGGCGGCAAACCCGCACGCTTTCAGAAAACATCCCCGACTTCACCGACTTCCTCCGGGTCTTCCGCAACAAAATTCAGCCCGATGGAACCCTCGAAGATCGCGCATCGCCGGAACTCTCACGGATTCGCCGCGAGATTGAAAAGCAAAAGCGCATCATTCAGGAATCGCTTCGCGGATACTTGCGCAAGCTCGCCGAAGGTGGCGCAGCGCAGGATGAACTGGTGACGATCCGCGGTGAGCGCTTCGTCATCCCGGTAAAGATCGAACAGAAGCGCCGCGTGCAAGGCGTGGTACACGGCGCCAGCTCCAGCGGACAAACTGTCTTCGTCGAGCCGCTGGAGACAATCGAGCAAAACAACGAACTGGTTCGCCTGCTCGATGAAGAACTGGCCGAGGTTCACCGCATCTTGCTCGAAATGACGCGCCGCATCGGCGAAGAGGCGGTTGGAATTCTGGCATCCGCCTCGGTGCTGAGTGAACTGGAGCTGCAATTCGCCAAAGCCCGCTTCGCCGAAGATTACAACTGCGTCGCCGTGCAGTTAAGCAAGGCCGCCGGAAGCCAGCAAAATCCAAGTGGGGACAGCCGCCCTCGGCAGCCTGCCCTGAGCGTAGTCGAAGGGCCCGCGAGCGCCGCTCGCCTCTTCCTGCACAACGCTCGCCATCCGCTGCTGGAGCGGAATCTGAAACTCAAAAACGCAACCGTCGTTCCCATCACAGTGGAACTCGAAGGCAACCGCCGCCAGTTAGTCATCACCGGACCCAACACCGGCGGAAAAACAGTAGCCCTCAAAACCATCGGCCTGCTGGCCTTAATGGCGCAGTCAGGAATTCCAGTCCCCGCCGACCGCGCCGAAATGCCGGTGTTCGACGCCGTTCTAGCCGATATCGGCGACTATCAATCCATCGAGCAGAACCTCTCCACCTTTTCCGCGCACGTCACCAACATCGATTTCATTTCTCGCACGGCGACTCCGCAATCGCTGGTTCTCCTCGATGAATTGGGCTCAGCCACCGATCCGGAAGAAGGCGCCGCGCTGGCGGTGGCGATCGCTTCGCACTTCGGTCGCATCGGCTGCATGACCGTGATCTCGACTCATCACACTTCGTTGAAAGTTTACGGCGCGAATACCGCAGGAGTAATCAACGCTTCGGTGGGCTTCGACGAAAGCACTTTGCAACCCACTTACGAATTGAAGATCGGCGTGCCCGGCGCATCGGCGGGAATCAACATCGCGCAGCGCCTGGGATTGAATCCGGCAATCATCGAAGTGGCACGAGCACGCCTGGGAACGCAAGCTCGCGATGTCGGCGAATTTCTCGACAGACTCCACGCCAGCCTGCGTGAGGCTGAAGACGACCGTCTGCGGCTGCAGTCCCGCGAACAGGAATTAGAAAAAGAAAAAACGCGTCTGGCCCTCGAAGGAAAAAAAGAGCAGCAAGCCAAAATCCGCGAAATGGAAAAGAAGCTGGAGAGCGTCCTCCGCGACTTCGAATACCAAGCGCGCGAATCGGTGAATGCAATCCAGGACAAAGCCGCCGCACAGAAAGTGGCAAAAGATGCCGAGCGGCGCGTAGCAAAGCTTCGCCGCGAATTCCGCGACCAGTTCGATTCCACCGTCGTGGCTCATGCCAGCGGCGCCGATCAAGGCGATCCGCACGCCGAGCCGCAGATCGTAAAGTACGTCTCCCAAGGCGACACCGTGAAATTGAAATCCACCGGCCGTGCCGCAACCGTCTTGCGCAAGCTGGATGATTCTCACTTCGAAGTGTCGGTGGGCGCGATGAAGATGAAGATCGCGCGCGACGATATTGCCGCTGTGATTTCCGGCGCGCGACCGGCCGATTCTCCGGTGAAGGCGGCGCGCGCGCGCGGAATTTCGGTATCACTCGAAAACGAAGGCCAGAACGCGCCCTCGGAAATCAACGTCATCGGCTTCAACGTAGACGATGCTACCCGCGAAGTGCAGAAATTTGTCGACCGCGCATTTCTCGCCGGCCTGCCGCGGGTTCGCGTCGTCCACGGCAGCGGCATGGGCATCCTCCGCAAAGCCCTGCGCCAAGCCTTGCAGCAGCATCCCCACGTCGAATCCGTAGCCGAGCCTCCGCAGAACGAAGGCGGCGGCGGCGCGACGGTTGTGGAGTTAAGGGTGTGAGACTTATGTCTCGACGAGTTTAGGAAAGCACGTTGACGGTCCCGCTATCAATGTGGAAACCCGAACTGAGAGTTGAATTCTTCTTCAATGCGAGCTTGATTAAGCGTCGTGATCCTTTCAAGCCTCCATGCTAGTAGATCGCTCGTCCGTGTGTAGATTCCGTAGTTCTTCATGAGGGTTCCTCTGCAGCGTCTTGACATTCTTCTGTGTAGTGATTCCATGCCCGATCTAGGGCTGATTCGAAACTAATCGATTCCACCAGGCTGACGCTGGTTTCCTGCACGTCACACCAATGCATGAGGCCAGCAAGAAGGTCACTCAGTACTGTCTCTGGATCGACCTCAAGATCTACGGCCTGACCTGTAACGCTGGCGAACGTAAGTACGGCCAGAGAACCCCATAGGGCTCGGTCGGCATTATTGGGATCTCTGTGAGTTTCAATTAGCCGTCGATTCTTTTTGCGTATTTGTTCAGTCAACCTTCGGATCCGAAGTAGATTTGTCACGTCTGCCCTCATATAACCACTTGAATTTAGTCTCGATTCGAACCTCCTCACCAATGGAGTGTTCTAGTTTAGAACATTTTCTCTTTGGACAAAAGATACCCTTTCGGTGTGACGAAGAAAGCCACGCGTAAAAACATTGTCGGTAGCCGCGTGGCCGCGGCCCGCCAAAACAGCAGGCCAGTCCTAACGCAGGATGCGTTATCGGGGAAGCTTGCTGGGAAGGGAATCCAACTTGATCGGGCCGCAATAGCCAAAATTGAAAATAACCTCCGTCATGTTCTCGACTATGAACTCAAGGGTCTGGCCGAAGTATTGGGCGTCGGGGTTGATTGGCTTCTAGGAGATGAGAAAAGATGAAGGACTCCATCTCCAAACTGCGCTCGGCAACGCGACGAGCTAAGTCTGACGTGGCAAACAAGCTAGTTAGCATGTGCCTTCACGAGATGAGCCGGAAGCTCAGTCAGAGTTGGATGATAAAGGTTGATGGCGAAGAATACGGGAACCTCGTCCGTGAGCGGTTTGGCAGTCGATGCCCATACTGCTCACGCGATCTGACGGATTCTGAGTCAATCATCGAGCATCTCGACGGCATGAATCGCCTTCGTGCAGGACTCCACGTGCCGGGCAATGTGCTGGTAGCTTGTAAAAGATGCAACAGCGAAAAGCGTAGGGATGATTCATTGGAAGTCCTCACCCTTGCTCAATCAGGCTGGGAATCGTTCCTATCTCACGACGGGAGCCGATGTGCTGGGACCTGCCGCACGTGTCGGTATTGGCGGGGAATCTGGAGCAATGATACAGGGCGGACACAGCGGATGAACGAGAACCTGCAGAGAATCAGGTCCTTTCGCAGCACCTTTTTAGAATTTGAGAAGGTCCTGCCCGCTCTATTGGAAACGCAGCCGGTCCTATTAGCGAAGCTTTATGTTGACTGCCAAGCGTTTGCCGAAAGGGAGATAGGGATGCTTTTGAAACAATTCAATTCCGGCTCGAACGTTTAGACATAGGACTCCGGCTTTCCTCCAACCTCCTCAGCTCATTCCTTCTTTCCACAGCTTCTCCACAGCAATCCCTGTCCGGTATATTCCCATCAGGCTTACTCTGGCTCACAATTCCAAAGGGAGAGTGTCAGCCACAACCCTAGCCCATCCATGCCCACTGAAGATTTCAAAGAAACCGTCAAGCAGCAGGCGGATATCGTCCGCATCATCGGCGACTACATCAAGCTGAAGAAAGCCGGGGCGCAGAACTTCTCGGGCCTGTGTCCGTTTCACGGCGAGAAGACGCCATCGTTCTCGGTGCACGCCACGCGACAGTTCTATCACTGCTTCGGCTGCGGCGTATCAGGAGATGTCTTCAGCTTCGTGCAGAAAATCGAGAAAATAACTTTTCCCGAAGCCCTCCGGCTGGTAGCGCAAAAACTGGGGATTCCGCTGCCCAAAGCCACCTATTCAAGTCCCACTGAAGCGAAAGAAGCCAAGCTGCGCGCGCAGTTGCTCGATATCCAGGAGCGCGCCGCCGCATTTTTTCAGGAATGCCTGAAACGCCCCGATGGATCGCGGGCCCGTGAGTATCTGCTCGGACGAGGCCTGAATGAAGAAACGATTGCCGGCTTCCGCATCGGCTATGCACCAGATTCCGGCTTCCTGCTGCGCGACCGCATGGCTGCCGAGTTCAGCGAAGAAGTCTTGCGCGAGAGTGGATTATTTTCCTGGAAACAAGCCGAGGGTGCCCCGTCCTCGTCCGCCCGTTCTTTGGGCGGACAGGGCGGGGATTTTGATTCAAGTACGCCTCCGGAAGCCGGAACCCAGAAGCCGGAAGCCCGCCTCTACTCCAAGTTCCGCAACCGCGTAATGTTTCCCATCGCCAACGATGCCGGCAAAATCATCGCCTTCACCGGCCGCACTCTCGCAACCGATGAAAAGTCCGGCCCAAAATATTTGAATTCGCCGGAGACGGGAATTTATTCCAAAGGCCGCGTTCTCTTTAATCTCGATCACGCGAAGGAAGCCATCCGCAAGCTCGATTACGCCATCCTTGTCGAAGGCCAGATGGATTGCATCTCCGTCTACGCCGCCGGATTCCACAATGTGATCGCCAGTTCCGGCACGGCCTTTACCGAGGTTCAGGCCAAGCTCCTCGGGCGCTTCAGCAAGAACGTGGTGGTCAACTTCGATCCCGATACTGCCGGAGCAAAAGCCACCGAGCGCACGCTGGGTTTGCTGACAGAAGAAGAGTTCCAGATCAAGGTCCTCTCGCTCGAGCAGGGTTTCGACCCCGATTTGTATATCCGCCGCAAAGGTCGAGATGCATACGGCGAAGCCCTGCGCGGCTCGCAAAAGTATTTCGATTATCTGATCGACCGCGCCCGCGCGCACTTTCCCGTGCGCAGCGCCGAAGGCAAAGTGAAAGCGCTGAACTATCTGCTGCCGCACATTCAACGCGTGCCCAGCCGAATTATTCGCGATGAACTGAGCCAGGAGATCGCCCAAAAGTTGGGCATCGATTCCGCCGTGTTGCGGCAAGAATTGCGCCATGTGGCTTCCGAGCGTTCGGCCGCGGCCGTAAAAGCGCGTCCCGAAGCCCAGGCCACCGATGCTGAACGTATTCTCATACGCGCCCTCGCCTCGGCCCGCCAGATGCAGCCTGGAGAGCGCCTTTCCGCTCGCGATGGTGCGGAGGAAGAATTTGATCCGGCACGTCAGGCGCAGTACGCGTTCCATCGCGAAGGCCTGCATCGAGGACTCGCCACCGAGTCGCTGGTCGAAGCTCTGCTGAATGCCGGACCAGAAATGGCCGATGTAATGGAAGTGCCATGCTCCGACAGCGAGCGTCGCATGCTAGCTTCGATTCTTTTGAAAGAAGATGAGGAACTCACTGCCGAGCGCTTGGAGGGCGCGTGCCGTGCTTTGCGGCGCATTCACCTGCGTCGTCAGCAGGAGCAGGTCCAGCGCGAGTTGAAGAAGCCCGGCATCAGCGACGATAAAGAACGTATGAAGGAACTCCTTCTCGAGGTGGAGCGGCTGAGTCGCGCACTGAGAGACCCAAGTTTGGCCGAAGAAGGATTGAGAATGACCCTGGGAAGCCAGAAAACAGCATGAAACAAAACGGCGGCGAGAGTCATCTAAGTATTTAGCAGAGTTAGAGTTATCGAACAACGGCGGGCAACGGCGGTTTTCAGCGGGGCAAGTGATAGATCACGCAGCACTTATGTGCTACAATCTATAAGTTTGTGCTAGGTGCACAACTCCGCGACGCCCCAGATTCCCACCTGTGAACACATTACCATACGCTCCTCCGAGAGCGAATTGATGAATTTGAGGACACCTCTTGGCTCTTGAAGACAAGTACGACGATATAAAAAAGCTGGTCGATGCCGGGAAAGAGAAGGGCTACCTTACCTATGATCAGGTAAACGAGCTCATACCACACGACGTGGTCAGTCCCGAAGACCTGGACGACCTGCTCACGACCATTGGCACGCAAGGCATCGATGTGCTCGAAGGCCCCAAACTGCCTTCCGCTGCGCTCGATAAAAAATTTGACGAAGGTGAAGAAGGCGAGGACGTTGAACTCGACCTTACTCCCGGTGCTCTGGAGAAAACCAACGATCCCGTCCGCATGTATTTGCGCGAGATGGGTACCGTCCCCTTGCTTACCCGCGAGGGCGAAGTGGAAATCGCCAAACGCATTGAGCGCGGTCAGATTCGCGTACTGAAAGCGCTGTCGCGCTCTCCTATCGTGATTCACGAACTCCTAGCCATGGGCGAAGACCTCAAGAAAGGTGTGCGTTCCATCAAGGAGGTCGTGACCTTCGACGAGGAAGAAATCACCGACGAGATCCTGCAAAACCGGTTGAACGAATTTACCGGCAAGATCGACAACATGGCGAAGCTCTACAAGAAAGTCGCTGTGGTGCAGGAAAAATACGTCGAAATGTCGCAGAAGAAGCGGCCCAAAGACCATCGCCGCGCCCGCCGCAACCTGGCCCGCGCCATCGTTAGAGTTTCTATCGCGGTGCGCAAGTTGGGTTTCACCAACGCTGAACGCAAGCGCCTGATCGACCGTGTTAACAAAACTGTCGACAGCATGCGTTCGCTCGACCGTCAGGCTCAGAACCTGGAGCGCAAGGCTGACGCCACGCGCAGCGAAGAGCAAAAAAAAGAATATCGCCGCCAATCGCGTGCTGTAAGAAGCGAAATCGAAAAACTTGAAGTCGAAGCCGGCCTTTTGTTCCAGGAGATCAAGCGCACGCAACGCGAAATCATCCAGGGCGACATGGATGCGGAGCAGGCCAAGCGCGAGCTGATCGAGGCCAACCTTCGTCTCGTGGTTTCGATTGCGAAAAAATACACCAACCGCGGATTGCAGTTTCTCGATCTGATTCAGGAAGGCAACATCGGCCTGATGAAAGCCGTCGACAAATTCGAATATCGCCGCGGATATAAGTTCTCCACGTATGCCACGTGGTGGATTCGGCAGGCGATTACTCGTGCAATTGCTGATCAGGCGCGTACGATTCGCATCCCCGTGCACATGATCGAAACCATCAACAAGCTCATCCGCACCTCACGGCAGCTGGTTCAGGAACTGGGACGCGAACCCACATCCGAAGAAATCGCTAAGAGAATGGACATTCCCGTCGCGAAAGTGCGCAAAGTGCTCAAGATCGCGCAGGAGCCAATCTCCCTCGAAACGCCAATCGGCGAAGAAGAAGATTCGCATCTCGGCGACTTCATCGAAGACCGCGCGGTTGTCTCACCGGCTGAAGCCGTGATCAACGTGAATCTCAAGGACCAGACCGGACAGGTCCTGCGCACGCTGACTCCACGCGAAGAAAAAGTCATCAAGATGCGCTTCGGCCTCGAAGACGGCAGCGAACACACCCTGGAAGAAGTCGGCCAATCGTTCGCCGTAACCCGCGAACGCATCCGCCAGATCGAAGCCAAGGCTCTGCGCAAACTCCGTCATCCCTCCCGCTCGCGCAAGCTGCGCGCGTTTATGGATGGAGTTAGGGACTAGGAGCTTTAGTCACGGAGAAGAGCTTTTTTCAAGGCGCGGCTTCGGCTGCGCCTTTGATTTTTACCCACAATGCTGATTCCCAAATCGGCAATCGATCCCAAAATAATGAGCGTCTGATCTCGTTTGCAGCGGCACGTATCAATACAATTGTCAGCGGCGAGCAGCGTTTAGGAGGGTATTGCCAGTGGGTACTGGACACTGTTTGCCGAACAGTCGAGTGGCTTTTCAGCCACTAGCGTTCGACTCCCTTGCCCTCCTCGGTCACTCGACAGCACTTGAGGGTCTTGACAATCCGTTTTATCGACTTATGATAATAACAGTTCGGCAAACAGTGTTTGGTATCGATAGAGCCCCGAGTCAACCTCGGGGCTTTTGCATTCGCGGTGGCCACCCCCGAGGCCCGCGCGGGGTAGTCGTGACAGACTTCTTGCCGAGCGCCGTGTCTCCCTTATGCCGCCGCTTGCTTCCGTTCCTGGATGAAATCAAGCAGATCCGCATTGATCTGATCCGCTTGGGTTGTAGGCATCCCATGCGGGAAGCCCCGATAAACCTTCAACACCGCGCCCTTCACAATTTTCGCCGACATCAGTCCCGCAGCGCCAATGGGTACGATCTGATCGTCGTCGCCATGCATCACCAGCGTCGGCACATCGAACTTCTTAAGATCCTCCGTGAAGTCGGTTTCCGAGAAGGCCTTAATGCAATCATAGTGAGGCTTCATTCCTCCCAACATGCCTTGCAGCCACCAGTGCTCCCGGATACCTTCCGAAATCTTCGCTCCTGGCCGGTTGTAACCGTAAAACGGCAGCGTAATGTCCTTATAAAACTGCGGTCGGTTCTTCACCATTTCGGCTCGAAGGCCATCGAACACTGACATCGGCAGGCCGCCGGGATTCTTATCCGTTTTCAGCATCAGCGGCGGCACCGAACTGATGAGGACTGCCATGCCGACTCGCTTTGAGCCATGCCGCCCAATATACCGCGCAAGTTCCCCGCCGCCGGTGGAGTGCCCTACGTGAATGGCATTTTTCAAATCAAGTTTTTCCGTTAGAGCCGCCAGATCGTCGGCGTAGGTATCCATATCATTGCCATCCCAGGTTTGCGTGGAACGGCCGTGCCCCCGGCGGTCATGCGCGATCACTCGATATCCGCGCTGGCCGAAGAACAACATCTGTCCGTCCCAGTCGTCCGCCGTGAGCGGCCAACCGTGACTGAACACGATCGGCTGCCCTTTTCCCCAGTCCTTGTAGTAAATCGTTGTGCCATCCTTTGTGGTGATAGTGGGCATATCTTTATCTCCTTTTCTACCGATTTACGCTTGCCGATTTTTGTTCATCGGATTACGTTTATCGATTTTGTTTTTTGGTTTTTGGATTCAACAAACGAGCGGACACAACCAGCTCTTCCGATCAGTCTCTAAGCACTCGCTCGGACTGACCGAAAACAATTGTGACGATCCTCGGCCACACACACGACCATGTCCGGGGTACAAACACAATGAATGACCAGATTAGCGGCGCCCGCGCAGCGCGCGTCTCTGCGGACCGCGGCCAAGGTCCGGAACGTCCTCTCCCAGCGCAGTAGCTAAATCAATTTGGTGGTCTTGCTCCTGCACCAGGATCTGGCGAATCTGTTCCGCGAGCGCGTATTCTCCCAGCGCCTCACATTGCCCAACGCGATCCCGGTAATTGCGTATGGTCTCATTTTCGTTATCCAGATCGAAGCGAAGCATCTCTTTCGCATCTTTCGACGTGCGCACCGGTTTGGGAGTAACCACGGGCATCTTGCCGAGATAGTCGATCTGGCGCGACAAGATCAGGGCATGATCGAGTTCCTGCTTGGCGTGGAGTTCGAGTTGTGCGGCGATGTCCATATACTGGGCGCCGCTGAGCACCTGGGAATAAACCACGTAAGCGATGATGGCTTGATATTCGCGGGAAAGATCCTCGTTCAATAGCTCGGCGAGGCGGTCTCGGGAGATTTCGTTTTCGTTTGCGATGGATTTCGATTCAGCCATTTGGATTCCTCTTTGAAATGTTTTTGCCTGCTTACCTTTTGAACGCCGAAGTCATTGTACTCAGTGCTCGCGGCTGCCCTCGTCCGAGGAAGAGCGGTACTCCCTCGCACGCATCACGACAGATTTATTTACTTGGATAGTTTGGTGGACGCGCGAGCTTCCGGGGTTGTTCGTAAATATTACATCACCATGCTAATGAATTGCGCGACCAAACTCCGATTTTTGTATCTAATCAATCCATCGGACAAGTCATGCAGCGTGGGAGTATCTTTTTGTCCGAGAGCGCGAAACCGGATCTACAATGCCCAAGCCAATTTTGCTGAGCGTGGACGACGACTCCGATGTTCTGCGGGCGATAGAGCGCGATCTTCGCTCGCAGTACGGCGCTGAATACCGTGTCATAGGCAGCGACTCGCCCGAGGGCGCGCTCGATCTGCTGAAACAGTTGAAGGTGCGCAATGACAGCGTGGCTTTGCTGCTTGCCGATCAGCGCATGCCACACATGGATGGAGTCGAATTCCTGCAGCAGGCCATGGGAATCTTTCCCGGCGCAAAGCGGGCCTTGCTCACTGCCTACGCCGATACCAACGCCGCCATCAGTGCCATCAATCAGGCCAGCATCAACTTTTTCTTCTTGAAGCCCTGGGATCCTCCAACCGAACACTTGTATCCGCAACTCGACGACTTGCTCGATGACTGGCAAGCCTCGTTTCGCCCAACCTTTCAAGGAATCCGCTTGCTGGGCACGCGCTGGTCGCCCCGCTCCTACGAGTTGCGCGATTTTCTCGCGCGCAATCGCGTTCCCTACCAGTGGATCGATGTCGAGCTTTCCGCCAATGATCCCGAAACCAAGCTGCTGCTGGAAGCCCTGGGGCCGGAGGCTGCCAATCTTCCCGTCGTGCTTTTTCCCGACGGTACCAAGCTTCTCGAAGGCGTCCCTGCTGAGGTCGCGCAAAAAGTCGGCCTGCGCACCCGCGCCCAAACCAGCTTTTACGATTTAGCCATCGTCGGTGGAGGACCCGCTGGTCTGGCCGCCGCCGTCTACGGAGCCTCCGAAGGTCTGCACACCGTCATGATTGAGCGCGAAGCGCCCGGCGGTCAGGCGGGAATGAGTTCCCGCATCGAAAACTATCTGGGATTTCCCACCGGCCTAAGCGGCGCCGATCTTGCCCGTCGTGCCGTCGTGCAAGCCCAGCGTTTCGGAGTTGAGATCCTGTCGCAGGAAGCCGTCGGCGTCCGTGCCGAAGGCTCTTACCGCATCATCAAGCTGGCGGATGGAAACGAGATTTCCTGTCATGCGCTGATGATCGCGACCGGCGTGCAGTGGCGCCGCCTTGCGGCTCCCGGCGTAGACAGGTTGCAGGGCGCGGGCATCTACTATGGCGGTGGCGCCACCGAGGCTCTTTCCTGCAAAGGTGAAATCGTTTACGTGGTCGGCGGCGCGAACTCCGCCGGTCAAGCCGCCATGAACTTCGCCAGATACGCGGAGCGCGTCATTATTCTTGTGCGCGGCGAATCGCTCTCCAGCACCATGTCGCAATACCTGATCGACCAGATCAAGGAGACTCCAAACATTCAGATCTGGACCCATGCCGGCGTGGCCGAAGCTCACGGCGAAACTCATCTCGAAGAGATTTCGGTGCTCTGTTCCGACACCAACAAGATCGAGCGCGTCCCTGCCAGTGCGATGTTTATTTTCATCGGCGCATTGCCGCGCACCGATTGGCTGGGCGATCTCATTGAGCGGGATGAGCGCGGTTTCTTGTTGACCGGCCCGGACCTGATCCGCGACGGGCAACGCACCAAAGGATGGAACCTCGACCGCGATCCGTTTCTGCTCGAGACCAATGTTCCCGGCATCTTCGCAGTTGGCGATGTGCGCCACGGCTCCATCAAACGCGTGGCCTCCGGAGTCGGCGAAGGCTCGGTTGCGGTGCAGTTCATCCATCAGTATCTAAGCAAGGTATAAATGGTCGACACATCCGAACTACGTCGCGTCCCAGTTTTCGTTGATCTACCCGACGATCAGCTCATCTGGTTCATCAGTCAATCGCAGGAACTGGTTCTCAAGGCCGGTGATGTCTATTCCCGCCAGGGCGATCCCGCCGATGCCATGTTTGTGATTCTCGAAGGCCAGCTTCAAGGGCGCGGCGAACTCAATGGAGAAACCTTCGTCTTTGATCTGGAGCCGGGCGATGTCACTGGAGTCCTGCCGTTTTCCCGAATGAAGCAGTTTACCGTCGGCGGGCGAGCCGTGACAGACTCCCGCGCTCTGAGATTTCCTACCGCGCTGTTTCCCGATCTCGTGCAGAAAATGCCGGAACTCACCAAGCGCCTGGTAGGCCTGATGTCCGACCGGATTCGCGAAGCTACCCGCCTCGAACAACAACGCGACCGCCTGGCTTCCCTGGGAAAACTTTCAGCGGGACTTGCGCACGAACTCAACAATCCCGCTTCTGCCGCCAAACGCGCCGCCAGCCAGCTGCGCCAGATTCTAAAGAAAATTCGTGACGCAAGCCTCGACCTGGGAAAACGCGATCTCACTCCCGCCCAGAAAACGGAAATTGAAAAACTCGAAGCCTCGTTCACGCTAACCGATGTCATCCCACCCGATGCCCTGACCATCAACGATCTGGAAGACCAGATCGATTCCTTATTGCGTAGTCACGGACAGACCGACTTGTGGCTGCTGGCGGCCGGTCTTGCTCGACGTAACATCAAGCCAGAAGTGGTCGAGTCGTTGTTCGCAACCCTCGACGCGGAGACCGCTCGCGCCGCCCTCGTCAGGATCGCTGCCTCGGTCGAGATCGCCAGTCTGCTACACGAAATTGAGAGCAGCACCTCGCGAATATCGGATCTGGTCGGCGCTATCAAGGAATACACCTACATGGATCAGTCTCCGGTGCAGAACGTCGATGTTGTGAAAAGCCTGGAGACCACGCTGACCATCTTGAATCACAAGCTGAAAAAAGGAGTCGAGGTGCAGCGCGATTATCAACGCGTTCCCCTATTGGTGAATTCGTTTGGCAGCGAACTTAACCAGGTCTGGACCAACTTGATCGACAACGCCATCGACGCCATGCACGGAAAAGGCGAGCTCCGCATCCGCACCTACCGCGAAGATGGTTCGGTCGTGGTTGAAATCGGCGACAACGGCCCCGGAATTCCAGAGGAAGTCCAGCCCCACATCTTCGAGCCCTTTTTCACCACCAAGGGAGTTGGAGAAGGCACCGGTCTCGGCCTCGATACCGTCCAGCGTATCGTAAAAAAACACCGGGGAAACATTCAGGTCACTTCCAATCCTGGCAACACGCGCTTCCAAGTCTGGCTTCCGCTAGCCGAAACCGCCTCTTAATGGCGGTCGCAAGCCCCCAATAAAATCACCCCGCAGCCAGAGGAAGATCCAAATCGCATGTCCTAGGGATAAAATTCTGGCGGAGAGGGAGGGATTCAATCAGCCGAAATGCGTGAAACCCGCATGAATACAGGGGTTTGTAGCATAAGCAGTGTACTTTCTGCGTTTTAGGATTCCCAAGAGGCGAGGACTAACGAGTACTTTTGAGCACTCAAAAGCACTCGTATGCACCCTGTTTAGGCATGCGTTTCGTATCATCGTATCATCCGTGGGCAATGAAAAAGCCCTGCCGAATCAAGGTTCGAACATCCCGGGCCAACCGTCGAATTCTGCCTTTGGTGGGATCGATGAGTGTAATCGCGATGTTTCAACAGCTACACGCATCGGTGTTCTCCCTGTGACGCCCGACCCTCCTAGCAGCGTGTGGCGCTCGTGCCACCACGAAAGGCCGAGGTACGGTATGGCTGAAAGGGCATGGGTAAGGTCGTTACCAGTAGCCAGATTGCGCGAAAACGGAAGGGCGGATATGCACTTCGGGCACCTCAATTCAGCAAGAGTAGGCTGATAGGCTGCTTGTATGCCGGTTATCGTCAGTGACGCGAAAGCTTCCGAAACCGAAGCCAGTGAGCAAGCCCAGGGTTGCGACAAAGTGTCGGCGCTAGTGGAGTTGCTGCGTAACCGTTCTTATGTGGAGATCCGGCAGCGGATGTATGAGAGTCCTCCGGGAAGTTTGTGGTGGACGGCGTGCCGGGCTGAGCTTGATCTGCGCAATGGACAGCAGTTCGGTGAAGCGTCGCTGGCCATGTCGAGGACCTCGGACAAAATGAGGGCTTCGCTGCAGCACTTTGAGCAATTGGCCGATACTCTGCAACAGTCAACGAAAGACGTTGCTGACCTGCTGCGTGGGACTCAAGAGGCGGGTCGTCGGCTGGAGATTGCGGTGTATGTGACGATCGGGGTAACGCTGGTGCAATTCTTCAATCTGATCTTCGAAATTTTCCGCAAGAGGTAAGCGTCGCGTCGGCAATACGCTCCCAAACCGGGCAATGAGTGTAATCGCGATGTTACAACAGTTATCGTGGTCGGGATTTCCTTGGCAAGGAAACAACCCAGTTGGCTGGATCACTGGATTTTCCCGCCGAGTTCTGCTTGGGGAACGACTTCCCATCGAATATCATCTGCGCCCTCAAGTCGATAGTGCTCGATTAGCCGGTAGACAACACTCGACACATTGTCCCTGTACCATTTCTCGGTTCTATCTTTTGACGTTAACGCGGTGGCAGGAGCGGGTAAAGCCTCGACTAATCCTCTCGCGACGAGAGCTTCAATCTGTTGTTTCAGGAAATAAGCTTTCATTACGGTTGTTGGGCCGATCTTGATGCCGCTGAGGGGAGCCGGATTGGCCGCTGCCTCCGCAGTTCCGAGTAGATCTACTTTCTCCCATATGGGGCGTCCATGTTCGTCAGGAGCGACATACCCGTACACGTCGCCAGTTTCGGGATCGAGAAATAATTGGTTATAGCTTTTTCCTCCGCAGCGGACTGGGTTTGGGGCCGCGAGCTCCCTCACGCGCCCCGACCGGACTGCGCGATCCAACCTTTCCACAAAAACGACCCAATCCGGTTTCTCGATGATGGTAAGTCCCTGCGTCAACGATTCTAGAATGCTCGCCATATACCGTTCGAGGATGCTGATGGGGAACGAAAGACCCGAACCCCGTCACAATTCTATCCCCAGCAAAGTAACCCTTGACTGGACAGATGATGCAATCAGGCGATAGCGCTCAAAACCCCGTCGCCCCCTACCCTTGGTTGAATCGCCCATGCGGTCTCCGTCGTCCCAATGCCTGCGGCATTGGAGGCCGTCGCTATGGGCAAACACAGAATCAAGCCGAATTACCGTCGCCGAGTGCTTCGGCTGCCAGATCTGGATCATTGCAAATTGGCGGTGCTCAATAGCCTCGGCTCGCCAGCTTCGCGCCGCGTTTACGAGTACGCCATCGACCAATTCATCGCCTGGTACTGCTCCGAACCCAGACTCGCCTTCAATCGCATCGTGGTCGTGCGCTATCGCATGTACCTGGAATCAAGCGGCATCTGGCCGCCAACACCATCAACCAACAACTTGCAGCCGTGCGCCGCCTCGCTCACGAAGCTGCCGACTCGGGCTTGCTGAGTCCCGAGCTGGCTGCGGGGATCAGCCGAGTGAAAGGCGTCAAGCAGCTCGGGTTTCGCTCCGGCAACTGGCTGAGCGCAGAGCAGAGTTCAGAAGTACTGAAACATGCTTATGGCGATACCATGCGTGCCAAGCGAGACTACGCGATGCTGGCCATGCTGTTTGGGTGTGGTTTTCGCAGATCAGAACTTGTGGGCCTGGAGTTGGATGAGATCCAGATGCGCCAGGGCCACTGGGCGGTAGTGGACCTGATCGGCAAGGGCGGCCACATCCGCACCGTGCCGATTCCGAATGGGTCAAAGCGGCACTCGATCAGTGGATAGTGGCAGCCAGGGTCACGGAGGGAAGGATCTTTCGAGCGCGTCGCCAGAGCGGGAAAGGTGTGGGGGAAAGGCATCTCGCAGAATGTCGTGTGGTACGTAGTCAAGACTTGCTGCGAGAGAGCGGGCTTGGAGCATATTGCACCGCATGACTTGCGGAGAACCTGTGCGAAGCTGTGCCACACCAGCGGTGGCGAGCTGGAGCAGATTCAATTCTTACTGGGGCATGCATCCGTCCAGACGACGGAACGCTATCTGGGCTGCAAACAGAATCTCGGACATCCAGTGAACGATCTTTTTGACCTCAGAAAGGACGGACGGCCGCATGAAAACGAGTGAATCTGCCCCAGCGAAAGCCTCCGACCCTGTAGAAATGGCATCTCGGGCAGGGGATAGAATGCGGCCACGGAGGATCGGACCATGACCAGCCCGTCTGCGACTCACGACAGCTATCCCTACCAGAACGAACCGATTTGGTCGAGGTCAGAAAAGATCATCGCCCGCACAGCCTTCGACGCTGCCCTGGGGCGAGAGCTTCACGAGGTGATTCAGGAAGCAAAGAAGATGGCCAGCCAGATCCAGCAGTCGTCGGATCTGTGGGACTTGGAACGTTACCTGACCGAACGCCGTAAAGAGATCAACCGCAAATACGACTACTCGTGGTTCGCGACTTACGCATGTGTTGGGGAGACTCTTGTACGAAAATCGACTCTGCGAGGAGGATCTGCGCGGATTGCGGGAGGAGAAGATGAAATCGATCCGTTCCTTCGCCCAGTTTCTTAGCGAAGACGCAGCCTGATCTGCATTCTGAGCGCCTGATAGCAACAGTTAGCCGCCCGGAGAAGGACAGCCACCGTGAAATTGGTCTATACTCCGGCGCAGGAGGACTGAAATGCCACGCACTCATTTACTGCTATTTCTCGTCCTGTCTACGATCGTCGCTCCCGCCCAGACCGCCAATGAACTCACAGCTCGCTATGGCGACCCAGATGTGGAGCGCTTTCTTGTACGCCCTGGAATTACCTTATTGGCGCGATACGGTGGTGACCACACCGCATGTGAGATGGTGATTGAGCCGATTCGCTCTATAATTCCACTCAACGAATCGGCCATGTACATGCGCCCGGAAGTCATGACGGAGATTATTGATGAGGTCTTGCCAGAGGCTAGTCGTGGCAAGTTGCTGCTCGGTGTCGTCACAAAGTCTGGATGTAATGATCTCGAAACCGAGGATTACGAGAACGTAACCATCCACCGATTCAGACACAGGTGCCTTCTCCCAAATCCCGAAATCGAGGGGCAGGCGACGATTACGCGGAAGAACACATCGTGCACAGTGCCTTCTGGCAAGCTTTCAGACGCTATAAGACCTTAAGTGTTGCAAAATCGCGATTTCACTCATTGACCTTGGCGCGACGCCTGGCTCTTTTCCCTGTTCTTGCTCCGTTGACGCGGGTGTGGGCTATGTAGATGTTCGTACGATTTTTAGTTCTAAACTTTTGCTCTTTAGCTGTAGAGATCTGCACACAGACAGGAAACCGCCATCGCTATCGCTTCCAAATCGTTTGCTGTCGGGAACCACCAGCAAAAGTTCAGCACTGGTCACTCACTTGCCGTACAAGCGGCAGTATTTTCCGCAGAAAGAGAACGAGAACTGGGGGTTCTGACAGCCAAAATTTCTCCAGGGAAGGGGAAGCCAATGAAAGAAGATCCTTCCGGTCTTTGCTGCCCTGCATGACGGTTACGCTGGTCCCATCAGCCACCGGAATCGCCCACGCCGATTCGATATTTACCGTGACGCTCACCCAAGTAGGTTCTAACGTCTTCAAACTGGAAGCGGAAACATTGACCTGACCGGCCTGACATCCTTTGGCTCCACCTCCGCCGGTCCCGAACTGTACCCAGCGCACGGCATTATAGGTGTTCGGGTCGTACGGTAACACCGATCTATACTCCGGACTATCCGGGCCAGCGAGTCCCGGCTCCGGCTTTGGGGGCTTCGCCAGCAGCGCAAGCGGAGACTCCGCTTCTGAGGATTTTGGGATATCTATCGAG
>CAWIJP010000015.1:0-136448 GCA_963836305.1 uncultured Acidobacteriaceae bacterium | reverse complement strand
TATCCCTTTGCCTTCCAGGCCGACAATCCACCCTTGAGGAACTTCACCCGGAAGAACCGAAGTGCCAATGCCCGACGCAAAACGGTTCGGCTGGTTTTGTCGCTCGGACAAGTACAGTAAACCACCGCGTCTTTTTCTTTCGGGATGAGTGATGGCCTCTCTAGCACTTCATTTGGGGCGACCCTTTGTGCTTTGGGGATAATCTCGGGATAGGCTAACAAGTCCAGCGGCTGGCGAACGTCAAACAGGAGTACCTCTTGATTTGAAGCCAACAAGGCATGGAGTTCCTCCGCCGTAATACTGTGCTGCTCCAGCTCACGTTGACTCCGCAGGCGGTTCATACGGAGGACGAAAACTAGGGACGTCACTAAAGCCGCGACACCAATAATCCCCAGAGTCCATGACATCCCTGCGTTCCTCCTGCACTCCCCAATATCAGATTCCCTCGCCGGTGAGAAGATTCAGTTGCCAATGCTCGACGCTTTTGCGCTTGTCAAAAGCTCCGCTTGTGTCTAATGATGGACGACCCACAATGCAGAGAGACCAGCCCTGCTCGAATTTAGATACGCTGGCTGCAGGCAGCTGCTCTTTCAACACAGCTTTGTTCGTCATCGCGGTTGCTTTTGCCTGCACTGCTAGTTCGATCGGAGAGAAGGCAGTGATCGGGCATCAACGTTGTTAGCGAGAAGACGGGTTCCAGAGAGCAGTACTACTTACCTCCCGTAGGCCTTGGCTATCTGTCCGACGAGCTTGGCCCAGCCCATATCCATAGCCGCGTAGACCTCGTCGGCCTCCGGTCGCGCATTATCTTTGAGGGTTTCCACCATCAAGGTCGTGTAGTCTGAAACGATGACGCCCGCCTGTAGCATGCGCAAGAGGCCAACTTGCCGCTTGGTCTCGCTAATGGTTCCGGAGGCGTCAACCGCCACATAGGCGTCGAGTCCCTTGCCCACGGCTGTGATGGCTGGAAAAGCCGCGCAGACTTCGAGCGAGATGCCGGCGAAGATCAGCTTCTTGCGGCCGGTTGCCTCGATGGCGCGAGTCACGCGAGCGTCGTCAAAGGCGTTGACCGATGAACGGTCGATGATCTCAATGCCTGGCAGCGCTTCCACGAGTTCGGGGAACGTCGGGCCCCACATGCTGTCACGCGCCGTCGTGGTAACGACGATCGGGAGCTTCAGCGCTTTCGCAGCTTTGGCCAGGGCCACCACGTTGTGTTTCAGCTCGCCGGTCGAATAGTCGCGGACACCTGTCATGAGACCGACCTGATGATCGACGAGGACGAGCGCCGCATTTTGGGAAGTCAGCGGTTCGTAGAAGCGGGTTTGATTCGTCATGCTGTTGACTCCTGAATGAGTTATTCACTTAGAATTGACTCTAGCAGGACAACAGTACGGCCACTAGATGGCCAATTTCCAACAGATTGGTGCGTGCAGGCAACAATAGAAATGGAAAATCTGAATGACATCTACTTCTTCGCCTCTGTCGTTCAATACGGCGGATTTTCAGCCGCAGCACGTCGAATCGGCATTGAGAAAACGCGGCTGAGCCGGCGGATCGCGGCACTGGAGAGGCGGCTCGGTGTCCGTTTACTTCAGCGCACGACTCGGGCTCTGTCTCTGACAGAAGCGGGACAGCGCTTCTTTGAGCGATGTGTAGCGACGGTCGAAGGAGCACAGGCGGCCTATGACTGTGTGGCGGAATTGCGCAGGGAACCTGCGGGACTCGTTCGCCTCAGCAGCCCGGTACTGCTGACGCAAAGGTGTCTGGCTCATGCACTCCCCGGCTATATGACAGTGCATCCAAAAGTTTCTGTATTCGTCGAGGCGACCGACCGGACCGTGAATGTGATTGAGGAACGATTTGATATCGCCATCCGGGCAACGCCCATCATCGAGGATGTGGCTGGTCTGGTGGCGAAAACTCTCGGGAATTCGCAACGTGTGCTAGTTGTCAGTCCTGGGTTTCTGGAACGATATGGTCGCCCGGAGAATCCGGCCGACTTGCCGAAATTCAATACGGTCGCCAGCACCGACGACATATTCGACAGTGGGGCGCGATGGAACCTAACAAATCACGATAACCGGACGCAACATATCGAGTTGAAGCCGAGGCTTGTGACAAGTGATTTGCGCACCCGACTTCAAGCTGCGATACGCGGCATCGGCATCGCATTGCTGCCCGAACAAGTGGTTGCTGCACCAGTAAAGGAGGGGCTGATTGAACGAGTGTTGCCGGAATGGTCTGGGGCGAAGAATATTCTCCACCTCGTCTACCCGACGCCGCGGGGAATGCTTCCGTCGGTAAGGAGTCTTATTGACTATCTGCTGGTTCAAATTCCTGTCTGGCTCCAGCAAAGGAGCATTTAAAGCTACGCGATCGATTCACGATGGAGGAACCGCTCGGAGTTCATCAACGGGCGAAGCGAAATTATTGCTTTCCTCTCTCGCAAGTGGGCCAAAGAGCTCGACTACAGGCCCATTAAGGAAATGTGGGCATTCGGGGGAAACCGCATTGCCGTGCGCTTTGCGTACGAGTGGCACGACGATTCGGGTCACTGGTATCGCTCCTATGGCAATGAGAATTGGGACTTCAATGACGATGGGCTCATGGCGTCGGGGTACGCTCCAATCAGCGACCTTCCCATTACCTACCTTCCCATTATGGAGGCCGATCGCAAATACCACTGGGTACTCAGGCGACGTCCCGAAGGCCATCAAGGATTAAGTGGCCTCGGCCTAACCGGCAACGACCCTTTTCTAAGGCTCGCCTCCGAAACGGGCACCGTTCAATCTCTCGAATGACACGGTAAGGTGCCAGGAAGGGGCCATCGGAATAGGTCAGTTTCCGGGTACGATTCGAAGCGACGGACTCACTGACCTCTCAAACCTTGGATTCGACGATAGTCCTCCATTTCGCGGCTGGCCAGAGCGAACTTACCTTGTTTTCTATGGATTGTCGCGAGAAGGAGGTTGGCCTGTGCCGCAAGCGAAGTATTTTGCTCGATCTTAAGTACGCCATCGAGCGCCTGTTCGGCTGCGCTCGGATCAGAGGTCCTCAGTGCACGCCCCATTGCATAGAGTGTTTCCGGCATATTGGGATGGAGCGAATCGGATCGCCGCAGTTCGTCAGCGGCCTCTTTCATTTTTCGTTCCTGCAGGAGCGCGTCGCCCAGTCGAAACGCAGCCTCTGCGCTGCCCGGCTGCAACGTCGTTTCGGCGCGAAATTGCTCCTCCGCCTGCAACCAATTGGCACGCCCAGCATAGATTTCCCCAAGTTCGAGGTGCAGTTCGGGCAAGTCCGGCCTGATGGCGATTGCCCGCTCGTATTCCTTCACCGCCTCAGGAATCATCTTCATCTGGTAGTAACCCTGGCCATGAGCCTGGTGCGCTCGCGCCGAATCGGGAGACGCCGCAAGCAGTTTGTCGTTTAATTGCGAACCCAGAGCCGTTGCGGCGCGGCTCGCATAAAAAAGAAGATCAGGATTGTCGGGATCATTTTCCAACGCGGACTGCAAGTTGACCATCGCCTTGGCGGGCTCGTCGTTCTCCAGCTGTGCGATTCCCTAGGCGCCCGGATCATCAGCAATCTTGAGATGCGGAATCGCCTCAGCGGCATAGCCTTGAGGAGGCGAATCGATTCGCAGAGCAAAGCGTGCAACGTGCCCTCGCGACGGGTGCGACCTGTGCCGGTGAGCCCAGAATTGGTTACGGAAAAATGAAATATCTGAACGATGAGCACGGCGAGGCGCTCGAAGTCATGTGGACGATCAAGCAAGCGCTGTAGCCTGTCCTTGACAAACCTTTACAAATTGCCTTACATTCGGGCTTCGAACAAGCTCGACTCCTACGAAGGTCATTGGTTTTCGGAGGAGAGTCGATGTCCTTCGTTTTTGCCCAGAGGGATTCCCAGACAGCGCACGTAAGGGATTGCAGTATGGGAATGAGTGACCCGGAATTCCGAAAAAAGTTGTCTGAACCTGGATGGATTCGGTATAAACATCAGTCTGAGAAACTGAGCTGGCCCTGGTGGAAGCGCCTGATCCATCGGTTTCGACGCTGCCCGATTTGCAAACCGGGGAAAGAGCGATAGACAGCCCCGTAGCCGGAACAAGCGAGTACAGCCGGTCCTGCCGTCCTTTGTCCGTTCGAATAACGGCCTTCCCGTTGTCTTGATGCTTTCATGAGAAGCGCAGAACGAGTTGTATAAGCTGGAGAATGGGGTATCAATGAACGGCGGCAAAAACTTTCAGGGAGCATAATTTCTGTTTGCGCGCCAGAGCGAGGTTGGTTGGCGACCGGACAATCCGGTTTCGCCAATTGTTTTTTGGCACCGCGCAGTCTAGCGTCCTGCAATTAGGAGGTCTGCCGATGACACCTTCAGACAACATATCGTTGATTAAACGTTGGCATCCTGAAGTGCGGCTCGAAGGCAAGAACGAAGCTATTTGCGAATTGCTCACACCCAATGCTGTGTTGACCGGAAAGTAATGTCATATGCACTGCCCCTCCCCAAATCACGAGGAGCCTTCCGTCCTCCCGCATAGGATATGCTACGCGGCTCGGTGCTGTTTAAACTCTAATCATTTTCGATAGAGGCCATCGCTCCCAACATTAAACATGCGATTGAAGCGCGCCCGAAAGGTTTCCCGGGCCGCGACTCGCAGCGAGCTCAATGAGTCGCTCCTCCTCCCGAGATATCGGCAGCTTTCCCGGAAACTATCACAGAGTAACTCCCGAATCGTCGGCTGCTCGGAAATCATCTCCCTGGGGACCAGGGCTCAACCTCTAACCCGACCTGCTTCAGTTAGCGCTTAGAGGCCGCGAGGCCCATTGAGGACTTGGCCAACGCTAACGTGGGTAGCAGCGGCGATCTCCTGGGAACTGACAAAAGATTTATAGGATGTGTCCCAGTAACGCGAACGCACTCGAAATTAGTAATGCGTCCACGAGGACGGCTCGTCGTTGCCTTCGGTCGATGATTGCCAACAGTCCAATGAAGATTGCCGCATCAAGGGTTGTCATTCGCGTTTTGAGCAGCCGGCTTCAATTTAGATCACGAACCGGCGGACGGCAATGGCCACAAAGTAATTAGCGGGTAACGCCATCTACTCGATCAAAGCTCGAAACGAACTAAGACCGCGCAGCAAACAAGGCCGGGACAAAAGTCCCCCCACCCGGAACCCGAGGGGAGCCCCCTCTCGATATTAGAGTGCTGCGTCGAATGTAAGAATAGTGCTTCGTCAACCTGGCAGCTCGAAAGCCTGAGGAGTAGTCAGTTCTCGGCTAGCCAATGCAAGGCTTCGTTAATCGCTTTGAAAATTCTTACGCGAATCTTGTCGCTCCGCATCGCTCGGTACATTCCAGCGGCTCCGTAGACGGAGTTGGGAGAGTTTGCGACAAGTGCGTGCTTGGAAGTAATCGAAAATGGATCCACTTCAAGGAGCGACCTGAAATCCGCGCAGCCGATCTGGGTTTCCGATACGGCGTCAAAATCAACTAGCTCATAGAACTCCGATTCGAACGCGGGATCATACTGAAGGCGCTCCCGCTGTTCAACAACTTCTCGTAAAGTCAATTCTCCCTTGAAGATAGTGAGAACGATACGAGTCTTAGCATCAATAATGTAATGCGCCGGCATGCCTTCTACCTACCGGACTGCTTATCAGATTCTTGAAGCAAGGTTTCGAGCTCCAGTACAGCCTCTAGCAGGTTGCGGAAAAACTCGGTTCGAAGGGTTCGTGCAGCGAGGTTCCTCGCCAACCCTTGGGACCCCGCTTTCCGGGAAGCACATTGCCGTATACTTTGGGCGTGCTGAGCTGGCTCAAGATAATTCCATTCCTGATTCTGGCTCCCGTCTGTGCAATTTGTCAGGTTCGGGTAAGCGTATCTGGTCACAGTTTCAAGGCGTCGGAGCGGATAGCTGCAAAGGTCGCCAATACTGGGGATCACGAGATTCTCTATTGCGTTGAGGTCGGCCAGACCTCGTTCAAAGGGCCGGGACTCAAGGACGTGGAGGCTACACCGATTCCGTTTTACGTTCAGAGAAAGTCTGGCCACAGATGGAGCACTCTCCTTATTGGCCCCGACATCGGCAGTCTCAGAAGCTCCGTGGTGCTTGAACCCGGCCAATCGCATGAGTTTCCCTTTCGGCTAGCCGACAAGGGAGAGATGCGGCTTGTACTTGACTACTGGATAGGAGAGAAGGACGTAAACTGCAAGGCCCCGCCGAAAGGCGGGAAGAAAACGCGATCAACGGTTTTCGCTGTTCAGTAAAACGGCCCGGCGGAGACGTAAGGTCGATTTTCGTTAGCCTCCGCTCTCCAGAATGAATGGTTGGCGTAAACAACCCCTCGACCATTCGTACAGTCCTTCAGATAACTTACCCAATACCAGAAAACTCTCTTGTTTCCACAACACAACCTGATAAGAAGAAGGAATGCGTGGAAAAGACGAGCAACAGTTGGATGTGTTTAGCTACATCAGCCCGGAGCAGCGAGTTCCACAAGAGCACCCATTGCGTGCGCTGCGTGCCATGACCGACCAGGCATTGCGGGATCTGCAACCACGGTTCAACAAGCTGTACGCCAAGACTGGGCGCCCTTCGATTGCGCCGGAGAGGTTGTTGCGAGCGCTCCTGCTGCAAGCGCTGTACTCGGTGCGTAGCGAACGGATGCTGATGGAACAGCTCGACTACAATCTGCTGTTCCGCTGGTTCGTGGGCTTGAACATGGATGACGCCATTTGGGATGTGACCGTGTTTACCAAGAACCGCGAGCGTCTGTTGGATGGGGACATCGCAGAAGCCTTCTTCCAAGCCGTACTCGAGGAGGCACGCGAGCGGAGTCTGCTCTCGGACGAGCACTTCACAGTAGATGGAACGCTACTGGAAGCATGGGCGAGTGCAAAGAGTTATCAACGCAAGGATGCCAAGAACAGGGTTCCGCCGGACGATCCTGGCAATGCGACGGTGGACTTCCGCGGGGAGAAGCGGTCGAACCAGACGCACGCCTCGAAGACGGACCCGGATGCGAAGATGGCACGAAAAGGGCAGGGCAAGGAAGCGAAGCTGAGTTACAACGGGAATCTGCTGGTGGAGAACCGCAACGGCCTGATCGTGAACACGGAGGTGTTCGAGGCCAACGGAACGGCCGAGCGCGATGCGGCGCTGGTCATGTTGGAGCAGATTCGGGGAACGAAGCAGATAACGGTAGGCGGCGACAAGGGCTACGACACGGCGGATTTCGTGGCCGAGTGCCGCAACCTGAATGTCACGCCGCACGTAGCCCAAAATCTTGGGCGGCCTGGTGGAAGCGCGATCGATGCTCGTACGACGCAGCACCCGGGATACGCCATCAGCCAGAGGAAGAGGAAGCGAGTGGAAGAGTGCTTCGGATGGCTGAAGACGATCGCGCTGTTGCGGAAGGTTCGGCATCGTGGCATCTTCAAGGTGGGCTGGGTCTTCACCTTTGCTGCCGCTGCTTATAACCTCGTCCGCATGCGAAATCTGGCGGTTCAATCGACGTAAGCCACGTCGAAGTATTGTTTCGGGGCCCGAAAGACATCGGCGGGCCACCAGCGGATGCAACCAAAACTCTTCCTTTAGTCACACAGTCGTGGAGTTCGGAGAGCATCTAAGTCGCATCATTCTTTTTTCCGCAGCCTGCTAGGAGCGAACGCCGACAGCTGCGGTATTCGGACATACTCATTCTCTTGGATCCGTACTCAAACTCTAGCAACTCCAACTCCCGCCTTCGTTCTCGCAACTGTTGCCAGGCGTAGCGATCACTCTTTCGGCGTTCTGGAAATTTGGAATGCAAATTCATCCCGACTCCTTCTTGCGCTGTATAAGCAGTTATCGGGCCCGTTCACTAATTTGCAAGTGGCTGAGATTTAAAGGTAGGGTTCGATGCGGTATGGAAGGTCTGCCGATATGTCGGCAGCGTGCCGATAATCAGGTACCTCAAGATGGAGAGTGCAATTGGTCAATTAGAACGAACTGGCGGAACAACGATTTATTCGCGCCACGCATGACCTGTTCTCTTTCTCCGCACTAATCCCACTCGATCTTGCGGAGCTTCATCCGTTTTGGAGTCCAGTGGTCCTTAACTAGATCGCTGAGCAGCGTCTTTGCGCCCCGCACGCGATCGTATTCGCTTTGCTGGCAAGGCGACAAGCCGATTTGCTGCAAACCCCTCTTCTGGAGACATGAGAACAAACGTTTCTGAATCCTTTGGGTACACGTCGAACACATGCCGTTGCATCCGTATGCGACCTTTTTCTTTCGGCATATCATGCATCCCCAATCATCAAAGTAAAAACGGAGCTTGCGAAAACAGGCCTCTGGAAGAAGACGCCGTATCGCGCAACCAGTTTCGAAATCGATGAACCACGGCTGGAGAAAAATGTCGTCCAGCAGGACCCTGCGTCGATGAGCTGAGACTCTGGATTGGATTTTCTTATCCAAATGGGTTAGGCCCCTCTCGGGTGTAAGCTCCTGAATTTGCGCGCCACTTCACTGTTATGAAGTCGCACGTAAATCTGGGTCGAACTCAGACAGCTGTGACCAAGCAGCTCCTGGATGGTGCGAATGTCGGCTCCGTTTTGCCACAGATGCGTCGCGCATGAATGACGCAGCATTCGGGCGGGCAACAAAGTAAGGCCGATACGCCTGCCCGCCGCTGTCAGTATCTTCCATGCTGTATCTTTGCAGAGCGGCCTGTCCGGGATTGGGCGCGTTAAATCCACGCTTCCGAGAAAACGCTTGAACCTAGCTTTTGCTGTTGCATGAGTGGTCTTGCTGAGGACGCCAAGGTATTTGAAATGCATCGTCCGAGTACCAGTCTCATAGGTCGAATAATGCCCCACCCACGTCCTGGTGGTAGGGTGAATGTGGCCCTGCTGCTGACGATACTCAACCTGAAAGAGATATCCTACCTTGCGTCGTCCCAGATATCGACGAAGAGCCTTGGCTGCTGGCGAGCCAAAATATACGATGCGCTCTTTTCGCTTGCCCCTAACGCGAATCGTCCGCCTCTTGAAATCGACATCTCCGATACGGAGCGGTAAAATCTCGATCAATCGGCAACCAGTTGCGTATAGCACTTCGAGCATCGCTCGGTCGCGCGCTTTAGCCGTCCGGGTGAGCATATGACGTACCTGTGCCTGGGTCAAAACCCGCGGAAGTTTCTTCGGTATCTTTCGGGGACGGATGAAACGCGGCGGTACCGAATTCACAACCCCACCCATGTATAAGAAATCAAAAAATGACCTAAGCGCTGCTAGCCTGCCGTTAACCAGACCGTCTCCCCAATGCTTTGTTGGCAGATCCGCCGTGACGAAGTCGGAAATGTCCAGTGGCACAACTTCCGCCATGGGCTTGGTTCCAATGAACACACAGAAACCTTCGCAAAGATTGCAGTATTTCGCTACGGTGCTGGCAAGATAGTTCTGAGCAATGAGCCAGGCGCGAAATCTCCTTACCATCTCCTTATTCTTTCGGCAAGATGGGGCCGCGGACTTGTTCAAACCAAATTACTTTCTAGTCGGTTGGAAGGTGCTCATGCTGATCAGGGAAGGTTAGCTCTGCAAGAGTCATTCACAATTTGCTGTATCCTCAGAGAGGACAGCCGCTGTTCCGTGACTATATAAGACAATGCACAAGTGCAGGACGCTTTACAGGTCGGACAGCAACTACAAGACGGTGTCTCTACAACGCGGTCCCCATGCAACAAACTGTCAGTCGAGCTTCACAATCCAAACGTCCGAGCGTGGTGTCCCATCCGCTTCATTACCTAGCTGGTCTTCCCACGCTGAAGTGAATAGAAAAAAGCGGCCATCCTTGGAAATGCTCCCCAGGGGCTGCATATTAAAGTACTTGTAATCTGCGATTGCACGATTATGCGCAAATCGCCACACCGTAGAAGCAGCTCCGTCGGTCTCGATGCAGAATATCTCCCCCTCATATGGTTGTGTGATATTGCCCCAGTCCCAGTAATCGTAACTCGAAGCGCAAAGGGGTGCGCTGTCGTGCACATCCACATTGCTCCACGTAAAGTGCCTATCTTGCCCCCAGTAATGTGGCGGTGGCAGGGGCCAGATCAACGGAGTGATTTGGGCGATATTGTCGAAGGGACGTTTGACAATATCCATCTGATCCCATTTGTCCCGCGCATTGGCCAAGTCGTTGTAGCCCAATGCTGCGTACCCCCCGCAACCCAAACTCGAAGTAAGCGGACAGTGCTCAACATTCAGCGTTGCCACATCCCAGACGTACCAAGCAGCGCCATCCACTTCGATAAACACATACTTCCCGCTCCGGGACAGACGTGCGTGCGCAATGAGGTAGCTCGCCTTGGCAGACGAAGATCCGGATGGTCCCCATTGGCCACCTATCTGTCCAGTCTGGGTGTTGTACCATCGGCAACCCAGCTTCTTGTCATACACAATGACAAACATATCGGCCCCAAAGGAGGGGCCACCCTCAGAGATTGATATCCGTGTGTCATCCAGAGAAGAAGTTACATCGTCATCACTTCGGGTTGAAGGGCCGGGAACCATTGGCGGCTGGGCTCCGCAAGTCGTGGTGTCGATGACGGATTCGACATCCCCGGTCGAGAACCTATAGCTACTGATGGTCAGAGGTGTAGCGTCGGTCGTCCCGTAAAGAACGTCAGAATCGATAAAACTAAAGGAGCCCCCGGCGCGAAGAGGAACATGCAAAGCTTTGCCGAAGCTTGCCTTAGGCAGAGAGCCGACAGTCATCGTCGATGGACTAAAGCTGTAGGCAAGGGTCGAACCGCCCTGACCGATAACGTAAAACTTGCTATTATCCGCGCTCCACATATTCGAAGACCCGCTGCCTTCGGTTAGCAGATAACCACCGGGATGCGTAAAGTCCGAAGTTTCGTCGGTTGCCCGAACTATTGTTGAGCCGAAATCAGGATCGGTGAAGGGCAAATTCACCGGAGGGGGAGCCATCGGCGTTTTAGGATGAATTGACCTATCTGTTATCGCATTGGGGTATGGCTCGCGACTTTGTGCAGACATCACAGGCGCAAATGCAGCAATTGAGATCAAGAGAACAGCACTAAACGGAAAGCTCGATACACGCCTCTCAATCCATTGCAACCAGGTAGAAAAGATCATCGGGCAAGCAGAGAACTGAAAGGTTGGCATGTGACGACCTCCTTACGGGTGAGCAGTACAGCTAAGTGCTCGCGGACTCCCCAGTAAGCACTCGGTCAACAGCGAGTTTTATTGCGGAGAACTATGCTCGCGAATCCTCGGGTTGTCAAGCGCCATAGGCGGAAAATCCACACGTCAATAAAGATTCAACAACTTACAGCGCATTGGACGGCATGTAAGACGATCTTAGTGGATACAAAGTGATGGCAATGGCAGGTAAAACGGCAGGAAGAATTTTCGAGGAACACCACCGCAGTGGTGATCGTCAAAAGCACTTATAGGTAAATACCCCCGGTACCACTCGTGCTTCACGAGGACATCGTTGAGTAACTCTATAAAATCGGGGCTGAGCTTAGCGGTTCGCCCCTCAACGACCGTGCGGAGGTCTGGGATTGGAGTCTTCTCGTGTCAAGGCTCCGATAAGAAGAGAAACCCAAATGGGACCTTAAGGGTCTTGGCCAAGGCTTGCGCTTTACCGAACGGCGGCGAGTCTGCCCCCGCTCCCACGCCTCGATTTCGAGTGCGTCGGCACCAAGTGTATCGGCTAATTGAGCGTGCGATATGCCGATACGTTCTCTGGCCCAGCGAGCAACTCTCGGAGTGATGAATGCTTCGGTCACTTTGATCTGAAGAACGACATATTCTACTGCAACAGACCAACACGAGTATCTAGTCCAGTCGATCTTCGCCTTCTTAGTCGACCACGCACCCGACGCCACCAGAATCGTTGAGATGACTCCGGTAATTAGCTGGTCTCGGCATCCTCTCGGTAAAGTCAAGGTTGGGGTAAAAGTATGAAGCGAGTTCTGATTCTAATTCTGGCGATAACGACCTTGGCTGTGGCACGGGACAAGAAATCAAAGGCTCAGCCGGGACCCTATATATTCACCAGCAAAGCGTCTGCTCAAACGCTGAAGGCTCTAATCTCCCAAGCGAACGTAAACGAAGGGTACGCTCTCGACTCCGACAATCAGTTGCAATTTCGCTTCTCGAAGCCAGCGCAGATGCCTGTCATCGGCGAGCTTTTCATGGTTTCAAGTGCATGTCCGGGCATGACCACAAAAAAGGTTTGGTCATACGCGCTGGCGGAACTCGACGGCATGACAAAAGTGACCGTGCAGCCGGTCTGGGAATATCCTGACGATTACTGCAAAACGCAAACTCAGGGCTTGATCTGGAGCCAGCGAGACGAAATTGCAGCATTTCAAGCAATGCTAGATAAGGCTCGCTAAACAATGAAGTCCATGACAGCCACGTCGCATCGAAAGCATCTTCACCATTGGTACAAAAGTTTGGCGGGAGGGTTCCGATGCGCTTGTGAGGCGTGGCGTTGCGAGTTCGACGTAGGAAGCAAGCAGTGTGACCGCCCAGCCGAGCACGGTCGCAAGTATTGCCTAGCTCATCTGGCGCCCAAGCCGTAGTGGTTCCTTACAAACGAGAAAAGCCCGCTACCGAAGCAGCGGGCTTTATTCTTGCGCCGTATTTTACGCTGCCTTCTTCTTCGCTGCGCGAATCGTCGCCCACCGCGCCCGCTGTGCCGCCGCGATTTTCCTGCGAGCCGAAGCCGACATCGTATGACCCTTCTTATGCACCGAGCCTGCCGCCGCTGGCTGCGATCCGTTCCGAGCCTGCGCCCATCGGGTTCGCTGCGCCTGCGCCATTTTCCGCCGTGAAGCTGCCGATATTATTCGCTTTGGTTGGTTTACATTCCGGGATGTTCCCGAACCGTTTAACGATTCGATTACCGTAATTGCTTTATCCAACTTCGCTACATGCAACCGCGCCCGACTGAGCTCTGCACGAAGCTCCTGAAGTGCATTGTTAAGGTTCGCCATTGTTTGCCCCCTTCGTCTATGACAGCGAAACTGATTGTATAGGATGAGAAATGATTTGCCGTTGAGTCCTGGTAGCGGCGAAGAGACGGGACTTCCGAGCACGGAATCGCTGGTCGCTTCGGTTCAGTGGGTCGGGCGGATCACGCGTAGGGTTGATAAGGTCGGAGAGTGTACGTTGGAGCGAGCGTGAGCCATCTCCTGCATTTGCCTAATCGGGAAGATGTCGCCGTGGAGGGGCACACTCCGCATGCTGCCACAGGCATACCCCCAGTCGTACGAATCCATCGGTCTTGATGTGGACTTCCACTGGGCACTGTTAGCCCGTCTTGAAGACGCCGATGCTGCGAGAACCGCATGCGGAAATTGATGCGATTCTGGGCTCGGATGGCGACTCTTGTGGGCCAGCATGGAAGATCGCCCCAGCATGACTTTGGGCACATGCACATCCGAGATGGTGTGGATACGATTACGCGGTGGGATGGAAATCCAAGCTGGAACTCTGGCCGTATGCAGCTAGGGGATCAGCGGTTCTCGTGAGCAAAGACCTGCCCTCGACAATTTACTGTCCGACTGTCGCAAATCATCGCCTCGACTTCAAGCAGACTTCATCGCTGGCAGACGGAACTCAATCACCCTTCCCCTTTGCAGCGGAGAGACCCACTTCACACTCTTCAAGAACTTGGATGGTATGTAAAACTCAATTACTTTTGCCATGGCTCAATCCTTCAAGTTACCCGTCCTTCTACCACCTACAAGACTCACCACTACCTTCAATGTCCCTGCCATTCCCATCCGCACTGACAGCGGATTGAATCGGTCAACCTAAGTTTTCTCAGAAGAACCTTACACACCGCGCATGATCGCATCCACATGTTGTTGCTCCCTCAGTTCCTATACACAATCGCTCTCTGATCGTGGTTTCGGACGTAGCGGATTGTCATTTGATTGTCAAACAAATGTCCCGCGAATGTCCCGCACATAAGGGTCATTGACGTACTCATTCTTCCGAGAGTCCACACTGACTTGCATCTCGGTTTCACCCCACCTTTATTGTGCCGATTGCAGCAAGACCGTTTCACCCCGAGCATCCTGCGAATCCAGCGAGAAGCCTGTTTTTGTCGTCCAACCACGGGTCGCGCAGAAGGCAAAGCCTTAATGCTCTGTTTCTCTCAGTGTGCAGCGGACTGACCGAGTGGGCAATGGCCCTGAGGTGTGGGGGCGCTATACGGAGCGGATGGCACCGCCGTGCCGAGCGACATCACCTTCAGGCCATACCGTTACAGTCCTCCGCGTATTAACTTGTATCCGCTGGCGGCGGGGCACTTCAGAGAGCGGTGACAAGGCTCAAGCTTCACTGGTCTATGCTTCCGCCGCCAGTCCAACCTCGGTGAGTTCTGGGCCAAGCACCTTGATTCTGAGATTCATTTTTGGAGGGCGTGTGGGCCGTATTCACTGCCCTAAGGAAGTAGGGCGTTTTAACGGAGCATCCGACAGGAACACTGGAGCACCATTTATGCCTTTGAGAAGACTGATCATCGTACTGTCGCTGTCTTTCTTGCTCTCGCAGCAACTCCTCGCCCAAACTGCTTCACAAGCGCCGAGTTGAGGCCCATCGGCACCGCAAACATCAAGCACAGCGAACACGAACCCTGCGAAGCCGAAGTGCGCGGGCAACGGCACCTACGTGAACAGTCAGGGGTAAACTGTGAAGCGCCCAGAGAATTGTACGACCGCACCACAGGGGAGCGACAGCCCAATGCCGCGACGGAACCTACAGTTTCAGCAAGAGCAGGCGGGGCACATGCTCACATCATGGCGGCGTGGCGAAGTGGCTCTAACTTGTTAAATCTCTGACAAATGGAACCATAGTGCTGCGGGCACAGTCTGGGAAGGCCCTATACCACGTTTGGGCCATTTCTCGTGATCTCACATCGGCGTCCCGTGAATCCCGAGCGCACTGCTACCGTCCACACATGGGAAAACATTATGTCAGATCGGGTGGCCGTGCGATCATTTGGCTAGTGGGCCGGGATGTATACCTTCGCCAAGGACAAAGCTCGATCCCACGCTGCCCACTACGGCCGATTCTCGCGGTAGGCCGAGTCTCTCACGAATGCGATAAACGGCTTCGATACGGTCACCCTTACCAATTCGGCCCCATTGACCTACGCCGAAGGATACAGGCCTTGCGCGATGAACTTATTGCCTGCATCGCCGCGATGTTTCCCGAGGACGTATCGATTACTCGTCCCGGAGGCAAGTGGCGGACCCGATTGAGACTGAGGAGCGGATTGATCGTTTCGGTGCTCATTGCTCGCCCAATCCACAGAAAACATACTGTTCGCTGGCGAATCGACGCGGCTGGGCTGGAATCCGAGTTTGTGACGCTTCTGGCTCGGGTAAATGAAGGACACTGCTCGTTCCTCGATTTTCACCTTTTCCCGAACATTGATCGCCCCAGGAGGTTTTTTGTCTCTCTGGAGGACCCGTGGCTGAATCGGGCTCGGCCACTCACTGATTTACTTGCATTTTGCAAAGTTGTGGACCTTGTGCATCCGACTAGCGTGGACTGCGCCGAGGTGTCTTCGAAGCTGTGATAGAGTTCGCCGCGAGCTCCCGAAGGAGTCACGCTTCACGTTGGCATTCGCGGTCGCGGCATTCTGGGTGCGACGTTCCAGGCGAAATTCAGCGCTCCTGAGGTCTTCACCGGAGGTCCAGTGATCGCGAGGTCCGAGGCTCGAGGCCGCCAATCCTACGCATGAAGGTTCTACTCAGGAAATGGATAGTGTTGCAACCTCCTGGTCTCGCCAGGCGGGACGTTGGTTTCGAGTCGGTGATCAGGTTTGCACGGACCATCTCGCGCAATGTGGATTACGAGCCGGGAAACGAATAGCCGGAGAGTTCGCCTCCAGCTATTCGTTGCGTTAGTCGCGCCTCAGTTAAGAGCAATCAAGACGTCGTTGCTTTTCGATTCGCTGGTGGCGAGCCGCATCTCCTTCTCTAGGCTCTTTTCCTGTTTGGAGGGCGCGATTACCATACCGTCGGTGCCCGCACCTCTCCAGATTTCCGCCAGGAAATACTGTCCAGCCACATGATGGAAGATCAGCTTGGCGCCCGAGTTGTTTTGATACTCGCGTCTGACCAATGACAACGCGCTCGCGCTTGTCTGCCCGTTCCGGACCTCGATTGCGCTCGCGCCGGCAGGGCTGACCACGTAAGTGCCAGCCGGAAGCTGCGCCGAGCCCACCTTGAAGGCGAAGGGCACATTTGCTTTGGCAGCAGACTGAGCTTGGGCCGCGGCGTTGAGCATGAGCGACATCACTACCAGCGACAGGATCCCGATAACGTTGTGTTTCATAACATCCTCCTTGGGGCTCCTCGCAGTGGAACCCAAACTGAATTTGTCACTCAAGCTCTCCGCGTTATCGGTGAGCGCTTGCTTGTGACGCATTCGATATTGCATACGTCGTGCCAAGCCCAATTTGTGCTTTCTCCCGACCCAGTCTGATGGTTTTTCAACAACTTGAGACCGACCTTCATCAAAGGCATCGAGCCAAGTGGTAGTTGAAGGGCTACCCGCGAGTAGCCTTTTGGTTCCGCAGAGACGGATCGATTCGACTACACTGGACAACCGGAGAATGAGTTGATCAACCCGAGACTGATGTCGATTTCCGGATTCCCCAAGGAAATTGTTGGGGTCGTGAAGGATGGCCCGCTGATTCTGGGTCGGGATCCCACCAACCAATTGGAGGTGGGCGACCCTGCAGTTTCACGAAAGCATTGCTCAGTGAGCGAGGTCTCTGCTGATGTTTTTGAGGTCACCGATCTCGACAGCCATAATGGGACTTTCGTCAACGGAGCGCGAGTGAGCCGCCAAATCATCCAGCACGGGGATCGAATTCGTATCGGCAACAGCGAGTTTGTGTTCTTCACCGGCCCTGATGAGCAGACCGGCCAACTGTCGTCGCGCTCCGCCACCGCGGAATTGAGAACGATGTCCCTTGATAGCTCCGGACTGCCGACTGGTGACTCGTGGGTAGGTCGAATGGCGCGCGATCTGACTGCATTTTTCAAGATTGCGAACATGATTAATTCCACACGCGACGTGCAAGCGTTGCAGAGCGACTTGCTGGAGCTTATTTGCGAAGTGATCCCGGCCTCGTGGGCTGCAATTCTGCTCCAGCCGAACGCGACTGAAGAGCCCAGTCCGCCCTGTAAGTGGAATAGAAAGGATTTCGCTCCGCGGGACATGTTTATCCGGGACGAGTTAGTGCAGCAGGCGATCTGGGAACACTGCGCCGTCGTTGTGGAGGCTGCCGAAACTACTACCCCGGAGCATGTGTTGTGTGTGCCTTTGGTGGCAGTGGAGAGAATCCTCGGCGTGATCTATCTGAGCTCACCCGCCTCCTCACTCACATTTGGCGAAGACCACGCTTACTTCCTCAGCGCGGTTGCCCGCATCGCGGCGGTCACGCTAGAAAACTTGTCAAAGCTGGATTCCCTGAAGGCAGAGAACCAGCGCCTCCAGGCAGAGGCGAAGGCCGATCGCACCCTGATCGGGGAAAGCAGACCGATGCGCCGCGTGACTGAGCTCATCGGGCGGGTGGCGATGGGCGACTCGACAGTGCTCATTCGCGGCGAAAGTGGTACCGGCAAGGAACTCGTTGCCCGAGCCATTCACGCCAACAGTGCGCGGTTCGATAACCCATTCGTGGCGGTCAATTGCGCCGCCATCCCGGAAGCTTTGTTGGAGAGCGAACTCTTCGGCCATGAAAAGGGAGCTTTCACCGGCGCGGTAGCGACTAAAAAGGGCAAGTTCGACATAGCCGGGGAAGGGATATTATTCCTCGACGAAATCGGAGAACTAGTTCCTCTATTACAGGCAAAGCTCTTGCGGGTGTTGCAGCAGCGTGAATTTGAACGGCTCGGCGGAAATCGCTTGCTGCCGTTTAACGCGCGCGTCCTGGCTGCGACGAACAAGAATTTGGAGGAAGCAATCAAGACGGGCGAATTCAGGCAGGACTTGTATTATCGCCTGAATGTGGTTTCCATACTTATGCCTCCACTGCGCGAGCATCGCGAGGATATTCCGTTGCTGGCTTTGTATTTCGCCAACAAATACGCGGAGAAATGCCATCGAGGCTTCAAAGGCATCGCTGCGGAGGCACGTGAGTTGCTGATGAAATATAGCTGGCCCGGGAACACTCGCGAATTAGAGAACGCCATCGAACATGCGATCGTGCTGGGACTGACCGACGAAATTCTCGCGGAAGACTTGCCAGACACGCTGCTGGAGGAACAGTCGGCGGGATTGGCCACAGCGCGATACCACAACACTCTAAGCCAGGCGAAAAAACAGCTCGTTCTCACGGCTTTGGACGAAACCAACGGCAATCACATCGAGGCCGCTCGCCTCCTCGGAATTCACCCCAAGTACTTGCACCGGCTGATCCGGAATCTGAATTTGAAATCCGACGTAAAGAGACAGGGGTAAAGTGTAACGATTGCCTCCCGAAACGCACTACTTCATATGAAGTGACGCCTGGCCGTTCCATCGCAGACGGGCGATTGAGTACGGCGAGGTAATTCGTTGCGGATGATCTGAGTGCGGACAGGGCGCAGCTACTTGCGGGATTACATCAATCGAGGGTCTGGATGCGGCCATTGTTCATGGCCGAATTTCTGAATCCACATCGTCCAGTGCCTCTACGGCTGCGTTGACTTGTTCCTAGCAGCAGCCTACCATGCTCACCATCCACGCCAGAATAGGCTTAAATGATCGACCGAACCATCTCGCATTACCGCATCGTTGAGAAGCTCGGCGGTGGTGGGATGGGTGTCGTTTACAAAGCAGAGGATGTGAAACTTGGTCGGTTTGTTGCCCTCAAGTTCCTGCCCGACGACGTAGCCAAGGACCCGCACGCTCTCAGCCGCTTTCAGCGGGAAGCGAAAGCAGCCTCGGCACTGAATCATTCGAACATCTGCACGATTTATGAAATTGGCGAAGAGGACAGCCAGTCTTTCATCGCAATGGAGTTTCTGGACGGCCTAACGCTGAAGCACCGCATTGCGGGGCGTCCGCTGGAGATTGAAACAGTGCTGCTTCTGGGCATTGAGATTGCCGACGCCCTCGATGCCGCCCACTCTAGCGGCATTGTGCACCGCGACATCAAGCCGGCAAACATTTTCCTCACCAAGCGCGGACACGCGAAGATGCTGGACTTTGGCCTGGCAAAAGTCACGCCCGTCCTTAGCAAGGCTGAGGCAGTGGCGGTCACGGCGCAATCGACGGTAACGCTGGAAGAGCACCTGACCAGTCCCGGGACAGCGTTGGGAACGATTGCCTACATGTCGCCGGAGCAAGTGCGAGCCAAAGAACTGGACGCACGCACGGATTTGTTCTCTTTTGGCGCAGTGCTGTATGAGATGGCTACTGGCACGCTGCCCTTTCGCGGGGAAAGCACAGGGCTGGTCTTCGAGTCCATCTTGAACCGCGCACCTGTGTCGCCAGTGCGATTGAATCCGGATCTGCCAGTTGATTTAGAACGGATCATCCATAAGTGTCTGGAGAAAGATCGTAACCTCCGTTACCAACACGCCTCAGAAATTCGTACCGATTTGCAACGCCTCAAGCGGGACTCCGAGACCGGACACGTTTCTGCGGCAACTTCCGGCAGCGTACCCGTGAGCCAATCTCGTGCTGTTCGGCTCGCGAAGCTCTGGAAGGTTTTGATTCCCATTCTGTTGTCGGCCTTGCTGGTTGCGGGCGGTTTCTATTACCGTTCACGTCGAAACGAGCTACTGTCTCATAAAGACACCATCGTCCTCTCCGACTTCGCCAACAGCACAGGCGATGCAGTTTTTGATGACACGTTGAAGACGGCTCTTAGCGTTTCGCTCCGGCAATCGCCTTTTCTGAATGTACTCACCGACAGCCAAGTCGCGAAGACTTTGCTACAGATGACTCAGCCGGCCGGTACAAGGCTCACACCTGAGTTGGCCCGCGAGATTTGCCAGCGTGCGGGCAGCAAGGCCTATCTTGCTGGAGCGATCGGCCGACTAGGTACTGAATATGTCGTCGGCCTGAAAGCGGTAAATTGTAACAACGGAAACACGCTCGCCGAGGAACAGGTTACGGCCACGTCCAAGGAGAAAGTGTTGGATAGTCTGGGCGGAGCGGCATCCAAGCTGCGCGCCGAACTCGGCGAATCGCTCGCCACTGTGCAGAGGTTCGATGCGCCGCTCGAACAAGCGACTACATCTTCGCTGGATGCTCTCAACGCTTATGGCCTGGCTCTATCCACTTGGGATAAGAAGGGCGATCGCGAGTCACTTCCGATTTTCAAGAAGGCTATCGAACTGGATCCAGACTTCGCAATGGCCCATAGCGCGCTGGCGACAATCAACCACAATCTCGGAGAAACTGAACTTGCCCGGGAGAATGCCACCAAAGCCTACGAACTGAGGGATCGTGTCACTGAGGCCGAACGGGAGGCGATTGAGGCGCGCTACTACTCCTATGTAACCGGCGATTTGGAAAAGGCAGCAGAAGTCTATGCTCTCGCAGTTCAGAACTACCCTGAGTCTGCGGGAGCCTACAACCACTTGGCCATCGACCAGGCCGAGCTAGGCCGCTACGAGCAGTCTGTGCAAAACTTTCGGAAGGCTCTGCTGCTTGACCCTTCGAGAGCCGCGACATATGCAAATCTGGCAACTGGTCTGCTGGCTCTGAATCGGGTGGACGAAGCCACCGCGGTTTTGGCGGAAGCCGGCAAGCGGGACTTGCACACCGATCTGTTACTGCAAATACAGTATTGGATAGCCTTTCTTCATGAGGACAAACGCGAAATGGAGCGCTTGGCCCAACACTCATCCGATGTGCCGGGAGCTCAGGCGCTTCTTCTTTCGGAGCAGTCCAATGATGCGGCCTACCACGGACATTTTGAACAAGCCCGTGCGTTTTCGAGTGCGGCCGTAAATCTTATGGAACGCGACGGAAATAAAGAATGGGCTGCTAGTTATCTGGTCCAAGCAGCTTTTCGGGAGAGCGAAGTCGGAGAGTTTGCGCAGGCTCAAAAATATATTTCGCAGGCGCAGAAGCTTTCGCGCGGGCAGGATGTCGCAACACTTGCCGCTGTCGCTCTAGTTCAAATCGGAAGTGTAAATCAGGCCGAAGGCCTTTGCGGCGAGCTAGACAAACAGTGGCCCGAGGGCACAATTGTACAGAAATACTGGCTGCCCGCCATTCGCGCTGAGATCGATTTGCGTGAAGCGCGGCCTTCGAAAGCCATTGATGATCTGGGAGTTGCGACTCCTCTTGAGCTTGCCAATCCCGGATCAACCGCAGTCCCAACGCTGTATCCGGCCTATGTTCGAGGACAGGCCTACCTTGCGATGGGTGACGGTCCAAAGGCGGCGGCGGAATTCAGGAAGTTGACTGACCGGCCCGGCCTAGTATTGAATTACCCGCTCGGAGCGCTAGCTCATCTAAGTCTCGCTCGCGCCTACAAGTCCTCAGGCGACTTACAAAACTCTCGCCAAGCTTATCTGGATTTCCTCTCGATTTGGAAGGACGCCGACCCGGACATCCTCATCCTGAAAGAAGCGAAAGCCGAGTATGCGGAGTTGCAGTGAGGGGATTTGCTCGCCCGATGTTGTTTCGAGTACGGATGGAGCTAGCGGGGGCTGACACGCTTTGCCTAGCGGATGGTCTCTTCATCCTGCATTGCCTTCGAGAACTTGCCGCCGATAGCAGGATCAATCCGATCGGCTTGGGCCAACGCCCATTGACTCCATTGTTCGACCTCCTCAATCGACGCGGATCCGTCGAGGGATAACCTTAACCTGACTGCTGCCGCATCCCTTAGAAGCCGGTTCACTCTTGCTTGCTCGATGCGCCTCTGCCTCTCCGTTTCTGAACTGAGCCTTGAAGTGCAATCGCAAACCTATTGTCCCGAAAGTTTAAGGCTAATTGTTTCATATGATTAGCCCAGCTTGGGTCGGTTTCCGTTGCCGGAACCGAATGTCGACAACACTGATGCTCTGCAGCCCCTTCAATTGTTTATAACTTCTAATTACACGGAAATCTCACGTGTCTACGGTGACGGTTGGGTGAGCCGGTAACCGAGTCCTCACCCATCGAAAGCGAGGTGAACCTTCTTGCTCCGCTATTTCGGTGATCCACTGATCGAATGTCAAAACTGCACGATGTCTGGAAGGACGGCCAGAAGTAATCTTGAGAGTCGTGAACCCTCTGCGAGTAGCATCTTAACGTGGCCCGCACGAATGCCAAATTTCGCCAACTAATCGCAGAAAGCGCCTGCCACTGCAGCAGCAGCACTGAAATCAATGGACAGTGACGAGTTTCACCCAGGTTGTTTCCTTCCCTAAGGGAACGATGTAGGCATTCCGCTCGAACTTGAGCGGCGACACGGGATGATAGGTCCCGATACCACCGATCTTAGTCGGCTGTTCGACACGCAGGCGGGCTTCTGGAGTAACCTGGCTCGCGCCGGCCAATCCCACTCGCACGATGCCGTTACCGGAATTCACTTCTACACTTTCAAAATTACCTGCATCAAGGTTCAGCCAAAGTCCCAGCGGTGCCACATAAATCCGTGACCGGAAGGAGTCCCGCGGAGTGACCGTGACCACGTCGCCGTGCACGGTGAGATTGCCGCCGAACGACAACCAGCCGAACTCAGGGTGATTCACGACATAGGTGGCAGCATTCCAGGCGTGCCCGAACACGTTCGGACCGTTATCGCCGGTGAACGGATCGGTTTGAAGCATATCCGGGAAGGAATGGAACGCCGCCGAATCAAATCCTTCCTGGTCGATATCCGTGAGCACTCCCATCGTTCCGCCATAGCCGACTCGCAACAGATAGAAATCCTCTGGGTGTTCACGGTATTCGGAAAGCACCGGGATCGCATTCAATCCGGAACCGTAGTGGTGCAATTGTCTCTCGAGCCTGCGATCTTTGGCTGCGAAGATGAAATCCCAATATCGACGGGCGCTTCCGTTGTAACCCCAATGAGGAATTGCGGGATCGTATCCGAGAATCGCATCCAGCGTTACTTCGGCTTTATTCTGATATCCAAAATATTTTGTCCAGGCGTAGACTTCCTCTTGTCCGGTGGAATCCCAGGGCATTTCGCTACCGAACGGGTAGGCTTGCTTTCTCCATCGGTCGGCGCGTTCCCGCATTCTGGCTTCAAGAGAGTCAGCCCGTGCGTTCATCCCTTCGGTTTTGAGATCAGCCAATATCTGCACGAAGAGCGAACCCTCCATCTGACCGAACACCGCGAGATCTTTGGCAAAGACGGTCATTGCCATTGAGGTCTCGTAGGCGTGATCGAGATACCAATCCCAAGGATGGTTGGTGACCAATTCATTATGATTGCGAGCCAGATGGTAGAGCACCCAGTATGCCGCGGCCACGTGGGGATAATCGTAAGAACGGTCGATGGCCACCGAGGCTTGTTTATTCCAACTTGTCCAGGATTTCCAATCAAAGTTATTGTCATAGTAGTTCGGCGGCATCTGATCGGGCTGATAGTAGAAAAGACTCTTGCGCACGCCGTATTGATGAGGTCCGTCTTTCAATTGCAGGCCGCCCCACAACACGCCGTCGACGAACTGCTGAAGCTTTTCGAGTTCTTCTTTATTAGGTTGGATAAACTCCTTCATAATCGCCGCCAGCCATGAGCCCGCCCCGCCCTCGTCACTCAGTCCTGCAATCCACACGCGGCTGTCCTGTAGCACCATGCGGTTGGCCTCGCGGTCGTAAGTGATCACTGATGGAGCGCGGTGGAACGGGTCATTCGAATCGACAAACCACTGACGAGTGGTGAGAAAGTGTCCCAGATCCGCGACAGCCTGCGCGGCTGGCTTGATGACGAAATAGTGGATGGTCTGCACTGTTCCGTCAGCGTAGATAACGGTTAAACGACAGCGCCCCCATGTTTTGCCGCGTAATGTGTACGCGTTCCAATTCTTGTGGTCGGATGAGTCTTCACGAACCTCAATGCTTGATGGTGGTTCAACTTTCAACGAAGTGACGGAACTGCCGTATTTGAGGAATAGGCGGGCATCGATATCTTGTGGCAGCACGTACCCCGGCACGCCAACGGCGACCGGTCGCCGATTGTCAAAAAGCGTGGTCTCTATACCTCGGATTGAGTCGGAAACGAGAAACTTTAAACCGTACGTCTTCGATTCACCGGGCGCAAGAGTGATGCTAGTAGGCGTGTTCCATTGCTGCGCGTTCTTCCATTCATTTTCGGCGTACGCCTGACTGTGAACCATCCATTCGTAGAAACCCTCGAAAGTGATGCCTCGTGGCGTGGGATCTGTAAATATCGGAGCCGCGCCCCAGGAACCCGGCTTGTCCAGAATTGGGTTGTAAGCCTCGAAAGGAGTTTTGCGGTCGGGGACAACCAATAACGCGGGACCGTGCCCGTTCAATCGAGTTACCTGTAAATAGCCAGCGTCCTCACCAATGTAAGGATCGTAAAACGAACACTTCGCATGAGCCTGCTCCAGCGAGCGGTTGTTGAGCACATTGTTGAAGATCATGGGAATGCCCAACGCCCCAATCTGAACCGTCTTCGTCGATTTGTTGGTCAATGCAAAACGCAAGACAAGTTTGCCCTCCTCCACAGCCCAGCTTCTTACGATCCGCAGCGGAATGCCGGCGGCCAGAGTAGCCGCAAGGTCGGCACTGGCTAAGACATGCGCCGAAGCGGGCAGCGGCTGCACTGGTGCACGCACGGTGGCCGTTGAATAGTTTGTCCAATTCGCCGAGTCTCCTGAGCGCAAGCGAAGGGTAATATCGCCGAGATGAAAGTATCCGTTTTGTGAGCGTTCGGACAGGAGATCTCCGGGCGTGAAGTCAAAGCCGTCGCCACCTTTCGGTTTGAGAGCGGCGATGGTCTGGGAGGAACGCACCAGGCTTAATGTGAAGTCGGAAGTATCGTAATCCGCGATCCCCTCGTTGAGCATTGGTCCGGGCGCCGCGCTCCGCGTAGCACCGTGCTTTTGCGCGAGAGACAAAATAGAGAAGCACAGGATAAAGGCGAGTATTGAAGAAGAACTCCGGAGCAGCGCGCAACCAGGTTTCATTTCGTCTTTCCGCAAATTATGAGTTCGTCAGCTTCGCAGCAGATTTTGCGACCGCGGAAAAGTCTTCATCGCCATGGCCTTCGGCAATCGCGTCCCGAAAGATAGAAAACGCGGCGTCCGCAGTTCGCAACGGAATTCCTTTGGCGGATCCAGTTCCGATCGCGTAAGCGAGATCCTTTGCCATCCACCGCAGGCCAAAATTCGGAGTGAAGTCATTGGTCGCTACTCGGTCGGCGACCCTCTTCACAATTCCACTGCCGGGTGCACCCCCGGTGAGGATTGACATGGCCGTATCACGATCAAGACTTCCGGCATCGATCAGAGAGAGGGCTTCCGCAAAAGATGCGGCCTGCACTCCGCAAAGGAAGTTGTTAACCAGTTTCATGAGTGCTCCGCTGCCGCTCAGGCCTAGATGGATCGCATTGCGACCGAGCACCGAGAACACAGGCCGCGCTGCATCGAGCGCATCCGCAGAACCCCCGACCAGGAAAAGTAATTCCCCGGATGCCGCCTGTGGCTTGCTGCCAGTGACCGGCGCGTCCAGAAATTCGCAGCCAAGTTTAGCGGCCGCGCTCTCGAGCTCTTTAATCCAGCCGAGGCTCAGCGTACTGGATTCGATCAAGACTGAACTCGGTGACACTCCGGCTAAGGCTCCATCTGCGCCGAGCCACACCTGCCTGGAAGCGGTATCATCCGCCACCATGCTGAGAACGATCTGCGCGCGCGACGCAGCCTCGCGCGGCGACTCAGCTATACATGCTCCCTCGGCTCCGAAAGCAATACACTTGGCGCGATCCCGGTTGTAAACCGTGAGCGGAAAGTTTGTCGTGAGCAGACGCCGGGCCATGCCCGAGCCCATGATGCCCAGTCCTAAGATTGCAACGTTTGGTTTTGACATAAATCACTCATCCCAGCGCTATCACGTTTATAAGTGCCGGCTTCGAATTGTGTACACGAACGGGGTTCCGCAAGGGGCGTCCGTAGCCTTCGACCGCAATCTGCATAATGTCCCCATGCTGTAAACGAATACCGCTGCTGAAACTAAGGCAGTCCGTTCCGAAGAAGTGCACGTGGATGTCTCCCCGGCGGCGGTGAGTTTCGTATTTGAAATGATGGTGCTCGATGTTCCGCAGGCTGTGACACATTTCGGATTCACCACTGCGGAAAGTATTGGTCCAATGGACATTTCCTTCTCGTTCGATTGTCACGTCAACAGGTACGGATTCGAATTCCGGATCAACGACAAGTTCGGGTCCGAGCGCGCACGTGCGGAGTTTGGACCCAGCAAGATTAAGATAGTTTTTCTTTTCGAATTGATGATCTGAAAATTCGTTCCCTATCGCCATTCCAATTCGATAGGGCCTGCCATCTGGAGCAACGAGGTAGACTCCGGCAATCTCAGCTTCCTCTCCGCCATCTTCGGCGTAGCACGGAACATCGAGCGGCTCTCCGTGCGCGCGTAGCGCACAACCTGTGCCTTTGTAAAACCATTCCGGAGGTATCCCAATGCGGTCATCCGCTGGCCGTCCATCTTCGACACCCCACTGGAACATTTTCATACTGTCCGTGGGGTTCTCCGAGACGAGTTCGTGCATGGACTGCCGATTTCGAGCACTGCCGAGATGGGTGAGTCCTGTGCCGGAAATCAGGCAGCGACTGGCTTCGTCAGGGTGGTCAATCGCTGGAAGGATTTGCCACTCCGATCTGCCGCTATAGATCGAGTTGTAATCGAGAGCATCTGGCCGGGCCCTCTGCCTTGCGATGTCGCTGAGCTTCATGCCAGCGGCAATGGCGAGGTGAGCCAGTTCGTAGATCGAAGAGCAGGTATCCAGCAAGCGGACATTTGGCTCCTCGACCAGCGCCACCCGCCGAATACTTCCTCTTTTGATTTGAATGAGCCGTGTCATCAGTACGATTTTGTCCTTGAAAAATTATTCAAATACCTCAAATCGCTCGAGTCCGGCTTCGTTGATGGTAAGTCCGAGGCCTTGAGTCTTGTCGTCGAGCTCTATGCTGCCGTTCTCCGCCTTGGGTTCGCCCTGGAAGATGTACCAGAAAAGTTCGTTACCTACCTCCACATCGACGACGGGAAAATATTCCGCCATCGGAGAATTCAGGCTGGCCATTACGAGGTGGTAGTTGTGCATCTGTCCGGCATGCGGAATCACCGGTATGGAGTGTGCTTCGGCCATGGCGGCGATTTTGCGGGCCTGCGTAATCCCGCCCACACGGTTGGTATCGAACTGGATATAGTCAAGCGCGTGAGCTTCAAGAAGATCTCGAAAGCCGTAAAGGGTGAATTCATGTTCGCCGCCCGCGATCGGAATTCGTCCGTAAGATTTCAACTCGGCATAACCGTGGATATCGTCTGGGATTACCGGCTCCTCCAGCCATCGAAGGCGAAAGGGCTCGAGCAGCGGCAGCATGCGCTTGGCATAGTCGAGAGTCCAGCCCATGTAGGCATCGGCCATGATGTCGATTCCGTCGCCAACGCTCTCGCGGACGGTGCGAACCAGTTCAAGATTGCGCTGCATGCCGCGAGCGCTGTCCGAAGGTCCCCATCCAAAGCGGAGCTTCATGGCCTGGTAGCCTTCGTCCTTGTAGCTCTTCGCTTCCCGTGCCAGTTCGCCCAGTTCCACGCTGTAGAGTCGAGAGGCGTAAACCGGAATGCGCGTTTTTGTTCGGCCTCCAAGCAGGCGGTACACGGGCTGTTTGGCCGATTTGCCCAGAAGGTCCCACAATGCAATATCGAGTGCGCTGATCGCAGCCATGCCGATTCCCTTGCGCCCAAACGCCATCGTCTTGCGATACATGTGCTGCCACAGTCGTTCAATATCCCACGGATCCTGGCCGATCAAGAGAGGTTTGAGATAAAGATCAATCACCTGCTTTGTCACTTGAGGAGCGAGGGCGGCATTGCCCAACCCAATGAGGCCATCATTCGTAAACACTTCGACCACCAGCCAGCCGTGAAAGGTAAACGTTTGCATGGAAGCTTCCGGCAGTTGCAGCAGATCCATCGGGTTGGTGCAAAAGTGGGCAGGCAACGGAACCGTTTTTCCGATCCAGCGTACGACGCGAGTACGAATTCCCGTGATTCTCATTGAGTTCCGCCGAAGCTGAATTTGTTTTCCAGGGACAAAGGTTGTACTGCTGGAATGGTGGTCAGAATAAGCAGGAATGCAACGACGTGAAGCGTCCCCGCGAGGCCGAACACCGTGCCGTAACCGAAGCCGTGGTCCAATAAGTAGCCGGCTACTTCTCCAAATACAATTCCGCCCATCGCTCCGCCGAACCCGACCAGTCCGGCTACCGAACCAACAATACTGTGCGAAAAAATATCGGTGGGTAGTACCATCACCAGCGTCGACCAGGACTGCTGTCCGAAATAGGCCACGCAGAAGAGCGAGATGGCCCACGAAACTGCCACATGTGGAATGAGAATGACAAGAGGCATCATTGCTGCGCTGCAGCCGAGTGCCAGTTTCCGCGCGGTATCGAGTGAGAATCGTCGGCGAACCAGATAGCTGGAAAAGCCCCCGCCCAGCAGACAACCCACTCCGGCCGCGGCGTTAGGCATCCAGGCAAACGTACCGACTGCTTTGACGTCAAAGCCGCGGGCATCATAGAGATACTTTGGGAGCCAGAACAGATAAAAAAACCAAGCCGCATCGCTGAGGAATTTGGCAGTTACGAGCCCCCAGGTTTCGCGAAGGCGGAGCAATCGAGTCCAAGGAATTAGGCCCTCGGGGGAGGCGGATGGCTCGTTCTGAGCCTCGCGATTTCGATGTGAAATTTCTTTAGGCGGTCGATATGACCAGTTCCACCATGCGGCCCAGAGCAAACCGAATCCGCCGGTGACAACGAAAATCCACCGCCAGTTCGTATAGCCAAGAACGGCGGCAATCAAGGGAGGAGCGATAACCGCTCCAACTGCCGTCCCCGCATTAATGATGCCCATCGCCGTGGCGCGCTCTTCGGTTGGAAACCACTCCGCGACTGCCCGGGTAGCGGCAGGAAAACCGCCGCCCTCGCCTATGCCTAGCAGAAATCTACTGGTCGCGAGCACCACGAAACTGGTGGCAAAAGCATGGCTAGCGCAAGCCAGCGACCAGAACAGCATAATCACCGTAAAACCGCGATGCGTTCCCAGGAGGTCGACCAATTTACCACCCCCCGCATACATCAGTGCGTAAGAGAATAAGAACGCCGACTGGAGTTCGGAGAACTGCACGTTGGTCAGCGGGATATCCTTGCTGATCGCTTTGATTGCGACCGGCAACGTCTGGCGGTCAAGATAGCTGACTGCGATCGCAGCGCTGACCAGAATGGCGATTCGCCAACGCAAATCATCTCTCCACTGCAAATTGGTCCAAAGAGGACGAACGACCAAGATTATACGCAGAAAATGGTAAACGTTTTCTGAATTTACCTTACTTCCGTTCACAATTGCCGCTTCAGGGGGTTGAACGACATGAACCAGCAATGGAATCGTCGGGATGTGCTGAAGGGGCTGGTCGTTGCCCCGCCTACCTTAGTCATTCCCCGCGAGAAGGAAGCCGCCCTAGAATCTGCGCCCGAGAGCATGAAGCCACATCACCTGCTCGTGCTGGAACGTTCAGTCAGCCTCGACGGGAACTATTGCTTCGTCTGACTGTTGATCCAGTTGTTCACTTCCAAGTCCAGCACGTCGAGTGGCAACGCTCCATTTCCCAGTACTTCATCGTGGAAGGCGCGGATGTCGAACTTGTCGCCGAGCTTCTGCCGTGCCTCTTCGCGTAGCTTCAGAATTTCCAACTGTCCCAGCTTATATGCCAAAGCTTGACCGGGCCACGCAATGTAACGGTCGACTTCGCTCTGGATGTTTGGCTCATCCATCGCGGTATAGCGATGGAAATAGTCCACCATCTGCTCGCGCGACCAATGTTTTTCGTGCACGCCTGTATCGATCACAAGGCGGATTGCGCGCCACATCTCGTTTTCCAAACGTCCGTAGTCGCTATAGGGATCCTGGTAGTGCCCGACTTCCTTTCCTAGGCGTTCGGCGTAGAGCGCCCAACCCTCGACGAAGGCGGTGTACTCCGCGTGGCGCCGAAACGCTGGCAGGTCCTGCATCTCTTGCGCCAATGAAATTTGAAGATGGTGGCCGGGAATGCCTTCATGGTAAGCGATGGCCTCGATGTTCAGCACTAATCGATGCTCGGGATCCCATTCATTGACGTTGATGTGCCCGGGACGAGAACCGTCCGGAGTGCCACTCGAATAATCCGCAGGCACGGCATTCTTGGAGCGCGAGGCTTCCATGGGAATCACCGTAAGCTTGGTCTTAGGCAGGTGACCGAAGAGCTTAGGCAACTCGGGCTCCATTCCACGTGCGTAGTTTGCGTATAAATCGAGCACCTCCTGGCCGGAGGTTGCGTAGAAGCGCCGGTCGCTCTTGATGTGCTCATTGAGACTCGCCAGGTCTTTGAATCCCAGCTTGTGCGCAAGGGTGAGCATTTCCGCTTCGATTTCGTCGATCTGTTTCAGGCCGAGAGCGTGGATCTCTTCCGGGGTCATATTGGTTGTGGTAATGCGGCGGATGGCGAAGCGATAGCGCGCCTCGCCGTCGGGCAGAGACCAGACTCCCGGGTCAGTGCGGCCGTGGGGAGCGTACTCATTGCGAACGAAGGCGGCAAAACGCTGGTAGGTGGGGATGATCTGCTCGGCGATGGCCGCGAGCAACTCGTCCCGCAACCGTTTTTGCTCGGCTGATGAAACATTAGCCGGGAACTCCTTCAGCGGTTTGGCAAATGGACTGTTCTCGCCGGTCTTGCTTGCAATGTCATCTGTCTCCGCAGCGACTTTCTCGAGAAGATAGCGTGGAGGCATCAAACCATCTTTCATGCCCTGCCGCATATTGGCTGTCACTTGATCGAACGCGCGCGGAATCTGGTGCAGGCGCGCCAGGTAGTTATCGTAATCGGCAAGGCTGTTGAAGGGAGTAATGACGATCATGTCCGGTAGTTCCAGATGCAGGCCGCCCATCTGATTCACCGGCATCTCCCAGTGCTTGAACTGCGCTCCTTCAATCTCTAAACCCAGTTTGCGAATCATCAACTCAAGGCTCAGCGTGTCTTGCCGCGAGAGGCCGGCAGGATCAATGGCCTCGAAACGCGCCAGAAAGCCGCGTCGCTGCTCCAGATCGGAGCGAAAGAATTCTGGGGAGCTGTCACTCAGGCGATCGTTGTAACGGTTGTCGCCCAACATCGTTGCCCACTCGGGATTCGTGCGCAACTCATATTGCCATTCCTCATCGAAGAGAGAATGAAGATCGTGGCGGCGATTCTCCACGGTCGAGGGCGACGCCCCGCTGCCTTGGGCGGGTGAAGATTGCACAGACATCGATGTCAAGACAAACAGAACCAGGCAGCTAAGAGCCGGCCGAATGCAACGAGTCATAAACTGTCTTTCCACCGCGAGAAATTTTACGTGGTCTTGTTATCCACCTTCCAATAGACGGCGTAGCGCTCGTGGATCACTTTGTAGAGAGGCACCATGGTCAGTGATTGCGATTGTCCTGCGGTTTGGAAGGTAAGGGGCTGCTTGGCGTCGGGTTGAATCCACGCCGTGGGCTTGCTCTCGTCAGCGACGATGTCCGCGACTCTTTTCTCGTCGCCCGCTTTTGGCTCGTAATCACCGTAGGTCATTTCTTTGCTCACCGCCTCGAACCGTCCGGCAAGCACGAGTGGGCCGTACATCGCGGCCTGGATGGTCTGATTGTCAGGCATGCTGTCGATATGCAAACCCATAGGCAAACTAAGTTCAATTTTGTCTCCGCTCTTCCAGACTCGATTGAGAGTGAGGTAGCTGCTCGGACTGGAAAATGCCGGCAGAGGAGCGCCATTGATTTTCACGTTGCCGCCTTGCACCCAATAGGGAACGCGTAGGTTGATCGCAAACTGTGCTGGGCTCTTAGTGGAGACAGTGATCGTAGTGCCTTGCTCTTCCGGGAAGCGCGTCTCTTGCCTTACGCGCAGACCTTTCTCCAGCCATTCCAGTTGTGAGTCGATGAAGAGATTTACATAGAGTGAATCGTCGTCATGGAAGTAAATCGTGTCGGTCAATTTTCCATACTCTTCCGATCCCGTTCCGGTGCAGCACCATAATGCGTCAAAGGGCTTGCCGAAAGTTTTCCAGTAACCCGACGCCAGCGGCAGGTAGTACATCATCGTCCCGTCTTCTGGATTGATCGTGCCGAGCCGGTGATTGAACAACGTACGCTCGTAGTAATCCATCAGGTGGGCATCGGGTTCCCAGCCAAACAGGTGCCGGGTCAACTTCATCATGTTGTAAGCGCAGCAACATTCCGTGGTATTGGTGCTGAGCTGAGTTGAAAGTATGCCGGGGTCCGTATTCCAGGATTCGCCGTTGCTGGTGCCGCCGGTGCAATAGGAGCGCTCGCTCACCACTTCATCCCAGAAGTATTCCGCGATGTCGCGATAGCGGCGGTCGCCGGTAAGTTCGTAATAGCGCGCCGCCGCGATCACTTGCGGGATGTGCGTATTGACGTGCAGGCCCTTCAGCTCATCGCGATGAGCAGCCAGCGGATCGCAGAACCGCTTCTTATCAAAACGTTGCGCGACCTCGATGTAATATTCTTTGCCGGTGACGGCATATAAATTCGAGAGGACCTCGCCCATGCCGCCGTATTCCGTTCCCAGGACGCGTTGCATATGTTCGTAACTGAGTGAGCCGGTATAGCCCGCGACCCAGTCGGCTATCTTCTCATCCATCTCGAGTGCCTGCTCATTGGCGGTATGGACGTACATGTCAAGCAGTCCGGCCATGATCTTGTGAATCGTATAAAAGGGAGCCCACACTCTCTCGCGCTCCCGAAGGCGGTCGAAGAAATCAATCGGGAAGGCGCTGAGATAACCGCTCTTCAAAGCTGTTTGGCATTTGCCGAGTTCGGCTACGACGGTATTCGCATTTTTTTTGAGATCGTCGTCTCCAGTGCTGGCGTACATTAGAGCGCAGGCCGAAAGGTAGTGTCCGCCAGCATAGTGACCGCGCAGCTCACAGTCAGGCTTCTCCCATCCTCCTAGGGGTTCCGCCGACGAAGGAATACCAGCGTTGATGCGAAATGTATGCAGGAGGCGGTCTGGAGGCAGCGAATGCAGAAACTGTCGGTCGGCTTCCATCGCGACCTTGCATGGACCTTCGCCCAGCCGTACTTGTTTCATGGGAAATGGGCGGACTCTCCAGGGAACTTTTTCATAACTGACGGCCTTGCCTGCTTTTTGTGTTGTGTTCACAACGGGATCTTGCGGAGGCGTTGCGGATAGGGCTCTGGGGATCAGAGCTGTACCGGCGGCGGCAGCCACTGAAGTCATAAATTGTCTGCGAGAGAAATCCCCAAATCGCGTCATCAGCGTGTTCCTCCACAGAGCCGTTTCCAAATGCTTTGGCCGTTCTTTATGGATATTGTATACACTAGATTTGACTTTTGCGAGTCGCCAAAATTTGCAACTGGATCATGTAGTCTTCAATCGGCGCCACCTATTGGGACGCTTCTGAGATTCGTGGTGAGGGCGCTGACCTGGACAAACATCTCTCTATGAGTAGATTCTTTCAAGCTTGCTGCTTCCTTTTCTGGGTGTGCACTCTTGTGGTCGAGATATCTGGTGCTCAGGTGTCTCCGAAAGGTCCACCCGTTGAACCCTCGTCCTTAACAGAACAAGGCGTCAACCTTGCCTCGAAAGGGCGCTGCCGGGAGGCGTTGCCGATTCTGAAGAAAGCTACGCCGCATCTTACTGACAACCAAGCCAAGTATCGCGTCGAGATGGCTACCGCTCGTTGCGCGATGAGCCTTGACCGTACGGACGCTGCAGTCGAGGCGCTGATTCTGCTCAACCGCGAATTTCCTCGCGATCTCGATGTGCTCTACACCACCACGCACTTTTATTCGGAGCTGGCTTCACGGGCGGCACAGGAACTTGCGGCAACCGCACCCACTTCACATCAGGCAGAACAGCTCGAAGCTGAGGCTTTTGAGTCGCAGGAAAACTGGGATAAGGCCGTTGCCCTCTACAAAGAGATCCTCGAGCAAGAGCCTAACCTGCATGGTATTCACTACCGTCTGGGGCGCATCTTGATGTCGAGATCGCCGGCGGATCCCCAGAGCGCCAAGGCGGAATTCGAAGAAGAGTTGAAGATCGATCCGGAATACGCTCCAGCGGAGTTTCTGCTGGGAGAGATGGCTCGTCAAGCCGGGCAATGGGACGAAGCCGTTGCGCACTTTTCGCGAGCAGCGAAGCTTGATCAGGGGTTTCAAGAGGCATATCTGGCGCTCGGGATGTCACTTAACTCAGCAGGAAAGTTTACGGAAGCCATCGCACCCCTGCAGAGCTATATAAAGATGCAGCCTGGAGATCCAGCCGGCCACTACCAGTTGGCTACCGCCTACGCTCGCACCGGGCATAAGCCGGAAGCGGAACGGGAAATGGCGCTGCAACGAGAAGCGTCGGCGAAGCAACCGTCAAGTGCGCAGGCGCCCAGGTGACGCCAGCGGAGGTTCGGTGAATGGCGAAACGCCGAAGCGGTATGTGGAACCTGGCTTCCCGCCGTCATTTTCTTCAGACGTTAGGATGGATGGGAGTCGGTGGCGCACTGGGTGGCAACGGTCTCTTAAGGGCGGCGGACAATCTGGTGCCGGCGTTTGAGGAAGTTCCCGCCACTGCCAGCGGCATCTCCTGGGTTCATGTAAACGGACGTTCCCCCATGGCTCACTTGCCGGAGACTGTCGGGGCCGGATGCGCATTCCTCGACTACGACAATGACGGATGGATGGACATCTATTTAGTGAACAGCGGACGATGTGATTTTTACGAACCTGCCCAGCCACTGCGTAACGCGCTCTATCACAACAACCGCGACGGCACCTTTACCGACGTTACGCAGAAGGCCGGAGTTCCCGGCAACGCCTACGGTATGGGCATCGCAGTTGGAGACTATAACGGTGATGGTTTCCCGGACCTTTACGTCACGCAGTATCCACACAGCATTCTCTATCACAATAACGGAGACGGTACTTTCACCGATGTCACGGCAAGAGCCGGCGTGGCGGCTCCTGGGTGGGCAACCAGCGCTGTATGGTTCGATTACGACAATGATGGACGGCTAGATCTATTTGTCTGCCACTTCGTGGACTACAGCAAGAGCAAGTTGAAGTTCTGCGGTGATCGTGTGACGAGCGAGCGTTTCTATTGTATTCCCAGCATTTACGATCCGATGCCGTGCTGGCTCTTTCACAACAATGGCGACGGAACGTTCACCGACGTAAGCAAGGAATCTGGGATTGGGCAGGCGCTGGCAAAGGCTTGGGGAGTGGTCGCAGCGGATATCAACAACGATGGTCATATGGATCTTTACGTGACCAACGACACTGTTCCCAACTTCCTGTTTGCCAACCGGGCGAAGGGACGATTCGAAGAAATCGGAATGCTGGCTGGCGTCGGAGTCAACGCCTTTGGCAAACCTCGCTCCGGCATGGGAGTCGACGCTGCTGACTTTGATCAAGACGGCTGGATTGATCTGTTCGAGGCCAATGTCGATCACGAAATGTATTCGCTCTACCACAATGACAAGAGCGAGACCTTCAGTGACATGGCTCTTTCGACCGGAATCGGTGCGGCAACGCGTATGCTCAGCGGTTGGGGATCAAAATTCTTCGACTACGACAATGACGGTGATCTCGACCTGCTTCTCTGCAATGGGCACCCCGATGATTCCGTCGACAAAAGAGTCGAAGGCGTGAAATTCCTTGAGCCCATGCTGCTATTTCGCAACACTGGGAAAGGTTTTGAAAATGTGAGCCAGCGAAGCGGGCCCATCTTTTCACAGCCACTCTCCGGGCGTGGTCTGGCGCTCGGCGATTTCGATAACGATGGTTCGGTCGATGTGTTGGTGACGCAGAATAACGCAGCGCCCATTCTCCTGCGCAACAATCTAGGCCGTCAGAACCACTGGTTGGGCGTGCGACTCGTGGGCACGAAGTCCAATATCGATGCCATCGGTGCCAAGATTACTTATCAATCCGGCGATCTAAAGCGCCATCAATTCAAGGTAGGCGGAGGTAGCTATCTTTCTGCGCACGATCCCCGGATGGTTTTGGGGTTAGGAAAGCGAACGAAAATCGACTGGCTGGAAATACAATGGCCCCAACCCAGTGGTAAGACACAACCGTTTGCCGGTTTGCCCATCGATCGCTACATCACGATTGTCGAGGGCGAGGGTAAGTGGAAGTAAAGCGCGAGAGGCCGGGCATTGTTGACGCCGGATGAAATAGATGGTGTTGCGAGATCGAGTTTTAGCCGCGTGTTCGAGAGCGATAGCTTCAGCTGCGCTCTTGTTTGCCAGCTTGCCAAGTAATCCGCAAGTCATGCCTGCGAGACAGCAGCTTCCGGCGAGCCAAGATAGAACAACTCAATCGCCTGATCGCGACGCCGCGTTGAGTTCGCAAAACCACGACGAAAAAGTTCAGGGCGAAGAAGAACTGCGGAAGGGAACTGCACTCACCCAGCGCGGTTCTCTCTCTGAGGCCATCCCGCATCTCCTGGCGGCGCGAGGGCGAGTAACCAACGAGTATGCAGCAAATTTCAACCTCGCACTTTGCTACATCGGAATCAGCCAGTTCAAAAATGCGATTGAGATTCTGAATGGTCTACGCAGTGGTAGACACGACAACGTGGACGTAGAGAACTTACTCGCCCAGGCATATATCGGAAACTCAGAACCGCAAGAGGCCCTCGCTTCCATACAAAAAGCGGTCGCGCAGTCGCCGCACAACGAGAAGCTCTATTCATTTGTCGCAGATGCCTGCATGAATCACAAAGATTACAGCCTTGGGCTCACGGTGGTCGGCATCGGCTTACAAAATCTGCCACAATCGGCGCGACTCCACTACGAACGAGCCATGTTTCTTACTCGGCTTGATCAGTTCGATCAAGCCAAGTCGGACTTTGAGTCGGCGGCCACACTCGCATCCGGAAGCGAGATTGGTTACCTCGCAGCTGCGCACGAAGAATTATTTGAGGGAAATATTCCTGACGCAGTTCGAATCGCGCGCGAAGGCGTCAGGAGAGGTTATGAAAATCACGCGCTATTGACGATTCTGGCCGAGGCTTTGATTCGCTCCGGAGTCAGTCCAGGTCAGGCCGACTTTGTTGAAGCGCAAACTGTTCTGGAGAAGGCGGTCACGCAATACCCGAATGATCCGGCTTCGCAGATCTCGCTTGGCAGTCTTTACCTGATGGCTGGCCGCCTTGAGGATGCAATCGCTCATCTGGAAAAAGCGAACCAGCTTGAGCCGGACGATCCATCTGTTTACGCCAATCTAGCCAAGGCTTTTCAGCGGCACGGAGAAATTCAACGCGCGCAGGATGCGCTTGCGGTGCTCCAGAAGTTGAATCGAGAACAGGCAGATCGAATCAGTTCTGCTCCCGGCGATCGCAAGCTGGGATATTCGAGTCGACGAGCAATAGGGGAAGGAACAACGCCGCAACAATAATGCGCATTCCAATCGAGCGTGAGATTCTCACCTTGCAGGAACACATGGGAACGGCCGTGGCACGATGCCAATGTCTTCTTTGACTGTAATAATCTGATCGGCTCTGAGATTCGCCAGCTTCGTGACCGCTCCGCTGGGCCACGTGATTTCGAGCGAGTCCACGTTGCCATGCTGCCCTAATCCGAAATGAAGCCGTGGGTCCTGCGCGGATTGATAACTCATGCCTCCCTTTTTCTGATCAAAAAGAACAAGCTCTCCAGCCGAGAGTTTGGCCCGAGCGCCCACACCGTCTCGATTGGACTTCGTCCCGATCAGCAAGATCTCCAGCCAGTGGTTAGCATTTCCGCCGTCATTGCGCAGTAGTTGGGGAGCCTCCCCGTTGTTGTTGACAAGAATGTCGAGATCGCCGTCGTTGTCGAAATCGGCGACTGCGGCGCCGCGGCTTACTCGTGGCAGCTGAAAATCCGGACCCAGCCGGTTACTCACATTGTCAAAAAGTCCACGTCCGTTGTTGCGAAACATCAGCTTGGGTTCGGCGTATTGCGTATCCGCGTGGTAGCGCTGAATGTTGTCGAGAACGTGTCCGTTCGCCATGAAGATGTCACGCGCGCCATCGTTGTCGTAGTCCATAAAACGCGTGCCGAACCCGCTCATGTGATAAGTCGCGTAGCCAATCTTCGAACGCAAAGTGGCATCATCGAAAGTTTGGTCTCCCAGGTTTTCATAGAGCCGCGCGAGTTGCAGGTCGAGGTGGGTGACAATTAGATCCATGCGGCCGGTGCCCGTGGCGTCAGCGGCGTCGGTTCCCATGCCCGCCTCGAACTGGCCGTCCGAGCTGACGGCGACGCCAGCCGCATATCCCACTTCGTGAAAGGTCCCGTCGCGGTTGTTGTGGAACAGGAAATTTGGCATGTGGTCATTCGCAATGAAAATGTCTTGCCAGCCATCGTTGTCGTAATCAAACGTGACCACGCCCAACCCGTTTCCTCCCTTCAGTCCCAGCCCGGAGGTCTTGCTTACATCGATGAAGGTGCCATCCCCGTTGTTGTGATACAGCGTCGGGGGCTGGCCATGAAAATCATCGGGATGACAATAGCTCCGCATCCCCGGACCTTGATCTCCGCAATAGAAATTGCGCTCCGGCGACCAGTCGACGTAGTTGGCAATTACCAGATCCAGGCGGCCATCATTGTCGTAGTCGAACCATGCGGCGCTTGACGCCCAGCGGGCTAAATTCTCCACGCCAGCGTGTCCGGTGACGTCAGTAAACGTTCCGTCTCCGTTGTTGTGGTAGAGAATGCACCGCCCATAGCCGAGCACGAACAAGTCAGGGAATCCGTCGTTGTCGTAATCTCCCACGGCCACGCCCATGCCAAACAGGCCCTCGGCGCCGACGCCAGCCTTAACCGTAACGTCGGAGAAGGTTCCATCTCCGTTATTCCGGTAAAGGGCGCTGCGTAAGGACTGCCTCGGGCTGTAGGTACGGGTGGCTGCACCATTCACCAGGTAGAGATCGAGGAGTCCGTTTTGGTCGTAATCGATCCAGCCGCAACCTGATCCCATTGTCTCGATCAGATATTTTTCCGAAGACGCGGCGTTGTCATGCTGAAACGTAATCCCTGCCGAGCGGGTGATGTCAACGAATGTCACTGGGCTTGCCGCCTCTGTGGTCGGCCAGGCGAATGAACTTGCGGACATCCCGATCCCGGCGGAGCTCAGGAGTTTTAGAAAATTTCGTCTTGAAATCTCGGACAGAGTCTTCATGGAAACGCTTTCCAGACAAGGCCAGCTTGGATTCTAAGGGGAATATACGGAACGAGCGTCATGGAATGTGAGTCCAGCTATCTGTACGGCCGAACATAGACCTGCGATCACTAAAGTCTGCCGAACCGCTCCATAAAGAGCGGAAGCAGAATAAGGTTGACAATAGAACTGAATACAGTATACAAAATCCCACCAAGGGTAAGCGTTTGCTCTAAATGCAATCCGCTCTTGGGCTGAAGTGGGTTTGGCAGGTTTGTCCCAGCGAAAACGTTGACGCGCTTCAACACCGATGTCGTTCTTGATTGTCGAAGGAGGAGAGATGCATTCCAAATCTTCGTGTAGCGTGCTCCGGGGCGTGCCAACAGTTCTACTAATCGTGCTCGCGCTGTGCATTGTCCCATCAACCTGGGCTCAGCACGGTTCTGAAGGCACAGTGACGGTGACTGTTGTCGATACCAGCGGTAGTGTCGTGCAGGGAGCACACCTCGAACTCGAGGATCTAGCCACCAACGAAGTTCGCAAGGGTGATACTCAGAACAGCGGTACGCATACCTTCGTGAACCTTCCTCTCGGAAAATACAAACTCAAAGTATCGAAAACCGGTTTCCAATCTCAGGTTTTTACCAATGTAGTAGCAGAAGCCGCCCGGACGACGGATATTTCCGCCATGCTCAAGGTCGGCGCCGTCAATGAGACCGTTGTAGTTACGGGCGGATCTGCCCCATTGGTTGAAACCACGACCAACGCGATTGGGACGACCATCGACATGAAGCAAATCGAAGACCTACCCATCCAGGGGCGCGATTTAACCCAGCTCGCGAACCTGGTTCCCGGGTACACGGGCACCGGACAAAACGGAGGAGGATCCATAGGAACGTGGAATGGTCTTCCGTCAGCGGCCGCCGGGTCCAATATTGACGGGGTTATCGGCAGCGCTGGCCGAATGAAATTCGGTGGAAGCGTCGAACCATCCGTCGAGCCTAGGGTGGAAGATATTCAGGAGATGACGGTTCAAACCGATCAGCTCGACTTGAACCAGGGGTTTGGAACGTCGAACCTGCAACTCAACTTTGTCACTCGGCGAGGGACCAACGCATTTCACGGCCGCGTCTTTGACGATTTCCGAAATACCGTTCTCAATGCCAATAGTTGGCTGAACAACGCCCAAAATCCCAAACTGCCACGTAATACGATCATCCTCAATGATTTTGGCGGCAGCCTCGGCGGCCCTATTATTAAAGACAAACTATTTTTCTTTGGCACCTATGCCGAATCCAAACAACCGGGTCACCTAAGCGCCGCCACTTGGATCTTGCCCCAGACCGCTCAAGCCGGCAATTTCACCTATACCGATTCCAACGGAAATCTACAGACCGTCAACGTGCTTCATCTTGCTGCGAACAGCGGGCAACCTTCGACACTGAATAGCCAGACTGCCGCCACCCTGAATGCCGTCAGTGGAGTTCTAGGTGCCGGATCGATTTCGGCGACGGGTGATCCAAATCTCGAGCAGCTCAACTGGCAGGTCTCCGCCCCTACCACCATCTATTTTCCGACCGTCCGCGTCGACTACATTTTCTCTCAGAAGATGCGCTTCAACGTGGCCTGGAACGAAACTAAAACAATAGAGTCGAATGTCAATCAGCCCAACCTACCGGGCTCGGCCTTTGCGAATACAGGGTCCAGCGATAAATTCCAAGCCTACACCGCAGCCTTCGGTTTTGATTGGACACTCTCCCCCACCATGGTCAATGAATTTCGAGGCGGGTTCCTGTACAACGGCTTGTTCTATGCATACGACGGCAAAGGTCCAACCGGGGCGCAAATCAGTTGGAACCTGCCGAACTTGCCATACACCTATAACACTGCTATGAACGGGACGAACTACCAAATCCCCACCGGATCCTACTACCCGTCGTTCAACGCCTCCGATACTTTGAGCTGGCAGCGCGGCGCTCATACGCTTAATTTTGGTTTTTCCTGGTGGCGTGAACAGGATCATTACTACAACGGAGTGCTGGGATTTCCAGTCATCAACCTTGGCCAAAATACCAGTACCTCGCAGCCCGGCCTCGCGAACGGCGACCCAGCGCAAGCTGCCTTCAATGGGACCATGCCGAATGCAACTCCCACCGCGACTAACGAGGCCGAGTCTCTGTATGCGATCCTAACCGGGCGGATCAATAGCGTGACTGGACAATATCCATATGATCCGAACACGAACCAGTACAATCACGCTGTCGGTGCATATAATCTCGACGAGTTGCAAAAAGCTTTTGGCGTTTTCTTTCAGGACTCCTACCGCCTGAAACCGAACTTCACGTTGAACTACGGGCTGCGATGGGACTTTACGGCGGCCGACCGCGACCTCACCAATCTCTACCATTCCGCCAGCCCGGCGAACATCTTTGGCCCAACCGGTATTAATGATTTATTCAATCCAGGATCTCTGACGGGAGTGGCCAATCCGCAGCTAACCCAAAATAGCCAGCCATATAACAACTGGTATGTGGCTCCTCAGCCCGCGATCGGTATTGCCTGGAGCCCGCGCAGCCTGGGCGGAGACAAGACAGTGATTCGGGCGGGCTACTCGTTGCGAAAATTTACCGAGCCTCAGCAGTATGTCTGGAACCAGGCTTCCGATTTCGGCCAGTTCTATTACCAGAACTTCGGCCTTTCACCAGGAACGCCCAGTCCTAGCACTCCTGGAATCTTCTCTGCTGGAAGCTTGTTCCTGGGCGGCACCCTGCCGGCATACGCTCTTTCCCCGCAGTCCTATCAGAAGACCGAGGCGCAATCCAACTTCACGTTTGTGCCCAGCAGTCCTGGGGTCAATGGAATCGATCCGAATCTAAGGCAGCCATACACGCAGTCGTGGAACCTTGGGGTTCAGCACCAACTGACCGAGGCGAGCGCTCTCGAATTGCGTTATGTGGGGAGCCGGACGTTGCGCCAGTGGGTTGCTATCGATACGAACGAGGTCAATATCTTTCAGCCTGGGCCGAACGGAGTCCTGACGAACTTCAAGACTGCACAAGCCAATTTGGCGGCCAACAACGCGAGTGGAAATGCGAACTATCAGGGTTCGTTCGCCAATCACGGTCTTCCCGGACAAGCAGCGATGCCCCTCTTCGATGCCGCCTTCGCGGGAGAGTCTCCCGGAGCCGACGGAAGCCTCGCGGATTACACCAACGGTGGTTTTGTCGGTGATTTGAACTCGGGCTCTGCCGGGGCTCTCGCGCAGACGCTGGCGGGAATCTCTGGCCCCGTTTCGTATTTCTGCAACCTGGTCGGCGCATCCTTTCTTCCCTGCACGCAAAATGTCGCAGCAGGATCCTTCAACCCCGCAGGGGCTGGTCTTCCCATCAACTTCTTTCAAGCCAATCCATACACAGGCGGGAACAATACCGGGGAACTGGTCGCCGAAGGTTATTCAAATTACAACGCCTTGCAAGTAGATTTCCGCCAGAGATCTTGGCACGGTGTGCAGTTCGACGCGAATTACACTTGGAGCCATACGCTAGGAATATCGACTCCCAATAATTGGCAGGGACAATCGAACATCTTCACTCTCCGCGATATGCGACTCAGCTACGGCCCAAGTCTTTTCGACATTCGACATGCGGTGAACATAAACGGGAGCTACGATCTTCCGTTTGGGCGGGGCAAGCAATTTGCAAATCACGGCGGAGCGCTCGATCGGATCGTTGGCGGCTGGACCATCGGTTCGATCTTCGTTTTCCAGACTGGTGTTCCGTTCCTGCTCCAGGGAGGAAACAGTACGTTTAACGCGAATCCTATCAACGATGGATTCGGCGACGGCGGCATCGTGCTGAACGGTGTTTCACCATCGCAATTGCAAAGTGCGGTAGGTGTTTATCGGGTTCCGGGGCAGCCCTTCGTGGATTTTATTAATCCCAAGTATCTCGCCAGTCCCATCGGCGGCGGAGCAAACCCCGCATACATTACAGCGAATACCACCCCGGGAACGATTGGCCAGCTCGTTTACCTGCATGGGCCACACTTTATCAACGATGATATGGCCATTACGAAGAGCGTCCCTATCACCGAGAAAATAAGGTTTAAGCTGCAGGCGGAGATGTTGAACGCTTTCAATCACCCCAATTTTCAAACTGGCTCTGCGAACGGGAGCTGGTATACCGGCTACGCCAACGGCTTTACGCCGAATGTGCAGAATTCCCAGTTTGGAATCGGAGGGATTTCCCAGAATTACCCAAGCGGTTCTCCCAACCAGGGAGCTCGCGTGATCGAGCTGCGAGCAAATATCGAGTTCTGAGCATCGCTTGCCGGCTGATCGAAATCGAAATGCATTCGCTGGTTGTGACAAGGGTCGTCGCCTCCGGCGGATGCATTTTTGGTTAGCTCGATGCTTGCCAGAAGACCCGAAAACAATATGACTGCCAATCGTTGCCCTTGGACCATCGTTGTTGCATGCTCGTTTCTCACGCTTCCTCTGGCAACCGCGCAAGGCAGACTGGAAGATTACCAGCGCGCGGAGCGCTTCCTTCCCGGTAACGTGCGGCATCTAGTTTACATCGCGGACGTGAACCCGCATTGGATCGAAAAGACGAACCGTTTCTGGTACCGCAAAGTTGGATTGCAAAAAACTGAGTTTGTCCTCGTCGATGCCGAGCAGAATACGAGCGGGCCGGCGTTTGATCACGAGCGGCTGGCGGCAGCTCTTTCACGCGCTGCCAAGCAAGATTACACGGCGTCGGCCTTGCCCTTCTCTGAAATTGAATTTCAGGACAGCGGTAAAGCGATCCATTTTTCAGTCGGTGAGGCCCAGTGGAGCTGCGTTCTTGCAACTTACGAATGTCACCGGGAGCAGCCGGCTACCAAGCCAGACGAAGTTGCTTCGCCCAATAAACGCTGGGCTGCCTATGTCAAAGAACATAACCTGTACCTCCGGGATATTGTTACTGGTACGGTGCTGCAATTGACGAACGATGGCGTGGCCGGCTGCGATTATGCAACGCCGCTACCGTCTCTGCGTGTGATGGTCGATCAGGGCACGGAGGATGTGCAACAACCAGCGGCCGTATTTTGGTCCCCTGACTCGTCGAAGCTGATTACTTACCGCATTGATTCCAGAAATTCAGGGCGCTTCACCAGTCTGCAATTCGTTCCTCCGGACCAATTGCGGCCGCGCGCATTCACTTATGTTTATCCATTGCCCGGAGAGGTGCTGGCCAAGGCTGAGCCGATCATCTTCGACATCCAGTCGGGCAAGCGCATCGACGTAAAGGCTTCTCTCGAGCTTCCGTTTCAGGACGGTCCTGGCTTCGATTGGTTTCCCGACAGCAAGAGTTTCCACTACGACTACGATGAGCGCGGATTCAAGGCGAAGGAGTTGCGGATCGTCGACGCCGATACGGGAGAGCAAAAAGTTCTACTGCGCGAACAGTCGGATTCGCTCGTCGATCCTGGGGAAACGTTCTACAACTTTGTCGAGGGCACTGGAGAGATTATCCGGTCGTCGGAACGAGACGGCCGGAATCACCTCTACATTTACGACAAGACTGGACAGCTGGAAAATCAGATCACTCGGGGCCCTTGGGTCGTGCGGCAAATAGAACGCGTCGACGAGAAGAATCGGCAAGTCTACTTTCTGGCCAACGGGCGCGAGAAAAGCGAAGATCCCTACCAAACCCATCTGTACAGCGTGGGCTTTGACGGAAAGGGATTGAGACTCTTGTCTCCGGAAAATGCCGACCATTCCGTGAGCGTCTCTCCGAATGCGGCATTTTTTGTCGATACCTATTCCCGCCCGGATCTGCCCGGCGAAGCCGTGCTGCGGCGTACAAAAGATGGCTCCGAAGTGCGAGTGCTGGAAAAAGCAGATATCGGTGAGCTCGTGAAGACAGGCTGGAAGTTCGCCGAGCCATTTCAAGGTAAGGCCGCAGACAATACGACAGACCTCTATGGATTGATCTGGAAGCCATCGAATTTCGATCCAGCGAAAAAATATCCAATTATTGAGTTTGTCTACACCGGTCCTCAATCGTTTTTCGTGCCCAAGAGTTTTGGCCGGACGTTGTCGCTGCAGTCGATGGCAGAACTCGGATTCGTAGTGGTGATGGTGGATGGTCGAGGCACCACCGGGCGTTCGCGGGTATTTCATCAATTTTCATACCACAACCTGGGCGGATCTTTTGAAGACCATGTATCCATGATCAAACAAATGGCCGCACGCTTCCCATATATGGATCTAACGCGTGTCGGAATCTTCGGTACGTCAGCGGGAGGCTATGGGGCAGCTCACGCCATGCTAGTTTTCCCGGAGTTCTACAAGGTCGGAGTTTCCACGTCCGGAGATCACGATGCACGCCTGGATAAAGCCTGGTGGAATGAAGCCTATCAAGGGTATCCCGTGCAGGACGACTATGCGGCGCAGTCGAACGTGACCATGGCAAAACGCCTGCAGGGACATCTGCTGCTGGAGCACGGAGATATTGATGACAACGTCCACCCAGTCGAAACCATGCGCTTCGCCGATGCGTTGATGAACGCGAATAAGGACTTCGACATGCTGTTTGTGCCCAACATGTTTCATGGAGAGAGCGGCGAACATGCGTTGTACCTAGTTCGGCGGCGATGGGATTACTTCGTTCAATATCTACTCGGGGAGACGCCGCCGGCTAACTTCGAGATCAAGGAAGACCGGGACTCTGCCGGCAACGTCCATCGTCGACGGCGTTAACCAGTGATCAGTGCAACCTAGTTAGGTGTCGAGTAAACATATGCGCCGAAGAGACTTTCTGCAAGGAATAGCAGCTGCCGCTGCAGGGATTAAGGTTTTGTCCGGCAGTGGTGCAGCATCCGCGCAAGATAACCTCGTGGTTCCCCAGAAGTCTTGGAAGAAAGCTTCCGATGTCTCGGTTGAGGGCCATAAGTTGGTGGCGGAATTCACGAACGAGGCGGATTCGTGGAAGGTCTACGAAGACCTGCGAACGCGCGAGGGATCTCTTACGTTTCTGTCATCATCCGGCAATGCGCGGATACTTACAAAGAATGCAGAAGCGTCGATGCCCGAAGGCGATCCCTACCTGGGTCTTACGCTTAAGGAAATAGGTTTGTCCTCACCCGACCTTCTGGCGGATCGTCTTTTACGAGATGGCGATCCCGACCCGGAAAAAGTGAAATCCGCAGCCCCTCCGATGGCGTCTGCGGAGAAGAATCCACGCAGGTGGACCACTTTTGTCGGCACCAAGGAAGCCTACGACGTCACTCCGGTATACCGCAGCGGCAGTACGCGGACTTACCATCCAATTCAGTATTCTCCCGAACTGCGCGAAGCGCTAAAGCAAGGAAAGTTCTACGACGGTTTAGTTGGCGGTTGGATGCCGGCTGTCCGAAAGGTGATTCCAATCTCGGATCGCGCCTATTGGGAAGTAATCCTGTTCGGCGATGTAGGCGCAAACAAAAATAAATACATCGTACATACCTGGCACCGCACCGCTCGGGTCGAGGAAGAAAAAATTGTCAAAGTCGTCTACGGCCACAGTTATCCGGCTTACCCGCCCGCCCGCGAGGACCCTCAACCGGAAGAGTTCTACCGGGCCCTCCTCGCCTTTGCCGACTATTGGGACGAACAACTGCACGAGATCGCTCCCGCGTCGCTTCCGCAGAATGCCTGGGTCGACATGTCCAAGCACTCGTTCGCAAAAGAGTTAATGACACGCCCGGGCGGCATCTATCCCAAGTACGGGGCCGTCGACCGCGATTATGCGGGCTCGGAGTACGACGGTTTTCAGGACATCTTCACCAGCGCAATCTATACCAACATAGAGTGGGGCCGCCTTGAAACAGCGCGGCTTTTTATCGATAACTACTTCACCGAATATGTCGATTCCAGGGGAATGATCGACATGCGCGGTCCCGAGACCGCGCAGTTTGGCATGACACTTTCCCTTCTAGCCCGCTACTTCCACTACAGCGGCGACCGCGCGTTAATCTTGAGACACCGGCTGAAGATCGAAGCTACGGCAAAGCTGCTCGAAGATATGCACGACGAAAGTCTTCAATTGCCGCGAGAGAATGCCGGTTATGGATTGATCAGCGGATGGAGTGAATCGGATTCTTGCCTCAGCGAAAATCCGTCGCTGTACTGGCGCCCTTATTACGCAAATAGCGCGTTCGCCGCACGAGGATTCAAAGACATCGCCAAAGCATGGAGAGAGCTGGCGAGTATCAACTCTTCACCGGGCATGGAAACCTTGGCACAAGAATGGCTTAAGCGCAGCCACACATTGCAGGAACGGACCATCGAAAGCATTCAGAAGAATATTCGCAGCGACAAGTCGCCGCCCTACATCGGATTGTTTCCAGCCAGCACGCTCACTTTTCGCGAGTCGCTGGAAAAAGAACGGCCGAGCCCGCAACAATGGCCGCATCGTCCTTATGCCGAGTTGCTTCAGGCGGATATTCTGCCTCCGCCACTGGCGAACCAGGTGATCGACTGCATGCGAGCCTTTGGAGCCACCACGCTTGGCGTCGTGGCCAATGTTGGAAGATTTCAGGAAGATGGCCGCGAAATTCTCGGCTTTATCTCTTACGGATACGCACAAACCCTGCTGCGGCTGGACCGCATCGAGGAATTCCTCTTATTTCTGTATTCCCATCGTTATCACGCGCACACGCGGGGGAGTTGGACTGCGGGAGAAGTGACCGGCATCACCGGTGACTCGGGAACCTACTGCGTTCCGGCGCAACAGACGATTCCGTTGCTCGTTCGTTGGATGCTGGTCTTGGAGGACTCCGACGAAGACCGACTGTATCTCGCCAAAGGCCTGCCGCGGGAGTGGGTAGCGTCCGGAAAAGAAATCCGGATTGAAAATGCTCCCACGCGATGGGGTAGAGTCGGCTTCAGTTTAGTGACGAAGCCCGCTTCAAAAACGATTGTTGGGCACGTCGAACTGAGAGGAACCACAGTACCCCAGGAGCTTCACTTCAAGCTTAGGCTTCCAACGCATGCCTTACTGAAAACTGTGACGGTGAATGGTCGGCCGGCAGCGTTGGGAGGAGTTTATAAAGACACCGTCATGATCCATACGAAGAACCACAGGAACTTCGAAGTGGTCGGTCAGCTGGGCCGACAGTCATAGGGGTTTCTGCGATTTCGATCGTCCAGGATTATGGTCCTCATTCAGCTGCGCCTCGCTCCGCTTTTTCTCCAGGGCTTCCTTCAGCGACTCGCCGGCGTATTGGATGTGCTGGCGTAGCAGCTTGCAGGCGCGAGCCTGGTCGCGTTGGCGGCAAAACTCCAGAATCTGGTGATGCTCTTCATTCGCGCGTTTGGTCCCGTGTGTCAGGTATAGCTGCAGGCGCGTGTAGCGTTCTCCGCTATTGTTGACATTACGAATGATTGCCATGAAGCGCGGCTGGTTCGCACGTGAATAGAGGATCGAATGAAATTGCCAGTTGAGGCGTCCCCACGCCGAGACATGGTCTTCCCGTCGAAGTTCATCTACGTAGTCACGCAAAACGGAACTGGCCTCTGAAAAATCCGCTTCCGTCAGATTCGGAATGGAAAGCTTCAAGACCTCGGGCTCAAGCAGAGCGCGAATTGAAAACAGCTCTTCGACATCGTTTGCGGATAACGCGGGTACAATGGCACCGCGATTGGGAACGATTGCGATCAGACCTTCCGCATCGAGTTGTCGCAAAGCTTCGCGAACCGGAATACGGCTCACATGGTACTGATTCGCAATCGCATCCTGCCGGAGCTGAGCGCCTTCGGGAATTTCTCCTCGAATAATCTGGTCGCGCAACTTATCGGCCACAGCCGAGGTAAGTGATTGGCGCTGTATCGCGGAATCAGGTGCAATTTCTAAGTCCATATTTCAAGCGTTGACAAGACGGGACTTAAAGCTCAATTCAACCACCTAGCCACTACTATATCGTATGTTATATCCAGAAAAGCATTTCTAATGCTCCGCAGCGCCGGCTGGGAGGTGCTCTTCGATGTACCTCGCCAGCAGGCAATAAAGATGATAGGCCGTCCCTTTTCCTTCCACGAGTGCGTGCGTTCGCCCGGGATAGGTCATGAAGTCAAACGGTTTTTCCAACTCTATTAAACGGTTCACCAGTAGCTCCGAGCCCTGGTAATGAACGTTGTCGTCGCCTGAGCCGTGAACCAGCAACAAGCTGCCACGGAGTCCCTCGGCGTAGTTGATGGGTGAGCCAGCCTTGTACCCCTCCGCATTGTCTTGCGGCAATCCCATGTAACGCTCTTGATAAATGCTGTCGTATAAACGTTGATCGGCAACCGGGGCTACAGCCATGCCAACCCTGTAGAGTTCGGGATGGCGAAACATAAGGTTCAGAGTATTGGAAGCGCCTCCGCTGCGGCCCCAGACCGCGACACGACTTGGGTCAATATAGGGCCTGGCTCGTTCCAAGGCTTGCAGAGCCAAGGCCTGCTCTTTTGACGACAATACTCCAACGTTGCCGTATATGACCTTTCGCCACTCGCGCCCTTTCGGCGCGGGCGTGCCACGGTTGTCGAAGCTGGCGATGATGTAGCCCGCCTGCGCCAACGCGCGATGGAAAATTCCGTTCCAGTCATCCCAGCGATCGACCACGGTTTGGGCGGCCGGTTCCCCGTATACATAGATGAGGATCGGATACTTTCTGGAGGGGTCAAAGTCTTTCGGCTTGATCAGCCAGCCATCCAGTTTTACGCCAGCGCCGATGTCTACTCGGAAGAACTCTGTGTGGCTGGAAACAAGATCTTTTGCTGCAGACCGCAATTGCTCGTTATTCTCGAGCACTCTTGCCGCTTGATGATCCGGCAGACGAATAAGGTCGGTGACCGGCGGCGTGTCGAAGGTCGAATAACTATGGATGGCCCAATCAAAATTTGGCGAAAGGTTGTAAGAATGAGTCCCTGGCTGGTTCGCCGGTGTCAACTGTTCTGTAGTTGTTTTTCCGTCGAGACGGGCACGGTACAGGTACAATTGCGTGGCATTTTCCGGTGAAGCCGTATAGTAGATCCACTGTTCCGCGGGATCGGCCCCAAGCAAATCTACCACGTCGAATTCCCCGGGAGTCACCAGACGTATCTGCTTTCCGTCCCTGGAAATCAAGTAAACATGCCGCCAGTTGTGCTGTTGGCTGACCCACAGAAAATCCTTGCCCGCATGGAGCCATTGCAAATGGTCGACAACCTCCACCCACGCGCGGTCATGGTCGCGATAGACGCTACGCACCTCGCCCGTTTTCACGTCGGCCAGCAGGACGTCGTTCGTGTTCTGCAGGCGATTCAAGTGTTGCATCACCAGAGTCTCTGAATCTCCAGCCCAGTCCATACGCGCGATGTAATTGTCGTTCGCATACCCTGGAACCTGCATCCATCGAGTCTCCCCGCCGATCGACGGCACAACACCAATGCGAACCGCAGAATTAGGCGTGCCGGGCTGCGGATAGGGAATTTCCCGAACTGTGGGATATACGCCGAACTCCGGATAAGGAATGTTTGTGACCGGTTCGTACGGCCTTCCTGTGTCGTAGATCAAAGCGAAATTCTTGACCGCACTTGTGTCGAACTGCCAGTAGGCAATGCGCTTGCCATCAGGGCTCCAGCGGAACGCGTCACGAACGTCGAACTCCTCTTCATAGACCCAATCGGATGTTCCGTTAATGATCTTTTCGGATCCGTCTGAGGTCAGGCGTGTGATTTCTCCGTTTTCAAGATCTTGAACATAAATATTATTGAAGCGCACAAATGCCACTTTGGTTCCGTCGGGCGAGAACTTCGCGAACATCAGGGTCGAAGGAGGTCCACTGTTTCCTAGTTTCCGCAGAACTCCGGATTTCCGATCCAGAACCCAATAGTCTCCGCGAGTATTCTGACGCCAAACGCGTTTTGAATTGGTAAAGACCAAGACCCGGTTCATGTCACCGGAAAAGGCATAGTCCTCAATCGTGATTGGCTCTTTCTCGTTGGGCGGGATAATTTGCTGCGCCGAAACTAATATCTCTCTTTGTGCTGTGGCCGTGTCGTAACGCACAATCTCGTTTGTCTTATCGGCTCCCGCGGAGGGTTCAAGCGTGCTGTAGGAAGATCCTCCGTTCAGCCAGCGCACCGGTCCGAACGACTTAACCGCAAAATCTTGGTCAAGAAATGCGCGACGCAGCAGTTCGCGAGTGGCCGGAGATTGGGCGTTCAGCGGGAGCGCACCGACCCATCCCAGCGCAATCATCAGTGCGATCATTGCAACTGTTCCGTGCAACAGGTTCGGTGTGATTCGCTTCAGCTTTCGGAGGACGCGCGCCCTGACGTTTTCGAGCATTTCATCTTCTCCGGTCCAGCCCAGAACTTTTAGACCTACTCTATATCCTAAAAATCAACTATCTCAGGGTCCGAAGGCCGGGCGGCGGTTTGCCTTCGTCCCGCTCTCGCAATCAGAAAGTAAACGGGTATTCCCAATAAGACGATGAGCAATCCCGGCCAGGTGGTCGCCGGACGATGTGCAAACAGAACAAAAAGGATCGTACTGGCCGCGAGAATGTAAAAAGCAGGGATTACCGGATATCCGATCGTCCGGTACGGCCGGACTGCATCCGGCCGCTTGACGCGAAGGCGGAACACTCCGGCTACTGTCAGCACATAAAAAATCAGCGCGGCAGAAATAACGTACTCGAGCAGATTGCTATACAAGTTTCCCCAAGCTTGCGTTGCAGGATCATAGGTGCGAGGCAATACCAGCACGGCCGCCCAGAGCCCTTGCAACTGCAACGATGCGGCGGGCACGCTTGCTGTATTGAGTTTGCCGGCGAAAGGGAAGAAGAGCCGTTGCCGAGCCATCGCGTAGTAAACGCGCGCTCCGGTCAACGTTAGAGCATTGATGGTGCCGAAGGTCGAGATCATGATCGCGGCCGCCATGAGGGCCGTGCCAGTGCCGGGGAAAATCGCCCGCAAGGTGGCGGTTCCCACACGATCCGCAGGCGCATGCTGAATCACTTTCAGCGGAAGTGCCACCAGATAAGCCACGTTGGCGAGTAAATAAAGCCCAATGACGACGATTGTTCCAATCGCCATGGCAAGCGTGACATTGCGCTCCGGATGCTTCACTTCGCCGGCGGCGAAGGCGATGTTGTGCCATGAATCGGCGGAGAACAGCGCTCCAGTTTGGCTTAAACAGATGGCAACGAACAAGCCGGATAGTGTTGCCGCAGTGAGTCCGCCTCCCAAAGAACTAATCCCGACTGGGTGCCACGCATGATCAAAATTTCTCTGCAGTGCAGTTGCGTTCCGCCCAAGGAAAATGCCCAAGACAATGAGACCGCCGAGCGCCCCCGTCTTTGCCACGGTGAAGACATTCTGAACCAGCTTGCCGTAGCGAAGTCCGAGGGTATTGCAGAAGGTGAGCAACGCGATCACCCCAATCGCGAGCAGTTGAGCAGTTGATAGCGACACGGCGTAGGGATTTGAGAAGCGAATGGGTGCAATGAGATATTTGTCTTCCGAGATCGACGGCCAAAGAACTCCGGAAAACCGTGCGAAGGCAACCGCCACCGCCGCGATGGTGCCCGTCTCAATCACGGAGAATAAGGTCCAGCCATAAAGGAAACCCCATAACGGCGAATACGCCTCGCGCAGGTAAACATACATGCCGCCAGCATGGGGCATCATGCCGGAGAGTTCTCCGTAACACAACGCACCTGCAATAGTGAGTGCGCCAGCCACGCCCCAGGCGACCAACAACCAGCCTGCGCTTCCAATCTCCCGCGCCATCTCCGCTGGGACAATGAAGATTCCTGACCCAATCATTGCCCCAACCACTAGCATGGTCGAGTCGAATAGAGTCAAGCCGCGTGCGAATTGCCGGTGTTCACGATCTCCCGGTGGTCGCTGCGGAGTGTATTTTTCGATCAATAACAGTACCTTGGAGAGTGCCGAAATTGAGTTTGACGATTGCATATTGTATCCATAAAATACGACAGGCGGCTACTTAAAACTCAACTAGCGTTGTGTGGATGCCTTGTCGGACGCGGGCCTGAACCACCGAACATGATTAACAAACAATGCCATAGGGTGCGGGTTATCGATTCCCACACCGGCGGGGAACCAACCCGCTTGGTAGTGAGTGGCGGGCCTGATCTCGGCTCCGGGCCGCTGGAGGAGCGGTTGGAGTGTTTTCGCCACAAGCACGACAATTTTCGCTCGGCCGTTGTGAATGAGCCCAGAGGCTCCGACGTGATAGTGGGCGCACTGCTCTCCGATCCAGTAGATCCCGCCTGCGCCGCCGGGGTGATCTTCTTTAATAATGTTGGCTATTTGGGAATGTGCGGCCATGGGACCATAGGCCTGATTGCAACGTTGGCTTACATGAAGCGCATCGGGCCCGGACAGCACAAGGTCGAGACTCCGGTGGGCACCGTCAGTGCAGTCCTGCATGAGGGCGGTGAGGTTACGGTAAATAACGTCGCAAGCTATCGCAGTGCCGCGAATGTCGCAGTCGATGTTCCCCGTTACGGCGAGGTTACAGGCGACGTGGCGTGGGGTGGAAACTGGTTCTTCCTCGTGCGCAAACACGACATGGAGTTAACCCTCGGGAATGTTGACGAACTGACAGCCTTTACCTGGGCCATCCGGCAGGCCCTTCGCAAACAAGGTATCACTGGTTCAGATGGCAGGGAGATCGACCACGTCGAGTTGTTCGGTCCATCTCAACGCCCGGGGGTTGATAGCAAGAACTTCGTTCTCTGCCCCGGCAAAGCTTACGATCGTTCAGCCTGCGGCACTGGCACCAGCGCCAAACTGGCTTGCCTGTATGCCGATGGCAAGATCCGCGAAGGCGAAACCTGGAAACAGGAAAGCATCGTCGGTAGCGTGTTTGAAGGCAGCGTCAAGATTATTGATGGCAACGTATATCCGAGCATCACGGGATCGGCGTTCGTGAACGCTGAGGCAGAACTGGTGCTGGACCCGCGCGATCCGCTGCAGATGGGAATTCGCGCATGAGCAATGCAGCCTATGACGTCGCGGTTGTAGGCGCGGGAATTGTGGGCGCGGCATGCGCCGACGAATTGGCGCGCCGGGGTCTGCAGGTCGCGGTTGTTGATCGGGACATCGTGGGAAGCGGCGCTACCGCAGCCGGGATGGGGCACATCGTCGTGATGGACGATTCCGATGCCCAGTTTGCGCTGACTCGCTACTCCCAGCAACTGTGGCAGGAATCGAGATCCACATTGCCGGATGACGTGGAATACGATCAGTGCGGCACCATCTGGGTTGCGGCTGACCAAGAAGAGATGATCGAGGTGCGCCGCAAACACGACTACTACGAAAAGCGCAGAGTTCCTACCGAAGTGCTCGACGCGCGCGCCTTACAAAGTCTCGAGCCCAATCTTCGACCCGACCTGGCTGGCGGTCTTCTTGTTCCAGAAGATGGTGTGTTGTATCCGCCGTGTGCCGCACGCTTTCTCCTGGATCGCGCGCAGGAACGTGGAACGAAAGTTCGGCTCGACGTTACCGTTGCGCAGATCGGCCAAGGAAGTGTTGAGTTCACTGACGGCTCGAAGATCCTGGCAGAGATCATCGTGAATGCGACGGGAGCTTCTGCTCCAGAACTAACGCCGGGAGTTGAAATCCAGAAGAGGAAGGGGCATCTCGTTATCACCGACCGCTATCCGGGATTGGTGCGGCATCAATTGGTGGAACTTGGCTATCTCAAGAGCGCTCACTCGCTAACTGCCGATTCAGTGGCGTTTAACGTGCAGCCTCGCCGAACCGGTCAGATTCTTATCGGATCTTCGCGGCAGTACGGTGCGGAGCACAAGGCCGTGGATAACTTCATGCTGGTGCGGATGCTGCAACGTGCTCAGGAGTACATGCCTGGTCTGGCTCAAGTATCGACCGTGCGCACCTGGACGGGGTTTCGCGCCGCCACTCCCGACAAGCTTCCACTGATTGGACGATCAACCGGAGATAAAACAGTATTCCTGGCGACGGGCCATGAAGGCTTGGGAATTACCACATCTCTGGGCACGGCGCGCCTCCTCGCCGACCAGATCACCGGGGAAAAATCAGAGATTCCCATCGAACCGTACTTGCCCTCGCGGACCGTGAAGGAGCATGTGCATGCTTAGTCCTGTCGTGCCTGATCAAGTCACCGTGACGGTCAATGGGGTGCCAGTTGTGGTTCCGTCAGTTTCGACGGTCGCGGTCGCCATTGGAATTGCGGGACAAGCTTGCCGCAGGTCCATGAATGGCGAACCTCGTGGTCCTTTGTGTGGTATGGGGATTTGTTTTGAGTGCCGCGTGACCATCGACGGGAAACCGCATTGCCGAAGCTGCCAGGTGTTGTGCGAACAGGGGATGGAAGTAGATACCGGGAAGTGAAAAAACGATGAGAGGATCCCAACTTCATTTCGATGTCCTCGTTGTTGGGGGAGGGCCAGCGGGCATCGCTGCCGCTTCTTGTGCTGTGGAGTCCGGCATGCGGGTTGGAATTGTCGATGACAACTTCAAACTCGGCGGTCAGATTTGGCGTGGTCAGTCAGAGGATAATCACTCGAAAGGTAAAGAGAACGCTGACGCTTCGAAATGGATTGAACGGCTGCACAACACAGGAGTTACTTCGCTATGTGGACTGCGCGTCGTGCACCAGCCGGCCTCAGGTGTTTTATTGGCAGAAAATCTCGATGGTTTTTGCGAGTTGACCTACGACAAGCTTGTGCTCGCGACTGGTGCGAGGGAAAAGTTTTTGCCGTTCCCGGGCTGGACTTTTCCCAACGTGATGGGTGCGGGCGGCCTGCAAGCCATGGTCAAGTGCGGCCTGCCAATTCGCGGCAAACGTATGATCGTCGCCGGCACCGGTCCTTTGCTGCTGGCCGTTGCCGCTTACCTCCGCGAGCATGGCGCTGAGATACCGATGATTTGCGAGCAAGCATCGCGTGGAACCCTGGCTCGGTTTGGCGTTGAGCTGCTTGGCTGGCCGGCAAAGATTGTCCAGGGCCTCCACTTGAAGCGTCGTCTCTCCGGAGTTCCATTTGCCACAAACAGTTGGCCCATCGCCGCTCACGGCGAGCAGACGCTCAAGAGCGTAACCATTTCACGGGCCGGAAAAATCGAAACGATCCCTTGTGATTACTTGGCCTGCGGTTTTCACCTCGTCCCTAATATCGAACTGCCATTGTTATTGGGCTGTGCAGTCGGCAACGGCTGCGTGCAGGTCGATGACTTCCAGAGGACGTCCGTTTCATCCATCTTTTGTGCTGGTGAACCAACAAGTATCGGAGGTGTAGAACTAGCACTTGTCGAAGGCCAGATCGCGGGCCTGGCTTCTGCTGGACGCACGGATGAAGCGAGAGCGTTGTTCCGTGAGCGTAAAAAGGCGCGGCGTTTTGCGCGGTTGCTCGATCGCACGTTCCGCCCGCGCTCAGAGCTGAGAAGCCTGCCTTTGCCAGAGACCGTGGTCTGCCGCTGCGAGGATGTTTCTTATTCGCGTCTTCGTGAGCACACCTCATGGCGCTCCGCTAAGTTGCATACGCGTTGTGGCATGGGACCATGCCAAGGCCGTGTCTGTGGGCCCGCGGCGCAATTTCTTTTTAAGTGGAAGCCAGATTCGATTCGACCGCCAGTCTTCCCCGCGCGCGTAGAAACCTTAGCAGCCCAAGCCCGCGAGTTGAACTGCAGTATAGCGAAGGAATAGGAGAACACTGATGAACTGGAAGGGCGTGATCCCTGCAATCACAACAGGATTTACCGAGGACCTTCGTGTGGATCACAGTTTCTTGACAAAGCATTGCGGATGGCTCCTGGATAACGGTTGCTCGGGAATTGTGGCGCTTGGTTCATTAGGCGAGGGCGCGGCTCTAACGTTTGAAGAGAAAGCAGAGATTTTGCGCACCTGCGTGGCTGTTGTCCAGGGTCGTGGGCCGGTGGTCGCCTCCATTTCGGCGCTTACGACTTCCGAAGCAATCGCGCAGGCGAAGACTGCCGCGGAGCTAGGCTGTGATGCCCTTATGGTGCTTCCTCCTTACGTCTACCAGGGAAGCTGGCGGGAAATGAAGGCGCACGTTGCCAGCGTGTTTGAGGCGACTCCGCTTTCCTGCATGCTTTACAACAATCCGGTCGCCTATGGAACTGATTTCCTTCCGGAACAAATCTGCGAATTGGCCGCAGAGTATGAAAACTTCGAAGCAGTAAAAGAGTCGAGTACCGATGCCAGGCGCGTATCTGCGATTCGCGCCCTCCTCGATCGTCGTTTGGAAATCTCCGTTGGCGTGGATGATGCAGTGCTGGAGGCCATCGGTGTAGGCGCGACTGGTTGGATTGCGGGCCTGGCCAACGCGTTTCCCCGGGAATCGGTTGATCTTTTCAACTGTGGTACCCGTGGAGAGAGCGACAAAGCGTTTGAGATATATCGCTGGTTCTTGCCATTGCTGCGCATGGACACGGTGCCGAACTTCGTTCAGCTGATCAAGCTTGTCCAGGCCGAGGTGGGGATGGGGAATCCACGGGTGCGGCCGCCGCGCCTCGCGTTGGTAGGCGACGAACTGAAGCGGGTGCAAAAAATTATTCGTGACGCGCTGCGGACAAAGCCGCAATCGACAGGCAGCTTCGCTTTGCCAACTGCGAAATAGGTATAGAGAAAATGTCAAGACTTTTTGGTCGATCACTAATCGGATTTCGCGACGGTAGAGGTTCATCAGGGCCGTCCTACGCCACGAACCCGACCAGCGGACAACCACTGCAGCCGGGATTCATTGCCGCAACCGCAGAAGAGGTAGACCTCGCAGCTCGCCTCGCGGCAGAAGCGTTTGCCACCTACGGCCGCCTTCCAGGACGTGATCGGGGCGCGTTTCTAGACACGATCGCCGCGAAAATAGAATCCATTGCGGCTGATATAGTCGAACGCGCGCACGAGGAAACCGCCCTCCCGAAACCGCGATTGCAGGGTGAGACTGCGCGTGCCTGTGCTCAACTCCGCCTGTTTGCGGAGGTTGCAGAGGAGGGATCCTGGGTTGACGCGCGTATCGACCGCGCCGACCCCGACCGCAAACCAGCCGCAAAGCCGGACATTCGTTCCATGCTGCGCCCGCTTGGGCCGGTCGTTGTTTTTGGCGCAAGCAACTTTCCGTTGGCGTTCTCGGTTGCGGGAGGGGACACAGCGTCCGCTTTCGCATCTGGAAATCCTGTCATCGTAAAGGCGCACGCCGCGCATCCCGGCACAAGCGAACTTGTGGGTCAGATGGTGCGCGAAAGCGTTAGAGAGTGTGGTCTACCGGAAGGCGTTTTTTCGCTTCTGTTCGGCAGCGGTGCGCAGATAGGCACTGCGCTGATGCAGCATCCGTCGGTGAGAGCCGGCGGTTTCACTGGATCGCGCACCGCGGGAAGAGTGTTAATGGATCTAGCAGCCGCGCGGCCCGAGCCGATTCCGTTCTACGCAGAAATGAGCAGTACCAATCCCGTTTTCATTTTGCCGGGTGCGCTACGAGAACGCGGCGAAGCTATCGCAGTGGGACTACATACTTCGTTCACTCTCGGTGCTGGCCAGTTTTGCACCAAGCCGGGAATGATATTTCTTTCCGACGGCAACCAAGCTGCCTCGTTTACCGATAAGTTACGCCAATTGGTCAATGATTCTGCGCCGTTCCATTTGCTGACTAAGACTATTCACTCTTCTTATGATTTGGCGCTTGCTGGCCGGAAAGCGGATGCTGCTGTTACGCTCGTTGCCGAAGCTTCAAAAGCTTCCCCGTGCGCTGGTTTTGCCGCTGGCTCCGCACTCTTCGAAACTGACGCTGCTGCATTTCTGGCGTCTGACCTTGGTGCCGAGATCTTTGGCCCCACGACGCTTCTGGTTCGGCACTCGGGCCGCGAGCAGATTCTTGAGATCGCCCACTCTCTCGAAGGCCATCTCACTGCAACGATTCATGGCACGGAACAAGATCTCGGTGAGTTCGCGGATCTTATAGCGATCCTCGAGAACAAAGTCGGACGCCTCGTCGTGAACGGGTTTCCCACTGGCGTCGAGGTGTGTAACGCCATGGTGCATGGCGGCCCGTATCCCTCGACCTCCGATGGCCGCTCGACATCGGTTGGAACCCGGGCGATCTTCAGATTTACGCGGCCGGTTTGCTATCAGGGGTTCTCCGACGAGGCATTGCCACCGGAATTGAAAAACGAGAACCCGCTGGCAATCTGGCGCATGGTGGACGGAGAAATGACCCGGGAAGCCATCTTGCCTGCGCTCGCGATTTAAAAGTCCCGGACGCTGCGACATAACTCCCGGATTGTCGCTAGTCTTGATCGGAAACGCCTCGGGGCAGACTTTTGGGGCGGAGCGGGATATCGAACCGAGGCGTTTTCGATAAGGAGACTAGGAGGAAGCCGCTGGCGTTTGCGGCGGACGCGGTGCGCTATGGGATTTGAACGGCAGCATGGATCTGAACGGGGCTCGGGGAGAGCAGCGAAGCGTGGTGGGAACGCCGCCAGGGTTGTCGGAATGGTGTTGAAGATGAGCCAGAGTGTATGCGGAGAGTGGCCGGAGAGACGGTGGCGAGGCGGCGGGCACACGAGTGCGCCGGCGTGCGGGAGCACATCCCTGGGCCGCCAGTGGTGGACACGCTACGAAGAATCGAAGTAAGCGCATGTGGATAATTCCGCAGCGGTAAATCTCTGAACCACGATCATCGCCGCACCGCAGCGTGGGCAATGCCAGACAGAAGAACTCTCCACTGGAGCTTTGCAGGTTCCAGCCTCGACCAGCGGGGAGGAGGTACTGGACAGCAGTTGTCGGGATAGTCCCAGGCGGGAAGCGCGAAAGCGATTGGCAAGGAACCCGAAGTGACGGATGCGCACGAAGCCTCTGGGGAGCACGTGCAGAAAGAAGCGTCGTAAGAACTCTGTGGCGCCAAGCGTCATCTTGCCGTGCTTGCCACCGTGGGCATAGTCCTTCCAGCGAAAGGTGACGCGCTCCTGGTCGAAGGCCAACAAGCGATGATTGGAGATGGCCACGCGATGAGTGTAGCGGCCGAGATAGCGCAGCACCTGCAGCGGCCCACCGAAGGCTTGCTTGGCATAGACGACCCAGTCGTGACGGTGCAGGCGGCGAATGAGTTTGGCGAACTGCTGCGGATCGGCCAGAGCGGCTGCGGGACCGGCGCAGCAAAGTTGGTTGCGACCGTGCAGCCGTTTCAGACCGGCGAGGAACTTGCCGCGAAAGACGCGGCTGAGGACCTTCACGGGCAAGAAGAAATGATAGCGTGGGCGGACCCATTGATGGTGATCGAGTGAGAGTCCGCCCGCAGGAATAGCGCAGTGGATGTGGGGATGCAGAAGCAGGTTCTGTCCCCAGGTGTGCAGGATGCTGATCACGCCGATCTCTGCGCCCAGGTGTTTGCGATCGATAGCGATCTCCAGCAAGGTTTGCGCGCTGGCGGCGAACAACAAGTCGTAGAACAAACGCGGGTTCTCCAACGCCAGCACATTGAGTTCGTGGGGCACAGTGAACACGACATGGAAGTAACTGGTGGTCAGGAGTTCGCGTTCGCGGGCCGCCAGCCAGCGCTCGCGGGCTTGGGTCTGGCACTTGGGGCAGTGCCGGTTTCTGCACGAGTTGTACGAGATAGCCTGATGACCACAGCTCGGGCAGGCATCGCGATGACCACCCAGCGCAGCGGTGCGACAGCGCAGAATGGCACGAAACGCTTTGAGTTGCTGAAAGTTAAAGCTCGATCGATAGCGCTCCAGGAAGCGATCGCCCTGCACGCGTAGGATGTCGGCCACCTCGAAGGTGGGCCGAGTCATTTTTCGTTTTTCCGTTTAAAGCTGCGGCTGATGTTCTCGGTGCTGGATAGAGTGAGGCCATCCAGCGGATTGGTAACCGCCTGCAAGTGCCGCTGCGACAGATGCAGGTACTGGGCGGTGGTCTCCAGGTCGCCGTGACCGAGCAGAACCTGGATGGTGCGCAGGTCGGTGCCCGCCTCCAACAAGTGGGTCGCCCAACTGTGGCGTAGCGTGTGCGGGGTGACGCGTTTGCGGATGCCGGCGCGGCGCGCGGCATCGCTGCACGCAATCCAGACGGTCTTGTCCGAAATCGGCTGATTGAGTCTCCCTGAGAGGTTGCGCGTCGGGAACAGATAGAGTCTGGGTTTTCGCCAGCGCCAGTACTCGCGCAAGGTTTCCAACAGGATTGGACTCAGAGGCAAATCACGGTCCTTACCGCCCTTGCCTTCCACCACGCGGATGATCATCCGCTGGCTATCGATATCGCTGACTTTGAGACGAGCCAGTTCGTTGCGTCGCATGCCCGTGGCGTAGAGCGTCATCAGCAGCGTCCGTCGAAACAGGGTTCCGGCGGCATCGATCAATCGCGCAACTTCCTCCCGGCTGAGCACCGTCGGCAGTCGGCGCCGGTCCCGGGGTAGGGCAAGAACTCGCGAAACTGATGGCGCTTGAGTGTCTTGACGAAAAAGAAGCGCAGCGCCGCTACCCGGTTGACCACCGTGCCAGGCGTCAGCTTGCACTCAGTCAGTAGATAGGCTTGATAAGTTCGAAGTTCGTTGGGGCCGAGCTTGTCGGGAGACTTGCCAAAATGCTTGGCGAAGTCGCTTACCACCCGCAGGTAATTGCGCGTGGTGATGGCAGAGTAGTTGCGACGCTGGAGTTCCTCCAGCATCATCTTGCGTAAACGGGTCACAGGAATCTCCTTCCCAATGACCCCCACTATGCCAGCTGTTTCGGAAATCTCTCCGCTCACCCACGCGGTAGCGTCCGCCGCGCCAGCGGCTTAGTCCTTGTCGGCAAAGCGGAAATTATCCAGAAAGGGGCTTCGATGAAGTGGCCAGATTGGTAATGGAAAAGTTGGCTTCTCGGAAGTCTTGCCTAGTATTGCGGGTGGATCACGAGCAAGCCGCAGTAATCGAAGCAGTGACTTTTGACACGATCAAGACAAGGACAGTGACGGTTCGAAGCGTTGTCAGAGCGATGGAACCGAACCCCAACGACCCGGCTGTCAACAGAACCACAAGAACTGACTTAGTGAACGTCTCTTCGATGATCGGGCTAGCGAAGGTGCAATCTTAACTTCGCTGCTAGAGGTCCACTAGCGTTTTAAGTCAGTTCACCATCTCTAACGCTAATGTTCTCAGTGCCATCAGGGGACCGAATGGTTCAAACTCGGGTAACGTTGGGACGCCAACTTTGACACCAGAGATCGTCTCATCCCAAAAGGTGCATAAATCCTGCATGATCGTCTTGTTTTGAGGGTTCAAAAAGCCCCAAGACTTCGACCACACCAAACCGTCAGGAAATACCATCGCACAAAGTTCTCGCCGCTGAGTCAGATTCGCCTTATTCCACGCGGCGGCTAGGTCTGCCAGCTCACGTTGGTCTGAGCAATAAGCTCCTCCATCGTGGAACACTCTGATTCTAAAAGAGTAAGCTGCTTCTCAATCAGCGCGGTCTCCTCGGTTATATTTTGCTTCAGCGTGGCGAAGTCTTCCTCGGTCAGCTCACCCTTCAGTTTTGCCTTGATCGCCTGCGAGTTCAAATGCTTATGGCCCTGCAGCCGGATGGTCAGTGCGCGGGAGTCCCGTTCCACACTTCTTGCCGAACCTTCCAAAGCTGCTTGGCGATCTCAGGCAGGCGCTCTAGCAGCTCCATAGTGGGTTGATGCATCTTCAACAAAGCTACGAATTCGTTTTCCAGTTTTTCTGCAGAGATAAACACAGAGCGGCCCCCCGGCTTGTAGCACCAGTAGTAGGGGAACTTCTTCTCAGCTATACCTGCAGTCAGGCCCTTGTTGCACTTTGCACAGCGTATGAATTGACGTAGCGGGAAAGCTGGATTCAGCACCCTGACGAGATTGTGCGGTCTTCGAACGGCCAGTGAGAACACCCTGCACTGCATCGAATGGCTCTTGACTCACGATAGGCGGGTGAATCCCACGCACCATCAGGTCATCCGCCGTGAAGGATTTCTCAAACGGCGTTAGTAGTGTCACCTGAATACCGCCAGATTGACAAAACGGGAGATGAAGCGAAGTTGTAGGGCCACGCCAGACCTGTTTCTCTAGTCACGTCGAGTATCTGCGGATATCGGGCACCAGCGCAAATCGCCCCAGCGCATACGGCACGTCGGTGGCAATTCGAGTCGATTGTTCACCGCTCCTGAAGCACCGTTTCCAGCGGTTGGAATTTCTGGGCTGCGATGCTTCCTTCTCGCAGGTGGTCTCGCAATTCGCTCGACATCGAACTCCAGATCAAATTAAGCGACACATTTTCGTTGTACGACGAGTCAATCTCCCGTCCGGCAGACGCCTCAGAAATGATGATTAACGATTTTACGTCGTCGAAGAAAGTTAGGGGACAAATATGGATCGATCAGGGGCAAACAACGCTCTGTTCATTAAGGCCGACGATTGTCTTCTCGGGCAGTCCGGGCTGAAGACGGGCATACAGCACCGAATATGTGTCCGTGTTCTCTCCTTCTTTGCCCGGGCTACCCGTGACTGAGACAATCAGGGTCCCATCGGTTTTGTAGTAGGTGTCTTGCGAGCGGTTGGCGGTGTAGGCGTGCGTTTTCTTGAACCCTGGTAAGTGAGCGTCATACCAAGCGAGGGTTGCATTCACTTTGGTATCGAAAACGGAGTAGAAATCAACCTGCATTTTGCTTTTACAGACTTGCGATTGCGGCAACCGAGTTGGCTCATTGCCCAAGTGGAGGCGGGAATCTGTAGCAGGATGGAGAGGAAGTCCCGTCAATGGGTCCGAAGTGAGCAACTTCGTTCCGCCCCAGGCGGTAAACACGAAGCTCAGAATAAGGATGGCCACGAAGCTGCCCAAACTAGAGATAGTTCTCATGTACCGAAGAGACTCCGGGACCGGGGTGACGTTGTGTTCCGGCGCCTGCCCGGAGGGGAGTGGGGCAAACGTTACGCTGATGTGCTGCGCGAGAATCTGGCCCGTCGGCGCTGGGGTTGGTGTTCGGGTTGAAGAATGGCGCGGTTGTTTTTGCGTCAAAGCAGTAGGGCACGCAGGTGCGACGGTCATCATTGCAAACCGCAAGATTTTCTTCTCAATATCTATTCCCATTGCAGCCTCCGTGATCTACAGCGCATCTGCGATTTCCTTGGCCAGAGGCTTCACGGCTTCCGTGTTGCACGGGCAGGCGATGAACATGATGCGGACGAAATTCTTTCCCTTGCGCATCATGATCATTCCGTCCGCCGATACAAACGCCTGATCGCCGAGACCCGGCAGGCGTTCCTGGTCTCCGATGACACCCAGTATCTTTTCGTTCAGGCGCATCTGTTCCTCCACGCCGTTTTGATCGACCGAAAACGAAAACACCGGGATTTCCCCAGAAGTGTCTTGCTCCGATACCGGTTGCTCGCTCTGAAATGTTTTGAACATGCCTCCCGCAAATTTCTGAATCGTTTGTTGCGTCTGTTTGTCCGCACCGCGGGCGGCCATCATCGCGGTGGTGTGTTTTGCGAGCATGTCGGCCTTATCACCCTTCGCGATGTAAGAACACGAATTGTCCCCAGGTTGCGCGCGCGCGATCACAACCCCGACCGCGCGGCCGACGTCTTCTTTACTCAACAGGCGACACACATCCCCAATGCTTCCGGTCTTGGAAGCTGACCCGCCGCTATCGGAACGGCTCGAATCCGAACTCGATCCGAGGATTCCGTCCGAAACCTCATGGAACTTTTCACTAACACGGTGCGCAACGTAATACGCGCCGACGATGCCAACAGCACCTCCAACAAAAATGATGACGACTGCCGCAATGCCCAGCTTGGCCAGCGCGCTCATTCCTTGCTTCGCGGGCGCCGGCCCGGTGGATGTCGGAGCCGCTGCTGGTTGCGGCGTTTGGGCCACCGGAGACGGCGATCGTGGTTGCGGCGGCGCGGCCACATTGCGCATGTCCGCGCCGCATTTCACACAAAAAGGACCACTGCCTAGCGGTGCTCCACACTTCACGCAGAATGTCGCCATGGGTATGACTCCTTAGTTAACGGCTGTGGAATTTCGCGAACCGCAACGGGCTGTTTACATTGGTGGACGAAATTTCCGTACTCGAAGCGGGTCGAGCGGTGCTCCTTTCCGCTCTCCCACAGTTGTAGATGGAGCTTTGCAACGACCGCTATCGCTGTACTTTCGCCTCTACATAGGCGGTGCCTGCACGTTGCTGTACTCGTAACGAAGTGAGTGGTGAATCTTGCTGGGGTCGCCCATGTCGATGTCGAGTTCCTGGCGCAGGGGCAATCCCTTCTTGGAAATCCATACCTGCCCATCCGACTTCACATCTTCGTTTTCGCTATGAGCGCTGTAGACGGCGGCAGCTTCGCCGCTCACTACTTCTTCACGCAGGTAGCGACAGGTTGCGGTACCATGTTCTCGATTTTCTTTCTCCTGCTCAAGCATTTGTTGCACGGTCATTTTGCTGCGAATCCATTTGTCGTTGAGCTTGACGTAAATAGCGCCGCCAAAATAGATTGACTCGCTCTGCGGTTTCGCACCGGCCCGCGTCCCGGCGCCTTCCGTGGAAAAGACGTGGGATGGGGTCACGAGCACTTTGTTCATAGCGTCAAATACGGGCTGGCAGGAATCGGCCGCCACGGCATAATGCGAACCCATCGAGGCAAGTATTAACAGGATGCAATCGACAAAAGCATTTCGAAACATCGCGATTCTCCTTCCACAACAGATTTCCCAATTGTCGACATGGGGTATTTAAATTACGGCTCGACCTTGTAGAACGCCATCATCCCGGCTTCCATGTGGTCATCAAGATGGCAGTGAAACATCCAAGTACCCGGATCATCGGGGACCATGTCCACTGTGACCATCTGTGCTTGCAAAAGGGAAACCACATCGGTACGTTTGCCGTCTTGAAGCACGACATTTCCGTGCCAATGCGGGGTGTGTAAACTAAACCCCTCGCCGAGACCGACGAGATACCAGCGAACGCGCTCTCCCTTTTTCATGGTCATGACCGGTCCAGTTCCATAGATGTATCCGTTGATTGCGAACTTTCCATTGGCGACCGAAAAGCCAGTGCCGGCGGGAGCCAGATTTCCATCCGCGTCGACGGGAACGAACTCACCCTTATTCACACCCTTAGGATCACTGGTGTAAGTCTGAATGTTGTAGTCCAGATACCAGCTCTGGTTTTCATCGAACAGCATGAATAAGCAGACGAACTCTCTGTCGACATCTTTAGGTTTTCCGGAAGCATCGGCGGCACCGCGACGCGAGATAATGATTGCGCCCACCAGTCCGCTGTGGACGTCTCTCATTTCATAGGAATGCGAGTGGTAGAGCCACACGATCGAGCTTGGATCATTTGGTCCAGGCCCGGCCCGTTCCGGTACTTCCCAGGTGTAAACGTGAGTCTTGCCGGGCGGTACAGCGTCATCGCCTTTGTCTGAACCAGACGTCCCATCCTCGTAGAGTGCACCCTCCGAGTCTTTCTTATAGAAGACGCCATGAGGATGCATGCTATAGGGATGCGTGGCATTGTTCTTGAAGGCTACGCGAATCGTATCGCCGACCTCGGCCCGCAGAATCGGACCGAGAATTCCGGAGGACTCCCACTCTGCAGGCCGGGGCTTAAGGTGGGCAAAGGTTTCGTCGGTATATTCGCGATACAGCGCCTTGCGATAGATACTCCCAATGCGATGCGGGCCGCGCTCGACAAAGACTTTCGAGTAGCCATCAAACTTCATGCCCATCATCTTGTTGACGCCGCCAGGGGCATAGTCCCAATCGACTTCGTCGGCCGCTATGTAATACGCGCGAACCTTCGGGGTGTGCGTCTGCCCGAAGCAAGCGGGAATCGCCAACAGGATTACGACGATCAGGATTCGTTTCATCATGATTTTCCTTACCCCTATCTTCCTTACCTCTCAAGTGGCTTCCCCAGGTGGAAGTGGCACCCCCCGATGCCACTTCCGCCCTGATGGCTGGTGGGCAGCAGTTGTGGTCGTAGGAATCGCTGCCCTGCGAGCATCAATCTGCAGGGACATGTTCGTCGGGTCAATGAAACTTTCCCTTAAACCTGCTTTAACTGATAAGAGTCAGGTTTCTATGGGCTTAGACCGCCTTATTAACGCGCTGTGCTACCATTTGTGGCCAAAGGGAACCGCGTGTCGCTTGGGGAGCTTCACAAGAAAACTGTTTACAGGTTTGGTCCGTTCCAGCTTGATCCCAGTCGGGCCACGCTCACTCGCAACACTAAGCAGCTCAAGCTGCAAGATCTGCCCTTCCGCATGCTGGCAATTCTGGTGGAAAAGCCAGGAGAGATCGTCTCCCGAGAAGAGCTTCGCCAGCGCCTTTGGCCGGAAAACACTTTCGTAGAGTTCGATAACAGCCTGGGAGTCGCGATCCGGAAAATCCGTGATGCACTCGGAGACAATGCGGACGCACCTTGTTATGTGGAAACGGTGCCACGGCAAGGCTACCGATTCTTGGCACCGGTCACTACGGTCACAGAGTCAGAGAATCCGGCCCGCCCCCTCGCGCCTGAGACGATAACAGCGCCGATTTCGTCGCCCCGAGCAAAAAAACTCCCTGCCATTTCAGGTCGGAGGTGGCGTTACATAGCAATTGCCGCATTCGTTGTGCTTGTGATCGGGAGTACCGCTTATCGATTCCGGCTTCCGCGGACCAGAATAGAAAATAAGACAGCGGCCGAGACCAACCTTCCGCAAGTACATGTTCGACGATCTGTGGCCGTCATGGGTTTTCGCAACCTGCCTGGACGTCCCGAGGACAACTGGCTCTCATCGGCCTTTGCGGAAATGCTCAGCACCGAGCTCGCCGCTGATAGCGCCTTACGCATGGTCTCGGGTGAGGACGTGGCACGCGCAAAGCGAGAACTGCCCTTGGTCGATGAAGACAGCCTGGCGAAAGAAACCCTTGCACGGCTCCATACGAATCCTGGAGCAGACGTAGTTGTGCTTGGCTCGTATACTCCGTTGCCGGGAAAAGGAGAAAGGCGGATTCGACTGGACGTTCGGCTTCAAGACACCGAACATGGCGAGACCATTGCCGAGCGGGCTTTTGTCGGGAACGAAGACAATCTTTTCGAACTTGTGACCCAGGCCGGAGCGTCTCTTCGGGACAGCTTGGGAGGCACCTCAATTTCAGAAGAAGCTTTCGCGCAGACGAGGGCTGCTTTACCGCTGAAGCCGCTGGCCGTAAAGCTCTACACGGAAGGTCGGTCTCGTCTCTGGGAATTCGACTTTGTCCACGCGCGTGATCTGCTTGTCCAGGCGATAGGCGTCGAACCGGATTTTCCTCTAGCGCATTCCGCTCTGTCGGATGCATGGCATCATCTGGGATACGACTTGAAGGCTCGCGACGAGTCGGAGCACGCGCTTGCGCTTTCTGAACATCTGAGTTCAGAAGAGCGTCTCCAAATTGAAGGTCAGTACTATTCGTCCCTGCAGGATACGGGCAAGGCGATTGAGGTGTACCGGAAGCTCTTTGCCCAATTTCCAGACAACCTCAATTACGGTCTCCGGTTGGCCGACGAGCAACGCCATGTGAACTCTGAAAATGCGTTGAAAACCGTGGCCGCTCTTAGGCACCTGCCTGGTCCAGTTGCTGACGATCCACGGATCGACATAATTGAATCACGCGCTTGGACAAACAACGACTATGCGAAAGCGCAAGCAGCGGGGCGGCGTGCGGTTGAAAAGGGCACGGCGCAAGGTGCCAATTTGCTCGTCGCACGCGCCTATGGAGTTCTTTGCGCGACCCTGGGGAATGGCTCTTCCACCGAGCAGGCCATCCGAGATTGCGAGAATGCTCGCCAGAGCTATGCAGCGGCAGGCGATCGTAACAACGAAGCCCGCACACTCAGTGACTTTGCCGGACTCTACTACCAATTGGGCCAGATTGACCGGGCGGAGAATATGTATCGAGAGGCTCTAGGAATGTTCCATGAGATCGGCGTTATCGACGGGATAACAACGGTTTCCAGTAATCTTGGCGATGTCTTTCTGGCCCGCGGGAATCTCGCCAGCGCAGAGCATGCCCTTTCCGACGCTCTTCCCGGTTACAAAGAGATGGGAGATAAGGATGGCGTTGCTCTTACGCTAAACGATCTGGGGGAAGTTGCTCGACGTAAAGGAGAGCTTGACAAGGCCTTAACAACCCTCGAGCAAGCCAAGGCTGTAGCTCAGGAAGCTGATGACAAGAGTGCTGTCGCATATATCCTTTCTGGAAAAGGAGACGTTCTCACTGATCGCGGTGATTTGGCCTCCGCCCGGAAATCCTATGAGGAAGCGCTGACGATACGCAAACAAACTGGCGAGACACAAACGGCGGCAGAGACTGAACTTGCGCTTGCGCATCTGGCAATTGAAGAAGGGCGGAGCTCAGACGCCGAAACTGTGATCCGTAAATGCAAAGAACAGTTTCATCATGATCAGCAGGCAGACGACGAATTGGCCGCCAGCATTGTGCTGATCGATGCGCTCCTGGCCGAATCCAAGCTTACTGAAGCGGAGTCTGAGGCCGGACAAGCTAAATTGCTGGCCGATAAGACTGCGAACACAATGCTCCGTTTGCAGTTTGAAATGATGTCCGGCCGCGTGCAAGGCTTGTCTGGGCATTTCCCAGCAGCAAGCGCACAACTGCAGAAGACACTTCGAAGCGCTCATTCTCATCAGCTGTTGGGGCTTGAGTTCGAGACGCGGCTAGCTTTGGCGGAGTTGAGAAACAGGGAAGAACAGTCGGTCGCGGCCCGCGCAGAATCGTTGAGCTTGGAGAATGCCGCCCGTAAGAATGGGTTCGGCCTCATCGCGAGTAAAGCTCTGTCCTTTCGTGTTGCTCGTGAATAAGGCATCTCCTGTTCTCGATCTCTGGTCATTATTCCGTTCGACATTAACGTCTAGTGCATGCGCGATTTCATGAAAGGGATAAGCCATGGCGGACCAGATGGCGGGGCGTGCCGCCTCGCTGAAGCAATCCTTATCGATTACTTTTCCCGGAGCAGGACTACATCAGAGGTGTTTTGCGCGCGAGCGACGGCGAGAGTTTTTCCATCTGGCGACCATTGAAATTCTGCAATGTGTTCAGAAGTGAAGTTAGTGATCTGGTGCCCGGGCGAGCCGTCGAGCGGTTGCACAAAAATGTTATCCACACCCTGATCGCGAACGATGTAGGCCACGGATTTTCCATCGGGAGTGGAGGCCATAGCATTGGTAAAACTAGTTCCGCCTCCTGTAGCTATCCGTGGATCGGGTTGGAACAAGATGGGAGCGGACTGCGAAGTTGAGTCCAGGGTTACCAGGGCCAATTTGCTGAGGGCTACACTATTCGGGCCACTTATATCGGCATTGAAAATCAGCCGCTTTCCGTCGGTCGAAATGGCTTCGCCTGCGCCAAATCCGTACATGTCATGAACGTCGCTCGCCGGCACTGGCTCCGTTTTTCCACCTTCAAGGGGCACTCTCCTGGAAAAGTGTGGGACCACGTCGGCGTAGTAGAGCCATTTTGCATCCGGGGAACAAACCGGAAAACGATCAAAGACTCCGTTGGTGAGTTGCGTCGGGTTCGAGCCGTCGGAGTTGATTCGCCAGAGATGGACCTGGTTCGTGCCTCCGTGGAACCCCCAGGCAACAACGATGTAGTGATCGCCGCAGCGGGCTATGTCCGCGATCCAGGAGTTCGGATCATTGAGTATGGTGGCTCGCTGCCCGCCATCAAGATGCATCGTTTGTACGCTCTGTCCGTCGGAAACGAGCAACTTGCCATCGGCCGCCCAGGCGACGGACTGCACATCCTGAGCTTGCGTCAAGGGCTCGACGGTAGTATTTCCCTGAACTCCGGCGCCGGGAAGCAGGCTAAGACTGTACGCGGTTCTTACCTGCACGGTGGCGGCGGTCTTGCCATCGGCGGAAAGGGTTAGCGTGTCATACTCGTTCGTATCGCGAGTGACCGGCTGGATTTGCCCCCCGCTGTGAGAAAGCAAACCGATTTGCGAGCGCACGTAACTCGGACCTTTTTGGTCATACCTGGCGAGAAGCCATTGGCCGCCGGGCAGCCAGGCGATATCGAACAGAAGTTCATTCTTGAAGGCCGCTAAAGGTTCCTCTTGCTTCCCGGCAACATCAAACGACTTGATGGTGCCTAAGACATCGCCGAGGGTAAAGAGGGCATAAGTAATCTTTTTGCCGTCCGGCGACCAAGTCATGCTGCGAGGGAGATCGCCTGCCCCGTTCGCGGCGATTTGCAAGATGGTTTCGTCACTGCCGTCGGAATTGGCGGTGAGCAGGCGGTACTTGCCTACCTCTGGATCATTGGCGCGCGCGTAGGCGATGCGATGGCCGTCGGGCGAGAACGTAATTCCTGTATCAAGGTCGCGGAGAACGAGTTGCGGCGTGCCTCCCAGCACCGGAGTGCGGTAAAGATCCCACTCGCTCTGCGTGCCGAGGCCAGCTTTGCGGAAATAAACGTAGTTTCCGTCCGGCGAGAAAATCAGGGTACGGTAGACCGCCGCCGCCGGAGGGACGATTTGAGTATCGCTGCCGGTTGGCACGTTGCGCAGCCACAAGCTCTGCAGGCCATTATCGTTCTGCACGTTCAAAACATATTTGCCGTCGGGCGAGATGGCAGCCTGTTGTGCCTTGCCGGTGTTCGTGATCTGCGTGATGGTGAAATTTTGAAATGGGGTGGGGCCGCTGCGGCTGAGCAGCGAGTAAACACCGAAACCGCCGGCGGCGAGCAGGACCAGACCAACCACGAGAACGGCCGCAAGACCAAACTTGTGTTCGCGCGCCACGGCGCTCACGCTTGAACCGCTCGCCGTGAGGTGTGAATACGAGGCTTGGGGCGATGAAGACTGAGCTGCGGCGGGACCAGTTCCGCCCGCAGGCGTCTGCCAGGACGTAACGCTTTGTTGTGGCGCGTTTTCGGCTGCGTCCTGCGTTTGCGCCGCGGATCGGTGGCCGGAAGCGCTATCCCGCTGCAGACGCTTCAGGTCACCGCGAATCTCCGAGGCGTGCTGATAACGCATGTCCCGGTCTTTTTCGAGAGCCTTGTTGATGATTTCTTCCAGCCGGGCCGGCAAATCGGGATTAAAGCGCAGGGGTTGTAAGGGAGCGCGATTGAGGATGGCGTCAAAGATAACGGCAGCGGTGTCTCCGTGGAACGGAACGGTGCCTGTGACCATTTCATACAACACGGCGCCGAAGGAAAACAGGTCGGTCCGCGAATCGAGTTCTTTGCCCTTTGCCTGTTCTGGCGACATGTAGGCCACAGTTCCAATGGCCGTGCCCGGGCTGGTGAGGTATTCCAGACTGACGCCTGCGGTTACATCGATTTCTCCCGGCGTTGCTAACTTCCCCGTCGCAGGCGTCAGTTTGGCGAGGCCGAAATCCAGGATCTTGGCATGTCCGCGCTTGGTGATAAAGATGTTCGCCGGCTTGATGTCGCGATGGACGATACCCTCGCTGTGCGCGGCGTCGAGAGCGTCGGCAATTTCAATGGCTAAAGACAGGACGGTCTCGATCTCCATTGGCCGCCCGCCGATGCGGTGCTTCAGCGTCAGGCCATCCAGAAACTCCATGGCGATGAATGCCTGTCCATCGTGTTCGCCGATATCGTAAATCGTGCAGATGTTCGGATGGTTCAGGGCGGATGCCGCCTGAGCTTCCCGTTGAAAACGGGCAAGCGACTGCGGGTCGCGGGCAACTTCCTCGGGCAAAAACTTGAGGGCGACGAAACGGTGCAGCCGCGTGTCTTCGGCTTTGTAAACCACACCCATGCCGCCGCCGCCAAGTTTCTCGACAATGCGGTAGTGCGAAATGGTTTGGCCGATCATTCGGAAGGTGAATAGTTGTTGGGTCGCTTCATATTACGGAGACGCCATCCGGGAGTCAACGAACGGGCGTTCTATCGTGGTCGCATGGAACCCGGCAAGATCATGAAAGAGTAACCGCGCAGATGCTGTGAAACAACGGCCGAGTTAGCTATACGCTCTCTGGCAGTGCAGTAGTCATCTCAAATTCCACCCGCTGCTTCCCGAGAGACGGATGCGTCGCCGTCAAGCTCACTTTGCCGGCTTGTTCTCTGGTGCGAATCCATATCGCTCCTGTGCCACCTACCAGCGAAAAGGGATTGTCGCCGATAATGTCTGCGGGACCCTCCAGGTCGAACTTAATGGCATCATTCGCGAAAGGCCGGATGGCGCCAAATTCATCCGTCACGCGCAAAACCACGCGCGTGGAGTCGGCTCCGTCCGCTATTAGCCGTGTATCGTCTGGTGCCAGCATGAATTTCTGATCGATACCCTTCCCTGAATAGTTCCTGGTGATCACCAGCTTGCCCCGAAGATAGCCATCGACTCTCAAATCGCCCCAACGATGGAACAACTCCCCCAGATTCACATTAAAGAGAGGATAAGGCAGATTTCCGAAATCGGCTCGATCCGGATCGGCCTCGCCTACCAACTTGTTATCGATATAGAACTTGATGTGGTCACAGTTTGAGCAAATCACCGCTCTCGAGAAGCCGATCGACTCATCTCCCCGGGCCCAGTGGAACGCCGGCTCCAGCACGACTTTTTCCGAGGGATCGCATTGCGATTTGTAGAACCCAGCTGCGGGCTTCGGTTCACGAAAAATATCCGTGACGCCGTGATAGCAGATGTGATCGCCAGAACCGAAGTCGCCGTGCGTGTTGTAGTCGAAGGCACACCATCCGATTCCACCAGCATACTGGGCGTTCGAGGCCAACTGATTGTGAATACGCGCGTGGCGCAGCGTGTGCTCGGTGAGCCGCTCCACATTGTCGATAGTTTTCGTAGGATAGGTATGACCGACGAATTCTGTATTGAGATAACGCGGATGGTTCGGCGGCTTCAGCGGGAATCCGAAATCGTTCATGGTGAAGACGTCTTCCAGGAATTCTGATTCCTGAAAATAACGAATGCCGCCAGTCTGGCGCGTGGGATCAAGCTTGTGTGCCAGCGCGTTAGTTCGAATATAAAAGTCGTGATCATCCTTAGACTCATTTATGCGCACTCCCCACAGGACAATTGAAGGATGGTTCCAGTCGCGGCGAACCATTCGGCGCACATTGTCAACCGCAAGATCTTTCCATGCCTCATCACCGATATGCTGCCAGCCGGGAATTTCCTCCAGAACCAGCAGACCTAGCTCATCACACGCATCCAGGAAATGCCGCGACTGCGGATAGTGAGATGTGCGGACTATGTTGCAACTCAGATCTTCGCGAAGAATCTGGGCATCACGGCGTTGCACGCGGCCCGGCATCGCCTGTCCGACGAACGGGAAGGTTTGATGACGATCGAGGCCGCGCAACTTAATGACCTTTCCGTTCAATTCAAACCCATGATCAGTGAATTGTGCTTCACGGAAACCCAGGGCGCGAGCGTCGTCATCCAGAATGCGGCTTTTGTCCAGCAAACGAACGCGCACCTGATATAAATTTCGATTCTGCAGATCCCATAACTTGATCGACCCCAGGTTGTCGAGGTGGATGGTGTGGGCTACCGGGTCGCTTAACGCGCCGGATGGAGCCACACGCTGAGTGGTCTTAGCGAGCGACTGATTCCCATCCAGGAGCTCCACTTCGATTGTGAGCGGGATCCGTGATGGTTCGAGGTGCTGAAGGAAGCAGTCAACATCGAGACTCGGATGCGCCGTGAGTACATCCTTGGGCCTTCCGCAAATATTCTCGATAAACGTCGCAGGAACAATTCGCAGAGCAACTTCCCGATAGATGCCGCCAAAGGTCAGGTAGTCGATCTCATACCCGAAGGGCGGAATGTCCTCCCGCTCGGTGGAATCAACATCGACCGCAAGTACGTTCTCGCCATCGAAATCGATATGCTGGGTCAGTTCGAAGGAAAACGGCGTGTAGCCTCCTTTGTATTCTCCGCGGCGCACTCCGTTGATCCACACCGTGGACGCAGTCATCACTCCTTCAAAGTCCGCGAACACATGCTTGCCACGAGCTTCTGGCGGAAGCTTGAACCGGCGGCGATAGAGAGAGATAAACTGGGACAGTTTCTCGTTGAAGCCGTGCCACGGCAAACGCGTGTTCGTGTGGGGAACTACGACGCGTTCAAATCCGGAATCGTCAAAATCTTTCGCATGCCCATTCTCAGCCACGCTGCGGTTATAGCGCCAATTGCGGTTGATGGGAAGAACTAACCGGCCCGCGGGATGAACCGCGCTGGACTGAACCGAATTTTCTGCGAAAGTGCGGGGAACAAGAGCGGTGCCGGCAAGCACGGTGCTGGTCTTCTTGATAAAGTCGCGTCGGTCCATTCTTCTCCTTCGTTGTTGTTCCCGCTCCGGTGTTATTATCGCCGGCGCACTATTGCTGTTACCCTTATCAACTTTTGCAGGCTGAGCACGGACTCGGCGAAAACATGCCCGAGCCGTGTTTCGGCGGTCTGTCCCGCGATAGGATTTTTGCGGGAAACTGTATTGCTCGCACCATGAACTTGTCCTTCCCGGCGTTATTCGATCTCGTCAACCGAGCTTTGGACCAACACGACGGGGAACGCGAATGGCGGACTGCGAGATGCTCGACGACCTTCTGCCGTTTCTGCGGCCGATCGGGGTACGTCCGCCGCATACCGATTGCGTCGCGCCAACTTCAGGTCGCCTCACACACTACTCTAAGCCGGAAAGGGGCGGAACTGCCACAGTTTATGGGTGATCTCAAAACGGGTCTGGCTCGAGAACCAAAGCGGAAAGAGTCTCTCAAACGACTCTCTCTCCTCTATTTGATCCGGTAAGGTAAGGTTTGCCGGCAATACGCAGGGAATCGCCGGGCCCACTGCCGCACTAGCGAAATTCGAGTTGCCACACCTGCAATTTGCAAATTGCGCCCATCCAACTCGCCCATCCAACTATGGAATGATGACGGCTCTCCTACCTTGCCGTTCCTGTTGCCAAGCATTCTCTACTTCCTCTAACGGTACCCGCTCAATGTCGATGCGCAGTGCACCGCGAGCAACATTGGACATCAGCTGCCGAACGGCTCCGATCCATATCTCAGGTGACGCAGGGGCGTTGCCGGATCCGGCTCCAAGAAGTTCCAAGCGCGAGCTTCGCAGCACCGCGGCGGGTAGCGAAATAGTAGGACCCGCGTTCTCGCCAACCTCAACCAGACGAATTCTGGAAGACGCTGGCTTCAAGTCTTTTCGTGCAATGGCGGTAAGAAGAGCTTCGGTAATAGGACCCCAAAGGTAGTCGAGGATGACGTCGAAGCCGCTGTCCCCAGCTTCGCGAACGAACACTTCGATGAGATCCTGGCCGGGCTCGTCGAGGCGGATGGTCGCGTCGGCTCCGAGGCCGTGAAGGGTATTCAGAACTTGTTCGTTCCGTCCGACCGCAATTACCCGCCCAGCGCCAAGGAGCTTGGCCATTTGAATGGCGAGCTTGCCCGTGACTCCGGTTGCACCGAGGATTAAGACAGTCTCGCCCGGAGCAAGTTGCGCACGCCAGACAAGCGCACCCCAGGCAGACAGGCCGGGGTTTACCACAGCTGCGGCGATGTCATCGTCAACGTTGTCGGGGATCGGAAAACAGCGCGCCCGCGGCACGACAGTGCGTTCCGCCATGCTACCGTACGGCGGCCGAGGGCCACCGAAGAACACCCGCGTACCGTCGTCAAGGTGCCCGACTCCATCCATGCCGCACACGACCGGCAGTTTGCCGTGCGCCGCGTAGTGCGAACCGCTGGCCAGTTGCTTATCGACGGGTTTGAGCGCCGCGGCCCGAACGTGAACGATCACCTCGTTTTCTTCCGCAACGGGTTCGGGAAACTGCTGGAAGAGAGGGGGTTGATTGAGAGTGTGTAGCACGGCAGCGTTCATGTTCGCGTCCTTTCACAATGACTGAATGTGTTTCGATCAGTACATTCTTCGAAGTGTGTTTGGTTCCTTTTCTTGCCTTTCGCTAATCTGCCCCGTACTCTAGCCACATTCGTTTTTGCCTGCTAACGAGAAAGTGGCGATTTTTATCGGGAAAGGGTCGATCTCGAAGATTCATGTTCTCGATCCCAAAGAATGTGAATGTGGAGGAACTGCGCCGTCTCGTCGAGAGCGACGTGCCAGTACTTGCATTTGCCTTCGACAGGCGCGCGGCGGAGGATTGGGCGCCCGAGCACAGTCACGCACGTGGACAGTTCTTCGCGTTGACTCGAGGACTGCTGGCTGTGGAAGCGGGCGGTGAACGGTGGATGTTTCCCGCTCAGCGTTGTGCGTGGATTCCTCCCGATTGCATGCACAAGGCTCGCTCCGTGGGGGGCACGGCGGGCTCCATGGTTTACTTGTCCGCGGCGATGTGCCGTGGACTGCCCAGGACGCCCTGTCTGTTTAGTTCATCCGGGTTATTGTTTGCAATCGTTCAGCGTGTTCTCGCATGGAATCCCCGGCACCCGCTCAACCCAGCGAGGAAGCGCCTCATCACAGTTCTTCGTGATGAGATTGCGCAGCCCGAACGACAGCCTTTGCGTTTGCCCCTGCCCGGAGACAAGAGGCTGGCCAGAGTTGCTCATGCTCTGCTGGATGATATTGGCGACGACCGCGGATTGGACGACTGGGCTCGTTTTGCTGGTATGTCCCGCCGTACTTTCATGCGTGCTTTTTCCGCTGAGGCAGGTATGTCGTTTGGCCGTTGGCGGCAGCAGGTACGGCTGTTCGCTGCGCTTGAAATGCTTGCTCAGGGAAAGTCTGTAACGGAGGCGGCTGTTGCGGTTGGTTATGACAGCGTGAGTGCCTTTATTGAAATGTTCCGGAAGATGCTGGGAGCGACGCCACAAATGTACTTCCGAAGTATCCAAGAACCACTGCCTAAGTAGTATTTGGGAATCACGAGTCGGCAAACCCAATGAATGCTCTAGACGCGTTTTGCTGTCGCGGCCGTCATGTATGACTGACAAAGGAGCACGAGTTGCTCTCGCGCTTTGCGCACTGTGGCAGGGGATGGCCCAGCCTCCAGCAAGGAACGCATCGCGCCTGCCATGGCTGAGAGCATTATGTCGATGGCGAATTTGTCGGGTGGCGACTGGATGTCGGACGCGGTCTCCAGCATCGCCTCAACCGCTTTCCGAGACCGTTGGTTGATCCGTTTGATCAAGGCAGGCCCACCCACGTCGGCTCCGAGCCGATAGAGCGCCACGGAGATGTCTGCGCGGTCCATCTTGGCGTCAACGAACGCCTCCACCATTTCTTTAATCATTTCGGCTAGCGGCTTGTGACACGCGTCCTCGCATGTAGCCTCTACCCTCGAAATGACATTATTGAGATGATTTTCCAGCACCGCAAACAACAGCGACTGCTTATGGGGATAGTACTGATACAGTGTGCCCACCGAGACACCAGCACGCTGGGCGACCCGTGTCGTCGTCAATCGGTCTGCTCCGTGGCTTAGCAAAACCTGAATAGTCGCCTCAGAAATCGCCTCGACCGTGACCGTTGACCTCGCTTGGACGGGCGTTTTTCTTGGCTCAAATGCGACGATGGCGTCAGCTGACATATGCGAACTCCAAACCTGAAGAATCCTTCATCAAATGATTGTAGCAAGGAGGAACGAAATGATTAAACAACCTGATCTTGCTGGAAGCTTCACTCTTGCCGGTACATCGATGACCTTGAACCGCATGGGATACGGTGCGATGCAGCTCGCCGGACCCGGCGTGTGGGGACCGCCGCGGGACATCGATGCCGCCATTGCTGTTCTTCACGAGGCAGTCGAGTCCGGGGTAAACCATATTGATACCAGCGACTATTACGGACCGCACGTGACCAATCAGATCATCAAGCAGGCGCTGCATCCTTATTCGGATGATCTCGTGATCGTCACCAAACTTGGCGCTCGCCGCGGTTCAGACAAGTCCTGGATTCATGCTCTTTCTCGCCAGGAGCTCATCGACGGCGTTCATGACAACCTGAGAAATCTCGGGCTCGATCACATTGATGTTGTAAACCTCCGCGTTGGAGGAATGCTCGAACCAGCGGAAGGTTCGATTGAGGAACCGCTGGCGGTGCTTGCCGAACTTAAGGGTCAGGGACTGATTCGTCATATCGGACTGAGCAATATAACCCCTAAGCAGCTGTCGGAGGCTCGAACCATTACCGAGATCGTGTGCGTGCAGAATTTCTACAACGTGGCCCGAAGGAACGATGACGCCTTCATTGATGATCTGGCTGCCCAAGGTATCGCTTACGTTCCATTTTTCCCGCTGGGAGGCTTCACGCCGTTACAGTCGTCAGCACTCGACTCGTCCGCGGCATCACTCAAAGCCACGCCCATGCAGGTTGCGTTAGCCTGGCTTCTCCATCGATCCCCCAACATCTTATTGATCCCGGGAACATCTTCCGTGGCACATCTCCGCGAGAATTTGAAGGCCGCGACGCTTCAGATTCCAGCTGAAGTACTCGCAGATCTCGACGCAATCGGTCGAGGTCGAGGGGATCAGTAGCCGTCCGCGCCGTCATTCATCATCGATTCAGGAAGGACAATTCATGAAAGTATTTGTTACGGGTGCTACAGGTTTTATCGGGTATACCACCGTTCAGGAATTAATTAACGCCGGCCATCAGGTACTCGGCCTCGCTCGCAGCGAGGCTGGGGCTCAATCCTTGATCGCCACTGGCGCCGAGGTGCATCGAGGGAATCTTGAAGATGTGGAGACCCTGCGCAGCGGCGCTGCCCATGCCGATGGCGTGATTCACCTCGCCTTCGACCACAGCGCCTTCGGCCAGGACTTCTCCAAGTTCGCTGAGGTCTGCGAGAAGGACAAGCGCGCAATCGAAGCTCTCGGCGCCGCGCTCATCGGGTCCGACCGCCCGCTCCTCATCACTTCCGGAACCGGGATGGGCAATGGTGTTCCAGGGCAACCCGCAACCGAACATCACTTCGATGCCAACCACCCAAATCCTCGTAAGGGCTCGGAAGTCGCAGGAGCTTCCGTGGCGGGGCGCGGAGTGAACGTGTCGGTGGTGCGCCTTCCCCAGGTCCATGACACGGTCAAGCAGGGCCTGATCACCTACGCGGTCCAAGTGGCCCGCGAGAAGGGAGTGTCGGCATATATCGGTGAGGGACTCAATCGCTGGCCGGCGGCGCATGTTCGGGACGTTGCCCATCTCTACAGGCTCGCATTGGAGAAGCGGGAAACGGGAAGCAGGTACAACGCGGTGGCTGAAGAAGGGATACCGATGCGGGAAATTGCTGCGGTGATTGGCAAAGGGTTGAAGGTGCCTGTAGTCAGCCTTTCTCCAGAGCAAGCGCAAGCTCACTTTGGCTGGCTTGCGATGTTCGCGGGCTTCGACATGCCGGCTTCCAGTGCGCAAACACGGAAACAGTTGGGGTGGAAACCAACGGGACCGGGCCTTATCGCCGATCTTGAGAATATGCAGTATTTCCAGGCCTGACAAAAAAACCTCTCCCCTGTTATCGGGGAGAGGTCGGTTACAGTCGGAACGGCTTTAGTCGTCCAAGTCAGCAGTGGTGGGTGCTGGTTTGTTGAAGTCGCTAGGGGGGCGAACCTGGCTCTCGCCCGGATACGGCCGCGTAAACCCGGTGGACATATACCAGTTAAAATGGTTCACCGTGTCCGGGTCTTCGGAGTCGGGTTTGGTTAGTTTGCCGGCGAAGATCTGCGCCTTCTTCTGCAGCCACGCCGCCCTCAGGGCTTTGACCTTATGGCTGGTAGCCGGGTCGGCTACGCTGTCTGAAACGCCCTCGTCCAGCGGAACCTGGTTCAGCACATGTGACCACGGGGCGAAGTTGCCCGCGGGCGGCGTGCCCTTGACGAAAGACGTCCTCATTGGCGACGCCACGAGGTCAAACTGGTTCATGGGCGGCAGACCGAGGATTTGCTCGATCGTCCGAGTCATGTTGACCTGGGTGTAGTAGGTGTGGTCGGTGGGTCCGTTCTGCACAACGTATGGGCTGACAATATACCCAGGGCTGCGATGACCGTCGACGTGGTCGACGCCGTTCTGCGCGTCATCCTCCTCGATGAAGATCGCCGAGGTGGACCACACGTTGCTGTGGCTGATGTAGTCGATAATCCGCCCGACGGCCAGGTCGTTGTCGGCCTGTTCGGCGTCCGGAGTTGGCGGGCCGCCGGTGTGGTCGCACATTACCCACAGGATACTCAACGTGGGCACCGTGCCGGCTTTTACGTCATTCTGAAAATCCTGCACCCAGACATCGACGCGGAACTGATCTGGAATGCCCAGATCGAACTGCGGGAAGTTCTTGATGAGATGGTTGGATACGGCAGGGAGAGAGGACTGTGCCTGTACTGTGTTCTGATAGTACAGGGTCTTCTCTTTCCCAGCCTCGAAGTTCTGCGCGTCAGTGTAGAACTCGCTCCAGCTCGGTTCGCTGGTCGAGCCAGTCGGTTGCAGGAAAGTATCGTTCTCAACGTATTCGCCGTAGATTTTCACCGTCTGACCGATGGCTGCCGCCTCCGAGAACAGGAAGCCCTTGTTCTGATAGGCGAGTGCATCGCCGGCGTTCCCACCAGGATAGCTGCGAACCCAGTCCGGGGACTGAATGTCGTCGGCGTAGGGTGCCATGCCCTCGGTGATCCACTGGTGACCGTCAGCCGATTGCCGGCTTGGGTCGTAGAAATTGTCGAAGAGAGGGAAACGCTTTACCAGACGGTGCACGTTGGGCGTGTCCTTGCCACCGAACACAGCCAACGAAGCGTCGCCATCGCCGGCGGCCACATCGCCCAGAATCTGATCATAGGTGCGATTTTCACGGACGATCAGGAACACGTGCTTGATCAGCGACGGATCGCCGATCTTGTTCGGGAGTGCGACTGGCTTGGCGCTCGGGGAGCCACCGGAGGCAGACGCGATATTTTGCTTCAGATCCCAGTGGTTGTTCACGAAAACCTGCTCCGTCATGGTCGCCAGGGTCGTGCTATCCGGCACGGGGACGATACTGACGGTGCCATTGTCCTGGTGGGTGTTGTAGCTGCAGACGCCGTGATCGCACTCGAACGATTCACGCGCGCCGATGCCTTTATCGTTGGCAACGAGGAGCACGTTAGCGGCCGCATCCAGCACGACCGAGCTCGGCGCATACGCTACCGGGATCATGCCCATGACTGGATTGCTCGCACCCGCGCTTAGGTTGACCACCCCGATCGCGTTCGCATTGTAAAGCGCGACGTAAGCAACGCCTGCCTTGCCATTGACGGCGATCGAATTCGGCGCAGCGCCATAAGCCGGTTGACCTGTGCCGGGCACGCCGATCGGCAGCCCAAGGTCGATCGTCCGGGTCACCTCGTTGGTGGCCGTGTTGATCACCGAGATGGTGTCGCTGTAGGTATTGGCGACCAACAGGGACTGTCCGTACCATGCCATCCCTGTCGGGTGCAAACCGGTCGAGATGTTAGCGGTGACCTTCATCGTGGCCAGATTAACTACTGAGACAGTACCGGTGATCGCGGCGCCGACCACCGGGTCGGCGACGATTTCAGTGCCGGCGGAGTTGATCTGGAAGTCAGACTGTGTAGCGGCCCGGCCACCCTCGTTGCTGACGTAGGCAGTCGTGCCGATGCTGTTGATCACGATGCTGTGTGGCGCGTTGCCGACGCGGATCTGCGTGCGCTGCTTCGGCGGCTTCACGGTCAGGTCGATCTTGGTGAGCGTATCGTTCTGGTTTAGCAGCGCGTAGGCGCTTCTGCCATCGCTTGAGATCGCGACGCCGCCAGGATAGGAAGTGCTCGGAGAATAGAACGAGCCGCATGGATTGGCATAAGCGGCCGGAGGACTGTTCGGGAAGCAGGTGATGAAAGAATTGTTCGGCGGTACGCTGACTTGAGCGTCATCTTCCAGCAAGCCCTCGTCAGTGACACTGGCGACGGTGACATTGCTGCTGTCCTGGCTGAACACCAGGTGCGAGCCGTCCGCCGAATAGGCTATGCCGCTATAGCTGCCGCTCGGATCCAGTCCTCCGAACGGGATGTAGTTCTGCAGGACAATCCCCGTCTGAGTGTCGAACACCTCGACGGCTCCGTTGCCATCGCTGGTCGACGTACCCATGGTGAGCACGGCTGCGGTGTGAGTCTTCAGATTGGGGTTCAGCGCGACGGCTTTCGCCCGGACCCGGATGCCGAGGTTTACTTGCAGGCCAGCCGGGTTGATGATCTGGCCAGAGCTGACGACCCACGAGCCGTTCGGCTGCGGTCCAGTGAGGTAGGTTGGATACTGCACGGACTGAGCAGCAGCCAGCGCCGGAAAGCTCAGCCCCGCGGCCAGCAGGCCAGTGAGTGGTCGCAGATGGTTGATCCGAGATTTATTTCTCGACTTATTGCGAACTTTGTTTCGAACTTTACTTTGAACTCTATTTTGAACTCTATTTTGAACTCTGTTTCGAGACATATGCCGTTCTCCTCCTGGAATTTTTTTTTCATCGCGCAACGTTAGTAGCAGGGAGTTCGTAGCGGTGCTCAGCTTCTCCAACAGGGCTTGGCGCAAGCACTCAGTACACCAACGCGACCACTCTAGTTTTGAGAAGGAGACAGCAGCATGACGCCGGGATTACATTTTTGTAATGTTGGCGTTTGAGGTGGCAACGTTACAGGGTGCGGACTGTTAGCGCGCAGCTCCGCCGGTCAGAGTCTTTTTTGTGTTGAGTTATGGCAATAGTTTGATCTCTGGGGACTGGTTCTGAGTGTTAACGCTGGTTTCAACAGCTACCCTTGCAGAGCGATTTAATGGGATCATTGGAGCCGACTATGCGACGAAGGCCTCTCCTCACCGGATGGAAGCTGTATGCGGTCGCAGGTGTTTTGTTTTATGCGATCCTGTTAGTTCTTCTCTGGGAAAAATGGATTGTCAGACACTCCAACGGATCCGTTCTTGATGGATTGCCAGAAGTGGCGGTGTTTACCGCCGTAGCGACTGCTTGTTTTCTTGTGTATCTCGCGTTCGATCAGCGAAGGCGCGGAAGGTGAAGCTTGCTGACTCCGTGACTGGTGTAATCAGCTTATGCTCTGTAGAGGATGTGAGGCAGCAGCTTAACGGCCCAAATCACAGCGAGAAGAATAGCAAACGCCACTACCCAGACCTTCAACACTTGCTCCCAGTCGAGAGGAAGTCTTTCCAGAATTGTGACTTGTCTCGAGAAAAATGATCGCTTTTTCTCAACAATAAATGTCCCGGTCGGTATCAGCGGTAGCCACAACAATACAACAAACACGGTCGTCTTAAACCGCTCCTTGCCTGTTTCTGGACTGTAGATGCATCCAACTTTTCCAAACCGATCACGACCAACACCATACGGATGAAGAACGAACAAATTTCCGGGGTTTCTCCTTTGCTCCTTTTTGCGTTGCTCTTCTTGCTCAATAAAAGCCTGTAGCTGTTCATTCTTATCAATTCGTCGCCGGGCGAGCTCGTCATTCAGAGCAGCACCGGCTTCGGGGGTCAGTTGCTCCGAGTCGAGTGCCAATCGCAACAGCTCGTCGTCCGTCTTGCTTTGGTATTCTTCGGTGAAGCTCTGGATTTCCACGCGACGATGTTAGCTCCCCTTGGCCACACAAGCAACATGTTGGGAATGGTTAGCGATAAATCCTCGATTACACTCATCTTCCCCCCCGCCGTTTTTCCCGGTGAGGCATGGCCGGCTTTAGCGCAATTACGATCAGGCGATACCCGCATCCAGTTTCAACCCCGCATAGATTGCGTTAAACATCGACGAGCGCGCGCAGAGGCCCGAGCCAGGGTTCGTAGCGTCGCCAGCGCGCGACCGAGGTGCGATAGATCGGCTGGCGGGTTTGCCACTTGCTGGGAGTCTTCACCGCGCGTGGATTCGATTCGGGGCGAAGGCAAGCATCGTTCCACGGTAACCCGCAGGCCGCGATGATTCGCCGGATGACTGGTTCGGGCGCGCGGGTCAGTTCTTCGTAATCGACCTCGATGAAGCGATCCGCCGGCAGCACGCACCGCCAATGATCGATGAGCCGCTGATAGTCGCGGAAGTACGCGACCAGTTCAGCGCCTCCGGTTGGAAACGGCAGGCTGGGATGGAAATGAGTTTGATGGATCGACAGCGCCGTGTCGATTGCATCGCGGCGGCAGTGGATGATGGTCGCGCGCGGGAATGCCATATGAATCAGCCCGGCCCAGAGGAAGTTGAATGGCATCTTGTCGGTCACTCGCGCCGCCTTCGGCGCAATCGCGCGCAGCACGCCGAGATAGTCTGCCGCCGCTTTGGCCAAGAATTCCGAGAAAACGAATTCCGAGATTGAGAACTCGGAGGCAACGAACGACTTTTCATTTCCGGCCGCGGCGGAGCGGTGCCACTCTGCCCCGCGCTGGTTCCAGAAATTCAACTCGCCGCCCGCCCCGACCTCGGGATGCATGGAGACGATCTGCTCGACCAGAGTTGTGCCGGAGCGCGGCATGCCGATGATCAGAACCGGCGTCGCATCGCGGCTGCCGAGTTCGGGCGCGCGCGCGATCAATTCCGGTGTGCAGCGGGCAATCAGGCGGTCGATCTCGATGGAGAACGCGGCCGAGTCGAAGGAGGCAGAGCTCCGCCTGACAGCGTCTGCGGCATCGAAATGCTGCATGGCTAGAGCGTAGTCGCCAAGATCCTCCGCCGCCTTGCCGATCGCGAGGTGAATCCGCTGCCGTTGGCCAGCTTCCAGTCCCGGCATGGCCAGAGCGGCTTGCATCGCTTGAAGCAGACCGTCATCCGCACTCGTCACCGGGCGGCAGCGGACAAGATCGTAGTAGCATCCCGCCAGCAGGGGCGCAATCGCAATCGCGCGTTCGAAGCATGCGCGCGCCTCGCCGAAACGGCCGAACTCAGAGAACAGATTGCCCAGCAGATCGTATGCCAGCGCGTTTCTCGGATCGACGACCAGCGTCTCTCGCAGCACCTTTTCGGCTTCCTGATTGTGATCCTCGATCAGCAGCGCTCGCGCCTTGCCAAGAAGGCCGAAGCCGCTCTTGCCTCCAGCCGAGGCAGCTCGCCGGAAACAGCCGATCGCCTGGTCGCGATGGCCCAGAATGTAGACCAGGGCGCCGGCGCGGAACCACGCCTCGGTAAGGGATGGGAGCAGCTTCGTGGCCCGGCCGTACGCAGCGATTGCCGCGCCGATGTTGCCCATCTTCTCGAAGGCAATTCCCAGGCGGAAGTGTGCATCGTCGTAGCGCGGATTGCAGGCGACGGCCTGCTGCAATGCCGCAACGGCGTCGGGGAAGCGGCCGACCTCAAGGCAGGCGAGGCCGAGATCGTGCAGAATGATGGGGTCCGACCGCTGCAGCAGCGCTGCATCGCGTAACGGTGCAATGGCATCGGCTGGTCGCCCGGCCCTGAGGAACTGAGTGGCCAAGGCAAGCAGCGGTGCCACCTGCTGCGACGCGGCCGGGTTTGGAGACTGGGACATGGGCGAATTTGGCGTGGGAGCTGAAGAGTGGCCATCGGAATCGCCAGCGCAAAAATTGTCGGCGCGGCCATGATCTGCCAACCAAAAGAATTTTGCCACAGACACCTTCGCAGATTCAGCGGAAAACTGGGAATTACATTCGCTGTGAATGTTTTTTCATCAGAAATTAACACCTGCTTAAACTTTCTCTAACTATGTGCACGTAACGTTGCTCGTTCCGCTCCCCGCCTGAGGTGACTCGGTGCTCACCCGGAGCGACGAATTCAGAACCGCGAATCCGCCGGCGACGCTGCGTCGCCATAGCTGTTAACTTCGACCAGCATTGAGTTCTCGAAAAGGAAGCTGGCGACGAGATAGCAGTAAGGGTGCATAACCTCACTTAGGTCTGTTGCCCGTGACGATCTGCCCGTCTGCGTGACAGACTTAGGTTCCGATCCATATTCGGACAACCAGGTTCGGATAACCGGCTTCGGATAACCAGGTTCGAATTACGGAGAACAATCCGGTTTTCGGTACCAGCGGAACTCAACTGAACGGGCAGCCCACACATGAACATTCACCTGGCCGCACAGAATTCAATGAAAATCAACTCGAAAATGTTCCCTCTACTCACCTCAGTCTCAAGGCTGATCACAACCCGCTCGCCCCTTCCCGCGTTGTTTGTTTTAGCCAGCATACTGGCGTGTTTTGTGTCGTCGCCCGCGCAGGTGGACCGTGCGGGACTGAATGGCACAGTCACCGATGCTTCCGGCGGTGTTTTACCTCAGGCGCGTATCACCGCAGTGCAGAATGCTACCGGACTGCGACGGGAAACTACATCCTCTGCTAGAGGAACCTACGATATTCCCGAGCTGCCGGTGGGGGTTTACACCATCACGTTTGAGCATGAGGGCTTCAAGGCGCTTACGTTCGTAGATGTCGAGCAGGTGATCGGCCGGACCCGCACCCTTGACGCGACACTCAGCGTGTCCGGCGGTCAGCAGCGAGTGGAGGTGTCGGCTAGTTCCGCGCAGATGGACAAAAATTCTGATGCGCTCGGTACCAACATCAGTAAGCTACAAGCCAAAGAACTGCCGCTCAATGGCCGCAATTGGGCCACACTTACCGCGCTTCAGCCCAGCGCGGTTGACACCGGTGGTAGTAACCAACGTTCGATTCGATTTGCGGGACGAGGGCGGGACGACGACAATTTTACTTACGATGGCATCGATGCCACCAACATCATCAACCAGCCGCAACAACCTTATGTACGCTTAGCGATCCCGCTGGATACGGTTGATGAGTTTCGCGTCGACGCCATGCTCTCTACTGCCGAGGCGGGAGGAACAGGGGGCCCGCAGCTAGCCGTAACTTCGGCGTCCGGTACGAATGCGTGGCACGGCGACGCCTTTGAATTCTTTCGCAACAACGTCTTTGACGCCGGACAGCCTGTTCCTTTTACCACGGCTACGCAGCCGCCATTTCATTTGAATCAGTTCGGGGCATCGCTCGGCGGACCTATCGTGCGCGAAAAGACTTTTTTCTTTGTCGCATACGAAGGCTACCGCCAAAACTGGGGGTTTCCACTGCTCGGCTACGTTCCCAGCGCCGCGTTTCGCGCTCAAGTGGCCGCAGATTCTCCTGTTCTCGTCCCAATTCTCGACGCTTATCCACGGGGCCAAACTTCGACCAGCGATCCCGACGTCAATGAATTTACGAGCGAGGGCAAGCAGAAGGTCTTTGAGAATTCCGCCATGGTCCGCCTGGATCAGCATTTTTCCGCGAGTACAACTGCATTCCTCCGGTTGAATATCGATCGAGCGGTGAATACGCAGCCGCTTGCGAGTTCAGGAAATTATCTTTTGGACCAACAGCAGCTTACATCTGCTCCCGTGAATGGCGCGGTCGAACTCTTGCACATTTTCTCTCCGACCCTGGTAAACGAGTTCAAATTTGGTTTCAACCGCGGTACCGCCGACACTTTCGATATCAATCAAACGGGAATACCCTACGCGATCGCGGTTTCCGGCTTCACCAATCTGAATAACAACAAAGTAAGCACCGGAGTCGGCAATTCGTTCTCCGAGATCGACAACCTAACCTGGGTGAAAGGACGGCACACGGTCAAAGCCGGGGTCGAGATTCGGCGCATTCAACTGAACCAGGGAAACACAGAAGCCGGAACGGTCAGCTTTGCCTCGACGGCCGCATTCGAAGCCAATCAGGTAAGTACGGCCACGCTTAACGGCGCCTTGCCGATCAATGGTCTCCGCAAGACCCAGTTTTATGGCTACGTCCAGGATGAGTTTAAGTTGGTGCCGAACTTCACCTTGAACCTGGGCGCACGCTACAGCTTCTTCAATCTCTTTCACGAGGTGCAGGGCCGCGCCAATCCCTTCGATTTCGCCACCTGTGGACCGCAAGGATTTTGCGGTGTGGGTGCGAGCTTCGGTCAGCCGAATTATTACGACATCGATCCGCGAATAGCCTTTGCCTGGGACCCAACCAAGAACGGGCGCACCGTACTTCGCTCCGGCTTTGGGATCTACCACGAGGACGGGCAACTTGACGATCAAAACCTTCCGATCAGCAACGAGGTGTATGCCTACTCGCTGTCGAATAAGACTATTCCGACCCTTAGCTATCCGATCACCCCCTTTCTGGGCGACACGACGGGAATCATCTCTCCGCGCGACGATGACCGCCGGCGCAAGGATACCTACGTCACACAGTGGGGCGTATCGGTACAGCGGGTGCTGCCAGCGGATTTCGTCGGGACCGTTTCTTACGTGGGTAGCGAAGGCATCCACTTGCTTACGCTTTCAGAAGTGAACGTCGTCAACCCAGTTACGGGACTGCGCCCTTACCCGGACTTTGGCCAAGTGAGTTGGCGCGGCAACAAGGACAACAGTAGCTATAACGGACTTTCGATCGCTTTAAAGCGTTCCTTCTCCCATGGCTTTCTGTTTTCGGGCAATTACATGTGGTCTCACGAAATTGACGACGGCTCGGACGGCAGCGGCGACGGCGACTCATTGGTGCCTCAGAATGTTGCCTGTCCTGCATGCGAACGCGCCAGCGGTTTCTGGGATGCTCGCCACGTCTTCAATGCCAACGCCGTGTATCAGCTTCCTTTCGGAGCTGGCAAGCCCTACTTGAACCTGCGGGGAATTGTTAACGGCATTGTCGGTAAGTGGGAACTGACATCCACAGTCGTGGCGCGCACTGGATTCCCGATCAACGTTTTAATCAATCGGTCGTCTTCTCAAACGCTAGACGGTAACACTAACGATCAGCGACCCGATCTGGTGCCTGGAGTTTCGCTATACCCGGCGGGTGGTTCGACCATCGCGCAATGGCTCAATCCCGCCGCCTTCATCGCGCCAGCCAACGACACCTGGGGCAATTCACCGCGGAACGTGGCTCGTGGGCCGGGCGCATGGCAAATTGACATGGGACTCGGGAAGCACTTCCCGTTGACCGAACAGTTGCGGCTTGAGTTTCGGGCCGAGTTCTTCAACATTTTCAACCATCCCCAGTACGGGTTGCCGAATGCAACGACCTTAGTTAGCGGTTTCGGTAGCATCACAAGTACCGTAAACACTACGACGCCGGTTAGCCCGGTTGGGAGCGGAACGCCGCGCGAGATTCAGTTCGCTTTGCGGTTAGCTTTCTAGTTGCAGGGGAGCATTCGGTCTTCAACGAAGTTCACCGAGGGGACGATTCTTCGCAGGATATCGTCGAATGCGTGTGATCTTCTTTCCGTGATATTCAGGGAGGACGAGTCGTGAAAATTCTGGTTATCGAAGATGAGGCTAAGACGGCCAAGTTTCTGCAGAAGGGACTTGCGGAGGCAGGTTTCGTCGTGGATGTCGCGGGCGATGGACTCGATGGCTTGCACCTCGCGCTTGAATTAGAGTTCGATCTCGTCATTCTGGATGTAATGCTCCCTGGGTTAGATGGTTGGCAGATTCTCACCCGTTTGCGCCAGGAAGGCCGGCGGGCGCAGGTACTTTTTCTGACCGCTCGCGATGCCGTACACGAGCGAGTACGGGGGTTTGAACTAGGCGCGGACGACTATCTGGTGAAGCCGTTCGCCTTCTCCGAATTGCTCGCCCGCGTGCGATCTTTGCTGCGTCGTGGGCTTCCGCGTGCGCAAGAGAGGCTTCGCCTCGCCGATCTTGAAATCGATTTATTGCGCCAGCGTGCCACCCGCAGCGGCCAACGGCTGGATTTAACTTCCAAAGAGTTTCTGCTCTTGTCGCTGCTGGCGCGGCGTGCGGGCGAGGTGTTGTCGCGAACCCTGATCGCCGAAGCGGTCTGGGACATGAACTTCGATAGCGACACTAACGTCGTGGACGTCAACGTACGCAGGCTGCGCAGCAAGATGGACGATCCTTTCCCGCTCAAATTAATCCATACTGTTCGAGGCGCTGGCTATGTCCTGGAATCTGAGCAATAGCCTCGCGCCGGTTTCACGCCTGTGGGGAACTTTGGCCTTTCGGTTAGCTGCTGGCTATACATTCGCAGGCTTGCTTTTGGTGTTCTTCGCGACCGCCAGTCTTTATTTTGTGCTGGTGAGTGAATTGCAGAAAAGCGCCGATTTATTTCTTGCCGATAAAGTGAACGTTCTGCGCACCATGTTACGGGAGAGACCGGACGACTGGGATGCGCTGCGGGAAGAAGTAGAACTGGAATCGGCCGCGCGGCGATACGAACAGTTTTATATTCGTCTGCTGGATGAAAGAAACCTGCCACTGTTGATGACGCCCGGAATGGCGGAACAGTTGGACCTGCTGCAATTCGCCAGTAGGACGCAGAGACGTCCTGATCGCGCCACTGCCATGACTGGAAGACGTGGGCTTGCTTTTCGCGTCACCAGCATGTCCGCGCCGGTCGGTTCCCCGGCGAGTCGCACTTACACCATTCAGGTTGCGGTTGATGTCTCGCAAAAAGCTGCGTTGCTGGCACGCTATCGTTTTTGGTTTTGGGTGATTCTGCTTGCGACCTTTGCAATTCTTCCAATGTTTGGCTATCGCATAGCGCGTCACGGCATTCGTCCAGTGGAGGAGATGGCAGCGACCGCGCGCCACATCAGTTCGAAGAATCTGCAGGAGCGCATTCTTCCCGAGGGATATCCGTTCGAACTGGCGTCCCTGGCCTCCACTTTCAACCAAATGCTCGGCCGCCTGGAAGAATCCTTCGATCGGATTTCAAGATTCTCTGCGGACATTGCCCACGATCTGCGCACGCCGGTGAACAACATTCGAGGCGAAGCGGAAGTTGCCCTGGCCCGTGCGCGAAGCGCCGACGAATATCGCGATGTGATCGAGTCCTGCCTCGAAGAAGCCGAGAGGCTTTCGGATCTCATCGGCGACCTCTTATTTCTGGCACGTGCGGAGAGTCCATTGGTCGATTTGCGCCGCGAGCGATTGGATGTGGGCGAATTGCTGGGCGGAGTGCGGGAGTATTATGAAGCCTCGGCGGCGGACGGCGGAGTCTCGCTCACCAGCACTGTAGCCGAAGAACCGGTCGTTGCCGAACTGGACCGCACGCTCATGCAGAGGGCAGTGGGCAACCTGGTCTCCAATGCCTTGGCACACACGCCACCCGGCGGAACAGTCGTGTTGGAGACAAGGATTGATTCTTCCAACCCCGATTTTTCGAGCACGGAGTTGCCCAAGATTCGCATCGAAGTCACTGATACGGGCGTGGGCATTCCGGCGGAAGCGTTGCCGCGAATTTTCGATCGCTTCTTCCGGGTTGACTCGTCGCGCTCCCAGAGTTCGGGAGGCACCGGCTTGGGGCTCGCAATCGTTCAGAGCATAGCGCTGCTTCACGGCGGTGATGTGGAGATTGCGAGCCAACCGGGACAAGGCACTCGAGTCACGCTCCATATGCCGGTCTCTTCCTCCTACGAACAGAGGAAATGCGATGGTTTTCCCTTCCAGGATCGCTCCCAGGTTTCTTGAAATGGCGAGTGAAGGTGGGAACCGTATGACCAGAAGCAGAGAGTGCGAGATATTTCAGAGTCGACGATCTCCTGTTTGAAATGCCGAAGCCGTTAACGGTGAGCGTACCAGCTGATCCATACTTGTCGAGCGTAAAACGCAAGATTTGCGACGCAAACGATTACCCCGGCGACGGTGAGCACTTCGGCGGAAATGGCGGGATACACGAGCTTATCCAAATAGTGGAGTAGGAAGCCGCCCTGGTATGGCTCGATTCCGGAGCGGCCTTCGAGCCAATTTTCCAAGAGAGTCAGTGGACACGGCCACGGAAGCACTTCGGTGAGGATTCCCCAGATAAGAGAAGGGACATGAAACCAGCGAAGAACCGGGCGGGAGCGCGTCAGAAGGGCACCGAAAATCACCCACAAAATGAACAGCGCATGCAGGAAGAGGACGACCGTCGCGAGTGCAGAATAGAAAGCAGAAGCAACAAAGACTGAGGCTGCATGCATAGCTTCAATTTACCGCGAGGAGGCACCCATAAAGTGCAGCCGGCTTAGGGTTTTCGTCAAAATCCAAGACCCGCTAATAACACTTAGATACGTGTCATTTCACGGCAAAGAGCAACAGCATATTTCAGACATGTTCGTCGATCGTCATAAGACATTCCTCGCACGCGTGTTGCCGGAGGCGCACAGGGAGTTTGACGCTAAAGCGTGAATTCAGAGCTCACGCGAAATCCGCGCCCCGGATCGAGAGCGAGCCAGGCAGATATCGATTGAAGTGGGTTGGAACAAGAAGTGACTGCGCTCCGCGAGTCCACACAGCGTATTGCAGCGCGGGTGTGAATCCGATTCCGAATCGACTGCTGATCGATAGTCCGGCAGCAACGACGCATAGAAATAAAATGGCATTGGTCTCTTTACGGGGATCGACTAAGAATCGAGGTACAATTTCGTCCGGCGGTCTTAAATTTTAGGTCATGATCTCGAAACGCGCTTTCTACTTGTTCGCAGTTCTGGTAGTAGTGCCAGGAATTGCATCCTGGGGACAAGGACGATCGGGCACGAGCGATTCGGCGAGTCCGGATGCACAATTGGTTGCGTCGCAGGTCGTGAAGCCCAGTGGTTCGAGTCGCTGTCAGTTCTGCCATGCTGCTGAAGTCGAGGGCTATGCACGCTCCGCGATGGCGCATTCGCTGCGCCGTGCCGGACGGGAGCCCGATGGAACAGTCGAGACTCCCGACGCAAAGATTACGATGTATTCATCGCCGACGGGCTATTGGCAGCGTCTGCAGAGTGGTGAAGACGTAACCAATTACCGTATCGATTATGTGATCGGCTCCGGCAATCACGCCTCTGGATATCTGCTCGACTTATCGGGCCATTTATTCCAATCTCCCATTGCGTACTACAAGAGCCGGCAAGCCTACGATTTAGCGCCGGGATACGAGGGATTGCCGAACCCGGATTTTACCCGGCCCGTCGCTGAAGCATGCCTCTTTTGCCACTCTGGAACTGCATTGCATATCTCTGGTACATCGAATGGGTATCGGTCTCCTGCGTTCGCCGCGGAAAGTATCACGTGTGAGCGTTGCCATGGCTCGGCCGAAAAGCATCTCAGTGATCCACGGGCGGGAACGATCATCAATCCTGCGAAGCTTACGCCCGCCGCTCGGGATAGCATCTGCGAACAGTGCCATTTGCTGGGAGTTGGCAGAGTGCTAAATCCAGGAAAGAAGTTTAGCGACTTTCGTGCGGGGCAACCCCTGGAAGATATTTTCACTACCTACGTCAACGTCTCTCCTCCCGGTGCAGACGCTGGCAAATTCAAAGTCATCAGCCATGTAGAACAACTGGCGCGCAGTACCTGCGCCCGCGAGAGCAAGGGAAAACTTTGGTGTGGAACCTGTCATGATCCACACGATAAGCCGCTGGAACCAGTGCAGTATTACAGATCCAAATGCCTCTCCTGCCACATGGCAAGTTTCTCTCAGTCGCATCCAGCCAAGGACAGCAACTGTATCGGCTGCCACATGCCTCGGCGGGAAGCTAAGGACGGAGGACACACGGCTTTTACCGACCATAGAATCCAGCGGCGTCCTGAACCAGAACAAGCACTTCCCGAGGATAGTGATATTGCCGCATGGCGCCAGCCCGCGCCGGATCTGCAAAAGCGAAATCTCGGCATCGCCTATATCAATGCGGGAATGGAACATCACTCGCCGCCATTCGTTGTGCGAGGTTATCGGATGTTGACGGAGGTGCAAAACCAGTTCTCCAATGACCCCGAGTTTTTCACTTCGATCGGAAGCGCTCTACTCATGGCAAAGCAAACCTCGGAGGCGGAGTTCGCTTTTGACCGAGCGCTGCAACTGAACCCCGACTCAGCCCCCGACGAGACGAACGCTGCGTCCGCGTACTTGCAGGGTGGAGACATGGACAGAGCCGTCGCTCATTTGGAGCGTGCGGTTGCGATCGATCCCTTTCATCTGGCCGCCGACGTTCCACTAATCAATCTCTATAAACAGCAGGGAGATACTGCGCATGCGGCCGAAATCTCCGGCCGATTGAGCGCCGCTATGGCGAAGAATTCCGTTCCAAACGAATCCGCGAATGATTCTGCCGGCGCTGAGGCCCAAGTGGCTGAGTCGGTATTCAAGAACATCCAAGTGCTGAAGGGTATTCCATCTGATCAGTTAATTCCTTCCATGCGATTCATCGCCGCATCGCTCGGAGTGGAATGCAGCTACTGCCATGTGCCGGAGCATTTTGAAAAAGACGACAAGAAGCCCAAGCAGATTGCGCGGGACATGATGCGAATGATGTTGACCATCGACAAAAAAAGTTTCTCTGGATATCGGGAAGTGACCTGCAACTCCTGCCACAGAGGATCTCTCAAACCGGAAGGAGTTCCGGCGATTGCGGGTGAAGCGCAGGCGAAGCTGCAAACGGCTGCGGCTTCTGAAACGCTTTCAGCAAGCTTGCCGACTTCGGACCAACTCATCGATCGCTACATTCAAGCGCTCGGCGGCGCTGTTGCCATAGGAAACATTACCAGCCGTAGAGAACAGGGGACCGCTATATCCGAGGGACAATCGGTTGACATCGAGATTTTCGACGAGGGCCCGGACAAACAGGCTTTGGTCCGGCATATGCCGAAAGGGGAGAGCATCACTGTGTTTGACGGCGTTGAGGGTTGGTCTGTTATGCCGGGCCGTCCACTCCGCGACATGCGTGGTGCTGACATCGATGCGGCTCGGATCGACGCGGATCTTCAGTTCCCGCTTCACATCAAGCAGTTCTTTGCTGAACTGAGAGTGGAATATCCGGAAAAGATCGGCGACCACGAAGCTTACGTGGTTTCTGGCCAGCGGGAAGGGCAGCCGCCGGTGAAACTTTATTTCGATGAGCAATCAGGACTACTGGTGCGACTTGTGCGCTATGTTGAATCGCCGCTTGGCGCTCTTCCTATTCAAGTTGACTACGCCGATTACCGGGACGTCGACGGAGTGAAGACTCCGTTCCGCCGGACTATAGTTCAACCCGGCGCGAGCTCGACCATAGAACTGGAACAGATTCAGCAGAATGTGCGGATCGACGAAGCGACATTTATCAAGCCGACAGGAGTAAATACGGAATCGAAGCCACCGGGACGGTAGGGTACTTGGATTCTGGGTTTGCCATGGTTATTCCGACCAAGCTTGTCCTGGAGCGCGCACTGCAGGCCACAGTCAAATCGCGTTGAATTATCCGCCTGCCCAAAAATCACGGGTCTTCTCGATATCGAGCAAACGATTTCCTTGCAGGTGTTATCCTTTGCTACGATGTGGCTAGATGGGTGCTATGTATGCCACTGTCAGGCTTGGTGTTCTGACCGCCTTGGTCGTCATTTGCGGTTGTGCCACAGCTCAGACGATTTCCACTCGAGTCGAGCCCGTTACATCGGCGTTGCGGCAGGGGCAATTCGACGAAGCGTTACAACTCTTGCAACCGGAACTGGAGCAACAGCCCAAGAATCCGCAACTGTGGGCGCTTCGTGGCATTGCCCTTTCTGGCAAGGGGAACAAAAAGGAAGCTCTGGGCGCGTTCGAGCATGCGCTGAATGTCGCGCCCGATTATTTGCCGGCGCTGGAAGGAGCGGCGCAGATTGAATACGACAGTGGTGGCAATAGAGCGGCCCCACTGCTAAAGGAAATATTGAAACTGCGTCCCGCAGACCCCACCAGCCACGCCATGCTGGCTGTACTGGATTACCGGCGCGGAGACTGCGCCGCTGCGGTTCCACACTTTGAGCAAGGCCGTGCAGTGGTGGACTCCCAGCCTGAGGCGCTCCAGGCGTACGGCGATTGCTTGATGAAACTGAAGGACACCAAGAAGGCAATTGCAATATTTGTTCGTGCGCTGGCCCAGCCTAACGCTGATGCCTATGCGCGCTATCGCCTGGCATCCGCTCAAATGGCGGCGCAGAGTCCAAAAGATGCTATCGCAACATTGCAACCGTTGCTGCAACAAAACACAGCGGATGCTGATGTGCTTGCGCTGGCGGCCTCCGCCTACGAAGCCGATGGAAATACTCCGGAGGCGGTGCGCGTCCTGCGCCAGGCGATCCTGTCGGATCCGCACAATGTGAATCTCTACGTCGACTTCGCCAACATTTCTCTTGACCATCAGTCGTTTCAGGTCGGCGTCGATATGATCAACGCGGGCCTCACGGTCGAGCCAAAAGCGGCGTCACTGTACGTGGCGCGCGGTGTGCTTTACGTACAGCTGGCGCAGTACGACAAGGCAGAGGCCGATTTCGAAGCGGCGGATGCGCTTAATCCGGGTCAGTCTGTCGGCTCAGCTGCAGAGGGTCTTGCCGCTGTGCAACAAAATGATCCGGAACGCGCACTTTCGACCGTGCGAGCGAAGTTGGCCAAGAAACCCAACGACGCATTTCTTCTTTATCTGCAAGCGCAGATTCTGACCCAGCGCGGCCCCGACCCGGGCAGCGCCGAATTTCACCAAGCCGTGAAGTCCGCTGAAAAAGCCATCGCGCTTCGTCCGTCACTAACAGACGCTCGCGATATCCTGGCAAAACTTTATTTGCAGGCTGGAGAAAATGAGGCGGCCGCCGAGCAGAGCCGCAAGGCTTTGAATAGCGATCCTAAGGACCAGACCGCGCTCTATCACTTAATTCAGGCGCTGCGCAAAACCGGGCAGACTCAGGATATTCCCGACCTGCTGAAGCGATTGGCCAACCTCAGGATCGAAGGGACCAAGGAAGAGGCCAAGCGTAACCGGTATAAGCTGGTGGAAGAAAAATCCCCTTCCATGGAGAAACCGCAGCCTTGACCTTCAGCCGCAGAACGTTTATGCGACTCTCCCTCGGTTCCGCGGCCCTCGCGGCTACTCCGCAACTTTTGGCGCAAGGCGTTGCTACTCACACAGTCCAGCCGATTGCTCGACCCGCACCCTCGGGACGGCCTTTTTATGCGCATTTCGTGGACGTTGCCTCCTCCGCCGGATTGCGGGCTCCGGTGATCTACGGTGGAGTGGAGAGCAAGAAATACATTCTCGAGGCCGTCGGTTGCGGTTGTGCCTTCATCGATTACGACAACGACGGCTGGATGGATATATTTTTGCTATCCGGTACACGCTTAAGCGGAGATCCTCCTGGAGCGACGAACCGTCTTTACAAAAACAACCGTGACGGTACCTTTACGGATGTGACCGAGAAGGCCGGACTGAACGCGGTCGGCTGGGCCTCCGGGGTTTGCATCGGCGACTACAACAACGACGGGTTCGAGGACATCTTCTGCACCTACTTCGGGCAAAACCGCCTATATCGCAACAATGGAGATGGAACGTTTACCGACGTTACCAAAGCCGCCGGGTTGTGGAACGATCGACCGCGGTGGGGAGCCGGTTGTAGTTTCCTTGACTATGATCGGGATGGTCACTTGGATCTCTTCGTTTCCAACTACGTACGCTTCTCGTTCGAGCACGCGCCGGTGCCGGGGGAGAACGTGAACTGCAATTGGAAAGGCGTCCCGGTCGAATGCGGACCGCGCGGATTGCCCACCGGAAAACACTCTTTATACCGCAACAACGGCGACGGGACTTTTACCGACGTGAGCCAGAAGTCAGGGATCGCGGCCGCAACCGGATCCTATGGAATGACAGTAGTTGCTGCCGATCTCGACGAAGACGGATGGACCGACATCTTTGTTGCCTGCGACTCCACCCCGAGTTTGCTTTTCATGAACAACCACGACGGAACGTTTCGCGAAGAAGGCGTGCTGCGCGGAGTGGCACTCAGCGATGACGGCATGGAGCAGGCGGGAATGGGGGTAGGGGTGGGCGATTATGATCTGGACGGCCATTTGGATTTATTCAAGACTCACTTTGCCGAAGACGCCAACGGCCTTTATCACAATGACGGGAAGGGCAATTTCGACGACGTGACCCGGTCCTCGCGCCTTGCGGTCGATACCCGGTACATCTGCTGGGGTGCCGGGATTATCGATCTGGATAACGACGGATACCCGGATCTGTTCATGGTCACTGGCAGCGTGTATCCAGAGGTCGAGCGCAAATTGCCGCAGTATGCCAACAAAACTCCCCGAGCGGTGTTTCGAAATCTTGGCAACCGCACGTTTGAAGAATTGGGCGAAGAGGCTGGACTTGGCGTGACTGAGGCCCACTGCAGCCGCGGCTGTGCGTTCGGGGATTTCGACAACGATGGGGACGTTGATATTCTCGTCATCAATCTGAATGAACCGCCTTCTCTCTTGCGAAATGACATCAAGCAAAAACAGAATTGGATCAAGGTGAAACTGGAGGGAGTCAAATCAAACCGCAGCGCAATTGGAGCGCGTGTATTAGTGCGCTACGGCGGCAAAGTGCAGGCGCAGGCGGTGCTTAGCCAATCCAGTTTCTACTCTTGCAACGATTCCCGTTTGCACTTCGGTTTAGGCGGCAACCGCACGGTTGATGTTGAGGTTTACTGGCCTAACGGCTTGCACGAGCATTACAAAAACCTCGCAGCGAATCGTCTGATTACTCTGCGTGAGGGCCTGGGAATCTCCCCCAATAGAGGTTGGGCGCGAAGCTAGCGTGGGCCGTTCCAAATTTGTCGCGCGGCGCACGATGGCAGCAAGAGTGGCAAGAAGATTTGTCTTGCGGCGTGCACGATTCCAGGTACACATTCCTGAGCTACGAAAATGTTCTTGACATCAGAACGAGCTAATATGTATACATTAGCCGTCGTTAGTAAACGTTTTCTCGAAGCGCTTTCAAAGATGAAGCGCCAGCTTGGGAGGAACCATGCCGGGAAGTCGTCGTTTACTTTGTTCGGCTCTATTGATTCTCTTTTCTGCAGTCTGCGCTTTCGCCCAGTTCACCAGCAGCGTGCAGGGCACGGTCCAGGATCCCTCCGGGGCGGGCATAGCTAAGGCCACAGTGCGGCTGATGAATGTGGCCACGAATGCGGCGCAGACTGCCACCTCAGACGGGGCGGGCAATTTCAGTTTCCTCAGCCTTGCTCCCGGTTCCTACAAAGTTACAGTGGAAGCGTCCGGATTCGCTAAGTCTGAAGTCGACATTACCCTGCTGACCGCGCAGAACTTGAGCGTGCCGGTCACGCTGAAGGTCGGCTCGATTTCCGAGACGGTGCTCGTCACGACTGAGGCCCCGGTGGTCGATACCGCGGATAGCCGAACACAACTGACTCTCGAGAATCAGGCGGTCGCGCAGTTACCCATCGTTGGCCGAAACCTGGTCACGCTGGTGACGATGGCTCCAGGAGCTTCCGGCCTGGGAACGAGCGCGGCGGGAAGTCCCGCGTCGGGCGTAGACAATTTCTCCACCGAAGAGCAGGTCGACGCCAGCGCCAACGGTCAGGGCGGAAATAATAATCAATATGTGGTGGACGGGCTCGACGTGACCAGCGGAATTCGCCAGGGAGTTCTGAATCTTACCCCGCAACCTGAAGCCATTCGTGAGACCAGCATTCAGGTCAATACTTTCACGAGTGAGTACAGCCGCGCAGCCGGACTTCAAACCATGTTTACCACGAAGTCTGGCACCGACGCCTTTCATGGTTCGGCGTCGGATTATTTCAATTACGAGAAGATGTTCGCGAGCCAGCACTTCGTGGGCTACCCATATCTGCCGTTCCATTCCAATAACATGGATTTTGCGATCGGTGGTCCGGTGATTCCGCATCACGGCTTCTATTTTTATTTTGCAGTGGAGCCGCTGCGTTCTTCGGCGAGTTCCGGCGGATCGGTGAACTTTGCAGCGCCTCAGTTTATACAATTTGCGCAAAATACTCCCGCGCTCGCGAAGACGGTAGGAACTGGTTTACTGACTACCTATCAGCCGGTTGGTGTAACCGGGGTTAGCGTTTCCCAAACTGCGCAGGACGTTCTTGGTACCGGAGTTTGCGGCACTCCGGTGGCAAATAACATTCCTTGTTCCACTCCAATGGTCGATACCGGCTCCTTTGGCGGCACGTCGATACGCAACGGCACGCAGTATTTTGGCCGCTTGGACAAAGACTTCAAGAACGATCGCATTTACGCCAGCATTTTCCGCACCCTCCTCCTGACCGGCGCACCTTCAGCCATGCCGCAATTCTCCGCGCTGAACAATACCTGGCAAGTCGCGGGGCAGGCCGGTTGGACGCATACTTTTTCGCCCACGATGTTGAATGAATTTACGATCGGTCAAAGCCGCGTAGAGGGCGTCCTGGGCAGCGGGGCCACGCCGTCGGGTTACTTCGTTCCGTCAGTCACTGTAAACGGGATCAACGTGGATGCGGGGCAGGCATTCGGTGTGGGTTTTGCTCAAGGCGATTTCATTCAGCACAACTACCATTGGCGGGACGTGCTTACTCACGTGAAGGGCGCACACGCCCTGAAGTTCGGGTATGAAGGTTGGTACGGCGACGATGTGGAACCCTTCCAAGGGCCTTGGTCACAGCCGAAGTTTTCGTTCAGCAACTTATTGACGCTGGCGCAAGATGCTCCGACAAACGAAAACGGGATTTACTACAACCCGCAGACTGGTAAGGAGCAATTATGGAGTTGGGACGCGGCTTCCAGAACCTTTGGACTTTTTGTGGAAGACACCTGGAAGGCCAAGAAGACTCTGACGGTCACCCTGGGTCTGCGCTATGACGACAGTGGCAATCCCTGGTCCAAGAGTGCGTCGACCGTCTTTGGAAATTTTTATCTGGGCACGGGAACAACTGAGCAGGAGCAAGTAGCGAACGGCTATGCCAAGGCTACGCACAATGCTCTGCTGCACTCGGTCGATAACTTATTCAGTCCGCGCGTCGGCTTCGCCTGGGATGTCACAGGAAGAGGCGATTGGGTGTTGCGCGGCGGGTTTGGCATCTATAACAACTGGCTGACTCAGGCCAACGTGCAGGAAGAGTTCCGCGGCAGCCCGCCGGGAGAAGTTGCGCCCACATTCGTTGCAGGAGGCACCGCGAGCGCACAGGCTCCGATCTTCGTTCTCGGAAACAGCAGCAAGCCTCCATTTGGATTTACCTTTCCGACCTTCGGTCCCGGGACAGGCCCCACCCCGCAACAAGGCGGAGGCCTGAATGCACAAGGTGGAATTGTCGGAGCAAGCTTTGCGATCGGGGCCATAAACCCGCTCTTGAAGTCTCCGAAGTCGGACGTCTGGTCCGTGACGTTGGAGCGGAGTCTGGGACGCAATATTGCCGCCAGTGTGGGATATAACGGATCGCATTCTTACAATATGGTGGGCAACGGCAACTCCATCGGAAATGTTTCCTACGGAGTGGATATCAACTCGTTTGCAGGTGACCTGATCAACCAAGAGAACACCAGCCCTACCCCGGTGATTCCGAGTGCGACCCGGCTTAACAAGAGCTTTGGTACGATCAGCTACGCGGACAACGACCGGTACGGAAATTACGATGCTGTGATCTTTGATGTCAGAGGCCACTCTTCGCGTGCATACTTCGATGCATCGTATACTCGTTCGCGTTCCCAGGACGACGCGCTGCAGTATCCCAATTCTGCGGCGTTAAATCCCGGACAGTATTACGGACCATCCATCTTCGATGTGCCCAATCGCTTCTCTCTCAGTTTTAACTATTCAGTGAAAGGGCTGAATAGTGGAAGAGGAACGGTGGGCTATCTCACCGGTGGGTGGGGTATCAGCGGTACGAGCATCTTTCAGTCTGGTTATCCCTTGACTCCCTCGAATACGAATAGCTTCCTGGCGGTATGTCGATCAGGCAACCTCAGCAACGTCACCGGGTGTTCGGCCTCGGATCCCGCCGTGGCCTACCAGGCTGGGAGCGGTGACTACAATGCCGACGGTGACACCATCGCGTACCCAGATGTGGTTAGTTACCGCCAGTCAACCAATAACAGCGCATGGCTCACAGGAGCAATTCCCAAGACTGACTTCGCCGTCCCAGCTTTTGGCGGTGAGGGGAACGAGAAGGCGATGCAGTTCCGCGGGCCGAACTTTATCGAGACAGATATCAGCATCTACAAAAACAATCGAATTACCGAAAGAGTCAACTTTGAATTCCGGTTTGACATTTTCAATCTCTTCAACCGCGCAAACTATGTGGACTTCACTGGCTTTTCAAACATTCAGACCGGCGGCATAGACATGAATCTTCCGGATGGAAATTTCGGCCAGGCGACCTCCTCCCATGAGGCTAGATTCTGGCAATTGGCGGGCAAGCTTTCATTCTGAGCTTGCTTGTCTCAACTCAATCAGAAAAGCCGGCCAGCTCAAGCGGGCCGGCTTTTCACTTTCTAATTCGAGCACAGCGAATCAACGTCGGCGGACGGATGAATACCCGATGCCGCGAGTCACTATCGCCGTATTTCGAATCTGACATGAAGTATAAAGAGGGTGGGAGAGAGCAATCCGGCGATGACGGGAAGATGTGCAACTCGACGAACCTGCCGGTTGCTTGCTCCAATTCTCTTTCTTCTCTGGCTTTTATCCGCCGCTGCAGCCCAAAGCGCGGAAGATGGACTGGGTCCGATCGCTTCCGCCTTGCAGAACCGGGAGTTTCAAAATGCGCTCGAACTTCTTCGTCCAGCGCTGCAAGCTTCTCCGAACAATGCGGAGTTGTGGGCGATGCAAGGTACGGCGTACGCGGGGGAGGGAAATCCGAAGGAGGCGCTGGCCTCGTTTCGCAGCGCGCTCAAGATTTCTCCAGACTATCTTCCGGCATTGGAAGGAGCGATCCAAATCGAATACGAAGCCGGCGACCCGGCGGCGATCCCACTGCTGCTGCGCGTTCTGCGCTTACGACCAGCAGATGCAACCAGTCAGGGCATGCTCGCGGTGCTGGAGTATCAACGAGGAAACTGTGGCGCTGCGGTCGTTCATTTTGAAAAAGCCGGCACGCTGTTTGACTCCAAGGCCAGTGCACTGAATGCATATGCCATCTGCCTGGTGAAGCTTAAGCAACCGGACCGGGCAGCAAAAGTCTTACAGCGGACGCTGGCTCTGAATCCTGAAGATCGACGAGAGCGCCGGCTGCTGGCTTCGGTCCAACTCATGGCGCACCAGCCGCAGGATGCTCTCGCCACGTTAGCTCCACTGCTTGAGGGCAGTAACCAAGAAGTCGAAACTCTGGAGTTGGCTGCAACGGCGTACGAGGACAATAAGGATACTCCGCAAGCGATTGCCACTCTGCGGCAGGCGATTCTGCTCGACCCGAAAAACGTTAATCTCTACGTGGACTTTGCCAACATAAGTGCTGCGCATGATTCTTTTCAGGTAGGTATCGACGTAGTGAGCGACGGTATCAGCCAACTGCCCAGTGCGGTGCCACTTTACCTGGCGCGCGGCGTGCTTTACGTTCAGTTGGCGCAGTATGACAAGGCGGAAGCCGATTTTGAAACGGCCCATACGCTGGACCCTCGTCAGTCTTTGAGCTCTGCCGCGCAGGGGCTATTGGCGGTGCAAGAGAACGATGTGAACCGTGCACTGGCTACGGTGCAGGCCAAGCTCGCGCAGAGGTCGAAGGACGCTCCGTTGCTTTACCTGCAGGCGGACTTTCTTTCGCAGAAGGGCGTGGAACCGGGGACGCCCGAATTTCAACTGGCGATGCGCTCGGCGAAGCAGGCTGTTGCTTTACAGCCCAACTTGAGCGGAGCCCGCACGGTTCTGGCGAAACTGTATTTGCAGGAAGGGAAATATCCGGAAGCCATCAAACAGTGCCGGAAGGCTCTGGAACGAGATCCAAAGGATCAAACTGCGCTGTATCACCTGATCCAGGCTCTCCGGAAGGAGGGCGACAAAAGCGAGATTCCAAACCTGCTCAAACAACTTGCGCTTCTACGCAAGCAGGCCGCAAGGGAAGAGAGCGAGCGTAACCAGTACAAACTGGTCGAAGAAGATACACAGTCCAGGTAACAAAGCTTCCACAAAATCCTTCGAGCGGACGCTTCAAGACTTCAATAACACATAGGTGCTGTAGCTTTCCTTGTCGATGTTCATGAAGGGACGCATGGTCACGCGGCTCCCATCGGCCGAATCTGCGAACCAGTCTCCCGATGCGTTATTTGCCGGCTTGGCTTGCAGCAACGCGTTCCGATCGAAGCTAGGTTGCGAATCGGCAATCGCGAAGAGTACCAGCGGCCCCTGCATTAAGGCCACCAGCTTCGGATGATTTACATCGACGGTTTCGAGGCGTAACGGCATCGGCAGTTCGAGTTCGACCCGATCGCCATCCTTCCAGGTGCGCCGGATGGCCGCGAACGTTCCCGGCTGCGGCGCATCCGACACGCGCGCGCCATTTACGGAGAGCACGGGATCAGGCGTGGCCCAGCCGGGAATGCGGATGTAGAGCGTATATTCCCTGGGCTGCGAACCAGACACCTCGATTTGGATTTTGTTATCGAACGGATACTTAGTTTTCTGAGTCAGTCCGAGTCGCGCGCCGCCGTCATTCCATTGCACGCGGGATGGTGTGAAAAGATTCACATACACCCCATCGGCAGCGCGCAAATATGCGCTGATGTGATAGTCGGCGGCGAGTTGTGGGAAAGTTCCGGAGCAACACGGCCACTTTTGCCCGTACCAGACTTTCTTGCCAGTATCGGCGTAATCAGAATAGTAAAACGATGTGCCGTCGGCCTGAACCGGCCATGCACCGAGAATCGTGTTGTAGAGGACTTGCTCCATGCTGTCGCCGTATTGTGGATTCTGGGTAACGCGAAGCAGATAGCGGGTGATCTTGAAATGGCCATAGGATCCGCACGGCGTCTCAAAGCTGGCGTGAGTCAACCTCAGACTATCTCCCAATTGCCCCGTCTCAGGTTCTCCAAATGACTCATTGGGACCCCATCCTCCAGTAGCGAAGCTCTGAGTCTTCACCAGCATCTCGAATCCATTCTGCGCAGCCCGGAGGTGTTTTTCACTTCCGAGCGTGATGTAGGCCTGCATGGCAGAGCTGAACGCATTCACATGGCTGTAGGCGTGTTCGAAAGGCAGCACATTGTTGCCCTGGGAAAGAGGATTGAAGTATCTGTCATCCTCGAGATATTTCTTGGCCATGTCACGATAAAAAGGGTCGCCGCTTCGTTGATAAGCGAGAAACAGATTCTCCGGCAATGTGTAAGTTTCGTCCCACGTGTAAGACGTGTCTCGATGTGGACGAGAGCGCTGTTCTTGCCGGGACAGCGCTTTTTCCGGCAAATACGCTATGATGGCGTGAGTGAGCTTTTCGTGAACCTCCATCGCCATGGGGTCGTGAGCGAACTCATGTGCATCAATCAACCCGCAGGAGAGCTTGTCGTAGGTGTACGCCGGCAAGCGGTAGTTCACGAAGAATTTGGCCTTCGGATCAAGCGTCTCCGCGTATCCCTTAACCAGGCGATTCACTTTCGCCCGGGTCGGCTCCGACCCAGTGACTGCGTAGGCTCGGGCAAGAGCGGAAAGATATTGTCCAAAACTGTGGCCAGCGATAAAGCCGTGAAAGTCGCTATGTTCAAGGCTGAAACCGGTTAGGTCGTACCATCCACCCATATCCTCCCCCGGAGCTGGTAAACCGGCGACCTGGCGAAAGACCTTCAAGAGTCGATCGTCATCCAGGTTCAAGAAACGGGCATGGTTCTCCTCGAACTGCCGTTTCATAGGACCATCGAACAATTCCACTTCGGAATAAGCAAAAGTGTTGAGCGGGGTGTTAATGGCGACGGTACCTCGATCCACTGCGGCTAAAGAAGGAAGCGCGCTACCAACGTAAGCGAATGCAGTGGTAGCGGTGGCAGTTTGAAGAAAAGTCCTGCGGCTAAGGCTATTGCTCATAAAGACACACGTTCCTGTGAACGGGATAAAGCAAACGTTTGCTCAGACTAGCTTCGCTCCCGAAGCAAGCCTTTGTCAACTGCTTTCCTGCCGCACCAATTCAGGCAAGTCCGTCGGAACAAGAACTGTCATATCCGGTCCGCGCCAGTCAGTGCGCCCTGGATCTCGGCTACCTCGGCCGCCGGTAAGAAAAGCTCAGCGGCGCCGATGATGCCGGAGACTTGTTTCGGATTGCGGAATCCGACGATCGCCCCAGTAACTGCTGGATTTTTTAGGGTCCAAGCAATCGCTACTTCCCCTGGCGAACGTCCGTACTTGTTTCCGATTGCGCGCAGGCACTCGACTAGTTTCAGGTTGCGAGACAAAAGCGGTTCCTGGAAGTTGGAAAGATTCCTGCGCCAGTCTTCGGCAGTAAAATTTTCTACGCGTTCGCGCGTCATAGCTCCTGTGAGCAGTCCCGCTGACATCGGGGAATACACGATGACTCCAATGTTGTTCTGTAAAGCAAAGGGGAGAATTTCTTTCTCGATCTGGCGTGTGACAATCGAATATGGCGGCTGCAGCGAGGTAATCGGTGCGATGCCTTGGGCGCGTTTCATTTGAGAAACGTTGAAATTGGAGACGCCAATGTAGCGGACTTTACCTTCTTGTTTCAGCCGAGCGAGTTCAGCCCACCCCTCCTCGATATCGTTGTCGGGTTCTGGCCAGTGGATCTGATATAGATCGATAACATCCACTTGCAATCGGCGAAGACTGTCTTCGCATTCCTTCCGAATCGATGCGGCCTTGAGGCACGCTCCAATGGTTCCACCGGCATCCCACACACGTTCGCACTTGGTGAAGACATACGGGCGCGATCCGCGGCCTCGTAACGCGCGCGCGATGACTTCCTCCGAATGACCTAATCCGTAGAGGGCAGCTGTATCAATCCAGTTCAGGCCGAGATCCAGAGCGGCGTGAATAGCCGGGATCGAATCACCTTCATTCTGCGGTCCCATACTTCCATTCCAGCCGCTTCCACCAATGGCCCAGGCGCCAATTCCGAGACGAGTGATCTGGAGGTCGCTGTTTCCTAGTTGGCGCGTTTCCATGTGAGATCCTGCGAAGTGAGTTACCGACCGCACGCGGGGGAAAAAACGGTACAGTTATGTGAAAGCGATTGCTCGAAACGCCCACAAGCAGCTTCCCGTATTTCCAAACTAAGCGTGAGCCAAACACTATACTCCAGGCGGCAACAAATGCGCACGCGCTGAGTGCTCGTAGCTTGTTTGCCGACAGCCGTGAATCCGCTTTTCTGGGTCGGACCACCGCCGGCCCTCGCGGAACCTCGCTCACCGCAGTCAGGTAGTGCGGCAATTGCTCTCATAAAACACCTCGGATCACAAACGAAGGCAAGTCGATGATTCCATTTAAGATCGACAGCGCCGATACCTGACCCCGAGTTGAGCTGGCATGATCGATCAATGGGGAGAAGTCGCCACGTCATTTTGACGGCCTTGGGAAAACGGCGCCGCTCTCGCGGTTCCTTCGCGGAATAACGAGGAGTCTGCGACGCGGGGCTGGTGGTGTCAGGGATAAGCGTTGGCGAAATACTCCTTGACAGTGCCCGTCACATAGGGATATAACCTGTTTCGATTACTGAGAAATCGTTTACTTGACCGCCTCACACCGCGACGTGGAGGAAGTTGATGACCAACTCAGAACCGTGCCGTTCCCTGCGACTGTCGTTCCTCTCGGTTTTGTGGCTTTGCTCGCTGCCGGCCCTGGCCCAATACAGCAGCAATATCCAAGGCGTAGTTTCTGACCCGGCCGGGGCCGCAATCAACGGTGCTTCGGTTCAACTGCGTAATGTCGACACCGGAGTCACGGCCCTCATTACCACAGCCGAGACTGGTAACTACCGCTTTAGTAGCCTTCCCGCCGGCAATTATGTGGTGACGGCGGAGGCCAGAGGGTTTCGAAAGGCGGAATCGAGTTTCACGCTCAACACCTCCGAAACCAAAGGAATCAATCTCGCTCTTCCCCTGGCTGGAACGCAGCAGACGGTTACCGTGGAAGTGACGCCGCCTACGATCGATACTGATGACAGTCGCCTGGAGACGACGCTTTCTTCAAACACGGTTCGGGATCTTCCCGAAGCCAACCGCAATCTTTGGGACACCTTGGCGGTCGCGCCCGGCGTTGTCGGAACAGGTACTCGGGCAACCGGAGAGTCGCCGGGAGGTTTTGCCGATAACTTCGGAACTCAGACCCCTCAGATCAGCGCGAACGGGCGCAGCTACACGGGAAACTTGGTTATGGTTGACGGTCTGAACGTCACCAGCCCCGTCCAAAACGGCAATATCATCCTCGCTCCCATTCCCGACGCGGTGCAGGAAGTCACGATGCAAACTAACTCCTGGGATGGGGAAGATAATTTGGGCAGTTCAATCCTGGTGCAGGTGACCACAAAATCGGGCACCAACCAATTTCATGGCACCGGCAGCCTGTTTTTCACCAACCAGGACTTCCAGGCCACTCCTGATTTTGTGACGGCAAATGCATTTACGCCGTTTGCGCGAAAAGATCTGGTTGGCACTTTGGGTGGACCCATCAGAAAGAACAAAACTTTTTTCTTCGCCGATTTTGAAAAACTTTGGGCGACGACGTCAGCGGCCGCGAACACCGGCACGCAGACTTTTGAAGATCCGGCTTTTGTGGCGTTCGCGCAGGCTAATTTTCCTAATACAGTGGGAACGCAAGTGCTGACGGGATGGCCAGCCAGTCGCCTGGTTCCGAACGGGAAGGTAGATAACGCCCTAACCGTGTTCGGCGTTGGCAACTGCGGCCCAGGGTCACCGACCGGTATTCCCTGCGCTCTGAATGTGCGCGACTACGGTAACTTTGTAGCCAGCCCTTATTACAATGCCTTGCAGTACAACTTCCGATTGGATCAGTACTTCACTCAGAAAGACCGCCTCTACCTGAGTTACTACAACGATTCGTTTGATCAGCAGCAGCCCTCCCCCAGGGCTGGTTTGCAGGCTTTGGACATCATGAGAAACCGGTATGGCCAGATCGACTTTACCCATACCTTCAGCTCCAATCTTCTATGGGAGTCCAGCTTTGCCTTTGCCAGCGTTGGCGGTGCGAACGGACAGGACGCCAATCTTAGAGTGCCAGCCATCACGGTGAACAGCATCAGTGAAGGTTTCCAGGTCGGAGGAGGATTTGGGCCGGGAGCGTATCGTGGCCCGATGTACAACTGGCGCTCCGTGTTGAGCTGGATCCACGGCAAGCACAGCTGGAAGTTTGGCTACGACGGGGCCAAAGGAATTGAGCACGGCGACTTCACTCCCGATTACGTTCGGCCCAGCTTTACATTTAATACTCTGCTGGATCTGGTGCAGGATAATGTCACTGGGAGCGAATCAGCCACCTATAATCCCCTAACCGGACAACCCGCCCTGGTAGCTTTTGGCGGTCAAACAAACCCGTTTGGCTTCTTTGCACAAGACGACTGGAAAGCGAAACCAAATCTTTCTTTAACGCTATCCGTTCGCTGGGACGATTTTACGAACCACATTCCCTGGGGAAATAGCGGCTTCCAGTTTAGCGCCCTGAACTTAGGGACGGCCGGCAATTTCAACGAGCAGGTTCAGTACGCCACAGTTGGCACTGTGCCGCAGGTATTCGCCAATCCCATGAAGAATCTCATCAGCCCAAGGATCGGGTTCGCGTGGGATCCGACGAAGACGGGAAACTGGGCCATCCGCGGCGGAGTCGGGGTTTACCACGACTGGGTAGTGATGGGCCAGAGTGTCGACCAGACTCGGCTGAATCCTCCCGGTATTATCAGCGCAACTTTTTTTGCTGGAGGCACAGGCATTCAGCCGGTTTTTGCGCTGGCGCCTAACGGCACTTATCCGTTTGACTTTCCACTGCCAACAATTCCGGCGGGTTCGTTGAACCCGGCGGGGGGTCTGGTGGGTACCCAGGCAAGCGTAGACTCTCTTGATCGGAACTTGAAGGCGCCAATGGCGGTGAACTATGTCATCGGCGTGGAACACCAACTTCCGTGGAAGCTGGTGGCTGGAGCCAATTATTCCGGCTCGCTCAGCTACAACGGCTTAACCGGTACGGATGTGAACCGGTTTCCTGGCGGCGTAGTTGTCACCCCGGCCTCCGGGTCCACCCCGGCAACGGAAACTCTGACTCGCCTGAATCCGAATTTCGGCGCCATCACTTATGTCAACAATGCCAATCAAGCCACTTACAACGCGATGATTCTTTCGCTTCGCGGAAAGGCGGGAACACGGGGTAGCTTCCAAGGCTCCTACACACTGGCGCACGCGAAAGACTATCCGGAGGCCGGTACTCGATTCGACCAGGACACCAGTCCGACTGGAGTTCCGTATAGCATTCCTGACCAGAGCGCATATTTCAGCTACTACGGAGATGCCAATTATGATGTACGGCAGCGCTTCTCGTTTTCGGGAGCGTATACCTTGCCCGGCCTCAAGAGTGGATTCGCGAGCGTCCTGACTTCGGGTTGGGAAGCGTCCAGCATCATAGCTTTGCAGACTGGAACACCCTTCTGGGTGTACAACACCAACCCGGCCGATGCTTCGGTCAATCCTGGCGACTACAACCGTGATGGCAACAATTGGGATATTCCGGACACACCCACTCAGGATTTCAGCGGATCACATAGCCGCTCCGCTTACATAAACGGATTGTTCACGGCTGCCGATTTTCCAGCTCCAGCTGTGGGCACAGAGGGAAATGAGCCGCGTAATATCTACCGCAATCCAGGAATGTTCCAGGTGGATGCCAGCGTGCTGAAAAACAATCGCATACCCTGGATCGGCGAACAGGGCAATCTGCAATTACGGTTTGACTTCATCAATGTGTTGAATCACGGAAATCTCGGGCCGGTGGATGCCAATATGGCGGATGCGACTTTTGGCAAGTCCACAAACGCACTACCGGCGAGAAGCTTGCAGTTCGGCCTCAGAGTCGCGTTCTAGCTGTGTTTGCGGGACTGCACGGCGAGCCGGAGTCAGCTTCGGCTCGCTAGTTTTTTGTAGACCAGGCCGCGGTATATTGCTTGGAGGACAAGCGTGGGCTCTTCGCCCGTGGGGTTTTGCATCCTGCATAGGCCGATTGCCACGCATCGCCTTAGACTTAGAAGCACTAGCCAGAAAGGGCGTGATGAAAAAGTTTTCTTCTTCTAGACGCCGGTTCTTGAAACAGGCGTCGAGCGCAGGAGTGGCGTGTTCCGCAACCGCACTATTCGGCGGGGTGGCGCCTGGTTTGGTGGCCAGTAAGCAAGGGCAGGCTACTGCCCCACCCGGTACGGCAACCGCCGCGCGGGTTTACGTTGACACCCGCCGAACGATCGCGCCGCTCGATCGCAATCTGTTCGGTTCGTTTCTGGAGCATCTGGGGCGCGCCATTTATGAGGGAATCTATGATCCGGGATCGAAGCTTTCCGACGCGAACGGATTTCGAAAGGATGTTCTCAATGAAATCCGGCAGCTCGGAGTTCCGATCATTCGCTATCCGGGAGGGAATTTTGTTTCCGGCTATAACTGGCTGGATGGCGTTGGGCCCGTACAAAACCGCCCGCGCACCCTTGATAAAGCTTGGGACACCATCGAATCCAACAAATTCGGGACCAATGAATTCATGGCTTGGTGCAAGGCGGTTGGGACCGAGCCTTTGATGGGATTGAACCTTGGCACAGGCACCGCCGAAGAAGCGGCGGCACTGGTCGAGTATTGCAACGTAGAGAAGGGCACCAAGTGGAGCGACCTGCGGCGTCAGCACGGCATTGCAGATGCTTACAAAGTTCAACACTGGTGCCTGGGTAATGAAATGGATGGCCCCTGGCAGATCGGCCACATGTCGGCCACAGAATATGGATTGAAGGCCGCTGATGCCGCCCGGCAGATGCGCTATGTCGATTCGTCTCTGAAGCTGATTGCCTGCGGCTCCAGTGGTCCGTTTATGCCCACCTATCTCGAATGGGATCGTGAAGTGCTGGAGCAGTGCTACGACTACGTGGATGGTCTTTCGCTCCACCGGTATTTTGGCAACAACGAACGCGACACGGGCGGCGACACTTCGAAATATCTTGCACTCAATCTAAGCATGGAGAGACAGATCGCCGAAACAGTTGCAGTTTGCGATCTGGTGCGCGGACACAAGCGGTCGCCGAAAAAGTTGTGGCTTTCTTTTGACGAATGGAATGTGTGGTACCGCACCACGCGAGGGGATGCTGTAGACGGCCACCGGCAGGAGGCGCCGCACTTACTGGAAGAGATTTACAATCTGGAAGATGCGTTGCTAGTCGGGGGACTGATCAATTCGTTGCTGCGCAATGCGGATCGAGTGAAGCTTGCCTGCCTGGCACAGTTGGTGAACGTGATCGCTCCGATCATGACGGACGCGAATGGCTTGTTCCAGCAGACGATTTACTATCCCTACAGTTGGGCGCTGCAGTTTGCAAGAGGCTCGGTTCTCAATCTTCTGGTCGAGTCCTCTACCTACGAAGTTTCCGGATTGGATTCGGTTGGTTATGTCGATGCTGCTGCTTCTTACAACCGCAACGACGGGAAACTTTCTCTGTTCATTCTAAACCGTGACCTTGCCAAGTCTCATGATGTTGAAATGGTTTGGGAAGACGCTGCTCCGGCCCGTGTGATTTCGGCCAGTCTATTAACTGGCGATGACCTTAAGGCGTCGAACAGTTTTTCTGTGCCGCAACGAATTGCTCCACAATCATTCGCGGTGCAGGCCGCTTCCGGTGGCAAGACTAAGTTTGAGCTGCCGGCGCACTCCTACACGGTTATTCAATGGTCTCTATAGATTAAGGGTAATAAGGATATGGCTGAAAAGAGAAACATCTCGCGCAGACAATTCGTGGCCTCTGCGGTCTCAGTGGCTGCGATATCATCCCTGCCCGCTCGCCGCGTTTTTGCTAGCGATGTTGCCGATGAAAAGGTAATTTCGAGCCCCGCCACTGCGCTGACCGATTCGCCAAGTTGGAAAGATCAGGGCATCGAGAATCTTGCAAAGTCGCCGCACGCTAAGTTGCGAGATATCCCAGTGCGAGCCGTAACCATCACTGGCGCGTTTTGGGGGCGACGCCGCGAAATCAACGCGACTAAGAGCATTCCCACCATGCACGACTTGCTCGAAGCTAACGGCCGCATGAACAACTTCCGCCGGTTGGTGGGCAAGAGCACCGCCGCGCAGAGCGGCCCGGTGTTTTCCGACTCCGATGTTTACAAGTGGACCGAGGCGGTTGGGTTTGTATTGCAATCCGGAAATCGTCCGGAACTTCGGGCGACGGCTGACAAAATCATCGACGAAGTAATTGCGATTCAGGAGCCCAGCGGCTACTTGAACACTTACTATCAGGATGATCGCAAGTCTTTGCGAATGCTTCCGCAAACCCAGTCGACCGGACATGAGTTGTACAACATCGGACACATGCTGCAGGGCGCGATTGCCTACTATCGAGCTACGGGCGATCGCCGGCTGCTCGATGCCGGCATTCGCTTCGTCAACGATTTCCTCATTCCGAATTACGGTCCAGCGCCGAAGAAGCCTATCGTTTCCGGCCATCCCGAAATTGAGATGGCGCTGATTGAGCTCTACCGCATTACCGGCGATAAGCGCCAGCTCGAGCTTGCCGGATACATCCTGCAAGGGGACGCGCGTATCGAGTTGCCGGAACGCCGGACCATTTATATGTTCAGCGGAACTCCGTTTACGGAGCGCATCAAGATGCAAGGGCATGCGGTTCGCGCCATGTACGCGTGTTGCGGCGCAACCGACTATTACCTGGAGACGGGGGATCCCGTGTATCTCCAAACGCTGAACCGGCTCTGGAACGACATGACCACAACCAAGATGTACGTCACCGGCGGAGTCGGTTCCCGGGCGGACGGCGAAGCATTTGGCGATGCGTATGAGCTGCCCAATTTCCGGGCCTACGGCGAAAGCTGTGCCGCCATTGGCAACATGATGTGGAACTGGCGCATGTTGGCCGTTACAGGGGACGCGAAGTTTACTGATGTGATGGAACGCGCGCTGTACAATGGAATCAATTCCGGAATGTCGCTCGACGGCACACTGTATTGTTATCGCAATCCTCTCGCGTTTGACCCGTCTACCGGAGACAAGATCCGCAATCCCTGGTACGACGTGACCTGCTGTCCGCCGAACCTGGAACGCACCTTCGGATCGCTGCCAGGATATTTCTACAGCACCAGCGCCGACGGAATCTACGTTCATCTGTACGATAATTCCGAGCTCGACTGGCACCTGGAGAACGGAGTTGGACTGAAGGTCACGCAGAAAACAAACTATCCTTGGGACGGCAGCGTTGGGATCACAGTCAATCCGGCGGAAGCTTCGGAGTTTACTTTTTATCTGCGCATACCCGGCTGGGCTGATCAAGCGCAGGTTGCCGTCAACGGTAAAGATGCAGCTGGCGTGAAACCTGGAGAGTATCTTCCCATACGCCGCCGCTGGTCGCCTGGGGATGTCATTCAGCTCAACGTTGAAGTTAGGCCTCAGGTGATTGAAGCGAATCCGCGCGTCGCCGATGACACTGGGAGAGTCGCGATACAACGGGGGCCGCTCATCTACTGTCTGGAGGAAGTTGATCAACCGAGCGGCATTTCCCTCAGCGATGTTGCGGTGAATCCCGGACGTCACGCTGCCGATGAATTTCACACTGAGTTCAGGAGCGACTTGCTCGGCGGTATGGTTGTGCTTCATCACGAGGGCGCACTCTACGAACGAGGAGCATCAGAGACTACGCTCTACTCGCGATACAGCAGGGAAGAGAAAAGCAAAAAAGTTCCACTTACGTTTATTCCTTATTATGCATGGGCAAACCGGCAAGCCACGTCGATGCAAGTTTGGAATCTGGTCCTGCAAACCTAGTTGCGAATCCCAGCTGCGGATCGAATATTTACCACGCGACGCGCACAAGGGAAAGACCTTGCCGAGGCAGGAGAAATTGCAGTTCGACCCTGCCCTGTCGCATGTCCACCCATGCCGGTGAACTTAAAAGTTGCAGTTGACCGGCACGTTGCAGCCGTTCGTATTCACGCTCGTTGGGTGCTTGAGGTGAGCCCATCTCTTTCCACGCAGCGAATGCGTTGCTATGGTCGGAGTCTATGCGGAAGTGCTCGAGCAGGGCGCGTTTGGCATTTTTGGGCAAGCCGGTGATCACCAGATCGATCGGCGCAGCAGGGAACGGAAGATCGTCGTCGTGATAGTTCAACACCAAAATCTCGACCTCGCGGTCTTTGCGAGTGGCGATTGCGTTCACATCGGGCTGGGTTCGCACTCCGGCGCTCACAACTTCTGCTGCTGCCAGGGCTCCTGAGCTGATCGCCTTCACACGCTCGTTACCCAGCAATCCCAGCATCCGAAAGGCGTTCAGGACGGGCTTGTCTATCCCATTCGTCGCCAATTCCCGAAACCCTGCGAAGTACGGTTGGTCCTCGAATTCAAAGGCCCAAGTTACTGCTCCCAGAAAATTAATGTGCTCTTGACGAGCTAATTGCAGGATATTATTTAGAACCTCGATGGTATAAGCGCCGTACAGAGGCCCATTGCGATACAAGTTCTGCGGATGTTCTTTGGCAGAACAGGCCGCACAACCCTCCGGATCCGATTCTCCCAGAATGATTGGCGTCTGCCGCCACTCCGGAAACGAAGAGACGATTTTGAATCCCTCCTCAATTGCGGCAAGTTGGCGGCTAATCCCCATCTGCACATGATCGCCTTGCCACGTCGGAGATCCTTTGGGATGAAAGCTGATGAAGTCGAGATGCGATCCCATCCGGCCGTCCGCATAATTTTTCTGGTGCGCACAATGCTCAAGGAACGCACGGAGAAAGTCTTCCGCTCTTGAATTCCCGGGTCCGGTGCTGTCAGGCCCGCCGATTCGCGCTTCAGGCAATGCCCGAAGGACCGCATCCACGGTAAAGTCGTACAGCCTGAAATACTCTTCGGGGGTCCCCTGCCAGTAGCCGATGTCAGGTTCGTTCCATACTTCCCACAGCCAGGTGTTTACCTCAGCATCTCCGTAACGCTCGCGGAGATGATGAACGAACTGAAGAACGAGTTCGGACCACTTCCGATAATCATTAGGCGGATATGCCCATCCCGTGTAAATATCGCTGACCGGAATGCGCGGAAAATCGTGACGGTAAGGTTCGGGATGAGTAGAAAGAGCCTTGGGCATGAAGCCGATTTCGATGAGAGGTTTGATGCCGGCTGCGCGAAACGTATCAAAGATTTGGTCTAGGATGACCCAGCTATAAATTGGACGTGCAGAAGCATCTTCCGAATAAACGTTGGTCGATCCCCACTTCAGGGAGGCAGTCCCGTCGCCAGTTGTAAATAGATTATGAACCCGCACGTACACTGGAGCTGCGTCGAGTGGAGCTAACTCGCCGAGAAGTTTCTTGCCGTTTGGAGCATACGTGTAATTGGGCTCATCGTAGCCGAAATAGTTCCACACAGGCGATATCGGCCCCTCGGTCTGGTCGAACTTCACCTGGATGCTCACACTCGGAGATGCCTGGGGCCACGATGATTGAACCGCTAAGAAGAGGAGAGCCGAAGAGAAGAGAATCATCTGCTCGCCATTGCGAAGCCATTCGCGAATTCGGATGCGTGATCGTCCTCGCGAACGGCACTGATCTCGTGCTGAGATCGGAGTACGTATACGCAATCGGCTCACCGTGTAGAGAAGCTGTAAACAGTAACCGTGTGATAGCGCTGGCCGGGCTTCAACTCGGTGGTGGGGAAATCCGGATGATTCGGGGAATCGGGAAAGTGCTGCGTCTCCAGGCACAATGCGGCATGCAACTCGTCTGGCTTTCCGCCCTTGCCTTTGATTGAACCGTCGAGGAAATTGCCGCTGTAGAACTGAATGCCAGGTTGATCCGTCAGGACTTTCAGTACTCGGCCGCTGCTCGGGTCGTAGACCTCCGCTGCCTCCGCCATTTTCCCTCCACCGCTGTCTAGCACCCAGTTGTGGTCATAGCCGTGACCCAGGTGAAGCTGTTCATCGTCGGCATTGATCCGCGCTCCGACCGCAGTTGGTTTACGAAAATCAAATGGAGTTGATTCCACAGGTTTCAACTCACCTTTTGGAATCAGACCGGCATCCACAGGGGTGAAGCGGGACGCGTGCAGGGTGAGTTGATGGTTGAGAATGTTGCCCCGTCCGGCGAGATTGAAGTAAGAATGATTCGTCAGGTTCACCACGGTATCTTTATCGGTGGTGGCGGAATACTCAATTCGCAAATCGCTTTTGATCAGCGTATAGCGAACCATGGCGGACAAGTTGCCGGGATATCCGGCTTCGCCGTCCTTGCTGAGGTACGTTAATTCCACTCCGTTTGCGATCGGCTTTGCTTTCCAGACCACGTTGTTGAAACCATGTGGCCCGCCGTGAAGAGAATTCTCGCCGTTGTTCAACGGCAGGGAGTACTTTTTGCCATCGAGAGTAAAGGTGCCGTGCGCGATGCGATTCGCATAGCGGCCAATGACCGCACCGAAGAATGCGTCGGAGGGCCCGTTGAAGTTGGTCACGTACCCATCGAGATTGTCGAAGCCCAGCACTACGTCGGCCCGATTGCCGCTGCGGTCAGGAACTTTCAGGGAAACTACAACCCCGCCGTAGGTTGCGATTCGAGCTTCGTAGGCGCCGTCACTAAGCGTGAAAATCTCCACAGGAGTTCCGTCCGGCATCTTTCCAAAAGGCTCGCTTGTCACCTTTGTCTTAGCCTCCGTGGTCATGGAAAACAGCGCCAGCCACAAGCCGCTGATTGCGATGGTTCGCAGGATTTTCTCACCGCTGATGATCATTCGCCGCTCCTTAGCTTGTCGCTAGTCCTGTCGCTACTCCGAGGCTCGGTTCGTTGCAGACGCAGCCACCGCGATTAAGCTCGGTAAAATATCTCCCAGGCCATCACAGCCACGCTGTCCCAGCGCGAAATACAACCTGCTGTATAAAGGATACAGAGCCTCGTAAATGCGCTGTGCCGAGTCATCCGGTAGGAATGCCCGGTGGGTCGGGCAAATCCTGTCCTGCGCCTCCTCGATGGTTTTGAATGTGCCCGCAGCCATGAAGGCGAAGATGGCGGATCCGAGACTCACCACGCTCTTGCTCGGAACCAGCACGGGGCGCCCCAGGACGTTGGCGTAGACCTGGTTGAGCGTATCGTTTTTTTGCGGAATGCCGCCGGCGTTGATCACGCGTTTGATGTGCACACCATGCATGGCCATCCGATCGAGAATGACACGCGTATGAAATGCGGTGCCTTCGATCGCCGCGAACAGTTCATCCTGCGCCGTGCTCTGCAGGTTCCATCCGAGCGTGACCCCACGCAGGTTAGGGTTCACCAATACGGTGCGGTCGCCGTTATCCCAGGTCATGCGTAGCAAGCCGGTCTGCCCAGCTCGATAGTTATCAAGGCCGGCACTCAACGTTTTCACATCGGTCCCGGCGCGGGAAGCGATCGCATTAAATATATCTCCGACGGCGGAGAGCCCCGCTTCGATTCCAGTGCGTGAGGGATGCACGCTGCCTTGCACGACGCCGCAGACTCCGGGTACCAGGTTCACCGACGGCGTGATTCCGATGATACAAGTCGAGGTGCCGATGACGTTCACCATGTCATTGGTGCGGCACCCAGCCCCAATCGCATCCCAATGCGCGTCGAACGCTCCTACGGGGATCGGAATCCCCGCCTTGAGACCAAGTTTCTCCGCCCAGAATGGAGAGAGTCGGCCTGCAATCTCATCGGAGGTGGCGTACTCTCCATCCAGTTTGTCGCGGATTCCTCGCAGCAGAGGATCTACCTTGACCAGAAAGCTTTCTGGAGGAAGCCCGCCCAGTTGCGCATTCCACAGCCACTTGTGGCCCATGGCACAGATGCTGCGCTTTACTTTTTTGGGATCGGTGATGCCGCCGAGCGTGCCCGCTACCATGTCACAATGCTCAAATGCGGAAGCAAACTGCGATCGCTTATCGGGATTGTGCCGGAGCCAGTGCAACAGCTTCGAAAAACCCCACTCCGAGGAGTAAACTCCGCCGCACCATTGAATGGCCTCCAACTGCTCGCGGTGTGCCGCTTCCGTGATCTCGGCCGCTTCGCCTTTGGCGCGGTGATCGCACCACAAATAATATTCGCCGAGAGGTTCAAGATCTTTATCGACGGGAATCACAGACGAACCGGTAGTGTCGAGCGCGATGGCCTGCACTTGATCGCCCGCAATGCCGGTCCTTTTCAGAACTTCGCGCGTAGCGGCGGCCAGGGCACGCATGTGCTCGTCGTGAGACTGGGTGGCGTATTCCGGATCTTCGCGCTTGCGGTGCAGCGGGTACTCGGCGCTGGCGGAGTCTATCAAGCCGCTCTCGCTGTCGACCAGAGAGACGCGAACGCTCAGGGTTCCGAAGTCGACTCCAGCCACGATCGCCATCAGCAGGCTCCGTTTTCGCAACTGTGATCGTACATATCCCAGCCCAGATAACGCGTACTGGCTTCATACACAGCGGATGCGACGGTAGAAAGATTGGCGGCTACGTGGTGCTCAAAACCGCGCTCGCAGATAAAACGCAGCAGTTTCTGCAGGTTCGGAATCTCGACCACGCCCGCTCCGCCGAAGGTGTTGAGCGGGTCGTCAGTGAATCGGCCTTCGCCCACGTATCCGCGCATTTTGCCCGAAGTGTCATCGGTCGAGAATCTGGCGAAACTCATCTTCTCCGGCTTGATCAGTCCCACGCAGGTTCCGAATGTGTTTTCCTTTCCAACGGTGCCGGCAATGATCTGTTGAAAATCCATCTTCACCGAACGGAAAAAATGTTTTGGCAAATTCGAGCAGTGGAAGCAGACTGCCTTGTTCGGGTCGGAACCATAATTATTATTCCAATCGAGCAGGGCCGAAGGAGTGCCGGAGGCCAGTTGCAGCGCATGCATTCCCAGCACGCCGCAAATATCCACTTCACAGGCGCTGGAGAGCAGTTCGTTGCTCATCATGCTCATCACGGTGCAGGGAACTACGCCTAGGTTCTCTTCAATCGATGTCCAGCATTGCACAGCGCTGATAGTGACTTCGGTTGCCGCCATCCACTGGTCGACCACCGCTCCCAACTTCGCCATCTTTAAAAGAGCAGGCTCGGGCACGCTGCTCGCATCCACATATTTCTTGATGGCAGCCAATTTGGCCTGTGCTTGATCGTCATTATCCTTCATGCGATCGATCCGCCCAAGCACCTCGGAAAGATCAAGCGTCTCAATGGAGATGCCTTGTGATTCCAATATCTTTTCGCTATAACGCACGGTATTGAACGCGGCGGGACGCGCGCCGATGGCTCCCACCCGCAAGTTCCGAAATCCTTTCACCACGCGGCAAACTGCGGCGAACCACTCCAGATCATGGGCAAACTCAGGCGAGTCGGGACTCTCGGTATGGAGCGTGGTAATGGAATAAGGAATGCCATATTGCCGAAGATTATTGCAGGCCGACATCTTGCCGCAAAAACTGTCGCGGCGTGAAGCGATAGTCATCTTTTTGGGATCGTCCGGCGTGGCTTGAATCAAAACGGGTACGCGAAGATCGGCCAAGCGCAAAGCATCGGCTATGGCGCGCTCTTCGCCGAAGTTCGGCAGTGTGACGATGACTCCGTCGATCCGATCGCGATTGCGCTTGAAGAGTTCCGCGCAGCGCCGCGATTCTTCCCGCGTCTCTACCGCTCCGTACTTGCTCTCTTCCGCAGTGAGAGCCACAACCTCCATGTTTGCCGCTTCGAGAGCGCGCAGAATCTCTTCCCGTCCGCTTTTGGCCAGATGGTCGGGGAAGAATCCCCGGTTCCCCACGATCACTCCCATTACCATTTTTCTATGATTGACCGCCATATCACACCTCAATCGCGCTCAGACTTTTCGCAAGGGCGCGAACTTGAAACAATAAATAAGACCGAACAGCAGCAAAGCTGCACCCCACCATACATTGGCGTGCAAATGAAACAAGACAACGCCTGGATTCGCCGGCGGATCGATCAGTTGGTAAATCCCCGCCGCCAGGATCAGCGCGCCGTTCACCGCCAGCGAAATGCCGATGAAGAACCAGATCGAAATCATCCTGACTGCCATTCGACTACCTCGATATCCTCTACCAAAAAATAATGTTGAGTGCGACAAAAACCACCGTCACCACGCCAGCCCAGAAAATCGGCTTCTGATACAACGGAAGATTCCCCACCGAAGGTACCTCTGTCAGCCCGTATACCAAGCCGGTCAATTGACTGTCCGGCGCGGGTTTCGTGGCGAGGCTTACAATCACGGTCACCAGCACGCACGTGATGAACGACCAAAGCGCTTGATACATATCCTGCGCGAGTCCTTTGGCGTGCGGCGAAAGCGCGACATAACGCAACGCAGAAGGATCCACTTTCACCCAGGTCCACATGCCGATGGAACAAAGCGTGCCGCACAGTAATCCCCAAAATCCGCCAGCGCCGGTCGCCCGCTTCCACAACATTCCGAGCACCACCGTGCCGAACAGAGGAGCAATGAAGAAGCTGAAAAGCGCCTGCACATAATCCATGATGCTGGCGAATTGCATCACCAGGTATGCCGTGCCTACGCTGATCAGCACGCCGATCACGGTCGTCCATCGCCCCATGTTCACGTAATGGTGGTCGCTGGCCTGGCTGTTAATGAACGGCCGATAAATGTCATAGGTCCACACGGTGGTGAAGGCGCTGACGTTTCCCGCCATGCCAGACATAAAGCCGGCAATCAGCGCTGTAACTCCCAGGCCAAGCAGGCCGGGACCACAATAGCGGGCCAGCATGAGCGGCAGCACATCATTATAGCTATGAGCTCCGGTCACGGCGGCCACGGATTCTGGAACCAGTTTCTCCGGTAGCAATGCTAATCCCAGCAAGCCGGGCAGGATGACGATGATCGGAACAAACATCTTGAATCCGGCGCCGATGATGGGCGCCATTTCCGCGCTGCGAATATCTTTGGCCGCAAGGATGCGCTGTACTACAAGAAAGTCCGTAGTCCAGTAACCCATCGAGATTACGGCCGCCAACCCGAAGACAATGCCGGTCCAATGGATTCCCATTGGGTTGTTGGTGAATGAGCCCAATCCAGACCAGAGATGAACATATTGTTCCGAAGCTCGGTGCGCAATTTGCAACTTTAAATTTGTCCAGCCGCCGGCTTCGTAGAGTCCGAGGATCGGAATCAGCAGTGCCCCGGCCCAGATCAGAAAGAACTGCAAGACCTCGTTAAAAATCGCGGAGCGCAGGCCGCCGAGCGTTACATAAATCGCTACGGTCAGCGATGAAATCCAGATGCTGAAATTCAGATCCCAGCCAAGCACGATCTGCATCACTTTGGCCATGGCAAACATGTTGACGCCGCTCATGAGCACGGTCATGAAGGCAAACGAAATCGCAGACAACGCACGGCTGGATTCACCGAAACGCAATTTCAGATATCCCGGCACGGAATGGGTTTTGGAAATGTAATAGAACGGCATCATCACCAGCGCCAGGAAAAGCATTGCCGGGATGGCGCCGATCCAGTACCAGTGCGTCGCGAGAATGCCATATTGATAGGCGGAGCCGGCCCATCCCATCAACTCGAGCGCGCCGAGATTAGCTGAAAGAAAACTAAGACCGGCCACCCACGCGGTCATCTCCCGCCCGGCCATAAAAAAGTCTTCGCCGGTATTGGCCTGACCTTTTAAGTACCAGCCGATGGAAAGCACCAGGACGAAATAGAAAACCACAATGACGATATCGATGGGAGAAAGGTGTACCAGGCGGGTTGGCAGAACGAACGCAGGCGATAGCGTCATCGCTTGTCCTTGTCTTCGCCTTCGTGCGGGTCCGTTGTCTGCCCGTAATATGCGCTCTTGCCGTGTTTTCTAAGATAGTGCTTGTCGTGTAGCGCATTGCCAATCGGTTGCGCCGCTGAATGGATACCAAGGGTGAAATATGCCATGCGAGCGATTGCTTCCAGAATCACAGCGTTATGGGTCGCAGCCGCGGCGTCCGCTCCCCAAGCAAAAGGGCCGTGGTTGGCCACCAGTATGCCGGGGGTGGCCGCAGCTTTCGTTTGCCGCAGGGCTTGAACGATCGCATGGCCGGTGTTTCTCTCGTATTCCACGGCGATCTCCTGATCCGTCATCTCGCCCGTTACCGGCACAGGACCATGGAAATAGTCCGCGTGAGTCGTGCCAAAACAGGGAATGGGTTTCCGTGCCTGAGCCCAGGCAGTGGCATACGCAGAGTGCGTGTGAGCGACCCCGCCGATTTCGGGAAACTGCTTGTATAACACCAGATGGGTTGGCAAATCAGAGGAAGGGCGCATTTTCCCTTCCACGATGTTGCCTTCCAGGTCCGTTACCACCAGGTACTCCGGTTTCATTTGTTCGTAAGGCACACCACTGGGTTTGATCACCACCAGGCCCTCGGCGCGTGCGATGCCGCTGAGATTGCCAAACGTATACAGCACCAGACCCTGGCGCACCAATTCCAGGTTGGCCTCCAGAACTTCTTCCCGCAGACGCTCTAGCATGGTTCTGGTTTTATCACTTCCCGGAGCTGTCCGTTGAGCCCGTGCTCTCCATGTTACCCCAAGGTGCGGTAATCGTTTACTTAAAATTAGCGGACCTAGAGTATTCTCCCGCACTTAGAATTGCAACTCTCTTTTTCTGGCTAAGGAAAACCATGCCTCCGGCTGCACCAGGCTTTTTGTGTCTAACAGCGGAACAAAGGTAGCTAGCGTAAGCCGCTTGCGACGACCTTGCGTGATCCGCTTGTCCGGCTCGCTTTGAGGGGCGTTGCGGGGACTGCCGCTGCCTGGGCCAGCGCGGTGGAGCGCCGAAGCACCAGGCTGGTATTCAGTTCGTACTTGTGGTGCTGATGTGCCGACGGCTCGCATTCGACTTCCGTCAGCAGAGCCTGGAAGGCAATCTTGGCCAACTCGTGTTGCGACATCTGCACGGTGGTGAGAGGAGGAATTGTAAACTCGGCCATGCGGATATCGTCGAACCCCACGACTGACAGGTCATCCGGAATTCTGATGTTATGGTCGTAGGCTTCGCGCATAACTCCGATCGCGGTCATGTCGTTCGAGCACAGCACGGCCGTGGGCCGGTTGCTCAAACTGGTGAGCTCCACAAGCGCCCGCATTCCGCCCTCCATCCGGTGATCGCCCACCACGATCAATTCTGGAGAAAGTCCAATCTCCGTCATCGATAACTTGAAAGCCTCTCGCCTCGCCAGGGCAGACTTGAGATGCAATGGCCCAGTAATAAAGGCGATACGCGTATGCCGAAGCGCAGCCAGATGCTGTACTGCCTGCCGGATTCCATTTTGATAGTTGATGCGGATGTTGGCGATTCCAGGAACGTCGGGTCCCACGTCAACGAACACCAGGGGAACCTTGCGAAAACGAAGGTGTTCAATCAGCGTGTCTTCCATACCGAAGGTCAGGATCGCCACACCATCCACTCTGCGCTCGATCATTCGCCGCACCGAAGATTCCATGCGTTTGGGATCGTGGACGGTGGAGGTGACCAGTATCTCGTAGTTGTTTTCAACGGCCTGATTCTCGAAGGTCTGTACGATCTCCGGGAAAAATGGGTTGGTAATTTCCGAGACAATCAGGCCAAACAGACGACTCCGTCCCGAAACCAGCGCCCGCGCCTGCGTATTAGGATAGTAACCGAGCTCGTCCACCACTTTCCATACTCGCTTGGCAAGTTGAGGATCGACCGTGGGAACACGGTTAATCGCTCTGGATACGGTGGCAGTAGAAACTTTCGCTCTCCGCGCGATTTCACGGATGTCCATAGATGGTTTGCATACTAACTCTGTGCGATTAGCATCTTACCATGCTCCGCAGACACGCCCAATTTGTGCAGCTAATCATAGAAAGCGTTTGCCGTGAGAATGCACCCAATGGACAGTACCAAAGTTAATCCAGGTTGTTTCTTTTTCGTTATAGCCCAATGGGAAATCGTTGGAACGTACCCAAGAATTGCGCTGAGCGTTACCTCGGCCTTTTCAGAATAACCAAAAAGAAAATGGTAAACGTTTTCTTGTTCTGTCTGTTTTCCGTTCTACAATTACCGCTTCGAGGTGCTGAACCACATGTACCAGCAATGGAACCGTCGGGATGTACTGAAGGGACTAGTCGCTGCTTCCACTACCTTAGTTATTCCCTGCGAGCGGCGAGCGGCCCAGGAAGTCGCTCCCGATACTGAGCAGGGGGTTGAGATACAGATCGCCCCTGTCAGCCCTCATACCTTCCGGTTGAGCATCTGTTCCTTGACCAATGGAGCGCAGAAATCGATACCTTCTGATGGATCTCTTGTCCAGGAGTCTTGGGGTGCTTCTGCGGCCAGGCTTCGTGCGGAGTCTGAACACGAGGTTGTCCTGGGAAAGTTCCGGCTCAAGGTTTCATTCCACCCGCTCAGCATCCGGGTTATGAACGAACTCGGAACGGTGATTCAGAAGTTCGACTGGGATGCGGACACCGGCATGTTGTCTTTTCTGACCGGGAGCGCACCACTATTTGGTTTAGGGGAGGGAGGGCCACAATTCGATCGCCGCGGCTCAACCGACCCAATGCGCAGCGGACAGGGCGGTTACGAACTTGCCACCCACGGTGGCCGTGTTCCCATTCCTTGGATCATTGGAACATCCGGGTGGGCGATATTGTTTCATCAACCCTTCGGCACTTTTGACCTCACCGGAAGTCAAGCGAAGTTTCAACCTGCAAGTCGCAGCGCGGCGCTCCCGCTTGATCTGTTTTTCGTCGCTTCCCTTGTTCCCGCCACGATTATGGCCGAATACGCACGCCTCACGGGCCATGCGGAGATGCCTCCCTTATGGAGTCTTGGTTATCAGCAGTCGCACCGCACACTCGCCGGTCGAGAGGAGGTGCTTGCAGAGGCCAAAACCTTCCGTGAGAAAAAATTGCCTTGCGATGCTCTGATTTATCTGGGGACAGGCTTCTGTCCTTCGGGTTGGAATACGGAAAATGGTTCGTTTGTGTGGAATTCTCACATCTTTCCTGACCCCAAACAAATGCTCGATGAGTTGCACCATGAGAACTTTCGTGCCGTGATGCACGTGGTAATTCTCTCCGACAAGCTCCGCGGAACGGTTCAAGATCCCTGTGACGTTTCGCGGTTTGACGAAGAAGAAGCCAGTTGCTACTGGGACGCACATCGCAAAGATTTCGCGCTCGGCGTGGACGGATGGTGGCCGGACGAGGGCGATCCACTCGACATCGCATCACGGCTGGTCAGGAATCGCTTGTACTGGGAAGGTCCGCAAATGGATCGTCCGAATGAACGCCCTTATGCACTGCATCGCAACGGCTACGCGGGCATGCAGCGTTATGCGTCATTCCTTTGGTCGGGTGATGTGTACTCCACCTGGGAAACGCTGAAGACTCACATTCCGATTGCTCTCAACACCGCGCTCAGCGGCATTCCGTATTGGGGCACTGACATTGGCGGTTTTGTTCCTACTCCAGAGTTCACTGCGGAGTTGTATGTACGTTGGTTTCAGTTTGGGGCATTTTGTCCTCTTTTCCGCTGCCACGGCCGGGCGTGGAAGTTAAGGCTTCCCTGGGGATGGAATATGGGAGATGCCGGTCCCGCGGAAATCAATCACTATACTGGCGCGGCTATTCCTGATTCCGGCCAACTGCACGATGCGCGTGTGGAACCTATCTGCAGGAAATATCTCGAACTGCGCTATCGCATGTTGCCCTATCTCTACAGCGCAGTGCGCGAATGCGCGACCACGGGTATGCCGATCATGCGGCCTCTGTGGTTGCACTTCCCCGACGATCCGAAGGCGGTGGCACGCGGAGACCAGTATTTGTGGGGGAAGAGCATGCTGGTTGCTCCCGTTGTCGAGAAGGGAGCTACCACTCGTCGAGTCTATCTTCCCGCCTCGATTTGGTACGACTTTTGGACTGGCGAACAGCTTGAGGGTGGCAGCGAAATCAGCCGCCCGGTTGAACTCGACACCATACCGCTTTATGTTCGTGCCGGATCGATCCTGCCGCTCGGTCCGGTCAAGCAGTTTGTCGACGAGAAGGTCGATGAGCCGCTATCCCTTACTATTTATCCCGGTGCCGATGCGTCTTTTTTGCTTTACGAGGACGATGGTATTTCCTTCAACTATCGCAAAGGAGACTGGACTGGAATCCGGGTGACTTGGAACGATGCGCGTAGAACTCTAAATCTCCAGCTTGCCCCCGGCTCGCGCTTGTTGTCGGCGGAACCGAGGCCTATCGTAGTGCAGTTGGCTAAGGTCAAACGAAGTGTGACGTTCAAAGGAGCGCCAATCGAAGTTTCCTTCTAAGGTTCTTGATGTGCCCATACTGCGCCGCTTTCGTCAAGCAGCTTCTTCCGCGGTTGCTGGCGGCACGGTTTGACGCTGAAGCACCGATGTTACTTCTCTGAATGCTGCGGTATCGCTTTTGTGCGAGGAGTAGGCGATATAACCATCTGGCCGCACAAGCGCCAATCCCGGGTTCGGACCGAATCTGAGTTCAAGAATACCGGCTAATAATTCACAGACCTGCTTCGCCTCCTCGACTTGGGACTGATTCGTATCGTAACTTAAGAAAAGGATGAAGCGGCTGGTGATTCCCTGGCCTCCCCGCAATGAGTTGTCGAAAAATCGCTCTCCCGGTCCTTCAATGATCGGACTGCCCCGGTAAACAATTCCAAGTTCGGAAAGTCGCTGCACGAAAGCATGCTGAAACGGAGCCAGACGCGACGCTATTGGTATGACGGCGTCGCGCAGGCCCTGGGCTAACTTGTTCGGAGTTCCCATCACCTTAGTCATCAGATCTGTAGTCTCAATGACACTCTTGATGACCGGCAGACGTTCGCTGCCGTAGCTGTCGAGCAATCGCTGGTTTCCGTGGCCCTTCAGAAAAAGATCAAGCTTCCAAACCAGGTTCCAGACATCGTGCAGCCCAGTATTCATTCCCTGGCCGCCGAATGGACTATGAATGTGCGCAGCGTCACCGGCAATGAATACGCGGCCTTCGCGCAGCCGCGCCACGTGGCGATGGTGAATGCTAAAGTAGCTGCTCCAGTGCAAATCGCGTGCCTCGATTGCGCTTGGTGCCCGCTGCGCCAGTATCCTGCGCACAAGGTCGAGCGAAGGTGCATCGCCTTCCATAGCGTCGATGGTGGCAACCACTCGGCGGCGCGTGGCGCTCATTGGAAAAATAGCTACGGGTCCAAATTCGCTTGGGCAGAGTTGCATCTCGTTGGCGGGAAGCGTCGTGTTCGTCTCGATGTCGGCCAGCAGGAACGAGCCGTGATATTTCGCCCCCTCAAAGGGAAGATTTAACTGATGCCGGACGGTGCTGTGCGCTCCATCGCACCCCACTACGATCGAGGCGCGTAACCTGTCTGCTACACCTCTGCGTTCAAGCGTGACGTTGACACCGCAATCGTCCTGGACTGCGGACACGAATTTGGTTTCGTACTCGACATCGCCGCCTTTGCGCCGCAACCCCTCGAGCAGCAATCTTTCCGTTACGTCCTGCGGCACCATGGCAACGAACGAATATCGGCTTTCGTTTGGTTCAAACTTCATGTTGGCGAGGGTACGGTCGTGAGTGATGACGGCAACTCTTGTGACCCGATTTGCCTTCTCCAGGAAAGGAGCGACGATTCCTGCCATGTCGAAGATTTCCAGTGTCCGAGGAAAGATCGCAAGCGCTTTTGAATGCTCAGATTGAGATGAGCGTTCTTCGACGAGCCGCCATCGAAGATTTCGGCGAGCACATTCGTTCGCTAAAAACAGGCCAACCGGGCCGGCGCCGACGATCAAAACGTCAGGGTCAATGGAATTGTTTATCATTCTGTTTATCATCGTCCGATCTCTCCCCACTTTGCTGCCTGAATACGTTCCGCCGACGGAGTGCCTGGCGTGAATGCGCTCGCCCGGACACACATTATTTTGATCGACTGAGTCATCACACGATTCACAAATCAGGAAAAGTGTTACGCCCTTTTTTTCGGCGAATTCTGATTAAGGTGATTGCTGTATAAAGCAGGCTGATTTTTGTGCGATCGCCGGAATCTCATATTGCAAGCGTACATCTATTGCAAGCGTACATCGAAATAATTATATGAATTCAAATCTTCCTGCTGAACTTGATCGAGCGATATCGTTTCACTAACAGGATTCTGGTCGATTTGTTAATCGTCCGGCAAACACCGAACAAAGGAGAATTTATGGAAGCACGTTTTACATACATCAAAGCGGCACCTGGGGCATTTAAAGCCATGCTCGGTTTGGGCCGCTATCTTGACGAATGTGGATTAGAGCAATCCCTGCTGACTCTCGTCGATCTGCGCGCATCGCAGATCAACGGCTGTGCATACTGTATCGATATGCACTGGAAGGACCTGCGTGCGGGCGGAGAAAGGGAACAGCGCCTCTATTCGTTGGATGCCTGGCGTGAGAGTCTGTTCTACTCGGATCGCGAGCGCGCCGCACTGGAGTGGACGGAAGCTCTCACCTTGATCACCAATGGCCACGTGCCTGATGAGGTCTATGAAAAAGTGCGTCCGCACTTTAACGACAAGGAACTGTCAGATCTCACGCTGGCTATCGTAACTATCAATGGCTGGAACCGGCTCAACATTGCGGCTAGGACGGTTCCGGGAAATTACCAGCCTGGCCAATTCCGCACAGAAAAGGTCGCATAGGGGTTCGGTGCAGCAGCGGACTTTGATTTCGGGTCTTTCGATGTTTGACTATCGGAGTAGCTGGAAGGTCCTCAATTCTCGATTTCTTTTCTCGAAACAAATCGGCGAAGGAGATGGCCTTTCCACATCCACAATCCGGAAAGTACCATCACTGGAAGGAAGACAAACCGAGTTGCCGGGGCGTAGCCTGGGAGTTTTTCAAACGGACTATATATATAGCCGAGTATCGGAATGCTAACGATGATGTGAATCCAGCGAAAAATCGAACGTTGGGTAGCATTACTGATCATCATTGTGATCCACCTTGATTCATGACTTTCGAGCCGCCCGAGGCGGCCAGTCGGGCGTTTCGATCCCGAACTGCTTGGCGTACTCCGCGTTCAGGCGCTGCCAGCCGCCGAATTTTATGGCGTCGGGGCCAACCATGCGTCCGATGGGAGTTCCGCTGAGCAGGTGGTCCAGAACATCGAAACAAATGTGCCACCCGGCAGCACCCATTGCGATGAAGCGGTGACCGATGTTGGTCCAGAGCTTCAGGCGCGTGCCGTCACCAGTGGCTTCGAGTTCCCAGCGCATATCGAAGTCGCCCCATTTGTACTCAAGCAGCTCAGGAGCCTCGGCTCGCGTGACCGTTGTTTCAGTTACGCGTGGCGTCGGCGCTCCCACCGTGGTGAGCTTCACCGTGTTTCCAACCGTGCCCAGGCTACCATCGGCTTCAAAGGGAGCCCACTCACGCAGATGCGCCGGGTCGGTAATCGCCCGCCAGACTTTTTCCGGCTCGTGGCGCAGTTCTCTGACGAGAATGAGCGTCCACCTGTCGCCATCTTTTCGTACTTGCGCCCCCCTCGCTGGGCCCGGCGCGTACTCCTCGCGCTGTGTCATGACCAGCGCTTCAGCTGAGTGAGCTGAATGAGATTGCCGCAGGTGTCGTTCAGCATCGCAATGGTCGAGCCGGTCACGTCGGTGGGCGGCATTGTAAACTCGGCTCCGCGGGCCTTGATCCGCTCGTAGTCGCCCTTGACGTCGTCGCTAAAAAAATTGGCCGCAGGCTGGTTCTGTTGAAAGATCGCCTGCTGGTACGCTTTGGCTGCGGGATTGTTGTTCAGCGCCAGCTGCAACACGGTTCCGTCCGGCTCCTCGGGCGAGGCCACGGTCAGCCAGCGGTATGGGCCATTGCTGAAATCGGCCTTCTTGGCAAAACCCAGTACCTCCGTATAGAAGCGAAGGGCCTTGTTCTGGTCGTCCACATATACGGCAGTCAGTTTGATTTTCATTTCGTTTCTCCTCGTCACTTTCGCGGCTTGGGCCGCGGGGTCTTTATCTTGGTTTTTCTTCTCGCTGGTATCGATTGATCCATACGATCGAGGTGGCGTTCGAGAGCATCCAGGTGAGCGGACCAGATCCGGCGGAACTGAGCAAGCCAGCCATCCAGCTCCTGAAATGGTTTCGCTTTCAGCCGGTAGAGGCGGCGCTGCGCGTCCACCGTGGATTCCACGAAACCGGCATCGCGCAATACTCGCAGGTGCTTTGAAACAGTCGGCTGCGGTACACGAAGTCGACGCTCGAGATCTCCAACCGATTGTTCTGACGAAACCAGGAGGCTCAATATCGCGCGGCGGTTCGGCTCCGCAATGATTTCGAAAACGGATTCCACTCGCCTTATATACTCTATGGAGAATATACTGGTCAAGGAATATTAGGTAAGGATGCCGAATGCTTCGATTCCTACAGGACGCAAAACGAAAGAGAAATTAATTGATGACCAAAACATTGAAGGAGGTCCTGTCGGATTGAGAATAGGTGTGACGAAATTCAATTTGTACTATCGTTGTCACGGTCCTCCGGAGTGTTTTCTCCCGGAACGGTCTTGCGCCGAGACTCGGCGCAATGTTGGCTCCTTCAGGTAGGAATGCCAAGTTTTGGCAGTAGCCACTGCGTCAAGACCAAATAGGCGACAAGGAACGCTAAACCCCAAATCCAATTAGACATGCTCACTTTCTCCTACCTGCCGACTCCAAGTTTACGCAGGAACGTCATCATCGGACACCAGTTGGTGAATCCGGATTGAAGAAGATTCAAACCAACAAAAGCCGTGAAAAGGTACCAGTACGGGCTTACATAGTGCCCAAGAGCCAGGGATAACAGAATAAAACTGCCTGCGATCAAACGAAGTGTTCGTTCTACGGTCATAGCGGTTCTCCTCACATTTCTAGGCAATTTCGCACTGTGGTGTTTCGCATCCCGCGACATTCTCGGGAGAATGCGGGTGCATGGGTGGAACCGAGTCCCCTCGCTGCGAGAGGTAATAGAGAACCGGCACTGTCATTCGCGACAGAAAGGTGGACGCGACTTCTCCCGCCATCAGTGATAGAGCCAAGCCCTGGAAGATCGGATCGAACAGGATTACGCTGGCTCCGACAACAACCGCTGCGGCCGTAAGCAGCATTGGACGGAAGCGCACCGCGCCCGCATCGACCACCGCATCCTCCAGCGGCATTCCCTGGGAGCGGCGCAGTTCGATGAAATCCACGAGAATTATGGAATTCCGAACGATAATGCCGGCGCCAGCGATGAAGCCAATCATCGAGGTCGCAGTGAAAAATGCTCCCATCAGCGCATGTGCAGGCAGAATGCCAACCAGAGTAAGCGGAATCGGGGCCATGATCACCAACGGCGTCACGAACGAGCGGAACCAACCCACGACGAGCACGTAAATCAACAACAAGACGGCGGCAAAAGCAAGCCCGAGATCGCGGAACACTTCCACCGTAATCTGCCACTCACCATCCCACTTCATCGAGAAACGGTCGGTGCGCTCCGGCATGGTGGTGCCTTTGTATTGCTTCACCCCGTAGCCATCGGGCAACTTGATTTTGTCGATGGCTTCGCTCATCTTCATGATGGCGTACACCGGGCTCTCTTCTCCGCCCGCCACGTCTCCCGTCACATAGACGACTGGCTGCAGATTCTTGCGATACACGCTGGTGTCGATGGTCGTCTGTTGAAGGTTCGTGACTTCCTGCAGAGATATTTGGCCGCCCAGCGTGGTCGGCAGCTTCAGGTTGCCGAGGTCCTCAATTCCCGAGCGATCCGGGCGCGCCAGCCGCACCTCGATAGGAATGTCCTCGCGGGCATGGGGATCGTGGAGCAGCCCCGCGTCCGCCCCGTTGAGCCCGACCTGCAGAGTGCGCGCCACATCTGCGGGAGAGATGCCATGTAGTGCTGCTTTATCCAGATCCACTTTCATGTCGTACTTGATTTGCGGATCTTCGACATACCAGTCCACATCGACGACGCCTGCGGTTTGTTGGAAGATCTTCTTCACTTGAGCCGCCAGCTCAATTTGCCCTTTGTAGTTAGGCCCGTAAACTTCGGCAACGAGTGTTTGCAGTACGGGGGGGCCAGGCGGAACTTCGGCGACTTTGATGCGCGCACCAAAAGGTGCGGCAATCTTGTCCAGCTCTGGACGCAAGCGTCGCGCGATCTCGTGACTCTGTGCCTTACGATCGTGCCGTGAAAGCAGATTCACTTGGATATCCGCCTGATTAGGTTGATTGCGCAAGAAGTAATGGCGCACAAGACCATTGAAGTTATACGGTCCGGAGGTTCCGGCGTAAATCTGATAATTAGTGACCTCAGGTTGCAGGCCGAGATATTGTCCCAAGGCCTGTGCCACGCGAGTCGTCTGTTCCAGGGGCGTGCCATCCGGCATGTCGATGATTACTTGAAACTCACTCTTGTTGTCGAAGGGGAGCATTTTTACCCGAACCCACTTCAGCGGGACGAAGGCCACCGCTACCAGCAACAACAACACGACACCACCAAGAAACATCCAGCGGCGGTGCGCGTCGCGAATGAGCGGGTTCATCATGCGGCGGTACAAACGGGTCGTCCAATCTTCACTCTCGTGTCCGGAATGGTCACTACCGCCCGCATATTTCTTCAACAGTCGCAATGCTGCCCACGGAGAAACTACGAACGCGACAATCAGCGAAAACAGCATGGCTGCCGACGCACCCACCGGGATCGGGCGCATGTACGGACCCATCAGGCCGCGCACGAATGCCATGGGCAGGATCGCGCCAATTACGGCGAACGTGGCAAGAATGGTCGGGTTGCCAACTTCGTCCACCGCCTCGACCGCGACTTCAGATAAGGATCGCCCTCCGCTTTCCGGCAAGCGAAAATGACGCACGATGTTCTCGACCACAACTATGGCGTCGTCAACCAGGATGCCAATGGAGAAGATCAGAGCAAACAATGTGACCCGGTTCAGCGTGTAGCCATACAGATAGAAAACGGCGAGCGTGAGAGCCAGCGTGACCGGCACTGCCAACAGGACAACGCCCGATTCACGCCAGCCCAGCGCCAGTGCGATCAGCAATGTGACCGACAACGTGGCGATCAATAGATGTTCAAGAAGTTCATCCGACTTGTCCTTCGCAGTTTCGCCATAGTTCCGAGTCACCGTGACGTTCAGATCATTCGGAAGCACATAGCCACGCAGATCGTGGACTTTCTCCAGTACATGTTCGGAAATGTCGGTGGCGTTCGTACCTTTGCGTTTGGAAATCGTGATGGTTACCGCAGGATAATCCGAGCCGACTGCTTGTCCTGCGCCGCCGCGAGCGTTGGCAAACAATACATAGTTGTCTGGTTCGGCGGGACCGTCTTCCAGCTTCTCCGCCACGTCACGCAAGTAGACGGGGCGTCCGGCGTGAACCTCGACCACAACCCGGCGCAGATCTTCCAGACTTGTAAAAAAAGTGCCGGCTTCAACCTGAAACTCGTGATTGTCACGAGCAAAGCTGCCGGCTTGGCCGCGGCTGTTTGCGTTCTGCAGTTGCCCCACGATCGCACCCGGCGTGAGTCCATAAGCCGCAAGCCGCGCGGTATCGAGCACGACTCGTATCTGCCTCGGCTGTCCGCCAATGATCCTGGTCTCAGAAACGTCGTCCAGCAGCTTGAGTGAGTTTTCCAGCTCACCCGCGATTCGCCGCAGCCGGTAGGCGTCATAGTTTTTGCCCCACAACGCCAGGGCCACGATGGGCACGTCATCGATCGAGCGAAGCTTAATGATCGGTTGCGAGACACCCGGCGGAAGACGGTCGAAATTGGAGTAGAGCTTGTTGTAGGTCTGTACAATCGCGTCTTCTTCTTTGGTGCCAACGTAGAAACGCACAACCAGCATGCTCACGCCGGGGTGACTGATCGAATAGATGTATTCCACGCCCGGCACTTCGCGCAGTAACTTCTCCATAGGAAGGCTGACGCCTGTGCCACCTCCTCCGCCGATGCTCCCGGCATCTGAACAAACACATCGAGCATGGGCACCACGATCTGCGGCTCTTCTTCCCGTGGGGTCTTAAGAATGCTGAAAGCACCCAGAATCAGCGCACCAACGATCACCAGCGGTGTCAGCTTGGAATCGATAAAACTGTGGGCGATGCGACCGGCCAGGCGCAAGTACTTCGGGGATTGAATCGCCGGCTTGGATTCTTTATCAGTCATTACTGGGCCTCAATGCGTTT
>CAWIJP010000014.1:0-86740 GCA_963836305.1 uncultured Acidobacteriaceae bacterium | reverse complement strand
TGCCATAAGTGTGCCGTACCATTCGATCCCATATGCGCTAACTTGCTTCTTTCCAATACCAGACCAAATTGCTCCCGTGCGGGCTTGATTGTCGGCAAGTCATTGATTCTTAAAACGCGTAAGACGTGGAGGACCCTATCAGACTCGCCTACTCTTAATCAGTAGGTTGTAGGTTCGATTCCTACCGCGCTCACCATCTTTTACAGACGGGACGTGTGCTTCTACTCAAGCTGAATGACGTCAAAGGCCGGCCACTCACACCAAATTTAGGATGTGTTCGCGGCTCTTATTCTCTTGGATAAGAACTTTGAACCGATGCGAAGGCAGGTAAAAACCTGGCAGAGAGGCGGTCGTGCTGACTCTTATTTCGCCGGTGGAGCGGGGCCAACCATGCGGATGGTGACCGGCCCGTCTTTGTCGTCGACGATCTTGTAATCACTGGGGACCGTGAACAATGACGGATCCGGTTCGGAAGTGTTGACGTTGGTGAATTGCGTCACCAATTCTCCAGCCCAGGGATCGTCGTGCTTGGTCATCACCGTCGCTTTCAGATCGGGGGAGTACCAGCGTTCAGAGGTGACGACAATCGGCTTGTCGTTTCCCATCCTTCCACTGGGAATGGTGGTGCTTATGCGTGTGCCCGTGGCGTGGACGCCATTGATCGTCTGATCGCCAAGATTTTCGGTGGTGGGTGGGGGTTCGTTGGAGTCCTGTCCTGCTTTTCTGTACATCATGTTTATGTTGGTCGAAAAGCCTGGTCCTCCGGCGCCGCCCGCGCTGCGCATAATGAACACTTGTCCGCCTTTGGGCAAACCTCTGTCAGGAGCGCTGCCGGGCGGCGGAAGAGTCATCTTATGGGCAACTTTGTTTTCGCTGTCGAGCATGTAGCGCACACCTGCGACCGGATCGAGAATCGTGATCAACTTGGGAGCCGAGGCCTGCGGACCGGCTCCGAGAAGGTTCAGGCTGGCGTCGCGCCGAGTGCGCCCTTCGCTGTCACGGCAGATGTTCGAATCCTCGGCGGTATGAATGCGGTTGCCGTCGGCGAAGGACTGGGTGTGCTCGGTGGTAACGGCGGCGCAGAAGGGCGCGCCTTTGACGGGAGTAACGTCCATGTTATCGTCCAGGTGCATGCCAAGCATGGCGGCTTTAGGGGAAGCCGTCGCGCCGGATGCCGCGACTGCGCCCGATTCCTGCGGCCCCTGCGCAACAACGGTTGCGACGAGCGCGAGGCTTGCGATTGATACGAAAGCAGTGAGCTTCAAGCATTTCATAAGATTTTTCCTTCCTGCATACAGAAAGTTTTCACTGCACCACGCGAATGCCGCGAGCGATCCCGTCTGAGCCAACGAGTACATCCACATAAATCGCCCCGTCCGGTGACGCTGCAGCCGGCTCGAATGCAGCCGCCGAAGACGGCAATCGCACCCGGATCAGTTGCATGGCTCCTCCGCAACTGAACGCGTCACAGTACATCAAGCTGCGAAAATCTTCGGAAGCTGGACCCTTCGTGGCCGCCACTTGAGGAGTCCGTCTGGGTTGTCGAGCGGCGGGCGATCGCGTTTTCGGTGAGGAAGCAGTGTTGATCCGAGGAACTCTGTTCGCGCCCTTCTCGAGAATACCGGGTTGCGCCATTTGCGGCTCCGCCGACTCTATCTCTAAGTTCGAAGTCTCGATTCTCCACGCGGGATGAAGAAGAAGAACGCCCGCAAGAGCCAGCACTGCGGCCGCTGCTGCGGTCCAACCGACTACGGTGAATCTGCGTGTCCTCGACCGCACGAGTAGCGGATCCCCAGCGATCCGTCGGCAGTAATTCGCGAGAACAACGGCCTCGAGCGCCGCAGAAGGCCCAGGGGCTGACTCGCGAACCAGACGCAGCCCGGCTCCGAGTTCGTGGCGCGCTTCGACGATGCGGGCGCATTCAGTACAGTGGGCGAGATGCTCGGCCTCGCCAGGGAACTCGGCATCGATGCTCAAGGGATCCTCAAAACGCAGGCGAAGTTCTTGGCAAGTCATATGAGACATCCCTCCGGGCCAGCTGCTCCAACCTCCGGTTGCCGGCTTCGGAGCGGCCTTAATTTTTCCGCTAAAAGAGCATGCGCTCGACTCAGGCGAGACCGGATTGTTCCAACCGCGCAACGCAGTCGGGAAGCGGCTTCGGCATACGACAATTCACAGAGATCGCAGAGCACGACAACTTGACGATAGTGATCTGGGAGCGAAGCCACGGCGGCCTGCACGCGCCCGCAGAGTTCAGTGCGGATCAGCTGCGCGGGCAGCTCATCCGATTGGGAAATGAGTTTGCCAGACAATGTCACGAGGGCGGTATCTTCTGGGAGCGCCTCGTAGGGCCGCTCGCGGCGCTCGATTCTCCGCACAAAATTGCGAGCGATGCCGAAGGCGAACGCGGCGAGACCGCCGCGATCCTGCCGATAGTTGTGCGATTCTTTCAACAGAGTGATGAAAACCTCCTGCGTGACTTCCTCCGCGTGCACCTTTGAGCTGGTCATATAGAACGCATAGCGAAAAATCCCGACCCTCAGCCTTCCATACAGTAGCAAGAAGGCCGGTTCTTCTCCGGCTAGAGCGAGTTGCAACAGTTCAGCGTCGGAGCGGGTCGAGAGCTCGTGGGGGATTTCCATGTCTCTTCAGGTTCGATGCAGTAACCTTCATATTGTCTTCGTTGCGAACGGGAGAATAGTTCCAGAAAGTTTCTAGAAAAATAAGCCGCGGCGCAGACGCGAGAAACACAAGTTCTCGACCTGGCGACCTCAGTCAGCGAAGTTCAGGGATCGCGCATCAAGGTTCGGCCTCTTTGCGCTCGCCAGTCAAGCAAGAATCGATAGGCGTATTCCTGCTGCTCTCGCGAAAACTCCGAATGAAGTGAGGGCCTACCGTGCCGGTTTGTCGGTAACGCTCACCTTGGAATTACCGCAAAGTTGCGCGTAATCGGCAAGTCCTTCCGTATTGGATTGAATCGCAACTACGAGATGACGATCCGTTCAAGGATAGTAAGTCGATGAGTGCCTGGACCAATTTTTGTGCTGCAGTAACTCCGCGCTCCGCTCAGACGTCTCCCTCACCAGAAAGCCCATCCTCGGGTGCGATGGCTCCAGATCAGGAGTGATGCCGTACTCGCGCAAGGTCTCCGTCGTAACCGGCCCGATCGACCCAACTACCGCGCGCCGCAACGCGTTTACGATTTCTTCATGCTGTCCCATTTCATCAGCGAGCCGAAACAGATGATGTACCTGGACCGACGATGTAAATAACACAACATCGAACTCCCCGAGAGCGAGACTACGAATTGCCGCTCGCAGTGGCTCCGCGTCTTCCGGCGGTACCCATTTGTAAACCGGCACAGGAAACACCTGCGCTCCCCGCTCTGTGAGTCCAGCATACAATTCGCGGCTGGGCGCGCCATGTTCCTGTACTGCCACGTGGGTACCATTCAGCTGAATGATTTGCGCATTCTGATCAAGAACCTGCAGAATCTCGCGCCAAGTGTTAGGCTCGGGCACCGTCAGCGTGATTGACACGCCGAACTCTCGCAAGACCGCAACTGGTTTGGGTCCTCGTGCAACAACCTTCACCCTATTCAAGGCTGCGACCAGGTGTTCTCGCGGACAGGTCGGTTCGATCGCTTTTGCCAGAGCGCGCGTTCCCACTCCCGTCATGAAAATGACGACTTGGAATTGGCCTTGAACCAAGCCTCTTGCAAAGGCGGACTCCTCTGCGTTCGGTCCTGATGGAACCTCGCGCGTTGAGGCCACGACGGTAGGCTGACCGCCGTGGTTTGTAATCAGCAGACCCATTTCCCGCGACCGACGGCTCTCGAGCGAGAGCACACGCAGATTCCCGAACCCCTCACCGCTCATGGATGATTGCCCTGGTGCGACTGCATGCGGTTAGTGTAGAACGCAACGAGACTTGCGGGAAGCGGATTCAGTCCAAACGCCGAGCTCGCCCTCGTCCAGTTGCGAATCCTCCAGCGACTTGGATTCGAGCACGCACCGACGACGCCGCGCCGTTGCGCGCGGTTCCGAGCACATCGATCACAGCATCTCGGGGCGCGGCTGTGACTCCCCAAGCGGCAGGTTAACCGACGCTGGCCGATCGCTTGCGGTGCCGTTCGCAACCAACGATGGCGTATCGTGCTGCGCACCAACATGGGGACCGAGGCGCTGAATCAGTTTGATCACCACCTCTGATAAGCTATCGTCCAGCGGCACGAAGTCGATGGCCAGTTTTCCCTCCGCAGCATTGGGACCGGTGCCGCCGCCGGTGTAAATTGCGACAGCATCGACTGTCTTGCCATCGACTCTTGCTTTGAAGCCGCGAAATCCGATATCCGCGGCCTGATGATTCCCGCACCCTGCGGGGCAACCCGACCAGTGCAGGCTCACGGCTTGCCCCTGAGTCCCAAGCTTCTCGTCCAACCGGCGCGACAATTCCGCAGCCTGCCCTTTGGTGTCGATCTGCGCCAGATTGCAGTAGTCCGTGCCCGTGCAAGCCACCATCTTTCGGCGAAAGCGAGTGGGGTTTGGAGAAAGCTCTTGCAGCAAATTTTCTTCAAGCAAGAAATCCAGGCGGTCGTCGGGAACGTTGGGGAGAATCGCGTTTTGACGCGTCGTCAAACGGATCTCACCATTCCCGTACTCGTCTGCCAAACGGCCAATCTCGTCCATCTGATCCGGGTACAGCCTCCCCATCGGCACGCACAACCCCACCGACCGCTGACCGGGTTGTTTCTGGGGAGTGATTCCCAGATGATCGGAATGATATTGGCTGCGCACGTCTCGGCCCGCGGGCTCTAGGTAGTGGTCCACGCGCCGTGCAAGTTCTTCGCGCAATCGCGGCAGACCCCACTCTTCAATCAGGAACGCGAAACGGCACTTTGAACGCGCTTCCCGCGGCCCATGATCGCGGAATATGGCCACTAGCGCAGCAACGAGCTGAGCTGCCTTCGGAATCCATACGAATACATCCAGGGAAGACGCAATCGTGAAACCGCCCGATCCCATCTTGCCACCGACCAAAACGTTGAACCCTACCCGATCACGCCGCATTGCCGGTACCAATGCCACGTCCTGCGACTCATCGTGCGTGCAATTCTCCACGCAACTCGTAATAGTTATGTTGAATTTTCTCGGCAGATTGGTGAACTCATGATTACCGTTCTTTCCCACCAGGATCGAATCCAATTCCGCCACCACCAGCGATGCGTCAAACAATTCGTTCAGCGTTAGACCTGAAAGTGCGCATCCATTGATATTGCGTACATTGTCCATACCTGTCTGGAGGGAATGCAGGTCCACGCCACGAAGCTTCTCCCAGATTTCGGTCACGCTAGCTAAGTGGAACCCCCGCAGTTGAATTTGTTGGCGGGTCGTTATGTCGAGCACGCAATTCCCGAGACGCCGCGAAATATCCGCGATCGCGCGCAGTTGCCCACTGCTGGTGAATCCGTTTGGCATCCGGACCCGCATCACAAACTTCCGCGGCGTGGGCTTGCGAAAGAAGACACCCATCCACTTCAGCAGTTCCTTTTCTGAAGTAGTCAGCGATTCGTATCCCTGCCCGATCAGTCGGGGCAACTGTTCACGAACTCGAAGGCCATCCCCTCCCACCGACGCTTTGGTTGCCTCAACCGCATTGCTGCCAGTCCGCATCCCCACTCCTCGCTCGCAATTTGCCGCGGTTCGAGGGCCGCCGCAATCCCGGCACTTCTCGATTCCGATGAATTACACATAGCGAAGCGGCTTGAGGAACGGAAACGCAAAAAATCGATGGGGTGCATAACAAACAGGGCGCTCTCGAAATCGTCCGCGGATAGCCCATTTTGCATGTTGTTGGCGTCACACCTGAAGGTTCTACCGATGAGTTGGATCACTTCTTTGCATCGGCCCACAACACTTCCGCGAAACCTTGCTGGCAATACTGGGCGGATGGCGGGCTAGCGCGAAGTTACGTTCCATTGCGGATTCCGACAACCAAGTACCTCTCGATATCCGTCGCCTTAGGGATTTGCTCGCGAATATTCCCCGCGGAACACTAGTTTCCAGGTGGCGCCGTTGTCATTGGATTTTTCCCAGGTCTGCTCGAGCTTGTTCGGATTCAGCCGTATTACTTTCACTCGGTTCAATATGCTTTCTCCACTGGGTCCGTGACTCGTGCCTTCAAATTCCGCCGAGCCGGACTCGACCTTGCCCGAACTGAATATATGAACCCGTCCCTCGTTGTCGGCGAACATTCCATACCAGCTCTTATCGTCCGCGCTGTATCCGAAGACGTTCTGACCGTAGTGGCCCCTTCCTCCATCCCAGTTCTCGACGACGATGCACTTGTCGAGCGATAAACTGACCGTGCTGTGAGCATTCCCCGATGAACCCGCGGCCCCGATCTTCCAGTTGCCGAGCCAGTAGTCAAGTTGACGATTTGCCGAATTCGCGGCGCACGAATCGGCTTCAGAGGCGGCAAAGCCATTGGTTGCGAGTGCCAAGCCGAACAAAACGCCAAGAAAAATGGATTTCGAAGTGCCACTCTTGAGAATCGTGATTAGTTTGCGCATATGATTCCTCCACAGATCGAATCCTCACAGCTGGTTGGTTTCATTCCCCAATTTGTGTTTTGATCGGCGACGTTGATGGTCGTCGAGCACGGAATCGGAAAGCTTGTGAGTTCTTTTGCACCTCCAGCACTTCAAAACCCGCACTCTCCAATCGTGCGCCGAACGTATCGGGATTTACGGGAACAAGCGTGTCGCCGATATGAATGATCCTCATAAACCAGTTCTGAAGACTGTCGCTGCCCACGAAAAAACCGCCGGGTTTCAAAACTCGAAGCACTTCGACCAGCAGCTTATCTTGCAGTTCTTGAGAAGGAACGTGATGCAACATGGTGAACGCAACTGCGCCCGAGAATTCCGAGCCTCCAAACGGCATCTCCGTCGCATCACCTTCGATGATCTGAACGTTGCTCCCTCTTAGGCGCGAGCTCAGTGAACCGGCCAACATCGGATCAATCTCCAATGCTGTTAGTCGAGGCACCGAGGTTCGCAACAGGTCCGTGGTTAAACCGGGGCCAGGGCCAATTTCCAAAACGTTTGATCCCAGGTCGGTAGAGCCGATCGTCCACGGAAGTCTCTGTGCGACGGTGCTGCGCCAGCGATCAGAACGGCAAAGCCATTGATGTAAGCGGTTCATGTTCTCCACAAATAGTAAAAACCTGATCTCAACTTACCGATTTGCGAGTTGTGCGCGCTTTCGATAAGGTGACAATGGATGTCGCAAAAGCGCCAAAATGGAATTTTCGATCGGTCGGGCGATCCTCAATCAGCGATCACAACTCTTACCGACGACTACCCGGCTGGCAACGTCGTACCTTTGCACTTCCATGATCGAGATCAACTTGTCTATGCCTCGCGCGGGGTCATGACGGTTCGCACTCGAGACGGAACGTGGGTGGTTCCTCCGCATCGCGCCGTCTGGATTCCGGCCGAGATTCCGCACACCATCACGATGTCAGGTTTGGTGGCAATGCGAACCCTGTATCTGAAGCCACGCCTGGCAAAAGGGCTGCCACGCGATTGTTGCGTGATCAACGTCTCAACTCTGCTCAAGGAACTGATTCTTCACGCTTGTACCGTGCGCACTTTGAAGAAATCGGTGAAATGGCAGGTGCATCTGGTCGCGATCATTCTTCATCAGCTGGAAGCGGTGCAGATGATCCCGTTGCAACTTCCGCATTTGTGCGATCCAAGGCTGGTTCGAATCGCGGAAATACTGACCGGCGATCCTCGTGATTCTCGAACTCTCGCTCAGCTGTGCAAGGGGACTGGGGCAGGAAAGCGGTCGGTCGAAAGACTGTTTCAACAAGAAATCGGAATGACGTTTGGGAAATGGCGCCAGCAACTTCGTCTTATGCAGGGGATGCGACTTTTGGCCGAGGGCGCAAAAGTGACGCATGCGGCTGTGGAGTCCGGTTACGGTACGCCGAGCGCTTTCACTTCCATGTTCAGGAAAGCCTTAGGCACGACCCCGAGTTCATATTTTAAGTAGGTGCGAACTTAATCCTCTGGCTCAGAAACGAATGGGCGTCGAGGCGGAGTTTGGAGCTCACGCTGTCGGCGACGGGTTACCCGGAGGGTATCCCCCGAACAAACTTTCAACGGCGCGGGCCAGAAGTCGGCTTTGAGGAGATCAGCATTGATCTCTCCCAAGCCCGTTTTCTGGTTCAGTACCAGTCGGAACTAATGGCGGGTCCGCGAAGAGATGGGCGAAGTGCTGACCCAATGAGCCGCCGCGAAGGCAGATGGCGGTGGTCTTCGCGACTAATGCGCATCTGGTACGCGCATCAGAAAGGAAATGCCGTCCACCTTATAAAGCACCTTTCCAGGCGAGTCGGCCGACGGCTGGACTTCCCTGCACACACCGAAATCGAATGCGGCCACTAGTCGTGGAAGTAGCGTGGGTGATGCGAGGGGAATATTGCGAGCGCCCAGGACAACCTCTCGACATTTTCCGAATCCGCGGCATCTACTTCTTGCCTGTCAAACCGTTCATGGTGTCCTTTCGCTAACAGGCGTCGCCCGGGTGGCAAATGGCGAACCTCGCACGGTCGTGTAGACCGCATCGAAAACGCTCAGGCTCTGGATATTCGGAACGCCGCCAACGGTGATCGGAGTGGCGAGGTATTGAACCTTGCTTTCCCCGTTGGCAAACATCTGCCATGGAGGAAGGCCTGAGCCGTTTGGATCTCCTGCTCGCGCGAAGTTAACCCAGTAGTTGGACATCTCTTCAGCTAGCTTCCGATCAGCCACGGTCCAGTTCCACGCCGACTGGTCCAGATGGTCGAAGACATACCAGAGTTCGGCGAAGTGGCTCGCCCCCCAACCCGCGTACACCGAGCCGGCCGGGAACGGAGGCTGCTGTCGAAATGAGTAATAAAAGACCGGACTCTGCCCGGTTCTTGCTTGCAGTCTAGCCCATGCCCACATGTCCCAGGCGAAGCGGAGATCGCGTTCCAGGCCGAGACGCGCCTGCTTTGCTTCTTCGTCGGTAGCGTGGGGATATGCCGCAAGCAACGCGGGGGGAATTTGACCGACGCTGTGTTCCAGGTCGCTGTCAAACGTCGCGGAGGTTTCGTGCGTCACATCCACTATCGCCCGCGCCTCATCGGCATTTGAACCGATCAGCAGCGGAACGTCGTTTTGTTGACCTGCCGCAAATGCCTCGTAGGGTGAAAGGGGAAGCACATACGCGTCGATCACTGGGTGGACGATGCCGCCGGCATTGCCGGTGAGCTGGGATGCTGGCAGTCGGCGTAGTTCCCTGAGCGAGGGCGCACCCAGCGAAACGGCGTATTTCTCCCCGTCACGTTCTGCGTTGGCCAGCAGGAATTTTGGTGCGAGCTGGAGCGGTTCAAACAGCCCGCCGCTCTCTCCGATGGCTCGCTGAAACAAGCCTTTCGCCAGGGGCGAGGCCATCAGAATGCTGACCGAGATAGAGCCGGAGGACTGACCGGCGACGGTTACACATTTCGGGTCACCGCCAAAAGCCGCAATGTTCCTCTGAATCCATTCGAGTGCGGCGATCTGATCCAACAGGCCGTAGTTTCCGGAGGAGTGGTGCAGGGATTCGCGCGTTAGCTCCGGAAGTGCAAGAAAACCGAGCGGACCAAGGCGATAGGCGATGGTGACAACGATGACACCTTTTTGCGCGAGTCGGTCGCCCCAGTATAACGGCATGGAGGCTGATCCGTTGATGTATCCACCGCCGTATATCCAAACGATTACCGGCAGGTGTTCATGCGCGATTTTTGCGTTAGCCGGTGTCCAGACATTGAGGTAGAGGCAATCTTCACTCACTGCCGGAGCGGTTTCGCCCGGCATGGAGACTCCTACTTGCATGCACGCCGGCGCAAACGCATCTGCCTTACGCACGCCACTCCAGGGTGCCGCATGTAACGGGGGACGCCAACGCAAGTCCCCTACCGGCGGGGCAGCGAAGGGGATCCCCTTGTAGACGCTCAGTCCATTTGCGCGCATCCCGATTACGGTGCCGGACTCTGTCAGGACCTGCTGCGCGAAAGCGGCATTTGCCAGCCACACCGCAGCCACCAAAACACATGTGAACTTCCATCGGCTCCGCACGTGGGCTTTCCCCCTGGTTGCTAGAATTGTTGAAGCTCAGGATTGCCCTGCTTGAATTTCGGCTGCGCCTGAAGCCCTACCCTGGAGCCCCACGCGATGACTATCTCCTCTCAGGCGCGTTCTCGCTGTGCAATATTGCTCAGACGGCCGAAAATCGGATGTCGCAATCCTCGCCCTTGGCATCGATTCTGATGGAGCAGCTTCCACTTCTTGGCAGGGCACGGTACGCGGCCTAACCTGAATCTGATCGCTATCGCCTTCCATCACTGTCGCCATCTTTCATCAGCACTTTTTGATGAGCGATTTTATTCGCTCGGTGCAAGTTGGGTGTTCTCGTTTCAGCCCGCTGCTGCCACCTGTTAGTCGACCTTCGTTCCATTCCTCAGGAATGAAAGTTGGGCGAGGCGATTAGAAGCCGTCAACTTACTGTGGAGGGTATGTCTCCCTATTTGCTACAGCCGCTCAAGGATTGCTGCCCGCAGGCTGATGGAGTTCCTGCTGCACCGAGGGCGGAAGATTGTCCGGGTGATTGAGAAAAGTGACAACTTGCCAGATCTCGCTATCGGCCATGATATTTCCCCACGCTGGCATGGCCGATCGGCGCACTCCGTTCTTGACGAGGTAGAAATCCTGGTTCTCGGGCAAGCGGGGATGCGTCTGCATGAACTGCGGCGCTCGTGGATTGAAGGATGCACCGTAATCACTGACCGGATTGTCAGGTCGGCCGTGGCAGTCAGCACACTTGTCGCGATACAAGCGGGCGCCATCGAGCAGGTTGGCCTCGGTAGGCGCGATCGGATTCCGTTGCGGTGGCGCATGGCGTGCGGCTGAAGCATTCAAGGCGGTCGTGGCGAGCTGAAATTCGAGCCAAGACGTTGGAAGATTCGCGCGCAGGTTCGCATAGCCGAGTCTCAGGTAAAGCCAGCCGCCTAACGTGAACACAATCAGGGTCGCGACAATTCCGGCCACGAAGTTTTTCATCCTGGCCTTCCGTGGTCGCATTATGCACCTTTTCTCGGTGTAATGTCTCACCAACAACCCGCGAAACCATTGTTGTGATAGTGCTCAGACCCTGCAACCAACCGTGGTTGGACAACGGCAAAGGAAGTCAAATGCTGCTAGCAATGGGATGACAAGGCCAGTCTCCCACGGGATGCTGTAGGCTCCCAAGTTATCGACGTGCTCGAAGCACAAGAGATAGAGATAAGGAGACCGGCAATGAAAAAGGATTGGCACCGCGGCAGAGAGGCAGAACAGGAATATTTCCGAGCAGAAGTGACGATCGGTGTTGAGTGACGAAATCAGGCGAAGCCTGTTAGCCGCAAAGGCGCTCTGAGCCTACCCACAGCTGAGCTAGATCTTTGAGGTTGTGTTTGTATGTACGCGTTACCAAGTATTCTTTCCCACCCTTTACACGCAGCTTGTACTCTCCCGTCGATAAAGGGTGGATCTCCTCCACGGCCGAAATATTCACGACGACCGAGCGGTGAATGCGAATAAAACCGTAGGGCTTGAGCTTCTCCGCTATCGACGAAAGGGACTCGCGCAGCAAATAGGGATTGGGTCGGAGTCGCAACGAAACGTAATTACCTTCGGCTTGCACTGCCACGATCTCGGCTAAATCCAAGAATAGGATTCTCCCCTTTGCCTTGAACGCGATTCGTGGCGCCTGTTGTTTTGCTATAACTTCCAACTGCCGCAAGACTCGGAGGAGGTTTGCAGCGTCCGCATTAGCGTGAGCAGCATGTTGAACAAGCACCTCACGTGCAACAGTCTTCTGATCCGGAATGTCGTGGGTGCTCATGATTGAGTACACTGCTTACTTTTGCGCAGTGCTCACTGCTGACGGAAAGCTGGATTGCGCGCCGAAATAGCACTCAATGGATTGCAACTTTCCGTTCTTGATTTGGAGATACTCCACGTTCCGGAACGATTTACCGTTCTTGGTGTGGCAAAGATACTTCACAAAAGCATCGTTCGCGCCAGTAGTGATTCGCTCCAGGTCAAAATGTCTAATGAAATCGATCTGAGTTTCCCAGCATCGCGTTTTGAAAGTAGTCTTGCTGATGTGGTCGTCGCCGGCGGCGCTCGTAAAGGTGAAATTATCGGCGAGCAGGCTATCCACCGGGCCCCAGTCTTTCTTCTCCCAGGCTGCGTACCACTTCCGAGCTACCTCCTCGTTCGTCAAGTTCTGCCCTCCCAATGCGCTGGCACTTGCCGGGCCCGGCAGGCTCAAGGCGCCAACCAGGGCGCAGGCTCCGGCTGCGAGCAGATTTCTGCGCGACACTGCGATCCTTGTCATTGTTCATTCTCCTTTTCGTGATGAAGTTTGAAGCGCTTCCGCCCGATCGCGATGCCGGACCGTCCGAGCATACGAACCGGTTGGTATGTGGAGTGCTAATTTACTACTCCTTCCGACACCGATGCGATCAACCTCGCTTGCGGTTGCCCGGCGCGCGCAAGGACCGCAGCCAGTCCACGATGTTTCTGATCCCCGCTTTCATCACTTTCGGATCCTGAGCATTCTTTGCCAGCGAAGCATAGCCTTCGACCATTGCGATCAGTAAGCCGGCGGCGTCGGCGGGCTCCACGTCGCGGCGAACGCTCCCGTGGATCTGGCCCTCTCGCAAGGTGGAGGCTACGGCCTGGCGCCAGGCATCGAAGATGATCGCCAGCCGTTTCCGAAACCCCACTTCAAGAGGAGACATTTCCTGCGCCAGATTGTTCAGCTGACAGCCCCCGCGCACATCCTCGGGCCGAACCGGTATACGTTGAACGGCGCCGATCAGAGCGTCGATAGGGTCCTTGACGCTCTGAAGAGGCCACACCCATTTGCCGTATACGTCGGGGGCGATGATCTCTTCGACAACGGCGTATCCCAAAGCTTCCTTGCTTTTGAAGTGGTAGTACAGCGCTCCCTTGGTGACGCCAGACGAGGCCAGAATTGCGTCCAGGCCGGCACTCTGGAAACCCGATCTGTAGATCTCGCGGGATGCCGCGCGCAGCAAGGACTCCCGCGTGCGCTCAGGATCGCGCAGCCTGGCAGCTCTACGTTTCGGATTCTTGTGTGCCACCAACATACCAATCAGTATGTATGGTAACGATCAGAGCGTCAAGAAGGATTTAACAATGTGCTCAACAATATGAAAATCCATGGAATTCAGTAACCTCTCGCCAGTGTGTATGAGAAGTTGGAGGAACGGTCGCTCTAGCCGTCTTGGAATCGTCCCAGGATTTTGTCAGTCCGCCACTCGTCTTCGAACTCTGAAGTATCGAGCCTGTTGTTTGACGTAATCGTTGTGAACGTGGAACGCCACATGCTCCCCCAGTTCTGACTCAGCAGAAGTTTGTGAAGTTGGGAGCCAATTCGGTGGTGGTGCAGTTGATAAAGGAAGCGAGCCAAACTCGCGATTGCTGCGTCGCAAAGAACGCGGCGCTTCGCGCGGCTCACCCAGATCCCTCACTGCGCAAAGAACGCTTGTTCAGGATGACAGTGCAAACTGCACGACTACCGCCAATTCGGATCCCAATTGCACGCTAACTGTCAGAGCGCCGAGCGGTGCCTGACGCGGATCGCCAGTCATCTCGGCACAGGACTTTACCGGAGGGAGAGTAAATATGAGCACGCTTAGACATTTGCGGAATTTCTGGACGCTGTGGGTTACGACAATTGTTCTGGCTTGCTTGAGCAATGCAGCCGCTCAAGCAGGCTACAGAGTTACCGATTTGGGCAGTGAAGGGAAAGACAATCTGGGTTGTGCTATGTCCCTCAATGATCAAGGCTGGACGGAGATCATGGCTGGGAGCCTGCCACCCGGCCAGCAGGATAGCATATTTGGACAACTGCTAAGCGGACGCGCACTGATAGACGTCGACGGATTCAAGCAGGACCTCGGCACGCTCGGAGGACAGAACAGTTGGATGAACTGGGGCGAGATCAACGACTTCGGGCAGATAGTGGGCGACTCCGAAACGGCTGTCCTGGACCCGAACGGCGAAGACATTTGCGGCTTCGGCACACACCTTACGTGTCGCCCGTTTCTTTGGCAATTCTTCCACATGAGCGCTCTCCCGACGCTCGGTGGAAATAACGGGCAGGCGAGCGCAATCAATAACCGGGGGCAAATCGTAGGATTTGCGGAAAACGGCACCGTGGACTCCACATGCCCGCCTAACACGACTAATAACCGAATACAGCTGCCGGTGATGTGGAAAAACGGCAGGGCCCAAGCTCTTCCTACGGGTAGCGATCCAGACGGGGACGCATTCTGGATCAACGATCAGGGTCAAGCCGTCGGCGACACGGGAACCTGCGGCGGTGCGACCATTCACGCCGTGGCATGGGAAAACGGTACTGCCACCCTGCTTCCTGACCTTGGAACTGGCGCTATTGCCCAGGGCAATAACAACCGGGGCCAAATTGTTGGGACAGTCGGCAGTGCTGACAACACAACCCAATATGGCGCACTTTGGCAGAACGGTGTACTCACAAACCTCGGCACTCTGCCGGGAGATTTTGCCGCCATAGCCACCGGCATCAACAGCAAGGGCCAAGTGGTGGGAAGCACATGGGACTCCAATTTCAACTGGTCCCATGCCTTCATCTATCAGGACGGCGTGATGACCGACCTCAACACGCTGTTTCCTGCCAGTTCCAATCTCTACGCAACCATGGCTAACAAGATCAACGAGCGCGGACAAATCTCGGGCATGGCAACGGTGCTGAGCGGGCCGCATGCTGGCGACATCCACGCCTTTCTGGCCACTCCTGTAAACCAAAGCATAGGCAAGTCGGTTGCAGAGGTCGCACCTACACGCCCGAAATCCGATTTGCCCGCGAATGTTAGCGAACGGCATTTGCAGAGATTCGGGCTGCTCCAATTCCGCCGATAACGAGATTCGTCGCCCGAGTATGTGATGGGCGATGCTTGTAACTTGCGAGATGTGGTGGACGATACACGATGAGGACAGGGAGAGATTCCTGTCCTCCATTTTAGCCAGTCGCGCTCTTTGAGCGATGTGTCTTATGCCCGACCGCTTGCGTCACTGCGTAGAATGCCCGAAATGTTCCACTCGATACCTGATTGGGTTCAGTCCGTATCAAAACGGTTCGTACCTCGCATCTTTTGTCACTGAGTCTTCCGAAGAATATCAGTTGTTTTGTTCCTGCCGGCAGCCGCGAATTTGCAGCCGCTGGAACTGGAATGATCTCAAAACCTACTCCGTCTCGAATGGAGCCTATGTTCGCGGCTATGGCAGGCCTGAGGAGGTTTGGGTACTGGGACCAAATACGGACCGAGAGAGAGGCTCACTCAATCTGAATCTGGCGGAAGGAAGAAAGAAAGACAAATGAAAGTAGCGGCCGAATAGACTCAAATGCCAGGCATGCCAGTGGCGAGCAGTGGCGTATCCTGGATTCAGTTCGATGGCCCTCTGGAATTCCTTGCCAGTTCTTCGTAAAAACAGAGAGGGCAAAAAAGAATCACAGGCAGTCAAAGAGGCCGCTGCCGACGGTACTGCGAGTCGCACTTGGGTGAGTATTTTTTCGAAGGAGTCAGATCAGGCTACAGATGAGTGCCGGCGCCGTTCACCAGTGCGCTTGCCGGGTCCTCTCGGTGCCGGGGCCAAGATCTTCTCAATCTCTTCCCGCAACCACCGGTTTGCGGGATCATTCTCTACGCTCTCATGCCAGTACAAATGGGCTTCCAAACGAGGCGCGTGGAGCGGGAAGAGATGCGTCTGATTCATCAGTCCCTTGTTTACCAAACCCAGGTTCAGCTGTTGCGCGTGCCGCTCGGGCAAAGTCAGCAGCATGTCCGTCTTACTTACCACCATGCAGGCCGCGAAGGTATGTTGGCTACGCAGAAACACCTGCCGGCGAAGCCCCCGCCGGCTCAGTTCAACATCGATAAAACTGGGACCTTGGCGCCGGGAGGAAACCTGAATATGGCGTTGCTTCAAATAGGTGTCCAGATCGAGTTTGCCCGCGATTGCCGGATGCCCCTGCCTCGCCATAACCACGTAGGGTTCGTTCAAGAGCCACTTCTGGCGAATGCGATCGCTTGTGGTCATGGGAATTTCGATGGCCAGATCAAGCGATCCACTTGCTAGTTCAGTCTCGAGATCTCTGCGCTTGACCCGCGATGTGGTAATTGACATCCCCGGAGCAGCATGCGCCAGACGCCCCAGCAAAGGTGGAAGAATCAGAGTTTCCAGATATTCCCATAAAGACAGATGAAAATTCCTTCGTGCGTGTTCGGGGTCGAAGCTGTGACTCTGGCCGAGGTTCATCTCAAGGATTTGCAGTGCTTGCCGAACTTCCTCGATCATGTTCCGCGTGAACGGCGTCGGCATCATATGCGCTCCCCGCCGGACAAAAAGCGGATCCTGCAGAAGGTCGCGCAGTCTTTTTAAAGCATGGCTGATGGCGGGCTGGGTCAAGTTCAACTGCTGGCCGGCGCGAGTAATATTGCCCTCGCGATAAATGGCTTCCAGCACGACGAAGAGGTTCAGGTCGACCTGGCTTAAATGCACGTCGCATATATTACAAGATTCACAAGATTCATTAGGAGAATTCTGCAGCAATCGTTAGGCTAGGATGCCTGCGGGGGGATTGCTACGAATGGATTTTTCTGTCTCATCGAAAGTCCAAGGTTATGTTCAGCGCCTCTCGGCGTTCATGCAGGAACATGTCTTGCCCGCAGAGCCGGAGTATGTCGCGCAATTGCAAAGCCTCACGGACTGGCGCAGTTGGAAGCAGCCTCGTGTTATGGAGCGCCTGAAGTCGAAGGCGCGGACTGCCGGGCTGTGGAACCTGTTTCTCCCTGACCGCGAGTATGGCGCCGGTCTCAGCAATGTGGAATATGCTCCGCTGGCGGAAATCACCGGCCGCTCTTCGATCGCACCGGAGGTTTTCAATTGCAACCCTCCTGACACGGGCAACATGGAAGTGCTGGTGAAATATGGCTCGGAAGCGCAAAAGCAGCGCTGGCTGAAGCCGCTGCTCGATGGCGAGATTCGTTCCGCGTTCTGCATGACGGAACCAGAGGTGGCCTCTTCGGATGCCACGAACATGCAAGCGACGGCCCTGATTCAAGGAGACAAGATCGTCCTCAACGGTTGCAAATGGTGGAGTTCCGGAGTTGGCCATCCTCATTGCCGGCTGCTGATTTTCATGGGCCTGACGAATCGCTCAGCCTCAAGATATGAACGCCATTCGATGGTTTTGGTACCGGTCGATACACCTGGCGTGAAGATCGAGCGCATGGTGCCGGTGTTCGGATCTTATGACCCACCCTTCGGCCACGGCGAGGTTACTTTCACGAATGTTCACTTGCCGGTCGACTCCGTCATTGCCGGGCCAGGTCGCGGTTTCGAGATCGCGCAGGGCCGGTTGGGTCCCGGACGGATCCATCACTGCATGCGCACGCTAGGGGCGGCCGAGCGCGCCCTTGAGCTATTATGCCGGCGTTCGCTGCAGCGTGTGGCTTTTGGCAAGCCGCTGGCTGAATTGGGTGGAAATGCCGATATCATCGCCAACGCGCGAATTATGTTGGAGCAAGCCCGTCTGCTAACGCTCAAGGCCGCCTGGATGCTCGACGAAGTTGGAACCAAAGGCGCCCGCAGCGAAATTTCGCAGATCAAGGTTGCAGTTCCTAATATTGTCTTGGAGATCATCGATCAGGCGATTCAAATGCACGGAGGAGCGGGCGTTTCCAACGATTTTCCGTTAGCTGAGATGTTTGCCACGATTCGCACCCTGCGCATCGCCGATGGGCCCGACGAAGTGCATCGCGCTTTGATTGCCAAGCTGGAGCTGAGGAAATACATACCTCGAAGTGCAGATCTGCGGAGTGCAGATCCGGCCTGAGCGCCGACACTGTCAACATGCAAGCTTTCGGTTCTCGAGATCGGCTCACTGAGAAATCAGTTGATTAAAATGAGAGTCGCACTCCGAGTTGGACCTGCCGCATTGGAAAAGCAGAGGTGAAAGCCAGCGGTGTGCTGGAAGTAGCCGTTCCACCTCCGACAAGAGCTGTTCCCGGTCGAATTCCATGGACGTCGAAAGTTGAAAACCCCGGCGTCAAGCCGAAGAGAGGGCTCACTTCATTGTTTACGCTGGCGAAGTTTGTCCGATTCGCGATGTTGAATCCTTCGGCCGTAAAAAGAAGACTGGCTTTTTCGCCGAGCTTATGTCCCCAGGTTAAACGCATATCAAAGTCAACATAGTCAGGGCCCAAGCCGGTGTCTCGCGGTGCTCCGATCGGACGTTCGTTTGTCGTGTGATTGTCCCCATTCACTTCTCCCCCCGCCAACAAATTGAACGGGTGTCCGCTGTGGAGCGAGAGAATTGGAGACAGCTGAAAACCTGATAGCGCGTTTCTCTTCCACGGACTCTCGAACACACCTGCGATCACGCCTTTGTGCCGCTGGTCGAACTCAGACACGGCGCGATCCAGGTTGAGGTTTGTGGGATCCTGCGGTCCATAGTCGGAGTTGTAATCCGTGGTTGTGTCGAAGCCTTTGCTGTATGTGTAATTCCCAAATAACGTGAAGTGTTCGCCGAAGCGCTTTTTGACTTCAACAATGCCGCCTTCGTAAAGTGCGTAGGACTCCGAACTATATTGGTTGTTCTGCGTGACCAGCGGATTAACGAAGCAGAGCGTGGGATTGGCGGCGCAGGGAAGCCCTTCGGTGCCGCCCAAGGGATCGGCGGCCGGACTCGTATTCCAGTTGCGATAAGAAGCGCTTTGCCCATTCGCCAAAGTCACCGTGCTCATCGGCGCGGGCAATAGATTGGTATCGAGCGCAACCGGCAGCCTCTGCGTATGGGTGTAAATTCCGCTCACAGAAATCGAAAGCCCAGTGCCAATCTGCCGCTCAATTCCAAAGGAAGCCTGTTGTGCGATAGGCGGACGATAGCCTGGCTGGTTGACGAAAACCACCTGTAGCGGAGAAAGCGTACCGGTATTCGTAACGTTGATGCCAAGGGGAGCGACGGCTGCAGGTGTAATGCAGGCAGAGTTGCCCGGCGTTGGCGTCGTGCACTGAATTAATCCCTGCGCGAAAAGCGTCTGAAAAACTACCGGGGCGGTTTGTAACCCTGGAATTCCGGTGGGCGTGATCGGGTCCACGTAAATAGAAATCTCGCGGTTGCAGGGGCTGCTACCGTTGCCGGCAAATAAGGGAGCGACGCCGCAGATCGACGTCAGATTTGCGACCTGGGAAGACGACGTGCTGTTCTCCACGGCCGACTTATTTTTGTTCACAACTCCCAGACTCAGGTCTACGTCAGGAATTTGAACGTCTACCGGCCCATAGAAAATTCCGTATCCGCCACGGACGACCGTCTTGTGATCCTTGAAGGGATCCCACGCGAAGGAAACTCGCGGGGCAAAATCTTTTTTGTATGTGCTCAGAGGGGCAAACTGTGTATCCAGTTCGTAGCGGAGTCCGTAGTTCAAAGTGAATTCGGGAGTCACCTGCCACGAATCTTCGGCGTAGATTCCTGTCAGCGGCCGGGTGTAGTACGGGTATGTTGGGTTGCCAAAGCCCTGCTGATAAACCTGAGGAAGACCCAACGATGCCGATTGCAGCGGGTTAACGGTCGTGGTTGCTAGCTCGGGACTGATCGCGATACCTGGAAGAGATCCGAAAACAAAGCGGCCAGGGAAAAACGTGTGCGACTCGGTGTGATTGCCGCGCAGCGCTTCGTCTACTCCGAACTTGAGAGTGTGGCGGCCACGGGTGAGGGTGAGATTGTCAGCAAACTCGTAACGCCGGAGGATTGTGAGACTCGGCAGAAAAATGTTTGTTCCCAGATTGTTGATAAAACCAGGGATTTGCAGTCCGACTTGTGCTGGTTCGTTAGGAATTACATTGAAACTGTTGTAATCCCACTGCACTCGGGCTTCGTTTAGCGTGTTTGCACTGAACTGCCGATACCAGGAGGCCTGCAAATTACTATCATAGTTGTGGATCGAACTTCCTGCGGAGTAAGCGGTCAACGATTGGACATCCGGTGATTCCTCGAGATCGTGTCCATAGTGGTACGTTACGGAGATCTCGTTGTTCGCGGTGATGCGATGATCAAGCCGCCCTGACGCCAGATATTCCCGCGAGTTATACGGGAAAAGCCCACCCTGCGTTTCGAATTGATTTTCCAGAAAGCCATTCAGCGCTGCTTGTCCTGGAGTGACAAAGGGGTTCGGGCCTGGATTCGCGTTCACGGTCAAAATGCTCTGCAGGGCAAAAGCGCAGAGATTCGACGGCAGGGTTAGCCCGGCCAGGCAGGACACTGGCGCCGTGGAACCGGCGAGTTTGCTTATAATGGCGTCCTGCGCCGCTGTTGGACGAAAAATATTGGTGCTGGTCAGGATCGGAACGGCATTCTGGGCATCTTGCCGCAAACCCTCGAACGCGAGAAAAAGAAAAGTCTTGTCTTTCTTAATCGGGAAGCCCACATTTCCGCCGAATTGCTGCCGACTCAAGGTGTCCTTGATCGGGGACCCTGCCGAATCAGGGTTGGCGGGATTGAAGGTCTGGCCGGGTAGTAATGCCTGGCTGTACGCGAAAGGATCACGTGCATCCATCGAGTCATTGCGGAAGAAACCAAACAGCGAGCCATGCACTTTGTTGGCTCCGGACTTGGTCACAATGTTGATTGAGGCTCCGGTCGCAGCGCCCAGGTCGGCGGCGTAGTTACTGCGATTAATTTGAAATTCCTGCACCGCGTCCTGGCTCACCGTCAGGCGCACTCCGCCGGCGTCGTCACCGGTCTCACCGCCATCCACGGTGATGTCGTTTCCTCTGCCGTTGCTGCCGTAGAACGACAGTCCACTTTGCGGAGTTTGTTTCACTCGGAAGTCCTGGTCTCCTGCCAGGCGGGTAGCATCGGATACACCGGGCACGAGCAATGTAAATGTAAGATAATCGCGCCGGTCGATGGGAAGATCTGTGATGTAGCGTTGCGTGATAGTGTTCGCCTGGCTTCCGCGTTCGGTTTCCACCACGGGAGGCAGGTCGGTGACCTCGACTACCGTGGCCACCTTTGACGGACTTAGCTTGAAATCGGAGACAACGGTCTGGCCGACCGCGACGGTTACGCCTTTTCGAATCTCAGTCGCAAAACCGGACATTTCCGCGCTGACGTCGTAAGTGGCCGGCGAAAGCCCAGGCACGCGGAACCGGCCGATGCTATTCGTTTCGACGCTGCGCTTTAGACCGGTCTGCGTGTCGACCACATTCACGGTGGATTTCACCAAGACGCCGCCGGCAGAATCGGTCACGGTTCCCGTAATCTCTCCGGACGTGCCCACGCCTTGCGCGTGAGCCATGAGGAGCGCGAGTGCGCAGCACACGACGACGCGAGCGACTGACTTAGCCGCAGAGGCAGCCATACTTTTACAGGAAAGAGCGGCGCGCGATAGCGCTATACGACGATCCGAACTACATGGTTCGAAACTCATATTCCCCCTACCTTACCTGGCTCACGCCTTCACAAAACAAGCTCCATGCAGCAGGCGACTGGGCCGCGGAGGTTAATCAAAACTGCCCGCCAGCTCCAGTCCAGACGACGAATTTTCATATCTTGTTTTTTAGTTGGCTAAATGAGAACGAACACTAACTTCCCAAGCTTCCGCTTGGGGGCGCGAATCCTCACGATGGGCGCGAGCCTACCCGTCTTCGCGAAATTCATCAAATGAATTGTTTTGATAGTGATATATGCCTGCGGAGAATGTTCGTTGGAGACTGGCGCCTGTCCCGAAAAACGAGCTTAAGACGTTGTTGCAGAATTTGGTTCGTGCATTTGCGACACAAGAAATTCGAATATCACCTCATTGGCCAATTGCGTCTGGTCGGTAAGAAACAAATGACTCGCGTGATCGAGCAAGACCAGACGTGCGCCCGGAATTCTCTCCGCAATCAGTTGCCCGTTTCCTGGAGGGACCAATGCATCTGACTTCCCGTGAATCACCAGCGTCGGTGCCGCGATCTGAGCGATCCGGCTGTAACCTTCCCAAGCCAGGATTCCCTGCAATTGCGCCGTGTAGCCCTCGAGAGAAGGCAAACACCTGCGACGCAAACGCATATCTTCCTCAATTTTCTCACTCGGCGTGGACGCGTCATAGATATGGGGAATGATGGCTTCACGCGCTTGTTCCAGGGTCATGCCGCGCGTCATGAGAATGTCAGCCACCTTGCGCTCCGCCCGCACCGCCGACGGTCCGCCTGCTGAAGTGCACCCAAGAATTAGAGAACGCGTCCTCTCCGGATACAGCAAAGCAAATTCTTGCGCCACCATGCCTCCCATTGAGACTCCGAAAACATGCGCGCTGGAAATGCTTGCCGCATCAAGAACTGCCGCTGCGTCCGACGCCATCGTGGAAATTGAATAAGGCCCGGGAGAGACGTCGCTCGATCCGACGCCTCGATTATCGAGCGCTACAGTGCGGAAGTGTTGCGAGAGCAGTGGCCGTGTGCGATGCCACAAAGCCGAAGGATAGCCGAGACCCATAATCAGCAGAACCGGCGCACCTTGCCCTTGTTCGTCCCAATAAAGTTTTGCTCCCTGGTTTTCGACGAATGCCATGAGAAGACTTTTTTCCCGCGCTAGGCGAGCTTCAGCATCAGTTTTCCCGAGTTCTCACCCGTGAAAAGCTTGAGCAGAGTTTCCGGAAAAGCTGCCAGTCCTTCCACAATATGCTCGCGCGACTTCAGCTTGCCTTCGGCCATCCAACCGGCCATTTCCGCTCCGGCCTGCGCGAAGCGCTCCATGTAATCCATCACCAGCATGCCCTTCATGGAAGCACGATTTGTTAGCAGTGACATGTAATTTCGAGGGCCGGTGGCCGGGCCGGTATTGTTGTATTGAGAGATTGCCCCGCAGATAACAATCCGTGCGCCGCGCGCCAGTCCCGAGAGCGCCGCCTCTAGAATCGTGCCACCCACGTTGTCGAAATAGACGTCGATGCCCTGCGGACAATGCTTCCGAAGAGACTCCTTCACATCTTCAGATTTGTAATCGATGGCTGCGTCGAAGCCCAGCTCGCGCACAATGTATCCGCACTTTTCAGCGCCACCCGCAATGCCTACGGCGCGGCAGTTCTTTATTTTCGCAATCTGTCCCACGATCGAGCCGACAGCTCCCGCCGCCGCTGAGACCACAACGGTGTCTCCCGGCTTCGGTTCGCCCGTGTCGAGAAGTCCGAAATAGGCGGTCATGCCGGTCATGCCAAGCACGCTGAGATGCTTGGGCAACGGCGCGATTTTCGAGTCGATTTTTCTCACTCCCTTGCCATTGCTCAGCACATATTCCTGCACGCCGAACACGCCGGAAACGTGATCGCCTGGCGCGAAGGCAGGGTTGCGCGATGCGGTCACGACCCCGACTGCCAGCGCGCGCATAAGTTCTCCGATCTGAACCGGGGGAACATACGAACGCACATCGTTGATCCAACCGCGCATCGCGGGATCGAGCGAGATGTACAACACTTGAATCAGCAGTTCGCCTTCTTCGGGCTCGCGAACCAATTCTTCGACGAAGTTCCAGTCGCTTCGCTTCGGCATCCCTACCGGCCGCGCCGCGAGCAGGACCTTGTGATTGGTGAGCGCCATGCGGCCTCCTTGTTTGCAATCTGTTTGCAATCTGTGGTTCAGACTGTATAGCGCTCGCTCGCCAGCAGCCGCTGCGCGATCCGGCGCCGCAGTTCGATTGAATTCACCGGATCATGCGCAGCATATGTGTGCAACCGCGAAAGATTGCGGCGTAGTCCCTCGCCCTCTGCACACGCGCTCAGCACCGTTGTCGCGCACTGTTCAATCCTGGTTATGGAATCACGCAGGTACACGGCGCACGCATCCGCCGCATTCGCGCCGCCATTCGCCGCCGCCAGTTTCCGGCTGCGTAGCAGGCTCGACTCCATGGCAAACACCTCCATGATGATGTCAGAAATGTTCATGATGATTTCCTGCTGTTGTTCGAGCTTCGCGCCGTGCTTCTCGTGGGCGATTCCAATCGTCAGCAGAGCAATCTTTTTTGCGTTATGGACAAGGCTAAGTTCCGCATCGCCCGCAATCTCGGTGCGTTTCGGCTCAGCCTCGTGTGCGACGGCACGCGCGGCATCGAGCAGAGGCAGCATTCCGCGAGCCGCACGCTTCAACGGCATGCCGGTGATCACTAGCCGGTTGATTTCGCTGGTCCCCTCAAACAGCCGGTTGATGCGGGAATCGCGATAAGCGCGCTCTACCATATAGTCCTGATGGTATCCGTAACCTCCGTGGATTTGGACTCCCTCGTCGACTACGTAATCGAGCATCTCACTGGCGTAGACCTTAATCATCGAGCACTCCGCGGCGAATTCCTCGATCGCCTTCAACTCTTGCGAGCCGCCCGCAGATTCTGGAGATTGAGCGTGCATTTGATTCTCAATCAGCCCCGCCACGCGCCAGGTCATTGACTCCGTCACAAAAATCCGGATCGCCATCTCGGCCAGCTTGTGTTGGATCGCACCGAATTCGGCAATCGGTGATCCGAATGCTTTGCGCTGCTTGGCATACTTCAGGCAAGCCGTCAAAACGTTTTTCGCTGCGCCCACGCCCGCAGGGCCGAGTTTTAGCCGTCCAATGTTCAGGATGTTGAAAGCGATTACATGCCCGCGGCCGATCTCGCCCAACACGTTTTCAACCGGTACCGGAACGTTGTCGAAATACACCGCGGTCGTGGAACTGCCCGTGATGCCCATCTTATGTTCTTCCGCGCCGCTGGTTACGCCAGGAAAATTTCTCTCGACCAGAAACGCGGTGAACTTTTCACCACCGACCTTGGCGAATACAGTGAATAAATCAGCTGCCCCACCATTGGTGATCCACATTTTCTGACCGTTTAAGATGTAGTGCTTTCCATCGGGCGCGAGGTCGGCGCGCGTCCGGGCGGCCAGAGCATCAGACCCAGCCAGTGGCTCGGTCAGCGCATAAGCGGCCAGCATTTCGACTTTCGCCAGCTTCGGCAAATATTTTCGCTTTTGCTCGGGGGTTCCGAAGTAGACGACCGGCATCGTGCCGATTCCAGTGTGAGCCGAGTGCCAGCCGGCATAGGAACCATCTCGGCCCAGGCGTTCGGCGGTGACCATCAAAGAAGGCAGATCCATTGCCATGCCGCCATACTCCTCAGGGATGGCCATGGCAGTCAGGCCCAGATCAACCGACTTGCGCAGCACAGCCATCGCTACGCCCGGCTTCTTTTCGCGGATGGCGGGAAGATTCGGCTCGACTTCGTTGGTCCAGAATTCTTCCACCATTTTGGCGATAGCGAGATGTTCCTCGCTAAGATCTTCCGGAGTAAAAATGTCTTGCGGTTCCGAGTCTTCGATCAGAAACGCTGTTCCTTTTGTAGTCTTGCGGGGGACGTCTGTTAATGTCGTCATGGAAAACTCCTATGCCGCCGTTTGAAATTGAGAATCTAAATTCCTTGAAACAGTTCGAAGGACGCGAATTCCATCCGACAGACTGGTTCGTCGTCACCCAGGACCGCATCCAGAAATTTGCCGATGCCACTGAGGATCGCCAGTGGATTCACTTGGACCCGCAACGCGCTCAGCGCGAATCGCCATTCGGGACCACCATTGCACATGGTTTTCTCACACTTTCGTTGATTAGTTATTTCCTGAAGCAGGCAGTCCAGATTGGCTCGGGCGTCGCGATGAGCATCAACTACGGGCTTAATAGAGTGCGGTTTCCTGCGCCGGTTCGCGCCGGCGCTTCGGTCAGGGCTCGGGTCACTCTGCTGTCGGCGAAGCAGTCGCCCGAATTCACCGACGCAGCCTTTTTGATCCATGTCGAGAGTCAGTCCGCCGCTAAACCTTGCTGCATCGCTGAGTGGCTGGTGCGGTATTACCCGTAGTGAAGGCGCCTTCATATCGCCCCGCATTCCGCGCAATTCCACGAGGCGCGAAGTAATATTCGAATTCGTTTGGGCAGAGCCGCGAACCGCTCGTCCTGCGTTAATCCCTGGGCGTAGCGGTAATAAATCTGCTGCAGAATGACGGCGACTTTGAAGCGTGCAAACGTCAGGTAGAAGGTCATATCGGCATGATCCATGCCCATTGCCGCGGTGTAGCGTTCGATTAACTGCCGGCGGCTGAGTGTTCCCGGCAAAGTGGTTGGTGCAGAGCGAATTTCCTGAAGTTCTTCAGGATCTTGCGGATCAGACCAATACGCCAGCGCTGTTCCCAGGTCGGTCAACGGATCTCCAAGAGTGCACATCTCCCAGTCCAGAACTCCGACGATCTTTGTGATATCCGCCGGATCGAGGACAAGATTGTCGTACTTATAATCGTTATGGATCAGAGCCGCCCGCTGACTCACCGGCATTCGTTCGATCATCCATGCCGAAATCCGCTCCACTTCTGACAAGTCGTGAGTCCTTGAATTGTGATAGCGCTCAATCCATCCCCTGACCTGGCGTTCGAGATAGCCCTGGGTTTTGCCCAGATCAGGCAAACCGATTGCCGAGTAATCAACGCGGTGCAGTCGCACTAGGTTGTCTATAAACGCTTCGCTCAACTCTCGCGCGGTCTTCGGCGGAAACGGCGTGCCGTGAGGGGGATCGCGACGGATGATGACTCCGCGAATCCTTTCCATCAGATAAAACGGAGCACCGAGAATCGACAGATCGCCGCAAAAGAGAATTGCTTTCGGAGCTGCCGGATATGCGGCCGACAGCTTTGAGAGCACACGATACTCACGAGCCATGTCATGCGCCGACCGCACTTTGCTTCCGAAAGGCGGGCGCCGAAGCACAACCTCCCGGCGTCCAAGGCGTAACAGGTAGGTCAAGTTCGAGTGCCCGCTCGGAAACTGTTCGACCGAGGGAGCTTTATTCTGGCCGAAGTGCTCAAACAGAAATGGCTGCAGCCGGTCAAGGTTGAGTTCCTCGCCTGCCCTTGCAGTTATCGCTTGATCACAAACTGCATTCATAGCCGTTCTGCATCAGCTACCGGTAAGTCAGCAACACACTCTCGCGAAGATACGGATACCCAATGAACCAGCGGACTCTTCGAACTCTTTAAGCGGCCGGGGCTCGCTGCTTGTCAAACTCGCCGAAGGTCTTTCCCGATTCCGCCAAACGCCGCAGCAGAGGAGCTGGCTCCCAGAGTTCTCCGTGCTGCAGGTGGAATTCGCAAATACGTTGGTAAACCGTTGGCAGCCCCACTGTGTCGGCATGCCACATCGGGCCGCCGCGATACGCGGGAAATCCATAGCCGTTGATATAAATAATGTCGATATCGACGGCGCGCAACGCGAATCCCTCTTCGAGAATGCGCGCTCCTTCATTTACCAGCGCATAGATGCAGCGATCGACAATCTCCTCCGCCGAGATTTGCCGCTGTGGGATTCCCGCTTCTGTGCTCCACTTCCGTACGAAAGCAGCAACCTCCGGATCGGCGCTCGCGCGCCGATTCTCGTCGTACCGGTACCAACCTTTCATCGTCTTCTGGCCATAGCGCCCCAGTTCGCATAGACGATCTTCCGCAAAAGGCTGCCGGATTCCGGGTTTTTCCAAATAGCGATACTCCTTGCGAATACGCCAGCCCACATCGAGACCGGCCAGATCACCCGTTGCCAGCGGACCCATGGCGCAGCCAAAATCCACTAACGCTTTATCCACGGCTCCTACGTCTGCTCCCTCTTCCACTAGAAATTGCGCTTCCCGTCTGTACGGTCCAAACATGCGGTTGCCGACAAAGCCGCGACAGTTCCCCACCAGCACGCCGATTTTTCCCAGCTTCTTCGAGAGCTGCATGCATGTAGCAATCACTTCGTTGCCGGACTTCTTTCCGCGCACGATTTCCAGCAGACGCATCACATTGGCTGGACTGAAAAAGTGCGTTCCGATCACCGCCTCTGGCCGCGAGGTGGACGCAGCGATTTCATCGATATTCAGCGTCGACGTATTGCTCGCTAGGATTGCTCCCGGCTTGCAGACGCGGTCCAAATCTGCAAAGACACTCTTCTTCAGCGCCATGCCCTCGAAGACTGCCTCCACCACCATGTCTGCATCCGAGAATCCATCGTAGGTGATCACCGGCCTGATCAATTGCAACCGCTCGTCCACGAATTGCTGAGAAAAACGCCCTCGCTGCACGGAGTTCGCATAGTTCTTCCGTATCTTCCCCATGCCCGCATCGAGCGCCGCCTGATCGACGTCTTTCAGTAGCACCGGAATGCCGGCGTTGGCAAAAACCATTGCGATGCCGCCACCCATGGTTCCGGAGCCGACAACCGCAGCGCAGTCCACAGGCAGCACCGGTGTCTCTTTCGCAATATCGGGAACCTTTGCGACTTCGCGCTCTCCGAAGAAAACATGGATGAGCGCTTTCGACTGATCGGAGAAAAGGCATTCGGTGAACAATTTCTGCTCAGTCTGGCAGCCCTGGTCGAAGTTCATTTTGGTCGCCGCTTCTACGGCATCAATCGCCGCTAGCGGAGCTGTCATTCCGCGTTGCTTCTTGCGAGCGGCATCGCGCGCGGCGGCAAAGACTGCGGTGTTCTCAGTCGCATCCCCCAGCTTTGCTGTTCGCTCGCGCGTCTTGGAGATGGGCTTACCGGCGATTTCGCGAGCGAAGGCCGCGGCCCCAGAGAGGAGGTCCCCATCGACTAAACGATCGATCAGTCCCAGCGCGGCAGCCTCGCGGGCGGAAACCGGCTTACCCTCGGCACACATTTCCACCGCTTTCGCGACACCCACGAGCCGCGGCAGACGCTGCGTTCCCGCCGCCCCAGGAATAATTCCGAGCTTCACTTCCGGCTGGCCTGCCTGCGCCGTGGGTGATGCCACGCGGTAATGGCCAGCCATGGCCAGTTCCAATCCGCCGCCAAAAGCGGTTCCATGAATCGCGATTACCACCGGCTTGACGCTGTCTTCAATATGAAGCAGAAACGGCAGCATAGTCCTACGCGGACTAGCGCCGGAGGTCATCTTGCCGAATTCCTTGATATCGGCGCCGGCAATAAAAGTACGGCCGGCGCCGATGATGACCGCGGCTTTGACCGCCGGGTCCGCATTCATTTCATCAATCGCGGCCTCGATCGCCTGCGGCACGCCCGGACTGAGCGCGTTGACCGGCGGATTATCGATGGTGATCACCGCGACATCGTTGTCTTGAGTCACTCTTACAAGGTCGTTCATAAGCGTCTTCGCAAAACCAACCTCTCGGACAACTGTTTTCGCCTCATCGCCGAGGCTAGAGATCCGTTCGATATTTTTTTCGCAACTCTCTTTTCAAAACTTTGCCGGTCGCCGTCCGGGGCAAGCTCTCACAGAACTCAATCGCTTGCGGACATTTGTAGTGAGCCAGCCGCGCGCGGCAGAACTCTATCAATTCTGTTTCAGTGAGCTTGCGTCCTGGTTTCGTCACCACTATCGCGATCGGAACCTCACCCCATTTCTCATCGGCCACCGGAATCACAGCAGCTTCGTAAACGTCAGGATGCGCCACGAGTGCTTTTTCAACTTCGAGCGACGAAATGTTTTCTCCGCCACTCACGATAATGTCCTTCTTGCGATCGACGATCCGGATATACCCGTTCTCCGCAACCACGGCCATATCGCCAGTATGAAACCATCCGCCCCTCAGAGCCTCGGCGGTAGCTTCCGGCTGTTGCCAGTAACCCGCCATCACGCCATCGCTGCGCGCAATGATTTCTCCCATGGTGACTCCGTCGTGCGGCACGTGATTGTCTTCCGTGTCGACCACGCGAAGCTCATGCCCCGGATAGGCATAGCCAGTCATGGCTTGCATCGAATGCCGCTCCTCCGGCGTGCATTCCATGTCGGGTTTCAGTTCTGCAATCGATAACGAAGGGGAACACTCGGTCAGTCCGTAGGCAGAAAAACATTTGAACCCCAATATCGTCTCGACTTCGCGAATCAAAGTCGGGGAAGATGCTGCACCGCCGATCACCGACCACTGCACACTGTTGAGGTTGTACTTGGAACGCGCGGGGCAATTTACCAATGCAGTGGCCATAATCGGCACCAGGCTCAGAGCGCTAACGCGCTCCCGCTCGACTAAACGGAATACTTCTTCCGGCACGAAGCGCGGAAGCATCACGTGCGTTCCTCCCACGGACGTGATCGTGTGAGCCGCTCCCCATCCATTCGCGTGAAATAAAGGGATGGTATGCATCAGCACGTCTTCATAACGGCTGTGGTGATAGACCGCAAGGTTCATGGCGTGCAGGTAAACATTACGATGCGTGAGCATCACGCCTTTCGGACTGGCGCTGGTTCCACTGGTGTAAAAAATCTCGGCAACGGAATTTTCGTCAAACCTCATTAATTCTTCGCGGAAGGGCGTGGCCGAGACCAATGCCTGCTCGTAAGTTTTCTCGGAAAGCCACGCTGCCTGCGGCGTTCCTTCGAGCTGATAAAACGAACGCACGGTGTGAAGCTCGCTCCGGAAGGAGTCAACGAGCCCGACGAACTCCTGCTCCAGGAACAGCACCGCTGCGCCAGAATGGTTCAAAATGTAGACGAGCTCCGGAGCGGCGAGACGGATATTCAGAGGGAGCAAAATGCCGCCGGCTTCAAGAACTCCGTAGTAGGCTTCGAGCAGCCGATGGCAGTTCAAGCTGAGAAAGGCCACGCGGTCCCCGGGCTTTACTCCGGCGCTGCGAAGCGCACCTGCTAAACGGCCAACCCGGTCGGCAAATTCCGTATAGGTGAAACGCCGTTCCTGGCACACCACCGCCGTCTTACGAGGAAACTGTTGTTCCGAGTAGCGGAGAAAGCGCACAGGTGTCAGCGGAAGATTCATAACTTCATTCTTACCAAGCCGACTGGCCTCCATCGACCACCAGCACGTGGCCCGTTACGTAAGCCGAGGCTTCCGATGCCAGAAAAACTGTCGCACCTTTCAAATCGTCATCGCCACCAAAGCGGCCAAGAGGAATCTTGCTGAGCAGCGATTCTTTACGATGCTGGATGACCCACTCTGACATATGGGTGGGAAACCATCCCGGGGCGATCGCATTTACCTGGATGTTGTGGGGCGCCCATTTGCATGCCAGATCCTTGGTGAAAGCAATCACGCCACCTTTACTGGCGTGGTAGCCGATCGCTTGCAGTTCCGCCGACGATCCACCTAATCCTGCCACGGATGCAATGTTGATGATCTTGCCCGACCTTTGCGTCAGCATGGCCTTACCTGCGGCCTGGCAAAACAGAAATGTGCCCGTCAAGTTAGTTGAGAGAACTTTGTCCCACTGCTCCAGCGTCATATCTTCAACCGGAGCCGCCCACGATACGCCCGCGCTGTTGACCAGAATGTCGATGCGGCCGAACTTCGCCAGCGTCGCATTCACGACTTCATGAATCGCAGCCGGCTCTCTGACATCGCATCCAAAAGCAAGCGCCTGCACGCCGGAGCTGCGCAGTTGCTCTGCTGCTTGTTCGCAGCGTTCCTGCCTGCGGGCGCAGAGTACGAGGTTCGTACCCATTTCCGCCAGACCCTGCGCCATCTGCCGCCCCAGTCCCATCGATCCGCCCGAAATAATGGCCACGCGTCCCGTCAGGTCGAACAGCTGTTTGACATTCACCGGGTGCGCCTTTCTGGGAGAGCTCCCGCAGTCAAAGTGATAGTTAATAACATAATATTGCTACTAACGTCAATTAACCAGCAGCCAGGCCGTGTTCGCGGCAGCACTACTAAGGGCAATTAATTCCGCATCCGCAGCACCGCGCGTCCGCGGATTTCGCCACGGCTTAGCTGCGCTAGAACCTCACCGACCTCGGCGAGCCGGCGCGCAGACACCTGGCAGCGCAGGGTCCCGTCCGCTCCCATTGCCAAGACCTCGCGGAGATCTTCGCGCGTGCCCACGGCCGAAGCCCTGACCTGAATCTCGGCGGCAGCCATCAGTATCGGAGGGAATGAAATCTCCTGCGCAGGCAATCCCACTACAAGCAGCATCCCGCTCGGCCGCACACAAGAGAACGCCATGTCGTAAGCGGCCTTGGCGGCTGAAGTGACGATCGCAACGTGCACTCCGCCAGACTTCCGCAACTCCTGAACTACGTTGCTCGTAGATATGTTTAGCGCACGAGCAGCGCCGAGTGATTTCGCCAGCGCGAGCTTTTCTTCGGCGACGTCGATTGCAACCACTTCTGCGCCCGCCGCCCGCCCGACCTGAATAGCAAGGTGACCGAGCCCGCCCACTCCAAAGACCGCCAGGCGCTGCCCGGTTTGCACTTTGGCCTGCTTCAGGGCGCGATGTACGGTGACTCCCGCACAAAGCAGCGGTGCTGCTTGTTCCGAAGGAAGGTTGGCCGGAATTTTGACCACATGGCTGGCCGGCGCCTTCGCAAATTCCGCATATCCTCCATCCACCATTACACCGGTGATGCGCTGCCGCACGCACAGATTTTCGTTGCCTTCCCGGCAAAACTCACACCGCCCGCAGGTCCATTGCAGCCACGGTACTCCTACCCGTTCTCCGACCTGCACACTCTGCACCGCCGACCCTCGCTCCACCACCTCGCCGACGATTTCATGCCCCAGAATCAGCGGCTTCTTTACGATGCTGCCGAATTGCTTCCAGTCACCGTCGGCCACGTGGAGATCGGAATGGCACACACCGCAAACTTCCACTTCGATTAAGACTTCGTCGTCGCCCGGTTCCGGTCGAGGCACATCCTCGATCGCTAATGGCACCTTGAATTCATGCAAAACAGCAGCCTTCATCGTGCTCCTTGCTCATATCCTGGATCTGAGCAATTACGGGCGGATGCCGCGCAAGAAGAACTCCACGGCGCTTCGGACACGGTCAGTGAGCTTGTGCGGACCGGTCAGATCCACTGCCCATTGCCTTACGACTGTGTTGTAGAGCCCTTCCATGAACTCTGCCAAATGCACAACTGGAAATGCGCTCGTCACGTCGCCCCGCTTCTGGCCTTGCGTCAGAATCTCGCGCAGCAAGCTGGCGGCAGCCTCCTCGTGACCTCTCAGTTCTGCGGAGCGCACCGGATCCATGGCCCCTGACAGGACCACTGCTTGCCAAAGTTTTCTGTCGTTTTCCACCTCGCGTGCCATAGTCAGATAGAGACGGCGTAGACGCTCGCCCATATCCGCTTTGCTCGAGAGTTCGGAACGTAGCCGATCACAGATACAGGCGTACCCGCGCTCTCCCACCACGCGCAGAACCGCGTCCTTAGTCGGGAAATATCGGAAGAAAGTGGGTTGGCTGATTTCCAGCACCTGCACAATGTCATCGATGCGGGTTTGCTCGTATCCGTGCTTACGAAACAATCTGATGCTGGTATCGATAATCTGCTGCCGCAAGCGCGCCTTCTTCCGCTGCCGTAGCCCGATCTGATGTTGCCCGTCACCTTCCTCCGCTGCCTTGAGTTTCATCAGCGCACTAGCCATTGGAAACCCTTCCTTGACGCATCAATCCACTTAATAAATTGTGATGGTAACTATAACAAAATAGCCACTAACGTCAATCCTGATGAAAGCGAACTTCTGATGTATGCGTTGAAAATCGTACTCTCCGCTTCGGATGCTTCTGGCCCGCTGTCTCAGGAGCCGCAAAAAGCAGGCCGACGTCCGAAATTCCTGAGGCGAATGGGTAGCGATCGCAATCCGAAGTGCCTCGCGAATGGGGCGTGTCTTTGGTCTAGAACGTTGGTTCGTCGCTGCAGATTTGGCAGATGTTGATAAAGACTAGCCGCAGTGCGGACCATGACCGTCCGGAAACCGGGGCGACTTCTCCCCAAGCCGATTGGGGAAGGCCAGCCGACCTTGACCTAATGCTGCCGCAAGGGAGCTTTGGCTGTGAGGCTTCGCGCAAAAAGAAAGGAGCGGAATAAATCATCCCGAAATCCAAATAACCAATCTAAATAAACGAATCTGAGTGACCAAGGAGAAATAAAATGTCGACGAAAAAAGGCAAAAGTAAGGAACACGGCAAAGAGCATGTGGCGATGAAGACACCAGCGATCGCGTCGCAGCAGGAGTGGGAGACCGCGCGGAAGCAGCTCCTGGTGAAGGAGAAGGCCCTGACCCAGTCCCGTGATGCGCTGGCCGCCGAGCGCCGGCGCATGCCGTGGATGGCGGTGGAGAAGAACTACGTGTTCGACGGACCCAAGGGTAAGGTCAACTTGCTCGATTTGTTCGAGGGCCGCCCTCAGTTGATCGTCTATCGCGCCTTCTTCGAGCCCGGCGTATTCGGCTGGCCCGAGCACGCCTGCCGCGGCTGCTCCCTGGGCGCCGATCAGGTCTCCAATCTTGCCCACCTGAATGCCCGCGACACCACCCTCGCCTATGCCTCGCGCGCGCCCCAGGAGGCCATCGCGCGATTGAAGGAACGGATGGGCTGGGAGATGCCCTGGTACACCATGACCGACAGCTTCGACAAGGACTTCGGGGTCGACGAATGGCACGGCCATAACGTGTTCTTCCGCGACGGCGAGCGGGTGTTCCGCACATACTTTATCAACAACCGCGGCGACGAGGCGATGGGGAGCATCTGGAGCTACCTCGACATCACGCCGCTCGGCCGTCAAGAGACTTGGGAGGACTCGCCAGAGGGTTATCCGCAGAATCCGCCCTACAAGTGGTGGAACTGGCATGACAACTATGACGCCGCGGCCTCGCCAGACCCGAAGTGGGTGGATATACTAACCGACCCTCAAGGAGCCGCTTCCCGACGGCGCGACGAAGAAGCGAAAGCGAGCTGAAGAGGGCGCCACTTCGCCAGCTTCGAGCCGCCGGCTCTATACCGACATCGATTACGGCGTCGCATTCCCGTGCGATAAAGGAAAAACCGATCACAAACTGACGAAATTGCTTGGATAATCGAGAAGCATGGTTTATGTTGGCCACATTGGAATTGGAATCGGGGCCGGGATCACAAACTCGGAAACGGCGAACGACCCAGTCTCGCGGATGAATCACAATCCCTGCTCTCCGCGACGTACTCCTGGATGAGTTAGTTCTACCGGCTCGAAGAGGTATCCTTCCGTGAAAGTCCCTCTTTGCCTGTCCCTTCTTGCAGTCGCTCTAGTCTTTCCATCCTTTTCTTCATCTGCGAACGCCGCTGCGGTCTCGCCTCCAGACGAAGTGGTACCGAACTCGTCCGAGTTCATGATTCCAGGTCCGCTGCGCTCCTTTCTGCGCATGGCCGGCATCAGTCAAAAAGTTACGCCCGAAGAAGTGCTCCCCCTACTAAGCAGAAACGTGTTTATGCAAGGTTATGAGGGATCCAGAAGAACTGAATTTCTTATTCTGTTGAGCCGGTATGTTGTTCAGGCGCGCGAGCTTTCATTGCTGGTTGGCGCCGATGGCAAGATTCACGTCACGAACTGTGATGACGCGAAACCGCTTCTGGCCGTCCTTGGCTATCGAACCCGACCAGACTGTGGAGCGGCTGACACGTCCTTGCAGACCGCCGATTCCGAGAGAGCATTCGTGACCATCGACTCCGGATTTCCTCTTCCAGAGTTGGAGCGGACGTTGCAAGGAGGCAAGCCTTTCGCCTACGCGTACTCATCGTTTCCCGTGCCGGTACTGTTCGCGGCGGGCACCTGGACCATGGCCAGCGCGAAGAACCACAAAGAAGTCAGCAGGGATCTGATTGACACAATCGTGTACGACCCGGCGTTGGCACGCTTGTATTGGGCATTTTCCAAGCTTGATCCTGAAACCGATATGGTTTTGCAGACATCGATTGGGATCAGGAGACTATTGCCTTACGCCGCAGTCCTCGATTTTTACGGAAGCCATCTCTGCATTCGAGACGGACAAGTAGTCGTTCCCGGAGGGCCGGAAGCGGAACATGCATGGAGGGATTTGGTGGGCGCCAGCCCGGCATCCCCTGCAGCCTTCGTTCAGAAATTACTAGCCACCGATAAAGGGTGGCTAACCGCCTATTTTGACGTGCTCTCACGAGTGAGCCGAAGTCGCCAGTCATATTTCACCGAACCGCATCGGCTGCGGCGTTTCTACGAGGCTCTTCGGGCTCCAGATCCGTCGAGTGGGGCCACAGTCGGAGTGTTCAGACCCGCTCCTGAACTGTTGCTATTGGCTACACGGCTTCAGTTTGAATCTAGCGGCGAACCTCTGGTTCCGGGAAATCTCGAGGTATGGAGAGATATCCTTCGGCAAAAGAGCGACTCCCGCACCGTGCGCCAGTGGGGCAAGCGCAGCGGCCACGTGACTACTCCCGATCAGCTCGTGGAGGCGATGTTCGCTCTTTCGCGGGCGACCACCGATGACGGCCCGCTGCAGAAATACATGATGATTAGCGCCCTCGAGAGCAGGCGAGCTCCCGAACATCGGCTGGCTCCTGCGACGGTACGCTTGTTGGCGGACAAATTTGCGGATTTTAGTGATCAGTACCGGATCTTCTCCGAATTTCAGGAGTTAAATGACCGATCGATTGCCATGTTTCTGGAAACGGCTGAAGCGCTAAATAACGTTCCCAATGCTATGCGCGGCAATGCGCTCGGTACCTTTCAGGCAAATATCGGAATCTGGCAGATTCTGGCCCGGCAGGGACAAATCCCGAATGTGCGGCTGAACGATTCATGGCAGCAAGTGATCAAGCCGTTCGCAAAAATTCGATCTGCTCCTCAGTTGTATAACTCGGGGCGAGCTTCGCTTGAAGAACTGTTTCGATTTGTCAATGGCCAGCCGAGAGTTTCTCAGGATGAAATCATCGAACTGCTCGCGGGACCTCGGCAGACTACGGCCGAAGGCGACAGGATCCACAAGGAGCTTGCGATCAGAATTCGTTCTGTACTGGACGGCCAGCGGTTGGTCTCTCTCGACACACTGCTTGCGTTAGGCGATGCCTTAACTGCAAAAGGTCAAGGCAAACCGATGGACCAGTTCGTGATGCATGAAGCGGGCGAGATTCGCGAATTCGAGATGCCGCGACCGATCTTCACGAATGGTGAAAGAACGGTATGGTCGGCAGGAATCTACAACAACCATCACACCGAACTACAGATGCGAAGTGATGTAGCGAGTGTGCTTAACTCTCCCGCGCCTTCGCCCGCGCAACTGGAAGAGGCGCGCGGTCAGCTTGCTTCTTTCTTGAGGGACACTCTGGTTGGTTTGAATTATGCCTATTATGAGCCACCCGGCGCCCAAGCTCTGCATAGCAACCCGCTGCTGGTTCGCTCTCACGATTTTGATGCGGAGACGGTGAGCGGCATAAAGAGTGTCTGGCAGACTCCGCAACTGCTCGGCCAAGGATCGCCCGCCGGAGGAGGTGCTCACTTTGTTGGTTCTCTTGCCGATCTGCCGTATGTTCTTGCCGATCTCGAACAAGATTTTATTTCGCCGGAAAACGTTCAAGCCCTCGTCTGGAAGGAATTGACGCCTGTCCTGCTGACCAATGCGATTTTGCCGCGTTGGTGGAATGTGAGTCAGAATGAGCTGCACGCAGTGGCGCTGTATCAGCGAGCGGGTGAGGAACTCCTGACCGCTTCTGCGAAGGATGAAGAACTGCGTGTGAAGGTGATAACGATCCTGTCGGATCGCACGAATGCCCGGCGGCTGGCGCAAATCGACCAAGCTTTAAGGGCTGGACACGCGTCGGAGATACTCCCGCGAATGACGCCCGCTGACACATTTTATTTGACAGCGGAATTCTACCGCAGCTATCCCGGAGAAACCGGTACTTGGGGAAGGGCGAGCGAGGAACTGCAATCGCTCTCTCGTCGAGATCCCCAGGAAGTCAATTGGAAGCGCTTGTCGCGCGATTTTGGTGTACCGCATCCGACCTTGGATCAAACCTACTTTCGGGAACTGCTGAATATTGGGCCTCTTCCTGCGTTCACGGGATACGCCAGCCGTTTCCTGGGTGAGTCGTGGGATTCGCCCAATCTGTACTGGGCTCGACTAGCTGATGAGACCGGGCTTCCGGCTGTAAACCTCAACCGCATGGTACCGCAGCTGACGCGATCCATGGTCGAGAAAATTTTCGCAACCGATTTGGAAGACTGGCCGGCGCTACTTCGAGCGATGCACGAAACGGGCGAACAGTTTCGAAACGGCAAGATTGCGTCGCTTACCACCGTGAACGTCAGTCGGCAGTGAGGCAAATTGCAGTAAGTAATTCAATGATGCAGCGATGCGTTCGCAGAATAGGGAGTCAAGCGCGATGGTAAGGAAATCCCTTCTATTTATTTGTTTTTTTGCGAGTCTCTTTATCTGCTTTGGAACTGGGGTCGAATCTCAGGAGAGTCCCGACCTTCACGTGGTCGTCAATCTGGTACAGCTCAACGTGGCAGTGACTGATAAAAATGGGAACTACATCACGGGACTTCGACCCGAAGATTTTGCCGTCACGGAAGATGGGATTGCGGAGAAGATCGCGACCTTTGCCGAAGGCAATGAACCTGCTCTCAGTCTCATTGAATCGGCCGGCCCCAAAGGATCAGGTCATCCGGGCAAGGACTCTTCTCTCCCGAATTCTTCGCCTGCGCTCAGTTCCCTAGTCGCCGGAGCGAATGTCTTCCTTTTATTTGATACGAGCAATTATATGTATCGCGGCTTCGTGTTCGCGCAAGATGCGATTGCCGAGTTTGTTCGTTCTCTGGGAAGTGCGGATAGAATTGCATTCTATTCTTACAGTCGAGATCTCTCTCGGGCTGCTGCTCTTACTGCAGACCGAGCACAAGTTTTACGAGCGGTGCGGTCTACGGTGGCGGGAGATGAGGCTGCGCTTTACAACACGCTATTGCTTACGCTCAAGGATGCGAGTCAATATCAGGGCAGGAAAGTAGTTGTAGTGTTTTCCAATGGCCCTGACAACTCCAGCGTAGTGCCACCAGAGGATGTCTCCGAATTCGCGCAGTCCGCCGGGGTTTCCATTTACATGATTAGTACGCAAGAAGCCAAGTTAGAACCGGTATCCACTGCTGTATTTGACCGCATGACTGCGGCGACCGGCGGCAAGGCCTACTTTGCCAAGAACTGGAAGGACGAGAAGCAGGCGTTTGCCTCTGTCCGGGACGATTTAGAGCATCTTTATTCGCTAAGCTACTATCCCAAGTACAATGCCAACTCGGGCTGGCGTACGATCACGGTAAAACTGGTGGGCGACCATTTGAAGAAACACAAAATCCGCACGCGCAGCGGATACCGCCCTGAACCGTCTCGCTTTTCCAGCGATGCCGACCCTGACAGGACACATTCGCTCGACCTCCCGCCTTCCTAATTGCCCACTAATCCTCGGCGATTGCGGCAGCCGTTAGTAGGTCCTTGATCAATTCGCCTGCCTCGGGAATGGCACGGCGAACTGGATCAGACAGGTTCTCATCCAACTCAAACGCTGCTCCAGCGACTGTAACCAGATAGGCGCGCACTGGCTGCTTGCGATAAAGTTGCTCCGCGAGGAGCAACAGAAATTCAGGAGAACTGTGATGTATGCTGTCCCGCGGCGTGGTCGGGCTCGGGTGGAGTTGCCGGCACGTAACTGCCCCGGGCGGCGTACCCAAGGCAGCATCCACGAACACTACGATCTCTGCCTGGCTGATGGGTTCAGCGAGTTCGGGAGTCCACTGTTGTTGAGAGTGAAATTTTATTGCCGAATCGCATATGGAATTCTCCAATTGACTCACAATTCGAAGTGCGACGCCATCGTCGCCGCGCAGAGAGTTTCCGCATGCCAGCACCAGAGCCCGACTCATGATCACCCGCAAATCTGGTCAAGCACTCTACCGTCCGCAGAGACCAGCCGAACTTGCAGCGGCATTTGTCCATAGGCGTGGGTGGAGCAACTCAGGCAGGGGTCGAAGGCGCGGATGACTGCTTCGACGCGGTTCAACATTCCTTCGTTGAGTTTTTCGCTGCGCACGAAATGGCGCGCGACCTGCAGAATGCCGCGATTCATCGCCAGATTATTGTGCCCGGTGGCAATCACCAAATTGGCCCAGGTAATGAGTCCCTGCTCATCCACACGATAGTGATGGATCAAAGTGCCGCGGGGCGCTTCGCAACAGCCCACCCCCTCAAGATTATTCAGCGAGGCGGAGTAGCGCGCGTGGGTCTTCATAATGATGGGATCCAGTAAGTACTCTTCGATATGCTCGATCGCAAAAAGTATCTCAATAAGCCGCGCGTAATGATAATGAAACGAGCTCAACACGGCGCCTCGTTCCAGGGCGCGGAACTCGATCCATTCCTGCTGGGCCAGGGGAGTGCCGCAATTCTCCACCAGGTTGATGCGTGCCAGCGGACCTACGCGGTAGATGCCCCCGGGATAGCCGAGGGGCTTGTAGTAGGGAAACTTCATGAAGGTGAACGGTTCCACCGCTTCGCCTAGAAAGTCGGCGTAATTTGCCGGTTCGAGTTTGTCGGCAACGATGTTTCCGTGAGAATCGGTAAACCGGATTTTCCCTTCGTAGTATCCGGCGCGCTCATCGGGAGTGACCAATCCCATGAACAGGCTGGGAAAATTTGCGAACGTGCGGATCTCTTCCCGGAAGTTTTCGAATTCGATTTTGAACCACGCCAGGGCCTTCTGCGCGATCGCAATCACTTCCGGTATCTGTGCTAAAAGCTTGTCGCGCTTCTCGATGGTTAGCGGTTCGTTCACTCCTCCGGGGACAACCCAACCGGGATGAATGCGCTTGCCGGCCAGCGTTTCGATTACCTGCTGGCCGAATTGCCGCAGACGAATTCCTCCGCGGCCCAGCTCCGGATTCTTGCGTATCGCGCCGAAAAGATTGCGTTCTTTGGGGTCGGCATCCATCCCCATGAGAAAATCCGGCGCCGATAGATAGAAAAAACTCAACGCGTGCGACTGAATGAGTTGCGCCAGATTCAACATGCGGCGCAGCTTGCCGGCGGATGGCGGAACTTTCATCGCCAGAAGCACGTCGCAGGCTTTTGCGGAGGCCAGCAGATGGCTCACCGGACAGATGCCGCAGATCCTTTCCATCAAGTAAGGCATCTCGTAGAACGGGCGTCCGACGCAGAATTTTTCGAATCCCCGGAATTGTGTGACCTGAAAATACGCCTCGGAGACCTCGCCATGATCGTCGAGTTGCAGCGTAATCTTGGCGTGGCCTTCGATGCGCGTAACCGGATCGATCGTGATGGTTTTGGACATCTTCTTGTTTTCTTTCTCACTCCAGAGCAAATCACCGCCGGTTACGCACCAAAGCGAGACAACGCCGCTACGTCGGGAACTTGTCCCGCGAGCAAGTCGCTGATTACCGCATAGATGGTGTCGGCAGAAGGTGGACAACCCGGGACGAACACATCCACATTTACCACTTCGTGTACCGGGCGCACACGCGCCAGCAGCGAGGGCAAGCGCTCCTTTGGCACCTGCGGCTGCAACAGACCGTTTCCCCGGTAAACGCACTCAAGTAGCTCTGATACAGGAATGGAGTTCCGCATAGAGGGCACATTGCCCGTCACTGCACAATCGCCAAGGGAAACCAGAATGCGGGTGTTGGCTCGCACGAGCCTTATTTTGTGTTCGTCTTCATCACTGCTGACCGAGCCCTCGACCAGAGCGATGTCCACCTGCGCCGGAAACTGTTTGTAATCCACCAGCGGCGAATACACCAAATCGAAGCGCTCGCTCAACTCGACCAATCGTTCATCCATATCGAGGAGAGACATATGGCAGCCGGAACAGCCGTCGAGCCAAACAGTTGCGAGCCTGGGTTTGCTCATCGGGGGCCTTCCCGCATGTCCCTTAAGTAAGAGAGAAATTCTGGATTCTTGCGCCCTTTACCACCCACTTTGCTCTTATCGAACAGCGCGCCGGTGGGGCACACCTGGATACACTTGCCGCAACTGGTACACGTGTCGGACTCGCCCCAGGGCTGATGCAGGTCACTGATGAGCAAGGAATTGACACCGCGGCCGAGGAGATCCCAGGTGTGGGCGCCCTCGATTTCGTTGCACACCCGCACGCAACGCGTGCACAGGATGCAGCGATTGTGATCCAGGGCAAAGCGTTCATGCGAGACATCCACAGCAAGCGTCGGTGAGCGGTAGGGAAAGCGCACGTGGGTGACGCCGTGCTCTTTCGCGAGGTCCTGCAGTTCACACATATTGTTGGCAACGCACACCGAACAGACATGATTGCGTTCGGCAAACAGAAGTTCCAGCACCATCCGCCGATATTTCTGCAGGCGCGGCGTCTGGGTAGTGACCTCCATACCTTCTTCTACCAGCGTCACGCAGGCGGGTTGCAATCGAGTCGAACCTTTCAGTTCCACCAGGCACATCCGGCAGGCTCCCACTTCCGTGAGTCCGTCGAGATGGCAGAGCGTGGGAATCGAAATTCCATTTTCTCGCGCAGCGTCGAGAATGGTTTGGTTGACGCTCGCGCTCACGTCCTTGCCGTCGATTGAAAGCGTTTTTACAGCCGGGGCCGGATTCACGCGGAGACCTCCGCCAGTTTGTTGCATTCACATACTCCGGCACGGCAATGTTTGTCGACGATGTGCTCGGTATATTCGTCGCGAAAATAGCGCAGAGTGCTCAGCACTGGATTCGGAGCACTCTGGCCGAGGCCGCAGAGGCTGGTGCTACTAACCATGTCGCAGAGTTCTTCCAGGAGATCGAGATCATTCAGCGTCGCGGTTCCAGTGGTCATGCGGGTGAGGAGTTCGAACATCTGCGCCGTGCCGGCGCGGCACGGAATGCACTTGCCGCATGATTCGGACATACAGAACTCCATGAAATAGCGCGCCACGTTCACCATGCAGGCGGTATCATCCATCACGATCATGCCGCCGGAACCCATGATCGAGCCGACTTCCTTCAACGATTCATAGTCCACTGGAAGATCGAGAAACTGTTCCGGAATGCAGCCGCCGGAGGGTCCGCCAGTCTGCACCGCTTTGAAGCGATGCCCCTCTGGAACTCCGCCGCCAATTTCAAAAATAATCTGCCGCAGTGGTGTGCCCATGGGCACTTCGATCAAGCCCACATTCCGAACTTTCCCGCAGAGCGCAAATACTTTTGTCCCTTTGCTTTTCTTCGTGCCCAGCGAGGCATACCATTCGCCGCCGTGCCGGAGGATGCTTGGGATGTTGGCGTAAGATTCTACGTTGTTGATCAGCGTCGGCATCTCCCACAATCCAGACTGTGCAGGAAATGGCGGGCGCGGGCGCGGCATGCCGCGGCGGCCTTCAATCGAAGTGATCAGAGCAGTCTCTTCACCGCAAACGAACGCGCCGCCACCGATGCGGATTTCAATGTCAAAACTGAACTTGGTGTTGCAAATCTGGCTGCCCAAAAACCCCAGCCGGCGCGCCTCGCGAATCGCGGTTTGCAGCCGCTTGATCGCCAGCGGATATTCCGCACGAACATAAATATAGCCTTGGCTCGCTCCCACCGCGTAACCAGCGACGATCATCCCGTCCAGCACGCGATGCGGATCGCTCTCGAGCACGCTGCGATCCATGAATGCGCCGGGGTCGCCTTCGTCGGCATTGCAGATCACGTATTTCGTTGTCCCGATCGTTTTTGCCACCGTGCCCCACTTCAGACCCGTGGGATAACCGGCGCCCCCGCGGCCGCGCAGGCCGCTCTTTGAAACCTCCTGCACAATCTGCGCCGGGGACATCTCCGCCAGCGCGTGTACCAGTGCCCGGTAGCCATCCGCGGCGATATACTCCTCAATCTTCTCCGGATCAATTCGGCCCGAGTTCTCGAGAACGATAGTAGTTTGCCGTTGGAAGAATGCTTGCTCACGCGAGTAGAGCAGGCGCTCTGGCATGGTACCGGCGAGTCCTGCCACAATTTCGGTTACATCTGGCTCGGCCACGTTTCTTAAGAGATTTCCATCGGGCTCACTGCTCACCAGGGGGCCGAGGGAACAAAGACCCATGCAGCCGGTTCCGCGCACCCGACAATTCGTTCCAGTGCGCTGCACTTCTTTGTCCAGCGCTGATTTGATGGCATCGCTGTGGAGAGAGAGGCACCCCGCTGCAACGCAAACGTTGAGGGCACGCGGAGATTTTTCCTTCACCGCCCGCGCTTCGATTGCGATTTGTTCGAGATCCTCGAGCGTCATTAGTTTTTCCATCCATCCAGTCTTTTGCGAAGCACGGTCTCAGTGACGTTGCCGCCGGTTTCTCCATCAAAGATGAAGGCGGGCGCCATGCTGCAGGAGCCGATGCACCGCGCGCTTACCAGGGAAACATTTCCGTCCAGCGTGGTTTCCCCGGCTTTGACGTTAAGTGACTCTTCCGCCACAGCAAGCAGTTGGTTGGCTCCCTTGATGTAGCAAGCCGTGCCCAGACACACCAGGCAGGTGTGCTTCCCCGGCGGCTTCAGGGTGAAGAAATGGTAAAACGTGGCAACGCCGTAGGCTTGACTCAAGGGTACGTGCAGAGATTCGGCGACAAACTGCAGGGATGGCTTGTCGAGGTATCCAAAATATTCCTGAACCGTGTGCAGCGTTTCGATAAGCGCGTCGCGGGCAAATCCGTGCCGCCGCATGGTTCCATTTACGATTCGCCAGCGTTTATCGTCCGAAGGGAGCTGGGGTTTCTTCGAGGTTGTAAGCATGATCGCATTGCCGGGGCTACCCGCTAGTATATACCGCAAAATTTTTCATCCGCTCAAGGCTCATCTACATCTTCAAGTATCTACATCATCCCCTGTTCTACATCGGGAAGCTTTTTATTCCCCGGTGCAGTATCTACAGCAATGTAGCCCCTGCCGAAATTCGCAACAGAGAGTACCGCAGACTACTCGCGTTGCGATTTTTGCCCAAATGTCACATTGAAGGGTGATCCGTTTCCTTGTGCGGTTTGTAGATCAGGGCTGAAATGGATTGGTCAGTCATCAGACCAATTCCGATGCTAGCCACTGAAACAGCTCCTGTCGCGTTCAAGGCCATCCCGAGAAATAAGGTTTACCAGCAAGTTGCCAAACGGCTGGAGCGGCGGATTGCGGAAGAACTGAAACCGGGGGACTTGCTGCCGCCGGAGCGCGAACTGGTTCGAATGCTGGGGGTCAGCCGCAGTTCCGTCCGAGACGCGATTCGTACGCTGGAACTGATGGGCTTGCTTGAGCCACGACAGGGCATCGGCACGGTGGTTTGCAACCCCATCGCAAGTGCGCCAGACCCCCTGGCTGCAGCGCTACTCGAAAAGCGAAAGAGGATTGCGGATTTGCTTGAGGTACGCCGGATGATCGAACCGGCTCTAGCGGCCCGGGCGGCTGTGCAAGCCTCTCGCGAGGCAATCGCGGATATGGATGACATCCTTTCGCGCCAGGAGGCGAAGATACGCGCGGGCGACCTTGGAATCGACGAAGACTCGCGCTTTCACTACGCCATTGCTTTAGCGTCCGACAACGCCGCGGTATTGAAAATTGTAGATGTGCTGATGGATTTGTTACGTGAGACGCGGGAGAGATCGTTGCAGGTGGAAGGACGGCAGGAAAAATCGCTTGCTGGTCACCACCGGATTCTCTCCGCTTTGAAGTTGGGCGACGCTGCAGCCGCTGAGTCTGCTATGCGCCGGCACCTGCAGGAAATTGAAAACGTTGTGTTGAAAAAGCTTTAAGAGAATGGAGGTTGCCAGATGGGTCAATTATTCGCGGTCGAAGTAATTTATCGGGGAGTCTTTCAAAAGACTCTAGCGAAGAACATCACGCGCGACATTGTTTTAGCCGCGCACAACGAAGGCAAACTGGGCATTTCCTTTGGCCGTTACGGGGATGCTCCTGAACGCAACGGTATTCCAGCCAAGAGTTTCGCCATCGTCGCCAAAGACGAGTTGACGCTCGAAGCCGGGATGGCGCAATACGAGCCAAAGCAAGTCGATCTGACCGTGGTTCTCGATGACACGCTCTGCAAGGGCGGAGAGTCGTGGGCATGGTACGGATTACAGCCGGTGCATCACGCTCTGAAGCCGGGACACACCCTCATCGTAATTTCCCTTGAGGATGCGCCCGCACTGCTGAAGAGCATTCACCGCCGGGAAGAGCCTTACAAGCTGGGAATCATGAAGGGCGTCACCAGTTTCTCGGGCATGTGGGTGTTTAAAGATGACCACACGGATGTCCGCGTCCTGGGCGCAATCGCCAAGGCGCTTCCGGAATTGTTCAGCCTGAAGTCGGTGGAGCAATTCATTAACGACAAGCTGAAGAGCGCATTGAAAGTCACTTCCGCTCGCACCGCGTTCGAGAAATTCACCACCGTGCCAGTAAAAGCTGGCCAGGGAAATCCCGAAGTGCCGTTCAAGTTTGAACTGCCCGGCTGGGAAGATATGCGGTCCGGCGCTTCGATCAAAGGTCAGCCCCAGGGCGGTCCTTATCCGGATCCAGTCACGGGTAAAGTCGGTGGCTTCCGGCCTGTCCGCAATGAACTGTTCAAGAAGTACTCCACGCGCACGATGCGGCCGGTCATCAACTTCTCGACCTGCACCAAGTGCACGCTGTGCTGGCTGAATTGTCCAGATGCCTCGTTCGACGTCACCGCCGAAGGCACCTACGACGCCAATCTCGAAGCATGCTGCGGTTGCGGCGTTTGCGAAGAGGTTTGCCCCGTCAAGGGATGCGTCTCGATGGTGAATGAGTCCGAATTCCACGACAACAAGAGTCAGTGGGAAGCGTACGAGACAGACAAGAAAGCCTATTTGAAATGGCTGGAAACAACGATTGAGAAGGCTGAACCGATCGAGAAGCGGTCTCATGGATTCCGTTATCGCGGCCAATATGCAGAAGAGGTCCCCGAGGCACTGGAGATCGCAAAGAAAGGCTAGCAGCCCAGCGGGCAATTAAGAATCAGCACCAACACTTGCCCGAATGAAAGACAAGGAGATTGAAATGGCGACATTAACACTACCAGTTGAAGAAAAGAAAAAAGGTACCGAGCAGGAAGCCCTGATCACCGGCGCCGAGGCCATTGCGATTGCCTGCAAACTGGCCAACGTGGATGTGGTCACGGCTTACCCGATCCGGCCTTACGACACGGTTATGCAATACATCAGCCAGCTGGTCGCAGACGGCGAAATGGATTGCGAATATATCGTGGCGGAAGGCGAGCATTCTCAATTCGAAATCGTGAAGCACGCGTCGGTTTGTGGAGCTCGCGTGTTCTGCGGTTCGAGCGGTGTGGGTTGGATGTACGCGATGGAATGTTTGACCGTAACTCCCGCGCTCCGCGTCCCCATGATTGCCATGGTGGGCAACCGGGCGTTGGACGATCCCGGCGCGTTCGGCGTGGAGCACAATGACGCTCTGGCCGTCCGTGACCTGGGCTGGATGCTGACCTGGGTCGATAGTGCTCAGGAAGCCCTGGACACAGCGCTGATCGCGTATCGTGTGGCAGAAGACCGCCGCATGTTCGTTCCCCTGGCGATCAGTTGCGACGGCGCGTTTCTCACTCACTCGCAAGCGTTGGTACAGATCCCGACATCGCAGCAGGTTAAGAGTTTCCTGCCTCCGTACGATCGCGGCGATCTGCTTCTCCATCCCGATAACGTAATTTCGGTGGCCCCACAGTGTAACGAAGATTGGGTCACGGAGATTCGGCGGCAGAACTACGCAGTCACAGAAATTGCGTGCGATGTGATTCGCGAAGTCTATGCCGACTTCGAGAAAATCTTCGGACGCAAGTATGGCAACCCGTTCTTCGAAGAGTATATGACCGAGGATGCGGAAGTCGTTCTGCTGGGCATGGGCACACTTTCCACGCCGGTCAAGGTAGCCATCCGCAAGATGCGCGAAGAAGGCAAGAAAGTTGGCTTCGTTCGTCTGCGCTGGTTCCGTCCGTTTGCCGGTAAGGAAATTGGCAAGTGCCTGGAGCGCTTCAAGGCCATTGGCGTACTCGATCGCGACATCTCGTTCGGTTCACCGGACTTGAGTGGCGTAGTGGCAACCGAAGTTCGGTCTGCCATGTATAGCAATAGCGCCACCAGACCGCCAGTCATTGGCTTCATCGGCGGATTGGGTGGTCGCGAAGTGACCGTTCCAGATGTTGAAGAGATGACCGAGAAAGTATTCGAAGCCGCTAAAGGTAAGGCGCAACCCCTGACGCAATGGATCGGGCTGCGGGGATAACGCCAGTTGACATGGCGCTATTCATAGCCGGAAAGGACAAACTAATCATGAGCACATTTGTAGATGAAAAACCGACGCAAGACCTGGAAGCCTTCAAAGGAGTCAAGAAGGTTCCACACGAGGAGTACTACACGTCCGGCCACCGCACCTGTCAGGGCTGCGAGTCTGCGCAAATCATGAAATTGATGGCGAAGGCCGCAGGTCCCAGGACCATCGTTCTGGGAAGTACCGGGTGCATGTACGTGGCTAACACCTCTTACTACGCCACTCCCTGGGGCGTCCCCTGGATGCATACGCAGCTGGGCAGTTCAGGCTCGAGCGCGCTGGGAGCGGCGGCAGCATTCCGCGTCCAGATGCGCAAGGGCGTGATGAAGGATGAACCCCTCAACGTCATCGCCTTCTGCGGCGATGGCGGTGGCGCGGATATGGGTCTGGGAGCGATCTCAGCCACCATGTGCCATCCCGATTACAACCTGCTGATCCTGATGTACGACAACGAGTCCTACGCCAACACCGATATCCAGATTTCCGGGACATCGCCCTATGGCGTCAACACCTCGTTCAGTACGCCAGGAAAAGTAAAGCGGATCATGAATCACCGCTGGAAAAAGAACATGGCGCCGCTGATGCTGGTTGGCCATCCCACAGTGAAGTATGTAGGAACCATTTCTACTTCATACCCGCTGCAGGCGATGAACAGCGTTCGCAAAGCGCTTTCCATCGGTGGCCCAACCTTCATTCACTGCCTGAATCCTTGCCCGAAAGGCTGGGATTTCGATCCCGTGCTTTCTTTCGAGCTCGGCGAACTGGCCGTCAACACCGGCATTTGGCCTCTGTATGAGGTTGAAAACGGCAAGCTGAAACTCTATGGCAAGACCGAGCAGATCGCCAGCGGCAGATTCAAACGTTTGCCGGTGCGTGATTACTTGCTGAAGCAGGGAAGGTTCGCGCATTTCATCGAGGACGATATCGATTACTTCCAAAGCAAGATCGATGACATGTGGAACAAGTGGCTGGTGCCAGGAATCATTCCGCTCCAAAGGGAACTCGACGCCGACGTTCCGCCGGCAGTTTAACACTGGCGGTTTCTTGCTCTGCCTCGTTCGGGAGGACGAAACGGCAAACCGCCGCGTTCTCCCGATCGAGCCTTCAACATGACCTCCTTTGACGCTCTGCAATTGCCAGACTGTCAATCGTTGGCCCTCGAAGTAGTGGTCTCAGCATATGAGGCGACTGGCTGGCGAGCGCGGGCCGGCATTCCCTCGGCAGTCGACCGCACCCGCGCAGTTGAATTATGTGGCAGCTACAAGGCATGCCCACAGCGACTCGCTTAGTACGGAACAGCATCCGCATTCGCTCGCTACCGAAACGCTAGCGATTCGGCAGTGCGTTGGCTGCCGAACGATCGTGACGGGAAGGAGGAAAGGTTATGTCCGCTTTAGCAGAACGGATTACGAATAAAGCAGAACTGAGCACGAAGTTGCCCAGTGATAGAGAAATCCTGGGATACAGCAGGTGGGTAGTCTTCGGGGCGGCCTTTCTTATGATGGCCGTGATCAGCCCATACGAATACGCATGGAGCTCGATGTCCGGACGCATCGGCCACATTTATGGTTGGTCCAGTGTGCAGATCGGGTGGATGTTCACCCTGTTTGTCGTCTTAGAATCGATCGGCACGCTTCCCGGCGGCATTCTGCGGGACAAGTACGGGCCGCGCAGTGTGACTGTGCTCGCGGGTGTGATCGCCGGCGTCGGCATTTGGGCTACGTCTTTGGGTCCATCTTTCGCTTTCGTTCTTACTCTTTGGTGCATTGGCAGCTTCTTCGCCGGCTTCATCTATAACACGGCGGTGACCACAGCAAACAAGTGGTTTCCCGACAAACGTGGCACCACTGCCGGGCTGATCGCCGGCGCCTTCTCGTGGGGTGCGCTGCCATTCATCTTCCCGATCCGCGCGATTCCCAAGACCGCGCCCGATGCTGTGTTCTTCCACGTCATCTATGCTATGGCGTTGATTATCGGTGGTGTTTCCATCGTGGCTTCCTTATTCATGAAGGATCCGCCCGCCGGCTGGCACCCGCCTGGCTGGGTGCCGAAACAGAAGGCGATCAAGCGGCCGACCGAGCATCAGTTCACGCTGCGGGAGTCGCTGTTGACCTGGCAGATGTGGATTCTGGTGGCGTCGTTCGTTCTGATTTCTAGCGCCGGACTTGCGGGCGTCAGCAAGATCGTCCAGTACGCCGGCAGTTTCCACTTCGCGGCCGTGGCGATTACAGCGGCGGCGGGCGGCTTGGTCATTGCCAATGGCCTCGGCCGGTGGGTACTGGGAAGCCTGTCCGAGTGGATCGGCCGCGAGAATGCCATGATCTGGAGCTACATCCTGTGCGGGGTGTTCCTGTTCCTGACCGTGATCGCAGGTGCGGTGCACAGTGAGACCCTGTTTATCCTCTCCGCAATCGTGGCGTTTTTCTTTTGGGGACCGCTGTTCTCCTTGTTCCCAACTACCATCGGACACTATTTCGGAGAAGCAAAAGCCGGCTCCAATTACGGGCTTCTATATGCCATCGCCAAAGGATCGGGCGGAATTTACGGGGGAGTGCTTACCGCCGTTCTGATCAAGGGCGCGGGCTTCCCTATCGCTATGAGCGTGTCCGCTCTCATGGCGATCCTTGCCGGGTTGCTTATTATTCCTTTGAGGAACCGCCCACCGCTATGGCGAACGGGCGAGCCGATTAGGCCGACACGTGAATCTTTCAGGTCGAGCGTAAGAGGCGCAGCCTAGAAACGCATAGGGAGGCCGGGGCCCCACTTCTCGGATGTCTTGCGGGACCTGAGGGACCGAATCAATAGCCGGCCGAGATCTGCCGCTTCTCACTGTGCGTCTTGAACAAGCGCAGGGCGAGAAGCGTATGGCGGGGGTTGCATCGACGCGTCCCCTGCTCGCTCGATTTGAAAGGAGAAATCTTATGGCAGCCAACCCAATCATCGCTCCCGAAGAGGAGATAGTTTTTGAAGAGAAAGCCCTAAAGGTCCACCAGCCGAAGTTAACGCCTAAAGCGGTAGGCCCAAAACAACGAGTCAAAGATATACTGGTCAAAATTTTCGAAGGACGCGAAGAATTTCTTGGCTGGACGCCTGACTAATCGCCTGCGAACCGCGCTTGTGATCAGGTGCTCGGAGACATGAAGGAAGGCGATGGAGGAAACTACGGCATGGTGTCACACTGCCAAAGTGCGTGCTTCAGGGTGCCGGACGATGCAACCGGACCAGGGAGAATTATCGTAACGGTGAGATGCATGATGTTGTCCTTTTACGTGTCGCTGGGTCGAGCGTTTAGCGGAAGCGTCGAATAAACAGGGTGTGCCGTTCCGAGCGGTAGAAACCAACGACGTAGATCGTAGCTTTGCCCTTGGTCGAATAAATGATCTGGCGAATGCGCAGAACCGAGGCGCCCTTAGGCACGCGAAGCAAGTCCGCAATCTCGGCATCCGCTGAAGTAGCATCGACTTCTTCATCGGCGTATGCCAATTTGGTGGCATAGTCATTTTCGAGAATCGCAAATAGCGAACTTCTTCCCAGAGCGGCTGCCGCCAGATTGGGAAAATCGGCCGCGGGTAGGTAGCAGGTTTCGAGCGCGAATGGCTCTTCGCCGGTAAGCCGAAGACGCTGGATTCTCAACACTCGGGTCGCTGCCGGCAGCCCGAGCCGGGCTGCAACCTCTGGATCGCCCGCGATCACTTTTGCCACCAGGACCCGGGAGCGAGGAACCAAACCTCGGCTCGACATTTGCTCCGTATAACTCATTAACTTATTAAAGTGGATCTTCGGAACGGCGACGAAGGTCCCTGCTCCAAGGCGTCGTTCGACGATTCCCTCGTGTTCCAACCCGGCCAGGGCGTGGCGCGCTGTCATGAGGCTCACTTTGTGAGTTTTGGCCAGTTCGCGCTCTGACGCAACCGAATCCCCTGGTTTCAGAGCTGCCGACGCGATGCGGTCACGGATCTCACTCTGGATCCTTTTGTAGGCGGGCATCCTGTGGCGATGATTTACCGACATATTTATGTTTCCAGAGTCTCGGACGGCGACCAGTGGGGCACAAGAATACATCAAGTCCTGAATGCGGCTGTCTATAGTGTCCTTTGCTATATAGCGTATTACGTCTTTGATGTAAAGCTCAAATTCTTGAAAGCAATGATGTCGAGGGTCCTTACCGGAGGATGGAAGAAAAATCTCGGTATGAAATGGGCGCCCCATTTACACAAATCGGGGCAAGTGGACGCCGGTTTCGCCGAGCCATGGAGGAGAATTGCTGTCGATTCGCAATGAATTTCTGATTGTGACTGGTTCTGATTTACGACTCCCGCGGGCGTTGATCCTCGTCAACCGGATGGAGCGGGAGTCGCCGCTCCATCAAACAATTTTCTCTGGCTAATTGCATTTCTTCTCTTGACCAGAAAATATCGCGTGCTATATAGCATGGAGCGTTTTTTAGATTACGCCCCGTCTGCCATCGCAAGCAGGGAGCCGGTTTGAGGAGGCGCGCAATGACGAACTCGACGTGCGGAAGGCGTAAACACTCAACCGAGGATGATCGCGGAGTAGTCAGAAATTATTCCATATTTCTTAACGATCTGCATAGTTCTCCTAAAGCTTGTCGGTAACCTGTCGTTGATGTTAGCTGCAAATCTTGTGTTACTTTAGAACCCGATAGCATCTGTTTCTGAGGGAGATCGCTTGCGCCACCGCCAAATTGTTTTATTCCTCTTTCTCTCTTTCCTTTCGTTCAAAGGTCTCATGCCGGCGCAGGATCAGCCGGCGGTTAATCCGTCGGTCGCACCCCCGCCGCACGCTGAGCAAATCCATCTCAAGCACATTCTGGTGGTGGGACAGACGAAAGGATGGGAGCACGAATCGGTTTCGGATGGCATGGCGGCCATCTACAACATGGGCCATGAAAGCGGCTTGTGGGATGCGACGCTGCGCACCGACACCGAACTCATAACGAAGAAAGACTTGGGAAGGAACGCCAAGAACCTCGGGTACTTCGATGCCCTGATCTTTGTCAGCACGACAGGCGAGCTTGATCTGGACGATAACCAGAAGAAAGATATGATGTCGTTCATCAAGGACGACGGAAAGGGTTTCGTGGGGGTTCACGCCGCCCTCGACACCAATTACAAGTGGCCGGAATACGGTGAAATGATCGGCGGCTGGTTCGATCAGCACCCGTGGTTCACTTTCAACGCGCCGATCGTCAATGAAGATCCGGACTTTCCCGCGGTCCGTCATTTTCCCAAAGCGTTTGTTAAGTACGATGAGATTTATCAGCCCAAAGAGTGGTCGCGCGATAAGGTCAATGTCTTGCTGAGTCTTGACCCCACAAAACTCAACTATGCAAACAATCCTCGGGTCCACCGAACGGATCATGATTTTGCCGTAGCGTGGGACAAGATGTACGGCAAGGGGCGCGTTTTTTATTCGACGCTTGGACACACCGAGGAGGCGTGGGAAGACCCCGACATCCGCAAAATGTATTTTGAAGCGATCAAGTGGGTGCTGGGGATGACGGAGGGCAGCACGGCTTCTCATCCGCGGCCGCCAGCGTCGGCAGATCAGCGCTAACGTTTCCGAATGCGATGAAGGGGAAGGAATATTCCAGGGGATGAATTTTCTCGGTTCGGGATTGCGTTGCACTCTACTATCGGCAGTGTTGCTTGTAATCCCGCCAGCATCTGCAGCACAAATATCGGGTGATAGCCAGCCAACTAAAAACGGAGCGTCGCAAAATGGCGCGCACGTTACTAAATCTTATCCAACAGCTTTGGTTCAGAAAGGAAGAGCGCTCTTCCAGCAAGATTGTTCCTTTTGTCATGGCCGCGACGCTGGCGGAGGCGAGACCGGGCCGGATCTAACGCGCTCCAAGCTTGTGACTGAAGATGTGGATGGAGACAAGATCGGCGTTGTCGTGCGCAATGGGCGTCCGGACAAAGGCATGCCGCGCTTTGATTTTTCTGATGAAGAGATTGCCAGCCTCATGGCCTTTATCCACACTCAAAAAAATAATGCTGTTGCCAAGAAAGGCGCACGCAAGGGAGTGGACGTCTCCGATCTGCAAACCGGAAACGCCGAGGCTGGCAAGCGCTATTTTGAAGGTGCCGGGGGATGCGCGGCTTGCCACTCGCCGACTGGCGATCTTGCCGGCATTGCATCGCACTACCAGGGTCTCGAGCTCGAAGAGCAAATGCTGTTTCCGAAACATGCGAAATCTAAAGTCACGGTAACGCTTGCTTCCGGCCAAACCGTTACTGGCACGCTGGACTATCTCGATGAGTTCATGGTCGGACTCATTGATCCGACGGGTAGCTATCGATCGTGGTCGACCGGGAATGTTCAATACAAAGTTGATGCGCCAGTGAACACTCATGTCGAGCTGCTGAGTCGATACACCGATGCCGACATCCACGACCTCATGGCTTATTTGCAGACTTTGCGCTAAGCGTTGGGCTGAAGTTCATCACTGCTGAGAGGCAGGCCGCAATCATTATGAATTTTCTGAAGGCTACATTTCTCGTTGCCGCGGACGCGATGCTCGCGATTGCACTTTCCGGCCCGATGCTGGCGCAAGGAGTGAATGCCGAAATGCTTCTGCATCCGCCAGCCGATAGTTGGCCAGGTTATCATGGCGATTATTCCGGCAGACGTCACAGTCCGCTCACGCAGATCACGCCACAGAATGTAAAAAATCTCGCTCTAGCGTGGGCGTTCCAAACTGACCAGCTCGCGCAGATCAAATCCACGCCTTTGCTGGTCGATGGCATTTTGTATTTCACAGTTCCGGAAAACATTTGGGCTGTCGATGCCCGGTCCGGTCATCAGATTTGGCATTACACTTACCCGCGCAGCCCGGGAGATCACATTGGCCATCGCGGCGTTGCGATGTATAAAAAATATCTTTTCTTTTTGTCTCCCGATGCACACCTCGTATCGCTGAACAGCAACGATGGAACCGTGCGCTGGAACGTCGAGGTCGCAGACGTCACTAAGGGTTACTGGACCACGATGGCGCCGCTCGTCGTCGGAGGTCGCGTGCTCGTGGGTGTTTCCGGTGATTTTGATAACCTGACCGGCTACATCCGATCCATCGATCCGGAAACTGGCGCGACCGAGTGGCAGTGGAACTCCACTCCTCCGGCGGGAACTCCGAACCAGCCGACTGGAGGTATGACATGGATGACTGGCACCTATGATCCTGATCTCAATCTCGTTTATTGGGGAACCGGGAACCCGACGCCGGTGCTGAATGGTTCGACGCGGCCGGGGGATGATCTCTACACGTGCTCGATCGTCGCCCTGAATCCAGATACAGGCAAACTGGTGTGGTCCTTTCAGGCTTCGCCGCACGACACGCACGATTGGGATGCGGTTGAGACTCCGGTGCTGGTCGACGGAGACTTCCACGGCGAGCCGAAGAAGATGCTGATGCAGACCTCACGCAACGGTTACTTCTTTGTTCTCGACCGCACTAATGGAAAAAATCTTTTGACGGCGCCTTTCGGGCCGGTGAACTGGTCGCTGGGAGTCGATCAGCAGGGTCGTCCGACTCCCAACCCCGCCAAGGAACCTGCGCCCGATGGCCGTCTGATCGCGCCCGATGAGGGCGGAATGACCAACTATCGCGCCCCGAGTTTCGATACCAGGAACGGATTGTTTATCGTCGACGCCCATCCCAGCTACGGCATTTATTTTGCCAAGCCGGCCGATGGACTATACGGCTGGGCGGGCGCGGATTACGACGTTTGGGGCAAAGGTGTGATCGAGGCCATCGATTATCAAACCGGCAAGATCCGATGGAGCCACGAACTTGGCCCAGGCGGATCGGGCGCGGGAGTGCTGACCACGGATTCGGGCCTCACGTTTACCGGCGACGCGCTCGGCAACTTTCTGGCGCTGGATTCGAGCGATGGCAAGACACTTTGGCACGCGGGCTCAGGCGCGCGCATCGTGAGTTCTCCGATCACTTATGAACTTGACGGTCGGCAATACGTTCTGACCAGCAGCGGCAGCCTACTGTTTGTATGGACGCTTCCGAAATCGTAATTCGGCAGTTTGAATTTATCGGGATGAAGCAACTGGCTGGGCGGGCTGACCAGAGACTCATATGTTTCCGGTCAGCCACTGCCCGACCAGCTAATGCTGATGCAACTATTGCTTGCCGCCTTCTCTTGCTTCCGCGACATGGGCCTGGTGGCCGGCTTCGGAGACAGCCTTAACGAACGCAACTGCGCTCGCGGGGGTGGAAGCCTTGCCCGATAGAATTTTGCGGAACATCATGTGATGACCGTAGATGGCGCGAGTCGAATCATTATCCTGCTCGATTACGGCTCCTTCCAAAGTTATGCCGGCGAAGATACCTTTCGATCGCGAATAGGTTAGCACTTCAGTGTTCATGAGTACGTCAGTGCCGGCGGAAGTATGACGGCCTACAGGGCCCGCTGCGACCGATCCTTCGCCAGTAAGTTCAAACTTGGTGGAGAGCAGATGCTGCAGACCACGGTCGTTCATGACCAGCATAACCAGGTCCACGCCTTCGACGCCGATCTGCAATCCCCAACTGCCACCGCCAACGGATACGAATGCGGGAGCGCTCCAGCCTTCAGGAGTACGGCAGGAGGCCACGCCACGTCCGTGCTTGCCGCCGAAAATAAAGCCGCCCTTCAGCAAGTTCGGAACTACGACGATGCATTTCGCATTGCTTAAGACTTCTTCTGGAATACCTTTGTCGGGAGTTGACATGATGGATTGCAGAACATCCACAGATTTCTGCAAGCGGTCGACTGTGTCTTCACGGTCTGATCCGGCAAATGCGTAGGTTCCAACCATGCCCAGCAAACTCATCAACAAGAGTGAAATTGTCTTTTTCATGAATCTTCCTTTCGAAACAACGAACTTGCCAGCTAAGGAGAGACAACTTCAGATGGCTGACTTAGTTCAGAAAACCTGAAAGAGAGAGAAGAAGTGCTCATCTCTGCCAACATGATCGCTCACGCCCGAAACTATAGCTGATCTGAATAGCTCACTTCCCGCACTCGTCATAAAAGCCTCATTCAGTCGTGTCTTCTGCTGTCTTCCGCAAGTTCTGCAGAATTGTGAGCAATCCTGCACAGCATCCCGCCGCGCGGCCTGTCATGGTTGAATTGCAGAAATTGGGAAATGTTCTTCGGTTGCTCGTATTGTTTTGGCTTATGACGGCGCCAGGCTTCCCGATGGCAAGAAACAGCGGAGGCTGATCGATGACGATAGTTCGTATGCGCGATCGTTTTCGCAAAAAGCTGGCGGGCATCATTGACTTTTTCTCGATATCGATCGCCACCCATAAGGTCGCGACTCAACGGGTCGGATCGCAGAGGATGTGTCCCTTCTGCAAGCTGATTACACCGCGATCCGGGCGGTTTTGTTTGGAGTGCGGAAAGTCTTTCGCAAACACTTGAGCTAAATTCCAAGACTCAAGGATCTAGATTCATAGGATCAAAGGAGAAAACACATGCTTTGGACGATTTTCGTCGTACTGCTGATTCTTTGGCTTCTCGGCTTCAGCCTTCACATCGCTGGCGGTCTGATCCATTTGCTGCTGGTAGTAGCATTGGTAGTCTTGGTAATTAACCTTTTGAGCGGCCGTCGCGCAGTATAAGGTAAGAGAGAAGGTTGTAAGGGAGATTTGACCTTCCCACCATTCAGCACTACTTGTGCTGGAAAATTGCGCGAAGGCCACGGCCGGTAAGTTGTCTGAGCGTGCGAAGAGCCGCCTGGACAAAGTTGTCAGGGCGGGAAACCTTAGCGGCGGCCAGAGTGCGGGCGAGATGTGTCTTGGCGCATGGATGTCCCGTGCTGAGCGTGCACTGCTGTTTCGGTTTCGCGCGGCAAGTAGGGCAGCGGACAGACAATATGTGCCGCAGCGTGAGTTGTTCAGTCTCCACATCAACCATTATTCAATATCGTCCGCCACAAGAGATGGTCAATTGTGCTCTTTTGATAGTTCTCTCCACTCGGGTGGCCAAATCGGGAAACTGACATCGTAAGGCGAGAAAAACCCACCTGCTTCTGACGGTCAGCGCACGCAAGCGAGTCGACTCACGTCCGCCATTACCGGCAGACCTTAATCGTGCAGTACGACATTTAGCAGAGAACTATGCACCTGCAATGCGCCCTCTGTACCGCCCGCGTAGTGAATAAAGCCCATCTTTCTGAACCGATTCATGAAGAAGCTGACCCGAGAGCGCGTGGTGCCTACCATCTCGGCCAAGGTTTCCTGGCTGATCTTCGGGACCACAGTTTCAGGAATGCCTTCTTTGCCGAAATGAGCCAGCAATAGCAGTACCCGGGCTAGCCGTTTTTCGCTGGAGTTGAACAGTTGATCGACCAGGTCTTCTTCATAACGGATATTGCGTGCCAGCAAGTAAGCCACAAACATTTCAGAAAATGAGGGCTCGCGGTGGAGTGCATCCATCATCGTTTTCTTGTCCACGCGCAGGATCTCGCAGTCGGTCATCGCAGCGGCGGATCCCATACGCAATAGCTGACCCGCCAGCGAGCCCTCGCCAAAAAAATTTCCCGCGCTCACGATTGCAATGGTCGCCTCCTTGCCGGACTGCGATACAACTGTGAGTCTGACCTTGCCTTTCTGAACGTAGAAGATTGCGTCCGCCCCATCCCCTTGGGCAAATATCATTTCCTTTTTTTCGACGGACAAAATCTTCCGGCCCTCGCCGATGGTGGCGAGAAAGATATCGGAGTCGAACGCGGGTTGCTTCTTAGTCGCCGCAGGGGTACTCATCCTCAGTAATTATAGTCTGCGGAAGAACCACAATATTCATAAAACGCGGGGGCTTACATAGTTCTAAGGAGTGAGCTATTTTGCACAGACTTTGAGGAGCGAGCGAGTGAAGATAAAAGGTTTCACCAGCGACGATGGGCATTCGCCGGCCCTTATTCACCTCATCCTCATTCATCCGAAGCTGCCAGGCGGCGGTCGCGATGCGGCGCAGTGCGCGGTAGACCAGTGCTCAGTTCGCACTTTTCCCCAGGCTTAGCTCCGCAGGTGGGACAGCGGACTGACAGGGCTTGCTCTTTCTTGACCTTCATAGCCGCATAGTGAACCGTCGTGCCGTAACAGACTGGTCAATTGTGAACACTTTCTACGTCCTTTTCGCAAAAACTCCAACGAGCCCTCTCCGTAGTGAGCTATCTTGCTCAGACAGCAGATTCTGTATCTGTCATTCTCAATACTCCTGAGTGTGTCGAGGGAGCCGCGGACGCTGATTCGCAGCTCTCGTTCTTAGGTCACGGCCCGGGTCCAATCGAGACTTGGCGAAGCGACCACATCCAGCCAAACAGCATTCTTCATCCGTGTGTAGGCCGCGAACCTGCGGCGGACACGACTCGACCCTAGAGGTTTTTGAACTCGAGACCAGCGCAACGCCTCAAGCGGACGAGAGGAGTTGCCTGCAAAAAAGAAAGGTCAAAGACCATGCCGTTAGTTCAACTCCTGGAAGTTCTTATCGTGGTGGGTGTGCTTCTGTGGCTGGTGAATCGCTTCATCCCCATGCAGTCATCCATCAAGTCAATTTTGAACGGAGTAGTAGTCATCGCCGTCGTTCTGTGGCTGCTGAATGTCTTTGGGATGTTTCACTCGCTGTCCCATATCCGCATTGGAACCTAAAAGCATTTGGCCACGCTCTTGGTTGCACGATAAAAATCGGTATCAAGTAACAGGGCAGATGGCTGCCACAAGGAGATAGTGTGAAAACAAAATTGTTATTAGTCGCCGCAGTCGCGCTGAGTTTGCCGGCAGTAGCTCAGACCAATTCTCAAACCACGATTGAAGTCGAGCATGTGAGCTCGACTCCCACGTTCCGCGTAACCGTCATCAGCCGCAGCGTGCAAGCCATTAACTATGAACATCACAGCGGAAGCTCGAAGCTGGATTTTGCCGGAACTACTTTAATGCCCGCAGCTAATGGCGAAGCCAAAGTGAACAGCAAGCGCGGAGCGATCGAGATTGAAGCGGAATTCGGCAATCTGCAGCGGCCCACGACTTTCGGCAACGAATATCTCACCTACGTTCTGTGGGCGATCTCGCCGGAAGGCCGGGCGGTGAACCTGGGCGAAGTATTGGTTGGCGGCAACGAGCGCAGCAAGCTGCACGTGACCACAGACCTTCAGGCCTTCGCTTTGATCGTTACGGCTGAACCTTATTATGCGGTGCGCCAGCCGAGCAACGTGGTGGTGCTCGAGAATGTGATTCGCGAAGACACCAAGGGTACCAGCGAAGCGGTGAACGCCAAGTACGAACTCATGGAACGCGGCGGCTACATTCCCACCGGCTATAAATTTGATCCAGTCGTGTTGAACGCTAAATTGCCTCTGGAATTTTTCGAGGCGCGTAACGCGCTGCGCATCGCTCAATCCGAAGGAGCGGAGCAGTACGCATCTGACAGTTACCAGCGCGCCGTCAAGTTGATGGATACCGCCGATAGTTATGCCATAGACAAACACATCGACCACAAACCTTTGATCGCTGTCTCCCGCGACGCGGTGCAGACTGCGGAAGATGCGCGCGCCATTGCAGTCAAAAAGATGGACGAGGTCCGGTTGGAAAACGAACGCCAGGATTCCGCGGACGCTCAGGCTCAGTCGCAAGCGCAGGCGGATGATGCTCGCCGACAGAAGGACCAAGCCCAGGCAGCCACGGCTCAAGCAGATCTCGATGCGGCTAGAGCACGCAACGATGCCGCCGACGCACAAGCGGCAAACGCGAAGGCTCAATCGGATATGGCTGCTAACCAGGCTGCATCGGCAACCGCACTCTCCGCGGCGCAGGCCGATGCGGACCAGTCCCGCTTGGCGGCACAGCAGGCTCAGTTGAACGCGCAACAGGCTGATACAGACAAAGCAGCCATGCGTGCGAAATTATCCGATCAGCTGAATTCCATCCTGCAGACTCGCGACAGCGCGCGTGGACTCATCGTCAGCATGTCCGATGTCTTGTTTGACACCGGGAAATTCACATTGAAGCCGGGTGCGCGCGAGAAACTGGCGAAGGTTGCCGGCATTTTGCTTGCCTATCCGGGGCTGAACATCGAAGTCGGCGGTTACACCGATAACGTCGGCGGCGATGCCATGAATCAAACCTTGTCTGAGAACCGCGCCGGTTCAGTGCGCGATTACCTGGTGCAAGAAGGCGTATCGACTAATTCAGTCAGCGCCAAAGGCTTCGGCAACACTTTGCCGGTAGCTTCCAACGATAACTCCGCCGGGCGGCAACAGAACCGCAGAGTGGAACTCGTCGTCTCGGGCGACGCCATCGGCAGCCCGGTGAATGCCACTACAGGCAGCTTGCAGTAAGCAAAAGCTATTACACATCGACATGGAGGTAACATCTATGAGAATAATCGGATTTGTCAGCACCGCAGTCCTAAGTTTGATCCTCGCGGCCCCGGTCTACGCACAGGAGCAGCACGATCAAGCGGAAGAGAAAGCAAAGCCTGAACAGAACGAGAAAAAGGCGCAACCGGAAAAGTCTTCAAAATCAGAAGAGAGGGGCGCTCAACCGGAGAAGAGCGCTAAGCCCGAAGAGAGGAATGCCCGGCAAGAGAATAACGCGAAGCCCGAACAGAAAGTTGCTCCGCGCGAGAATAACAGCAAGCCGGAAGAAAGGAATGCGCAGCAGCAACACGCACAGCCTGCGCAACATGCCAGTAATCATGCTGGCCGAATTCCTGCCGACCGTTACAAGGCCAACTTTGGACGCGAACACAGCTTTCGAGTTAGTGAAGGCGATTACCGCAATCACCGCTTCCAATACGGCGGCTATTGGTTCGGATTCGCCGCCCCGTGGCCCAGCAATTGGCTCTACACGCAAGATGTTTATGTAGTCGAAATCGGTGGCGTGTATTACCTCTGCAACCCGGCGTATCCGGGAGTCAACGTCGAGTTGAACGTCACACTCTAGCGCTAAACGCAGAAAACGTAAGCGCTGACGGCGCGAGTCCGCCCTTCGGGACTCGCGCCGATTCAATTTGCAGAAAAGCGTCCGCAGCCGAATTTAATCGAGACCGCTACAGATCCACGCTCCCGGCTCCAGTTGGGGACTTTCTTCCTCCATACTTTCGTCCACCTTGACAGTGTCTCGCCTCGCGAAACAGAATGCTCGCGGCTGTTCGCTTATCCCTGATCTGTATCCGCTCAACAAGTATCGAGGGTTTGGTGACTCTCAATCTGACCTCAGGAAATCACTTCCAACCAAGGAGAAATCTGTGTCTACACGACGCTGCACTCTGAATGTGTTAGTACTTGCACTCCTTCTCTTGCTGGTAAGCGCGGTGGCGCCGCTTGCTTACGGTGCCTCCTCCTCTAACCGAATCGTAAGCGCGGTGAACGAATCGGACCTGGTTCAGCTCAACGGCAGCACCCACCCGCTCGCCCTTCCTAAATATGATCAGGGCCTGGTGGCGGATGGCTTGCGAATGGAGCACATGTTTGTGGTACTGCGCCGGAGCCCGGAGCAGGAGCAGTCATTGCAGCAGTTGGCGGCTGCGTTGCAGAATCCGCATTCTGCGAGTTACCACAAATGGCTCACCGCCGACCAATTGGGCAAGGCGTTCGGCCCATCGCAGCAGGATATCGAAACCGTGGTGAAGTGGTTAGAGTCGCACGGCCTTCAAGTCAACCTGGTTCACAAGAGTGGAATGACGATCGATGTTTCGGGAACCGCTGGACAGGTGAGTGAAGCTTTCCATACCGAAATGCACCGCTATAGCGTGAAGGGCGAGCAGCATATCGCGAACGCCAGCGCTGCCAGAATTCCCGCTGCGCTCGCGCCCGTCGTTGCCGGTGTTGTCTCGCTGAATGACTTCATGCCGAAGCCTCTGACGCAGAAGCAGAAGCCGGTACCAAGCTTCTCATTCAAATGCACCGGATGCCCCGACGGGTTTGACGGCACCGAGCAGTATGACGAAGCTCCGCCGGATTTCGCCACCATCTATAACGTTGCGCCGCTTTATAAAGGAAGCAACCCGATTACTGGAAAAGGACAGACCATTGCGGTTCTGGAAGTCACCGATATAAAGACAGAGGATGTGTCAACCTTCCGCAAGGCGTTTGGTCTTTCTTCGTACTCCGGTACGTTCCGTTTCGTTCATCCGGCTCCCGGTTGCACTGACCCCGGCAAGAATGGCGCGGAAGGAGAAGCTGCGCTGGATGCCGAGTGGGCGGGTGCGATTGCTCCTGATGCTAACGTGCAGATGGCGTCGTGCGCCAATACAGCTACCAACTTCGGAGCCTTTATTGCCGCCCAGAACTTGCTGGACAGCAAAACTCCGCCTGCCATTATGAGTCTCAGCTATGCGGGATGCGAAGCGGATCAAGGGCCAGGGCCAAATGGCAATGGTTATATTAGTGCCCTCTGGCAACAGGCGGCGGTAGAGGGAGTTTCAGTTTTCGTTGCCGCTGGCGACGGTGCTGCGGCGGGATGCGATAATTTCGACAGCGCAACATTCGCAACCGGCGGCATCGCCGTAAACGGCCTTGCCTCTACGCCGTATAACTTTGCCGCGGGCGGCACCGATTTTGCCGATACCGCCGACGGAACCAACAGCACTTACTGGACGACGAGCAATAGCGCAACCGGAGAATCGGCCAAGTCCTACGTTCCCGAGATGCCCTGGGACGATTCCTGCGCCAGCAGCGTATTGTTCCAGCTGTTCGGATACTCGAGCGGCGTTTCCTTCTGTAACAGCTCCACCGGAATGAGCTTCCTTAACATCGTTGGCGGTAGTGGCGGTCCCAGCTTTGTATACAGCAAGCCTTCTTGGCAAGCTCCAGTCTATGGCGTTCCGGCGGATGGCGTACGTGATTTACCAGATGCCTCTTTGTTTGCGTCCAACGGCTTCTATAGTCACGCGATTATTTTCTGCATGTCGGACGCGAGCGAAGGCGGAGCTCCCTGCAACTACTCAGTACCCTTGGATGTGTTCTTCAATAGCGCTGGCGGAACGTCTTTCACAGCCCCTCAGTTTGCTAGTATCCAGGCGCTCATCAATCAAAAGGCGGGTGGTCTTCAGGGCAATCCGGCTCCTATTTACTATGGCCTGGCTGCTTCGGAATACGGCGCTCCGGGCAGTCCCAACAGCGCCAACCTGGCGAAGTGCAACTCCAATTTTGGTAACAAAGTGGCGAGTTCTTGCACTTTCCGCGACGTCACCAAGGGAAACAATGACGTGCCATGCTACGGCACGAACAATTGTTACGGCTCGAATGTCAACGACTATGGTGTGCTCTCTGTAACGGACAAGTCACTATCGATAGCGTACCCGGCGCATTCAGGCTGGGACTTCGCAACTGGATTAGGTAGCCCGAATGTGACTAACCTGGTGAACAACTGGCCGTAGAGTTCTTCAAATCAGCCTCACGCGGGCGCGGAGTGAACCATACGGTTACGATGCGCTCCGCGTGGGGTTCTTTTTTAATCGGGTGCCAGCGTTTCTTCTTTATCTTAATCAGGAACTAGACAGCATGGCGCTTCGGGGTCGAGATCTGCCACAACGCCGCGAGGGAACTCGCTGCCGCTTCAATTGCAGCCTTTGAGGATTCGGGTTCGAGGCTATTTGGGCGATTTTGCTTAGGACGCAAAATCGGCTGCTGGGAAATTGGAACGGCGCGGCCATTCAGTCTATTCAACGACCCTTCGAAAAGCTGCTTCCAGCGTCGCTGGTCAGGCGGCTGCGAAAAAATCGGTTTGCGGTTCATATTCAGAATCCTCGTGAGATCTTCATCGAACCAGTCGATTGTTATCTATTCCGGTTTTCTCCAAAATAGGGTGATCGCCTGACCGCGCCAACATTCGGTCCCTATGCTCTAACCCATTTTGTCCTAGACCTTGCTAAACTATCTCGGCCTTGAAGTCCCATCGGCGCCCCGCATGAACATTCTTGACCTCGTCGTTGGCAAGCCCATCAAAACCACTGACGAACGCGCCGAGCAGATCGGCCCGGCGCAGGGTGTTCCAATCTTTGGTCTCGATGGGCTGAGTTCCGCCGCTTACGGCCCGGAAGCCGCTCTGAGCCTTCTGATTCCCCTCGGCCTTCTGGGTGTTCGCTACATCGTTCCGATCAGCGCCGCCATCATCACGTTGCTGGTGATTGTGTATTTTTCCTATCGCCAGACCATCGCGGCTTATCCTTCCGGCGGCGGCTCTTACACGGTGGCTCGATTCAATCTAGGCTCGTCCGCTGGACTGCTCGCAGCAGCCGCGCTTCTTGCTGATTACATTCTTACGGCTGCGGTCGGTATTTCGGCAGGAGTGGGGGCATTGATCTCGGCTGTGCCGTCGCTGCTACCGCACACCGTTTCTCTTTGTCTGGGAATTCTGATTCTTATCACGATTCTCAACCTTCGTGGCGTACGCGAGGCGGGCACAATTTTCGCGGTTCCTACCTATCTGTTTGTGGGCACGCTGCTGATCACTATTGTCGCGGGAGTGATGCGGGTGCTGTTCAGTGGCGGGCATCCGAATCCGGTATTTGCCCCGCCGCCTCCGCCAGCCGCGGCAGCAGCTGTGACCTACTGGTTGCTGCTGAAGGTCTTCGCCAGCGGCTGCACGGCCCTGACTGGCGTGGAGGCCGTGAGCAACGGCGTGAAGGCTTTTCGCGAACCGGCGGTCAAAAACGCCCAGCGCACGCTAACCGTGATCATTTTTCTTCTGGCAGTCTTGCTGGCGGGAATCTCTTATCTCGTGAAGGTCTACGGAATTGCCGCCACCGATCCCGGTCGCCCCGGCTATCAGAGCGTTCTTTCCATGCTCACGGCCGCTGTTTTCGGCAAAGGATTTTTTTACTATCTGACGATTGGATCCATCCTGATTGTGTTGTCGTTGTCAGCCAATACAGCGTTCGCCGATTTTCCCCGGCTCTGCCGTGCCATTGCTCAGAATAATTACTTGCCCCACGTTTTCGGCTACCGGGGACGTCGTCTGGTATACACCTACGGCATCGTCGTCCTTGCATTGCTATGTGGCGGCGTTCTCCTGCTTTTCGGCGGAATCACCGACCGGCTGATCCCGCTCTATGCGGTGGGCGCGTTCCTGGCATTCACGCTTTCGCAAGCCGGCATGGTCATGCACTGGAAGAAAAATCGAGGCCCACACTGGCTGAAGAGCGCCTTCGTAAACGGGCTCGGAGCAACCGTCACCGGCGTCACCACTGCGGTTGTTTTAGTTGCGAAATTCGCGGAAGGCGCTTGGATCACTTTGCTTTTCATTCCTTTCACGATTGTGTGCTTCGTCCTGGTCCGCCGGCATTATCACGCTGTGAAAGTGCTCACCAGCTGCAGGGAACCGGTCAACGTTGCCCACCTCAACCAGCACCCGATTGCGGTCATTGCAGTCGATCGCTGGAGCAATATCACCTGCCAGGGACTTCAATTTGCCGCTCGGCTCTCCCCGGATGTGATCGCGGTGCATGTGGAACCGAACGAGCACTCCGAATTGCTTCAGGACGACTGGGAGCAGTACGTCGACAAACCTTTTCGCGAAGCCGGCAAGGAACCACCGACGCTGCACGTTCTGTCTTCACCCTATCGCTTTGTCATCATTCCCTTCGTGCAGTTCATTCTTGATCTGTCGAAAAAACATCCCGGACGCAGCATCGTGGTTGTGATACCCGAGTTAGTTGAAGACAGATGGTACGAATACTTTCTTCACAATCAGCGAGGGCGGCTTCTGGAGTGGGTGCTGCTTGCGCGGGGTAACGAAAAAATCTTTACGGTTAGCGCGCCATGGTACATCGGGAAGCGAATTGACTCTGCCAACGGGTCAAAGCCGTTAAACAATTAGTTCTCATTGGGCTTTTGCGGCGACCGGATCGTTTTCAGGTTTCCCAATTGTTATTGTTTTCGCGTTTGGCGGCAACTTCGTTTCGAGACTTTTATAATCCTTATATTCAATGGAAAGATAGGCTATACCTCCGAGCCGTATGACGCTCTCGGTGCGGTTTTCAGCCGGGAGCCAGAAGTCACCCACTTTGAGATAACTGTGTTTAACCTCCGTCTTTTTTATCCAGAAAGATGGGTTTTTCCCCGGCTCTCCTTCAATTCGCTTCACTGCAAAATCCTTCGCATCAACCCAGATCTTTCCACGATAGAGAAATTTATTTTTGGTTTTTGGTGTCAGATTCAGCACGTAGCGTCCACCCTGGGCGGAAGTCTCATATCCGGCCAGCGTGAAATCATAATTTTCGGTGGTTAGCGCGGTCTGCCGCCGGTTTTCCTCATTGGCTGCCTCTTGTTCACCCTCCAGCAATTTTTTGAAAACATGATCGATGATGAACTTTGATCCGCTCTGCGACACCACGCTGAACTGCTTTGAGTTCGGAGCGTGATAAACCATACTGACAATCATTTCCGCGTTACGATCGCTCGGGAAACCGCGGTACTGCATGCTGTAGACACGGGTTACTTCGTACTGATCCAATGCTGCAGCCCGCTCCGCGTTGTTTTCTTGCAGTCGTTTGACTACCTGCTGCACGGTCAACGGTGCGGTTGCAGCCGTGTACGAACTGGAAGTCGAGTCGAAATTCTGGTTTCCAGGTTGGCACATCGCCGCAACACTCCAGCCCAGCAAGAGCAGCAACCCTATCCCGTAATATCGAAAAATTCGGTTTTTCATGGGCCCAATCGAAGAGCTATTCCAGTTTACGCCATATAAGTGAGCAGAACGGACATAGGACGGTGGCCCGAGACTTTATTCCCGGAATGCCAGCGGACTGATTGTCTGGGGAAAATCTTTGCTTCTACTCGATGCCTAGTTGCCTCTGAATCTGTTCCAGGGGCACGCCCTTGGTCTCCGGCACCATTGTCTTCACCCAGATAAGTTGGAGAACCATCATACCGGCAAAAAAAGAGAAAACGTAACCCGGCTGGAAGGCGGATACCATCTTCGGGAAGAACGTCGTGAGCAGGGCGGCGAAAATCCAATGCGTGAAACTGCCAAGCGTCTGGCCCTCCGCGCGATGACGATTGGGAAATATCTCGGAGATGAAAACCCAGATCACCGTCCCCTGGCCAACCGAGTGCGCTGCGATGAAGGCGAAGATACAAATCGGCACAAGCGTAAGATGGCCCGTAAAGAAAGCCCAGGCAACCAGCCCGAGCGATGCTATGTAACCAAACGAGCCGATGTAAAGAAGCGTGCGGCGTCCCAGGCGGTCAATCAGCCAAAGCCCGACAAAAGTGAAGACAAGATTGGTGGCTCCAATGCCGATCGACTGCAGCAGCGCGGCCTTTGCGCCAAGCCCGGTAAGTTCAAAGATGCGTGGCGCGAAGTACAAAATGGCATTGATGCCGGAAAGCTGGTTGAAGAAAGCAATCAGTATGGCGAGCAGGATCGGTTTGCGAAGGCGTTTCGTCCAGAAATGTCCGGATGATACTTTCTCAGTGGAGGCGGAAATGATGGCGTCGGCTTGGGCCGCAATCTCGGCTTCGGAAGCCTTCGGTTCGATGCGTTGTAGAACTCGCATACCAGCCGCGCGGTCATCTTTTCGGCTCAATAGCCAGCGCGGGCTCTCGGGAAGGCCGAAACAAAATACAGCGTAGAGAAATGAGGGAAACGCGGCCACTCCCAGCATCCAGCGCCAGGCATTCGCGCCGGTGCCAGCGAGCAGGGCGTTCGAAACATAAGCGATGAGAATTCCAAAAACAATGTTGAACTGGAACATTCCCGCAAGTTGACCGCGATGCTTAGCCGGTGCGATCTCCGCGATGTACATGGGAGCGACGACCGTCGAAATGCCAATGCCCAAACCGCCGATCACGCGCGCAATAATAAAGACCGTGACATTGGGCGCCAAACCCGATCCCACTGCACCGGCAAAGTAAAGAACGCCGATCCAAAGCAGCGTGGCTTTGCGTCCGAACCGGTCAGCCGGCCATCCCCCGAGCAGGGAACCAACCACAGTCCCGTAAAGCGCCGAGGCCATCGCAATGCCATGCAGTCCGGGGCTGAGTCCCCAGAGCGTCTGAATTGTTTTCTCGGCTCCGGAAATAACCACAGTATCGAAACCGAAGAGAAATCCGGCGAGGGCCGATGTCAGCGACCAGAAGAAGATGCGGCTATTCATAAGGGGGCGGATCGTTGCTTACCAACAGCCGTGCGACTTCACCGACTTTTGCGTACACGATATTCTGAATCTCTACACAAGGCAGAACTGGCCACGGGCTCGCATTCAGCATCAACCTTTGGTCAGCGGATATCCTTTTTCCCGCCACTCGCGAATTCCGCCGTCCATCGAGATTACGTTCTTATATCCCATCTTCTGCAAATTGTCAGCCGCCATTGCCGAACGAAATCCACCTCCGCAGTAAAGCACGATCTCTGCATTGACATCGGGAATGCGGCTCTCAATATCGCGTTCGATGATGCCTTTGCCCAGATGAATCGCACCGGGCAGGTGATCCTTGGCGAATTCACTTTCTTCGCGAACGTCCACCAGTTGAAACTTCTCGCCCTTATCGATCTTTTTCTTTACTTCCTCGACATTGGTCTCGCGAACGCGCGATTTGGCGTCGTCCACAATCTTAAGAAAGCGCGGAGGATGTTGATGCGCCATAAGATTCTCCTCATTCCAAATTACGTCAATGATCAGTATCCTACCAAGCGCCGCCGCATCTTGCAGCGCAAAAGCCCGGCACTCCGCTTCTTGAGATCTTCCTTCGTGAATCCGAGCGTCGTTTCGTGGTTCATCGCTTTCTCCGATAGCATGGATAAGTGAGCAAACATCCGCACAGTCCGAGCCTGGGCCTGGCGCGCACTTTATCCAAACTCGGGTACTGCTCTCGGTCAAAAGCAGAAGAGCTGATTCGCACTGGCCACGTGACCGTGAATGGAAAGCCACGTCGTGATCCGGAAACAATCGTTTCTGGAGAGCGCGATCAGATTGCCGTCGATGGGGAAACGGTAGAGCCCCGCAAGAAAATCTATCTCATGCTCAACAAGCCGCGCGGCGTAGTCACTACAGCCTCCGACGAAAAGGGCCGCGAGACAGTGTATGCGCTGTTGAATAGGAATCCTCGATCCACGACTTTGCCAGACGACGGGCTGCCTTGGGTCGCCCCGGTAGGACGTTTGGATAAGGCCAGCGAGGGATTATTGCTCCTAACCAACGATTCCACGTGGGGAGCGCGCATCGCCGCGCCGGAAACGCATTTGAATAAGACCTATCATGTGCAGATCGCAACCGTTGCGGATGAGCGATTTATTCAGAATTTAGTCGGCGGCGTCGAAACGAAAGACGGGGTAGTACTGCGAACCGGGCAGGCTCGCCAGCTACGTGCTGGACAAAAAAACTGCTGGCTGGAAATTGTTCTGGACGAGGGAAAGAATCGTCAGATCCGCCGCATGATGGAAGGCTTGGATGTAGAAGTCCTGCGGCTAATTCGCGTCGCCGTTGGTCCGCTGCAATTGGGCAATCTGGCCAAAGGCGAGCACCGCCCGCTGACTCTAGCAGAGAAACGAATGCTCGACCGCGCGTTGCCAGAAAAAATTTCATGAATGATTTGATCTTCCTTTCCGCCGTTTCCATGGCCGAGAAAATCCGTAAGGATGAAGTCTCACCTATGGAACTCATTGATGCGCATCTCGCACAGATCGAAAGACTGAATCCAAAATTAAACGCATTCATTCAAGTCGATTCCGAACGAGCGCGGCAGGCCGCTCAAGATGCAGAACGTGAAGTAAAGCAACGAGGGAAAATTGGCCCCTTGCACGGAGTCCCCATCAGCATCAAGAGTTCAATTAGCGTGGAGGGCCTGCGATGGGAGGCCGGAACCCGCCTGCGCGCGGGATGTCTCGCCCCACAAGATGCTCCGCTGGTCGCTCGGCTGAAAAATGCTGGCGCAATTATTCTGGGAGTCACCAATGCACCAGAGTTGCTGATGGCCTGGGAAACCGACAACTTGCTCTATGGCTGTACCAATAGCCCGTGGGATTTGGAGCGCACACCGGGCGGTTCCAGCGGTGGCGAGGCTGCAGCGATTGCCGCCGGAATGTCCGCGGGAGGAGTGGGAAGTGACGGTGGCGGCTCGATCCGCGTGCCCGCGCATTTCACCGGCATCTGCGGATTGAAGCCTACTCCCGGCCGCATTCCTGCTACTGGACATTTTCCGGAATCCGCAGGCCCGTTTGCCGCGATCGGAGTCGTTGGTCCAATGGCGCGCACAGTTGCCGACTTAAAATTGCTTTTCGAAGTCATGCAAGGCCCTGAAAAAGGTGATACGAATGCCGCACCCGTTCCAATTCGGTGGGCGAGCGATAACGAAGTCAGGAAACTAAGGATAGCTTATTTCGAAGACGATGGCCGCACTCCCGTCACGCCGGAAACTCGCAAGGCAATACGCACAGCGGCAGAAGCCTTGCGCAGCACCGGTTTTCACGTCGAACACTTTCAGCCGGAGGGGCTAGAGGCAGCGCGGCAGCTCTGGTGGGAATATTTTGTGGTCGCCGGGGGCATGCTTTTGCGGCCAATGTTCAATGGTCGCGAATCAGATCTCAGTCCGCTCCTGGAAGAGTTTCTCGATTGGTGTGCTGGTGAGCCAGTTCACACTGGAACGTCGCTGCTCGAGGCGTGGATTGAGCGCGATCTTTTGCGCGCGCAGTTTTTCGCCCACATGCAACAATTTCCAATCCTATTGTGTCCGGCCGCCGCTATCCCCGCGTTCCGGCACGGCGAGCGAAGTTGGCAGGTTGAAGGCAAAACCGTCCATTATCTCGACGCTTGGAGCTACACGGAATTCTTCAACTTGCTGGGTAATCCTGCCGCAGTCGTTCCAGTAGGTCATTCGCTCGATGGATTGCCGATCGGCGTACAGATCGTCGGCCGGCCCTGGGAAGAAGAGAACGTTTTGGCCGTTGCCGCTGCATTGGAAAGTCAATGCGGCGCGTGGAAAATTCCTCCGCTTGCTCAAGAAGACTTCAAAGCCCTCGATTAGTATTTTTGGACTATTCCATCCGCGCTTGTATCTGAGTAAGTTGATTCGCACGATCTGGTTCACTGTGGGATTGGATATCCGCGGAAAACATTTGTCCGCGGCAACGTTCGATTATCTCGATGCAAAAACAAGCACCGCCCGAGAGTTTCGTTCGCCGAGCTTTGTCTTGGCTGTTGCCGTTCCTCGCAGTTTCGGCGGTTTACCTTTATACGTTTCCTCAGGCCACTATCTTCTATGCCGGAGTCGTGCTGCTACATGCCTTCGCTGGAGTCATCACCGCTGGATTATTGTTAATCGCTCTTCTTCGATTACTTCGCAACGGGAGTTTGCTCGCCCGCGCCGGATGGTTGCTTCTGACTGCAGGCGCGGTCCTCGGAATCATCCTTATCAAAACCGGCACGCCCCGCGCCGAGTGGAACTGGCTTTACTTCCATATCGTAATCTCGGTGATCGGTGTTGGCCTCTTGCTTGCCGATAATTTAGGGAGCCGGGGTTGGCTAGGTTCCCGCACCGGTGCTGCAGTTCTGCGCGCAGCTATCTGCCTCGCTGTCCTTGCAGGGATCGGCTACGGTTCCCGCTACATCCGCGAAAGCTGGCAGACGCGCAACCGCATTCAAAATCCGACTATGCCGCCTGACAGCATGAACGGCGAAGGGGACGGTCCCGAGGGCGCGTTCTTTCCCAGTTCCGCGCAAGTCTATGGCAAGCAAAAAATCCCCAGCAAGTTTTTCATGGAGTCCGACTCCTGCAAGCGCTGCCACGAAGATATCTACAACCAGTGGTTCAGTTCGGCGCACCATTTTTCTTCGTTCAACAATCAGTGGTACCGCAAGTCGATCGAGTACATGCAAGATACGATCGGCACCCAGCCTTCGAAATGGTGTGGTGGCTGTCACGATCCGGCCGTGCTTTACAGTGGGTTGATGGATACGCCCATCAAAGAAATCGTGCATCGCCCGGAATCACAGGCCGGACTGGGTTGCATGATGTGCCATTCCATCGCCCGCGTGAAGAGCACCATGGGCCAGGCGGATTTCTATCTCGAGTATCCCAAGCTCCACGAATTGGCTGCGACCAAGAATCCCGTGGCACGTGCTCTGCACGATTTCGTGATCCGTCTGAATCCCGAACCGCATCGTCGCGTTTTTCTCAAGCCGTTCATGCGCACCCAGACTGCGGAATTTTGTTCGACGTGTCACAAAGTGCATCTGGATGCTCCGGTGAATCACTATCGCTGGCTCCGCGGATTCAACGAATATGACAACTGGCAAGCCAGCGGAGTCTCCGGGCAAGGGGCACGCTCTTTTTACTATCCGCCGAAGCCGCAGCAATGTGCCGATTGCCACATGCCGGCGGAGCCTTCGAAAGATGCGGGTAACATCAATGGGTTCGTGCACTCGCATCGTTTTCCGGCTGCCAATACCGCAGTGCCCACGGCCAATGACGACGCTGCGCAACTGAAACTCACCGAGGGATTTCTCAAGAGCGGCGCCCTTACGGTGGATATTTTTGCGCTATCTCCAGCACAAGCGCCGTTGAAATCGGGAGCAAACAGTCAATCGGAACTCGCCACAACATTCGCCGTCGGCGAAGAAGCAGAAGCCAGAATAACTCCGGGCGCGGAAGGCGAAGTTGCGCCGGTAGCTGCTCCGCTGAACCGCGTGCGGCCGGCACTGCGCCGCGGCGATACGGTGCGCGTTGATGTTGTGGTCCGCACAAAAAAGGTTGGACACTTTTTCCCCGGTGGCACGGTCGACGCCTACGATACGTGGCTTGAATTGAAAGCCACGGACGATAAAGGCCAGACTATCTTTTGGAGCGGCATGGTCGAGGATAACGGCAAGGGTCCGGTCGAAAAAGGTGCGCACTTTTATCGCTCGCTACAAATCGACGAACATGGCAACCCGATCAACAAGCGCAACGCCTGGGCTACGCGCGCCGTCGTTTATGTGCGCCTTATCCCACCGGGAGCCGCCGACACAGTGCATTACCGTATGTCGATTCCGGAAAACGTTGGCAGCAAAATCACTCTGCATGCGCGGCTGTGCTATCGCAAGTTTTCGTGGTTCAACACGCAGTTTGCTTTTGTGGGCGAACCTGATGAGAAATCGGGTTATCACGTCGCGCCCGAGTACGACGATCGTCCTTTGTTGTTCACCAAGTCGATCGAGGGCGTCTCGGCGAAGGAAGAAAAGATTCCCGATGTACCCATTGTCACGGTTGCGGAAAATGAAGTGACGCTGCCGGTAGTCGCGCATAATGCGCCCGCCGCGGCGCCGAAAACGATTACTCTCAAAAACGAATGGCAACGTTGGAACGATTACGGAATCGGCTTGTTTCTGCAGGGCGATCTGAAAGGCGCCGCGGCTGCGTTCCAAAAAGTGACGGAGGCGGATCCAAATAATCCTGACGGCTGGGTGAATATTGGCCGTTGCGCTGTGCAGGAAGGCGACATGGAGCGCGCCCGCACCGTACTTGAGAAAGCTTTGTCATTGTCTCCGACTCTTGCCCGCGCTAACTATTTCTACGCCCGCGTGCTGCGCTCCGATGGGAACTATGACGGAGCTGCGGCCCGCTTGCGCATCGTGCTTAGCCAGTATCCGCGCGACCGGGTCGCCCTCAACGATTTCGGTCGCATTCTGTTTCTGCAGCGCAAATATCAGGAAGCGGTGAAGACGCTTCAGTCCGTCTTAACGATCGATCCAGAGGACCTGCAGGCGCACTACAATCTGATGCTCTGCTACAACGGACTGGGGAATGAGAAGCTGGCCAAGGAGCACGAAACGCGCTACCTGCGCTTCAAGGCGGACGAGTCGTCGCAGGCGATCACTGGCCCTTATCGCCAGTTGCATCCCGAAGATAACAATGAGCGGCAGGCTGTGCATGAACACGTTTCTGTTCCGCTACCCGCACTGGCAGCGCACCATGTAGAGAGCGCCGCCCTTCGACACGCTCAGAGGAGGCTCGCGTCGGTCCGGCCGGGTAAGGCCCGGCTTGCTGCTTCCGGCCTTTCTACCGGGGCTTCTAAGTAGATGAAAAACCTTTGCAAGTTAAAATCATCACTATCGCTACCGATCTTTATGTTCCTGGTAGCCGCGATCCTTCCCAATGATTCCCTCGCCCAACAAATTCATTTTCGCGACATCACGAAACAAGCAGGAATTCACTTCACTCATAACGACGGCGCCTTCGGAAAAAAGTGGCTGCCTGAAACCATGGGCCCGGGCTGCGCGTTCATTGATTACGATAACGATGGCTATCCCGACATTCTGCTGGTGAATGGTACGGATTTCGCTGGGCATCCGCACGCTGGACCAACCACTCCAAAGCTCTATCACAACAATCGCAATGGAACCTTCACTGATGTGACCCGGCAGGCTGGATTGGCGGTGCCGATGTTCGGGCTGGGAGTTGCAGTCGGTGATTATGACAATGACGGCTTCGACGATCTCTTCATCACCGCGCTGGGGCAAAGTCATCTCTTTCACAACAATGGCAACGGAACATTTACTGATGTAACAAAGGCCGCGGGAATGTGGGGCCCAAGTGAATTTTCCACTAGCGCCGCGTGGGTGGATTACGATCGTGACGGCAAGCTCGACCTGGTCGTCGCAAACTACGTTCGCTGGACTGAGGCGACCGATCTTTACTGCACGATCGATGGCGCGCACAAATCGTACTGCACGCCGGAATCCTACAAGGGCACGTCAGTCCGTTTGTGGCACAACCTCGGCGGTGGAACATTTGAAGACGCGACACAAAAGGCAGGGCTCGGCGATCCCACTTCGAAAAGCCTCGGCATCACCATTCTCGATTACAACGACGACGGCTGGCCCGACATTCTGATTGCCAACGACACTCAGCCCAACAAACTCTATCTGAATAAGAAAGACGGAACATTTGAAGAGCGCGGCATTCCCGCTGGTATCGCTTTCAGCGAGGACGGCATCGCTCGCGCCGGCATGGGCGTGGACGCAGCGGATTATGATCGCAGCGGCCATCCCAGCGTCATCATCAGCAACTTCGCCAATCAGATGGTTTCGCTTTACCACAACGAAGGGAACGGTTTGTTTGTGGACGAAGCTCCGCAGTCCGAAGTGGGCCGCGCCACTCTGGTCACGCTGGGATTCGGTTGTTTCTTTTTTGATTACGATAACGACGGCTGGGCTGACATCTTCGTCGCCGATGGCCATATCGAAGATCAGATCGAGCACGTGCAAAAGCGCGTCAGCTATGCCGAACCCTCGCATCTTTTCCGTAACCTCAGCGGTGGCAAGTTCCAGGAAGTCACGGCGCAGATGGGGCAGGCTTTCGCCGCTCCAAGAGTGGCGCGGGGCGCGGCTTACGCCGACATCGACAATGACGGATACCTGGATGTTCTGGTCACTACGAACTCCGGTCCGGCTTACTTATTCCACAACGAAGGCGGATTAAATCACAGCCTGCGGTTGAAATTAGTTGGAACAAAATCGAATCGTGACGGAATCGGCGCCGTCGTCCGTATGACATCCAACAATTTAAAAGACAGGCAGTGGAAGATGCTGCGCTCCGGATCCAGCTATCTCTCGCAAAGCGAACTGGTGCTCACGTTTGGTTTGGGTGCGCAAACCAAAGCTGACAACATTGAAGTTCAATGGCCCAGCGGCCAAGTCGATAAATTCTCCAATGTCGATGCCGGCCAAACCGTAACGATACAGGAAGGCAGAGGCGTAATAGCGAGACGCCCGTACGGCAAGGAAACAAAATAATAAACCGCGAACGACACGAAGTGGCACGAAGAAATCCCAACCAAGCCTAGCTTTCCTTAGTGTACCTTCGTGACCTTTGTGGTTAAATTCCTATCAATGATCCCGCGAATTGCTGTTGTGCTCGCTGGTATGTTCCTGGCCGCATTCGGCGTCTTCGCCACGGCGCCGCAAACTCAATCCAATGCCAATCCGGTTGAGGCCGCGCGCCTGAACAACCTGGGCGCCGCCTACATGAACCAGCAACTTTTCGAGAAGGCTCTGAAATCGTTTCAACAAGCCGCCGAGCTTGACCCCCAACTCACGATGGCAAAACTGAATGAGGGCATCGCGCTCCTGAATCTGCAGAAGATCGACGACGCCAAGGCACTGCTGGAAGATGCACTCAAACAGGATCCCAAGAATCCCTATGCCTGGTACAACCTGGGGCTGTTCGCCAAAAATACTGGGGACGCCCCAGCCGCAATTGACGCGTTTCATCATGTAGTCGAGATCGATCCGAGCGACGCTGACACCTGGTATTTTCTCGGAACGGCCTACGTGCAAGCCAAACAGTTTCCGCAAGCCATCGATGCTTTCCAACACGCTCTGCAACTCAATCCGCAGCACGCCTCCGCTGAATTCGGATTGTCGCGTGCCTATCAGCAATCGGCCGACCTCGATCACGCCCGCGAGCACCTGAAAAAATTCCAATACATCACGCAAAATAAAATCGGCGCGCCCATGAGCCTGGCTTATGGCGAGCAGGGGAAATATTCGCGTGCAGTGGAATCGCCCTCGGCGGTGTTGAAGGCGCCCGCGCAGATCAAGGTGCGGTTTGTGGATCTGACGCGGGAGGCGGGGATCGCCGGGAGCGACGGGCCACCTCCGGAGGATATTTTCGGATTTCTCATGTCGGGTGCGTGCTTTCTTGACTACGATGGCGATGGTCTTCCCGATATTTTTCTCGCCAACGGTGGACCGCTAGGCGGAATAACTCTCTATCACAACCTAGGCGACGGAAAATTCGCAGATGTCACAAAGAAGGCCGGACTCGATCCGACATTGCACGCGATCGGCTGTACGGCGGGTGACTACGACAACGACGGCGCAACGGATTTGGCTGCGAGTTTACTCGGCCGGGTGATGCTGCTTCATAATCAAAAGGACGGGACATTCAAGGATGTCGGCAAGGCTTCTGGCATTCCAAATTGGAATTACAACGTCGGCCTTACTTTTATTGACTATGATCACGATGGCGACCTCGATCTCTACGTGAGCCGGCACGCAGATGCAGCGCCGAAAAACGGAAAGGTGAATTGGTATTTTCCGCCTTCTGACGATGGTTCATTTAGCTGGCCGCAGATGTTCCGTAATAACGGCAACGGAACATTTGAAGAGGTTGCGACCTCGCTGGGGCTGACGGATGAAAAGGACCCGATCGGTACCTTGGGGGCCATCGGGACCGATTACAACAACGATCGTGCAATCGACCTTATAGTTACTGAGTCCAAGCCGGCAATCTTCGAAAATCCTCGCGAGGGAAAATTCTCTAAGCGCACACCGTGGTCCGGTCCCATGCCTGGCGCAGTTCTGGGCGTCGCCGTTCTCGATTTCGATCACGACGGCTGGATGGACCTAGCCTTCACGCACATGGGAGCACCCGGCCTTACGCTCTGGCACAACAATCACGGCAAGGCGTTCGATCGAGTCGAGCTTCCTGAGACGAATTGGGTTCGTGCCTATGGCGTCGCCGCCTTCGACTATGACAACGACGGCTGGGTCGATCTGGTTGCGGTGGGCGAAACGAAAGATGGCAAGGGTGAAGTGCGTCTGTTTCGCAATCTCGGTGCTGATGGTTTCGAAGATGTAACCACCGATGTTGGCCTCGACAAGATTCAGCTCAAAGAGCCGCGCGCCATTATCACTGGAGATTATGACAACGACGGCGCGACTGATCTGCTGATCACGCAGAATCACGGCCCAGCTGTTCTGCTGCGCAACGAAGGCGGCAATCAAAATCACTGGCTGCGCTTGTCGCTCAAAGGATTGGCAGACAACAAGAGCGCCATCGGTACCAAGGTGGAAGTTTTTGCCGGTGGGAATCGGCAGAAGTTTGAGATTGCCGGCTCGAATGGATACCTCGGACAAAACTCACCGTATCTTACGGTTGGACTCGGCGATGCTAAAGAAGCCGACATTGTCCGCATGTTGTGGCCGACTGGCGTCTTGCAAGACGAGATAAATGTTGCCGGCGACAAGCAGCAGAATTTTATCGAGATGGATCGGCGCGGCAGTTCTTGCCCGACACTATTTGTCTGGAATGGCGAACGCTACGAATTCGTTGCCGACATGCTGGGCGCGGGGGTTGTTGGGCATTGGGTCGGGCCCAACCAGCACGATGTTCCGCGGCCGGTTGAATATATCAAGATTGATCGCGATGCCATCCGCCAGAAAAATGGGATGCTCAGCTTCCGTTTTATGGAGCCACTCGAGGAAGCGGTTTATCTGGATCAGGCGCGCCTGATGGCGGTCGATCATCCGGCCGATCTCGATGTGTATCCGAACGAATATTTCGCGTCGAATCCGCCGTATCCAGAATTCAAAGTGGTGGGGAGCAAGAGCGAAGATGCGCATCCGCCCTCCGGAGCCTGGGACGAGCATGGACACAATGTGCTGCCCGATCTGCTCGCGCATCGTTACTTCGGCGATTTTGCTTTAACGCAGTTTCAGGGATTCGCCAAACCGCATAGCCTTTTGCTTGACCTCGGTAAAACTTATCGCGGAGGTCCGTTGTGGCTGCTGCTGCATGGCGAAGTGGAATATTTTTCCGCGAACAGCATGTATTCCGCATCGCAGGCCGGTGTGCACGCGATTTCTCCTTATGTCGAAGCGCTCGGCGCTAACGGCAAGTGGCTGCGCGTAGTCAATGACATGGGATTTCCCGCTGGCGGTCCCCGCACCATGACTGCCGATCTCAGCGGCAAGCTGCCGTCGGGTACGCGGAAAATTCGCATCACTACAAATTTGCAGATTTATTGGGATAGCATTCTTGTCGACCGGACGGCGCAAGATGGTTCGCGCGAGATCCCTCGCCCCGCTGGTGAAAACGCGGGGCTTCGGGATGACGTCGGTGTGCATCTCACGCCGGTTCCGTTGGTACGCGCTAATCTCGACTACCACGGATTCCCGCTGAAGATCGAAGGAACTCCTCCGGGAAATGTGCAATACATTTATGAAAAGACGAGCGCTACCGGGCCGTACACGCGCCCTGCGGGAACCTACACTCGATATGGCGATGTGTTGCCGCTGCTGACCTCGTTGGACGACAAGTTGGTCGTATTCGGATCGGGCGACGAGGTTCGCCTTGATTTCGATCCGTCACAACTGCCGGCGCTGCCCCAAGGGTGGGTGCGTGATTATTTTTTCGCTGCCAACGGCTATGAGAAGGATATGGATTTTTACGCCGCCGAAGGAAACTTTGTGGCTCCACTGCCATTTTTGAAAATGGGCGACTATCCCTATTCTCTTGATAAGTCATTTCCTCTCGACGACGCACACCTGAACTATCTTCTGGAATACAACACGCGGCAGATGTCAGGCAATGAGCAGCGTGGGTACTGGTTTGACTATGGCGCAAAATAAGTTCGGTTATAGGCCTATAAAATCGTTTTAATATTGACAATTTAAGCTCTCCATAATCCAATAGGCGGACCCATGGAAACGACCTCCGTTCCTCCTGTCTCATCCGCCCCACGCCTGCGTCGCACGCTCACGCTTTGGGATTTAATTCTTTACGGCATCATCGTAATTCAGCCGGTGGCGCCCATGTCGGTATTCGGCGTCTTGAGCGATCGCGGCAAAGGGCACGTGGTCACCGCAATTCTCATCGCCATGGTGGCGATGCTGTTTACCGGGATCAGCTATGGCCGGATGGCGCGTGCATATCCCAGCGCGGGCTCTGCCTTCACTTACGTCGCGCAGGAAATCAACCCTGGCATTGGGTTTGTGACCGGATGGAGCATGGTGATGGATTACATGCTCAATCCGCTTATTTGTACGGTGTGGTGCGCCGGGCAGGCAAATCAATTTGCGCCAGGGGTGCCCTCCTGGACTTGGAAAATATTTTTTGCAGTTGTGTTCACTCTTCTGAACATCCGCGGCATCAAGACCTCGGCGCGAATTAACACGGCCATGGCACTTCTGATGGGAATGGTGGTGGTTGCGATCTTTATAGCGGCCGCGCGCTATATTTTTGGAGCGCCGCAGGGAACGGTCAACTACCTCCTGCCCTTCTACGATCCGCATACCTTTAGCTGGGGCAACTTAATGGGGTGTACCTCGATTGCTGTCCTCACTTATATAGGCTTCGATGGAATCTCCACGCTCTCGGAAGAGGCCGAGAACCCGCGGCGGAACATCCTGCTGGCGACGGTGTACACGTGCCTGGCGATTGGAGTCCTTTCGGCGGTGGAAGTATACGTCGCACAATTGATCTGGCCGGCGAAAGAAGCGTTTCCCGACATCAATACCGCGTACTCCTACGTTGCAGGACGTGCCTGGAAGCCGCTGTTTCCGATCGTTGGATTCACTCTTTTGCTGGCGAATTTTGGTTCGGGTTTTGGCTCGCAGATCGGCGCAGCCCGGCTGCTCTACGGAATGGGGCGGAGCAACGCGTTGCCGAAAGCTTTTTTTGGTAAAGTCGACGCGGAAAGTCGTGTGCCGCGGAACAGCGTGATTTTCGTCGGTGTAGTGGCCATTCTGGGAGCTTTTCTGCTGGAGATCGTCGCGGGCTACAAGACTTATTCGTTGAATACAACGTCTCTAACGTGGGAGACGTTTAAGCGGATCATGAATGGTGGCGAGGCCTACGGACTGGGCGCCGAGATGTTGAATTTTGGCGCCTTGATCGCGTTTATGGGCGTCAACGTGGCTGCGTTCCTTCGCTATTACGTGCGTGCGGAAGAAAAGAAAATTGGTTATCTCTTGCCGCCGGTTCTTGGCTTCCTGATCTGTCTTGGATTGTGGCTGAATCTCAGCAAGCCGGCAATGATCGTGGGCTCGATCTGGATGGCGGCAGGAATTCTTTTCGGTGCAATCCGCACGAAAGGCTTCCGCGCCAACCTGATTAATTTCGAGTTGCCGCCGGAAGAGTAGTGCAGCAATAAGGAGAACTGGATGTTGGGCTCGATCGACATTGTGGCTTTTGTGCCTACCAAAGACTCCGAAAAGGCGCGAGCCTTTTACGAAGGCGTGTTGGGATTGCGCTTTGTGAAAGACGATGGCTTCGCGCTGGTGATGAGTGCAAACGGAATCATGGTGCGGGTGTCGAAGGCCGAATTTACGCCAGCTCAGTTCACCATTCTTGGATGGCAGGTGACGGACATCGAGAAGAAGGCGGCGGAACTGCAGGCGAAAGGCGTCAAGTTCGAAAGATTCGGCTTTTTCGAACAGGATCAACTCGGGATCTGGACCGCGTCCACCGGCGATAAAGTAGCGTGGTTCAAGGATCCCGACGGCAATACGCTATCCATCTCACAGCACGTTGCCTAAGCACGGTTGGAAATGCCGCCATCTCCTAGCGGGCTTTTGCTCTTACTTAACGGTGATGTTGACATAGGAAGTGTGAATCGGTTTGTATCCGTTATTCGGATTGATATCCATAATCGCCAGCTCGTAGCTTCCCGCCTTCGGCAAAGTGATGTTCTGATTGATAAAGGCGCTGTTCACTCCCATGCCAGTCGGAGATTCGCCAAGCTTGACTCCATGCGTGTTGTCCCAGACTTCAATGTGATCGACCAGCGGTGTCTTCGAGCCATCCTGCTCATAAGCGTAGGCGTTGATCGGCACAGTGGTTGTTGACCATATTGAATTGTTCGCGGGCGAGTTGACGTGTACGCCCGGGTTGGCGGACACAGTGAAGCTGACTTTGGTTTCGTGAAGGCGCACTTCTGAACTGGTTACATCGTGTACGGTGAGGGTGTAGCTGCCCGGCTCCAATGAATACCACTGACTGACGCTGGTCCCCCTGGGCGAGTCCCCCAGTTTGGTGTCGCCGTTCCAGACTTCAATGTGGTCGATTCCTGAACTTGTTCGGTCCGCGCTCGCTTCCACAGCAAACGCGTTAAGAGGGAAAAGGGTGGCCTGCGTGGAATTGTTCGCCGGTGTCTTTACGAAAACGCCGTAAGTCGAGGACCTCGTGTAATTCGTGACTTCCTTGTGAAGGACTTTGTAAGAAGGCGGCCCGCCGATGTCCTGAATCGTCATTTGATGCGCACCATTGCCGCTCACGGCGAAAGCCCGATCGATCGTTTTGCTGAAAACATTTCCGAGCTTTGTCGCTTTGCCGTTGAAGGTGTCCCATACCTCCATATGATCGACCTCCGCGCTTAACTCCGATGCCGCGGCGCTCACCAGCACGGACGCGCCCTGCGTCGAACGATTCGCCGGCGAGTTAATCACCACACTGCCCGCGTTAGAAGGGAAGAAATCCGCCATGTCCGCAGCGCTGGCGGACCAGCCTGGGTGGGTATCGATTCCCAAGGCATCCAGCATCGTTCTCAAAGTATTCTCATGCTTGTAGGACACGTTAGACACATGGCCGGGCTTAATATTTGGCCCGATGAGACCTGTGTAGACCTGGCCAACATCATCGCCAGCGCCGTTGTCGAAAGTCACAATCACCAGCCCGCTTCCGCCGGTCTGGAAATCAGCCGAGTTAAGCATGGGAGTCAGATTGCTGTTCAGGAAGTTGTCGCCATTTGTCAGGCTTGAGCACTCGTCGTGCATGTCCCAGCATCCGTCGGGCACAATAATCGCGAAGCGAGGCAGCGTTCCATTGGCCACATCAATGCCGAACTGCTCGAAGTCCACAATGTTCCCTTGCGAACCCAGGGTATTGCTCAGAATTTCTTCATACCACACCGCCGCATTGTGGCGTGCGTAATAGTTGGTGAATGGCGGCTGATTTGCCGAGGTGAAATCGGGAACATTCACGTTGCCGCCGGCGTTAAGGTAATTCTGCACATAAACTTTCCACGAAATCGACTGGTTATTCATCAAGGAAAAAATGTTTTCGTCCGTGATGGGATCTTTGGTGACTGTCGCTTCGCAGCTGTTCTGCTTGAAGCAATCATTGCCGTTGCAGTTGAAGTTGTGACTTCCGGAGGGAAGGCTGCATGAGGGCGCATTCGAACAGGAGTAATTCGATTCACAACTCCCCGATGCCAGATATAGATAGTCGAGCAGCGAGCCGCTGTGGTCTGAGTTGTAGTTATGGGCATATCCGTATCGGTTTCCTTGCTTTACCAGCCAGGGCATGCCACTGGGATACACCGTGTCAAATGACGTATTTTCGTCGATCACCAGGACGACATGTTGCGCGAGGGGAACCACCTGCGCAGAGACCGGCGACGCTGCGCATACTATCGCGAGTACTATGGCGCAGCCGACACCAAGAAGGGAAAGAGCGGAGTTGACGAAGTAGCTCTTCGGACGCATATCGGATTTCCTCTCGCAGTTTTCATAGAGCTTTGAGTAGCGTTGGCCAGTCGTGCCTTACCTTTCTTTTTGGCGCAAAAGGGCGCCTGCCTACCGCGACGCCATTCAGTTGTTTTTCTTGGAGTCGAAAGAGAACTGTCTCGCGACCGCCCACAAGATAACCTGATTGCCAAACTTCGGCAAGATATCTTTAGCTTTAATCCCGCCCACTGTACAGAAAAAGGAAATGAGCGTTGGAACTTCTATCCGCGCCCCGTCGTAGCCAGGCAGATCCCCAATCTTTATTCCACGTTCTTCATTCCACGTTCCAGCCGCTGACCTCAACCACCGGCTTCGCCGTTCCCAATTCGCGAGTACGATAGGTGGCTGTGATTTCGCGCTTTTCGCCGGGCAGCAATGAAACGTAATTCTCTCCCCACACAACCGGCAGGATCTCTTCGCCTTTCGCGCCCCTGCTGACTTTCAACCTGACAAAGAACGCCAGATTCTTGCTGGGATTTTCAAGCGTAACTTGAGTATAGGATTCCTCACCTTTGCGTTCGGTACGATCGCTCACTTTGAGCTTGACCTTGGGAAGCTGCGCCAGAGCGGTGAAGTCTGCATAGGACTCGGTGGGAGTCATCCACCATGTCGATTTCGCCCAGTCGATGGTTTCGGGTTTGGTGGAGAGCCAGTAGAAGTTCGAGCCCACCAATTTGCCGCTTGAATCTGTGAGTCGCAGCACGACAAAATATACCGGGCTGAGACCTGAGATATCAGGCAGCGTGAAAATCTTGGCCGTGCTGTCGGCGCCGGCGTCGAGCGAGTCTTCATGCGAGAGCTTCTCGCTCATATCCATGTTGTAAACCTTGGTGGTCAACTTCAGTCCTTTCGCATCTTCATACTGGCTGCTGACCACCCAGATGGAGTGATCGTCGTAACCGTAGATCGGATGCAACGCTTCCATGGCCCGTTTTGCGCCAAAATAGCCTCCGCCCGGACGCAGGTAATAGTCGTACAAATGCCAGATCATCGAAGGCCATGCGTTGTTGAGCATCCACTGGATCACGCCAGTCGATTGATATTTATTGCGGCTGTATGCTTCGTACATCGCACGCACACCTTCGTAAGTCTGCAATTGCGACTTGGAGGCGAAGTCCTCCACGCTATCGGACTTGCCATAACGATTGGCCAGCGCGGTGCTAAAGACGTTAATGGTTTTGAATTCTCCGCCGCCGGCGTGGTAGTTCCACACATCGTCAATGGGCCACAGATGATCTTTTCCCACCATCTTGTGGATGCTCTCGATCGGCGGAACTGCAGGTCCCATGCTGGTTTCCGTATTAAAGCCGTAAGCTCCGCCGCAACCGCCGGCGTTGCACTGTTTGCGGTTCGCCTGGACTTGCAGACTATCTTTTTCCCAGTAGCTGGGAGCCACGTACTCGTAAGGCCCGGTCATCTTGACGCCGCTATTACCCGTAACCGAGGTGGGTTTGCCGGTGGCGGAGGAAACCACGGGATTCGGCCATAGCAGATGCTTTTCGATATCGAGGTACATTTGCTCTACATCCGGCGGCGGCGGATTATCGCTGCCGTTCAGCCACATCACCAGGCTGGGATGGCCGCGCAGGCGATAGATTTGATCGCGCAGCGACTGTTGTGCAATCTCAAAATCCTGCGGCTTCCAGCGCGGCCAGCGCTCCCAGAAATCGCAACAGCACCATCCCGCCATCACCAGAATTCCATCATGATCGGCGAGATCGAAAAATTCCTGCGTCTCGAGCTTGCCTTCCAGGCGGACTGTGTTCAGCCCCATATCTTGAACGTAGCGGAATTCGTCATGCAATCGCTGCGAGTCTTCGCGCAACATCATGTCCGGAGTCCAGCCCCCGCCGCGAATCAGGATGTTCTTGCCGTTGACGTGGAACGCGCGCCCGCCGCTCGCATTGACCTCGGAAGTGATTTCGCGAATGCCGAACTCCGTGTGGGAACGATCACTGACGGCACCGTCGATCTCGAATTCCATGGTCAGCGGATAGAGATTCGGCTTGCCCATTTGCGCAGGCCACCACAGCCGCGGATTCGAGAAAACGAGCTGCGAAAACTGGTCCGGCGTGAAGGTGAAGTCTTTCGATTCATTCGCCGCAAGCTCGACCTGCTGCTCGAATGCAACGTTTTCGATTTGCCCTTTCAACTTGCCTTTGACCGGATGATCGCTGCCGTTCTTCACTTGTGCTGTAACTGTGAGCCGCGCGGAATTGTCGTCTGGCAGGTTGAGCTTTGAAACCACCGTC
>CAWIJP010000013.1:0-252046 GCA_963836305.1 uncultured Acidobacteriaceae bacterium | reverse complement strand
ATCTTCTTGCAATGACCCTGTGGCCGTAATCGCCTTTCTGTACGCCACAAGTGGAACGAGACTCAATCCATGGACCAGACCCTTCAAACTCAGGTCGAAACCTACCTTTCCCACCTTAATGGGCTGATCCGCCGAGGCCGTGAGCTGCGGGAGGCTTTAGCCGCTGATTCCTCGGATCCGACCGCGATCGCAGCAGCTCGACGCTGGCATGAGGACTGCGGGATAACCATCAACCAGTTGTCTGGAGGCAGTAAGGCGCATTGGCTGGCAAGGTCGTTTAGCGAAGCCTTTCTGATGCGATCGATGGATGGTCATGCAATAGAAGGAGCGGCGCAATCACAGATCGTCCAGCGACTGCTCGATGTTCTCGATCAGGCGGTCGTAACGCTCTCCCAGATGGACGATGCCTCGCTTAGTTCCGCGTCGTCACAGGCTCCGGCTCCCCATCGCTTCGACTTCGTTCACAACCCGGAACTTCGCCCTGTGGTTGAACGCGCGTACAGCGATAGCCGGCGCGCCCTTGAGCAGAAGGACTATAGCCTTGCCCTGCTCACTTCTTGCGGAATCCTGGAGGCGATCGTGACCGATGCCCTGGAACATAAAGGGCTGAGTTCGCTGGTTGAATCCGGCGCGCCCGCCGAAAAGATTTCCGACTGGTCATTCGAGACGCGGCTCACTGTCGCGGAGAGAGTGGGATTGATTCGCAGCGGGTGCGCGCGCCTGCCATCCGCCGCGCGAGCGTACCGAGACAACGCGGGGGCGGGCGAGGGCATTGGAGTGAAGACTGAAGTGACCGAGCGCGAGGCGCGAACCGCCGGGCAAGTTCTTCACGTCGTGATGAGAGATCTCGATCCCGGCCGGTAGGGCAGAAAGATCAATCCTCGAGATCCTGCCGGAAGACGGGTTGCGAAGGATCAAGGCTGCCATCGATGACGCCCACCAGCAGATTTCCAAAGGCATTCGTTGCTTCGGCAAGAGAGGCATAGCCGCGCTCCCGCTGAAGCGCACCACCACCGGCGTAAATTAAGGTGAAATAGCGGCCCGACGAATACTGAAGTTCCAACAGCTTGTCCGGCATGTCAGGATCGCCTTGCTGCCCCAGAACATCCATCAGCGCAACGGTCCACTGCCTACCCTTCGGGTCAGTGACTTCCTCGCGCTCGAGGAATTGCCATTCGTCCATGCTCCACAAAGGCATATTTTTATTCGAGGAGTTGCGCGATAGCTCTCCCCACCTGCGCGCCGGTAAATGGTTTGGGGATCAGTAAAACCTTACGCGCGTTCCGCGCGCGCAGGCTCGAATCCGCCTGCTCGGGGGTATCGCTGATAATCACGACTGGCAACTCGGCGTGATCCGGATGATTCCGCACAGCGTCGAACAATGCTTCGCTCATGTCGAAAGCGGTGCAATCGAGCACGACGGCATCGGCGCGATGCTCCACGACCAGCTCGTTGACCGCGTTGGTGTATCCCGATGCGAAGACCTCGTGACCGAGGTCTCGCAACGAGAACGTCAGAAGCTCGGCAATCTCCGGCGTATCGTCAATCAGCAGTACACGCGACACTATTTCTTGACCGGACCGGTGCCAGGCAGCCGCGGCTTCTTTCCCTCTGACGGTTCCAGATCCATCATCCAGATTCGCCCGCCCGCGGTGTAGTAGGCGCGGTTGTCATTTTCAATCATCGCCCCCCAGGCTTCCAGCGTGCGCATGGCGAAGGTGACTCCTTCGAAGTTATTGCGCGCATGGCTCAGCACTTCGTTGGTGTGCCAGTTGTCGGTAAGAATTGCATCGCCGGGGTGAACGCGCAGCACCGTGAAGTAACGGTCGTAGGCCGCTTCCGTGCGCACGTCGCGCGTGGCTCCGCGCTTCTTGCCTTCGGTGACGATGTAGCTTTCCTGTCCTTCAGGCTCAACTTCGGGTTCGTCCTCGACAGGGTGGAATGGAGCGCTCGTTTTTGTATTCATACAGTTTGTGCCACCGTCTCGGCCTCAGCTGCGGCCGCCATGTTGGTTAAGTTTTTCGCATCTGACGCTTGAATCAAGGCTTCAGGCAGTTCCACACCCATCATCCGCCATTGCTCATTGGCAAACTTCTGCAAGTTCGCAATGTGCTCGGCATGAAGATGGCCAAAGCGTCCCTGCAACTTTAAATATTCCGAGACCGGCCTCATGCTTGCCGGACGGAAGCTGTAATTGAAGGCGCGCTTTTCTGGATTCCACTCCCACATGGGATAGAGTCCGCATTCAACCACTAGCCGCCCCAGATCGATAGAGCGCGGCGTCTCATAAACGAATCCCTTCTGGCAAGGTGTATAGACCATCAGGTAAGCAGCGCCTTTGTGATTGAGACCTTTGCGAACTTTATTCATCAGGTCGATGGGATAACCTACGCTCGCCGTCGCGACGTAGCAATGCGGATGTCCAGCCGCCATCATGCGCGCGAGATCTTTGGGATACAGTTTCTTTCCCTCCGGAACTTCGGGGCCGGGAGGCGAGAAGGTCGTCATGCCGCCATATGGCGTGCGCGACGACGCCTGGATGCCGGTGTTGGCGTACTGCTCATTGTCATAGCAGATGATCAGGCAATCGTGATTGCGGTAGAGTGCACCGGAGATCGACGCCAGACCGATATCGGAGGCGCTGCCGTCGCCGGCCTCGCAAATAATATTCGGAAACTTTCCCTGCCACTTGCCCTTGCGGATCATCGCTTCGTAAGCGGCGGCGACGCCGGCGGTAAAGCTGCCCGCGCTGCCGATCTGCGTATGCGCCCAGGGCACGTTGTAAGGCGTGCACAAATAGGAGCTGTTCGCAACGTACATGCAGCCCGTGGGTCCGACAAGAATGGTGTTGTCGCCCGCGGCCTTGCTGGTCATCCGATATTGAATCGACGGTCCGCAGCCCGCGCAGGTGCGATGGCCGGGAACGAACGGTTCCGAGGATGGCAGCTCAGGGTTATAGAAACGAGCGCCCTGATTCGGGCTGTCGAGGATCGGCAGTAATTGGCGCTGAACTTCTATGGTTGCCATATCAATTCTCCAATCGCAGGGTCAATGCCCTGTATCAATTCCTTGCAGAATCCAAATCGGCCGTGCGAAAACTCTTACTCTTCGAATCCCACCCAATGCGTGCGCTTTTCTATCTTCCCACGCCGCTGGGCATCGAGCATCTTCTCGGTCATCCAATAAAATTCTTTGAGCACGATCGCTTCGCCGCCCATGCCTGCCATGAATGACATCATCAGCGGACGCTTTTGACTTTCATAAAGTGCCGCCGCCGCCTCGGCATAAAGCACTCCACCGCTGCTTACGCTGCCAAGGCCCATATTGGTTTCGATCACGCCCACCACTTTAAATTTGCTGAGAACTTCCTGCACGCGATCCGTGGGATAAGGCCGGATCGTTCTGAGACGAACCAGGCCTACTTTCAATCCACGATCCCGCATGTGCTGAATGGCAAATCGCGCCGTTACCGCGTGAGCGCCTTGCAGGAAAAATACTACTTCCGCGTCATCGGTCATGAACTCTTCGAGCCACGGGTCGTAGCGGCGGCCAAAAATCTTCGCGAACTCTTCGTGAATCTCTTCGATCACAGCCATCGATCCTTCCATGGCGCGGGCCCGTTCTAACTGCAGCGGCGGGCCCTGCTCCGGCATAATCTGCGGCCCATGCGATACCGGATGCCGCGGATCGAGCGGATACGGATGTTTGTACGGCGGCAGGAATTCCTTCACTTGGCCTGAGTCGGGCAGCTCAACGTCGCCGGTGATATGCGAAACGAAGAATCCGTCCTGGCAAACCATTTGCGGCAGGAGCACGCGAGGATCCTCGCCGATGCGATAAGCAATCAAGTGATTATCGAATGCTTCCTGAGCGTCACAGGACCAACCCATGATCCATCCCATGTCGCGGGTGGAAAGCGCGTCCGTGTGTTCCGAACCAAAGTCGCCGGGAGGGTCGAGCGTGCGGTCGGCGATCATCATCTGCACCGGCATGCGGCTGCCGGAGATCGGCGAATAAAGCTCATAAGCAAACTGCACGCCGACTCCCGAGCTGCCGGTAAAGACTCGCGCACCGCTCGATGACGCGCCGTGCGCGATACTTAATTGCGAGTGTTCGCTATCGGCCACGATGTACTCGGCGTCGAGCTCGCCATTGGCCACCATTTGCGCCAGCGCCATCATGGTCGCCGTGTAAGGACGAATCGGATAAGCCGCAATCACATCGACATCGGCATACTTAGCGGCCTGCGCCGACGCAACGCAACCATTGATTCGGACCATTCTCTTCTTTTGCTCTGCAAGCATTGGCATAATTCACTCCGCACATTCCGCCCTTTAGGCGCACGATGAAATTGATTCGATCCCAACTCTAAATATTCTTGGCCGGCCGCTCGTCCAGCTTTCTCAACTGTTCCGCCTGACGCCCATGCAAGCCCGGCGAAATGGCGAATGCAGTGTCCATGCGCACGACGCCGGTATCAAAATCGAGTTCTGGAACGCCTTCCAGGCAGCCCGTTGGACATTCCTCGATACACACGCGGCAACCTTTGCAGTAGTCGACCAGAATTTTATACATGCCATTCGACCGCTCCGGCCGCGCAATGCAAGGCTCGGGACAAACCAGGTAACAGTTGTCGCAAGCGTTACAGGTTCCGCAACTGAAGCACCGATCTGCCTCTTCGACCGCCTGCTCTTCCGTGAATGCCTGGATCACTTCGTCCTGCGTCTTTGTTCTGGTCTTAGTCGGCAGCATTTCCTGCTGAACGCGTGGGAAATGCGGAAAGTACGTCATGTTCATGCGATTCAGATCGAAGATGACGTCGACCGGAATGGTGCGCGGCTGCAGTTTTTCTCCGCGCATCACTTTGTCGAGATTGAACGCGACGCGCTTGCCGTCGCCAACCGCATTGACGACCATCAGCGGCTGGCCGGAACCAACCTGAGCGATATCGCCGGCGGCGAAGAAGTTGGTGTCTCCAAGGCGGCCGAACTTATCCATCTTGATGGTGCCGCGCTCGTTCTTGAATTCCGCGGGCAGCCAGTTGAGCGAAGCACGCTGTCCGATGGCGATGATGACATTGTCGACGGCAAACTTGTCAGGCTTCGCCTCTCGATCAACATTGATTGGCGAGGCGTTGATCGCTCCAGCGAACTTCGCCGGATGCAATTGCAATGCTTCGACCTTGCCGTTACCGAGCACCGCGGTGACCGAACGGCCATGCATCAACTCGACGCCTTCTTCGAGCATATCGTGCAGGTCTTCGGGCGATGCCGGCATTTCATTCTTATTGCCTTCGACCGTGATCATGGTCACTTCTGCGGCGCCTTGCCGCAACGCTTCGCGAGCGCAATCGATGGCCGTATTTCCTCCGCCGATCACGGCGACTCGAGCACCCAGCTTTACCTTCGATGTGCCCATGCCGATATCGCGAAGAAACGGAAGTCCGTAAAGTACGCCATCTTTATTTTCGCCTTCCGCACGAACGCTGTTCGGTTCAGTGAGGCCGACGGCCAGCACGCAAGCGTCGTAATTTTTCTTCAAGTCGTCCCAAGTGACGTCTTTGCCAACTTCGACGCCGGTCTTGATCTCGATGCCGAGCTGCTGGAGGCGTTCAATCTCGCGATCAAGAATATTCTGCGGCAGAACCCAGTCCGGAATTCCGCCGCGATTGAGTCCGCCAGCTTTCGGCGATTTCTCAAGGATCGTCACTTTATATCCCAGACGCGCCAGTTGATAAGCTGCGCTGTGTCCAGCCGGGCCAGATCCCACCACGGCGACTTTCTTGCCATTCGGCTTGCCAGGTTTCACTACATCGTTGGTTAAAGCCTGGCCGAGATCACCGAGAAAACGTTCGACCGCGCGGATCGAAATCGCCTCATCGTACTTTCCGCGATTGCAAGCCTGCTCGCACGGGTGGTAGCACACGCGCCCGGTGACCGAAGGGAACGGCATGTCTTCCTTGATGAGGGCGTAGGCGTCCAGATATTTACCGCGTTTCACCAAGTCGAGATAACCCTGAATTTTTTCGTTGGTCCCGCAGGCATTGTTGCAAGGCGGCAACTTGTCGCGATAGACCGGACGAATTGAACGCCAGTTGCCGGTGGGAAACAGGTCCTGCCCTTTTTCCTGCGAGGGCGCGGGAGTGATGCCCGCAAACGGTACGGTTAGCCATTCGGGAATATGCGTATTCTTGGTCGACATTAAATCCTCTCCTACACCGCCACCGGATTCAGTGACATGATGTGCAACTCATTGAGTGCTACTTCGAATGCATGTTTGTTTGAAATCATTGGTTCGATGGTTTTCATCTTAACGATGCCGGTGGTCTTGACTACTGCAGCAATCAGCGGAGCAGCGATATCAGGCGCGATCGATTTATTTCTTTCCGCTGCGCCTTCGGTGGAAAGCCGGTCAAGACCCAGTTCGCCGAGCCGGTAGTAAAGCCATTTGTGATCGGCAATTTTGGCTGCATCGACGCAGACAAGTTGCGCCAATCGCTCCGGGCCAGGAACGAAACGAATCATGTAGTCCGGCGTGTAGTGCGTGTTGATCACCAGTGTTCCGCCGGGAGGCATGCCGCGCATGTAGTCCCAACCCTTGACCATCGTTCCTTCTACGAGCACGACGATGTTGGGATGTTCGTTTTCGTAAGTCAGCTCGTTCTCGAGCACCTCGTCGCTCACGCGGCAATACTTGCGCGTCGGGCAGTTGGTGCGATCCGGATTGTCGACGTAATTCTCCATCGCCTGCGCATACTTGCCTTCGATTCGTGCAGAGGCGGAGATGGAGTTGACGATGTCGCGGCCTTCTTTATCCATGATGATGCCGCGCGTCCAAACAGTGAGTTCTGTATAACTCATGATTCAGCCCTCTTTTTATTGCTTGAGTTAGAAGGGCCGGGAGAAGAGTTCCCGGCTCGATCATGCGACGGGTTCGTGCAGTTTAATTCCCGAAGATTGCTGCGGTTGGAATCGAGAACAGACAAGAAGTCGCTCCGCAAAACCGTGAAAGGCGCTGGGCGGGTGCCGTCCTGAAATTCCACGATCGCCAGAAGAGTTGCTTTCTTGCATAAGCTTTCAATATCCGCGCCGGTGAGGTCTTCAGTCCGATTACCGAAGTCCTCGAAGTCGACGTCTGGCGCCAGCGGAATGCGGCGGCAACACAGCCGCATAATCGCAGCGCGATCGTCTGCGTTCGGCTTCACGAAGGGCAGGATGTAATCGAAGCGTCCGCTACGCAGCAATGCCGGATCAATTCGTTCGGGGCGATTGGACGCAGCCAGCAAGATAACGCCTTTCACGTCACGGAGATTATCAATCTCGCGCAGGAGCTGGCTGAGAATTCGCTGATAGATGTCGCTGCCGAATTGATCCGCGCCGAACCTTGGAGCAACCGCGTCAATGGTGTCGAAGAATAGAATGCACGGGGCCGCCCGTCTCGCCTTCTTGAACACCTCGCGCAGAGCTCGTTCGGATTCTCCCAGCCATTTCGAATAAAGTTGCGGCCCATCAATGGCAATGAGCGGAATTTGCTTTTCTCCAGACAGCGCTCGCGCCATCGCAGTTTTTCCGGTACCCGATGGTCCAGCCAGCAGGATGCCGCGCGGGGGCGCCAGTCCAACCTGCTCGTAGATCTCGTCGCGCATGTGCGAGTGCTCGACGACACCATCGAGCAAGCGTTTAACCTCGTTGAGGCCACCGAGCGATGCAAACGTCGAAGAACTTTTCTCGATAAAAAACTCACGTGTAGCGCTGGGCTCGACTTCCTTTAAGCCGGCGAGAAAATCATCGCGAGTCACCTGCAGCGCGCCCAATTCCTCAGCCGCAATGCCATCGGTATCGAGGGGAGTCGAAGACAAAAAGCGGCGGAGAGCAATCATACCGACTTCCTGTCCAAGCGCCTCAAGATCGGCGCCGACGAATCCGTGAGAATGTTCGGCGATCTCCTGAAGATCAACGTCCGCTGCTAGCGGCATGGCGCGTGTGTGAATCCGAAGAATTTGCAACCGTGCTTGCGTGTTGGGAACGCCGATTTCGATTTCGCGATCGAAACGCCCAGGACGACGCAGCGCAGGATCGAGGACCTCAGGAATATTCGTGGCACCGATGACGATAACCTGTCCGCGCGCAACGAATCCATCCATCAAACTGAGCAGCTGCGCCACCACCCGTTTTTCCACCTCACCAGTAACTTCGGCGCGCTTGGGAGCGACAGCATCGATCTCATCGATGAAGAGAATCGAGGGCGCGTTACGAGCAGCCTCTTCGAACAATTCACGGAGCTTCGCTTCGCTCTCGCCGTAAAACTTCCGCATGATTTCAGGACCGTTGAGGTGAATGAAATGCACGCGGCTCTCAGCCGCGACCGCACGGGCCAACAGCGTCTTCCCTGTTCCCGGTGGACCGTATAGCAGCACACCTTTAGGCGCTAGAATTCCCAGTCGTTCGAAGATGCGGGAGTATTTCAGCGGCAACTCGACGATTTCCCGGACCCGCGCCACTTCCCGCTCCAGGCCTCCGATGTCTTCGTAGGACACCGCTGGGGCGCGCGCAACTGTGGAATCCCCTTCGACCACACGAATGTCAGTGCGCTTGCCGATCACAACGGGCCCCGCGGGAATCGTGCGCACGACCTGAAAGTTCACCGCCTTGGCAAATGTCGGCACACGCACCACGCAGCCGGCGATGACCGGAACGCCGACAAGATCTTCAAGGATGCGATCGGGAGCGATCGTGGCAGGAGCAGCTCCTACCCACAATGGCGTAAAGCGCACAGCCACTGCTTGCTCGCTATCGACGCGTGTCACTGTCACTTGCTCCTGTAATCCCGCACCACAATTACTTCGGCATGTGCCGTCGATCTGAATCATGCCTTCATGGCCGTCTTCAGAAATCTCGGCCCTGCCAACAGCCGTGGCGCTGCCAGTGATTTTCACAACATCCCCAGGGCGCGCACCCATGCGCTGCAGGTCGATGGGTGCAATTCTTGCAACGGCACGTCCGATGTCCTCGACACGAGCCTCGGCAACGCGCAGCTTCAAGGTCGCCGCGAAAGAAGATGGGGCTATGTCCGTCATGGGATCATCTGCAGGCTGCTGACGGGGAAATGAACTAACTGACGATTCCGACGGCTGCGTGTGATCCGCATCTCGCGCAAGGGTCATTCCGGCCGTGTCATTTGCGTGGTCAGTCAAAACAGATAATCCCCAGATTTGGTAGGCCGAGCCTACTTCTTACTTGGCAGAGGTAATCACTCTTGTGACGCGATCGCTATCCCACATGATTGGCGAATCGCGCTTTAGCCGATCCATGGCAAAAATCCTGCCATGGTCAAAATTCGTCGAGCACAATCTCTTCCACGTCCTCAATATGCCGCCGCATCGACGCCTTTGCGGATTCAGCGTCCTGGCGCTTAATTGCGGCCAAAATCCTGCGGTGACCGGCGAGTGATTTCTCCGGCCGCCCTTCCACCTGCATCGATCTCTCCCTGGTGTCGCGCAGAAGATCCATGAGAATGTCGAGAACCTTCAGAACCACACTGTTTCCCGAAGCCAGAGCAATGCTGTAATGAAATTCAGCATCTTCGGCAATGGTGGATTCTGCGCGAGAAAGCTTTACTTGCTGCCGTTGGAGAATCTCTTCCATTTCCGCAACTTCATCGGCAGAGGCATGCGTCGCGGCGCGCGCAGCCAACGACGGTTCCAGCATTTTGCGGAAATCGAGCAGTTCGCCGACCATCGCCTGCTTGCGCTTCAGCGCATTCGCGAAAGGATTGACCAAGGAATCGGTCGAGATTTCCCGAACGATTGTGCCAGCACCCTGGCGGGGCTCAACCAAACCCATCAATTCCAGACCACGAATCGCATCGCGAATCGAACTGCGGCTTACTTGAAGCATGTCCGCAAGTTCACGTTCGGAAGGAAGTTTGTCGCCGGGCTTCAGCTTCTTCAGGATCAGGCGCTCGATCTGCCGTGCGACTTCCTCGTAGACCTTGTTCTTTCGAACAAACTCGAAGTCGGATTTGGGGAGGGCTGGCAAGCGTTGCTCCAAACTGGTCCGATAAGTGGACCAGCTAACGAAAGGAGTATACGCCCGCTGTCAAGTCTGCCGCAAATATTTTTGTAGGTCAGGAGAAGTTGGCCTGGCGGGTGGTTCAGCGGGGTTGCAGCCGGGAAGCCCGCTCCGCGAGCAGTTTCGCGCAACTGTACACAGTGCGGGTGCAGCTCATGGGAAGCCCGACGCGTTCTCCCAATTCCACGACGGCACCCACCAGGGCTTCCAGTTCCATGGGACGTCCGGCCTCGAGATCCTGCAGCATGGAGGTTTTGTGCTCTCCAACTTTTTCCGCGCCGGCGATTCGCTGATCAATGGAAACCGGCAACTCCATTCCCAGTTTGTGGGAAACTGCTTCTACTTCCTGCATGATATTCCGAATTACTGAACAGACTCCGGGGTCGCGCGCCATCTGCACTAGCGTGGCGCGGGTAAGTGCGCTCACCGGATTGAAGGATGCGTTACCGAGAACCTTCACCCAGATTTCGTGCCGAATGCGAGCGGTGATCGGGCAGCGAAATCCGGAAGCGATCAGCGCTTCGGAAATTTTGCGGAGACGATCGGAGCGCGTGCCATCCGGTTCGCCGAGAGTAATGCGATTTCCATCGATGTGTTGAATTACTCCCGGAGCGGTAATCTCGGTTGAGAAGTAAATGATCGACCCGATCACGCGATGGGCTTCGATGGAAGAGGAAATCACACCACCGGGGTCGATCCGCTCGAGCCGTAGTCCCTCCCATTCGCCGCCGAAGCCCTGAAAGTACCACCAGGGGATTCCGTTTTGCGTGCTGACGACTGTCGTGTTTGGCCCCAGCACTGGTCCCAACTGAGGCGCGAGTTGCGGCAAGCCGTGGGCTTTTACTCCGAGAAAGACGACGTCGACCGGACCTACTTCTTCGAGAGAGGCAGCGATAGTGGGACGCGCAACGAAATCTCCGTCACTGCTCTTGACCCGCACTCCTTGTTCTTGCATGGCGCGAAGATGCGGGCCGCGCGCATAGAGCGTGACATCAAAGCCAGCTTGCGCCATGCGCGCCCCGATGTACGCTCCGATGGCCCCAGCTCCGGCAATGAGGAATTTCATTTGTCCCCACCTGTCAGAGCAGAGGCGACGGCACGACGGCGAATTTTTCCCGTCGCGGTGGTGGGAATGCTCTCCACCAGGTAGATCTTGGTCGGGCACTTATACTCTGCCAGCAACTCACGGCAGTGTTTGATGAGGGCCGATTCGCTGACACCGTAGCGCTCATGTAAGACCACCGCGGCGCACACTTCTTCGCCTAACGTGGGATGCAGACCTCCGAATGTGACGGCCGCTGCAACTGCGGGGTGGCGCAACAAAATCTCATCCACTTCGTGAGGCGCGATATTCTCACCGCCGCGGATGATGATGTCTTTGATCCGTCCGGTTAAATGCAGATAGCAGTCGGAGTCAAGAAAGCCCTGGTCGCCGGTGCGAAACCATCCATCCACAAAAGCGTGAGCGTTCGCGTCGGGATTGTTTTCGTAACCGCGAAAAACATTCGCACCTTGAATCGCAATCTCGCCGCGGTGGTTGGTACCGAGATGATTGCCGTCCTTGTCCATGATGCTGATGCGCAGGCCGGCGCCAACGCCCACCGAGCCGGCTTTGCGGTGCCGCGGAGGAAGAGGATTCGAAGTCATCTGATGGGCAGCTTCCGTCATTCCGTAGGCCTCAACGAACGGCACACCAAATAGTCCTTCGATTTTGTGGATTAATTCTGACGACAATGGCGCGCTGCAGGAACGGATGAAGCGCAGAGAATCGGCTTCTGCGGGTTTTTGATGGGCCCGCGCCAGCAGGAGCTGGTGCATGGTAGGCACTCCGGAGTACCAAGTCACGCGATTTTCCCGTACCGTCCGCCAGAAAGAAAGCGCATTGAATTTTGTGGGAACAACCACGGTGCCGCCTGAAAGCAGCGTAGCCATGGTCGAGCCGATCAAACCATGAATATGAAACAGCGGCATGATGCAAAGGGAAACATCTTCCTGGGTCAGCGCGTAAGTGTTTGCGATATTTGCCGAGGAGACCGCGAGATTAAAATGCCGCAACGGCACGCGCTTAGGTCGCCCAGTGCTTCCGCTGGTATGAAGGACGAGTGCGATATCGTCAGCGGTGGGCTCAGTGGCGGTGGCGCCGCCGGGAGCGTCGACTATCCGAACCTGACCGTACTCATTCATTTCCACGGAGAAGGCCGGAATGTTGCGGTCCTTGGCCGCAGTGCGCACGAATTCAGCGCCTACCGGCGGACATAGCAGAATTTTTGCATTCGTGTCCCCCAGGAAAAAATGGAATTCTTCATAAGGATAGGCGGGATTCAGAGGGGCCGCAGTTCCGGCTATCGAAGCGGCCAGAAAACTCACGATCGCGGGCAGACCGTTCGGCAATGCGATAGCAATCGCGTCGCCGCGGTGGATGCCAGCAGAGGCCAAGGCATTTGCCATCTGCAGAACTTGCTGGCGCAAGGATTTATAAGTGACATTGATCCCAAGTTCCGGAACAACGATGGCCGTATGACTATCGGCGAAATGCAGAACATCAAGTAGCGTGTCTACTGACTTGAGCGTCATTCGTTCTCGCGTTCTCGCTTTTAGTGCGGGTCCTTGGATGATTGGCCGAGTTGTCCTGTTGTCTGCGCTGTTGCGCGAAACCAAGGAGAGATCGCTGATTTAAACGGAATAGCCCTCTGCGATCAGAATCGTCTTGAACTCCTTCAGAAAAAACTGAACATTGTCTTCGGTGGCCAACGGGCCCATGACGCCGATGCGGAAGACCTTGCCGGCGAGCGGTCCGAAGCCACCGGCAATTTCGATGCCCGGTCCATCCAGAAGGCGACGGCGCACTTTGGCCTCATCAACCCCGGCTGGCACGCATACCGTGTTCAAGGTAGGAATTCGATGCGCCTCGGGAACGTACATGCGCAGACCCATGGCTTCGATGCCTTTGACAAAAGCTTTATGACTGCGGCGATGCCGTTCCCAACGATTCTCGATGCCTTCGTCTGCGATAACCATGAGCGCTTCGCGCAACGCATAAAACATGGAAATGGGCGCAGTGTGATGATAGCGGTGCGACACTGTCGAGTAGTCGCGAATGAGCTTGAGGTCGAGATACCAACTGCGCGGTGGCGTGGTGCGATCGCTCAGGTAGTCCATCGCTCTCTTCGACATCGCTATGGGAGATAAGCCGGGAGGACAGCTCAATCCCTTTTGCGTGCAACTGTAGGCGACGTCGATTCCGGTCCGGTCGAACTCCACGGGCAATCCGCCCAGCGACGTGACGCAGTCCGCAATTGCAAGGGCGCCGACTTCATGGGCTGCGGCACAGATGGCCCGGCCCGATTGCAACGCCCCCGTCGAGGTCTCAGCATGAACGTAGGCCACAACACTGGGCTTCTCGCGGCGAATGAATTCCGACGCCTCGTCATCTGAAAAAGTCTCGCCCCAACTTTTCTCAAAGCGGACGACGTTTGCGCCCTGGCGCTTCGCCATTTCCGTGAGACGATCAGAGAAATATCCATTGGCGAATATGGCAAACTTCGCTCCCGGCTCTACGAAGTTGGCGACCGCAGCCTCCATGCCAGCGCTGCCGGTTCCGGAAATTACTAATGTGGCGCCCACAGTGGTTCCGAAAGCTGTCTTCAGCAATTGCTGAACATCGCCCATCACCTGGATGAAGTAGGGGTCGAGGTGTCCGACAATCGGCTTGGAGAGCGCTTCATACACCCTGGGATGAACCATGGTGGGGCCGGGACCGAACAGATAACGACGAGGCGGGTTCAGGGCAGGGAGTGGAAGTGCAGCAGCGGTCTGTTCGATGGCGCTCATAGTCCTCGTTTCTGGTTTGGTGTCTGGTGTCTACTTATATGTTACAGGCGATGACAACGGCATGCGCAGTCGCCGGAAATGCCTCTTCCGACGTGCGGCGCAGTTTGACAGTGAGCATCGGCGACGCAGATGCCGTCAAATTAATTCTTTCGATCTGTTGAATTGAGTTTTCTGATAGGCCGGCTATTGCCTTAAACCGGCGAGTGATGTCCTTGTGTAATCATCTCCTCCGCGATGCGGCGCGCTTCGGGCAGTGCCTTTGCCGCTGCCACATCAATCTCAGCGGGCAGATCTTTTTGGATCTTCGCCAACTCCTCATCAAAAATACGGGTGACGAGTTCGGCCGAGTGTTCGACGGGCTTGCCGTCGTCGCCGTGCACTCTCACTTTGTGCAGCATCCGCTGCGCGATCATTAATCGATAAATGCGATCGGTAGCGAGGTCCTCCATATAACCATTGAGCAGGCTCGCGCCTCGTCCGTTGAGCACCCCATTGCGATAACGGATTACGGTGCGCACGGCCGCCCGCGTACCGCCGAGGGTTGTTGCCCCAACACCCTTCGGAACTGGCCGCAGATCAGGATGAGAATTCGGCAACTTAGGACGCTTTGCAATCTGATTAGGATACGGGAACTGCGCGACTGCAATTTCGTTCTGATCGGGATGTCCAGTCCAGGCTCCGTCCATCAGACAGTCAGCCTCATTCTTCTTGTCTTGTTTGAGTACTTTCAGCGCGCGTTCGTTCAATTCCGCATCGGTTCGACTAGGATAAAGTGCTGTCATTCCGCCGATGGCGTGAGCTCCATGCTTGTGGCAAATCTCCGGCATCAGGGTGCGAAAGTTTTGGAAGAACGCCACGTCGTGCGGAATGGTATTGCGATCCGGCAAAATCCAGTTGGGATCCTCGATCATGAAATCGATCAGCGACGCCATGTAATCCCAGCGTCCCAGGTTCAATCCCAGGCAGTGTTCACGGAGATTGAAAAGAAATTCTTCCATCTGATACGCCAGCGGATGGGCTTCCACCAACGCCATGCATTTGATGTAGTTCTGCGGCAGACCCTCTTGCTTGGCGAAGGCCTGGAATAGATCACGCCACCAGAAAGCTTCCTCGGCGGATTCGCTCTTGGGAATGTAAACCGAGAAATTGTGCGGCAACCAGGCGGGATCGATCTGGTACCAGATCATGGCCAAGTCGAACAGCGACGCGGACATGATCTCGTTTTTGATCACGCCACCCTGGCTGACGTGCAAGCCACGGGGGCGCACCCACGTAACGGTTTTCGAGCGTTGGACAGTAACTTTTTTCTGCCGCTTCTTGTCGTCGTAGCCGAGTTCATACTTGTAGGCGGAGATGGTGTTCTGAATCGCCAGCATGATGTGATCCCACAGATTCGCGGTAGAATCCTCGAGGTCGATCATGACCGCGGGGGATCCGGAATTCAGCAGTTTTACAGTTAGCTCGGCGTCGTCCGCTGGCCCAGTCATCTGATTTCGCTGATCGGCGCACCATTCCGGCACCTCGATTTGCCATTCGGAGGTAGTTGCTTCAGAGGCTGGCAAATAGTTAGGCGGCTTTCCGCGGTGCGACGCCTGCAACACCTCTGCGCGTTTCGCGATCAACTTCTGTTGCCAGGGTGTGAATCGTTTGTGGAGAGGCAACAGGAATTCGAGAAACCCTTTGGGAAGGTCTTTCTCGGTATTTAGATTCGCGGGCGCGTAATTCATGCCCTGCGACTTCACGTTTGCGGTATCCGTTGGCATAACTTATCGCCTCGACGCTGGCCGATTATCCGCACAATGATTATAGTCTCTGCTGTTGGACTGGCGGACGCTCCGATGCTCGCGATTCCCGCAAAGGTTGCTGTGAATTTTGGGACTAACGAACGGTTACAAAGAAGTAAGCACTCATCGCGACGCCGATGCAGATCACTAGAATCCGCACTTTCCTCGGATCGGCCTTCTGCGCGTAATGTGCGCCAAACCAGCCTCCCGCCAGTGAACCGACGATCATCACGACACAATGCGGCCATAATACTGCGCGGGCCGCGACAAAAGTGACGACAGCGGCGGCATTGATGGCGGCGGCAAGCAAGGTTCGGAGGGCGCCCATGGCATGAATGTCGCGCATCCCCATCATGGCGAGCATCCCAAGAGTTATGAATCCGATACCCGCGCCAAAATATCCGCCGTAGATCCCGACCAACAGTTCGGCGATGGAGCTCAGTACAATCGCTCGCCATGATATAAAACGCAGATCGTCGCCAGCCTTTGCGTTGCCGGCTATCGTTCGGATGGAATTTCCGAAGGCGAACAGCAGGGTTCCCCCCAGCAGCAACCAGGGGACGAGCCGGAGAAAAGCATGTTGCGGAGTTTTGAGCAGCAACATCGCGCCCAGCCAGCCGCCGGCGACGCTTGTAACCAGCAAGGGAATCAGAACACGCGCCGAAGCGTTCAGCCGTTTCAGGTAAGCGAGTGTACTTGCTCCCAGACCGGGCCACAGCGCGACTGTATTGGTCGCGTTGGCTAGAACGGGTGGAATCTTAATAAACAACAACGCCGGAAAAGAGATAAAACTTCCACCGCCAGCTAACGCATTCAGCGCGCCGGCGATTGCCGCGGCGAACAGCAAAAAGATGGCCTGGCCGATGTGTAAACTCATGCGCGCTGGAGAACGAGACTCACGAGAGAAAGTTACTTGATTGAGACGCAGGCAGGCCAACAATATCAGGAATGGCCGACAAGACATGTATCAGTTGCCGTTCAGGCACAGGCAATTCATCCACACTGTGATTTTAGGTCACGATTCTTCCTCCATAGATGTGATTGAGTTCACCACCCCTCTGCAAGCAATGTGATTTTTGTCACAGATTGATGTTGAGCAGAATACTTCCTGAAGAAATGGCTTGACAGTAAATGTTCGGGTAGTGTAATTAGTCGCGCGTCGGCAATTGGTCCGCTTTTCAGACCTCCAGTTTGTATTATCACGATTTCTTCGAGCTTTCGGTCGACCGGACGAGGCGGCACTCTAGTCCAGTGTGCTCGTCCCGACGAGGCTGGGCCCTATGCAAATCACGTGGGAGAAGAAACACATGCGCTCGCTAATAGCGTTTTTCGTGCTTCTCGGCTTTATGGCGTCAAGTGCGCTCGCCCAAACTCAAGGCACGAAACCCGCGAGTCAAGCCAGTGGGTCGACGCCTGCGGCTGCGACGAAGGCTGAGGTGGATCAGCTACGCAGTGAAGTAGCCGCACAGCGGCAGACCATTGAAGAATTGAAAGCCATGGTCGAAAAATTGGCGGGGGTAAAGGCGGCCGCCGTTAACAATACTTCGCCACAGATTCGGCCGGTGGCAGATGCTCCCGTGGCCGCAGCGAACTCGCTGCCCGCAGCCAGTAACACAGGCAGCGCCCGGCTCATGAACGCGATCCTTCTGGAGCCCGATCCCGTTCCAGCCGCGGCCCTCGGTCAAAATGCCGCAAGCGCTCCCAAGAAAGAGGCTCCGCTGACGGCAGGATGGAATGGAGAACACTTCTTCATCCGGAGCGCGGACGGGCAATTCAGCATCAGCCCGTATGGTTACGTGGATAGCGACTATCGCGCCTACAAGGGCGACGGCGCGCCCGCCGACACATTCGTTTTGCGCCGTGCGCGTTTCGGGTTCCAGGGCCATTACGGGTCACACTTCGATTTCGCGCTGCTCACCGACGCTGCAAGCACTTCCGGTTCCGTCGTGCGCGATGTCTATCTCAACGTAAGAATTCGGTCTGAGTTTCAATTCCAGGCCGGCCAGTTCAAGACTCCATTCGCCCAGGAATCCGGCACCGGCGCCACCAACTTGGACTTCGTGGAACGCGGTTTCACGGCATTGTTGTACCCGTCGGCGGCATCCGCGTTCCGCAGCCCAGGAATCGCCCTGCATGGAGATATTGACGGTGGAGTCCTGCAGTACTGGGTAGGGGCTTTTAACGGCAAGGGATACGCTCAAGTCAACACCACGAATCAACCAGAAGTCATCGGACGGCTTCGCCTTTACCCTTGGCGCAAAACCAACAGCAGCTGGTTGAAGGCACTTGCCCTTGGCGGATCCATCGACCGTTCACGCTCGCGGGGTCTTTCGGGGGATCAAAGCTTTAACGGCACGATACCCGGTGGAGCTTACGATTTCTTCCCGACGTTCAACATTAACGGACCGATCCAGCGCTACAACGGCGAGTTTACCTACATCAAGTCGGCGTTGGCTGTGCGCGGCGAATTCGATCAACTCAACATGTCGCGCAACAATACCGGCTCCGAGCAGGTAGGTGGTCTTGGCTTCGTAAGTCTTCCGTCGATCATTGCTAAGGCTTGGAACATCAGCACGACCTATCTGCTTACGGGCGAGAGTCAGCCGGAAAACGGTACACCGCGCGTCCGGCATCCGCTCTTTGGCCCGGACACTCCCGGCGGCAAAGGACGTGGCTGGGGTGCATTTGGTGTTGGCGTTCGATACATGGGAATTCATGGTAACGAGCCAGGCGCGGATTTACTGGATTACTACACACCTGGCTTTGTGCCGACCTACAACTATCACACTGACGAGATCACCATGGGACTTAGCTGGTATCCGAATTACTGGGTTAAGTACCAGGTCAATTTGGGTATCGACCAACTGAAGTATCCGAGCACGATCGGCGCAGTGCCGCAAAATTATTACGTAGTTCTGCAACAGCTGCAATTCAGGTTCTAGTTCGCAGATGTAGATTGCGGACGGAATGGTCAACAAGTTCGGTAGATGCGGGGGCTGGCCGCAAGCGGCCCTAAAGGGAAACCGCAGGAGGATACGATGAGGTTCAGGATTTTATTTAGCTTTCTTCTTACCGCTCTTTTTGTGCTAGCCAGCAGTTGCGGCACAACGGCGAATTGCCCCACTTGCGGCACTACGGTCAATGGCGCTTACGCCGTGATCAACGTAATTCCCGTGCCCGAGCACAACGCTACTGGCGAGCCCGGCGGTCCCTTCAACTCCTTCGACATTAGCTGGATCTCCACTCCTCCGTCCGGCGGGAAGTCGGGCACAAACAATCTCTTTTACGTTTCCGACCGCATCGGCGTCGCCGTACAGGTGGTTGATACTGCGCAGGACATCGCGGTCAATTCGATTCAAGGCTCCAATGCCGTCGCTGGCGCAGGAAACGGCGCCAGCCCCTGCGCAAAAGATGCGGCCGGCAACGACATCATTCCGCCGATCATCGACGTATTTGGCAATTTCACCCGTTACGGATGCCGTACCGATATGTCCACCGCCGCGACTCCCGGGCCGACCTTCCATCTCATCACGGGCTTCGGCGCCAACCACAACTTCGGAGGTTTCCCCGGCGCACAGTGCTGCGCCTCCCGCGCCAACGGCGTGAATCCCATGTCCGGCCCAGATGGCCTTGAAGTAAGCGCGGATAGCAATACTTTGTTCGTCGCTAATGGCAGTTCTTCGGTAGTCGTGTTCGATCTGACTACGATGAACCTCCAGACGAATCCACCCACTCCGCCCACCGTTCTAGCCACTATACCGACTGGGGTATCGGCCGACTACGACGGTCCGCAAGGCATCTCAGGCTGTGTGGCCTCGTGGAACGGCGAAGCTGGATCGGCCACCGATTGCGGAGACGATCGCGCCGACGAAATGTCTTTCGACAATGTGCACAAGATTCTGGCCATCATTAACGGCGACCCCGGCTTGCCATTTATCACCTTCATCGACATGTCGCACATCGTGGGTAAAACGGGAACCATAGGGCAGCAACACTGCGTGCCGATTGACCAGACGCTGGCTTACGGCCCGTATCCGCCGGGCTATAGTGCTGCAACGTATCCCCTCCAAGGCTCCGGCACAGGCGTGCCGCCATCCATACAGTTAGATCCCGGCAACGGAGGCTCGTTCAATCCCCCCAGCTGCATTCTTGGGCAAATTTACTACGACGGCGCTGGCGGCGCGGCATCAGGCGGCGTTGGACTCACCAACACGGTTCCGGTCGATAATGTCGGAGCAACTTTTCCGTGCCCCGATCCCTCGAACCCCCACGTTTTCAGCGGAGTTTCGGGATCGGCCGCGGCGGATGGTCCGTTGGGTCTACCGGGGATCGGAATCACCCCCAGTGGTGTTTCCTACACCATCCCCTGCCACCACGGTCCTCTCCTCGACCAAAGTACTGGCTTATTCTGCAGCCAGACCGCCCCCGGCGGCACATGTGCTGGCGCCATAGCTCCAGCCGGTTTAGGCGGCATGGTGTGGGACCCGAACAGCGGCAATGTGCTACTGACGAACGAGAATGCCATCCCCGTCACAAATATTGGCACGGTCGATGTAATTAACCCCCGGCTGACCGATACCAGTTGTGGGGGCGTCTCCTGCGGACCTGTGGTCATCAACAGTATCGTCATGCCGAACTGCATGCCAACAAGCATCACCAACGGTCCAGGGAACAACTTCCTCGTAGGCTGTGCGGATCATGACGGCGAGGCTTTTCCTCCCAACGAATACATAATTAACTACACACCGAGTAATACCATCACTTGCACCTCGGATCCGGCTACCAGCGTCAATTGCATTCCTATTAACAACGTCGGCGGAGTGGACGAGACCTGGTATAACCCCACGGACAACAGATACTACCTTGCCGCGCGCGACATGCTGCCCTCCGCAGTTATGGGCGTCATCGATGCCAAAACGAACCAGTGGCTAGCTAACATGCCGACCGGCTCAAACGCACACAGCATCTCCGTCGACCCCAAGACCAACCATGTTTTCGTGCCGCTTCAGTCTGGCGCAGTCTGCACCACACTGGCTTCCTACGGCTGCGTCGGAGTTGTTACGCGACAGTGACCGCGCGGAGGCTTCTTCTTGGCGGTGGTATAGTTTAGCTAGAGACGCGAAACTCAGGTTTCGCGTCTCTGTCTAAGGATGTGATTTATGACAAAAGGTTCCGGATTCGCAGTGCGGTCTGCGCTCGCGTTAGTACTGCTCCTGCCCGCAATTCTCCTAACCGCCAACGAAAAGTCTGCCAAGTCGACCGACGTCCCTGCCACCGTAATCGCCCACTTGCCTTTGCCGCAGGCGACGGGAAGTCAAATGCTGCTGCAGAAAGAAAAAGGCAAGCAGTATCTCTACGTGCAGCAGGCCACGAAGCAAGGCTTCATGATCGTGGATGTTACCAAGCCGGAGGAGCCGACGCTGCTGAAACGGACGGCAGAATCAAATCAGGCGACTTCCGGAACCCTGCAGGTCGTGAGCCCCGACATCGCGATCGCAGAAGCCCCGGAAAAGACGCCGACAACTCTAACCAGCAACAGCCATCCTACGGAAACCGTTCGCGTGCTGGATTTGAGCGACCCGCACAATCCGAAGACTTTGGAGACTTTCAACAAAGTCACCAGCGTTCTTCCGGATGGCGGCCATGGGCTGATCTATCTCACCAATAACGACGGCCTCTATATTCTTCGTTACAATCACCCGTCGCGATTCGAACCGGCCAAGAAAAAACCGCCGTGCACGTCTGAGTCGGAGATTCAGGCTATGCCTCCAGATTGTGAATGACTGGCATCGAGCCAGCCTAACCTATCGCGAAACATCGGAAACTGAACAATCCTTATCGAGCACTTTGATTGAGTTTATGTTCAGAGTTACCGGGGCCGCGTTGCCCTGTCTCGCCATAGAGTCCGAACTCGTGCTCAGGCTCGGCGATTCGCTTCCAGTCACTTCCACTCTCTTCCCCAGATAGTGGCGAAGCTTGATGTGGTTGCCAGCCTGCAATTCGTAGGTTATGGCCGGGTTCTGTTTCATCAAAGTGTAATCGCCATTAGAACGGCTTACGCACCCGCGTATCGTTTCCTGACCTTTTGCATTTTTCTGACCGGCATCTGCAGAATTATCCTGCGCCAGCAGAAATGCGCCAGAAAGCAGCAGTATCGCGAACCAGAATCTTTTCATGGGACTTCTCCTTTCATCCCTTACGACACATTGGGATGGTAACTGTGTTGCAATGGTTGCAAAAATGCAGACCGATAACGAACCTATTTCACGTGAGTTTCTTGATAATGCAATTCTTTCCATTGTCCGCCGCGTTTCACCCAGAGTTCGCCAATGTACACCCTTGAGTAGCGTACGATCGACTTCGGTGGGAACTGAATAGTACTTTCGTAGACGACGAAGGCGGCTTCCGGGCCGAGTGGAATCAGCTTCATTCCCCACAGAGTGTAATTCGAGACATTCTGGTCCGACATTTCGTTGATGGCTTGACTCTTACTGCGTTCGCCCTTCCCGTCGACTTCTACGCCCTGGTAATCATCCGCCAACAGCTCGCCATAGGCTTTTTTGTCCTTGTTCTTTATTGCCTCCCATTCGGCTTTGATCTTGGATTCAAACATATTCCTCAGGGCATCGTCGGCGGCATTTCCGGACGGTCGCTCTTCCCCGAATCTTGTCGGCATTGTGGGCTGTTGCGCCAGCGCCAGAGATGTAAGCAGCACAATCAAGAAGAGGAACGCCAAGCGGTTTTTCATCATTTCTCCAGACGAGAGTTGTCTACGCGCTAACAAGTTATCATTGTTTTTGGGAGAGCCCAACTAGCAGTGCGCTAAAAATGGCGCGCGACCGAATCGAGGACCGTGAGGCCGAATCCAAAGCCTGTATGCCGCAAAACGACAGTGAAATTTTAGCTGGCGAGATTTTTTCCGCGCAGCAGAATGGGAAGATGATCGAGGCCCCGTCACCTCGGACTGGGTTCGATCTCAACGCGGCATATGAGGTTGAATCAACTCTCAAGAAGTTCCGCGAGGCCGAAGGACACAAGCCAGTCGGCCGCAAGGTTGGCTACGCCAATAAGGCTATGTGGCGAGCGCTGAAGCTGGAGACTCTTGTCTGGGCTCACATGTACGACGACACGGTACATTTCAGCGAGGGCAACTCAGCGGCCTTGTGTATCAAAAATCCTCGATCGCTGAAGATCGAACCCGAGATTATTTTTGGTTTGAACAAACCGCTCATGGGCCAAGGCATGGATGCGGCGGCTGCGCTCGCGTCCGCGGATTGGCTAGCAATTGGATTCGAAATCATTGATTGTCCATTTCCGGAATGGAAGTTTCAGCCTAGCGACTTTGTGGCTTCGTTCGGACTTCATGCCGCGCTTGTGATCGGTGAGAAGATTCAGGTTCAGTCGGAATTGATCGCCAAGCTCGTCGAGGAGCTTCCGCGATTCAAGGTTCGGATGTTCAAGCACGGGGAGTTCGTGGAAGAAGGCTCCGGCAAGAATTGTTTGAAGAGTCCTGCGTTGTGTCTGGCTGAACTTGGATCGGCCATCGAGCGGCGCTTTCCATTGGAACCGCTGAGCACGGGAGAAATCGTCAGCTCTGGAACGCTCACGGCTGGACATCGGACAAACAGCGGCGACCTTTGGCGAGTTGATGTCGAGGGACTGTCCCTGCCGTCGCTAACGCTGCGCCTGACCTGACGTTAGTAAGGAGCGGGCACAACGGCATCTTCCGGATAACCTCCCATGCCGAACTCGGGATAGTCGAGGCCTTCTTCTTCCACCTGCGGCGCCACCCGCATACTCTTCACTTTATTAACGACCGAGAATACTCCGTAAGTTAAACCAAACGCCCATATGGCGTATAAAGTTGCTCCCATAAGCTGGCACAGGAACTGCCGTGTATCGCCGTGCAGCAAACCGGTGACGCCTTGGCCGGCGTGTCCAAGATACGAGGTTGCGCCCACACCATTCCATCCGAGACCGTAAGTGCCGTCGGCAAAAATTCCCACACACACTGCGCCCAGCCAGCCACAATATCCGTGCACGGAAATCGCTCCACAAGGATCATCGATCTTGAGAACGCGGTCGTTGAACAGAACTCCGCCGCAAACCAGACAGCCGGCAAGAATTCCGATGATCGTCGCAGACGTGGGAGATACAAAGGCGCAAGGAGCAGTGATGGCAACCAATCCTGCCAGCATTCCGTTACAAGCCATGGTGATGTCAGGTTTGCCGAACGCAAGATACCAGAGCAGCATGGCAGCCGCAGAGCCTGCAACCGCAGCCAGGTTCGTGTTGACGGCGACTACCGAAATACGAAGATCGGTTGCTCCCAGAGTGGAGCCTGGGTTGAATCCCATCCATCCAAATAGCAGAATGAATGTGCCAGTCACGACATAAACGATGTTGTGCGCGGGAAAGACACGGATCTTCCCGCCAGGGCCATATTTACCAAGCCGCGGACCCAAAATTATTGCGAGGGCCATCGCGCAGAAGCCGCCGACCGCGTGGACGACCGATGATCCGGCAAAGTCGACATAACCGTGGCCCAGATTCAATGTAGAACCGACTTGCGAGAGCCAACCGCCGCCCCAAGTCCAGCAGCCGGAGATCGGGTAGAGAATGGCACCGATAAAAAGTTCACACAGCAGAAACGCCCAAAAAGTGATGCGCTCGCATACGGCGCCGACAATGATGTAACCGGCGGTTTCCATAAACACCACTTCGAAAAGGGTTAGAACGTTGCTGGAAACGTCATAAGCAGGGCCAGTGAGGAAGAATCCCTTCCCCCCGACAAAGCCCCATTGCCCGCTGCCGATCAGAAAGTGATTCAGCGTAGGGACTCCGCCAAGATTCGCCGGTGAGGCATTGACATTTACTGCTCCAAACTGGAACGCATACCCAACCGCGTAATATGCGAGAAAGGCAAACACGTAGGCGGCGAAGTTAAGCATCATCAAGTGGGCGGCATTCTTTTTGCGAACTAAGCCGCAGGTGAGCAAAGCGAAACCGGCCTGCATGAAAAGGACGAGGTAGCCGGTGTTCAAGGTCCAAGCAAAATTCGTTGCGACGCGAATATGCCCGACCGTGTCGGCAAGTTTTACGGTAAGCGGTTCCTTCGCTGCCTGAGCCTGATACTCGTCGTATGCCTTTTTCTTCGCTGCGTAATCGGGGTCCGACTTGTCGGTGGGCTCCGTGACGACAAAAGGATTACCCGCACCATCCACAGCGGTATTTCGGTCTCCTGTGGCAACGCCGGACGGGTCTGATTTGGGCGCGTCTTCGGCAAAACATGTCGAGCAGAGTCCCACGAACAATCCGGCTGCTAGCACGATGGCAATACCGGTCGACACTAACGACAGGCGCAATGAGTGCCTGTCGATTCGCTTTGTCATGTTTGCTTGCTCCCGTTTTTAAGGCGTGGGTAATTCATTGCTGGCCGTAGGTCTGCTGGAAGAAGCGCCAGCAAATTCCCGTGCGACCGCAATCGCAATCTTGGAGGGAAGGGCTGACCCAAAGTGAGCCGACCCGACGAACGCCACGGCGTTCTATCGCAGTCATCTCCCTAATCCGCAGACGATAAAGGGATGGAGTAACTGAGTCCAATTCAAATTTCCTATAGCAACGATCAGCCGCACGAATAGCGATTTGCGTAAATTTTTACGATTCGTTGCAGGCAGGCGTTCTATAGAATTCGCTCGTGAGTGTAACCCGCGGCGGAGAGCGCCACCAGCAGCTCGGCGATATGCGCCGGACCTCGGGTTTCCATTGTGATATCGATGGCCGTATCGCCCAGGTTGACCCCGTGATAGGCCCGATCATAAGCGGTTTCAACAATGTTGGCGCGAAGGTCTGCCAGAATCCCTGTCAGCCGGTGCAAGGCTCCGGGATAATCTGGCAAATGCACGCGCAAGCGGACCAACCTGCCATCTTTCACCAGGCCGCGTTCGATGATGCGAGCGAGCAGCGTAACATCGATATTGCCTCCGCACACCAGCACCGCAACCTTCTTACCCTCCAGCGGCAGTTTATGGTTCAGCACGGCAGCAATGGAAGCTGCGCCCGCACCTTCCGCCAGAGTCTTCTCCCGTTCTAGAAGCAGCAGAATGGCATTGGCGATTTCTTCTTCCTCCACCGTTACAATGTCGTCAACATATTTCTGAACCAGAGGAAATGTCCGTTCGCCAGCGCGCCGAACCGCAATTCCGTCCGCAATCGTCGCGGCAGCCTTAAGAGTTACCGGACTACCTTGCGCAATCGCGGCCTTCATCGAAGGTATTTTTGCCGGCTGCACTCCAAAAACCCGGATGGCCGGATTCATTTCTTTCACCGCGCACGCGATCCCTCCGATGAGCCCTCCTCCTCCAATAGGAGCCACGACGACCTCGATGTCGCGTTGCTGTTCCAGGATTTCCAATCCCAACGTTCCCTGCCCGGCGATCACGGCATCATCGTCGAACGCGTGGATTAACGTGAGATTGTCTTGCTTGCCGTGCTCGACTGCTTTCTCATATGCCTCGTCATAGTTCGCGCCATGCAAAACCACTTCGGCTCCATAAGCGCGCGTGGCTGAAACTTTGGTGAGCGGTGTCGGCAGAGGCATATAGATAAGCGCTCGAATGCCGTGGCGACCGGCATGATATGCCACCCCCTGCGCATGATTTCCTGCGGATGCGGCAATCACTCCGTGGGCGCGCTCTTCGCTGGTCAGCGTGAGTAGTTTGTTCAATGCGCCACGTTCTTTGAAAGCTCCAGTTCGTTGTTGATTGTCTAGCTTCAGGAAGATCTGGTTGTTGGTGAGGATGGAAAAAGATTCCGAGCGCGTGGAGGGAGAAACGCGAATAGCTTCGCGTATTCGTCCCATTGCAGTTTGAATGTCTGGGATCCCGATCATTGCGCTCGCGATGTCATCTTAATACCTGGGAGGCACTCGCAGTCGCAATCATCACGCGATTTGTTGGACCGTCGCAATCGAAAGTGCAGAACGCACGACGGCGGATGAAAGATAAGTATCGACAGCCGCGGCTGCCTTGCGGCCTTCGGAAATGGCCCATACGACCAGCGATTGGCCTCGCCGCATATCGCCGGCGGCAAACACTCCCGGCACAGAGGACATGTAGTTATGATCCGTAGCCACATTGCCGCGCTGATCGAGCGCGACGCCCAGTTGCTCGATCATTCCATTCCGCACCGGGCCGAGAAAGCCCATCGCGATGAGTACCAAATCTGCTTCGATCATGAAATCGCTGCCCGCAATCGGTTCAAACTTTGGCGGAGGGCCAACGCGCACGGCATGCAATTGCTTTACTCTTCCCGTCTCGCCGGTGAATTTCGTAGTGGCAATGCTCCAGTCGCGAATGCCGCCCTCTTCGTGCGCCGCTTCAGTGCGCAGTTGCATCGGCCACAGCGGCCACGGAGTAAGCGGTGAGCGATCATCCGGAGGCTTGGGCATGATTTCGTACTGATGAACGGAAAGCGGCTTTTGCCGGTGAGAGGTACCCAGGCAGTCGGCTCCGGTATCACCGCCGCCGATGATGATTACTCGCTTGCCGGTCGCGAGGATTTCAATTTCGGGGTCGACTGTGTCGCCAAGGCAGCGCCGGTTTTGCTGCGGCAGGTATTCCATGGCGAAATGGATTCCCTTCAGTTCGCGCCCCGGAACTTTGAGATCGCGCGGATGTTCCGCTCCACCCGCCAGTACGATGGCATCGAAGTCGTGGCGCAAATCTTCCGCCGAAATATTCTTTCCCACTTCCGTTCCAGTAACGAAGCTCACCCCTTCGGCCGACATTTGTTCCAGGCGACGGTCGATGATGTCTTTCTCCAGCTTGAACTGTGGAATACCGTAGCGCAACAATCCACCGATGCGGTCAGCTTTTTCGTACACGACCACAGCGTGACCAGCACGGCATAATTGTTGAGCCGCTGCGAGCCCGGCCGGCCCTGAGCCCACGATCGCAACTTTCTTGCCGCTGCGATGCTTCGGCGGCTCTGGCCGAATCCAGCCTTCCTTGAATCCACGCTCGACAATATGTTTTTCGTTTTGCTTGATCGTCACCCCAGGCTGATTAATCCCAAGCACGCACGAAGCCTCGCAGGGAGCAGGACATATTCGGCCGGTAAATTCCGGAAAATTGTTGGTGGCGTGCAATTGCCGCACCGCCTCTTTCCAACGTCCGCGATACACGAGATCGTTCCAGTCGGGAATCAAATTGTTGACCGGACATCCGGTTTGACAGAAAGGTACGCCGCAATCCATGCAGCGCGCCCCCTGTTTTTTGAGCGTCTCTTCAGGAAGATCGAGATAGATTTCGAACCAGTCATTCACCCGCTGCGTGACGGGTCGGCGCGGTGCAAGCTCGCGGGAATATTCGAGAAAGCCTGTGGTCTTACCCATTCTGCACCTGCGCCGGTCGCGCATGCTCAACATGAGTAACGCGAGCTACAGGCTGACTGGGAATGTGGGACTGGCGGTTACGGCTCACTCCCAGCGCTCGTTTGAATTCGTGTGGGAAGACCTTGATGAAGCGAGGCAGCAGGTCAGTCCAATTCTCAAGAATCCACTTCGCACGGCGGCTGCCGGTTAATTCCAGGTGGCGAGTGATGAGACTTTTCAAGAGCGCGGTATCCTGTACTTCGATTACCGATTCGAGATCGACGGAACCCAGGTTGCATCTTTCTTGCGCGAAGTTATGGCGTTCATCAAACACATAAGCCACGCCGCCGCTCATGCCGGCGGCGAAATTGCGGCCGCAGGATCCCAGCACGAGAACCAACCCGTTGGTCATGTATTCGCAACCGTGATCGCCGACGCCTTCCACCACGGCGGTCGCTCCGGAGTTGCGAACCGCAAACCGTTCCCCGGCGACTCCGCTGAAGAAAGCTTCTCCGCTGGTCGCTCCGTAAAGGACAACGTTTCCGATCAAGATGTTCTCTTCGGCAGCGAACAGAGATGCACGCGGCGGATAGACAATCAAGCTCCCTCCGGAGAGACCCTTGCCGACGTAATCATTAGCGTCTCCCTCGAGCGTGAGGGTTACGCCTTTCGCCAGGAAAGCGCCCAAACTCTGCCCTGCCGATCCAGTCAGGCGAATGCGAATCGTATCGTCGGGCAATCCTTCAGAGCCGTAAGCTCGCGCAATTTCTCCGCTCAGCATCGTGCCCACGGTGCGGTGAACATTGCGCACGGGTAAGCTGATTTCGACTGGAGTCAGAGTATCGATGGCAACGCGAGCGGCTTTCAGGATTTCGTGGTCAAGCGCATCTTCCAGGCCGTGATCCTGCACCTGCACGCAACGACGCGAAACGCGGGAAGGCACCGGAGGGCTATACAGAATGGCCGAAAGATCAAGACCTCGCGCCTTCCAGTGATCGAGCGCAGCTTCGAAGTCGAGCATGTCCACGCGGCCCACCATTTCATCGAAAGTGCGGAATCCCAAGTCCGACATGTATTGGCGAACTTGCTCGGCCAAAAAGAAAAAGAAATTGATGACATGTTCGGGCTGTCCCTGAAACTGCTTGCGCAGAACGGGATCCTGCGTGGCAATTCCGACGGAGCACGTGTTGAGATGACACTTGCGCATCATCACGCAGCCCATCGCAATCAGCGGCGTTGTGGCAAAGCCAAATTCTTCGGCTCCAAGGAGTGCTGCGATCACCACGTCGCGGCCGGTCTGCAATTTGCCGTCGGTCTGCACACGAATGCGGCTGCGCAGGTCGTTCAACAGCAGCACCTGCTGCGTCTCCGCCAAACCCAACTCCCATGGAATGCCCGCATGTTTGATGGAGCTCAGAGGCGAGGCTCCCGTTCCACCGCTGTCACCACTGATCAGGACCACATCCGCATGAGCTTTTGCCACACCCGCAGCCACCGTGCCTACGCCTGCCTCGGCCACTAACTTCACCGCGATGCGTGCCTGCGGGTTGATGTTTTTCAAGTCGTAAATGAGTTGCGCGAGATCTTCGATGGAATAAATGTCGTGATGCGGCGGCGGCGAAATCAGGCCGACTCCGGCAACTGAATGGCGCAAACGGGCAATCACTTCGTCTACCTTGTGTCCTGGCAGTTGGCCGCCTTCGCCAGGCTTCGCACCCTGCGCCATTTTGATCTGGAGTTCATCGGCATTCACCAGATAGTTCGCGGTCACTCCGAAGCGCGCGGATGCAACCTGCTTCACCGCACTGCGACGGAGTTCTCCGTCGGCGTCCGGCTTGAAACGATTTTCATCTTCTCCGCCCTCGCCGGTGTTCGACTTCCCGCCAATGCGATTCATGGCGACGGCGAGCGTTTCATGCGCTTCTTTACTAATCGAGCCGAACGACATCGCGCCCGTGTTAAAGCGCTTCACAATTTCTCTTGCCGGCTCGACTTCTTCAATCGGAACAGCCTCGTCGCTCTTGTTCAGCTTCATCAAGCCGCGCAGGGTACACAATTGGCTGCTTTTCTTGTCGATCAGGTCGGTGTATTCCTGGAAAGTCTGAAAACTTTCCTGCCGCACGGCTTGCTGCAGCTTGCTGATGGTCAAAGGATTCAACAGGTGATACTCGCCGTCGACGCGCTGATGGTAGTTCCCTCCGACAGAAAGCTCGGTTTCAAACTCAGTTACGGGACGCAGGGAATGTTCATGGTTGAGCTGCGACTCGCGAGCGAGAACATTGAGGCCTACTCCTTCAAGCCGCGAGCTGGTTCCAGCGAAATACGAATCCACCAATTCTTTGTTTAGTCCGATCACTTCGAAGACTTGCGCGCCCTGGTAACTTTGCAACGTCGAGATGCCCATCTTAGCGAAGGTCTTCAACAGGCCCTTCTTCACCGACTTCATGAAATTCTTGACCGCGAGCTCAGATGTAATTCCACCGGCGAGATCGCCACGCCAGGCAAGATTCTCGACTGTCTCGAGAGCAAGATAAGGATTGATGGCACTCGCTCCATATCCGCTGAGCAGAGCGAAATGCATTACTTCGCGCGGCTCGCCAGACTCGGTAATCAGAGCGACCTGAGTTCGAGTTTCTTCCCGAACCAGCAGGTTATGCACGGCCGCCAGAGCCAGCAAACAGGGAATGGGCGCGTAATCCTTGTCGACGCCACGATCAGAAATGATGAGCAGAGTGTATCCCGCCCTCACCGACAATGAAGCTCTGCGACAAAGCTCATCGAGCGCCCGCTTAAGTCCAGCTTCCCCTTCGTTGGCGCGGAACAACGCCGGCAGGGTGGTTGCGAGGAGATCCCGAGTCGAGACGCGCCGCAGCTTTTCCAACTCACGATTGGTCAACAGCGGATGCTCCAGCTTGAGCATGTGACAGTTTTCCGGCGCTTCCTCGAGAATATTGCGCTCGCTGCCTATGTAGCTGATCAGCGACATCACCATTTCTTCGCGAATCGAATCGATGGGAGGATTGGTTACCTGCGCGAATAACTGTTTGAAGTAATTAAAGAGTGGCTGCGGGCGGTCAGAGAGGCATGCGAGCGGTGTATCAGTACCCATTGACCCAACGGGTTCTTCGCCAGCCGATGCCATCGGGGCGAGAATCATTCTCAGATCTTCATCGGTGTAACCGAAGGCGCGCTGCCGGCGCAGAAGAGTTTCTGGATTTGGAGGATGGGTTCGGGAAGGTTCGGGCAAGTGGTTGATCGTGATCTGGTTTTCTTTCAACCAATCGGCATAAGGTTGCTGCGAAGCAAGGCGGCTCTTGATTTCCTTATCTGAAACAATGCGGCCCTCGACTGTATCCACCAGAAACATTTTTCCCGGCTGCAATCGGCCTTTCATCTTTACTTTTTCGGGAGCGACGTCAAGGACACCAGCTTCCGACGCCATGATCACGACGTCATCATGAGTGATGACATATCTGCCGGGACGCAGGCCGTTACGGTCGAGTGTGGCACCGATGACGCGGCCATCGGTAAAGGCGACGGCAGCCGGACCATCCCAAGGCTCCATCAAACACGCGTGGTATTCATAGAACGCGCGCTTTTCCGACTTCATGTCGGGATTGCCCGCCCAGGCTTCCGGAATCAACATGGCCATTGCATGAGGCAAGGAGCGCCCGGCCTGCAGCAAAAGCTCCAATGCGTTGTCGAAGTTGGCGGAATCGCTTCCTTCCGGCTCAATGATGGGAAAAAGTTTTCTCAGATCGTCGCCAAAAAGTGGCGACGCCAGCACCGACTGGCGGGCGTGCATCCAGTTCACATTGCCGCGAAGAGTGTTGATCTCGCCGTTATGCGCGATGTAACGATAAGGATGCGCGCGCTGCCAACTCGGAAACGTATTTGTCGAGAAACGCTGATGCACGAGACAGAGAGCACTGACGACATCGGGATCGGAGAGCTCACGATAAAAATTAGTCAGCTGAGAAGCCAGCACTAATCCCTTATAGACGACTGTCCTGCAGGAAAGTGATGGAATGTAAAATGCGGCTGTATTCTCATCGCCGGATTCCCGGATTTCATTTTCCGCGCGCTTGCGCACGATGTACAACTTGCGTTCGAAAGCATCTTGCTCAAGACCTGCAGGTCGTCCAATAAAAATCTGCTGGATGTAAGGTTGCGAGGCGCGAGCGACCCGGCCAATCGCCGAAGCGTAGACCGGCATATCTCTCCAGCCCAAGAGCGACAAACCTTCCTCGTGGACAATTCGTTCCAGAATGCCTTCACATTGCAGACGCGGATGTTTTTCTACCGGCAGGAATGTCATTCCGACGCCGTAGGAACCGGCCAGCGGCAATTCGTACCCAAGCTTCGCGCATTCCCGGGCATAGAAATTGTGGGGAATTTGAATCAGAACCCCTGCGCCATCGCCAGTTTCGGCGTCGCAACCACAGGCCCCGCGATGCGCCAGGTTAAGCAGAACCTGGATTCCATTACTAACAATGTCATGACTCTTTTCACCACGGATGCTGGCGACGAAGCCGATCCCGCAGGCATCGTGCTCCTGCGCAGGATCGTACAGACCTTGCGCGAGCGGGATACCATTTTTAATTCTGACGCGGGACATTGCGGCGTCTCCCTGTGAAATTGCTCTCGGAAATCGGTTGTTCCTGGATTCAAGCCAGAGGCTGCGGACGCAGCCCACACCCCACTCCAAGCATATTCCCTCGATTCTGTGATAAGCCTTCGCCGTTGACAAGTAAAACGCAGAATTTCGATGCGATGAATGGAAATTTCAGAACTCCGACTCAGAGCGCCATAAGCATCGAAGGATGTAAGTTTCAGGCGGTCAAGCGGCCTGAATACAGCGCCATCCCGACGACGGCATCCATGCCCAATGCGTCGAGGGCATCAATTTCCCGCTGACTCGTAATACCACCGGCGACCACCAAACGCCGCGTTGTCGCTTGCCGGATTGCGCTGACGATCTCCATCGGGATTCCGCCCATCAAACCTTCGGCGTCGATGTGGGTGTAGAGAAAAGTTTCGCAGAATGACTCGACAGCGTGAATCATGTCGAAGGCGGTGAGCGCAGTTTGCTTGCGCCATCCTTCGATTGCGACTTGGCCGCCGCGCGAATCGATTGCAAATACCAGCGCTGCAGTGCCAACTGCGCTTGCCAGCGTCGCCGCGTACTGCGTGTTGATTTTGCCCTCTTCCAACAACGCGGAACCAATAATTACTTTTCGCGCACCCGCATCCAGAAGCGCGCGCGCTGTCTCCAGGTTGCGAATTCCGCCGCCAACCTGGCAGTTTAGGCGTTGTACGACTCGATGAACGGAAGATAGATTGTTCCCAGTGCCTCGGGCAGCATCTAAGTCGATCACTTGCACCAGAGGATAGTTAGAGAAGCGCTCGATCCAATACTCGAAGTCGTCAAACTCGAGGGCCTTCTTTTCGCCCTGCACTAACTGGACAATCTTGCCCCCCATCAAGTCGATCGACGGAATCAGCATGGCCACCTCACCGGTATGCCGGCGTCGTGCAGTACGTGCTTCAGTTGGGCGATATTTTCGATGCCGAAGTGAAAGATCGACGCAGCCAAAGCCGCGTCCGCCCGGCCGTCTCGAAAGACTTCAACAAAATGAAGCGGAGATCCCGCGCCTCCTGAGGCAATCACAGGGATCGAAACCTCTTCTGCAACCGCCCGCACCAATTCGCAATCGAATCCTGACTGCGTTCCATCGCGGTCCATCGAAGTCAGCAGAATCTCTCCCGCCCCAGAAGCAGTGGCCTCTCGTGCCCATTGAATCGCGTCACGGCCCGTGGGGACGCGTCCTCCCGCAACAAATACTTCAAATCCTTCATCTACTTTTCTTGCGTCGATTGCCACCACCACCGCCTGCGATCCAAATCGTCCGGCAATCTCGCCGATTAGTTTCGGTTCGCGAACCGCGGCTGAGTTGATTGCGATCTTATCGGCGCCTGCATCGAAGACTGCTGCGGCGTCATCGAGCTGACGAATTCCCCCGCCCACTGTAAAAGGAACGAATAAGGATCGCGCAGTGCGTCGGACGGCGTCCAGCATGGTGCTGCGGTTTCCGCTGGTGGCGGTTATGTCGAGCAAGACGATTTCGTCCGCGCCGTTACGCGCGTGAGCGGTGGCACATTCCGCAGGATCGCCGGCGTCGCGCAGATTCTTGAACTTGACACCCTTGACGACGCGTCCTCCGTCCATATCGAGACAGGCAATGATGCGTTTGGTCAGCATCTCAGAGCTCACAGAAATTCTTCAGGATCGAGAGTCCCACGTCTCCTGATTTTTCCGGATGGAATTGCACTCCGAAGATGTTGCCCTGTTCGACCGCGCCGGCAAACTCGAGTCCATACTCGGTGCCTGAGACCATCGCAGCGACGACAGGTGCGTGGAAAGAATGTGTGTAGTAGACAAATGAATCTGGTCGCACGCCGCGCAACAAGCGGGAGCTTTGCCGTACACTCACGGAATTCCATCCCACGTGCGGTGATTTCACGAAAGACGGGAATTGCCGACACTTGCCGGGGAAGAATCCTGCACCTGCAACCTCGCTGCACTCTTCGCTGCCTTCGAAAAGCCATTGCATTCCCAGGCATATTCCGAGAAGTGGTTTTCCCGCGGAAACGGCCCGCAGCAAAGCTTCTTGCAACCCCGAACAATGCAGAGAACGGAGCGAGGAAAAATGCCCCACCCCGGGCAGCACGATCTTTTCTGCAGCGGCCACGGCGTCAGAATGATTCGTCACTATATTTTCAGCGCCGAGATAATCGAACGCCTTCTTTACTGAATTGAGATTGCCCGCGCCGTAATTGACGATGGCAATCATAGAAGGCCCTTAGTGCTCGGCAGCATGCGGCCCAGGCGACGATCTCGGGAGCAGGCCACGCGTAGAGCCCGCGCGAAAGCCTTGAACAGGGCTTCGATCTTGTGGTGGCTGGACCGTCCGTAAAGCACACGAGCATGAATATTTGCGCGCGCGCCTCGCGCAAAGCCCTCGAAAAAGTCGTCTATCAGTTCCACTTGCAAATCGCCGACACGCGCTGCACGGACCTTCGTATCGACGACCGCGGCAGCCCGCCCGCCGAAATCAACCGCCGCGAGACCGAGAGTCTCGTCCATAGGCATGACAAAGTAACCGGCACGCAGAATACCGCGGCGATTCCCGAGCGCGCGGTCAAAGACCTCACCGAGAGCGATGCCGACATCTTCCACCGTGTGGTGCTGATCTACATCCAAGTCACCGACGGCGGTGAGTTTGAGATCGAATCCGCCGTGACGCGTGAACAGTTCCAGCATGTGATCGAGAAAACGGATTCCAGTGGCCACCTCATATTTGCCGCGACCTTCGATGGTGAGCGCAATCCGAATCTCGGTTTCCGCGGTTTTGCGATGCAAGTTAGCTTTCCTCACGCTCTAACCTCGCTCGATGACCTGAGTATTTCGGCTGCCTCGCGCAGAGCACGAATCAAGACTTGTGTATGTTCGTAAGATCCGACTGTGAGCCGCACGCAGCCTTCGCATCCGGGATCAGAGTTACGATCACGGACGAGAATTCCCCGGGCGCGCAAATCACGCATAAATTCAGCGTAGGCGGGGCCGATTCGTACGAGCACAAAGTTGGCGCGGCTCGGCCAGTATTGCAGACCTAGTGTTTTGAGTTCCTGCTCCAGGATTCCACGGCCTTGCTGAACTTCAGCCACGTAGCGCTCCACGTATTGCTGATCCTGAAGTGCCTCGGGCAAAACGGCCAGCGCCACGGCGTTTACGTTGTAGGGCGAAGCCACGCGGCGCACCATCGAAATTTGACCGGCATTGCCAGCGAGTATGCCGATGCGCAGACCGGCTAGCCCGTAAGCCTTCGAAAATGTGCGCGCCACAAAAAGATTTGCCGGCAGAGCCATGCCGTTCAGAATCGTCTCTCCGTGAAATTCGAAATAGGCCTCGTCCACCAGCACCGCTGCTTGCGGCGCTGCGTGAGCGATCCGAAGCAGTACGTCGCTCGCAACCGCGCCTCCCGTTGGATTGTTCGGATTTGCCACCGCAATGATGCGGGTGCGTAAGCCGATTCGCGAAAGAAGTTTCTCTAAAGGAAAAGAAAAGTTCTCGCCAGAAAGAACCTGGACGACGCGCGCTCCTGCGGCCTGCGCAAAAATTGCATACATGGCAAAGGTGGGCACGACGATGATTGCCTCGTCCCCGGGCTCCAGATACGTCGAGCAAAGCAGATGAATCGCCTCATCCACGCCGTTTGTAAGCAGAATCTGCTGGGCTTGAAGTCCGAGAAAATCGGCGACCTTGGCCTCCACGGGTTCGCGCTCGGGATAGCGGGCCAGTGTCTCGGCATCGATTGAGCGCAATCGCGCCAGCACGCGCGGCGAGCAACCGATGGTGCTTTCGTTGAAATCTAAGCGCAATCCTGTGCGGCCTGCCAGCGGCGGCCGATAAGCAAGCAGATTTCTTATCGCCGTGCGGGCCTCAAGCATTGGCGCTCCTCACCCGCAAGGATTCGGCATGTCCGTGCAAACCTTCGGCTTCAGCTAAAGCGACGGCCGGCGCGGCGATGTTGCGAATCCCTTCAGGGGATATCTCCTGGCAAGAAATGATGCGGACGTAATCCAGAACGCTAAGTCCGCCACGCACACGGGCCATCGCTCCGGTAGGCAGCACGTGATTCGGGCCAGAAATGTAATCGCCCGCGGATTGAGGCGTGATCTCGTTCAAGAACACCGATCCTGCATTTTGCACCAGCGGCGCCAACGATGCGGGCAACGTGAGATGCTCGGGCGCGATACGGTTCGCGGCCTCGACCGCCTGCTCGAGAGAATCAACCAGAAGAATAGCTCCGTTGCAAGAGAGTGACTGCGCAGCAATCGGATTTGCAGGAGTGCGCTGCTGCACCTGCATCTGTACAGCTTTTGCTAATTCGTTCGAAGTTGTTATGAAGATGCAGAGTGTATCGGGATCGTGCTCCGCTTGCGCCACCAGATCGCACGCGATGAATGAAGGATCACCCTTAGCGCTCACGATGACGGCTTCGGTAGGACCAGCGAGAAACTCGATCGCGCAATCGAATGCAACCATCTTCTTCGCCGCAGTGACGTAACGGTTGCCGGGGCCGACGATCTTGCTCACGCGCGGAATACTTTTCGTGCCGTAGGCGAGTGCGGCGACTGCTTGCGCCCCGCCAACGCGATAGAATTCGCGCACACCGAGAAAAGCGGCTGCTGCTAAAGTCGCCTGCGCCGGTCGCGGCGACACGACGCTAATTTCTGGCACGCCCGCGACTTGTGCGGGAATTACAGTCATTAACAAACTGGAAGGCAGGGGATAACGACCGCCGGGAACATAGCAGCCAACGGATTCCAGAGGACGCACTAACTGCCCAACGCAAACTCCGGGCTGAATTTCGCGACGCCACTCCTGCGGTTTTTGCCACTCGCTGAAGCGACGAATATTTTCCGCGGCTTGCGTAATGGCGTCTTTAAGTTCTGCTGGGGTCTTCTGCCAGGCATCACGCAGATCGGTTTCCGGCACGCGCACGGGTTCATCTTTTCCTAAGCCGTCCCAGCGCGCTGAATAACGCCGTAACGCTCGATCTCCCTCGCGTCGCACGTTATTCACGATGCGCCGCACCGCCGGCTCAACCAATGCGAGATCGCTGGAGCCGCGCTGCTCCAACGCTCGCACGAACCGCTCTTTCCTGGGCCCGTCAAGAATGCGCAGGCGCATCACATCACCACCTTGTTCAGCGGATACTCGACAATTCCCTGCGCGTTCGCTTGTTTGAGCTTTGGGATCAGCGACCAGGCGGCGTTCTCTTCGATCACGGTATTGACGGCCACCCATTCGCCATCGGCGAGGGGCGCGACCGTGGGATTTTGCAATGCGGGAAGCAGGCCAAGAACGGCGGCTAAATCGGGCTTGCGAACGTTGAGCATCAGGCCAACTCGGCCCAGCGCCGCAATCGCGCCGGAAAGCATCACGGCGAGGTTCTCGATCTTCTGCCGGCGCGCAGGATCGGCCCATGCCGTGTTGTTCGCAATCAATTGCGTGTTCGACTCCAGAATCGTTTCGATAATTCTCAAGTGATTGGCGCGCAGCGAACTGCCAGTCTCCGTAACCTCTACAATCGCATCGGCAAGTAATGGCGGCTTCACTTCGGTCGCGCCCCAGGAAAATTCAACTCTCACAGGGACATTGCGGCTGGCAAAATAATTCCGCGTGAAGCTGACCAATTCGGTAGCGACGATTTTTCCTTCAAGATCTTCTGCTTTCTTTACGCTGGACTCCTCAGGCACGGCCAGCACCCACTTCACTTTGCCCATGCTCTGTTTCGCATAGACTAAGTCGATCACGCGGACCACTTCGAGTCCGCTTTCGAGAACCCAATCGAGACCGGTGAGACCAGCATCCAGCGCGCCGTGTTCGACGTAGCGCGCCATCTCCTGCGCACGAATGAGGAGACACTCGATTTCCGGATCATCGGTTGACGCGAAATAAGAGCGCGCACTGGTATAGACTCGAAGCCCGGCGCGAGTGAAAAGGTTCAACGTGGCTTCCTGCAAACTTCCCTTGGGAACGCCCAGACGAAGCTTCATCGCTGCGCCTTCGTATCAGCCAGCGCCGTGCCCAGCGGAAGTTCCTCTGTAAAACAGGACCTGGATCCGGTGTGGCAAACCTTGCCTTCGCCCAATACGTGAACCCGGATCAGCACTGTGTCGCGGTCGCAATCCGTCCACGCCGCGACGACTTCGAGACGATTGCCAGAGGTTTCCCCTTTGGTCCAAAGAGTTTGTCGAGTGCGGCTATAGAACGTAACGAAGCCTGTTCGTAGCGTCACCTCTAGAGCCTGGCGATTCATGAAGCCCACCATGAGAAGCTCAGCTGTAGCGGCATCCTGAATGACCGCGGGAGCGAGGCCTTGCATTTTGTCGAAGTCGATCTCCATTGAAAACTCCTCGTCCTCAGTCCCGTTGTCCGTGAGCGCAGCAAAAACAAGAAGCCCGCTGCGCGTTTCGCGTCAGCGGGCTTGGATTCCTATGATTGCTTTAGGTCGTCATCCGAAGTGCTCCGCCGACACGCTCATCGCATGGTGATGGTGGTGACGATGATGGTGAAGCGAAGCCACGAGGACATAATGCTATGCCGATTCCCGACTGTCCGTCAATTGCTATTTGCATCGTCGCCGCGAACAGAGGCCCTGAACCTCGACCCTCTTCGCTTCGACGCCTTCGAATCTTATGCTTCGGGTAACCACTAAACCCCCGGAGCAGAAATAACTTAGTTGGCGTTTCTTTGATTTGTTCTTAGAGCCTAAAATCGCAAACCTGAATTCGCTGCATCTATTTTTTGCGTAGCTATCACGATGACGAGGGGGCGTTTTGACGAAGTCCAGGTACTGGCAGACGATTGAGCACGCCCCATATAATCGGAGGCCATGTCTGTATCTGATTACGCTGCGATGCTGAAAGTCGCGATCTCCGAAGCCCGCAAGGGGCTCGCTCAGGGCGGCATTCCTATTGGTGCGGCGATTTTCGATGAGAACGGCAAACTCGTGGGTGCGGGACGCAACCGCCGCGTACAAAACGACGATCCTTCAATACACGGAGAGACCGACGCGTTCCGCAATTTGGGGCGGCTGCGCAGCTATCGCAAGCTCATCATGGTCACAACGCTGGCGCCCTGCTGGTATTGCAGCGGGCTGGTGCGGCAGTTTGGCTTCAGGACAGTGATCGTGGGCGAAAGCCGTAACTTTCAGGGTGGGATCGAATGGCTGCGGTCACTCGGAGTAGACGTTGTCGACCTCGATTCAGAAGAATGCGCATCGATGTTGCGCGAATATATTCGACTGAATCCTGAGATCTGGAACGAGGACATTGGGCAGGAGTAACAATCGTTCCAACCATTCGCAGCGTCCCGTCCAAATGAACTAGAACTGAACCTGCAAAGTCATCTGGATTTGCCGCGGCTGTCCGATCGTTTTATTGGTCACTCCTAAACCGGATGGACAATTATAGAAGCCGGCATTGTTATTGCCGCAGCTTGTGGGCAATGGTGGCGTTCCAATCACCGGAAACTGGTTATAGAACTGGTTCTGCGAAACATCATCGATTGGAATATCAAAACTCGCCGTGTTTGTAACGTTGAAGATGTCCAGACTGTATTTCAGTGATACGCTCTCTGTCAGCGGAGTGAGCTTTACAAACGAAATATCTGCGGCCTTCTGCCAGGATTGGCGAAAGATATTGCGTTGTCCATTGGTAAAGTTGGTTTCGTAGGTGTCGCCGGCAGGAATTGCACCACCGAGATCTCCCGGACTTAGCAGGGGAAGCGTGAAGCAGCTTGACTTCAGCGCTGGCGTACCAAAGGCACCAGAAGCGCCGGTCAGAGCATTCTTCGGAGTGCAGCCCGGAGCCAGAGGGACGATGGGATTCGTGATGCCGTCGTAGACGCTATAGAAAATGCTCCCGACCGCGCCGGTGTAGTCGATGATGCTATAGGGCTGGCCACTTTGCAGGACGGTAGCGCCGTTGATCGACCAGCCATCTATTATCTTCCCCCTCAGGGTTGAGGAGGAGAAGAATTTCGGCACCTGATAGACGTAGCTGAAGTTGAAAACGTGGGTGCGGTCGAAGTCCGACGACCCGTAAGCCGAGCGCAGATTCAGCGGATTGTTTCCGTTGAAGAACAGGCCCATTCCACTTTGTTCATCCAGCGAGTGCGAATAGGTATAAGAGAAACCGACTTGCAGCCCGTGACTCATGCGCTTTTCGACGTGAGTCTGCAGGGCGTTGTACGCGGAAACGCCAGCCGCTTTGTAGGTTTCCGATTCCGCCGAGTAACCAATGTAGGGAACGCGCAGGTCGACGTTGCCGCCTTCATAAGTCGCGAGATACGGCTGGCCGTTGGGCAGGTTTTGAAAGTTAAAGTTCGAATCGACGAGCGTGTAGCCGTAAGTATATTCCTGAGGAAAAGGCGAACCGGGATGGATGATGTTGCTGGGAGATGCGATTCCGGGTTGGTTGAATGGAATGGGAATCACTCCGTGTCGTCCCAGATTGCCAACATAGCCGACCTCGATGGCCAGATCATTGCGCGGTTGCCATTGAACGTCGAGCGTGTTGTTGATGGTGTAGGGCAATTTGTTGGCTCGGCTATAAGTCGCAAAAGAGAAAAGCTGTGCGCCGTTGGCAATTGCCGCCTCATTCGGCAAGTACTGCGTAATATCCGCTGGATTGCCGCTTGGAGGCGGCCCGAGCGTGGCTCCCCACGGGTTCGTGAGCGAACCTCCGGAGCCGGTTGCTGCACTTGTGGGGTCACAAGTGGGGATGAATCCTTCATACGGAGTTGAGGTAAAGTTCTTGCAGGCTTGCGCATTTACGTAAGGCGGAGTCTGATTCACTCCAAATGGCCCGCCATTAATCACGCCTTCGGCGAATCCCGGCGACAGATAAGAGTAGAGTTCACCGCGGTCGTAGTAAATGCCGGTCCCGGCGCGGACTACCACTTTGTCGTTAAATCTTTTTGGACTCCACGCCACACCGAGGCGTGGCGCCAATCCCCACTGGCGTCCCGTGAGCGTTGTGTTGCTGACACCTTTGGTTGGAAACAGGTTGTTGTTGCCGGCAATGATGAAACCGTTCGACGCGATGGTATCGGTGGCTGCATCGTAGGAATACCGTGAAGGATCGAAATTAAAAATACGCCCGTATTTCTCGGTGAGACCGCCATCCCAATCGAAGCGCAAGCCTGCCGTCAGACTGAGATTCGAGCGGAACTGAAATTTGTCTTGCAAGTACGCTCCGGATTGTCCCGCTCGGTAGTAACGGTTGGCATTCCCCTGTAGAAATTTTGTGGTGGTGAAATCGTCGTTGGTGGTGACGAAGCCCTGGAGGAACTGAGAGAAATCGGCGGTCGAAATAATGCCCTGGTTCGTACGTTCGTCGCGAGTGTTGAGCTGGGTATAGGCATAGCTGCCGCCGAAGGTGAACGTATGTTTACCGCGAGTCCAGATGGCATTTGCCGATGGCATGATGCGGTTCTGGAAGACGCCGGTGAAAGCTCCCTGTGAAGCCGCGCCTTGACCGATGGTGAGAAATTGGAGATTGCTGACGCCGCCTATATTGGCGGCGCTGTCCAGGCCCAGCGGATCCACGATGCTGATGCCGGGGAAAAACGATGAGCCAAACGTATTGATCGGCGTCGTCCCGGTTTGCGCAGCGAATGACTGCGGGGAAAACGGTTGCGCGATTGTGCTGTAGACCTTCTCGCGAAGAATGCCTAAAACTTCCGTGATGCTCAGATTCGACCGAAGCGTCTGCGTGTTGGTGAGCGAAGCAACCTGACTGCCGGCATCGAGATGTTGAGAAAATCCGGCGACGCTCGAGTAAGCATACGGAGCGATGCTGGGATCGTGCTGGTAGTAGTATTTTGCCGAAATAGTTTCAGTCGGGCTCTTGTCCCAATCGAGATCGGTGACAGCCTGGTCGGCGGTGAAGTAAGCCGTACCTGGGCTAATCGCGTTTTCCGGAAAAATTGGCGTTGCGACCTGACCGTCCCACGAGGGAATCAGATATTGCCCGTTCGGCAGTTTGTATTGAAAGAGTGCAACTGCAATGGGATTGAGATCGCCGTTTCCCGTGAGACTCGTGCCCCAGTAAGTATTTGAAATCGCCGCCAGAGCCGCGGGCGAACGGTCATTACTCAGTCCATAGGGGACCAGCATGCGCGAAAGTCCGATCTCCTGGTCGGAATCGTGCAGGTGCTGGTAGCTGACAAAGCCAAATAGCTTGTCTTTGATGAGCGCCCCGCCGAGCGTTCCGCCGGCGGTGTAGCGGTGGAGTTGCGGAACTTTGTCATTAGCGGGAATGTTGGGATCCTGTTTATAGAAGAAGGGCGCAGCATTCAGCCAATCTGTGCCGCGATGAACATACCCGCTGCCGTGAATCGCATTCGTGCCGGATGCGGTGCTCATGTCGATGTGGGCGCCGCTGTTGGCACCTTGCTGCGCGTCGTACATGGAAGTGTTTACGCGAAGCTCGGTGACAGTTTCGGGAGCCGGCGTGGGTAATGCCTGACCGATAGCGAGATAGACAGACGCCGTGCTCTGAATTGGCGCGGCACTCGTACTTGCTGCATTCGCTACGCCCGTATTGTTTACGATGCGGGCGGAGGCAACCTGACTGGTGCTTTTTCCATTAAACAAATTGCTGGCATCAACGCCGTTAAGCAGAAAACTGTTGCTGGTATCGCGCTGTCCATTCGCCCAGATGGGCTGATTTCCCAGGCCACTGTTAGCTCCCGTGCCACCTGGAAGTTCGGCATTCACTCCGGGAGAAAGAATCGCGAGTCCGGTAAAACTGCCTGTGGGGAGCGGCACGGCATCGATCTGATTTCGATCGAGGATGTAGCCGTTGGTGGTGTCGACCGAATTTATCAGCGGGATTGCTTGTACCTCGACTATGGTTCCGACCTGGCCGATGGGCAGTACCGCATTGATTGTGGCCGTGCGATCCGCTTGAACCGTAATGGAGGGAACCTTCTGCGTCTCGAAGCCGTCGTGCGTGAAAGTGAGCGTGTACGTCCCGATGGGCAAACTCACAAAATCATAACTGCCATTCGCGTCGGTCTTCTGGCTGCGTGTAAGTTTTGTCTGATCGCCTACGATGGTCACAACCGTTTCCGGTAGAACGCCGCCAGACTTGTCGGTGACCGTGCCTGTAATGCCGCCGAGAGTTTGCTGCGCCTGCGCATACGGCGCAAGAGAAAACGGCATCCAAAAACATGCCGCGATAAAAAGAACGAGGAGTCCAATTCTGTTCATCATGAATGCACCTCGTGGCTCTGTAAGCGAGCATCTAGCGGACCGCTCGCTGGCGATCGAAATTTTGCATTGATCAGACGAAGTTCTCGGCACAGAGTGGTTTATTTTGCGTATCGCAAAATGTCGGGATGACTTTACACGACTACTGATGGGAACGAAAGCATTCCTGCAACGAAAATTCCTTTGCCGCAGATCGGATATTTTTATGGCGCGTGAAGATCGTGGAGGACCGTGGGTTACAGAGGCTCGACTTCGCCTTCGGCGATGGAAGTAGCTTTACGACGGGCGCGAATGAAGAACCACAGCAATCCTGCGGTTAAATAGGCGAGATAGATGTAGGGCAGCTTGCCGTATGGGCCTTCCGGAACGGGGTAAAAATTCCCTGCGAGCGCGAGCAGCATCGCCACGCCGGCTAGCCAGGGGACGATCTGTGCGCCACCGTGAAAAGCATCGTGGTTGCGCAGGTAGCGCGGCAATGCAATGCAAACCAAGGCGTAGGCCACGATAAAACCATAGGTCGCCAGCGATCCCAGCCAGCCATAAACGTCCAGACCGCTGGCGCCGCGAGCCGCCAGCACGGCAACAGGCAAGAGCGCGGCAACACCCGTGATGACTACGGCGCGGCTCGGCGTTTGATTCCGAACATGCGCACTGCCGAGAGAGCTGTGTGCGAGTCCGTTGTGGGCCATCAGCATGAGCACTCGCGCCGCCGCAGTAATGCACGCGAGAGTTCCGGCAAACAAGCTGACGAGTGCGCCAATATCGATGAGCAATCCGAGCACGGGGACACCGCCGACGCGAGCAAGCAGATACATTGGCGCCTGGCTGGCACCCAGATCCTGACCGGCAGTGTGAAAGCCCAGCACTTCGGCGTAGGCGCAGATCGTGAAAAAAGCTCCGGCGAGAACGGCGCTCAGGATGACCGCGTTGGGAATCGTCTTCAGCGGGTTATGCGCCTCCGAACCCAGCGTGGTAGCGCTCTCGAAACCAACGAAACTGAACAGTGCAAGCACCAGCCCCAGACGAAGTCCACCTCCGGTCATGCCGTGAAGATGAAGTTGTTCCGCATCGAGATGCCAGCCGTGTCGTAGCAGCAGAAGGATTACGACAATCACAATCACGGTGACGGACGCAGCCTCGATCCACAGCATAAGGCGTGCGGAAATCTTCACATCGCGATATGCAATCCAGATCGAGATGCCGGTCACCAGCGTGGCCAGTAATACCGCAGAATAAACATGGCCGGTGGCATCCCGTAGCAGCAAGTTTGCGTAGTGATAGAACCCGCCGATCACGCTCGATCCGGTGGCAACATAGGCGAGTAGAAGGCTCCACGCAACGGTTGCACTAAGCCAGGGAGGCAGCGTCATCGATGCGTAGGTATAAAGCGATCCAGGCGAGGCTGAAAGGCGAGCGTAACGCGCGATGCATAGTGCCACGAGGAACACGGCGCCTGTCGCTATCACGTATGCGAGCCAGGTGCAGTTGCCGGCGAGCGCACATACCAGCGGGATGGTTGCGGCCGGAGTGGTGGTAGGAGCCATGGTGGAGACAGACTGGGCGAGTGTTTCCATCGGAGATAGAATCCCGTGACGCAAACCGTAGTCTGCGTTCTCGATATGCTGATTCGCCGTCTGCTCCATCTTTGCCGATTGTTTGCTAGTTCGATCTTTACTGCCTCGACTTTGCCGGGGTGATGCTTTGCAAACGAGACTGGCGTCGGATTGTACAACACGCGCTTAGCCCACAACGAGGAGTGGAACGGAACCGAGCGGTAATATAGTAGTGCAGCCACAGCGCTGATCCGAATCGCCACAGTGGCGGATGTGATAGGAATGCATTTTATGAAGCTTAATAAACAGTTATTGCAGCGTCTGCCAAAAGTTCTTTTGCATGAGCATTTGGACGGTGTGCTGCGGCCGCAAACGGTAATCGAATTGGCCAGGGATACCGGATATAAAGATCTCCCCACAGACAATCCTGATGCGCTGGCGCAATGGTTTTTTCGTGGAGCGAATCAGGGCAGCCTGGCAAAATATCTGGAAGGCTTCGCACATACGATTGCCGTAATGCAGACGGAAGAGGCTCTGCAGCGCGTGGCCTACGAACAGGCCGAGGATCTAAGTCGCGATGGAATCATTTACTTCGAAACCCGCTTTGCGCCTGTCTTTCACACGCAAAAAGGATTAACTCATCAGCAGATTGTTTCCGCTGTTTTGAAAGGTCTGGAGCGGGGACGAAAAGATTTCGGGATTTCTTCCGGTTTGATAATTTCCGCGATGCGCAACATGAACACCTCTCTTGAAATGGCGGAACTTGCAGTGGATTTTCGTGCGCGAGGCGTAGTGGGATTCGATCTGGCGGGAGAAGAAGGCGGGTATCCTCCGAAAAAACATGTGGATGCGTTTCACTACATTCAGCGCGAGAATTTCAACATTACGATTCATGCCGGAGAAGGCTACGGGAAGGAATCGATCTGGCAGGCGATTCAATATTGTGGGGCACATCGCATCGGACATGGAACACGGCTGATCGAAGACATTGCGGTTGCGGATGGCAAAGCGGTGAAGTTGGGGGATCTGGCTCAGTACGTTCTCGACAAGCGTATCCCGCTAGAAATCTGTTTGTTGAGCAACGTCCACACTGGCGCAACGCCGAGTGTTGCGGAGCATCCATTCAAAATTCTTTATCAGGAAAAATTCCGAGTTACGTTGAACACCGACAACCGGTTAATGAGCAACACCACGATGACCAAGGAATTTGAAGCTGCCGCAAATACGTTCGGCCTGACGCTGGCCGATTTTGAAAAGATTACAATCAATGCAATGAAAAGCGCTTTTCTGCCCTACAAAGAGCGCATTGATTTCATTTATTCCGCCATTAAGCCTGGGTACGCGAAAATTCGCCAGTCGCTCGAGAGCAAGTGATTTTAAATCCGCGCTGGGAAATCTAGCTGGACAACGCTGCCAAGGTTTCGGCGAGGACCAGCGTTCCTCGAACGATGTCGTCTGGATCTGCGTATTCGTCGGGACGGTGACTGTAACCGTTGCGACAAGGAACGAACAGCATCGCGACCGGAGCGATGCGGGAGACGAACAGCGAGTCGTGGTAAGCGCGGCTCACCATGGGAAGAAAGCTGATTCCGTGCTGACGGCAAGATTGTGACAGGGCTTCGATGAGCGCGGGAGCACAGTCCGTCGGCGCATCGGCGTTTACTAATTCGCTTTGAATCGAAACTTCTCGTTTCGCTGAAACGGCGGAGCACGCGGCATCCAGCGCGCGCATCACCGCATCACGCCGCTGCAGATCGGTGTCGCGGATATCGACGCTAAGGCGAACGCGTGCGGGAATGCTGTTGACGGCCCCGGGGAACACTTCGCAAATTCCTACGGTCGCAACCGTGTCAATCGCTCCGCTGCCGCGTGCGGCGCTCTCAACCGCCAAAATAATCTCAGCTGCGGCGCAGAGGGCATCGCGGCGGTCCGGCATTAGAACACCACCTGCGTGTCCTCCAGAACCTTCGATCACAACGCGAAGACTCGCCGGGGCAGCAATTTTCGTAACGATGCCGAGAGGAATTCGCTCGCGCTCCAACCGTGGCCCCTGTTCAATGTGCAATTCGACGAAGGCCTTGTAGTAACCTGGGTGCAACTTCACTTCTCCGAGGTCGCCCACAAAACCGGCCCGATGACGAACCTCGTCAAAGGTGCCTCCGCCGGTGTCCGTCAGTTTCTTCGCACTGTCTACCGAAAGAGTGCCAGATAACAATCTGCTGCCGAGACATCCAATTCCAAAACGAGTCGGCTCTTCAGAAGTAAAAACGAGCAGCTCAATCGAATGCCGGGGCCGAAATCCACTCTGCCGCAATGCGCGTATTGCTTCCAGACCTCCCAGCACTCCGATGACTCCGTCATATTTTCCGGCGTTCGGAATCGCGTCGATATGTGAGCCGGTGCCGATAATCGGCTCGTCCGGCTCAGAACCGCTCCAGCGAGCAAAAGTATTTCCGATGGCATCCTCGCGCACGACGAGCCCTGCGTCTACACAACGCGCTTTCAGCCAGCAACGAGCTTTGAGATCCGTCGGCGTAAAAACAATTCGAGTTACTGCGGGAGGGTCAGCGTCGGAAAACGAAGCGAGCGTGTCGACCTCAGAAAGTAAGCGACCTCGATCGATAGCAATATTCATCGCGCTATACGGCCAGCGGATGCCGGTTCCAACCTTTGTAGATTAGATATTTTGCCGGCAATTTGCCGATTGCTCCAAACCACTGCGGGCACCACGGTGCCATCCAGATGAAGTCTCCGGCGGTAACGGGATACCAGGAGTCTCCGAGGCGGTAGATGCCTCCGCCTTCCAGCATGATGAGTCCATGTTCCATGATGTGCATTTCGACCATGCTGAGCGCAGCGCCGGGCTGATACACCATTGTGTTCACCGCAAAGTCGAAACTCATTTCATCGGGCAGCAGACATTTAACTTGCAAGCTTGGATCGTCATCGAGAGGATGCGAAGACATCTTATCTTCGTTCGAAATGATCAGATGCGGCGGCTTGGCGGAATCGAGCGGTTGGTAGGATTTCTCGATCACGGCAACGCGGCTCGGCGTTGTCGCAGTGACGCGGTGATTTACTCCTTCGGGTAAATAGGCGTAGCCTCTCGCAGCCAGCTTTTCTGATTTGCCGTTTGCCTCTAAATTCACGTCCCCATCGATCACGAAGATAAAGCGCTGTGCATGCGTGCTCCCGAGTTCTCCTCCTACTTCAAACTCGGCGGTGTACTGTGTGAACTTGGCGCCCAACGCGGGGCTTACGTGAACGATCGCGGAGCAGGCCTTCATTCCGGGCAGAGTGGTGCGCACAAAAGTATCCGGAGTCAAGAGCACATGACTTGGTTGCTGGGAGCTTCGGGTGCGGCCAAGATTATGCACGGTTCATCCTTTTATGAAATTCAGGCGAAGACGCCAGCTGATCGAGAAGATGCAAACCGCACTCGATCGCCTTTTCGACGTCCTCAACGGCAACCGACTCGGCGGGATCGTGGCTGATGCCGCCGGGCGTTCGAAGAAAAATCATCGCCGATGGAACTTTCTCCGCCAGGATCATGGCGTCGTGACCTGCTCCGCTTACCATGCAATGCGGAGTGCATCCAGTCTTTACGATTGCGTGTTCTATCTCCGTAGTGAGAAACGAATCCATGACGACTGCAGGCTGGGTTGAGAGAACTTTCTCCTTTACGGTTAACCCACGGCGCGCAGCGATGTCGTGAGCCCGACGAATGAGGTCGTCGGTGGCGCGCACGCGAATGTCATCAGAGCGGTGGCGAATGTCGAGAGTGAGCCCTGCCTCCGCTGCGATCACATTCGCCGCTCCCGGCTTGGCTTCAATTTTTCCAATGGTCGCGACTAAGTTGGGAATTTCACGCGCTACTCTTTCGACAGCGACGATCCACTCCGCGGCACCAGCAATCGCATCGCGGCGAAGATGCATAGGCGTTGTGCCGGCATGATTGGCGCGGCCGAGAAATGTGAATTCCAATCGGCTCTGTCCGGCAATGGCTTCGACCGCGGCGAGCGGTTGATTCAAACTTTCCAAGACCGGTCCCTGCTCGATATGAAATTCCAGGTAGCCCAGAGCATCGTTTCCTAATCTCGCCTGAGGAATGTTTTCTGGATGCAATCCGAAGTTTTCAATTGCCTGCCGCACCGTGATCCCTTGCGCATCGTGAATGTTTAAAAGTTGATCGTCTAATCTCCCGACCAGCGCCCTGCTGCCGATGAATGGAGTGCCGAAGCGTACTCCTTCTTCCTCGGAAAAGGCAATCACTTCGATGGCAAAAGGAAGATGCCGTCCCTGCAAGCCTGCTAATAACGCGACGGCCAGGGCAACTCCTAGGATGCCATCGTAAGCACCGGCATTCGGTACAGTATCGAGATGCGAACCGATGAGCAGACGCGCACCGTCAGCCTTCGCAGCGGGATATAGTGCACGAAGATTCCCAGCGGCGTCGATGCGCACTTGCGCACCTAATGGTTCGATCCATCTGGCAATTTCTCGATGACAATCATGCATGGGCGGAGATAAAAACGTCCGCTGCGTGGAGCCGGGGACTTCGCTAAACGAAGCTAACTTAAGGCACCGAGCGACGACTTCCTGCGCGCGATTTGTAGTCACAGTTGTTGGCACAGATTTCGTTCCGCCAATTGCTGCAATTCATACTTCAAGCTTCTCGGATAATCTTCGCGGCCACCCAGCCGAGAAGGACGAGACCAACGAGAACCTCCCAAGCATAAGTATTTCCGTAAGTCGCGACAGGAAAATGATTGCTGATCATGAGAAAAACCACCGGGACTGCCATGAAAGTATTGTGTTTGGAGCGCAACTTGGCTTGCGCGCTCAGCGCAGCGTCAAACTTTTCCCCGGCCGCTGCCGCCGCGATCATTTTTCGCTGAGAGGGAAGAATGCGGAACCAGACATTTGCCGTCATGATGGTTCCGAGAACCGCACCGACGTGAATGTAGGCGGCACGGCCGCTGAAAAGATGCATTAGCCCCCAGGCGAGAACAGCAATCATGATCAGGGAGAATACCGCAAAGGCGGCTTCCGACCTGCCCAGAGCGGATCGCGCTGCCAGATCGTAGACGATCCAGCCGCCAGCGAGAACGGAAAGTCCGATCGCAATGCCGCGGGCTTGCGACATGGCAGCGATGTCAGGATCAATCAGTCCGGAACTCGAGTAGTAGACAAGGAACAACAGTACGACTCCGCTCAACCAGGTCATTAACGCTTCCCAGCGAAACCAGTGAACTTGTTCAGGACCAACCTTGAGAGACTTCTGTCGATCGACCGTGTAAAAGCCGCCGCTGTGCACCATCCATAATGATGGGGCAGAGCCGTCTACGGTGGAATTTTTCGCGAGCCTGCCAAATTGGCCGTCCAGCCAGGTGAAATAGTAGGTTTGCCCAACCCACATGATGGCCGCGAAAACGTGGAACCAGCGCACCAGGAGGTTCAGCCATTCGCGGATTGACGAAGTCAATGTTTACTCCATCGCGGACAAAGCGTTTCACTCAGCTTCCCCGGTAAGTCGTATATCCGTTCGGACTCAGTAGCAGCGCAATGTGAAAATGTGATTCGCCATCCCTCACCTGAAACGTAACTTCCACTATCGGGTACAGCGAGTTAATTTGTTTCCGGGCATAGTAACTTCCCGTGTCAAAGATCAGACGATACACTTCGGCGGACATCTCTCCGCTCTCCCGGAGCAACTGAGCACATCGGCCATCTTGATCTGTCAGCTCGGAGTTCAAGAGCCTCCAATCCCCGCCCAACTGTTTTTCCAGGCGGACGGGAACGCCGCTGGCGGGCTTGCCATAAACCAAATCCAGAATGTGAGTTGAGATGCGTCTCATCCGTTCATCCTTGGAGCCATTTCTTCAGACGGATTTGCGTGATCTGCCGCTGTTGTTCGGCGGCTTCGCGAAGTTCAGTCTCGGCGTCATTCTTGAGACGGCGCCGACAAATTTCCAGAATCTCTGACGCAGACTTCCCTGTAGCGCACACGATGAAGATACGATTGAAGCGATGCTCGTATTCCTGATTCGCATTTTCCAAAGCAGATTTCACAGCCGCCTCGGCTCCCGCTATTTCGTGTTGTTCCTGCGCCGACCATTCTACTGACTGCGCAAGAGTGGGGGCAGAGGCCCGCGTCTCTCCAATTCGGGGATGACTACGGAACGCTTCCATCCAGTCTGATCGTCCCAAATTACCCCAACTCTCGTCCGCTGCCTCTTGAAGCGCGGCGTTATCCGCGAGGGGGCGTCTGGCTGCCATCCCCTGGGCCCACGCTTTGGATCCACAACAGGGCAGAATCGCGCTGATGGCTTTCTCGATCGGAAGTGAGTTCCATCGCGCCAGAAAATCCTTCGTCCGGCCGTTTTCGGCGGACGTCGAACTCAGCCGCATAAGAAAGTCAGCCACAAGGTTGCCAGTAACCACTGAACGATATCTTGCGGTAGATCGAATATCATCGATCGCGCGAATCTCGGCGGCCGCTGCATTCTTTGCTAAAAGCAACAAATCGGAATCAAGACGCTTCCCTTTCACCTCGTGCTCAGTCTCCTTCAGGCGAAGCGGTACCGGTGCTACGCTTCCCAGCGCGATGTGAACGTCTTCAACGATTCCATCTGCAAGACGGCCCATCGCAGCGATACACACCTTCGAGATGGCCTGCGAGTTGCGAGCCCCGACCTTCCGGGCATGGCTGAAATATCCTACAAATCGCCGCGGAAGACATACCGCGCGAACAAGTTCATCTGCCGCCAACTGGGTCTTTCTGTACCCCGTGTGAAAGCTCGCGTAGGGCAGCCGGCGCTCACCTCGCACCGATACGAGAATCAACTCCGATTCATACACGAGCAGCGCGGGCAAGGAATCCGCGGCGGGAGATGCGTTCACAATATTGCCGCCAATGGTTCCCCGATTCTGGTTGGCAATTCCACCAGTCCAGCACGCGGCACTATGCAGAAGTGGAAATTCACGGCGAACAATATCGTGGTTGCGAAGATCAGTATATGTACATCCCGCGCCGACCAGAATCTCGTTGGCTGTGATCTCAATGCGACGTAGTTCGGGAAGATTCCATATGCTAACCAGTTTGCGAGCGGGAAGTTTTCCAGCAGCGTATTGCACCATCACATCGGTGCCGCCCGCAATCGGAAGCCACGCAGCCTGCCTGTCTGCGAGCAGCGAAACGACTGCCTGCAGGCTGCCGGTCGCGACTATTTCGTATTCAGAAGGATGCGATCTCATGCCGTCGCCTTGCGACGCGAGGCTTCGGCTACAGCCTCGATAATCTGGCTGTATCCCGTGCAGCGACAGAGATTTCCGGAGAGGCCTTCCCGAATCTCTTCCAATGTGGGTTCAGGATTTCCGTTTAACAAATGTGCAGCAGCAAGAATCATTCCTGGAGTGCAGATACCGCACTGCGCACCACCGTGTTCGAGAAACGTCTCCTGCAAAATGTGCAGCGTATCGCCCGCTGCAAGTCCTTCAATAGTTACGATGCTTGAACCCTGCGCCTGAAGTATAGGGATCAGGCAACTGTTCACGAGCATTCCATCCATAAGAACTGAACATGAACCACACTCGCCTTCACCACAGCCTTCTTTCGTGCCGGTCAATTGCAGTTGCTGCCGCAAGACGTCGAGAAGACGCTCCATTGGATAGACCTGCACGGTTTTCGGATCGCCGTTGACGACCAACGAAATGCAGGCTTTGGAACGGCCTTCGCGAGTATCCGTCATTGTGATTGGACCTGACCCGCTGACTCAGCGCTTATCTCTTGAGCAGTTGTAAGCGCGTCCATGATGTCTTCGGGCAGCAGAGGAATGGAATCGAAATGAACTCGAAGCGCGTTTGAGACTGCATTGACGATTGCTGGAGCCGGACCATCCATCGGAAGTTCGCCAATACCCTTCGCGCCATGCGCACCGTGGACGTTGCCCAGTTCTTCGAAGAACACGCGAATCGGTGGCATGTCGCTTGAAGTCGGAATGATGTAATTTGTCATCTGGCCGTTCTGCATGCGTCCGTTCTGCCAAACTACTTTTTCGTAGAGACTGAATCCGATCCCCTGCGCGACGCCACCGATGATTTGGCCCCGTGCCAGAAGCGGGTGTAAGACCTTACCAACTTCCTGGAGCGCGACGAAATCATCCACCGATACGCTATAGGTGATCAAATCGACTGTAACTTCGGCGATATAAACCGCCCAGGCAAATGCGGCGTAGGCTTCTCCGCGGTACTTTTCATCATCCCAGAAAATATCGGCTGGCGGCTCGTAACGCGACCATGAGCGGAATTGACCATGGGTGGCAACATAATTTTTGCAGGCGGTGCGAAACTCCTCCGCAGTATATGTTTCACGAAGCAGGTTGGACGAAAGCAGTGTTTGTTTAATTCCTAAAGCCGCAGATTGCACCAGTTTCCCCACCACCATTACCGTGCGTGACGCGACGGTGGGGCCACTGTTGGGGACTTCAAGAGTGTCCGCCTGGGCCACGCTAACTTTCTCGTAAGGCAGACCCAGGGCTTCGGCCGCAATCTGGCTAAGGACAGTTTTTGTTCCTTGCCCAAATTCAGTGCTCGAAACCAGCACGCGGACGCTGCCGTCGGCGCAACCCTCCACACCGACAACAGAACTCAGATAACGCTCGCCTGATCCTGTGAATCCGGCCCCGTGCAGAAACGCGGCAATCCCCATTCCCTTCTTAGTAGTGCTCTCCCGATTTTCGTTTGCGAATCGCTGTGTCTTGGACTGATAGTCCGAAATTTCCAGAGCACGATCGAGCAGCTTTGACAGATCAATCGGTTCGCGCACGATCTGTTCTGTGGTCGTGGTCTGCCCCGGCTGCAGAAAATTTCTGCGGCGTAGCTCGACGGGAGAAAGTCCTACTCGTTGCGCAATTCGATCCATGTGCCGCTCCATGGCAAACAGGCTTTGCGGAGCGCCGAAGCCGCGAAAAGCTCCGTGGGGCGGCGCATTGGTAGCAACCGCCTTGGCGCGGATGCGAATACTCGGCCAGTAGTAGGGACCGCCTGCATGAATCGCGCCGCGAGATAGGACCACCGAGGACAACGTTGCGTACGCGCCGCCGTCGATGGTGAAGTCAATCTCGCCGCCCAGAATCTTGCCATCTTTACAAACGGCCGTGCGATGACGCGTTCGCGAAGGATGCCGTTTGGTGGTCGCCGCCATGTCTTCCATGCGGTCATAAATAATCTTCACCGGTTTTCCCGACTTCATCGCGAGCAGCGACGCATGCGCGGCGATCATCGACGGATATTCCTCCTTACCGCCGAAAGCCCCTCCGGTTTCCATCTGCACGACACGAACCTTTTCCGCGGGCAAATTGCATAGCGCCATCAACGCCTTGTGAATGTAGTAAGGACATTGCAGCGAGCCCCACACTGTGATTCCCCGCGAAGCATCAAAGGCCGCGATCATTCCGTTGTTTTCGATGTAAAGCTGTTCCTGCGCGCCGGTCGTATACTCGGCTTCGACGATGTATGCGGCCTTCTCCCAAATACTCTCGACCGTGCCTTTCTCGATCACGTAGGTTTTAAAAATGTTGTCCTTACCCCAGATAATTTCCGAGCAGAACTCACTTTCTTCAATCGTAAAGATGGCCGGCAGAGGCTCGTACTCAATCGATATCGCTTCAACTGCCTGGGGCAGAAGATAGCGGTCGGGATGAGCTAACAACAGAATAGGTTCTTCGGGGTGATTAACGACTTCATGCGCGAGACAGGGCTGATCGTCTCCGATGAGCGCGATGCAATTCTTTCCGGGAATATCTTTCGCCGAAACGATAACGAATTCGTTCCAGGCGATACCCGCGCCGAATATGATTTTCTTGATCCGGCCGCGGGGGATCTGGCTGCGAACGGTTGCTCCGAACATCATTTCGGGCAGGACCATGTCGTCAACGTATTGAGACCTGCCGGTTACTTTGTCGCGTCCCTCCTTACGCGGAACCGAGTTGCCGACGATATGGTTGCTGTTCATTTCGTAAGCTAGCGGATAAGGTAGACCCGCGGATGGGATAGTGTAAGCCAGACTGGCTCTTCACGTCGCGGGAGTCATGGAGCGAGCAGCAGATTTTATAAAGTCGATTGATGACGCGCACGGGCCTGAAATTCGCGCCCGGCAGGTTGTCCAGGAAATGTTTCGTCGGTGAACACGGGATTCCCGCGCAGATAGGTTGCCTTCACCACGCCGCGCAGCGTTTCTCCGAGATACGGTGAGACCGGATGCCGATAGTGCAACCTCTCTCCCGCTACAACGAAGTCGCGCTCGGAATCGAAGACAACGAAGTCCGCATCGTATCCAGGCGCGATTCGACCCTTGTGCGTATCGCAACCGGCGAGGCGCGCCGGTTCCGCTGACATCCAACGTGCCAGGTCGAGCAATGTGAATCCTCGCCTGCAGGTTTCTGTCCACATGAGCGACAGAGCGACCGACAAGCTCGCAATACCACCCCAGGCGGTTCGGAAATTTCCTTCCGAGATTCGCTTCATCGCTGGTGGGCACGGCGAATGGTCGGTCACTACCATGTCGATCGTTTCGTCTCTGAGGCCTTCCCACAATTTCTCCCGATTCTCGCGACCGCGAATCGGGGGCGCACATTTGCTGAGTGTTGCTCGGTTCGCGATAGTTTCGGAGGTGAGATGCAGATAGTGGGGGCAGGTCTCCACGCTCACGGGAAGCCCTTCGGCACGAGCAGCACGGAGTTCCGAAAGCGCATGGCTTGTCGAAAGATGAACGATGTGTAAGCGAAATCTGTATTCGCGGCACAAGGACAGCAGCATCCGGATTGCACCCAGTTCCGCATCATCTGGCCGGGATTGAAGATAGGTGGAATAACAATTCCAATCGGCATTGGCCAGGACGTCCGTTGCTCGATCAATTGGAGCGGCCAGTTCCGCGTGCACCAGCAGCGGCAGTCGTGTCCGGGCAACATGCGGTAGAGCGGCTCGCAATTGCCCCTCCGTAACCATGGTGAAGCCATCGATGCCGGGATGGATCAGAAAACATTTGAATCCTGGCACTCCGGCGGCCGCCAGAGCTTCAATGTCATTTTGATTATCGTGAACAACACCGCCCCACGCCGCCCAGTCGACGCGGCACTTGCCTTGCGCAGCGGCGCGTTTGGCCTCGAGCGCAGCGACGGTCGTAGTCGCGGGGAGACAGTTCAGGGGCATGTCGACGAGCATCGTGTAGCCGCCCGCCGCAGCAGCGCGAGTTGCGGTTTCGAATCCTTCCCAGTCAGTTCGACCAGGCTCATTGATGTGTACGTGGGAATCGACGAGCCCTGGAAGAATGGCAGCGTTGCCAAAGTCATTGATCTCGTAACCCTGCGCCGGCACTTGATCGCGGGGAACCACGGCTTGGATGCGCTCGCCTTCCACCAAAATGGCCGCGGGACGAATTCCCTCGGGCGTGACCACTCGATGAGACAAGTAAGCTCGCAAGTTCAATTTGTCAGCTCCCTGGAGAATCCGCGGATCACCAGTGAAAAATAATTTAGTCGTTCCACGTTGAACTCATTCTCTTCGAATCCGAAACAGCATTTTACGAAATTCCGAGTCCCGGCATATACTCGCTTCTCAGCGAAGCGGCTGCGAAAAGTCCATGTCGATCGATTGCAAGTTCGCGGGTTGCTGACGCCGGCAGCCCCCAACGATTGCTCACAGACAGAGAAACGCATGGATAACCCTTTCATGGCCCGCGCCATTCAGCTCTCGATCGAGAACATCAACTCCGGGCGCGGTGGACCGTTCGGCGCTGTCGTGGTGAAAGAAGGCGCGATTATCGCCGAGGGCGCAAACCAAGTTACTTCCACGAATGATCCCACAGCGCACGCGGAGGTGGTCGTTATCCGCGAGGCGTGCCAGAAACTGGGCGCTTTCGATCTCGAGGGCTGCGAAATCTACACTTCCTGTGAGCCCTGCCCCATGTGCCTGGGCGCAATCTACTGGGCTCGTCTCTCTCGCGTTTATTTTGCTAATGCGGATGCCGATGCATCCAGGATCGGATTTGACGATTCGCTGATCTATCGCGAAATCGCGCAGCCGCATTCGAAGCGCAAAATACCGATGATTCAGATGATGCGGGAAGAAGCACTGGCCGCTTTTCGAGCGTGGGAAAACAAGCCGAACAAGATCACGTATTAAGTCTGTTGCAACGACCTCAGTCTGAGTCCAGGAGAGTTCGTTTGATCGATCGCTATTTCAAACTCACCGAGCACCAAACTTCCGTAAAGCAGGAAATGCTGGGGGGCCTCACCACCTTCGTCACGATGGCTTACATCGTTGTGGTGAATCCGCAGATCCTTGCGCAGGCGGGAATGCCGCCGGATGGAGTGGTCTTTGCGACTTGCGCTTCGGCTGCGGTGGCGACTTTGGTGATGGGACTCTACGCCAACTATCCGATCGCGTTAGCTCCGGGAATGTCGCTGAACGCCTACTTCACTTATTCGGTCTGCCTCGCCATGCATGTTCCCTGGCGGACGGCTCTTGCGGTGGTCTTTTTCTCCGGCGTGCTCTTCCTTGTGCTGACCGTGACGAAGGTTCGCGAACAGATTGTGAACGGCATGCCTGACTGTTTGAAGCACTCGACAGCTGCGGGGATTGGGATGTTCATTGCTTTTGTTGGATTGCGGAACGCGAAGTTGGTGGTCGCCAACTCGGCAACGTATGTTGGCCTCGGCAGCTTCGCTGACAAAGAGGTGCAGACAGCGTGCTTTGGACTGGGCCTTACGTTGGTCTTAATGTCGCGAAAATTCCATGGCGCGATTCTGATCGGTATTTTTGGCACTGCGCTGCTTGGGATTTTGCGAGGGATCACGAGTTGGCCGGCGGCCATCTTTTCGATGCCACATCCGTCCTCAACTTTTTTGCAGCTCGATTTTCGTGGCGCGACTCATCTCGGCTTACTCGAAATTCTTTTCGCGTTTCTGTTTGTTGATCTGTTCGACAACGTTGGCACTCTGGTGGGAGTCTGCGAACAGGGCGGCTTCGTGAAAGATGGAAAAATTCCCCGGGTGGGCAGGGTGCTGGTGGCAGATGCCGTGGGAACTGTCGTTGGCTCGCTAACCGGAACTTCGACCGTGACCAGTTACATTGAAAGCGCAGCCGGGGTTGCCGCCGGCGCCCGCACTGGTCTGAGCAATGTGGCTGTCGCCGCGCTTTTCGTGCTGGCAGCGTTCTGCTCACCACTGGCCACTGCGATTCCAGCTTATGCCACGGCTCCGGCTTTGGTCTTGGTCGGAGTTCTGATGACTCAGTCCATTGCGCAAATCAACTGGCAGGACTTCAGCGAGGCCGTCCCAGCATTTATCACCATGCTGGCAACGCCTCTCACCTTCAGCATCGCGACCGGCCTCAGTCTCGGCTTGATCTCTTACACCGTGGTCAAGATTGCAGCGGGCAGGATTCGGGAAATTAACGCGCTAGTGTGGATTCTCACCGTGTTGTTCGTTCTGCGCTACATCTATTTGGCCAATGCTTAACGAAAATGGCTGGCAACATATTCGTCGCGCTGCGAAACAAACTTGCATCTAATGCCGTGATGTTGGCCTATACGAGACGAGCCTTAGCGAGGACCTATCACGACGTCTTCAAGAATCAGACCTTTCAGGCGGCAGCGGCGCTCTCCTATTACTCGATCTTATCTATCTTTCCCGCTTCGATTCTCTTATCAGCCGTGATGGCATATATCCCGCTACCTAACTTTTTCTCCGATGTGCTGGTCGCGATTGGAAGGGTGGCGCCGCCGGGCACAGTGTCGATGGTAATCGCGGTACTCAAAGGCACCAATTCAGGAGCATGGCTTTCTCTTGGTACGCTCGGAACTTTATGGATAGTATCTTCCACCTTCGATGAACTCATTGAAGCTTTGGATGCAGCCTATGAAGTGGACGACCCGCGACCCTTCTGGAAAACGCGCCTCCTGGCCGTTGGCCTGGCTGCACTCACTGGTTTTTTTCTGATCTGCGGAATCGCGGCAATGATTGTCGGGCCCCGGCTTGGCGACTGGCTTGCCGTTCGACTTTCTCTTTCGAGCGTTTTTATATTTCTCTGGCCTTACGTTCATTGGACCCTTGCTGTGGTTTTCGCGGTGCTCGCGGTAGAGACGATTTATTTTCTCGCTCCTAATGTGAAGCAAAGCTTCCGTATGACTTTGCCCGGTGCGGTTCTTTCTGTTGCCGGGTGGATGGGACTGTCGTATTTGCTCGGCGTTTATTTCCGCTATTTTGAAAATTACAATCGGATCTATGGAACTCTAGGTGGAGTGATGGCGCTCATGACCTGGCTCTATTGGGCATATTTCATTTTATTAGCTGGCGGTGAGCTCAACGGGGAGTTGGCGAAAGAGCAGCATCCCTCATGCCTGTCTGCGAAGGGCACTTTTCACAAAACAGGTGGACCGGCAAAGGTACAGCTCTAGACTGCGTGGCGAAGGTTCGACCGGTTGTTGGGTGTAACTTCAGAATTTAGTGTGATATTTGCCGTCTACCGAAATTCCACCGACTTCATCCCGCGTAACGCTCATCGACCAACGTTTGTTGATCCGGTAATCGCCCTGGATGATCTCGCTTCCGGGCTGCGACAAATCGGTCGAAAAGGTAAATAGAAAATTCTTCGTCACGCGCTGCTGGATGGCAACCCGCGCCGAGGGGTTCTGATTTCCGCCCAGAAGCGGATCGATCTGGAGGGCAGAAATTCCTGCGAGATGCTGGATGCCGCCGGTCACCTGACCGGCAACTTGCGAAGCGATCATCGAATCCGTGCTTTGGCCGGCAGCGGCGGCTTCCTGAGTGGTCTGGCCGTTGGCAATCAGATTTATGATGTCGGCGGTCGCCAGCGGAGGATCCGATGTGTACGATGTGGTTAGCTTATCAAAAGGACCGCGCAGCGTAAGGGTCAACTTGTACTGTTCGACGGTGGTCGCGACTGAGACATTCAATACCGGCTCGGTTTCAGCGGGGTTGTCGAAGGTGATGATGCCGCGTTGCACTTCATATCGAACGTTCCGGTAAAAGAACTCTCCTGAAGTGAGGTCAGTTCGACCGATAATTACCGGATTGGCCGCCGTGCCTACCACCTCCAGATTTACCTGGCCTTCCACACTGATCTGAGAACTGGTGGCGCTGAGGTTACTCTTTGACTGAACACCGACCGCGAGTTTGATGTTATCGGCCAAACCGGCCTGAGCTGGAATTTCGCCCCCGTTGAATTGGTCGCTGAATTTCGCGAGATCGAAATCAGGAGTAAAGGAAAGCGTATCGATGAGCACGCGGCCATTTAAAGTCGACGCATCTTTTGTTCCACTTAAAACCAGTTTGCTATCGAGGACCGCTCGAACCCCCGTCGGATAGCGCAGTCGCACAGATTTGCCTTGCAGCGAAACATTGAATTGCAGATTAGGCTTGTAGGCGATCGAACCGCCCACCGAGACTTGCCCGCCTCCCATCTGACCCTCGAGGCTGGAAATCTGCAGACTCTTATTGCTAATGTCGAGGGTGCCATTTAATTTTTCCACGCCAAGCGGCGCCGTGGGGGTGGATATGGCGACGTTTTGCAGATGCACTTGTCCTTGCACCTGCGGTTCCTTCGCCGTGCCTGAAGCATGAACGTCTAGCGAGAAGGTTCCGGAACTCTGGAGATTGGGATCCACGATGCGAAGGATCCGGGCGTCGACCGAGCCTTGTGCCGCGAGGTTGGGAGCCGTGTTTCCAGTGAGAGGGATGCTTCCCTGCAAACGCAGAGATGTGTCGGTTCCGTGGAATTCCGCCGGCCGCAAAGTGATGACTGAATGAGAGTAGTCCACGCGAATGGGGCTGGCAGCGCCGATTTCAAGCGATTGATAACTGGCTTTCAGGATTGGCAGTGTGAGGTGAGCCTCGACTCGCGATTTGTCCTTCAGCGGCCCCTTCAATGTCGCGTGAAGTTCAGTCTCACCATGAAAACCTTCCGGCAAACTCGGCAAGTACATCGCAAGCAGGGGGTCGAGCGGCACACTCGTCGTATCTATGACTGCCTCGGTGTAATAATCTCCGCTCAGATCGACGTCAACCTTGGAATGCACGGAAGCTTGCGCGACGTGAGAATCGAGAGTTAACTCTGCCCGTTTATTCGCCACATGCAGTTTCGCTTTTATTTGGGAGATCGACTTATCCCGAAGATGCAACTGGGGAAGTTCCACTGCAGCCGTCAACTGAGGATTATCCAAGGTTCCTTCTCCGCTGGCAGTGATCGTCACCGTGCCGGATATTCCAAGATTCTTGGCTTGCACAGTCTGCAGCTTCTGCAGTGCCAGCGACGGAGCGCTAAGACGTACAACATAAGCCTTGGATCGCGGTGTGTAGGAGACGGTCCCATTCGCCGAACCTGCAGGCAGGTTGAGATTGAAGGTGGACGTAAGAGAACTTCTATCGGCGTGGAACTCGGCTTTAAGATGCTGGATCGGTTCATCGTAAGCACGCGCATTGTTAATTGTCAGGGAGCCATTGCCGATGGGGTTGAGTTGGGAGCCATGGAGAGTAACATCCGCGGACAAGTCGCCGGAAACCGGGTAGTCGGTATTTGCCAGCCGCTGCAAATCGACCATCGACATGCGCTGTATCGACAAATTAACAGCGATCGGATTCCCCGGAAGATATGACCAGTGCTGCAATCCGACCTTGCCGCTGATTGACGCCCTGCCTTGATGAGCACTGATGAGCGACGCATTCTGCAACGAGATGCCCGAGGAATTCGCTTCGACTTCAAGTTTCGCGCTGCTCCACACGCTGCCTTGCAGGTGCAGATTCTGCGCGCTGAGCTGGCCTGACAATTGAGGACTTTGCAGAGAGCCTCGCACACTCGCGTTTAGTGAACCGGCGCCCGCAACCTCCAGCGTTTGCTGAGGACCTCTGCGTACAGCCGAAATCAACATCGCCAGTTGATGCAGATCGGCGGTATTGGCTTGAATCTGTATGTTTGAGCGATTGCCGACTTCACCTTGCACGGCAATCGTGGTCGAGGGAATGTGCAGCGAAGTTTCGCGAATGGTTAAGACGTTTTTCGGGCCGTCGTAAGTCGCGTGAATCGATCCATCCACCGGCACCACGTTGGGCGTTGCGGCCACGTCTCGCGCAGAAGCCGCTTTCAGCGCTAAGTCTGCATGCGCGCGAACGTTGCTGAAGCTGCCTGTCCATGAAGCATTCACGTTACCGTCCAGGCTACTCAGCAGACGCACGCGCTTCACTTCCCCCGTGCGAAGAACGTGCTGTGCGTCCTGCAGCGAGATTCCTCGCAGCGACGCTTGCACTCGAGCTTCAGGTAACGCGCTATCGAGATTTTTTATCTCGGCATCGGCGGCGATCCGTCCGCCAAGCGTCTCGAAGCTCACCCCGCGCGCCTGCAGCGCACCATCTTGCAATTTGTAATATCCCTGAAGCCGGCGGAAATTCAGGCGTCCCTGAGGCAATGATGCCATCAACTCTTCGCTGTTTATTTGGCCATCCATGGAAAGCGCCCGCAGAAAAGGCTGGCCGTCGACGCGTCGATAATGCACAGTTCCGGATAGCGACACATCACCGGCGGACGCCGCTGGATGCAGCGTGGGGGAAAAGTCGTGGGTATCAAGATGGACATCGTAGCGGGCGTCCATGGACGGGTTGCTGTAATTGGTGATGTCGCCTTGCAGCGAAAGCGAGGAAGACCCAACCTTCAGCAGAGCCGATTCCAGCGAAAATCGAGCAGGAGTCGCGTTGAAGCGAGCATCGAGACAGTGAGGAAAAACCGGTTCGGTCCCGTAGCGAATACGACCGCTGTCATATGAAAGCGTGCCGCGATATTGTGCCGCCTGAGACTCAAAATGAATTTCGGTTTTCAGATCGTACAGGTCTGCAGCGAGGGGAACAGACGCATTGTTGTAATTGATCTCGCCGTTGGTCAGCAGCACGTGTCCTGCTGCCAGGTCGAAAATATTCATGTTGCCATTGCTTTGTTTCTGTGGAGGTTGCGGCAGATTGCTTTTTCCCTCGCGATTGATTCGGACATGAGCGACTGGATGTTCAATTAAAAGTTCACCGAGAGTGACTTTGCGGCGAAGGATAGATTGAATCTTCAAACCAACAGTTAGTTCGTCGACGTGCAGCAGTGGAGGTTGGCCAGTGGCCTCGGTGCCGTGAACCGTGACGTCATGAAGATAGGCGGTGAGAGTTGAAATGTTGAAGTCGAAATGGCGAATGTCTGTGCGGCTGCCGGTGGCTTGGTCCACATCTTTCACAATCGTGCGAAGGGCGAGCCTTTGAAAACTGGCAGTCCGTAGAAATAGGAGCCCGCCCACAACCACGATCGCGAGCAGCATGCCTAAAATCGCGATAGTCCATCCGATAATCCGTCGCCATCGCATAGTTGTTCTAGAATGCTTGCCCTAACGTGATGAAATACTGCGTGGGGTTGATGCCGGGCACGGGATTCAGGTTGCGACCCAGATCGATTCGAATGGGGCCGATCGGAGTTGAGTAGCGCAGACCAATGCCAATCGTATTGGTGTAGTTGCTTGCGAAATTACTGAAATTGATAGCGCTGTACACGTTGCCGCCGTCGTAGAAGACAACCCCTCCCAGATTTTTCATGATGCGGAGCGGAAATCTGGCTTCTGAATTCAAAATGAAGAGCTGTCTGCCGCCCACTGGCACGGTCACATTCACGCATCCCGGCTGATTCTGCAGCACATTGCAAAAAGGCACGATGCGCTGCGGTCCAGCTTCATCGATGGGGAATCCGCGAAGCGAGGTTCCTCCTCCAGAAAAATAAAGCTCGCTGGTCGGAACAAAGCTTCCCGCCAATGCTTTCGCTAACCCGAGACGAATGCTATTGGCGAAGACCACGGAATGGAATGGCTTGTAAAAAGCATACTGCCCGAACAACTTTGCAAAAGTCGCGCTGGAACCAAACGGCCCCGGCGTAATGCTCACATTCAAGTTCTCGAAAACACCACGGTGGGCATCCAGGGGCTTGTCCCTTGTGTCTCGTATAAGCGTGCTCGAGAGCGTTGAGAGATGAATATTCTGATCCTGCGGCAGGACAAGTTCGGGAACCAGCAAGTGCGATAACACAGTCTTGTTTAAATCGTAGCGAAGCTGGAGGCGCGTATTCGTTTTTCGGCTGAGAAGCTTCTCCACTTGAAATGACAAATCGCCAAGGGTCGCCGCGAAGAGTGGGTTTTCGGTGGTCCGCTCAATTGAAAAACTGGTCAAAGAATTCCAGCTCGAGCCGAAGAAGTGGGGCTGCAGATAACTGGTAATCGCCCGCTGGTCCAGTCGCGAGAGCAGAATCGAGCCGCTGGCTGTTTCGCCTAGCCCCCGCATATTTCGGCGGGTTAATTCGATCGAACCGAGAGGGCTCGCGTAGGTGGCCTGGCTAGGAGCGATCTGATTGTTCCCTATCCCGATCGTGGGAAGCCCGGGAACGGCCACCGTGCCGGTGGGGACATTTCCGCCGCGATGGGAAACTTCGAATCCAAAACCGTAAGTGATTTCGTTGCGCTGGGCTTCATGCACTTCGACTAGCGCGTCTTCCTCGCTCTGGTCTGTAATTGGCTTTCGCGGGCCCACGCTCGACCAGTCAAAGATATTCAAGTCGTAGAGTCGGGTCTCCGCCGCCAGCATCGTATCTTTTCGCATGGGAGTTTCGGAATGGAGGTTCGTCGCCTTCTCCAGCAGCGACCGGCGCGTGTGCTGCTGGCCCAGGTAGATCACTTTGCTCACCCGCACCATCTGGTGCTCGGCAATGTCATAGGTTACATCTACTCGGTGAGTATTTTTCCCGAGACGACGGACGCCAGTCGTCACTTCCGCATTGGGATATCCCCGGTTCAAGTAAGTTGCGGATATGCGATTGCGGTCGTCGAACAACTGCCGGGATGAAAATGGAGAGCCAGGTTTTAGCTCGAAGCCCTTGGGGGCGGTTAATTGATCTTCGGGAATACTCTGGTTTCCGGTCACCGCGACGTGATCGACGATTGTCTGTTCGCCTTCCACAATGTGAAAGACGATATCGATCTTCGAACCGCGTTCGCTGACCTGCGGCGTAACTTTGGCCTCTTCGTATCCCTTATCCCGATAGTAGGCGGTAACGTTGTCGGAGCTCTGTTTGATTATCTTCTGGCTGATGCTGCCATGTGTCCAGAGATGAGAGCGTTTTACCTGCAGCAGAGGTGCGAGATTCTTGGCTTCTATCCCGTGGTTCCCCGCGAAGGATATTCGATCCACTTTGTACTTGATACCGCGATCAATTTTATAAATGAGAACAGTACGATCCGGTTGCTGCTGAAGCTCGGAGATTACGTTGGCGAAAAAAAATCCCCTTTTTTGAAAGTAATCTGTCAGATTCTGCTGACCCTCTTGCACCAGATCGGCATCGATTGCGCGCTCGGAAAAAATGGGAATAAGCTTCTTCATTTCCCGCCCTGACATGAAAGGAATCCAGGACAACCGTGCGCCGGTTGTGCGGACTATCACTACGGGGCCAGGTTCCACTTTGAACGAGACGTCTACACGGTTGGTATCCGAATGATATTTCGGCGGGTTCTCTTCAACTTTACTGGCTAAGCGGTGCTGATCTGCCAAATATTTCTTCATGAGCGAGGCCGCCGCTTTAATCCGTTCCGCGGTGTATGGCTTGCCTGTTTTCAGTAATGCTCGGGTAAACCGGGCGCGCAGCGATCGCATTTTGTGGAGCAACCAAGTTTGCTCCGTGCCGGTGGGGCCGTTCACTTCCACACTCCCAATGCGGGCTTGTTTGCCGGTTTGCACGACGAACGTAATGTTCACCAACTGGTTCGCGTCGTCGATTTGCGCTTCGGAGTGAACTTGCGCCTGAAAGTATCCATCGTGTTGAAGAAACTGCGAAAGGGCCGCCTCTGCAACGGGGAGGCGCGCCTTGTCATAGGGGTCCTGTGTCTGAAGGTTTGCGATCTGCAACAGACGTGTGTAGGAAAACAGTCTTGCGAGTCGTTGAAAATCGATGATTCCCAGGTAGTAACCGGGCTCGAGAATAAAATTGAGCCGCAGACCCGCAATGTCTGGAATTACGTTGACTGTGACCCTTTCAAATCCGCCCGCCCGTTGCAGGGCAACAATGCTGGATTCTACCGCCGCCTGGGAATAGGGCTGTCCCACTTTTTGTGACACAGCAGAGCGCAGAGGCTCCACGTCCCGATGCGGATTGGCGATCAGGTCAACTGCGGTAACGGTTTGGCCCTCATAAAAAGCTTCCGGCCGAGTGGATGAAATCTGAGCCGTTGCATTAACGATCGAAATAAGGAATAAAAAAAATAATGCTGGCAAACGCATAAGGCGCCGGTTGAAACAGTTCCAGCGGCCCCCGCCTCGCAACTCTGGCCCTACGAGCGAGATGCGTTCGGCTTTCAGGAGCAGCCACTCTGCAAGCGAAGCTATGGGATGCGGCCCGTTGAGGAGAAGTTGGTAGTATCGACTCTGAACCTACCGACTTTGAAGCGGGGAACATTCCAACCCGCCGGATCTCTGTGGTTAAATCAAAGCATGTTCGCGCGCAAGATTCGTGTCGAGTATGAAGACGAGAAACAACAGAGGCGGCCCTGCCCGCTGAAGTGGCTCGACAGCTTCTCCATGAGGAATTTTACCAACGCCAGCGTGTTTGACGACACATTGCCCACTGCTGACGGACAGATGGAAATTGGTACAGGGGTTCCCCTCGATAAGCTTCAGGAAGCCATGGAAGACTGGTTTCGGCGCAAGAGCTACCTGCCCAAGGATTCAAAGTTAGCCATCAGGGAGGAAGTCTCACCGGTACTTGTCGTCTCACGGTAAGGAGGATATATCTCCCATGTTTAGGAGTTTTTTACTCAACGTCGGAGGGGGGCGAAAACCTCTCAGGATCTAGACGCATCCATATACGCCGTTATTGGATGTTCCTGGAATGGCAGCTGAGTTGCGCTAGAGTATTTCTGAGGCGCGGATGATGAGTTACAGAACTCTCCCCCCAATATCCGGCACTTACCAATCGGGCATCACTGCGCCGTCGAATGAACGACGGTGGACGGGAACGCAACAAACCTGGCCGCAGCTACGGTTCTCCGGCCCGTGGTCAGCTTACGATTCTGGCGTGACTGGCAAAGTCAGCCAACCTGACTGGAATAGGATTGCGGGCTTCGGTTTAGCGGCTGCAATCAGCGTTGGGGGATGGTCCGGCATCGCCTTGCTGGTCGGTTACCTTTGGAAATAACGGCATTCGAAATAACGGATTCGAATCGCTGGTCTCAAGGTCTATCAAACCTGCCAGTTCACTTTTCGTAATGCAGTAACGACATCACGTTGTAGCCCTGGAGTTTCTCTCGGCCGCGAAGGAAATCCAGTTCCACGACAAAGCCGAGGCCGGCAATCTCTGCGCCCAGCAACGAAGCCAGCTTCGCCGTAGCTTCAGCGGTGCCGCCAGTAGCCAACAGATCATCCACGATGAGCACGCGCTGACCCTTCTGGATCGCATCCTTGTGCATTTCGAGCGAGTTGGTTCCGTATTCGAGGGCGTAATCGAACTTCACAGTCGCTGCGGGAAGTTTGCCAACCTTGCGCACGGGAACGAATCCGGCGTTGAGGCGATAGGCCAGTGCAGGGGCGAAGATAAATCCCCGGGCTTCCATACCGAGGACTAGATCGATGTTCTGATCAACGTAGTGTTCGGAGAGCCGGTCCACGAGCGTGGCGAATCCTACCTTATCTTTCAGGAGGGTTGTAATGTCGTAGAAAAGAATCCCCTGCCTGGGGAAATCCGGGACTTCGCGGATCAGGTGCTTCAATTGATCTGTATTGAGGTTTGAGTTGGCGGACAATCTACCACGCTCCTTCAATGCGGAATGAATTCAGGCTTGCAACCGGGCGGGCTTCGGAATCTTCCACGGCATCCACGCGAGCCGCACGCGGCCCTTCGCGCAGTCGCGAACATAGTGTGAAGAGTTGGTCGCGAGTTCCCTGGGCCAAAACTTCCACGCTACCATCTGCATTATTGCGTACCCACCCGGCAATACCGACGATGTGCGCCTCGCGCTCGACAAACCAGCGAAAACCGACTCCCTGCACGCGCCCGCGAACTACGAATCGGCGAGCCTCGATTGGTTTTTCGCTCGGAGTCATAACGAAAAATTGTTGATTTCTGATTTTTGATTGCTGATTCAAAACCTTTCGATTTCCCAAGGGAGGTTCGGTTTTTAATCAACAATCAAAAATCAGCAATCAACAATGGGTGTCCCTACGCCCGGGATAAATACACGCCTTCAGCAGTATCGACCTTAATTTTCTCGCCTTCATTGATGAATGGCGGCACTTGTACGACCAGGCCAGTCTCGGTCTTTGCGGCCTTCGTCACACTGGATGCGGTCGCGCTCTTCAATCCAGGTTCGGTTTCAACCACGGTCAGTTCCACCGTCTGCGGCAGTTCAATGCCGACAGCTTTACCATCAAAAAATTCCACTTTGATCTCCAGATTGGCGATCAGGTAGTCGACAGCGTCGCCGAGCACCTCTTTGGTCAGGTGAGTCTGCTCGTAGTTCGAGGTGTCCATGAAGTAGTAGCTGTCACCATCAGCATAGAGAAACTGCATGTCGACTTCATCTACGTTGACTTTTTCGATGGGATCGGGCGAGCGGAAGCGGTGCTCGAACATGGCGCCGGTGCGAAGATTGCGCAACTTGGCCTGGATGAAGGCCCGCAAGTTGCCGGGAGTCCGGTGTTCGACGCTGAATACGGAGTGCAGATCATTGTTGTGCTTGATGATCATGCCGGGGCGCAGTTGTGTGGCAGGGATCGACATTGCTTGAAACTATCTCCTTCAAAATAAGTGCGGTTTGCAGAGCTTACGGAAGGCGGGCAGGCCACATTTTCCGCCGCACACGAGGACCGAATACACGATTCTACACTTCGCTCGCGAGAAAGGAAACCTTTCGCCAGGCCAATTCATCCCATGAACCCGCGTTCGTTCGAAGGTTCGCACCGCTGCTTCTGCGGGACTAGAATTGTTTTTTGCTCTATTCCGGGCCCGTATGGCCTTCGGCAAGTTGAACAAGAAATGAGGTCAAATTATGAGTTCTGGACGTTATGAATCTTCAGACGGTACCAGCGTAGGAACCGCCATAACCTTTTTGTTGATTGGAATTGGAGCCGGAGCTCTAGCGGCTCTTGTGCTGGCGCCCAAAAGCGGCAAGCAGTTTCGTCGCGACCTGAAACGCGGTTATGAGGATGCCAAAGAAACGATGCAGGATTGGACCGAAGAAGCCAAAGACCGGGTTCGCGACGCGAAAGAGCGCGTGCGCGATGTGGCCGAACGGGGCGCCAGCTTCGCCGACGACCTGCGCGAAAAAGCCGAACCCTTGCGGCGCGTCATTAACCGCCGGTAATCGTGCGCGATTGCGCGGGTGATGTCAGCTGAAGATGGCGACGAACATGCCTTTGATTCGCCGCAGGAACCGGCGAGGAGCCGAGTTCGGCGGGGCTGACTCTCGAGGCCCAGCGGGAGGCGGTTGAATTTGTATTTTGAGTTCAGTCTGCTGGGTAGAGGGCCCGATGACGGGGAGCGCCTCAGCCTCGTCCACGAGTGCTGGGGATGCCGGAGAGCGAGTTTTTGCCTGAAAGACCAGAGGCGCGTCCACTTGAACGTGAATGTCGTCAGGACGAGAAGTGGGTACGGGCTGAGTCTCTGACCCGCTGGAAAATATTTGCCCTCCCGTGTTCGGGGAGTTCGCTCGTCCACTCGCGTTCAACTCGCCAGCAGCTTTCGATGGCTGGCCTGCGGTGAGTTGGGCGTTCTTCGGCACGTCGGAGCTTGCCGGAGTTGGCACTTCCGTTCGCATCACCGGTGCGGGCGGCGGACAACCACATTCCAGCGGGATGTTGTGATCCACCCTGTCAATCTGCCCGGCGCGAAAAACCGCCTGCTCTGTGGGCTTGACCTGGTAGGTGCGATCTCCCAGCAACTCCGCAACGGTCGCCGAAGATCCGTTCCCGGTCAGGCCTCTGACGCAGGTATTGCCATGCGAATCCGTACTCACGGCGAAGTCAAATTCCCCTGGCCCCGCGAACAGAATTCGGAAGTCTGGAGTAAGTACCGTGTCGGCAGAAGCTTTAAGCGTGTAGTGCGTTTCGAGCGCTCCGGTACTCATGCCCAGCATCAAATCGTTCGCGTTTTTCGAAGGTGTTACTGAAACGGTAGTGCGAGGGCATATGCGAACTTCGCCTCCTCGCGACAAGCGGAGAACTGTGGTGTCTTGGGCGGTGGTTAACGAAGATCCGGCAGCGATCTGACTTCCTTCGACGGTGATGTCGCCCGCGCCTTCGCTGGCCGGCACTATTTCCGGGGTTTTCCCGCGCAGAGAAAGCGTTGTGGGCGACTGACGCGGCGACCCTTTCTTCGCGACATTTTCCTCCGCGGGTCTCAGGCGAACCATCAGCCGGTTCCCGGCCTCATCCCAGGTGTAGCTGTAGGGGGAAAGAAGATCAAGCACAATTCTGGCGATGGGAGGATTATCTTGAAATTGTTCCGCGCGGATCGCGAGAATATTTTTCTGCTGGACATCCTGGATTAAATCCCCCCGCTTGTGCGGCAGGCCCAGGCGCGCATGCAGCAGATCTACGACGAGTCGCGGCGGTGACTTCAGGTATTGGATCGATGGAACGGCCGGCTGGGTGGAGAGAATTTCCAGCGCGGGAGCGCCGTGTTCGATAACTACGCGCACACTGGTGACAAGAGTGATCTCGGGCTTTACAGGACCTTCTTGCTTCGCCGCTGGCTGGGTGCGATTTTGCGGCCACACGCGGGGCACAACAAGGGTTGCCAGGAGCGGAATAGCGATCAGGTGAAGGCGTGGTCGCAACAAAGAAAATCCCCTCAAATCTTCCTAAGAGGAACATTATCATTTGCTGCGATAGCGGTGAAGTGGCGCGTCAGGTGTGGAGGCCGTGAAGATTTCCGGCAATCACGAAAACGACGGCAGCGTCAACTTTCAGGAATGAATTCATACTCTTCAATGACTGCGGCAACGGCCATCTTGCCGTTGTTCGCGCCATCGATACGTACGACGCGCCCAACGCACTGCACGCGAATGCTTTCCGTCAGCGTAATTTCGGGCGGCAGGGTGAGGGTAAAGCCGATGGGAGACCCTTGTTCGATGGGGGAATCGAGATAAAGACAAATGCCGCGAGCGCTAACGTCGCGCAGTTGGGCAGGTTCGCTTTGATCCAACTTTTCGCCGCGGGCTACGGATACCGGGATCCGAAGCGCGAAGCGCCGTGCAGACCGTTTTTCCTGCTGGGTTTCTGCCATTCATCACTCCCAAGCCAACAAAGCGGCGATTCAGTATTTTTCCGAGAATGACGGTTAGAGCAACCGCCGTCAATACCACCATCAGGCGGGGCGATGGCACGTTCTGGCAGCCCGAGTGGTTTGGAGCATTCTCCATAAAACTCAATTCTGGCTTGGCAGCGGTCGGTGGTAAGCTGAAATTCGGACAGGCTAGTGGTCTTTGTTCTCGACAACTACGATTCGTTTACTTACAACCTGGTTCAGTATCTCGGTGAACTTGGCGCCCAGGTCGAAGTTCGCCGTAACGATCAAATTACCGTTTCCGAAGTTGAGGCAATGCAACCCGAGCGCATCGTCATCTCGCCCGGTCCATGCACTCCGCAGGACGCTGGCATCAGCATCGATCTGATTCGCCGCTTCGCTGGGAAAATACCTGTTCTGGGAGTTTGCCTCGGACATCAGGCCATTGGTGCCGCTTTTGGCGGGCAGGTGGTTCGCGCTCCTCACTTGATGCACGGCAAAACCAGCGCGGTCACGCACGATAACAAGAGTATCTTTCGCGGCTTACCCACGCCAATGACGGCCACGCGCTACCATTCGCTTATCGTGGAAAAAAAAGACTTACCGGCCGAATTGGAAGTCAGCGCCTGGACGACGGAAAAAGATGGCAGTCGCACCATCATGGGCCTGCGCCACAAAAAGTTTGTCGTTGAAGGAGTGCAGTTTCATCCGGAGAGCGTGCTGACCGATGCGGGCAAGAAGCTGATGGAAAATTTCCTGGGGATGCAATCGTCAACGTTGAATCACTGATTATTGTCTCTCGCCATCTCCACCGCCCGCAGTAGGGCTTGCGCCTTGTTCATGCTTTCCTGAAACTCGCTGGCCGGGTCGGAATCCGCGACAATGCCTGCTCCCGCTTGCAGGTAAGCGCGTTTGCCTTGCATCAGCATGGTTCGAATGCCGATGCATGAATCCAGATTTCCAGCGAAATCAGCGTAGAGGACAGATCCGCCATAGATGCCCCGGCGCACAGGCTCCAGTTCTTCGATAATCTGCATGGCGCGGACTTTGGGTGCGCCGCTCAGCGTGCCCGCAGGGAAACAGGCGGCGAATGCGTCGAGCGCGCCAAGATCCTTGCGCAACGTACCTTCCAACGCCGAGACCAAGTGCATGACATGGGAGTAACGTTCCACGTACATGAGATCTTTCACTTTTACGGAACCATATTCGCTTACGCGCCCGAGGTCGTTGCGGCCGAGATCGACCAGCATGACGTGCTCGGCGCGTTCCTTTTCATCGGTCCGCATCTTCTCTTCCAGACGCAGATCTTCTGCCTCGTCGCGGCCGCGTGGATGCGTGCCCGCGATGGGGCGGTACTCCAACTTTCGCCCGGTCACCCGCACCAGCATCTCGGGGGAGGAGCCGAGAATTTGGGTCTCGCCCATCCGCAAGAAATAAAGATAAGGCGAAGGATTCACTTGACGGAGAGCGCGGTAAAGATCGAACGGATCAACCCCAGGGATGAAATCGAGGCGTTGCGAAAGCACTACCTGAAAGATATCTCCGGCGGCAATGTATTCTTTGCAGCGCTCAACGCTACGCAGAAATTTCGCGCGCGTGGTTCCTGAGTTGACTTTGAGCTTTCCCGGCTTGGCTTTTTTGGGTTTGCGCCACATCGCCGGACGCAACCCCGCAGCTAGCTTCTTTTCCAGCGCGGCAATATCCCGCACCGCCCGATCATAGGCACGTCGCGGGCTTTCGCGGGCAACGTCAGCCGTGGTCACGATGTGTATCTGGTGCCGCAAATGATCAAAAGCCAGCAAGCGGTCGAAGAACATCAGTTCGCAGTCCGGCAGGCCGATGTCGTCCTTGGCGTGCTCGCCGATATTTTCCAGCTGCCGCACCACATCATAAGAGAAGTACCCAACGGCCCCGGCGGTGAACGGTGGCAGGCCAGGAATCGCCGCCGTCCGATGCTCACCGAGCAACTGCTTTACGACCTGAAACACGTTGCCCAGGTGATGCTCGCGCTGCCGTCCGCGCTCAATCTCTATGGCAGAGCCTTGTGCACGCAGCCGCATGTAGGGGCGCACGCCGAGAAACGTGTAACGGCCAATCTGTTCGCCGCGCTCGGCGGACTCCAGCAGAAATGCGTGTGGCTCCTTTTCCGCAATGGCCAGGAACGCGGAGACGGGCGTGAGCAGGTCAGCGCTCACCGATTTCACTACCGGCACGAGCGTGGCCGACCGCGCCAGTCGCGCGAATTCTTTGAACTCGGGGTTAATCATGCAAAGGATGAGGCCCGCCAGACCTCAGCGCCTCGCGGTTCATTATAGGGGACGGATTCTTGTATTCGGGGCCTCGCATCTCTGGCCGGAATACTTGGGCTGCGAACCAATCCGGCAATTGACGAACGGATTCTATCGTCAGAAGATACAGGAAGTCACCAAAGCAATCAGGCCCTCGTGCGGTTACGAACTTATGCGCATCAAGTTCTGGGGCGTACGCGGTTCTACGCCAACTCCACAATCCGAGAATATGCGTTACGGAGGCAATACCTCCTGCGTGGAAGTACGGCTGGGTGATCGCATTTACATCTTCGATTGCGGCACCGGTTTCCGCGTGCTTGGCCAGCAACTGCAAAGCGAATTTGGCGACCGTCCTTTTTCTGCCCACGTCTTCGTCTCCCACTTTCACTGGGATCACATTCAAGGCATGCCGTTCTTTCGGCCGTTGTATATGAATGCGGAAAGCCGCTTTCTGTTCGAATGCTCGAGCCGAACTCGGAGCCTCAAACAAGTACTTGCTGATCAGATGGCGGCACCCTATTTCCCCGTGGACATTGGCCAAATGAAAGCGCGCCGCGATTTTTATGACATCGAGAGCGGACGCGTCACTTTGGAAGAAGGCGTTCAATTGCAGACGGCGTGGCTCAACCATCCCCAAGGATGCATGGGGTTCCGACTGGAAACAAAAGATGGAGTTCTGGTCTACGCTACCGACAACGAACCCGGAGATGCGGTGTTCGACAAGGCCGTCCGCAAGCTGGCCGAAGGCGCGGATGTGCTCATTTACGATGCGCAATACCTGCCCGAGGAATATGAGGCGCACCGCCGCGGCTGGGGACACAGTCACTGGCGCGAAGCGGTAAATGTTGTGATGGAGAGTGGCGCAAAAGAGCTTGTGCTGTTTCACCACGACCCCGATCACACCGACGCCATCATCGACAAGGTCGTGCACGAGGCCCGCAACTACTATCCAAAAGTGCGCGCGGCTGCTGAAGGGATGGAGATTAAACTCTAGGACCGCAGCATTTGTTATTTCAAACGCTCGACCACAAGCGTGCTGCCATTATCGAACGAATCCCAATCGCCCAACCCAAAAGTCGAATTGTTTATTCAGGCGCTTCGCATGCGGAATGGTTCGGGGAGTCGTTTGGTGGCGTTGAGCCGCTCGCCGCTCCGAGGGTCACCGGAAGAAAAACCTGGGCACACGTGACCGCGATTCACGTCTTCTTTCTTCCCTCTGCCAAATTCAGATTGAATGAACCGATTTCTCGGTCCGTCTTTGATCTCAATAACCAAATCTCCTGCGGCCCTCCATGGCCACGAGCATAGGCTTCATTTGAGACAGAGTAGTTTTCAGATCGTTCCAATTCCAGCGGCTGCAAACCGGCGGTCGTCGACAGGGACAAAACAATTTGTATTGTTCGGAAGATTCGGTCACAAATGATAAGAGATACGAACCGTTTTGACACGGACTGAAACCGATCAAGTACCGAGTGGAACATTCCGGGCATTCTACGCAGTGGCAGGCGATCAGGCATAGAGGGCATCGGTTAAAGAGTGCGATGTACAACGCGGCATATTGACTCTTTCCTGAGAAGTTACCGGGCGCGATTGAGGCTTCGGTTTCAGGCAAGATAGATTGCCTCCCGCTCCCGGGTCGGACGTTTACGGACTTGCTCGCGCATAGCTGGACGTTTGCGGACTTCGCTCTCAAGATCCGGTTCCGAGCTCTGCTGCGAGTTCCTCATACGTCTGTGACGGTCGAGGACACGGTCCGAAAACGTCCACCTAACAACGCCGGAACAGCTATGATGAGTGCGGCATACGATGCTGGATTGGCAAATATGTTCGCGAGCCAGGCTGTCGCGCGATCCGCGATTCGATGGCAAATTCTTCATCGGCGTGGTGAGAAGCGGTGTGTACTGCCGATCGATTTGCCCGGCGCCCACGGCGAAAGAAAAAAATGTGCGCTACTTCCCAACTGCAGCCGCCGCTGCAGAGGCGGGTTTTCGACCTTGTCTCCGCTGTCGGCCCGAATGCTCACCGGGAACTCCGGCCTGGTTGGGAACCTCGAATACCGTCTCGCGAGCTTTACGGCTGATCGGTGAGAGCGGGTTGGAGAATGGCGGAGTGGAAGTTCTTGCGGCGCGCCTGGGAGTGGGCTCACGTCACCTGCGCCGCTTATTTCTAAAACATCTCGGCGCGACTCCCACTTCAGTGGCTCACACACGGCGTCTGCACTTCGCCAAGAAACTCATCGACGAAACGAGCTTGCCCATGACGCAGATTGCGCTGGCTTCGGGCTTCGGGTGCGTGCGCCGATTTAATGCGGGAATTCGTGACGTCTATCATCGAACCCCAACGCAAATCCGGCGGCTGGCGCGGAAAACGCAAGTGCAGCCGGAGAATCAATATTTATTCCGCCTCCGCTTCCGGCCGCCTTACGACTGGAATGGCATGATGTCTTTTCTTGCGGCTCGCGCCACGCCGGGTGTGGAATTGGTCGAGAATAGTTGCTATCGCCGTTCCATTTCGACGAATGGCCATCACGGCTATTTTGAGATTTCCCTGGATGAAGCGAACCATGCGCTGGTCGCACGAGTTCAGTTTGGCGATCCTCGTTCGCTGTTTTTCATCACAGAGCGCATCCGCTTCATGCTTGATCTGAATGCAGATTGGGCGGCGATTGCGGACACTCTGAAGGCCGATCCAATATTGGCTGCACGGATGAAGGCCCAGCCGGGGTTGCGGGTGCCCGGGTGCTGGAATGGCTTCGAGCTAGCCGTGCGGGCAATCCTCGGCCAGCAGGTTAGCGTCAAAGGCGCAACCACTCTGGCGGGAAGGCTGGTGAAGACTTTCGGAGAGAAGTTTATCGGCGCTACAGACCTCACTCATGTTTTCCCTGAACCAAGCGCATTGGCCGATGCCAATTTCGCCGGCATCGGCCTGCCGAAAGCGCGATCGGAAACTATCCGATCTCTGGCAAGGGCGGTTTGCGCTGGACGCATAAGATTCGACGGTGTTACCGATTCGGGCGAATTTCTCTCGCGCCTGTGCGAAATCCCCGGCATCGGCGAGTGGACCGCACAATACGTTGCCATGCGCGCTCTGGGCGAGCCAGACGCGTTTCCCTCAACAGACCTAGGACTGATGCGCGCAATGCATCTAGACAGCGCGCACGAATTGGAGCGGCTTGCGGAGACCTGGCGGCCTTGGCGCTCATACGCCGCCATTCATCTTTGGAATGTCGCAAGTGTTCCGCAAGCTAGTGGCAAACGGGGCCGCTCCACTTCTTCGATGTCCGGCTTTGCAACGCTCGCCACACCGGCGTGACGGAAGCGCATGCTCGCCCTTGCTAAGTACCTTCTAAGACAGCAGTTTCCCGTTCTGGACCTTGCTTCTCCACCCACCACGCTCATATACTCTGAACGTTTGCCCGCTTCTTCCGGGAAATCGCCCCTGACGCCGGCCGGCATATCGATTTGCAATCGTCCGGAGACCGAATTTATGACTACCATGACTACTGCTCCGCAGGTCGACAAAGAAAGCAATCCTTGGGAATCGCAGCGGGCGCGCTTCGATCTGGCCGCCCAGAAGCTCAATCTCGACGACGGACTGTGGCGGGTTTTGCGCTATCCCAACCGTGAACTCACGGTTTACATCCCGGTCCAGATGGATGACGGGCACCTGGAGGTGTTTACCGGATTTCGTGTCCAGCACTCCATTGCGCGCGGCCCGGCAAAAGGCGGCATCCGTTACGCGCCTGATGTCACGCTCGATGAAGTGCGTGCCCTGGCCAGTTGGATGACCTGGAAGTGCGCCGTAGTCAACATCCCTTTCGGCGGGGCGAAGGGCGGCGTAATTTGCGATCCGCACAAGATGTCGATGGGCGAAATCGAGCGCATGACGCGGCGCTATACGTCCGAACTGATTGAGTTCATCGGACCAGAAAAAGATGTTCCTGCCCCTGACGTAAATACCAACGAACAAATCATGGCGTGGATGATGGATACCTATTCCATGCACATGCGGCAGACGGTGACGGCTTGCGTTACCGGCAAGCCCATCAACATCGGCGGATCGCGCGGACGCCGCGAAGCCACTGGCCGCGGAGTTATGGTTGTGTGCGACGAGGCTATCAAGAAGCTCGGCATCGCGCGCGCGAGCAGCCGGGTAATTGTGCAGGGCTTCGGCAATGTCGGCTCCAACGCCGCGCAGCTCATGTTTCAGGGCGGATATAAAGTTGTCGGCATCGCCGAAGTTGGCGGCGGCCTTTACAACAAAAACGGAATGGATCTCAACGCTCTTGTCGAATACCGTCAGAAAAATGGCACGGTGCATGGCTTTCCCGGAGCGGAAGCGTACGATCCCGCTGAATTGCTGACTACCGACTGCGAGATCCTCATTCCCGCCGCGACAGAAAACGTAATCACTTCGCGCAATGTGGATCGCGTGAAGTGCCGCGTTCTGGCTGAAGGCGCCAACGGCCCGACCACATCTGCTGCCGACGATGTCTTGACCGACAAGGGAGTTTTTGTCATCCCGGATATTCTGGCCAATGCGGGTGGCGTGACTACTTCTTATTTCGAGTGGGTACAGGACCGCCAGGGCTATTTCTGGAAGGAATCCGTGGTCAATGAGCAATTGGAAGAGATTATGGTCTCCTCGTTTGGAGATGTAGTGCGCTATGCCGAGACTCACAAGGTGAACAATCGAATAGCGGCCTATATGCTGGCCATCGACCGCGTGGCTTATACCATTCGCCAGCGGGGAATCTACGCGTAAGGAGATTTTATGAACGTCGTGACCAGAAGGCTGCTTGCGCGCACGCTGCCTCTGCTGCTTGCTTTTTTCCTGCTGCAAGGGTCGGGTCTGCGTTCTCTCGTCGCCGACGCTGCCACTGCATCGCAAACGGCTGCCGCTGACAAACTCGATATCAATACCGCTACGGCGGACCAGTTGAAGGCTCTCACTGGCATCGGAGACGCCTACTCGCAGAAAATTATCGCCGGCCGCCCGTATCGAACCAAGCTCGATCTGGTCCATAAAAAGATTATTCCGCAGGCAACATACGACAAGATCAAAGACCAGATCATCGCCAAGCAGCCGAAAGCCGGCGCGATGACTCCGTCTACGCCGAAATAGATTTGCCGACGATTTTCCACGGGACTGTGCCAGGAAAATTCCTGACCCAGGAGTACATTCTCCCGATTGCGTTCCCCCGCACCGTGGAGCATAATCAACTTGAGTTCCGGTACCCTTCCGGAAACCTCCCGAGCTGCAGTGAACCTGCCGAATTCCATCACGTTAATCAGGATCTGCAGCATACCTTTGTTGATCTGGATTCTGTCTTCGAGCCATTTCAGCAGCGCGCACGGCGCCAAAGAGTTGCTCGCCTCCGCGGTATTTATTGCCGCTTCCATGACGGATGGCATTGATGGTTATCTTGCCCGCAAGCGCGGACAGATTACCACCATGGGCATTCTTCTTGATCCCATGGCCGATAAACTTTTGATCGCCGCTGCCTTTGTTACGCTGGTTCAGTTCAATCCCAGCCTGGTTCCGGCCTGGATCGCCGTCATCATTATTGGCCGCGAGTTTTTGGTAAGTGGCCTGCGTTCTATTGCTGCCTCCGGTGGCTTTACGATCGAGGCGAGCGAACTAGGCAAGTTCAAAATGGTGGTGCAGATCGTCTCCGTGGTAGCGGTGATTCTCGATCATCGCTGGAAAGAGTGGCCGGTCTACGGAAACTTCATTTTCCCGGTGCACTGGATTGCTTATGCCGCCATCTGGTTCGTAGTTTGCGTTTCGCTGATTTCCGCAATCGATTATTTCGCCGCGTTCTGGTCGAAGATTGACCGTCGCGTCTCCAAGCGCCGGCGTCGCGCCTTTATTCTCAGTCGCCGACGCAAGCCGCAACCGGCTACCGATGCCGATGTCGCCCCCACTACATAACTCGCACTCTGCGCTGACGTCAGCGGAAATCTCTGGACAGGAATTCTCCTCTGAAGAACGCGCCCTCTTATTAAGACTGGCGCACGATTCGATTACCTCCGAATTGGAGGGCTGGGCGATCTCTTTAGATCCTCCGACTCCGCATCTGTCTGAACTACGCGGAACTTTTGCTTCGCTCTATCTGCGCGGCGAGTTGCGCGGCTGCGTCGGCTATGTGGTCGCAACCTCGCCGCTCTACAGAACCGTTGCGGAAACCGCCCGCGCCGCGGCATTCGAGGACAACCGCTTTCCGCACGTGACGAGAGACGAAGCCTCGCATCTCGAAATCGAGCTGAGTGTTCTCTCGCCGCTGGAATCGATCAATGCCGATGCCATCGAAATCGGACGACACGGCCTTCTCATCAGTCAGCACGGCCGCCGCGGTCTGCTACTGCCACAGGTCGCGGTTGAGCATCAATGGGACCGAAATACCTTTCTACAACAAACTTGCCGGAAAGCTTATCTGCCGCCGGACGCATGGCAAAAGGGGGCAACAATTCAGGCCTTCACCGCGGAAATTTTCGGCGATAAAACCTTCTGACTCCGCATCACCCGGGACGAGGTAATCCAAGCGTTCCGTTCCCGGTTACTGCCGTCACGTTAATCGAGAGACTGATCCCTCCAGTGCGTGCTCGTTTCTGCCGATATGCCGTTTGGACGCGCAAATCGTCGCGGAGGTCGAATGTTGGTTTTCTTCATCACGCCTGTCCGTCGTCTACTTTCATCTCTGATCCTGAGAATTTTATTAGTTTTGTTTTTTCTCGGGCCGCATTCAATCGCCCAAAGCTCTTCCGGAGCTCCACCTTTATTTACGCAGCCTCCGTTTGCGGAAGCCAAAGACCGGATTACAACGTTCGTCGATGATGAGCAGCGTTTGGCTCTTCCCGGAAACCGGTACCCTTTGGCGAATGCGCAATACGACACTGGCGCCGTCTCGCCTGACTTTCGCATGGACCAGATGCTGATCACACTGCTTCCGGACGCTGCGCAGGAAGCTGCCCTGATTCAATTGATCGATGATCAGCACGATCCCGAATCTCCTTATTACCATCAGTGGCTCACCCCGCAACAATATGGAGAGCTTTTCGGCATCTCTGAGTCCGACGCGAGACAGGTGACAGCATGGTTGCAGGCTCACGGTATGGAAGTGGAGGAAGTTACTGCAGGACGCCGTTCCATCGTTTTCAGCGGAACCGTCGCCCAGGTTGAGTCGGCGTTCCACACCGCGATTCACACCTACAAGATTGGCGCGGAGGTTCATCACGCCAACGCGAGCGATCCTGAAATTCCCAAAGCTTTCTCTGGTGTCATCGCAGGAATTGTTTCGCTGCATGATTTTCGCAGTGAACCGATGCACACGGGGGCGCGCATCCCAACGGCCGAGTTCACGAACGGTGGTTCGTACTACCTCGCGCCATCGGATTTCGCTACCATCTACGATCTTGCGCCGCTTTATCAGCAATCCATCAACGGCAGCGGGCAATCGGTGGCAATCGTAGCGCGGTCGAACATCAATATCGCGGACGTGCGCCAGTTCCGCACCGCGTTCGATTTGCCCGCGAACAATCCGCAGATCATCGTCAACGGAAGTAATCCGGGAATTCTTAGCTCAGGCGAAGAGACAGAAGCAGATCTGGATGTGGAGTGGTCGGGTGCAGTGGCAAAGAACGCTGCGATTAAATTCGTCGTCTCGAAATCTACTAATTCCACCGACGGCAGTTACCTTTCCGCGCAATACATCGTGAACCACAATCTTGCGCCAGTGATGAGCATGAGCTTCGGAATCTGCGAAGCCGCGCTCGGCTCTTCGGGAAACAGCTTCATCAATAGCTTGTGGCAACAGGCCGTAGCGCAGGGTATTACCGTGATTGTGTCGTCGGGAGACAGCGGCGCGGCGGGATGCGATTCTGCTTCCAGTTCTCGAGCCACGAAAGGACGAGCCGTCAATGGCCTGTGCTCTTCGCCTTACAGCGTTTGCGTGGGCGGTACGCAATTGAACGACGTCTCGCGTCCATCACTTTACTGGTCGACATCGAACGCGCCCGGCACACAGGCGTCGGCTCTGAGTTACATTCCAGAGGCGACATGGAACGAAGCGGCAGTGGAGGTTTGTGGGCGACGGGCGGAGGCGCGAGTACGATTTACTCCAAGCCTTCCTGGCAAAGCGGAACCGGCGTTCCGGCCGACGCCAAGCGTGACGTACCTGATGTTTCCCTCACGAGCGCAGGGCATGATGGCTATCTCATTTATCAGAATGGGGGACTCTACATAGTCGGGGGCACGTCGGCCGCAGCGCCATCGTTTGCCGGAGCGATGGCTTTAGTTGTGCAAAATGCGGCGGTTCGACAAGGCAGTGCCAACCCCGTGATGTATTCCCTGGCTGGTAAGCAGCGGGCGGGCGGAGCAGCCGTTTTTCATGACATCAAAAGCGGCAGCAACAGCGTTCCCGGGCAAGCCGGTTTCATCGCGACAACAGGATATGATCAGCCCACGGACTTGGGTCCATCGACGGTCTTGTTTTAGTTAACCACTGGCGCGATGCAACTGCCACTCCCACATTCCACGCATCGGCTGCACCGAGTTCGCTTGCGGTGACTGCCGGGTCAAATAGTAGTGCCGAAGTCACGGTCACCGTCAGCGGCGGCTTCGATGCTGCAATCTCCTTTTCCGTAACTGGGTTGCCCAGCGGAATCTCGTCAAGTTTCTCCCGTGCGGTCTTGCCAGCGCCTGGCTCAGGCGCCAGCGTTCTTAAACTGAGCGCGCTCAGCGGCGTCAAGGCCGGCAAGTATTCTGCAACTTTGACGGCTACCAGCGGCGTGACAAGGCAGCAAATACCGCTGTCAATTATTTGTAGCGCCCACCATTGAAGATTTAAGTTTGAACGAATCAGAGCCAGGGAAAATACTACGCGGAGACGGGCGATTGCATCGCGGAGACTGCGGCTTCCAGATGTGCAAGCGTTTCCGCGACGGTGAGTGAGTACATCTCGCGGCCTAAACCTTCGCCAGCCTGCAGCGCAGATTGCAAATAGTGGCCGGCAATTTCGATGGCCAGAGAATCCGTGATGGCCTTGCCGGTCCGCTTCTTGTACTCAACCCACGCGGGGTGAGGCAGCGCGACCCAAACCGGTTTGCCATCCACCAAGAATTTTATGTCGACGGCGTCGGCGTGGCGCGTGGCAATGGCAACGATCAGCGCCTGGTAGACGCAGTGAACTTGCTTCTTGGTCCAGCGATCGGTAGCGGTGAAATCTCCAAACATGCTGAGAAAACTATATCTGACACCAACGTTGGCATCAACTGACGCGGCCAACGCGGGCTAGCCGCCGGCAATCGCTCCGATGATGAGAAATGGTTCGGTGCCGTCGGAGATAGCCTGTGGAAGCGGCGCATCGGGAGGCTCGTGCGAGAGATCCTCCTCGCAGGCAAAGAAGCGGAGAAAAGGACGGCGCTGCTGGGTGACCTGGTCGCGAATGGTGCCACGCAGCATGGGATAGCGAAGTTCGAGCGCATCGAGAACGGAGCGCTGTGTGGCTGGAGCCTCGATCTCGATCTGCACCTCATTTCCCACGCCGGCGAGGGTTCGTAGATGTTGCGGCAGGATGATTCTGATTGATTTCACAGTCATTCACCAACCTTAGGTCAACTCCGATCCGGGCGCGCCATCCCGCCGGGACATTCTCGAAGTTAATTTTTCTACAGTAAGCTCCCCAGGGATTTCAGCAATTCTCCCGATACTAGCAAATGCTGGCGTTGGTCATGTTAATGGTTCAAAGCTGTTAATTAATACTTTTGAAATCATAAAGGTTCAAGTGAGTAGATGCGCCCTCGTCAGTGCCTTCGGTCAGCGCCAGAATATCTGCGCAGCCAGAACATCACATCTATGGAGAGCCAATGGCAACTGCCAGTCCTGAACAAACCTCGAAAAAGATTGACGCGCATGCTGACGCCCGGGTGAGCACTGGGTGTGACGGCCTGGACAAAATCCTTAACGGAGGCTTCCCTCGCGGCCGCCTTTATCTTGTCGAGGGCGATCCCGGAGCGGGGAAGACCACGTTAGCTTTGCAATTTACGCGCGAAGGCGTCAGCAAAAGCGAGCGCACACTCTACATCACGCTGTCGGAATCGCGAGCTGATTTGAGCCATGCGGCTCAGTCGCATGGTCTCTCCATCGAGAATATCGAGATCGTTGAGCTTCTACCCAACGAGGGTGACCTGCTGCCCGAGCAACAGTACACAGTTTTTCACCCGGCTGAAGTGGAGCTCAATGATCGAATGCAGCGCATCGTCAAAGAAATTCAACGGGTGCGCCCGGAGCGACTGGTGATTGACGCGCTCAGCGAATTGCGCATGTTGGCGAAAGATCCTTTGCGCTACCGCCGGCAGATCCTGTCACTGAAAGATTTTATGGCTGGTCAGGAGTGCACCGTTCTCTTACTGGACGACCGGAGTTCCCGTGACCCGGATCTTCAATTGCATAGCGTGGTGCATGGCGTGGTCAGCATGGACAAAGTGCCGCGCGAATACGGGAAGACGCGGCGGCAAATGGAGATCGTAAAGCTGCGAGGAACCGCCTACCACGAAGGATTTCACGATTATGCGATTGTAACCGGTGGCGTAGTCGTGTTTCCCCGCCTGGTTGCAGCCGACTCGCGATCAGATCAGCCGCCGGAGCCGGTCTCAAGCGGCATCGCTGAACTCGACGCGCTGACCGGGGGCGGGCTGGACCGCGGCACCAGCACGCTTTTGATTGGTCCGGCGGGTTGCGGCAAGACGAGCATTGCAGTGCAGTGGTCGGTAACGGCGGCCAAGAGGGGGGAATCCTGCGTGTTGTTCTCCTTCGAGGAAGCCCCGAGCACGATGATGATGCGAGCGGCTGGTCTGGGTATCGATCTTCGTCCCCACGTAGCCAGCGGAAAAATCGTTATCGAACGGATCGATCCTGCGGAAATGTCTCCGGGAGAACTGGTAGCCAAAGTTCAGCAGCACGTCGAGAACGCAAATGTCCGCATGGTAGTGCTGGATAGCTTGAATGGATATTTGCAGTCGATGCCGGGCGAGCAATTTCTTGCCGTACATCTGCATGAACTTCTGGCTTACCTGGGCAATCATGGGGTACTCACGCTGATGGTGTTGGCACAGGCGGGCACGATTGGATGGCCGCTGCAGAGTGCGGTTGACGTTAGTTATCTCGCAGACAATATTTTGCTTCTCCGTTATTTCGAAAATAAAGGCGAAGTTTGTCAGGCTATCTCCACAATTAAGCGGCGCAGCGGCAGCCATGAACACGCCATCCGGGAACTGAAGCTGGGACCGGATCGGATTCGGATTGGGCGGCCTCTGCATGACTTTCAGGGGGTGCTTACCGGCACCCCGACGTTTCTTGGTGGCACCAAGGAGAACTAAGAAAAAGTGATGGTCACTTCTCTCCACGGCGATTACCGGGTACTGGTGCTCGCGCCCTTTGGCAAAGACGCGATGCTCGTGCGCGAAGTGCTGGAGCGTCAGGGATCCCGGTGGGAGTTGTCGCAGATGTAGCGGCGATTGCCCGCTGCGTAGCTGGCGGTGCGGGCGCTGCCATTGTAGCCGAGGAGTCGCTTGACGAAGAGAGCATCGAGTTGCTGGGCCGCAGCGTCGGCGCCCAGCCTACCTGGTCAGATTTCCCCATCATCGTTCTTACTGGCGGCGGGGCGACTACGCCTTACACAGAAATGATGGTTCGCTCCCGCACGCCCATGGGGAACATTAATTTGATTGAGCGTCCGCTGAGGCCGGCCACCCTGATCAGCAGTGTGCGGACTGCGATACGCTCCCGGCTTCGGCAGTATGAAATTCGCAATCACCTCGACGAGCGGGAACAGGTGGAGGAAGAGCTGCGGCGCGCACATGACGAACTGGAATCTTTGATAGAAAGGCGAACCTTGGCTTTGCGGAAGCTTTCCGCAAGGCTGATGAGAGTACAGGACGAGGAACGTCGACGCATTGCGCGCGAGCTGCATGATGGATTAGGCCAGTGGCTGGCCGCGGCGCAGATTAATGTCGACATGGTGCTGCTCCGTGAAGGAGGACGAGCATCTCCCATGCTGCAGGAGACGCGAAAGCTGATCGATCACGCGGTATCCAGCATTCGAACCATGTCCTATTTGCTGCATCCGCCGTTGCTGGACGAGGCGGGCTTTGAAGCGGCAGCGCATTGGTTCATTGATGGCTTCGCCAAGCGCACGGCGATGGCAATCAAGACAAATTTTTCTCATCCCGATGACATGCCGGTCGGACTTTCGAAAACGCCGCGCATGCCGGAAGTCGTGGAACTTGCCTTGTTTCGCGCGCTCCAGGAAGGTCTTACCAACGCATATCGTCACTCCGCCAGTCCGAATGTGGAGGTAAAATTTCAACGGCTTCCCGATCGCGCAATCCTTGAAGTCCAGGACTTTGGCCGGGGCGTGCCGCAAGCGGTGATGGATCGCTTCCACCGTACGGGGGCGGGATCGGGCGTAGGGCTCGCCGGCATTCGCGAACGAGTAAAAGAACTCGGTGGCGATTTCACCATTGATTCTACCGACCGGGGGACGACTCTGCGCTCGGTTGTACCGCTCGAGGCTGGCAACTCAACCGAGGATAGTTCCGAGAGCCACGCTTCCACTTCCAAAGTGCTAAGAAGCCGCGTTGCGTCGAGCAATCTAAACACCGCGTGAGCTGTAATCAATTCACCTAGGCCTGCCCCTCGATGCCGGCTTGCGCGTTTAGTTTTCCCCCGTCGGCACGCTGCCGCCCCAAAGCGCGTTACCGCCCCATAATGCGTTGCCGCCCCATAACGCATTCCCACCCCACAGAGCGTTTCCGCCCCAGAGAGCGTTTCCGCCCCAGAGGGCGTTGCCGCCCCACAATGCATTGCTGCCAGAGAGCGTGGGCGAGGCGGTCTCACTCGCCGTGATCGCTCCGCTTCCTACCAGGAATTGTGAAGTTCCCCACACTTGTGCGTTGGACCATGTCGCCGATGTGTTCCAAACCGCAGAAGAACTATCTTTCAAATAGACACTGTTATTGCTGGCATTGAACGTGGCGGTCGGAGACATCGCCGTTCCCTTAGCCAAGTCGGTATTAGCCAGCGCAGCCTCGAGGTCAACATAACCTGCGCCCACCGTGAAAACATCGTACTGGTCGGTGTAGGTGATTCCCGAAACTGGGTCGGTGTAACTGCTATAGGAAGGCAGTGACTTCCACGCGGTTTTCATGAGCCGAGCTTTCACCTGGTCGGGCGTAAGGCTCGGAGTCTTTTGCAACATATCGGCCACGGCTCCGCTAACTACGCCTGCCGCCATGCTGGTTCCGCTTAGAGTGAAGTAGCTGGAAGATGACGCGCTGCTTCCGCCGTTGACGTAATAGCTGTACGGCACCTGGTCCGTTGGAAATTCGTTGTACAACGTGGAATTGGGTGCTTCCAGCGATACCAGCAAATTGCCAGGAGCAACAACGTCGGGCTTTACGATAGCGTCCCCTGCGGTCGGCCCTTTCGAACTGTAACTCGCGATCAGGTCGTCCGTCCGGGTCGGCGTTCCCATCGGCTTCATCGCCCCTACAGTGATTACGTAGGGATCATTTCCCGGCGATGTGATCGTTCCGTAGCCATCGCTCGCCTGCGTGCGTCCGTTATTTCCGGCGGATACCACGACTACGATTCCGCTCTTCCACGCCGCCTCAACTGCCTGGCAAAGTGGATCGAGCTTGTAGGTTTCGTATACCTCGCGGCCGAGCGAAAGATTCATCACGCGGATATTGAACCGCTGTTTCAGCGATATAGCAGTAGCGATGGCAGCTATGACCGAACTGTCGGTGCCTTCGCCGTTCTGGTCGAGAACCCGCAGATTCAAGAGCGTGGCTCCGGGCGCAATCCCTTCAAATGTGCGCGAGTACTGCGGTCCAGTGGAACTCGCTCCGTCACCTGCGATGAGTCCGGCGACATGAGTGCCGTGGCCATACTGATCGTTCGTGCTGGAGTTCGACGGAAGAAAACTCTGGCTATACGCTACGCGGGAACCACCGCGAGATCCCCCATTCAGATCCGGATGGCTACTGATTCCGCTGTCGACCAGAGCCACTCCAATGCCAGCGCCCGTATAGCCAGACTGCCATGCTGAGAACGCATTGATCGCCGGTGCCGCATTGCTGAGGGCGGGAGTCAGTGCACGATCCGGACTTATATAAACCACGTTCGATTGGTTCGAAAGGCTAACGATCCCGTTGCCATCGAGCTGCGCAACTACGCCATTGACCAACGGCAAGTCTCCCAGAATAGTACCGCCGAGTTTGAGGATGTCGTTTAGCAGGCAATCTACAAGCCCGAGCAGACCGCTGCAATTCACCTGTGTTCCGGGAGCATATTGGACAATGATGTTTGCCTGTTGCGTTGGGGGATAGTTTTGCAGTTCAGGCGCTATCTTCGAGTTGTTCGCATAAGCCAGTGTTCCGGCAAGCAGCAGCACCACCAGCGCAAATCTCTTCATTGAACCCCCCAAATACGTGCGGGCCTCGCATGCATCCGCGAGCTACATTGCCCTTGAGTGTGCACTCCGGACTCCAAAGAACGAAATGGTTGAGCCTTATAAATCAATCATGTAGATAGGGCTTGAGTTGTCCAGAGTGGGACATGTTGTCTCAGTGTTTGCCCTTAGGACAATCTGTCTCGGCGCACGAAGGTAACCGGGTAACTGGGTTTTCGGATGATCTGCGCCGAACTTCCGAGCAAAATTGTAAGAACCTCGTTATGTCCTCAGCTCGCCAAAACGGCGCACGTGTGTTTATCGCCGGTATGGCGCTGGCCGCGTTGGGTTCATTTGTTTTTGCGTCGGCACACTGGAATTCAAGCGACGATTCGGTCAAGTTCATTTGCTACATGGCGGCTGCGCTGCTTGCTTCCCCGCTCAAGGTAAGCCTGCCCAGTGGAACACTTTCCGTAAATTTTCTGTTCACTTTGCTGGGCATTCTGGAACTGAGTTTGCCCGAGACGTTGCTGATCTGTGTGGTTAGCACTCTCGGTCAGTTTTATTGGAGACCGGCGAGACGTCTGCACTTCATCCAGCTTTTGTTTAATCTGTCGCAGGTGACGGTTTCCGGCGCCGCCGCTTACGGAGCTTACAAGTTCGTTTCCATTCACGTTCTCCACGGTCCGGGTCCTCTCGCGCTGGTCGTAGCCGCGGTCACCCATTTCGCGGTAAATACTCTGGCCACGTCCACGATTATTGGACTGACAGAAGACAAGCCATTTTCGAAGATCTGGATTGATTCGTATCTCTGGTCTTTTCCTTATTACATGGTAGGGGCGGCTGTAGCGGGACTCATCAGCTTCCTCAACCGCCATATTGGTTGGCAGTCGTCGCTGCTGGTACTGCCTCCCGTCTACCTGATGTATCGCTCCTATCGTTTGTATCTGGGCAAGCTTGAGACCGAAAAAAAACATGCTGAGCAGGTTTCGAATCTTCACCTCCGCACCATTGAAGCTCTGGCCCTCGCTATCGAAGCGAAGGACCAAACCACCGGTGATCATCTGCAGCGCGTGCGCGTCTACGCAATGGAGTTGGCGAAAGCACTCCGCCTGAGCGAGGAAGAGACCGAGGCTTTGCGCGCGGCATCAGTGCTGCACGATATCGGTAAGCTGGCGGTTCCGGAACATATCATCTCGAAGCCTGGCAAGCTCACTCCGGAAGAATTCGAGAAGATGAAGATTCATCCCATCGTAGGAGCTGAAATTCTCGAACAAGTCGACTTTCCTTATCCCGTGGTGCCGATTGTGCGCGCGCATCACGAAAAATGGGACGGCAGCGGATATCCGAGCGGTTTAATTAGGGAGGAGATTCCGATCGGAGCGCGAATTCTATCCGCAGTCGATTGTCTTGACGCGCTGGCCTCCGACCGCCAGTACCGCAAAGCTCTTCCGCTCGATGAGGCGATGGCGAAAGTGGCTTCCGAAGCCGGCGCAGCTTTTGATCCTCGAGTAGTCGACATCTTGAAGCAGCGCTATGTGGAGTGGGAAAAACTCGCGCGGCTGCAACCTGCGCAGACTCCGCCCAAACTTTCCACTGACGTTAAGGTGGAACGCGGGCTGGCTCCGGATGCGGGTTTCGCGGACTCGGCCGAAGATCCCAAAACGGTGTCAGCAACTACGGGCTCATTGGAACGCGTGACTGTGGCCCGCCAGCAAGCACAAAGTCTTGCTGAGCTCAGCCGCGGGAGTAATCGTGCGCTTAGCCTCGATGACACTCTTTCGCTGCTCTCTACTCGGCTGAAGCGTCTTATACCGCACGAGTCCATGGCTGTCTATGTTCGTAAGAACGATGCGTTAGTTGCGGAGTTTGTCAGTGGCGAGAACTTTCGACTCTTCTCTTCGTTAACAATTCCACTGGGAAAAGGTTTGTCGGGCTGGGTGGCGCAAAATCACAAACCGATTTTGAATGGCAATCCTTTGGTAGAACCCGGATATCTGAATGACCCCGCGCGGGGAATCACGCTGCGTTCAGCTTTGGCGGTACCAATCGAGGGAAGCTCTGGGGTAGCTGCGGTGTTGGCGCTTTACCGCGTGGATCAGGACGCATTCAGCAAAGAGGACCTGCAAGTTGTGGAAACCATTGTTGTCGGACTGGGCGCCAGCCTGGAACGAGACTCTTCGAAAGCCAGCGTGGCCCACGTTGGTGGTGATTAATCTGATTCGGGCAAGTCTGATTCAGTATTCATAGGTTCCTAAACCAGCGGTATCTTGGCCGCTTTTGTTTTGTGCCTCAAGCTGGCCCATTCCAAGACAGACCGGTCGGCAAGAGAAAATTTATAGGCGGGCGCGCCTTTCTTTTTCTGACCAAAGCACGTGCAAGATCCTCGGCATTACTCCGCTCCTGAGGACCGATGCGTCGAAGCTATTTGTCTTTTGCAGGCCTGCTTTTCATTGTGCCGATCGTATGTTCGGCGAGCTCTTACGTGGTTCCAACTACGACTTTGGCTGCTCAGACCTCGAATAACACCAGCGCGAGCAACAACTTTGGAAGCCAGTCCAACGGCAATCGAGGCGCGGGAAATATAAGCAAAGTCGACATCCACACTTTGTTTTATTCGGGCGCAACAACCAAAGTTTATGCTCACTTGCTCCTGTGGTTCGGCGGATCGGATCACATGAACGTCGGCTACAGTTCGACCGATCCAGGCCAGATCAAGAATCAAATTAACGACATGGTCAGCCGCGGCATCGATGGTGTGATCATCGATTGGTACGGTCCCGACAACTCAATCGACCAGGCGACCAAACTAGTGATGGCGGAAGCCGAAAATCATCCCGGCTTCACATTCGCGATCATGATCGACGCGGGCGCTATGGGGCCGAACACCTGCAGGGGATGCTCTCCGCAACAGGTGTTGATCAATCTGCTGCAATATCTGGAGCACACCTATTTTTCTTCGCCTGCGTACATGAGGCGCTATGGCCAGCCGGTGGTTACGAATTTCAACATCGATTATGCCTATTCGATCAATTGGAATGCCGTGAGTGGCGCGTTGAGCACGCCTCCCATATTTCTGTTTCAGGATAACGCCGGGTTCAGCCACCCCATGAGCGATGGGAGCTTTTCCTGGGTCATGCCGACCATCGGCAACTACGGCATGAGCTATCTTTCGGATTTCTACCAGGCGGGCATGGCGTTCCCTAGCGAACTGACTGTCGGAGCGGCTTACAAGGGGTTTAACGACAGTCTGGCATCGTGGGGATCCGGGCGCATCATGGGACAGCAGTGCGGACAGACCTGGCTGCAGACATTCTCCGAGATTAATTCGCGATATAACTCGGGAAAGCAGTTAAGTGATCTGCAACTCGTAACCTGGAACGATTATGAAGAAGCAACCGAGGTGGAGTCAGGTATCGACAACTGTCTGTCGGTTACGGCTTCAGTCAATGGAAATGGCTTGCAGTGGGCGGTAAACGGGAATGAAAACACGGTTGATCACTACACGATTTACGTCAGTACCGATGGCCAGAACTTGATGGCTCTGCCGGACCTGGCTGAGGGAACGCATTCTGTGAATCTCTGCAGCTTTTCGATTCCCGCAGGGAACTATAAGTTATTTGTGCAAGCCGTCGGAAAACCTGGCCTGGCAAATCAAATTACAGGCACCATTTCGTTCAACTCCACTTGCGCTGGGACAGCAGGATCGTCATCCGACTTATCCTTTATCGCCTCGCCATCTTCGCTTGTGATTGCGCCGGGACAATCAGGGAGTTTTACGCTCACTGCGCAGGCGCAGTCGGGATCTTTCAATAATCCGATCTCGCTCTCTTGCAGCAATGTTCCTAGCAGCCTGAATTGCGCTTTCTCTCCTGCATCCATTACTCCTGGATCCGGCACAGCCACTTCCACGGTGACAGTTTCCGCCGCCTCGGTCGCCGCAACAAATTCCACCGGATCAAGAAGATTCGTTTCCATTTATGCCAGTTGGTTGTTGCCTTTTGGCATAGTGGGGCTCCCATTCTTCGGCAGGAAGCGAAATAAACTTAGAGTTCAGTTGCTTTCCATCTTGATTCTGGCCAGCATGGGGATCTTCACGGTGAGTTGCGGAGGGAAAAGCAGTGGAACCCAGAATGCTGCCTTGGCGGGTTCAAATTACGCCGTCACGATCAATGGCAACTCGGCTTCCAGCCAGCTTTCTACAATGGTTAGTATAACAGTGCAGTAAAGGACATTCCCGACCACTCGGTGGAGACCAAACACAGCGGATTGTTGGTTACTAACGTCACCTTGGTTACCGCTCGGCGTTAAGATACGCTGAGCGGCGACCAGTATTCTGATGACGATTCTTGAGAAGATGCCAACCGTTGTGACCGTGGCTGTTCTGGTCGGCATCTTTGCCGGGCTTAAACGGCACGGACGTTCCGCGCGCCTGCAACTTTGGCTGGTTGCCTGGTTCCTGATCTTCATTCATTTCGTCGCCCAGATGATTGAACCCCCAACGGGATATGTCAACCCGTTGCTTCTGGCGGTGGATTTAGCCTCCCTGCTTGCCTCCGCGGTAATCTTTGTAGTCTCCGTTTCCTCGGTCGTTGAAGAGCGAGCCCGAAGAAATCTTCTGCTCCTGTTAACGGGCCTACCAGCGGTTGTTTATGGCGTGCTCGATTGCTATGACGTACATGCTCGCTGGCTTTTTGTGGTATGCCTGCTCGCTTGTTTTGGCAGTGGGGCTTTTTTCTTTTTTCGGATTCACAAGAAACCTTCGCTCTATCTCGTCGCGACCGCAGCCCTGACTGGAGTTGCCTTTCTTTGGGCAACACAGGCTGCCTGGCATGGTTCCTTTGACGAAGGCTTGACCGTGCTGTTGGGCCTTGGGTTTGCGTTGCCCGGCGTCTTTGTCTGCCGGAATTACTGGCGCGTGTCGCCGGGCACACTGACCGTTGTTGTTGGCTTCCTCTCCTGGGGCGCGGTTTTTCCAGTCGGAATGCTGATTGACCGTTTCGCCCCCGGAGTGAATGTTCCTCCAGAGTTGTGGAATGTTCCCAAGATGTTCGTTGCCTTTGGAATGATTCTGGCGATGGTCGAGGACAAGTCGGAGTCGATCGAAGCGATGCAGCGGAAAGAACGCGCGCTCAATCGACAACTGGAGCGCTTCTCGGCAATCACTTCGCAACTACTGAGCGGAGCCGACGTGGATCTGCTGTGCAGTGAGATTGCGCTGGCGATCACTGAAGTGAGCAACTTTCAAGTGGCTGCCATTCATTTGGACAATGCCGGACACAGTCTGAGATTGGCCGGGGCGAGTGGGCTCTCGTCTAAAGCTTTAACGGAACTGGAAAGCAAAGCAAGGCAGTGGAAGACGGAAGACATCAAGGATTTTTGCAGCCGGGGGCGCCGTATCGGTGAAAACTCATTCCTCCTTTCCGCATCACTCGCCGCGAAATATGGACCGGTGAAGAGCCAGCTGAACTATGAGCCGAATCCTCACTGGAACAGTGGCGATGAATTGCTTATTCCCCTCCGGTCGGTGCACGGCGGTTATCTGGGATGTATTGCGCTTGACGACCCGCGAGATCCGGAAGAGGTCAACGCTTATCAGCTGTCTCGCATCGAGTTGCTAGCCGCCGACCTGGCGGTTGCCGTGGAACTGAAGTCGCTGCAACGCCAGCTGGTGCGCTCGGAGAAGCTGGCGGCCTTGGGACAATTAGTTGCCGGCGTGGCCCATGAGCTGAATAATCCGCTCACTGCGGTCATGGGTTACGGCGAGTTGCTGGGAGACGATATAACCTCCGCGCCGGTGCGTAGCCGGTTGGATAAGCTGGTGGCCGAGGGCCGGCGCATGAAGAAGATCGTTGAAAACCTCTTGCGTTTTTCGCGGCAGAGCACCTCGGATCGTCAGTCCATAGACTTGCGGCCGATTGTTCAGGATGTGCTGGCACTGCGCGAGTACCACGTACGAACCCGGGACGTCGAAATCAAAGTAGACATTCAACCGAATTTTCCACTCGTGGTGGCCGACGAAGATCAATGCAAGCAGGTATTGCTCAATCTGATCAACAACGCGATCGATGCGGTAGAAGAGGGGACAACTCCGAAGCGGATTGGCATTCGTATTTTGCAACGTGGAGGTCGGGCCGTGATCGTCATTGAGGACACAGGCCCTGGGTTCTCCGATCTGAATCGCGCTTTCGATCCTTTCTACACGACGAAGCCAGTTGGCAGAGGAACTGGACTCGGTCTTAGCATCTGCCACGGAATTGTTAAGGAACACGGCGGTGAGATCAGACTGGAAAATTTGAGGCCGCGAGGGGCAGCCGTGACCATTGAACTTCCGTTAGAAGAAGGAGCGCTTTCGAACGCCGATGTCGACGCGCTGCCTTGGGGCGCAAGCCGCGAAAGCAATAGTGCCGCGCCGGGAAAGGCACCGCGCTAGGAATTCTGGGAATCTTTGAGAGCTGGATGCTGCTGCCGGTTCTCTTCTGTATAGACCGCAATGCGTCTGGATTTCCGGTATACGTTCGCCACCGCCAACGTCCAAAGTGGAACCAAATCCATCCCCGGCACGAGTTTGCCCAGAAATGAAGGCAGAAATTCCCAATGCCAGCCCAGAAGGTGCACCATCAAGGCTCCCACCCCGAAGTCAATAATGTCATCAGCGGGTGACGCCGCGCCCTCGACGAAGAATGGAAAGATGATGATTTGCAATGCATCCGCGACCACTGCCAGCATCATGGCAGCCTTAAAGCGGGAACCGGGCGAGACGGTAATTGTATCTTGAATCACAGCCATGCGATCCCTTCGACCCATCTATTCTAAACCCAAAAATCACGCTGGGCTCAGATGCCATCCAGCAAAACGAAAGCGCCCCAGACCTTTTCAAGTCATAGGACGCTTTCGTTGAACAGCCCTCCCCCGAGTGCTGCTCAAATCCAACCTAGACTTCAGAGGGGGCGGTTGTGAATGGCTCATGTGTGCCACATGGCCCCACTGACGGGCTAAGTCACTCGGAGTAGCCGTCGTCGTTGCCTTCATCATCGTCGTCTTCGTCAGCGCCGTTGTCCTCGTCTTCATCGTCATCTTCGTCTGGCTCGTCTCGAAGAAGAATATCGGCCACCGAGCGATCACGCCGGTCCCAGCCTGAGTATATTTTTGGCATACCCAATGTTACGCCCTTTAATGAAGTGCTTAAGCTACTGCAAAGGCGCGGATACGTGTTCGTGGACGATCAGCCACTTGCCGTCCTGGTTCTCCCAAACCACAGTCCAGCGGAAATTGCCCATTTCGACCTTGCCGGCATTTGTGGTCATTTCTTCATTTACTGTCGCGGTGCCCCAGACTAAGTCGCCGTGGGGATGAATCGCGGCATCGTCGTTCACCTTGAACTTCGCGCTTTTATAGCCGGCCAGTACTCCTTTAACGCCTTTTTCGTATTCGTCCCAGCTGTCGTATTTCAAGGGAGCGATATCGAAGAAGGTGTGTGGGCCACTGGCGTAGAACTTGGCGACATTGTCAGGATTGAGTGTCGACCAGCCATCCCAGATTTTCTGCATATAACTTTTGTCGGGACTGGTGCCCGCTCGAGGTTTCTTCGCGGTGGGCTTTGGAGACTCCGCGATACTGGATAGGGTCATGACAAACAGGGTGAGTAGCACAGTACAAAGGCGCTTCATGGTGGCGCTCCTTCTGAACTTTGTATTCGGTTTTGGTCTTGAAGTTCGTGGAAGAGACCGCGGAATTTTCGCACATGGTCGACGATCTGCAAAGCTTGCATTGACCGATTTCCACAGCGCACGCTAAAATAGCTGAGTTTGCCTGTACACGCCGACCCGTTCTGGGGACGCCCGCCCTGGCTGCTGAAGCGCCGGGGCGGAAACACAGCAAGCATAGAAAGTTCAGTGGGCGCCAAGGTTGCACGCGTGTGCGCGTGAGTCGCGCCTAATGAACGGACTTTCACAACATCTTGATGGAGGCAGACGTATGTACGCGGTCATCCGCGCCGGTGGAAAGCAGTACCGGGTGGCGCCCGGGGATGTGATTCGAGTGGAAAAGCTGGCCACGGGAACCGATGGCCAGGTGAATTTTCCTGACGTTTTGGCAGTATCGGCCGGCGACGGACAAATCGGCAAACCTGAATCGGAAGCGCGGGTTGTCGGCGAGGTGGTAGAAGAAGGCCGGGGCGCAAAAATCCTGGTTTTTCATTACAAGCGGAAGAAGCAATATAAGAAGCTGCGCGGCCATCGTCAGTCTTATACTGCGGTGCGCATCACAGAGATTGCCTTTGACGGGCAGAGCTTTAAGGCTCCGGAAGTGGCGAAGAAGCAACCGAAGGTAAAGAAGGCCGCCCCCGTGCACGAGCACGAGTCTGATACGGAAGTGAAGAGCATCAAGGAACACGCGACCAAGGGGCATGCAAAGAAAAAGTCTGCGCCAAAGAAAGCGGCGAAGAAATCCTCGGCCAAGAAAAAGAAGTAAGTGCAGTTGAAAATCGAAGATTGAGAGTTGAGAGTTGATCCATGGCACATAAAAAAGGACAGGGAACATCGCGAAACGGCCGCGATTCAAACGCGCAGCGGCTTGGATTCAAAGCATTCGGCGGGCAGATTGTGCCCGGCGGGACCATCATTGTGCGGCAGCGCGGCACACGCGTGAAACCCGGGCTCAACGTGGGGCGCGGCAAAGACGATACGCTCTTTGCCAAGATCACTGGCCGTATCAAATTCCTGAATAAGGGTTCGATGGGCAAGTTTGTAATGGTCGAGCCGATGGAAGTACTGGAGTAGTTCGGCGTCCATCTGCTGAATCGGCATTGTGCTGTAGCGGCCGTGCGACGCGGTTTGAGCCTCGCCTTCGGGACGGGGCTTTTTGTTTTGCAATGAAATTAATCATGTTTATCGATGAAGCCAAAATTCGAGTGAAGGCGGGAGACGGCGGCAATGGCTGCATGGCCTTTCGCCGCGAAAAATATGTTCCGCGCGGCGGTCCTTCCGGCGGCGATGGCGGCAAAGGCGGAGATGTGATCATGGAATCCAGTGAGCGCCATAACACGCTGGTCCACTTCCGCTTTAATCCCGAATATAAAGCCGAGCGCGGACGCCACGGCGAAGGTTCGAACAAGAGCGGTCGCGAAGGCGAGGATATTCTTCTCAAAGTTCCGGTCGGAACCATTGTGTACGACGAAGAAACCGGAGAGAAAGTATTTGATTTTTCCGGTCCCGATCAGCGCATGGTGATCGCTCGTGGTGGGCGCGGTGGGCGCGGCAATGCGCGTTTTGCCACTTCCGTGCATCAGGCGCCGCGCGAACATGAGCCGGGACGGCCTGGAGAAGAACACAATTACCGCCTCGAACTGAAGCTGCTCGCGGATGTTGGCCTGGTCGGCTATCCGAACGTAGGCAAGTCCACGCTGATCTCTCGCATCTCAGCGGCCCGGCCGAAAATTGCGGATTATCCTTTTACTACCCTGGAGCCTCAACTCGGCGTAGTTGCAGTAGGCGATTTGAATAACGAAATCAGCTTTGTCGTCGCCGACATTCCGGGCTTGATCGAAGGGGCTCATGCCGGTTCTGGGTTGGGCATCCAGTTCCTGCGCCACATCGAACGCACGCGTTTGCTGGTTCATCTGGTGGATGTGTCGGATGCAAGCGGGCGTCCGGATGTCGTCAAAGATGTGGAAGTGATACTGGGAGAACTGGCAAGTTTCGGGGCACATCTGGAAGACAAACCCATGATCATGGTTGCATCCAAGATCGACGTGGCCAATAAAGAAAAACTTGCGGCGCTGAAACGCTATTGCAAGAAACATAAGTTGAAGCTTTACGAGATTTCGGCGGTGACAGGCAAAGGGATCGAGGAACTCAAATTCGCCATTGCCAAGGAAGTGGATGCACTGCGCCAGCAGCCATCTCAACCGGTCGAAGCTGAAGCGAGCGACAGCCGCAGCGCATAAAAGCTTTTACGCCCGCGGCAGCTGCGATCCGTGTTGAAAGTGGTATTGCAGAATCTTTGCCGCCAGGGCGGGCGACATCTCCTCTCCCAAGGGTTCAATGGTGCGCACGATTTCTCCGCGACAGATCACTTCTGTAGGCGAAAGCCCCGCGATTTCGGCGGGCAATACCAGATTGATTTCAAGTTGGATATTAGGCTGCAACGCGTCTTCTGCTCGAAAGAGCAGGCCAGAGCGGCTGATATCTCTGGTTTCGCCATCGTGCCATTTATCTTCATCCAGGCGGCGATATTTCAAGGGCAAGTGCAGTTGAAAGCGAGGCGCGCGCGAAAGCGGCAGGTCTGGCCCGCGCGCAGCAGCAGCATAAGCACTTCGAGCCGGCTTCTCCGCATCTTGCGGAAATGGAGTGGAATCCAGCACTTCGCGAACTTTGCTTTTCAGATCGCGCAGTGTGAAAGGTTTTTGCAACAGGCGCACACCGGCGTCCAGCGTGCCATTGTGGCCGATTACGTTTTCGGTGTAGCCAGACATGTATAGCACTTTCGTCTGAGGACGAATTTCGGAAATCCGCTGCGCCAGTTCACGACCGTTCATGCCGGGCATGATGACGTCGGTCAAGAGCAAATGAATGACTCCCTCGTGCGCGACGGCAATCTGCATCGCGACTGCTCCATCCGCGGCTTCAATCACTTTGTAGCCCTGTTTTTCCAGAAACTGGCGGGCCAGATAGCGCAGGTTGGCTTCGTCCTCGGCCAGAAGGATGGTCTCCGTTCCAGGTTCGGTGAAAGCAGATTCGTTCGAGGCGACGACTTGTGCAGGCTCCGCTCTTTCCGCGATGCGCGGCAAATAAATCTTGAAGCTGGTTCCCTTGCCGGGCTCACTGTTCACCCATATATATCCGCCGCTCTGTTTCACGATTCCGTAAACGGTGGAGAGCCCCAACCCTGTTCCCTTTGGGCCTTTGGTGGTAAAAAAAGGTTCGAAGATATGCGATTGTGTTTCGGAATCCATTCCGAGGCCGGTGTCGCTGATGGCCAGCATCACGTAGTCTCCCGGCCGTAGTGGAGCATGGAAGCGGGCGTACTCTTCGTCGAGAGATACGTTTGAGGTTTCGATTGTCAGCTTGCCGCCTGAGGGCATGGCATCGCGCGCATTCACGGCAAGATTCATGATGACCTGGTCGATCTGGCCGGCGTCCGCCCGCACGGCGCCAAGCGAGGGAGCCGGAACCATAACGAGGTCGATATCCTCGCCAATGACGCGTGTGAGCATTTTGAGGTTTTCGGTGACGACGCCGTTTAGGTCAAGAATCTTCGGCGCCAGCATCTGCTTACGGCTGAACGCGAGCAACTGACGGGTGAGCGAAGAAGCGCGTTGCGAGGCGCCTGCAATCTCCTGCGCGGGACCGCGCAGCGCCGGGTCCGGACCCAGGCGATCGAGCAAAAATTCCGAGTAGCCGGAAATCACCATCAATAGGTTGTTGAAGTCGTGGGCGATGCCGCCGGCAAGTCTGCCGATAGCTTCCATTTTCTGCGATTGCTGGAGTTGCTGCTCAAGAGCGCGCCGTTCGGTGACATCTTCGGCGAATAACTCGAACGCAGTCTTTCTTTCGTCATTGCAAACGGCACGTCCTGAGACCCGAACCAGGATCGTGATGCCATCCTTCCGTTTCCATTCCGCGATCAGACCATTGAAGGGCGCCGCGGAATGTAGATAGTCCGCCAACTCGAACCAGCGATGCGTATCGGAGTAAAGGCCGCCCAGATGTTTGCCGACGAGTTCCGAAGTTACGGCATATCCCAGCATGGTGAGAAGCGCGGGGTTCGCATCGAGGAGTTGGCCTGCCGAATCGCAACGGCAGATGCCATAGGGCGCGTTGGTTACCAGTGAACGGAAATTCATCTCGGACCGTCGTAAGCTTTCCTGTGCCGCTCGCAACGCCGCATTCAGCCAGCAGATAAGGACCGCCAGCACAACGAACAGCGACAGCCGAATCATGGTTGAACGAAACTGGGCCGGCGTCTGTTCGGAAGAAAAGGAGAAATAAGCGCTCACGGTCAGCGCAAATGAGGTGGCAACCAAGCCGGGCTTCCAACCGCCATACCACGCACTTACCATGACAGCTACGGCGAACACGGCCAGACGGCTTTCCGTAATGTTAGGAAGAAGCAATGCCGGAATCAGCGCCAAGGTGGTGCTGAGAACAGCAACCCCGTAGCGCAAAATTGGCGCACGGGCAGGTTGAATGCTGAGTAGGGGGAGGGATACCCGCATAGTGTCGCAATGCTAGTGTTGGATTCTTAGATGCGCGAGATTACAGGAGTTCATTCTAAATTCTTGCGAACCTGTTTCCTAAATAGGTATCTGGCCACAAAGACCGTGGACTATCGGACAATGGAAATTCGTACTTACGGCCAGCATGGCTAGGAGATAGGAGAAAAGATGCGCTTGCCAACCGAGCCCGGAAACGATGACACTAGCCGCGCATGAACATTGGATTGTTTGGCGGCACTTTCGATCCCATTCATCGTGGGCACCTGGCATTAGCGCGAGCGGCGAGTGAGCGTTACAAACTGGCGCGGGTTCTGTTCGTGCCTGCCAGTATTCCGCCGCACAAGCAGAGCCAGCCCTTATCGGCGTTCGCTCACCGCTACGCAATGACTGTACTCGCCACCGCGCAAGAGAAAGACTTCATCCCCTCGCTGCTGGAATCGCCTGCCGGAGTTAACCTCGGCGAAAAGCCGAATAAGGGAGGGCGCAATAAGAGGGACAACGACTCGGCAGCCACACCGAACTACACAATCGATACCGTCAGGCGACTGAAAAAGGAATTCAAAAAAGTGGATCGACTGTTCCTGCTAATCGGCATTGACGCTTTTTTGGATATCGGTAAGTGGCACGAGTCCGAGGCTCTGTTCCAAGAATGTGAGTTCGTGGTCGCCAGCCGGCCCGGATATTCATTGGCGGATGTGGCCAATGCCCTGCCCAGCAGCCTTCGACCGCGCGCGGAAGCGACTCTGCCCTTTCGAAAGCAAGCCGCCCATGGCGACTTGATGCTGAACGGTGTGGCCATCCATCTTCTTGATCAGGTTTACCAGCCTATTTCCTCGACCACAATTCGCCAGGCTGCGGCCGGAGGAAAGCCACTCGGGCGCTTCGTCGAACCGGCAGTTGCGGACTACATCAAGAAAACAGGATTGTACAAAGCGGACTTTCCACAGCCATGACGCAACGCTCCGTCAGCTTCCCATTTACAATGGTTAAGACCACGAACTAATCTGCATGAAAAAAAATGAGCTGAAGAACCAGGTGGCGGCGGCCATTCAGGCCTGCCTAGACAAGAAAGCGGAAGAACTTTCCATACTGGAAATGGAAAAAGGCTCAGCCTTTACCGACTATTTCGTGCTCTGCAGTGGAACCAATCCGCGACAGGTACAGGCGATCGCGGACGAAGTGGAGCTGCGCCTGAAGGCGGCGGGACTCCGGCCCGCGCACGTAGAAGGTTACAAACAGGCGGAATGGATACTTGTCGACTACGTGGACTTTATCGTCCACATTTTTTCCGAGAAGGCGCGGAAGTTTTACGATCTCGAACGGCTGTGGAAAACCGCGAAGCGGCTGGAGCCGTCGGAATTAAAAACGAAGCCTCGGTCGAAGGCGGTTTCGAAAGTCAAGAGCACGCCTCATCGCACTGCCTCCGCCGCTCCGCGACGAAGAAAGGCGTAGGCCGCCGCTCTTAAGATGAAACGACATTCATCGTCTTCTTTCGTGGCATGAACACTTCTTCCAATCCGGAGCCTTCCAAAGCTGAATCTGGCTGGGGAAGCCAGTACCGCCTCATCGCCTCCGATGAATGGAAAGCGAAGTCGGCGGCGATGGGCAAGGCAGTCACCGAAGCGCTGGTGGAGTATGCGCAGCCGAAGCCTGGCATGCGAGTTCTGGATGTAGCCAGCGGCACCGGTGAGCCCGCCATCAGCATCGCCATGCGCGTTGGGCCAGAAGGGCATGTCACGGCTCTGGATTTGAGTGCTGATCTACTTGAGATTGCACGTGGACGGGCGCAAGAGCGCGGTCTCGAAAATTTCTCCACCCGGCAGGCTGACGCACAGGCTCTGCCTTTTGCTGACAACAACTTTGATCTGGCTACTAGCCGCTTCGGAATCATGTTTTTTGTGGATGTAGTTCAGGCTTTGCGCGAATTGCATCGGGTTTTGATTTCCGAAGCGCGTGCGTGTTTTCTGGCTTGGGGACCATTCGACCAACCTTACTGGCGGAGCACGATGGGTGTGGTACACCGTCATGTGGGCGGTTCGCTGTTGCCACCAGGCGGCCCCGATCCATTTCGCTTTTCACAGCCGGGAAGTCTTTCGGCAGTGCTGCGCAATGCGGGTTTTCTTGGCGTGGAAGAAGAAACAAAAACGCTCCCCTGGACCTGGCCGGGATCGCCGCAAGAGGTCTGGGAGCAGGCGCAAGCAGTAGCTGTGCCATTCCGCCCCATGCTGGATCGAGTCCCCGAGAAAATGCGGGAACAGATCGATCAGGAAGTGCTACGCGAGATCGGACGCTACGTGCAAGGGGAGAACATCAACTTCGGTGTGTCGGTAGTGCTGGCGTCGGGAAGCAAGTGAAACTCCCGCAAGTGAAATCCTTGAGCTGCCGTGAAAATTAAGATTGCATGGATGGGCAAGACAAAAGAACCGGCGATCCAGGCGCTGACGGATGAGTATCTGAAAAGGATTTCGCGCAATGTGCTGGTGGAAGGCATACCTTTACGTGATGAGACCGCACTTCTGCAGTTGTGCGGACTATTGCCTTCCAAAGCCGGCAAGCGGAACACTGGTAAGTCAACGTTGGTGCTGATGGAATCGCGGGGGAACCAGTTCTCATCAGAGGAACTCGCCGGCTTTCTGCGCGACTATCAGGATCGTAATCCGCTTCCTTTGGTATTCGCGGTGGGCCCGGCAGATGGATTCACCGAAGAAGCGCGCGGGTCGGCGCAGCATACTCTTTCACTGGGGAAGATGACCCTGCCGCACGAACTGGCTCGCGTAGTTTTGCTGGAGCAGATCTATCGGGCTTTCACGATATTGAAGGGGCATCCTTATCATTCCGGCCATTGAAGCAGCGCGGCGTGCACCTTCGTGAGTTGTTCACCGGCAAAGGGACTTCTACAGTTAGAAATACTCCGCTACGATCAGTTTGTTAGCAAATCATCCAAGAGTAAGTCAATCCGAGAGCAAGTCTGGGAGCAGATGAATGAAGGATGTCATGGAGTTGTTACGGGCCAAAGAACAAGAACTATCCAAGGTGAGACGACAGGTGGACGCTCTGCGGATTGCATTGCCGCTGTTGAGCGGGGAGGAGGATGCACCTCTGTCCAAGGCAACAGGAGCGGCGAGTCAGACGACGCGAGATCTGAGCTGACGGCTGTGCCAAACTCGGTCAGACATGCTCATTTGCTCAGCCGAAACACAAATAAAAAACGGCACGCTCACTGCGTGACCGTCGCCTGATAACTTACGATCTGCCACTGACCGCTGCGGCGAACCCACACGCGAGTGTAGCGATAGGGGCCGCTGAAATCCTCGCCGAGTTGGTGGCCCTTCACGTCGGCGCGCGCGGTAACCACGGCTGTATCCCCATACACGCGCACCACCATGTCCGTAATATTCATGGCTTCATAGCGAAGCTGGCCGCTGCGGCGGGCGGAAATGGTTTCCCGTTTGGTTGTTACCTGACCGAGAGGCGTAATCGCGACGTAATCATCGGCGAGAATTCGCAGGGAAAAATCGGAGTCGCGGTGGAGGCTGGCCTCTTTCGACTGGCGCTCCATATCGACGATCTGACGAATAATCTCCTGGTCGGGGGAATCGAAGCCAGATCTGGGATGAACCGCTACATGCTGAGCGGAAAATGCAGGTGGAGCGGTAATCAGGCCAAACAATAACAATGCGTAAATGTTGATCACGACAAAGACCTCCGCAGTCTGCTCGGGGACAGAGATCGACTTACATCGGGATACGGGCGATTGGATGCTGAAGTTCTGTGGAAAAATTCATGACGTCTGAAAAATGTTCCCTCCGCGGACCGTCGCGGCCGCCCGCAACTCATCCGCGCTTCTAGTAGAATCAAACCTCCAGCCATGACGGATGTACGCCGCGGTCTTATCATCGTAAATACAGGTCCGGGCAAGGGCAAAACCACAGCGGCCATGGGAACAGCCTTGCGCGCGGTCGGTCAGGGGATGCGCGTGCTGATGCTGCAATTCCTGAAGGGCTCCTGGCACTACGGGGAACTGGATGCTGTGCAAGCCTTTGGCGACAAGTTCGTTATGAAACAGATGGGGCGCGGCTTCGTGAAAGTGGGTACGGAGAAGCCAGATCCGGAAGATGTGAAGATGGTCGAGGACGCCTGGGCCGAGGCGAAGAAGGCAATCCGGTCCAGCGAGTGGGATCTGGTGGTACTGGACGAGATCAACTACGCTATCAGTTATGGCATGTTGGACCCGGCGAAAGTGGTAGAGACTCTGAAGTCGAAGCCGGAAATGGTGCATGTCATCTTGACGGGAAGGAACGCACACCCCACAATTGTCGAGGCCGCCGATACGGTGACGGAGATGCGCCAGGTGAAGCACGCTTACGAGAAGGGCGTGATGGCGCAGAGAGGGATTGAGTATTGAAGAATTTCCAATTTCCAATTTTCAATTGCCGATTTTGATTCGCGAGTGGCGAGTTTAAATCGGCAATTGGCAATCGAAAATCGGCGTTTTAGTCTATGGCTTGGTTCAAACGAGAATCCGGAGAGCTCGATACTTCGGGCAAGAAGACCGTTCGCACCGAGGGTTTATGGGTGAAGTGTGAGGGCTGTCGGCAAATTATCTGGAAAAAAGATCTGGAAGACAATTTAAATGTATGTCCGAAGTGCGAAAAACACTTTCGCATCGATGCCCGGACGCGCCTGGCATTGCTGCTGGATGAAAACCAATATGAGACGTTCGATGGCAATCTTTCGTCGACTGACCCGCTGAAGTTTGTAGATTTGAAACCCTACTCCACGAGGTTGCGCCAGGCACAGCACGACACCGGACTGAAAGACGCGGTGATCAACGCCCAGGGCAAGCTGTTGGGGCGGCCCGTGGTGGCAAGCGTGATGGAGTACGCGTTCATAGGCGGCAGCATGGGCGCGGTGGTGGGAGAGATGATTACGCGGGCAGTGGAACGCGCGTTGAATTCGAAAACCCCTTTGATTATCGTTTCCGCTTCCGGTGGGGCAAGAATGATGGAAGGTGTGGTGAGCCTGATGCAATTGGCCAAAATTTCGGCGGCTTTGGCCCGGTTGGATAAAGCGAAGATCCCTTATATTTCGCTTCTAACCGATCCGACTACGGGTGGAGTAACGGCATCCTTCGCCATGCTGGGAGATTTGAATATTGCTGAACCGGGAGCGCTGATTGGATTTGCCGGGCCGCGGGTGATCGAGCAAACGATTCGGCAAAAGCTGCCCGCAGGGTTTCAGCGCAGCGAGTTTCTTCTGGAGCATGGCATGCTGGATGCGGTAGTGGCTCGCAAGGAGCTCAAGCCTTACATTGCCCGGGCGCTGGATTTTATGGTTGGAGGCTGTTAGCTCTTAGCCTTTGAGCTCTTCTGAGGCGTACCGAGCCGAAGCTCCTGTGCCGGAGGCACAGTTTCCATACGCGGAATGATCAACCCAACTAATCCTCCTGAATCCTCAAATCCGTTTGATACTCTGACTTAGAAACAGAAGCCGTGGGTCAACGGCGAAGAGCTAACGGCTAAGAGCTAAAAGCTTGTCCCCTTCCTACCAAAGCGCGGTATCCCGCATGTTTGCGCTGGGGCATGAACTGGCGCAAACCCCCTCCAACAAGTTTGATCTGGCGCATATGCGAGTGCTACTGGAAGCGTTGAATCATCCAGAGGGCCGTTTCCCGAGTGTCCTCATCGCTGGCACAAATGGCAAAGGTTCAACAGCGGCGACGCTCGCCTCAATCTTGCAGGCATCAGGGTTGAAGACCGGCTTGTACACGTCGCCGCATCTGATGCGAATCAACGAGCGAATCCGAATCAATGGCGAGGAGATCAGCGACGATGATTTCGCCGAGTTGCATGGAGCGATTGATGGGGCAGCAGAAAACCTGGTGGAAAAAACTGAACTGCCTTGGCATCCGAGTTTTTTCGAAATGATGACTGCGATTGCTTTCGAGTATTTTGCGCGAGAGAAAGTGGATCTGGCGGTGCTGGAAGTCGGCATGGGCGGACGGCTCGATGCCACCAACGTGGTGGAACCGCGGCTGAGCGTGATTACCGACATCTCTCTCGATCATCAGAAATTCCTAGGAAATAGCGTAAGCGAGATCGCGCGCGAGAAAGTGGGAATTATTCGTCCTGGCGGCGTGGTTGTGACCCTGCCACAGCAGCCCGAAGCCAATGACGTGATCGGCAACACGATCCTCGAACTCGGAGCGCGTGCTGTGAATGCGGTGCCGTACGTGCCACCGGTTTCGCCCGGAAGCAGCCAATACCTGGCGCCGAGTACCAAGCAAGCCAATAGCCGGTTTGTATATCGCTACCCGCTTCAGGTTATGGGTGAACAAATTCTGGTGGAGACGCCATTAGTGGGGCGCCATCAGTTGCGCAATGTTGCATTGGCGATTGCGGCCGCCGTTGAATTGCGTCAGCAAGGATTCAGCACCGTTACGCCAAAGAGTATCGAGCGTGGCGTACGCGAGACGAACTGGCCGGGCCGGTTTCAAGTGATTGCCCGGCGCCCGGGGTGGCCCGAGATGGTGATCGATGTCGCGCACAATCCGGCGGGCGCGTGGGCGCTGCGTTCGGCCCTTTCGGAGCGTTACGAAGACCGCCGGCTGATTTTTGTTTTCGGTGCGATGCGGGATAAGGCAATCTCAGAAATGGCGGAGATTCTATTTCCACTGGCCGATCGCGTTATTGTAACCAGACCGGAGAATCCGCGGGCGGCATCGCCTGAGGAAATTCAGGAAGTGGCGGCCCGCGCGGGGGCTGAGGTCGAGAGGGTCGAAGATGTGCAGCGGGCCGTCGAGCGAGCCCGAGAGATCAGCGATGCTGCAACGATTGTTGTGATAACCGGATCAATCTATCTGGTTGGCGAAGTGATGAGCCAGATTGGAGCGCAGGCCCGATACAGCGCGGACCGGTAGTTTCCCCTAAAATAGAAATGTGCAGGAAGTAAATTCATCTGTGGAAGTGGAGCAAGGCTCAGATGCCGCAACGGCGATAGCGCCGCGCGGAAGCCCGCATGCGATTCCGGGGAAGACCTATGGATGGTTGAGTCGGCTGAGGTCCTATTTTGTTCTCGATCCGCTGATCTGGTTTTACACGCTTATTCTGGGTTTGCTTGCCCTGCCCGGCGGGCTGTTCGACCGCAGCGGACGACGCCTCCATTGGTTTTCGCGAACCTGGTCATGGCTCATCATGAAAACCATCTTGTCCCCGGTGAAGGTTACCGGCCTGGATAAGATCGACACGTCGAAGCCGCATGTCTTTGCGGTGAATCATGCGTCGGCCATGGATATTCCCGTTTTATATGTTTACTTGCCTTTTCAGTTCCGCATCGTTTTCAAGAAAGAATTATTAGCGTATCCGGTGGTGGGCTGGCAGTTGAAGCGGTCGGGACAAGTTTGCATCGATCAGCAGAAACCAACCAATTCAATTGCGGCGATCCGCTCTGCGGTGAAAAGTTTGAAGGCCGGGATGCCGCTGGTGATTTATCCCGAAGGCGGGCGCACTCCGGATGGCGAGATTAAGCCGTTTCTGCCGGGAGCTTTTTTTCTTGCGATCAAGGCCCAGGTGGATATCGTCCCCGTGGCTCTGGTCGGCACTTACGAGCTGCTGCCCATGGATACTTACCACATCAAGTGCCGACCGCTGGAGATGCGCGTGGGCGAGCCGATTCCGACTGTGGGGTTGAAGATGAAGGATTTAGAAGCGGTGTCGGCCAAAGTTCGAAAGGCCATAGAAGATCTGTATTATTCTCAGAGCACGGCCGCCACATAACTTTTTCCAGCCGTAACTTTTTCCTGATTCCTGCCGTTATCCCTGTGTAAGACATCTCCGCGCGGAGAAATCGTTGAAGGCTCTTAAGAAAGAAGCGGACGATCGGCTTCTGGTCGAAGCGGCGCAGAAGGACCCTGCGCGCTTTGCGGAGCTCTACGAGAATAATTTCGAGCGCGTTTATGCGTACGTGGCGCGGCGGGTAGGAGATCGCACGGAAACCGAGGATCTGACCTCCGAAGTATTCCATCACGCACTTTCTAATTTGCGGAGATTTGAATGGCGAGGCATTCCGTTTGCCGCTTGGCTGTTCAGGATTGCCGCGAATCTGATTTCGGACCGGTGGCAGCGATCGAACCGGGAACAATTGGTCGATGCGCCGGCGCAGATCGAATCGGCGCCAGCCAAGAATGTGGAACTTGAAGAGTTAGAACGAAGAGCAACGCTATTTCGTCTGGTGGATACGTTGCCGGCGGAACAAAGGCGAGTCGTAGTACTGAGGTTCGTGGAACAGAAAAGCATCAAGGAAGTGGCGCGGGATATCCGCAAGACCGAAGGCGCGGTGAAGCAGTTGCAGTTTCGCGCGCTGACGACGCTCCGCGCAAGAATGGAGGGTGCCGATGCCTAAGCGCTCTCTGAATCCAGGAAATATCGGCGCTAAGAAGATCGAGCAACTGAACCAGGCCGTCGAAGCCATGCTGGCTCGAACGGACGGACGTGCCCCGAAAGTTGAGGGTGAAATCGAGCCACTGGTGCGCATCGCGGCAGACTTGCGCAATCTGCCGAGCGCAAGCTTCAGGGCACGATTGAAATCACAACTGGAAGGGAAAAGGACCATGAGTAGCGTTGCTGAACCGATTGCGGCTGTTCATACTACTGCGACACCGAGATTAACTTTTAAAGATGCGGCCAAGGCGATTGAGTTCTACAAGCAAGCCTTTGGCGCTAAGGAAATCATGCGCTTCGAGGCCGGAGGGAGCATCCCGCATGCTGAAATCAGGATCGGGGACTCGACGATTCTGCTGGCGGAAGAGTGGCCGGAGGGAGGGAGATTCAGTCCGGAGACGCTGGGAAATTCACCCCTCATAATGTCGCTGAGTGTTCCTGACGTAGACAAGTTTTTTGCCCATGCGATTGAGGCAGGGGCCAAGACCGTGCGGCCCATCGCTGATCAATTTTACGGACGCCGCGAAGGAATGCTTCAGGATCCTTTTGGATATACGTGGAGCGTGTCCACACTGACGGAGGAGATTCCGGTCGAAGAGATGCACCGGCGCATGAAGGGATTGACCACAGGACCTGAAGGCGGCCGCATGGACGAGAAAGCACGGCAGCCGCGCGTGAATCCCATTCCGCGCGGTTTCTACAGAGTGACGCCTTACATTGTCACAGCCGATGGTGACGCAATGCTGGAGTTTGCGAAAAACGCATTCGGAGCGGAAGTGACATTGCGTGCGGTCGGAGAAGGAGCCGGCGGAATTCACGGCGAGGTTCGCATAGGAGACACCATGCTGATGATGGGTGGTGGGGTTCCGGGCAAGCCGTTCGCCGCGGATCCGAAGACCACAGCCCTGCATATTTATGTCGAGGACACCGATGCGGCTTATAAGAAAGCTCTGCAGGCGGGAGCGATGACGATTAACGAGCCGCAGGATCACGATTACGGCGAACGAGGCGCCAGCGTGAAAGATCCGTTTGGAAACTTCTGGTACATCGCCACGCATAAGGGGGAAAGCTACATTCCGAAAGGGATGCACAACGTGAATGTGTATCTGCATCCTCGGCGCGCTGAGCCTGCGATCAGCTTTCTGAAGCGCGCTTTCGGAGGACAGGAGCTGGCGAAGTACGCGTCTCCTGACGGGGTGGTTCACCATGCGCAGGTTCGCATTGACGACTCGGTCATTGAAATGGGCGAGGCGCACGGGCCTTACCAGCCCATGCCTTCGATGTTCTATATGTACGTGCCGGATTGCGATGCGGTTTATCGTCGCGCATTAGCTGCAGGCGCGAAATCGCTTCACGAACTTGTCGACCAGCCATATGGCGATCGAAATGGCGCCGTCACCGACCCGCTGGGGAACATCTGGTATATTGCGACGCATGTGAAGGATGTGGCGCCGTAGGAACCGTCGATAAATGCGGAAGGCGGGTGGACAGGCCCGCCTTTCTTTCTCCAGCTTTGTTCCAGCCCGGTTTGACCCTCTAGAATCCCTCCCATAAACTGAAGATTCGAACACCTGCAGGTCCCAACTCTATGGCAGACAGTATTCATGTGAAGCTTCCGGATGGAAGCGTGAAGGATGTTCCTAAGGGCACGACTGCGCTCGATATTGCAAAGTCGATCAGTCCGCGGCTGGCGGATGCTGCGCTGGTTGCGAAGGTATCTTCTAACGGCGATCAGGCGGGCGAGAGCGCCCGCCCTATGCTGATCGATTTGACCAAGCCGCTGGAAAAAGATACCGCCCTCCGCCTACTGACCGAGAAGGATCCGGAAGCGCTCGAAGTCTATCGGCATTCGTCCGCGCATTTGTTGGCTGCGGCCGTGCTGGAGCTTTTTCCTGAGACCAAGCTCGGACACGGACCGCCGACCGAGAGCGGATTTTTTTACGACTTCTACCGGCCAACTCCGTTCACGCCCGAGGATCTGGAAAAAATTGAGAAGAAGATGCAGGAGCTGGTGCAGCAGAACATTCCTTACGCTCGCGAATTTCTGCCTCGCGATCAAGGGCTCGCTGAATTCAAAAAAGAAGGCGACTTCATGAAGTGCCATTTCATCGAGCAATTCACCAAGCCCGATGAAAAGATTTCGATTTATCGCACTGGCAAATTCACTGATTTCTGCCGCGGGCCGCATATTCCATCGACCGGGAAGATCAAGGCATTCAAGCTGTTCAATGTGGCCGGAGCCTACTGGCTGGGCGATGAGAAGAATCAGCAACTGCAGCGCATCTACGGAACTTCGTTTTTCTCGAAGAAAGAACTCGATGCTCACCTGCAGCAGTTAGAAGAGGCGAAGAAGCGCGACCATCGCGTACTGGGCAAGCAGCTCGATCTGTTCTCCATCCAGGAGCTGGCCGGGCCGGGGCTGATCTTCTGGCATCCCAAGGGCGGGATCATTCGCAAACAGATGGAAGACTGGATGCGCGAGCAATACCTGAAGCGCGGCTACTCGCTGGTTTACACGCCGCATGTGGCTCGGCGGCAGTTGTTCTTTACCTCGGGACACGAGGGCTATTACGCGCAGAACATGTTCGATGCCATGGAGCTCGACGACGCCGAATATCGGCTGAAGCCGATGAACTGTCCGGGGCATATTCTGATTTACAAAGACTCGCTGAAGTCGTATCGCGACCTGCCGGTGCGTCTGGGCGAACTGGGAACGGTTTATCGCTACGAGCGATCCGGAGTGATGCATGGGCTATTGCGCGTCCGCGGGTTTACGCAAGATGACTCGCACATTTTTTGCACGCCGGAGCAGGTCGAAGCCGAGATTACCGGCTGTCTCGACTTTGCGCTGGACGTGTTGAAAGATTTTGGCTTCGACAATTTCCAGACTGAACTTTCGACGTGGGATCCCAACGACCGCAGGAATTTCGTGGGTAGTGAAGAGCAATGGATCCACGCCACCCAGTCGCTCGAGAAAGTGCTGAAGGGCCGGAACATCGAATACAAGACCATGCCCGGCGAGGCGGCGTTTTACGGACCGAAGATTGACATCAAGCTTGTGGACGCCATTGGGCGGTTGTGGCAGCTCTCGACGGTGCAGGTCGACTTCAATCTGCCGCAGCGCTTTGGCCTGGAGTATGTGGCGGAAGATGGTTCACGCAAACAGCCGGTAATGGTGCATCGCGCGTTGTTCGGATCGATCGAGCGATTTTTCGGAGTGTTGATCGAACACTATGCGGGTGCGTTCCCCGTATGGTTGTCGCCGGTCCAGGTGGCGACGATTCCGATCAGCGAGCGGCACGCGGAGTATGCCAACAAAGTTGCGGATCAACTGAAAGCCATCGGCGTGCGCGTGGAAGTGGATGCGCGCAACGAAAAGATGAATGCCAAGATCCGCGAGCACGCCATGCAGAAAGTGCCGTTCCTGCTGGTCGTTGGAGACAAAGAGGCGGAGGCTGGCAAGGTGAACGTGCGGACTCGAGGGAAAGAGAAGACTGAGGACATGGCTGCGAGCGAGTTCGTCGAGAAGGTTAGGAAATTAATCGCGGAGAAGCGTCCGGGACTCTGACGTACTCGTGTGGGGACAGCTGTCCTCGGTGCCCCGAGAGCGTCGGTTCATCTTGAAAGAGGCTAGTCCTTCGGCGACTGGGCTGATGGCCCGCTGCTGGCCTTTACCTTGTTGGAGAGTCGGACATCCATGTAAGCATAGGTCTGCAAAGCCGATCGTAAAAGAGGGATTGATTCGTTCAGCCCTTTTCTTGTCTTCGAACTTACTACGACCAGCGCGATGATCTTCTCCTCGTCGACATACGCCACAGCCTCCGAGGAACCCTGATTGACGTTATAGAAGTACCGGACCTTGGCGGTGCCATGGTTCTTAAGACGAATCTCCTCTCCGTCCTCGAAGCTCATCTTGGGATTATGATCACGAAAGTCATTCAGGTCACTAGCCATCAGTTCGTGGAGGGTTTGCTGGCCCGGGCCTTTGCTGACAATATTGGGATAAATCACGGTTTCGGCGTCGTCCCATGTCGAACCTTCCGGATAGAAGACGCAGCAAGTCCCCAAACGCTGGCCCACTTCGCGATCGAGGGACCAACCTTTCGGTGCCGCTATCATGAATGCTCCGCCTTCGGAATAGAGGATCGCCCCTCCGCCGCCCTGATCAGGAATGGGATCCGCGGGCTGACTGGATTGCTGACAAACAGCCGGAGAAATTAGGAAAAGCAATACCAAAAGTGAATTGAAACGTGTCATTGCTGTGAAGTTAGGATCGTGCGCATGCAAACATTATCTGGACTTCCGATGTTGCTGAAGATTACCGAAGGCTGGGTCCTGAGGATCTGAGTCGGCCTCGGTACTGACCGCGGGTTCCGTCCTCCCATTCTTCGGCCGGAGAGCACGGCCCCGCCCGCAGCAACCAACGAGCGGCTTAGAAATTGCCGTCGATCCATTTCAAGGTCTCTCTGCGTAAGGCACTCAAAATAGCATCGGTCAAGTAGGATCGCAAAAGCAAAACCGCGTTAGCTATCCCCGTCTGTATTCGCGTTGCCGGATGTACGATGATCGGGTGAATCCTCTGGCAGAGCGTTTGTTGAAACATCTCCGACAGGACGAGCTGTTGCGGGCGGGAGACCGCGTTGGGGTTGCAGTCTCAGGTGGCATCGATTCGGTCGCATTACTTCGATTGCTTCTCGAATTGCGAAACGAACTCGGCATTGTGGTTTCGGTGGTTCACTTCAATCACCAATTACGAGGCACGGAGTCGGATGCAGATCAGGAGTTCGTGGCGAAACTGGCTCGCGAACTGGACCTGGAGTTCTATTCGGCGAGCCGCGATACGGCACAGGTAGCTGCTGAGGAGCATTCCGGCCTGGAAGCTTCTGCCCGGGAGTTGCGGTATGGATTCTTTGGGGAGCTGCTTAGATCAGAACATGAATCGGAGGATTCAAGCGCCCCAGGGGCTCAAGCCCAAAGTCTAGAGTCCTCGGATCGCAGCGCTGAAAGCGCTGCGCCACCCCAAGGTGTCCCTCAGAGGCTGAGTCCCAACTCCTCGAGGGACGTTCACGGCACGGCCGAAGCCGTGCCCTTTCAAAGACAAAACCAGCAAGGATCTCTAACCAAGATCGCCACTGGACACACGCTCGATGATCAGGCGGAGACGGTCTTGATGCGGTTGATTCGCGGCACGGGGATGCGGGGCCTGGGCGGAATCTATCCGCGAATTTTAGTCGAGCATGACGAGGGCGAAGATCATGGCGAAATTATTCGTCCGTTATTGCCGTTCCGGCGTAGCGAGCTGCACCAGTATCTTTCCGATCTGAAACAGCCGTGGCGTGAAGACTCGACCAATGCGGATTCCAAATTCACCCGCAACCGGGTGCGCAAGCTGGTGATGCCGCTGCTCGAGCGCGAATTCAATCCCGCGGTGGCCGAGAATTTTGCCGAGCTCGCGGAGATTGCCCGCGATGAGGAAGATTACTGGGAGAACGAAGTTACCGGCTGGCTGGGGACAGTTGTGCAGGGGTCGGAACCGGAATGGGCGCAGGCTTTCAGCAGTTCACACTCGCTGGTGCAGATTAGCGTGTCGCAACCCGGGCCGGATCCTGAACTATTAAAAAGAATTGAGGAATCGGAACCAATTGTCATGAATGCTTCCGTGAGCCGGCCTTGGTTGCTGACGGAGCCGAAGGCCGTGCAGAGAAGAGTGCTGAAAGCAATCGGCGATCACGCCGGAATTCCCTTGGAGTTCAAGCACATCGAAGAAATTTTGCGGTTCGCGGCGCAAGAAGGTCCAGCAGGAAAAGAGTTGTCGCTTCCGCTCGGCTGGAAGATCGTGCGCGAGCCGGAGGCTGTGGTGTTCGTTACGCCAGACCTGCGGCACAGCCAGCCCGTGCCGGATTACGAATATCCGTTGTCCATCCCTGGCCGCATTGCGGTTCCGGAGTTGGGGGGAGTAATCGAAGCGTTGCGCGTCACTCCCGAAGGCGGGATTGCAGGGTATAATCCCGAGCAACTTCTTCGGCCGGATTTTTTGGCAGAGCAGTTGACTGTACGGAATTGGCGTGCGGGAGACCGGTTCTGGCCGGCCCATACCAAGGCCCCGAAGAAAGTGAAAGAGTTGCTGCGAGAGCTGCATCTGGCGCAGCCGGAGCGGAGGCTGTGGCCGGTCGCGGTGAGTGGGACCGAGTTGGTTTGGATGCGCGGCTTTCCGGTTCCCGCCAAGTTGCGAGCGCTGGCGGGACAAGAAGCGGTATGGATCCGAAAGACTCCACGGGTGATCGACGAGGACCCGATTTAGAATCTTGTCGAGACAGTAGTCGAAGATAAACGGTCCAGTGGCACTATGAAGCTCTCGACCGGGAGGCAAGCCACTTCATGAATGGTGCGAAAGCGGAGTCTCTCCGCCAGGTTATTGCGTCCGAGCAGATCCAGAAACGCGTGAGGGAACTGGGCCGCCACATCTCCGACGACTATCGGGGACAGACTATTCAAGCTCTGGCCGTTCTGGAGAATGCCTTCATGTTTATGGCGGACTTGGTTCGGGCGCTCGACGTTCCGGTGATCTGCCAGTTCATCAAACCCAAATACAGCAAACAGTCGGGCAAGCAGGCAGGAGAGATTGTAGAGATTTTCTTCAGCCACGAGCCGGATATTCGCGGCCAGCATATTTTACTGGTTGAGGGTTTAGTGCATTCGGGCGTGACCAGCGAGTTCCTGATGAACGACCTGCGAGCGCGTGGGGCCGCTTCCGTAAAGTTAGTAACACTCTTGGATCGCCAGTCGGCCCGCCGGGTAGCCTTGCAGCCCGATTATTTCGGCTTCCTGGTGGATGAAGCCTTCCTCATCGGCTACGGATTGGGCGCGGCGGAGCAAACCAACCGCAATATCCCCTACCTGGCTGCGACACCGGTCCCGCCGATGACTTAAGTCATGGCAAACTAGGCGCGCCTTTTTCTCACAGAACAGGTAGAATAAAGGTTCTCAGGGTTTTTTCTCATCCAAATTGTCCGGATGGCATCTAATTTAGTGGCAGGAGCCTCGGGTCTTGCAGAGTTGTTCGGGTCCCGGTTTCTTTAGGAGTGTCTTGGTGAATTCAACAGTCAAAACCGTAGCATTCTGGTTGGTGATTGGTTTGTCCGCTCTACTGTTGTGGGAGGTTATTCAACAGGGTCGCGGCGGGCAGAAAGATAAAGAAGTTAACTTCACGCAATTCTTGAATGACGTGAACCAAGGCAACGTCCATGAAGTCACCATTGACGGCCAACAGGTCCACGGGAAGGCCCGCGATGGGTCCGCCTTCCACACCACCGTGCCGGCAAATTATCCCGATATGTTCAAGACGCTCAACGACAAGGGCGTATCGGTAAACATCAAGGACGTGAACAGCGGAAGCTGGCCGCTGCAGTTGCTGGGAACCTGGGCACCGCTGATCTTGTTGGGCGCGCTGTGGTTTTTCATGATCCGCCAAATGCAGACCGGCGGAAATAAAGCTTTGTCGTTCGGAAAAAGCCGCGCCCGTCTGCTATCGATGCAGCAGAAGAAGGTCACGTTCAAAGACGTGGCTGGGGTAGAGGAAGCCAAGGAAGAGCTTCGAGAAATTATTGAATTTCTGCGGGAGGCGCAAAAGTTTCAAAAGCTTGGCGGCAGAATTCCTAAAGGTGTGCTGCTGGTTGGGCCTCCGGGTACAGGAAAAACCCTTTTGGCTCGAGCAGTTGCCGGCGAGGCGAACGTTCCTTTCTTTTCCATCTCTGGCTCGGATTTCGTGGAAATGTTCGTAGGCGTCGGAGCCAGCCGGGTTCGCGATTTATTTGAACAAGGCAAAAAGAATGCGCCCTGCATCATCTTCATCGACGAAATTGATGCGGTAGGACGCCATCGCGGTGCCGGACTGGGCGGCGGCCACGATGAGCGCGAGCAGACCTTGAACCAGTTGCTGGTGGAAATGGACGGCTTCGAATCAAACGAGGGTGTCATCCTGATGGCCGCGACAAACCGGCCAGATGTGTTGGACCCGGCGCTGCTGCGGCCGGGACGTTTCGATCGTCGAGTGGTAGTCAGCCGTCCAGATGTGCGCGGGCGCGAAGAAATTCTGCGCGTGCACACCCGCAAGATTCCTCTCGCAGAGGATGTCGATCTCCAGGTGCTGGCACGCGGAACGCCTGGATTTTCTGGCGCCGACTTGGCCAACATGGTCAACGAAGCGGCTTTAGCTGCAGCCCGGCAGAATCGCAAGGCTGTGCTGATGTTTGATTTTGAAGTCGCCAAAGATAAAGTGCTGATGGGCGTCGAGCGCAAGTCGCTGATCCTTTCCGACGAAGAAAAGAAAGTGACGGCCTACCATGAGGCCGGACACGCACTGGTTGCGGCTAAACTTCCGGGCTCTGATCCGGTGCACAAAGTCACGATCATCCCGCGCGGCATGGCGTTGGGCGTAACCATGCAGTTGCCCATCGACGACCGCCATAATTACACGAGAGAGTATCTGAAGACCGACCTGGCGATTCTGATGGGCGGACGCCTGGCCGAGGAGCTCTTCCTCAACCAGATGAGCACCGGCGCAGGGAACGACATTGAGCGGGCCACGGAAATGGCGCGCAAGATGGTGTGCGAGTGGGGCATGAGCGACCTTGGACCGCTGACCTTCGGCAAGAAAGAAGAGCAGATTTTCCTGGGCCGCGAGATCAGCCAGCACCGCGACTATAGCGAAGACACGGCCATCAAGATCGATGGCGAAGTCCGCAAACTGGTGAATTACGGATACGAAACGGCGAAGGGCATCCTGCAGGGAAATCCCGATACGCTTCAAAAGATTGCGATGGCGCTGCTCGAGCGAGAAGTACTGGATGCTTCTGAAGTAATGCTGCTGGTCGAGGGCAAAGAACTGCCACCGATGAAGTTGCCGTCAAAACCTGATGACGGCGGCGTGCAGCAGGTATTGAAGCCGGAGCCAGGACGTGGAATCGCCAAGGGCGGAGAGAGCCCGGCGCGAGCTTAATTTAGCTGGTTGTTGATATTTCTTTTTTGGGCGGCCTTTCGGCCGCCCAAATTATTTACACCGGCTGTGAATTATTGGTTCACCAGGCTCATCATGTGCTCCGGATAGCGAGAACCGGAGGCTGCGTCAGCGGGGAAGATTTCCTCGATTCGCTGTAAGTCTTCTTTGGTGAGGTTAACATCGAGAGCCCCAACATTCTCCTCCAGATATTTGCGCCGCTTTGTGCCTGGGATGGGCACAATGTTTTTGTCCTGAGCGAGTACCCAGGTCAGCGCCAGTTGCGCGGGAGTGCAATGTTTCTCATGCGCAATTTCCTCGACCCTACGCACCAGATCCAGATTCTTCTGAAAGTTTTCTCCCTGAAAGCGCGGAGAAAATCTGCGGTAGTCGTCTTCGGGAAAGTCTTCGAAGCGTGTGAACTGGCCAGTCAGGAAGCCGCGTCCCAGTGGACTGTAAGCCACGAAGCCAACTCCCAACTCACGGCAAGTTGCTAGAATTTCTTCTTCCGGCTCACGGCTCCAGAGGGAATACTCTGTCTGCAGCGCAGTGATCGAATGCACTTTCACCGCCCGGCGCAGCGTCTGCGGCGAAGCTTCAGACAGGCCGATATGGCGAATTTTTCCTTCCTCTACGAGTTGCGCCATCGCTCCCACAGTTTCCTCAATCGGCGTGGCGGGGTCGACGCGATGCTGATAATAGAGATCAATGGTCTCGACTCCCAATCGTTTCAAACTTCCTTCACACGATCGGCGAACATACTCTGGTTTTCCGCTAACGCCCCGGTTCTGCGGATTAGCGGGGTCGCGGACAATACCGAACTTTGTCGCCAGCACAATCTTGTCGCGTTTGCCTTTGATGGCGCGCCCGACCAGTTCTTCATTTTTGTACGGACCGTAAACATCCGCAGTATCGAGAAAGGTGATTCCCAGCTCAAGAGCGCGGTGAATGGTGGCGATAGATTCGTTGTCATCGCGTCCGCTGTAAAACTCCGACATACCCATACAGCCCAAACCGAGGGCAGAGACTTTGAGACCGCTGCGTCCAAGTTCGCGAAATTGCATAAGAATTCCTCTCCGAAAAGCTGGCCGGATCTATGAAAGCTGGCTACTTAGTAGATGCGGATGAGCGGCTTCTGGGATTCAGTTACCTTGCCGATACGATGCGCCGGAACCCCCGCCGACTGAAGTTCGACGACAAGCTCCTCGCAATCGTCTTTATCAACCGAGATGAGCAGTCCCCCGGCAGTCTGTGGGTCAAACAGCAAAGTCTTGAGATCGTCGGCAATCGAGGATTCGTAGCCGACAACGCATTCCGCGAAGTCTCGATTATTTTTGAGGCCGCCGGGAATATGACCTGCTCGAATGCAATCTAGAGCGCCAGGCAGAGCTGGAATATCTTTCGAAAAGAATTGCAATGCCACATCGCTGGCCAAAGCCATTTCGCGCGCATGGCCAATCAGGCCGAAGCCGGTAACATCGGTCATGCCGTGCACGCGATATTCGCGATTGCTAATAAGGTCCGCGGCCTGCTTGTTCAGCGTCGTCATCGATTGAACGGCAGCATCGATCCAGGCTTGATCGGCCAGTCCTTTTTTGATCGCAGTGGAGATCACTCCCGTGCCCAGCGCTTTCGTCAAGATGAGAGCGTCGCCGGCCCGCGCGCCACCATTGGCGAGAACTTTTTTCGGGTGGACGAGTCCAGTAACGGAATAGCCGAACTTGAGTTCTTCGTCACGAATGCTATGCCCACCGATTACCGTGCATCCCGCCTCGATCATTTTTGATAGGCCGCCGGCGAGAATGCGCTCGAGTATTGCCAAGTCCGCTTTGTCGGGAAAACATACGAGCGCCAGCGAAGTGAGCGGACGGCCGCCCATGGCGTAAATGTCGCTGAGAGCGTTCGTCGCGGCGATCTGCCCGAAGACGTAAGGGTCGTCGACGATGGGCGTGAAGAAATCGACCGTCTGGACCAGCGCCTGATCGGGCGCGATTTGATACACTCCGGCGTCGTCGGCGTGGTCGAAGCCGACCAGAACATTGGGGTCGTGTTGCCGGGCTAATTTCCCAAGCACCGTGTCCAGCGCCGCCGGACTCAGCTTGGACGCTCAACCCGCAGCTTTTACCGACTCCGTCAGGCGGAATGGTTTTGCATCGGCCATGAAGTCATTGTACCGATTGTCAATTTTCGATTTCCGAGTGACGGTTTTTCCGCGCGCCACCCACAGACCGCCAGCCAAGTTCTTAAATCGGCAATCGGAAGTTGGCGATCGGAAATCAGGAATTCGACTCGAGCAGCGCTGGCGGATTCATTTCACCGTAACATCGGTGATCTGGATGTCGGGATATTGATGGTTCCACTGCGCGGAAATGCTTTCGAACGTCAGGCGAAAAGTTTGGCTTTGTCCGGGAGCCAGCGGCAACACTCTGAAATCCACGGCTTCAGGATATGGTCCGCTGGTTTTCAGCGCCTGCAGTGGGATCTCTTCCCGCTGCACAGTTTGTCCCATGTCGTCTTTGAAGTTCACTTCGACTATCGCGTGCGTGACCGTTTTATTGCCGGTGTTGGTGACGGTTCCGTCTACGTAGCTGACGGTTGCTCCGACAAAATTCTCGGCCGCACTCATCTTAAAGTCCGAAAGCTTCAGATTCGCCGCATAAGGCGGAGGTCCCGATGCACCCTTCGGCGGGGTGCGCAGAAGAAACGCGGCAACCACGGCGATGACAATGACGACCGTCACAGCGATCGCAATCGTCCGCCGACTGGAATCAGGCTCTTCGGCTACCGGACTTGGCTGGATCAGGCCGCCCATGCAACTCGATTGTACTCTGGGCGCTAATTGCCAGTCTTCAGGAAAGCCGCCAGAAATAGCACGCCGAACAACAGATCGACGCAGCCAAGAAACAGGTCTCCGGGTCTTAGGCGATGCTGCATATAGAGGACAACGAAAGAAATTCCTCCGCCAAATTTATCGATCAGCGAAGGAATCATCATCGGCCGAAAGCGTACTGGGTCCGTGGCAAGCACGAAGAAGACGAACTGAAATGCCAAGCCCACGCTGACGAACCCGTAGTAAAACGCAGGATGGCTAATGGGCGGAGGATCCTGGCGCCCGATCAGATTAAACATGAAATATAGCGGCGTGAGGACTAAAACTCCCCAAATACCAGCCATCCAAAATACGATCTTGGCGAATTTCATGTTTTGACTATAAGGCAACGATTATTCGCCGCCGACTGTGAGGCCGTCGATGCGCAACGTTGGCGAAGCCACCGAACCGCGAAACTCGAGGTCGCTCGCGATCTCGGAGATGTTGAAGAACATTTCCTTCAGGTTTCCGGCTACCGTAATTTCTTCCACGGGATAAGCGAACTCCCCGCCAGAGATCCACAAGCCGGAAGCGCCACGGGAATAATCGCCAGTCACCAGGTTCGCTCCGTGGCCGAGAAACTCCGTTACGTATAAACCTTCTTTGATTTCAGAAATCAATTGCTTCGGAGTCCTTGTTCCAGGCTGCAAGAAGTAATTGCCCGGGCCGATTCCTGGCGTCCCGGCGAGTCCGCGGGAGGCGTTGCCGGTGGTCTTGAGTCCCAGCTTCTTGGCGGTGTACGTATTCAGAAGATAGGAACTCAACACACCATTTTCGATGACCGTTGTCCGGCGCGTGGGAACGCCTTCGCCATCAAACGGACTGGTGCCGAAGCCGCCGGGAATGGTCCCATCATCGATGATGGTGACGTTGCCGCCAGCAACTTTCTGCCCTAGCTTGCCGGCGAGAAACGACGCGCCGCGGTAGACCGAATCGCCATTGATCCCTTCGAAAATATGTTCCAGGATTGATGTCGCGACCATGGGATCGAAAACGATCGGTACCTGCGCAGTCTTCGCCTTGCGCGCACCCAAACGGCGCAGCGTTCGCTCAGCCGCGATTCTCCCAACCTGCTCGGGTGATTCCAGCTTGCTTAGCGTGCGCGCCACCGAGAACCAGTAATCGCGCTGCATCCCGCCATCTTCCGTTTGCGCGATGGGGACAGCAGCCATGGAGCAATAGGAGCGTCGGTATTCACCGACGAATCCGTGCGAGTTTGCCAAAACTTTGTGGCCGGTGGCGGCGTCGAATGACCCACCTTCAGAATTCTTAATACGTGGATCGAAGTCGAGCGCAGCCTTTTCGGCGCGCCGCGCGTAGTCGATACGATCTGGTCCAGGAAGAGAATAAACATCTTCGTGATAAAGATCGAGATCGCCCTTCAGGGAACCGAGTTGGGAAGCGTCCGGAATACCGCCAAATGGATCTTCCGAGGTGATCTTCGAAAGCTCCAACGCGGACTTCACCATGCGATCGAGGCTAGCGCGAGAGAAATCACTGGAGTAGGTGCTGGCCGCTCTCTGGCCATTGAACACGCGCACACCGATGGATCGCGATCCGGATTCCTTAAGCGTTTCGACCTGGCCGAGGCGGACCAGCGTGGAGAATTCATCCCCTTCGCGGACTACACATTCGGCTGCGGTGGCGCCCCCATTCATGGCGCGGCGGACGATATCTTGAGCGAGTTCGCGAAGGTCCGTTTCTAGTTTCGGGTTTCTGGCTTCTAGTTGGGTTGAGGGCATAAGAAAATTCTTTACCACAAAGCCACGGAGAGATGGAGAAACAAGAGCCAAGAAGAGTCAGCTTAAGAATTTCTCCGTGACTCTGTGTCTCCGTGGTGAGTCCGATCTTATTGCATGAAGCCGCCGGGATCCTTCTTGGCGGTACCGCCGACTGTGAGGCGATCGATCTTAATCGTCGGAATGCCCACGCCTACCGGGACGGCCTGTCCATCTTTGCCGCAAGTGCCGACGCCTTCGTCTAGTTTCAGATCGTTGCCGACCATCGAGACTCGCGTCAGAACATCGGGGCCGTTGCCGATCAGGGTTGCACCTTTGATGGGGGCGGTGATCTGGCCGTCTTCGATCATGTACGCTTCCGAGGCTCCAAAAACAAACTTGCCATTCGTGATGTCAACCTGGCCTCCGCCAAAATTCACAGCGTAGATGCCTCGCTTCACCGAGCGGATAATGTCCTCCGGATTATCCTGACCTGCCAGCATGTAAGTGTTGGTCATGCGCGGCATGGGGATGTGCTCGTAGCTCTCGCGGCGTCCATTGCCTGTGTCGGCGATACCCATGAGGCGCGCCGAAAGTTTGTCGCTCAAATAGCCTTTCAGAATGCCTTTTTCAATCAGCACGGTCTCCTGCGTGGGCTCGCCTTCATCATCCACATTCAGTGAACCGCGACGCCATGGCATCGTGCCATTGTCGATTACCGTGCAGCCCTCGCTCGCCACGCGCTTGCCAATGAGCCCGGCAAATGCCGAAGTTTTCTTGCGATTGAAATCGGCTTCCAGACCATGACCAACCGCTTCATGTAGCAATACGCCAGGCCATCCGGGACCGAGGACCACTTCCATGTCGCCGGCGGGAGCTTCGCGCGCCTCGAGTTGCAGGATCGCCTGGCGGGCCGCTTCCTTTGCAAAAAATTCGGGATTTTTATCGCCGAAGAAAAAATCGAGAGCCACGCGTCCGCCGCCACCGGAGCCGCCGCGCGCCGAGTTATTTTCTGTCTTGGCGATACAGGACACGTTCATACGGGCCAATGGCTGCGAATCTTCGGCAAAGGTTCCGTCCGATGCCACTACGAGAATGTTTCGCAATTCGTCGGAGTAGCTGGCGCGAACTTCCTGAATGCGCGGATCATAGGCACGCGCAGCTTTGTCGGCTCGAATTACCAGTTCGACTTTCGCGCTAATCTCGGCATCGACCGAGGGCAGAGTCACGGGGTACAAGCTGCGAGCTGCAGTTTTCTGGAATCCAGCCACGGGAGTCTTCGCCGGGGCACTGGCAATCAATGCCGCGGTGCGAGCCGCGTGCAGAATGCGGCTGGAGGAGAGATCATCGGTATAGGCGTATCCGGTGCGCTCGCCGGAAACCACTCGCACACCGCAACCCGCGGAAATTCCCTGCGAAGCCGACTTCACCATCGACTCGTCCACCATCAGAGAGGTGGACGAGAGATATTCAAAATAAAGATCAGCATAATCGCCGCCGGCTGAAAGCGCCGCCGCAAGGTAATGTTCGAGATCGTTTTCTGTAACTCCGTAGTGATCGAAGAAGAAACGTTGTCTATCCAAAAGAGGTTGTTTATCCAAGCTTTTACTCACACGAATTAGATGTCCCATGCCGAAAGCGGACTCAGTTGAGCGGGTAAAGTCATTATCCCATATATAAATGGGGTCGAATGGTGAAAACATTCACAGACGCAGCGTGACGATGGTCACATGTCAGAGACGAAGGGGGCGGGCAGGTTGCAAAATCGAGCCGGACCATCTTGCATGGGCAAAGCCAAATGCCAACCGTGACGCCGCAAGCATTAACGCGCACCGTGCAGGATTTTCTCAGCGAGGCCGCCGGAGCTGTGGTTTTGGAAAATGGCGCCGTGGCATTTGATCTGGCGCAGAGCAAATATTCAATTTCGGGCGAATCCAACCGGTGCCTGCTCCATCTGTGGTCAGCGGAGAGAAATTCCGTGCGCCGCGTGCTGGAAGCCGAAGTCAAAAATGGCACCTTGCGGCTTGCGGTGCAGCGCCTGGGCCAGGCGCGCCCATCCAAACTCGAAATATGCCGTGAACGCGATCGTCGCTCGCCAACCGCCCGCCGAGTAGCTCGAATCGCCTACGAACAGAAGCTGCGGAGGACGCTCGACCGGCATTTTTCCGAGTTCAAAGTGACGAAGTTGACGACTGGCGTCGATCTGGAAAAATCATTTGGGCCCGTGTACGCGCGGGGCCTGATGCGGCGGGGACGCTCCGCCTTTGCCTTGCTTGGGGTGAACGCACAGGAGACGCAGTCGTCCATCGACGCCGCGCTGACCTTCGGCATTTTGTGGCTCGATGTTTGCCGCAACGCGCAGGCGCAAACGTAGTGGTGGAAGGCTTGAAACTATTTGTTCCGAATGGAACCTCGGCGCTGGCGCGGGAGAGGATGGCAAATCTGAACCGCGATGTCGCAAAGTGGTCACTCTTTGAACTGGACGAACGCCACGACGCGTTAGTGGAGATCGATTGCGCCGATCGCGGAAATGTCTCAACCAGGCTGATTCACGCTGCCGATGAAGTGGCTGCGCGCGCGCGGTTCGAAGAATCGATCATGCGGGTGCGGGAGATTCTGCCGAACTGCGAAGTCAGCGTGCTCTCGGCAGCGGAGATTGCTTTCCGCTGGCGCGGGCTGGAATTTGCCGAGGCGAGGCTGGGCGGTATTCCCGGATCGTTTCGCAGCGCACAGGAGATTGCATTCGGCGTGGGTGCGGAGGAGAGGATTCTCGATGCCGGTAACGAACCAGCATTGACCGAACTGGCACACTGTTTACGAGATGTACGCCATCCCTACGGACCGCGCCAACACCCGTTGTGGCGTCTTCGTCCCGAAAGATGGCTGGAGTCGCTGGTCGTGGGCGATGTAAGTGTGGTGGACGGCCGGCTCGATCCTTTATGGCAGTATTCGCAGATTCCCGCCTTCTCCGCTTCCGACCGCGCCATGATCGATGTGCTTACGGCCACGACCGCTGGAAGGCTGGCGGTGTTAGAACTCAAGGCGGATGAAGACATCCATTTGCCTCTGCAAGGTTTGGACTACTGGTCGCGCGTGGAATGGCACCACTCGCGCGGCGAATTCACTCGCTTCGGATATTTCGGCGGTACAGAACTCTCTCCGGAAAAACCACTGCTGTTTCTGGTGGCGCCCGCCCTCCACGTCCATCCAACTACGGACAACTTGTTGCGTTACCTTTCGCCAGAGATCGAATGGCAGTTTGTGGGGATTGACGAACGGTGGCGCGAGGAGGTAAAAGTCGTGTTTCGAAAGCGATCCGAGCGGAACACGAGACATGGATCCAACTTACTCAACCGCGCAGCAAGTTAAGCTTGGAGGTTTGCCTTACCCCAAGTTACAACTCAAGGATATCTACGCCCTGTACGGAAGCCGATTCGGCTGCTGGTTTGGGATTACAGCACCAACGTCTTTGCTGGCTTCGGTCGTTCTGCTGATGGCCGACCGTCGTATCCACACCATCTATCGGAGCATCCCACGAGGCGAAATTCCTTACCATCTGGCGCAAATCGCCGAAGCAGGAGTTGTAAGGTATGGAAGCTTTTTTGCAGCGTGGTTTCTGGGATGTTTTGCCCTCGCTGCAATCGCAACGGTGATAAACGGCCTTGACAACTACGACGACGCAGAGGTTTGGACTAGCGATAGGTATCGGCGGGCACGGGAGCGTTTCGGGCCGCTGCTGCGGGCTGCCTTTCTAACGTTCCTTGCGTTCTTGACCGGAATGGCGATTGTGGTATTCGTTTATCTATCGCTGCTACGGTCGCTCGGCCGGGGAAATTTCTTGCGTTTCAGCTATGGAGCAAGTTTCATCGGTATGTTAATAGTGGCCAGTATCGTTAGCTGCCTCGGAATGGCCATTCCGAGGGTTCTCTCAAGTAACGTCGGAGCCTGGGCCGCACTCAAGAGCAGCATTAAGCTAAGCAAGGGCTACGAACAACTCTTGTCCCTCCTTGTCCTCGAATCTACGGTTGGATCCCTTGTAGCGTGGTATGCAACCCGCTTCGGGCTAGCCCTCCTGGTCCCGCCCCACATCCGATTCACCGCCGAGTACGGCTGGTTTGTCGATCTTGTGGCAGTTTTTGCCAGCGCGGCTGTGCAGCCTCCGATGTTCATCGGCTTTTCTCTTCTCGCTTCAGACCGCAACGCCAACTTGCAAACACTTCCAGACTTCCCCGAGCAGGCGCAGGCCCACTAGCCGGTCGTCCTCGCGTTGTTAACCCCGAATGAATCTTTCCACAAAGCACCGAAAAAAATCGCCGTGAAACGCTCAAACTGGTTTAAGATGCCGCAACTGTCGCGTTACGGCTTCGATTCACCGCCGCTCGTCTGTGAAGCGATTTCAGAAAATCGAGAGGTTCAAGATCGTGAGAAAGAATATTCGCCCGCTGCAGCCATTGGCCGGTACTGTGTTTGCCGCTTTGTTGTTGCTTTGCGCAATCTCATCCCAAGCCCAACAGACGCTTCAGGCGCTACATAATCATGTCCGCCCTGTGATCGTGAATGGTCAGGCTGCACCAGTGGGAGTTCTTCCACCCAGCCAGCGAATGAATCTGGCGATTATGCTGCCTTTGCGCAATCAGGCCGAACTGACGAGTTTATTGGATCGGCTCTACGATCCCAGCAGTCCCGACTATCATCAGTTCCTGAGCGTGGCGCAGTTTACTGAGCAGTTTGGCCCAACTGTCGCGGACTATCAGGCCGTCATAGATTTTGCGAAGGCAAATGGTTTTACCGTTACGAATACTCCTCCAAATCGCCTGCTCGTGGATATCAATGGCACGGTGGCGCAGATCCAGAGTGCCTTTCATGTTGTGATGACCGTGTATCAACACCCGACCGAAAACCGCACATTCTATTCGCCAGATCGTGAGCCATCGCTGGATCTCAGCGTACCGATATCCCACATCGCCGGTCTGAATGATTACTCCATACCGCGACCGATGTTAAAGAAAACCCTGGTATCGGCAGCATTGAAGAGCAATGCCAGCGGCTCGGGACCGCAGGGCGCCTATCGACCCTCGGACATGCGCGCGGCCTACTACGGTGGCACGGCTCTTACCGGCGCCGGCCAATCTGTTGGCCTGCTGGAGTTCGACGGCTACGAACTCGCCGACGTCAAATCGGACATGGGCGGAGAGACCTACACAGTGACGATCACCAATGTTTTGGTCGACGGCGGGACCGCGGGTTCGGACGGAGACGATGGTGAGCAGGCCATCGACATCGCGCAACCGATCGGCATGGCCCCCGGCCTGACTTCCGTTCGCGTCTACATCGCGCCCGGTAGTTCTTCCATCGGAGTGGGCGATGTCGACATTTTCAACAAGATGGCCACCGACAACATCTCCAAGCAACTGAGTTGTTCCTGGGGCTGGGCTCCGGAGGATGCTTCGTCGAACGATCCCATCTTCAAGGAATTTGCGGTGCAGGGTCAGAATCTTTTCGTCGCTTCCGGTGATGCTGCCAAATACACGGGGAATAACGACATCGATGAGAGCTATCCAGCCGAAGACGTCTACGTCGTAGCAGTCGGTGGAACTGATTTGACCACAAATGGTGCCGGTGGCCCCTGGGAATCGGAAGCGGCGTGGTCTGACAGCAGCGGCGGTCCGGCTGACGATGAGTTCGCAATTCCGAGCTGGCAGGTGGGCGTTGCCGATTCCTCCAATGGGGCTTCCGCGACCATCCGCAATATTCCCGACGTAGCTGCGGAAGCTAACTATGACAACATTCTCTGCGACGATGGGACCTGCTACTACAACGAATATGGCGGCACCAGCTACGCGGCGCCGCGCTGGGCGGGCTATCTCGCGCTGGCCAACCAGCAGAACGTGACCAATCACGGCACGACTCTCGGCTTTCTCAATCCGCTTATTTACCCAGTCGCTTTCGGAAGCAGCTATGACAGCAACTTCCACGACATCACCAGCGGGAGCAATGGATATCCCGCGGTTACTGGCTATGACCTTGTCACTGGATGGGGCACTCCGAACGGAGCCACCCTGATCAACACGTTGACCGGATCTGCCATCCCGAGCTTTACCCTTACAGATTCGCCGAGTAGTTTGACGATCGCAGAAGGCGGCGCCAGCGGCAAGAGCACAATCACTGTGAATGACCTTAACGGGTTCACGGGAAGCGTGACACTCGCGGCGTCCGGCCTGCCCAGCGGTGTAACGGCGGCGTTCAGCCCGAATCCTACGACGGGAACCAGCACGCTGACGCTCACAGCCAGTTCATCGGCCACAACCGGCACCAAAACCGTGACCATCACCGGCACCTCGGGCAGCCTGGTCGCGACCACCACCCTTGCCCTCACGGTGAGCGCTACTTCGTCGCCAAACTTTACGATTAGCGCCTCGCCTGCTTCGGTCAGCGTAAAACGAGGCGGCAAGGGAACCAGCACGATCAAGATAACCAGTCAGGATAGTTTCAGCTCCGCGACAACTCTCAGCGCGACCGGATTGCCCAGCGGCGTGACAGCGGCTTTCTCGGCAAACCCTGTAACGCCGGCGGCCAACAGTAGCGCAACGTCAACCCTCACGCTTACCGCTTCCTCCACGGCAACGATTGGAAAGGTGACCGTTACGGTGAAAGGAACTTCGGGCTCGCTAAGCCATAGCGCGACGATCGCGCTGACGGTCACGTCTACCGCACCAGCGCAAACCGCGGTCTACAATTCCACACTGAAGGCTCCAGAGTGCGCGACGGCCAGCAGTTCGTGTGACTCGGGCGCATCTCTGTTATTGGGACGCGATACCCTGTCGGGCGGCGCGGAACCGAATCAGCCGAATACGATTAAGAGTTCCTGCGCTGACGGCACCAGCGGTGTTTTCCACTCCGATGAATCGAACGATCGGCTCGTGATTACTTCCACCAGCGGCGGCGCGCTGACCCATGCCACCACCGCGAAGGTGACGGCAACGGTCTGGGCCTACGCCACCTATACGTCGGACGCCCTCGACCTTTATTACGCGGCCAACGCCAACAGCCCGTCGTGGACTTTTATCAAGACGATCGTGCCTACGAAAGCCGGAGCGCAAAGCTTGTCCGCGACGTTCACGCTTCCCACCGGCAGCCTGCAGGCTGTGCGGGCCCAATTCCGCTATCAGGGGAGCGCATCGGCATGCACCACGGGGCCTTACAATGATCACGACGATCTGATCTTCGCCGTGCAATAGCCCGCAAAAACGCCCTCTACAAAATACTCGAGCCGGCTCTGAAAAGCCGGCTTGATTTTTGTGGTCAGTTCGAATATCAAAACAGCAAATGCTAGCCCGGCCAAGCGCCCAGCAAGCGGCGCACGTCGATTAACTGGGCGATGTGATAGGCATTATGGTCGGCTACAAGCAGGGCTTCGCGTAGAATCGTCTGTCCCTCGCCCCACGGAATTTGGGCGAACAGATCGGTCTTCGGATCGGAAACCAGATCCTGCATCGCCTTCAGATCTTTACGGAATTGCTGAATGCTTTTGTTCCACGCGGCTTGGCTCGGCGGAGCGGCGTTCTTGGGCCAATAATCATCGGGCCACTTCGGCGCCTGATATTTCGGATTGCGGCTGAATTCAAGAATGTCCCACTGCGCCATCCGTAAATGTTCCAGCAGCATCCACGCGGAGTGCGGAAATCTTTCGGGCTTCACACCGAATAACTTTTCCGGCATCGCTCTTACGGCATCGTCAAAGCTGGCATGGGCGCCCTTCCCGTTGAGAAGTTCGACCACATGCTCTCGAAGCAATTTGTCTCTGTCTCTGTATTGTGATTTCTTGATCGCCATCTTGCTTCCTCTTCCTGTCTTTAGATGTTGCTGAGATAAAAAATGTTTGTCATCCTGAACGCAGCGAGGGATCTCGGTCTTCGCCCGCGCCACTGGAGCCGAAACCAACGTCCGTCATTCCCCTCGGGATGACAGTTTGCGGCTCCGGCTCTTCGCCTCGCAATACTCGGCCGATGCCGCGAACGATGCGGCGCATGGGGAATGACCCTTTATCGTCCGCAAGAAATATTTCCCCGATACGACGACTGCGATAGTACCAGCGCTTGAGCAGGGCGAGATGCTCCATAGTTTCGATCGCCGCCGGCGCTTTCGCTGGTTGAAACACGTCGAGAACCGCTTGCACACGGGACTCCATGGATTGCGATTTCGTGTGCTCCGCAGTTTGGATGCAGAACGCCGTTGGTCCGTAGATCACTCCGCCGTCGACACGAAAAAAGTTGACCGAATCCGCGAGATGACAAGGCTGAATGATCAGTGCGGAAAGGCGGTCTAGGCGGCGAACGATTTCGGGGAATTGGCTTAGAATCGGTTTCAGCTTTTCCAGCCGTGCGTGAATCGCGGCGGCCTCTTCAAAGGCGAGACTGGACGATGCAGCATCGCGCTGCGCCGAAAACTCGCGGGCAAGAGATTCTCCGCCGGAATCGAAGTAGGACTGTACTCGCTTCACCTCGGCGGAATACTCCTCATCACTACAGCCCTTGAAGCATGGCGCCAGGCACATCTTCATCTCGGAATAAATGCATCCGGGAAACTGGGGATCCGGATGCAGATCGTCCACGCAGCGGCGCATCTTGAAGAAGTCCAGGGAATCGTTCATGAACTTCTCCGCAGCCGTCCGTGACAGAAATGGGCCGTAATAAAGGGTGCGGCCCTTGAGCCGTCCTAGTCGCGTGGTGACAGAAGCGCGTGGATATTCATTTTCAAGATGCAGCTTTACCAGCGGCGCGAAACGGAAGCGCAGGCGATGAGAATAAGTTTCAGGAAAAGCAGAACGCAGAACTTTGTAAAGAACGAATCCGGATTCAAAGTCAGAACCGGTGGGCGCGTACTCTATCGATCGCACGCGATTGCGCAGGTTGAGCTTCTTCGTGCGTTCTTCTACTGGGCCGAGCAGTCGCTGTAATCGGCGGCGAAGATTCGCTGTCTTGCCGACGTAGGGCTCAGCTTGTGCATCGCCGCTGCGTAGTGAAAACACCGCCGGCGCGGCTGGTACTGCGGAAAAGACCTCCGCATCGCGTTCAGGCGGGAATTCCAGGCGCTCGGTCAGCACAAGGTCATTCTAGTGCTGATTCGACGGAAATCCACCTTAGAGGCGGTGACGATCTCTGTCTCGATCGGTGGAGATCCGTGGCAAAGAAAGCTACCTGTAGCTGGCGCTGCGGAACTTCTGCCGGAAATCTTCTCCGTCCATCTTGATGATGCGGCACATCTCGTGGAGACGGGAGCGCATGCGCTCTCCGATACGGTCACCGAGACTCTCCGCGCGCGCTGCCGCTCGTACCGCCGATCCGCCACTCGCCCCGCCAGCCGGCTGGTCTTCAAAGTTCGTAGTGATGATGGTCGTGCGGTTGTCATTGTAGCGGCTATTCAGAATCAAGCTGACGGTGTCCCACACCCATTCGGTGGGCTTCACGGCGCCGAGTTCGTCGAGCACAAGGACGTCCGTCTCAAACACGGGACGGAGAACATCCAGTTCGGTGGTTTGAACGGTGGCATTGTAAGAGTTCTGAATTTCTTTCAACAGCTCGCGATAATCATAAAACACGCATGAAATGCCCTTGTTCAGGATAAGCTCTTTCGTGATACCGACCGCCAGGTGAGTCTTGCCGGTCCCAATCTTGCCGATGATTAAGAGCCCGGTACCATCGCGAGGATCATATTCGTGTGCGAACTTTGTAGCGGACAGGTGGGCGAATGTCAACGAAGGATGGGCCCCGGGAAAGTCTGTAGTGTAGCTGGCCAGTTCACAATGCTCGTATCTTTTCGGAATCCGCGCAGCTCCCAGTAAGGTCTGGTTTCGCGCCCGCAACTGGCAATCGCAGCGCGTCACGCGCCGGTCTTTGGGCGCACTTGCGGTCGCGGGAATCGTCTTCCAACCCGTCCCCTCGCACAGGGGACAAACATCGGCAGCTGTGTTTACTGTCTTCAGATCGCCTGAACCTTTCTTCGAAAACTGTCTTCTTCGACTTTGCACCCAGAGCCCTCGTTGCCGCAAGTCTCAAAGATGGAAGCTCTGTGCACAACCTGTGCAGGCGACCAGAGGGCTGTGGATCGATGAGGAAATCCAAGCTGGCCAAATCCATGGCGGCTAAATCCAGGCTGGCTAAAACCAGCCTGGCCAAAAGCCGCACCCTTAGCCCCGCTCCGGGACCGGGGGGTGCAGAACAGGCTTCCGGCGCGGATTTTCACAGTTGACATTTCTGGCGGAGAGAGGAAAATACCTTCCGTCAGGTTTCCCAACTCAGACACAAGCTTTTGCTCTCCCGGTATTTGTGCTGGGTATGAACGAGACCTGCGAGGAGAAACTATGAATAAGGCCGATCTGGTTGAAAAGATCGCGGGCGCTTGCGAAATCAGCAAGGCGCAGGCAACAACTGCGATTGACACTGCCGTGAGCAGCATTACTGGTGCTTTGCGGAAAGGGGATCGAGTAGCTCTGATAGGTTTCGGCACATTCTCGATATCGCAGAGAAAGGCGCGGAACGGACGCAATCCGCAAACCGGCGCTACCATCAAGATTGCCGCCCGCAAGGTCGCGAAGTTTTCCCCTGGGGCCGAGTTGAAGAAAGCGGTTAACAAGAAGTAAGTCGAGGAATCGTAATCCTAAAAACGGCAGGGGGTCGGCCCTGCCGTTTTTTACTGCCTGCCATTTCAGTAGCTAGTACGTAGCTCCGGCATCGAGTGCCGAGAGCACGTGACTCGGAACTCGGTACGCGGTACTCTCAACTGGCATGATTGCTCATCTGCGCGGAATATTATTGTCCAAGCATCCCAACCAACTTGTGGTGGAGACGGCGGGTGTCGGCTATGAAGTGAACATCAGTGTGCCCACTTTTTCCGAGTTACCCGCGGACGGCTCAGAGGTTGCGCTGCATATCCACACCCACGTGCGGGAAGATTCGTTCGCGCTTTACGGGTTTCTTCGATCCGCCGAAAAACAATTGTTTGAGAAACTGATTACCGTGAGCGGCATCGGACCGAAACTCGCGATCACCATCCTCAGCGGCATGGCAGCGGACGAAATGGTGGGCGCGATCCGGGGCAATGATCTGGCTCGACTGACCAAGATTCCGGGCATCGGTAAGAAAACTGCCGAGCGCATGGTGCTGGAACTACGCGACAAACTGCCCGCCGATACCGGCAAATCCACACCCGCTGTTCCCGCGCTGAACGCGATGGAAGAAGACGTTTTGTCCGCACTGGCGAACTTGGGCTATCAGCGAGCAGCGGCCGAGAAGGCCTTGACCGCAGCACTCAAGAACGTCCCGACCAATGCCGCGAAAGCCGGATCATTCGACGCCATCTTCCGACAGACACTGGCTGGACTCTCCAAGTAATTGCCAGAGCAAGAACAGATTGAGACATTAGCCCACGCGCCGCGAACCGTGATCGCCCACGAATTGATAAGGGCCGGAATGGGTCAGTTTGCTCGCGGTATCAAGCCAGATTTCACCGCCGATTTTCCGCCAGCGTAAGCAGAAGGAATAGTCCTCGCTCAGATAGGTGCCCGTCTCGGGATCGATGATGCAATCGAAAAGCGCAAACAGATTGGAACTCTGTACCTCGTCATGTCGTGAACCTGACATCGGTAGGCCATGCACCCGGCTGAAGTGAGTTCGCGGATAAGCGGCAACCATACGTTCCAATGCGGCGCGGCGGATCAACTGAAAACCTCCGCCGGCATAGATTGCCGTTGCGAAATCCTTTTCCCGCTTAAGCTCTGCGGCGTTACAGAACGTTCCCACATATGAGAGCGCCGCTTGGTGAACACTTTCGCTGCCATTGACGCAACGCTGGGGAATCAGACCCCAGTCGATCGACTTCAGCGGATAGAGCGCTCCGGTGAAATCCTTGTCAACTCGAAGTAGTCGCTCGACCTGCTGCGGCTCGAAGCTAATATCGGCGTCGATAAAAAGCAAATGAGTGGCGCTGGCGTCATCCAAAAAAGCGGCAACTAGGGTGCTACGCGCCCGCGAGATGAGCGCGTCGTAGCCCGCCAGGGTCAGTGACACGGTGAATCCCGCCGATCTCGCATAGCTCATCAGCCTTATCACCGACAGCATGTAGCCTTGCGTCACCGTACCGCCGAAGCACGGAGTTGCAACGAAAATCAAGGGCTCGGCCATGGACTTCCGCCTACGCCCAATCCGAAATAGAGTTGTCTGCCTTCTCCGAACTTAGCTGTTCTGTTGATTTCTTCCGCCCCGATTGTTTTTGCTTTCTTCCGTCCTGCTGCTCATGCTCGTGATCGCGGGCTCCCAGTTTCACGATGCAGTCTTCCGATTCAGCTTGTCCGGCAAGTTTTGAGGCAGACTCTAGCAACTTTTTTCGAGTACGCTCAATCTCCCGTTTGGCTGCGGCTTTTTCCGCGGCGCAAAGGCTCTCGAGTTGCATATTTGGATTGATCTGATTGGGATGAACGTGCATGGCTACGCTCCTTTTCGCGCCGAGACTTCTCCGGTCCCCGCGCTCCGCAAGACCTGCAATTTCGTCGAGCAATTGGCATGCCTGGGAGGTTGCCTTTACGCCTAAAGTGCAAGAGCTTAGGTTCCCTTTCGGGACGCTTTTATGGCCCCGGGCATGAGCGGTGCGGTGTCCTTACATTGCGGATGACAGAAAATGTATATTGAGAATTGCGCTTCTGGCGGTGGGAGCAAGGCTTCAGCCCAACTTACGCCCATGTTCTGCCGCGAGCACCCTGCTGTGTTAAATGTTGATCATTCTCTATCTCGCACTGAGCATAGCTGTAATCGGAACGCTCTCTTCACTGGTATTTCTCGGTCTGGTGATAGTAGGAGTTGTTCGGTTTCATGCCGAGGCTCGCAGACAAAGTCGTTCCGTTCCCGAAGATGCAAAGCTGCCTCCGGTTTCAATATTGAAGCCGGTTCATGGTCTGGAGGCGCAACTCAAGGAAAACATCGAGAGTTTTTTTCGCCAGGATTATCCTCATTACGAAATTCTATTCGCCGCTGACGAAGCAGACGATCCTGCGCTCGCGGTGGTTCGCGAAGTTTCTGCGCGCTACCCGAACATCCAGACTCGTGTTCTGGTCACTGGGACACCCTGGCCTAATCCCGTCGTCTACGGATTTCATTGCATGGCGGAGGCGGCCGCACATGAAGTTCTGGTCACGACAGACAGTGACGTCGAAGTCGACCCGAACTACCTGCGGGAGATTGTGCCGCCATTGCTCGATCCGCAAGTCGGGATGGTGACCTGCGTGTATCGCGGAAAAAACGCGGCGGGATTTTTCTCCGGCCTGACGGCCATTGGCATGTCGGTGGAAATGACAGCAGGAGTGCTGGTTGCGAATCTGCTCGAAGGCATGAAATTTGGTTTAGGGCCGACGACGGTGGTACGCAAAGATTCTCTCGCCAGTATCGGCGGCTACACGGCATTAAAGGACTACATTGCTTATGACTTTGCCATCGGCAATCTGATCGCAAAAGCTGGTTACCGCGTTGTTCTCTCCGGCTACGTTATCGATCATGTTGTAAATCAGAAGTCCTTCCGCCACATGTGGCAGAATCAGTTGCGATGGGCACAAACCACGCGTTATTCGCGGCCAAAAGGACATTTCGGAAGTGGGCTCATTTTCGCTATGCCTTACGGGTTATTGGGATTTGTGTCCGCTGCGCTTTTGGGACATTGGCGAATTGGAGTTCTCTTGCTGCTCATGGCTACACTGAACCGTTTGGCGGAAGCGTGGTTGGTAGGCTGGACAGTAGTTCGAGACCCGAATATCCGTCGCGCGCCCTGGCTCTATCTTCTGCGCGATTTACTTGGCTTTGCGGTTTGGTTCGCCAGCTATTTACACCTGCGCTATGTTTGGCGCGACAGCCGTTTCGAACTGCGCGGAACGCGAATCGCATTGCGGCAAACATCTTCAGATCAAAACTAATATTTTTTGGGCGGAGGTTCGATTGCAGGTTCTGGTTACGGGTGCGGCTGGGTTCATCGGCAGCAACATGGTCGATCGTCTCCTTTCCGCGGGGCATTCGGTTGTCGGATTCGATAATTTTTCGACTGGTCAACGGCGGTTCCTGGAAAGTGCAGCGACTCATCCTAAGTTCACCTTGCATGAAGCAGACCTGCTCGACCGGGATAAGCTATCGTGGGCCATGAAAGGCGCGCAACTCGTAATTCATTTCGCGGCCAATGCGGACGTGCGCTTCGGCACCGATCATCCGCGAAAAGATCTGGATCAGAACACGATCGCAACCTGGAATGTACTCGAAGCTATGCGCGAACAGGGTTGCAAACGCATTGTGTTCTCCTCGACCGGATCTGTTTACGGGGAGCCGGATATCTTTCCGACGCCAGAAACATGTACGTTTCCCATTCAAACTTCGCTCTATGGCGCATCCAAACTAGCGGCGGAAGGCTTGATTCAGGCGTATTGCGAAGGCTTCGGAATGCAGGGCTACATCTTTCGATTCGTATCCATCTTAGGCGAACGTTACTCGCACGGGCACGTGTTCGATTTTTATCATCAACTCACCGAGCATCCCGAACATCTCCATGTCCTCGGGAACGGCCATCAGAAAAAATCGTATTTGTACGTGCAGGATTGCATTGACGCCATTCTGCTGGCTCTCGAAGAGGCCGACGGCAGAATTAACATCTTCAATCTTGGGACGGACGAATACTGCGAAGTGAACGACTCTATCAGCTGGATTTGTGAGCATCTTGGGCTGCACCCAAAGCTGACGTACTCAGGCGGAGAACGCGGTTGGATCGGGGATAGTCCTTTTATCCTGCTGGACTGTTCGAAGATCCACGCCCTGGGTTGGCGGCCACGCTTGACGATTAAGCAGGCTGTTTTGGCCACCGTCAAATTTGTGAGCGCGAACGCCACGGTGGCAAAGCCGCAGACCTAGATACGTTATACTTACCCGCCCTTGAATTGAATGGAGCTGGAGAGCTGGTTTGATCATCACCCGAAGTCCATTGCGAATTTCACTGGGCGGAGGCGGCACCGATCTTCCCTCGTACTATCGAAAGCACGGGGGATTCGTGTTATCCGCCGCGATCAATCGCTACGTTTACATCACCATCAACGAGGCCTTTCGCCCGCGAATTATTTTGAAATATTCCAAGCTGGAGGACGTGGAGCGGTGGGAGGAGATTCAACATCCCATCATCCGTGAAGCGCTCAAACTAACTGGAATTATGGGGCCGTATCTTGAGATCGTAAGCCTCTCGGATATTCCAGCGGGGACGGGACTGGGTTCTTCGGGAAGTTTCACCACGGCGCTCTTGCGCGCGTTGCACACGATGAAGCGAAACTTTGTGCCTCCCGAGGAATTGGCCGAACAGGCTTGTCACATTGAAATCGATCTGCTGAAAGAGCCAGTGGGCAAGCAGGATCAATACATCTCGGCATTCGGCGGCATCACCTGCTTTGAATTTCTTCCGAATGACACGGTGATTGCCGAACCTTTGAAAATTGCGCCTGAAACGCTGGCGAATCTCGAAGACACTCTACTGTTGTTTTTCACGGGCGCTTCGCGCTCCGCGGGAGAAGTTTTGCGCGATCAAGATACGCGCACCCGGGAAAACGCCGTCGAGATGTTGGAGAATCTCCATTTGACGAAGCAGCTTGGCCATGAAAGCCGCGACGCGCTGGTAAGCGGCGATCTGCGCAAATTCGCCGAACTCATGCACGTTCACTGGGAGCATAAAAAGAGACGGTCACCGGGAATGAGCAGCGGTTTCATCGATGAAATGTATGAATTGGCACGCGCTCACGGGGCGCTGGGCGGCAAATTAATTGGCGCGGGTGGCGGCGGCTTTCTGATGCTCTACACCGAGAACAAAACTCGACTTCGCTCTGCAATGAGAAATGCTGGACTGCGGGAGGTTCGGTTACAGTTCGATTTCAGCGGGACCTCTGTCCTTGCACATTCTTAAAAACGTATGCTACCTGTGGCCATTCTAGCCGGCGGCTTGGCAACCCGCTTAGGACCGCTGACCGAGAAAGTCCCGAAGTCGCTTATCGTGATTAACGGCGAACCGTTTGTGGCGCACCAGTTGCGGCTGCTGCAAAGCCGCGGCATCCGACGTGTCATACTGTGTGTTGGCCATCTGGGCGAACAGATCGAGCAGGTCGTCGGCAACGGCCGGGCACTCGGGGTTGAAGTCACTTATTCTTATGACGGTGCTTCGCTGCTGGGCACCGCGGGAGCCATAAGAACCGCTCTTCCTAAGCTCGGGAAACAATTCTTCGTGATGTATGGCGATTCATACCTGGTCTGCGACTATGGAGACGTCGAGCAGGAATTCTTGCGGAGCCACAAGTTAGGATTGATGACAGTTTTTCGCAATGACGGACAGTGGGATGCCAGCAATGTGGAGTTTGAAGATGGCCGAATTTTAAAGTACAGCAAGAAGGATCGCACTCCGCGCATGCGCTATATCGATTATGGACTCGGCGTTTTTCAGGCGGCGGCCTTCGTCGGAACCAATGCTACTGATCTGGCGGATGTTTACCAGAAGCTCCTGCAAGCTGACGAACTCGCCGCCATAGAAGTTCGGGAACGTTTTTACGAAATAGGTTCACCTTCGGGATTGCAAGAGATGACTCACTTTCTAAGTCGAGGGGGAGATGCGCGGGCATGAGCGGTCCCAACCGTTCGAAAAGTTTTAGCGCAGATTTTCTCGCCGAGGCAACCGAGATCATTGCCAGGCTCGATGTGGCGAGCATTGAAAAAGCTGCAGGCCTTCTGGCGGGCACTCGTGCAGCAGGTGGCCGGCTGTTTATTCTGGGCGTAGGTGGGAGCGCGGCCAATGCCTCGCACGCCGTCAACGACTTCCGAAAGATCGCAGGCATCGAAGCGTACGCGCCTACCGACAATGTTTCCGAGCTGACGGCGCGGGCCAATGACGAAGGTTGGAGTTCGATCTTCGACGGCTGGCTTAGGGTCAGCCGCTTGCGGCAAAACGATCTGCTTTTTGTTCTGTCGGTCGGCGGCGGAAACATGGAACAGAACGTAAGTCCGAATTTGGTAGCTGCTTTAGATTTTGCGAAATCGGTGGGGACGAAGATTATCGGCGTGGTTGGCCGCGACGGTGGCTATACCGCCAAAGTTGCCGACGCTTGCGTGCTGATTCCAACCGTAAATCCTGCGCACACCACTCCGCATACCGAGGCCTTTCAGGCGGTAATCTGGCATCTTCTGGTTTCGCATCCTGCAGTCAAGTTGCAGTCGACCAAATGGGAATCGATGGTAGCGCCTGGCAATCGCCGTGCCGTGTTCCTCGACCGTGACGGCGTGATCAACAAGGCTTTTGTGCGCGACGGCAAGCCGTTTCCTCCACCGAGTCCACAGGAACTGGAAGTGCTTCCTGGAGTACCTGAGGCGTTGCAGGAGCTGAAGGCACATGGCTACGTGTTGCTTGTGGTAACGAATCAGCCCGATGTCGGCCGCGGAAAACTCTCCCGCAAGTTGCTCGACGAAATGCACCGGGATTTGCGAGCACAACTTCCGCTCGATGATATTCTCGTCTGTTGCCACACCAATACGGACAATTGTGACTGCCGCAAGCCTATGCCGGGAATGCTTCTGGAGGCGGCTCGGAGGCACAACATCGATATTGCCAACAGCTTTATGGTCGGCGATCGTTGGCGGGACATTGAGGCGGGTTATAATGCGGGATGTAAGACTATTCTTATTGATTACGGATATTCGGAGAGACCTCCAGAACATGAGCCCGATTTGCGCGTGAGCTCTCTTCGCGAAGCGGCCGACTGGATCATCCGTTCCACGCCTAAAGGAGCCCATCCTGCATGAAGTCTGTCGAAGACCTGCGCGTGCAAATCTTCGCCGACGGAGCTGATAAGGCGAGCATGCTGGAACTCTACCGTCAGCCTTACATAAAAGGCTTTACCACGAATCCCACTTTGATGCGAGCCAGTGGCGTTGCTGACTATCAGGGCTTCGCGCTGGATCTTCTCGCAACCATACAGGACCGTCCAATCTCGTTCGAGGTGTTTGCCGACGACGAAGCCGAGATGGAAGATCAGGCGCGACACATTGCGGCCTGGGCCAAGAATGTCTTCGTAAAAGTTCCTGTGATGAACACAAACGGCGCGCCAACCTATGATCTTGTGCGCGCACTCTCCTCGGATGGAATTAAATTGAATGTGACCGCGCTGCTCACGCTGGAACAGGTGCGCCACGTTTGTTCTGCGTTGAGAGGCAATTCGTCTGCGTATGTTTCCGTCTTCGCTGGCCGCATTGCGGATACGGGCCGCGACCCGGTACCGCTGATGCGCGAAGCGGTGTCGATCGTGAACGATGTGAACGCGCAGCTGATCTGGGCAAGTCCTCGTGAACTGTTGAATGTTTTTCAGGCGGATGAAATCGGATGCCACGTGATCACCGCCACAACCGACATCCTGAAGAAGCTTCCTTTAGTTGGTAAAGATCTTCACGAGTTCTCGCAGGAAACAGTGCAGATGTTTCACAGGGACGCCGTGAAGTCTGGCTTCTCGTTGCCGACCGTGAAACGCGAAATCCCAATTGGCTCCCGCCGCTAGGAATTGTGGTTTAGGAATGGTTCGTAAAAATCACCTTGCCTGATGCCTCGCTGGCGATATGCAGCGGTGCTGGCAGCAACGCTTCCACTCTGGCGCGTTCGTATTCCGGCACGAAGAGAAAAACGCGCTGGGGAGAATTCCACGCGCGCAGCAGATCCTGATCGTTGAGAAAAATGTGGGGCGCATCGGGATACGTCGAACCCCACCACATTGAGGTGGTGTTCCCGTTCACTAGTTCAATCTGCCGTCGTAAGTAAAAAAGCAACGACGAACCAAAGGACTGATCTCCGTAAATCATCACGCGATCCGTCGGCTTGAGTTCAGGGGCGATCTGTCGGGCCATGATCTGCGACCCCAGAAAAGGATCGAAACGAACGAGAGCGATATGCGCGGCAATCAGAAAGACGGCCATGGTAGCCGCAGTCGTCCAGGTTGCCGCACGTTGCGCTCCGCGCCGGCGCAACCAGAAAGCTAGAGCCGGACCCATCAGGAAGATTACTGCTGCCAGGATCGCGGGAAGGCGCAACGCAGCAAACGACTCACCAGTCAAATCGAGCATGTGCCCCATGGAAAGCGTTTCGGCCTGCAGATTTGGCTTGGCGAGTACCGTGCCTATGTCAGGGACAAAGGGAAGTTGGCGCGAATTCCACAACCCCGCCGCCAGCACTGCAGAAATCGCGATGCAGATTGCGGCCAGCACGCCTGAAGTCCACAGCAGCCATCGTCGCGAACCTGATTCTTCTTCGTTTGCCAGCTCCGCCGCAATCAGCAGCAGGATCGGAAAGTATGCGGGAAATGTGTAGTACTCCTGATTGGTGGAGAACGAGAAAAAAACAAGGGTTACTCCAGCCCAGATCAGGCAAAGTAATTCTGTGCGCGAGCGGAAGTTCAGCGGCATCGATGATGCTTTCGATACGCTCGCTTTGCGCCGCGTCCTCCATTCGGCAATCAACCGCCGCAGTGCGATCGGTAAATACAAACTCCACGGGAACAGCCACACCAGGTGGAGCGTCCAGTACAGAGAATCCGTTTGTTTGTTGTAGTCCTTGGGAATGCGCTTGCCCAGGAAGCGCATGAAGTGTTCGTTCACGAAATAGAACCAGAAGAAATGTGGATTGCGGATGCCGGCCAGTATGTGCCACGGCGCGGCGATCACCAGAAATAGCAAACTGCCGGTGAACAAGCGAAACTCCCGCCAGCGACGCCACTCACCGCTGATTGCGGCATAGAGCAACAGTGCCAGGCCCACGACGACGATCGCGAGCAAGCCTTTGGTGAGTACGGCCAGAGCCATGCAGGCATAGCCACCATACCAACGCCAGGCGTCGCCATCTTCGAGCGCCGTCGCGAAGCAATAAAACGAAGCTGCGATAAACAAACTAAGAATGGATTCCGGGATAAGGATGCGCGTGAAGAGATAACATCCGGCCGCGGTCGAAATAAAGAGCCCCGCATAGATGGCCGCTCGGTCGCCGAACGCGCGGCGTGCCCATCGCATGGCAAGCAAAACCAGCAGAAACATCGAGACCGCAACTGGAAGGTGCGCTGCAAACTCATTCACGCCAAAAAAGAAATAGCTCAACGCCACCACCCAGTACATTAGCGGAGCTTTTTCCAAATAACGATTGCCATTGATTTTCAGTGTTACAAAATCATGCGTCGCCAACATCTCGCGCGCCGCCTCAGCGTGAGTCGAATCCGCATCGTCCTGCAGTCCGGGAGAGAACAAAGAGCCTACATACACCACGGCAAATAAGAGCAGCACCCCGGCAATAGAGAGTTTTGTCGACCAGGAAGGTCGCGCGGAGACTGCGTAGATTGAGGAAGAGCCTCTAATGGTCAATGGAACAGAGACCTCGGATCAAACGCCAACACCGCAACGGCAACATTCGAAGGCAAGAGCACTGTTATGAATTTATCACCCCGGAGCAGCGTACCTTTACCAGGCTAGAATCACCAGGCTAGAATCCCCAGGCTACAACTCCGCTTCTACTCGATTCTCGATTTTGCTATATTAGCGTTTGAATCTGACTGCATTAAAACTCTCCATCTGCCAAGACCGGGAGTGGGCGGTGCGCTGGTTTTTCTGTCTGCTTTTTTTATCCGTTCTGGCTGTCATTCCGTGCTACGCGGCTGGCCCCACCGATTATTACAACCATGTAATCTTCGACAATAGCATCACTCCTGACTACTACTATTACAGCAGCGGAAGAGCCGTCTTTCCCAGCACCATTGATTTATTGTCAGGCTCGCTTCCCATTGAAAAGAAGAATTTTTTCACTGCCCCCAATGCTCTCCGTTTGCAGTGGCGCTCGGTTGCGGGCGGGAGCTGGGAGTCGGAGGTGCGGGTGGTCAGCATGCGCAACCGCCTGACTGATTTTCGCGGCGACACTCTGTATATCTGGTGTTATTCGCCGGAGGCAATTCCCGCCGCCGATTTGCCATCCCTTCAACTGGAAGATGAGCAGCACGATTTCACCATCCCGGTAAAGCTGGGTACGGGTGACGGCGATATTCCCGCCAAGCGATGGTTTCAACTCAGGCTGCCGCTCAGCGAATTTGAAACTGCTTCGATCCATCCCTTTGAGGCACGCGAGCTTCACAGTCTCTATTTCAGCCAAGGCGTCGCGGACGACAAGCAGCACACTCTAATCATCGACGAGATCAAGATCGACGACAGGAGCGCTGCTTCGCCGCTCGCGCCAGAACTGAGAAGCCTTCCTCGATCGCCCAAGAATGTGCAAGCCAAAGGCTATGATCGTCACATCGACATCAGTTGGGATGCGGTGAAGGACAGTGATTTACAAAGTTACGCAATTTATCGCTCTATCGATCGACACAAGTTTCAGCCGATCGGCATCCAGGCTGGCGACATCAATCGCTACACGGACTTCATCGGGCGTTCAGGGGTAAAGGCGACCTATCGGGTTAAGGCGGTCGATCGATCCTACCGACAATCCGCTCTTTCGGCGGCAGCCACCGCCTCGACCAGGGAACTGTCGGATGATGAATTGCTCAGCATGCTGCAGGAGGCTTGCTTCCGTTACTACTGGGAGGGAGCACATCCGGTCGCGGGAGCAACACTTGAGAATATTCCGGGAGACGAGCGCATTGTTGCCACTGGCGCCACGGGATTCGGCATTATGGCGCTCATCGTAGGTGTCGATCGAGGTTTCATCACGCGCGAGCAGGGCATGGACCGCCTCTCGCAAATTTTGGATTTCCTCGAGAAAACTCCTCGCTACCACGGCGCTTGGTCTCACTTTTTGAACGGCAACACAGCGCAGACCATGTTAGTTTTCGGCATGTTTGATAACGGCGGCGATCTGGTTGAGACATCTTTTCTGATGGAGGGTCTTCTCGCGGCGCGGCAATACTTCAAAGGCGATAGCGAAACCGAGCAAAGTATCTATCAACGGATCACAAAACTCTGGGAAGGGGTCGAGTGGGATTGGTACCGCAAAACTCCTGAAAACAACGCGCTGCTGTGGCACTGGTCGCCACAGTGGTCCTGGTTTATCGATCACCGACTCACCGGCTTCAACGAGACGATGATCACGTACCTGCTGGCAATTGCATCGCCCACGCATGGAGTTCCTGCCAGTCTTTACTACACCGGTTGGGCAGGACAATCGCAGGCGGCAATGGAATACCGCAGTGGATGGTCAGGGACGTCGCAAGGCGATCGCTATACGAACGGTCACACCTACTATGGAATCAAACTCGCCGTGGGCCAGGGCACGGGTGGGCCATTGTTCTTCACGCAATATTCGTTTATGGGTTTCGATCCCCGCGGCATTCATGATCGTTACACAGATTATTTCAATAACAACCGCGATATCGCGCTCATCGACCTCGCGTATTGCGAGGCGAATCCCGATCACTTCCAAGGTTACGGGGCCGACGACTGGGGACTGACAGCCAGCGACGATCAGTTAGGCTATCTGGCGCATGCTCCAAATCCGACAACCGATGACGGCACCATCACACCCACCGGTGCTCTCGCATCTTTCCCTTACACACCCGAAGCCTCGATGGCCGCTCTAAAGTTTTTCTATCGCACGCTGGGCGACAGGTTGTGGGGAGTCTATGGTCCGCGGGATGCTTTTAATCTTGGCCGAAATTGGTTCTCTCCCGTTTACATGGGACTTGATCAAGCGCCAATTGTGGTGATGGTGGAAAATTATCGCAGCGGCCTCATCTGGAAATTGTTTATGTCGAATCCGGAGATTCAACCCATGCTGACCAAGATTGGATTCGCTGCGGATAGCGCCTCGGTCACCTCTTCGCACTAAGCCTCAAAGGAAAATTCCAGAATTAGATTTCTGGCAACCTCTTCGCGCGTGAATCGCTCCAAGGAAGACGTAGATCACAAATTCCTTTACCAGAAGTTTGACGGGCGTATCTGTGCTGAAGAGACTCCTATCTCGCTGGCCGCTAATAAAACAGATCCAAACAGGTGTTGACGGAACCGGTCCGGAGTCGATGTCAGATAGGACGCGAAACTTGCGGCCCAAGACGGACGGCGCAAGCGTTGCTCGTTCCATCTGTCCGTACTGCGGCGTCGGCTGCGGTCAACTTGTTTATCACAAGAAGGGGAACCTGATTTCGATCGAAGGCGATCCGCAGTCGCCAATTTCGCGAGGGCATCTTTGTCCAAAAGGCGCGGACACTTTCGAATTGCACACCCACTCCGGCCGATTGAAAAAAGTAAGATATCGCGCTCCCTACGCCCGCGAATGGCAAGATCTCGATCTTGAAGTAGCGATGGACATGGTGGCCGATCGCGTGTGGAAAACGCGTGAGCGAACTTTTCAGGAATCCCGCGACGGCCAATCGCTGATGCAAACCCTCGGCATGGCTCATCTGGGTGGGGCCACGCTCGATAACGAAGAGAATTATTTAATCAAAAAGCTCTTTTCCGCCGGGCTGGGCATGTCCTGCATCAGCAATCAGGCCAGGATATGACATAGCTCAACCGTGCCCGGTCTGGGCACATCCTTCGGACGAGGCGGAGCCACCACCGCACAGCAAGATCTTGCGAATGCTGACGCGATTCTAATCATGGGATCGTCGATGGCGGAAAATCATCCAGTTGGCTTTCAGTGGGTGGTGGAAGCTCGAGAAAAGGGTGCCACGATTATTCACGTCGATCCGCGTTACACGCGCACCTCTGCGATGGCCGATATATGGGTTCCCTTGCGAGCCGGCAGCGACATTGTTTTCCTCGGCGCTCTGGTTCATTACGTTTTGGAGAACAACAAACAATTTCACGATTACGTTTTGCACTATACAAACGCTTCGACAATCTTGCGGGAGGATTTTCGCGACACTGAAGATCTTGATGGCTTCTTTTCCGGCTGGGACGCGGAGAGGAAAAAGTACGACCCCGAGAGTTGGCTGTATCAGGGTTCACCAGACAAAGACGTTAACGGGGAGAAGCCCGTACACTCCGGCGCCGGCGGCGGACACGGCAAAGACCGCGGCGGCGAAGCTGAGGATGCGAGTAAGTTCGAATCTGATCCTACTCTTCAACATCCTCGTTGCGTCTTCCAGGTTTTGAAGCGGCACTTCGGGCGTTACACACCAGAGATAGTGGAGCGTCTCTGCGGCGTTTCGAAGGATGATTTCCTGAAAGTGGCGAAGGCTTTTACTTCCGCGTCCGGCCCCGACAAGACCGCCGCCATTTGCTATGCCGTTGGTTGGACGCAGCACTCCAAGGGCGTTCAAGTCATCAGAACTGCTGCGATCCTCCAACTGCTGCTGGGAAACATCGGACGGCCGGGCGGCGGCATCCTCGCCCTGCGCGGTCACGCTTCGATTCAAGGCTCGACTGATATTCCGACTCTATATGACATTTTGCCGGGCTACTTGCCGATGCCGTTTTTCGAGGACTCGCGCATGCTCGAGGGCTACATCAAGAAGCATCGCGCGCGGACGGGATTATGGGCTGGCTTTGACAAATATTTCATCAGCCTGATGAAGGCGTATTACGGCGACGCGGCGACGAAAGAAAATGAATGGGGTTTCCATTGGCTGCCGCGAGTCACCGGAGATCATTCACACTTCGGTTTTTGGCTTGATATGGCGGATGGCAAACTTGAGGGATTGTTTGTCATGGGCCAGAATCCAGCTGTAGGGGCTTCGAATGGTCGGCTGGAACGTAAAGCCATGGCCAAGTTGAAATGGCTTGTGGTCCGCGACATGGTAGAGACGGAAACCGCCTCGTTCTGGTACGCGTCGCCGGAAGTTGGACGCGGCGAACTCTTGCCGGAAACCATCGCCGCTGAAGTATTTCTCTTTCCCGCCGCTGGAACCGCCGAGAAGGAAGGCACGTTCACCAATACGCAGCGTTTGCTCCAATATCGCGAGAAGGCGATCGATCCTCCCGGCGATGCCCGCAGCGAAACCTGGTTCATGTATCACCTGGGAGGCCGTTTAAAAGAGAAAGTCAAGAATGACTCCCGCACCGGAAATGACGGACTGCGAGCTCTCACCTGGAATTACCAGACCGAGGGCAAGCACGCGGAGCCGGTTGTCGAAGAAATCTTGAAGGAGATTAATGGATACTCTTTGCCGGGCCGTGAACAACTGAAACATATCAAAGATCTCAAGAACGATGGCTCGACCGCCTGCGGGGCATGGATTTACTGCGGCGTGTTTCCGGAGAAAGGTTATAACCGAGCTCTTGAAAGAAATCCGAAAGACGCTCTAGGACATGGATGGGGATTTGCCTGGCCGAACGATTGCCGCGTCATTTACAACCGCGCCTCCGCTCGGCCCGATGGGCAACCGTGGAGTGAACGTAAGAAGTTGGTCTGGTGGGACGAAAGCAAAAAACAATGGACCGGCTTAGACGTCCCGGATTACGACAAAGAAATGCCGCCCGATACGCCCGACGATCTTCGTGAGGGCAAGGGTACCGATGCTCTCGGCGGAGCGAAGCCGTTCACGTTGCACCCGGATGGCGTGGCGTGGCTGTATGTTTCGAGCGGATTGAAAGACGGCCCTTTACCCACGCACTATGAGCCGCTCGAGTCAGTGGTAAAGAACGGTCTGTACGAACAGCAAACGAATCCTGCCTCGAATAAGAAAGAGCGGCCGGATAATCCTTACGCTAATCCCATTGCAGATCCACGCTTCCCCTATGTGCTAACTACCTACCGGCTCACCGAGCATCACACTGCTGGCGGAATGTCGCGACAACTATCTCACTTGAGCGAACTGCAGCCGGAATTGTTCACCGAGATTTCGCCGGAACTTGCGGCGGAAATCGGATTGGAAAACGGCGGCTGGGCTACGATCATCACGGCGCGGGGGCAAATAGAGGCGCGAGTTCTGGTAACTCCCCGCATGCGCCCCCTTCAAATTGACGGCCGTGCAGTTCACCAGGTTGGTCTGCCCTATCACTGGGGTTATCGGGGGCAAGTCACCGGAGATGTGGTTAACGATCTGCTTGTTATTAGCGAGGAGCCCAACGTGCGGATCATGGAAACCAAGGCTTTGACCTGCAATGTTGCTCCGGGCCGGCGGCCGCGCGGAAAAGAATTTCTTGCCCGCATGGATGAGTTACTAGGAAGAAGCGCATGAGTATTACAGGTTTTCTCACCGACTCGACGTTGTGCATTGGCTGCAAGGCTTGTGAGGTTGCTTGCAAGGAATGGAACGGCCTCGATTCCGACGGTCTCGATTGGAGCGGATACTCTTACGACAACACTGGAGCACTGGGCACTTCGACCTGGCGCCACGTAAAATTCGTGGAGCAATCGCCCGCGCCCGGATTCGGTGGAAATGCAGGGGAGCTAGCTTCGTGGACATTCTCTTCCGATGTTTGCAAACATTGTGACAATGCCGGCTGCCTGGAAGCTTGCCCAACCGGCTCCATCGTACGAACCGAGTTCGGTGGAGTCTACGTTCAGCCGGATGTCTGTAACGGTTGCGGATATTGCGTCACGTCGTGCCCCTTCGGGGTAGTGGAAAGAAATCAGCAGGACGGCCGGGCTTTCAAATGTACATTTTGCTATGACCGCCAGAAGGTTGGGCTGACTCCAGCCTGCGCGAAGGCATGTCCAACAGAATCCATCAAATTCGGCGAACTCGATCACCTGCGGCAGACGGCGCAGGAACGCCTGGAAGAGTTGCACAGTCGCGGAATGGAAGACGCGACGCTCTATGATCCTATCGACTCGAGTATTGGCGGAACGCACGCCATGTTCATTGTTCGCGGCGACGCCAGAACTTACAATCTGCCTCCAGCGCCCGAAGTGCCAACGGTATATTTGAAGAAAAGCTGGACCGCGTCCGCACTTGCGGCAGGCTTATTACTCGGCGGCACGCTGCTGGCTTTTCTGGCAGAAGGGAGAGTGTCGAGATGAGCGAACCCGTGCCTATCCCTCCCGCGAACCAAGTGGATCTAAAACGCGAGCGGCGGCTGGAAGAAATCCGTCAAACAGCAGAACAGCAAGGACAACTCAAGGTGGTAGGTGCGCGGCCTCCTGGCGCTCCGTTCCCACAAGCAACACCGGAAAACGGCTACTATCAGATTCCGCTGCTGAAGGAACCGCCGTGGACCTGGGAAATCCCTCTTTACTTTTTCGTTGGCGGGGCCGCCGGCGCTGCAGGCGTGGTCGGCGCCATCGCGGATTACACAGGCGCAGATCGCGAGTTGGTGAAACACGCACGGTGGATTGCCGCCGCCGGCTCGGTTATCTCGCCCTTTTTGCTGATATCGGATTTGGGACGTCCCGAGCGCTTTCTTAACATGTTGCGGGTATTCAAGCCGCAAAGCCCAATGTCGGTGGGCGTGTGGACTCTTCTGGGATTCTCTACCGGCGCAGCGGCGACCGCTTTTGCAGCTTTTCTCAGCGACCGCTACGGCCCGTCTCTTCCTCTGCGCGTGCTGGAAAATGCAGGTCAAGCAGCATCGCTTGCCTTCGGACTTCCGTTCTCGAACTACACCGGTGTCCTGATCGGCGCCACGGCCATTCCGGTCTGGAATCAAAATTCCGGCGAACTGCCGTTGCATTTCGGGGCATCAGGATTAGGCACAGCCGTTGGAATTCTGGAACTACTCGGTCATCGCAAAAGCCGCGCTTTACAAGCACTGGGATTAGGCGCTGCCATATTCGAGACTTGGGAGGGCTTGCGCCTGGAGAGCCGCGAGGAAGCAGCTCTTGATCCCCTTAAGCACGGATCCAGCGGGTTTGTCACTCGAACCGGTGGGGTACTTTCCGGACCAATTCCACTGCTGCTGCGGGCTCTCAGCCTCTTTGGCTCCAGGAAGCGATCATCCTCACTTCGCCGCTGGGCTGCTGCCTCGGCAGTCACGGGCTCTCTAATTACGAGGATTGCGTGGATTTACGCCGGACATGTGTCTGCTCGAAACTGGAAGCTTCCCCTCGATATCGATAAATAGCCCCCCAAAAGCCGGTTTCGAAATTAGCCTTCTGTCTCTACAGGATTTGCTGTATACACCTATCGGAGCGGATGTAGAAAAATCAACGGTTGCGCACCTGCAAGACTAGCCCACAAATTCCATAGTTCTGTACGACGTCGAACATACGGCCAGTGCAGAAGTTGTGATACTCCAAGGCCGCGACAGAAGTCGACGAGTAACAGTAGACTAAATTGTGCCCTGAGCGGCACTTGGAATTGCTGCAAGGTCTGAGGTGAGCACTGAGACAAGCGTAAGACAATGCAAGCAAAAACCCGTAAGAGCAAGTCAGTTCACCAAACGAGCACAACTCCTCGCGGCATCCCGAAAGCGCCGACGGGCATTCAGGGACTCGATGAGATAACTGCCGGTGGCTTTCCGGCTGGCCGGCCCACTCTGGTTTGCGGCAGCGCCGGCGCCGGCAAAACGTTACTTGCCATGGAGTTTCTGATTCGAGGCGCCGCCGACTACAACGAGCCCGGCGTTTTTATGGCCTTCGAAGAAACTGCGCGAGAGTTGACTCAAAATGTCCGCTCTCTCGGCTTTGATCTGGATGAACTGGCCAGAGAGAAAAAGCTCGCCATTGATTTCGTTCGCATCGAGCGCAGCGAGATCGATGAAACTGGCGACTACGATCTGGAAGGATTATTCATAAGACTGAACGCCGCCATCGACAGCATCGGAGCCAAGCGTGTAGTTCTCGATACCATCGAGAATCTTTTCTCTGGGCTGCAGAATGAAGGAATCTTGCGCGCCGAATTGCGTCGCTTGTTTCGCTGGCTTAAAGATAAGGGAGTAACCGCCGTCATTACCGCCGAACGTGGCGAAGGCGCGCTCACCCGCCACGGATTGGAAGAATATGTTTCGGATTGCGTCATCCTCCTCGACCACCGCGTAACTGATCAGATTTCCACCCGCCGGCTGCGCATTGTGAAGTACCGGGGCACCGCTCACGGAACCAACGAATATCCCTTCCTCATCGATGAAGATGGCTTCAGCGTTTTGCCGGTCACTTCGCTGGGCCAGCAGCATCATGTGAGCGATGAGCGCATCTCCAGCGGCGTTCCTCGCATGGATACGATGCTAGGCGGAGATGGCTTCTACCGCGGCAGCACGGTGCTGGTTTCCGGAACGGCGGGGACGGGAAAAACCAGTTTAGCCGCGCATTTCGTAGACGCCGCCTGCTGTCGTGGTGAGCGTTGCCTTTATTTCTCGTTTGAGGAGTCGCCCGGCCAACTGGTTCGTAATATGAAATCCATCGGTCTGGACATGGAGGAGTGGACCAATAGGAATTTATTGCGATTTCATTCCAGCCGGGCGACGCTATATGGGTTGGAGATGCATCTGGCGATCATCCACAAGATCGTTCAAGAGTTTCAACCCACCGTGGTGGTCATTGATCCCGTCGGCAGCCTGATACAAGCGGGCAACCGCCGCGACGCCCATGTCATGCTGATTCGCCTGATCGACTTCCTGAAGCAAAAGGGCATAACCGGTTTCCTGACAAACTTGACTAGCGGCGGCGATGCGATCGAAAAAACCGACGTCGAAATTTCCTCGATCGTCGATACCTGGTTGTTTGTGCGGGATATCGAATTAGGCGGCGAGCGAAATCGTGCTCTTTATGTACTCAAGTCTCGCGGGATGTCCCATTCCAACCAGTTACGAGAATTTCTCTTGACCGATCACGGTGTTGATTTACTTGACGTATACGTTGGTCCGGAAGGCGTCCTGACAGGATCGTCCCGTTTGTCCCAGGAGGCGCGAGAGAAGAGTGCAATGCTGGAACGTCAGCAGGAGAGCGAACGCCAGCAGCGCGATCGCGCGCGGAAGCGGGAAGCGCTGGAAGCGCGAATACTGGCGCTTCGAAAAGAGTTCGAGGTCGAAGAAGAAGAAGCGGCTACGGCTGGAGCGGAGGAAGCGTCGCGGGAAGAATTCATCATGGCCACCCGCGATGCCATGGCTCGCAGCCGCGGAGCCGATAAAGTCCGAGAGTTCACCGGTTCGGAGAAGAGGGTCAGAGGTCAGAATGAAAAAACCAGCAAACGCTAGCCCGCAACCTCAGAGCCTTAAAGAGATTGCCGACTCAGGAACGGAGTCACCAGAAATCTGGGAACTGCGTCTCTATGTCGCGGGACAGACGCCACGATCAGTCGCCGCTTTCGCCAACCTGAAAAAGATCTGCGAAGACCACCTCGCTGGGCGATACAATATAGAGGTAGTCGATCTGGTGAAGCATCCCCAGTTGGCCGCCGGAGACCAGATCCTTGCAATTCCCACCCTGGTGCGGAAGTTGCCGCAACCACTGCGCAAGATTGTGGGTGATCTTCGCGATACCGAACGTGCTTTAGTTGGGTTACAATTACGACACGCCGCTCCGGAAAAGTGAGGCTGACCGTAAAGCTTCCAGCCGGGAGAGATGAAATGGAAAACCAGTTACCGGAATCGAACGTTCACTTGATGGAAGAGGCCGAGCAGACGTTGCGTGCGATCCGCGATGGTGCGGTCGACGCGTTCGTAGTGCAGGAGTTGGAGGGTCACCGGGTCTACACCCTCGAGGGTTCCGATCTTCCCTACAGCACGTTGGTGGAGAGAATGCAGCAGGGGGCTGCCATGCTCGACGCCAATGGACGCTTGGTTTACGCCAATCTTAGCCTGGCGCAGTTACTTGGAGTAGGGCGCGAAAATCTCATCGGGCTTTCGTTCACAAAATTTCTGGCTCCGGAAGATCATCCCGTCTGCTTGAAATTAATACGCGAAGCTCAAGTCGTCTCCAGCGAAGGTGAACTGCGATTGCGCCACGCCGGCGGTGATTCTATTCCAGTGCACGTCTCCTTGTGCTTGCTGTCTCGCGATAAGTCTGCAATTGGAGTTCTGGTCAGCGACTTGACCTCCCGAAAAGAGCAGGGAGAGTTGGCAGCACGCTTTCAGCGCATGCAGGATGATGAGCGGAAACGCATCGCCCGCGAACTCCACGATAGCGTCGGCCAATTGCTGGCGGCGATCGGAATGAACATCAGCGTCGTGCAACTGCAATCCCAGAAACTCGATGCCGAAGGCGCGAGAGCGGTTTCCGAAAACGCGATGCTGGTGGAACAAGTTTCCCGGGAGATTCGCACCATCTCTCATCTGCTTCACCCGCCGTTGCTCGACGTGGCAGGACTGGTTTCGGCGTTGCGCTGGTATGTCGACGGATTCTCTGAACGCAGCAAGATAAGAGTCGATCTCGATATTCCCTCGGATTTTGGCCGACTGCCCGACGAAGTGGAAATCGCCATCTTCCGCATCGTGCAGGAATGTTTGACCAATATCCATCGCCATTCCGGAAGCGATTCGGCAACCATCGCCCTGGCTAAGGAAAATGACAATCTCACCGTTCAAGTGAAAGATAACGGGAAGGGAATTCCAAAAGAAAAGCAGCGCGACCTGCTGGAATCGGGCCGCGCCGGCATCGGCTTCGGCGGCATGCGGGAGCGGCTGCGGCAGCTCCACGGCAGTCTGGATATTCAGTCTGAGGGCCGCGGAACTACAGTTATCGCGAAGCTCAAAGTTGCGTGAGAAATTGTAGTGGGCTGCGCTTACTTTCCGATGCAGAAAGTGCTGAAGATAAGGTTCAGGATGTCATCAGTTGTGGTAGCGCCGGTGATCGCATCGAGAGGCCGCAGCGCACTGTAGAGATCAAGCAAAAGCATTTCATGTGGGATTTTTCCGGTGACTGCATTGGCAGCAGCCTGAAGAGCAACCAGCGATTCCTGTACAAGTCCCTGGTGGCGCACATTTGTAAGAAATCCACTCTCTGCTTGCGCCCCTGTTTCGCCACCGATGTGACGAAAAATCTCCGCCCGTAGTTCGACGATTCCCTCGCCTGTCAGCGCCGACACGTTGATAGCTGGGGATTGCCCACGTAGAGCCGATAACCCCTCGCCGGAACCCAGATCGCACTTATTTCCCACGACAACTGCTGGACGACTCTGCACCTGCCGCAACAACTCGTAGTCTTCACCGGTTGCCATCTGCGAAGCGTCGAATACCACCAACACCAGATCGGCATCTGCCAGAGCTTCGATGGATTTCCGGATGCCGATCGATTCAGCTTCATCGAGAGCCTGGCGAATGCCCGCCGTATCGACAAGCTGAACCGGAATGCCGCCGATGGCGACGGTTTCACTCACCAGATCCCGCGTAGTACCGGGAGTTGCTGTCACAATAGCCCTCTCGCGCTCGACCAAGCGATTGAACAAGCTGGATTTCCCCACATTAGGCCGGCCCACGATGGCGAGCGTCAGTCCCTGATGGACAATCTTGCCGTAGGCGAAACTGGCGGCAAGTTGTTCCAGTGGCAGACGCACCGCAGAAATGCGCTCGAGAATGACATGGTCTTGCATAACTGAGACGTCATCCTCGGCGAAATCGACTCCTGCCTCAAGCACGGCAATCAGCTCGACTAATTTTTGTTTGATGGGCTGCAACCGGCAGGAAAGCGCGCCTTCGAGCTGTTGCGCGGCCACTTTAGCTTGGTAGAGGGTCTGTGAATCAATCAAATCGCGGACCGCCTCGGCTTGCGCGAGATCGATGCGGCCGTTCAGAAAAGCCCGCATGGTGAATTCGCCCGGCTCCGCAAGCCGCGCCCCGGCGGCGACGCAGAGTTCGACGACGTGCCGAAGTACCACCGGAGAGCCGTGGGCAGAGATTTCGACGATGTCGTCTGTAGTATAGGAATGAGGCTTGGCAAAATAGGTAACGACCACTTCGTCGATGCGGGCAGGATCGGTCGCCGCTTCGGCAGGCTCAGAGAAGGCTGCCGGCTGCCCGGCGGAGCGAAGCTCAGCGGCTTCTCTACTAGGTTCGACGAGTTCCCCGTAGACGGCGCGTCCCGGCTCCATAGCGTGTTCTAGCTTCAGCATCGGCTTGGCGATTTCTACGGCCCGCGGTCCCGCCAAGCGCACTACGCCGATTCCACCGCGGCCTGTCGGCGTGGCAATCGCAACAATTGTGTCATCGACGTTCACGGGGCGATTGTAGCGGTTAAACTGGATCGACAACCAGCACGCGCTTGCGGCAGCAGAAAATTCAGCCGCAATCCGCAAAAAAGAGCAAGCGAGGCCATCCATTGTCAGTCGCCGACGAACTGCTGAAAGCCAACCGGGAATTCGTGAAGAACTTCAATTTGGGAGATCTGGCGGTCAAACCGCGTCGCCGTGTAGCCGTGCTGGCCTGCATGGATTCCAGAATCCTGTTCGAACGCTGCCTGGGCCTGCATCCCGGAGACGCGCACATGATCCGCAATGCCGGTGGAATCGCCACCGAAGACGCACTACGGTCGCTGATTGTTTCCCATCACCTGCTCGACACGCAGGAGTTCATCATCATCAACCATACGGATTGCGGCCTGCTGAAAGTGAAGGAATACGAACTAAGAGCGCATCTAACCGATAAGATGGGCGCCATCGCAAGCGAGCCTGCCCACTTTTACGCCTTCGACGACCTGGAGGCGAACCTGCGCCAGCAGGTCCAACGCGTGAAGTCGCATCCGTGGATTCCGAAACATATTCCGGTGCGGGGATTTATTTACGATGTGAAGACGGGTTCTCTTAATGAAGTACAAAGCGACCGATAATTCTATCGAGCAACCACTTTTTCAATCTCCGCTTTCAGCTGGTCATAGGGCAGCGCACCTGGATGGTACATCGCCACCTTGCCAGTACGATCAAGCAGCACAAGCGTGGGCGTGGTCGAGGCACCGTAGACATCGAAGTTGTGCTTGCTGATGGGGACTGGCATGTCGAGCAAGCCCGAATAGAAGCGGTGGCGCACTGCGTCAATATAGGCAAGCTCATCGCTGGGCGCCGCATTTTCCACCTGCGCGGTATATCCGTAGAGCCGGGTTGGACCGACGACGGTTAATCCCTTAGAAGCAAATTCCGAACGCAGTTGGGTGATGATTGGAGCCTCGGCCTTACAATCCACGCACCAGTGCGCCCAGAAAAAAAGCAGCACGGGCGAACCCTTGAGCTGCATCAACGTGGGCGGTTTCGATCCTAGAAATTCTTCCGTGCGAAGAGCCGGTGCCGGACGTCCCTCGAAGGAAAGCAGGTTCAGGTTTTTCCGCAAGCGTGCTTGGACGGAAGTGTTGCGGTAAGTCTGCACTGCGGCCTGCAACAGGGTAATGGCCTGGGCTCGCTGCCCACGGGCTACCAGCGTCTGCGCCTGCACTTCGATGGCAGCGCCCAGAGCGGTGGCCAAGTGCGGTTCAGCATCGAGCGGACGGCGTTTAAGCTGCTCTAGAGCGAGAGTTTTGGTCTCCTTCGCGTAAGCCGCCGCTTGATCATAATCGCGGGCGATCAGCGCCGCTCTCGCCATCCACGAATAGGCCTCGATGTATTCGGGCGTGACCCCGTTTTGCGCCCGGTACGCCCTGAGATCGGAGTCAGCCGCCTGAAAGCTGTTTCGATTCAAAGCGCCAATTACATCTTCAACAATGCCCGCAGAGGCCGAGGTCAGAAAGGCAAAAACTAAAGCAAAAGCTCCCCATCGCATGCCCTCGATGATCTACCTTTTGGGGCACGGATGGCAAATGAGAGCAAACACGGGAGCCTGCCAAGCCTATGTAAAATCAATGCTTAGCCAGGTTCCAGAAGAATTTCTTTGGCATTTTCGCGGCACTTGAAATACAATTCAGCTGCGTTTGACTTTAGAGTTCCTCGCAGTATTCAGTTTCTCCGCTTACCGGCGCGTGACCTGCCTGCAGAAGAACCCTTCCAAAGTTTCAGCGCTATATCACACAAAGGAACATAGCAACACCATGGAAACAGGAACAGTGAAGTGGTTTAACGATGCCAAAGGCTACGGTTTCATCAGCCGCCAGAATGGCGAAGATGTATTTGTGCACTTCTCGGCCATTCAAGCGAGCGGCTTCCGCAGCCTGCAAGAAGGTCAGCAGGTGCAGTTTGACGTGGTCAAAGGCCCAAAGGGCTGGCAGGCCGAGAACGTGAAGGGTGCCTAATCCACTTCGCTAGTTGACAATTCACAAAGAGGCGGCCAGGGATGGCCGCCTTTTTATTTTTGGAACATTGAGCAATTGCTCAATTCTTCGCTACTGCTTCGCATCGCGAATCAGAACCACATCCGAGTCAGTATGGCCGCGCACCAGCCCAAGCTGCTTGCCATCGAATGACCAGTGAAAGTCGTAGATGTGTTCCGAGCTGAAATTGGTGATCTGCCGCCCCTTGGATCCATCGAGCGGCTGAAGCCAAAGATTATCCACGCCATTTTCCCGAGTGGGATAGACGATATCTTTTCCGTCGCGGCTGAAGCGCACCAGCCCGAAGCGCAGACGGTCAAAGTCTAGAAGCTTAGCTTTGCCGGTTTCGGTGTCGACCAATACAAGCTTATCCTTGTGCCCGGAGGAATGCTCCAGGGTGGCGAAAGCCGCAAGCTTGCCGTCGGGAGAGAGATCGAATGCACTGTCTGAAATTGGCAATTCGGAGACAGGCTGCGGAGTTCCACCGTCAATCGAGACTCTCGTCAGCTTTCCTTCATCGCCTTCTTGGATGTAATACACCCAGCGGCTGTCCGGCGAGCAGGTGGCATGATCATCCCGTTTCCCGGTTGTAAGCTGTTTTAGATTGCTTCCGGAACTATCCACTCGCCAGATGTTGCTGTCGCCACTCCCGCCGTGAAATGCGAGTTCGAAGGCGATATTGTGCCCATCGGCGCAAGCCGACGGGTTGCCGTTTGGCGTTCCTTCCTCAGTCGGAATCGCACTTTGGGTTGAATTCGTGGGATCGATACGATTCAGCTTGTTCCCTTGATCGCCAATCAATTGGCCAGAAGGTGTCCAGCTGAAATGCGTGTATGGCTCCGCCGGCGCAAGCACACGGGCTTGCCCGCCGCTGTCTGAGCCGGGCATCACATACAAGCTCCATCGATTCTCACTCAATACGGTTGCGATCACGCGTCCACTCGCCGCCACGCTGAGGTTCGAGTAGGTATTCGTATCGCGGGTAATGGGAGAAAGTTTCCCTTCCGGAAAAGAGATAGCAACAATCTGCGATTGATTGAAATTCGAGCTTTGCGCGCGCAAGAGACCGAGCAAACCGCTCCCATCAGGCAACCAGGCCGGCGATTCTACCAATTGCGCATTGCTGCCGAAAATTGCTTTTTGCCGCTTGCTCTCGACGTCCAGAGCCACAAGACTTTCCAGCGAATTCCCTAAGTGCACTTCATCACAGACGATGGTTTTTCCGTCCGGAGACCAGGCCGGGGAATACAGCGCCTGGCCATTTGATCCGCTCGCCAGCACAGTCTCTCCGCCTTCAGCTTCGTCCACGGGACGAATGATGAGCAGATATTTGCCCGGGTCGGGATTGTCATAGCGCATGAATGCGACTTTTTTGCCGTCCGGGGAGAACGTGATATTCGAATCCACGTCTTCCGCCAGCTTCTGCGGAGAACCGCCGAGCAGCGCGGAACGATACAGAAATTTCAGCTCCGGATTTCCCGGATCGCTGCGCACAAAATAGAAATAGTTTCCGTCCGGAGAAAAGACCAGGCCGTTGTAGTAGACATCGGCCGGCGGTTGGACCTGCGTATTACTGTTGGTGGGAACATTCCTCAGCCACAAACTCGCCAAGCCGTTTTTTCGCATCAGGCTCAGAATATATTTTCCGTCCGGAGAAATCGCGGCGAGAACCGCGTCTCCCGTATCGGTCACTTTAGTGACGGAAATATCCTGGAACGGAGCGGTTCGAGTTCGGGTTACGAAGCCGTAAATTCCGTACCCTGCCGCTGCCACGAGCACGAGCACGATCGCAGCAACGAAGCCGGTGCTGAACTTATTTTGACGCACCGCGGAGAGTACCGCAGAGCTGCTAGTACTTCGCGGCGACGGCATGGGCACAGCAGACACGGCGGGAGAGGACGCAACAACCGGAATTGCCCCTCCGCTAATCGGTGGCGCCTGGGCGGGTTTGCGCCCAGATTCGACATCCCGCTTCAATCGTTTTAGATCACCGCGCAAATCGGCCGCAGACTGATAGCGCAAATCGCGCTCTTTTTCCAGCGCCTTGCCGATAATTTCATCGAGTTTAGCCGGCAGCGCGGGATTCAACTGCTGCGCGGAAGCAGGGTCGAGTTCAAGAATGGCGTGGAAGATTACGGCCGATGTCGCGCCGGAGAAAGGCAGGCGTCCGGTCGCCATCTGGTAGATCACGACACCCAAAGAAAAGAGATCGCTGCGGGCGTCGATCTGTTCGCCTCGCGCCTGCTCCGGCGACATGTAAGCGATCGTCCCCACGGTCGCCCCCGGGCTTGTCAAGTGCAATGCTCCCGGCGAATCCTGCGTCGCTCCGATGGTCTCCATCGCCATCTCCGGTCGAGTCAGTTTGGCCAAGCCGAAGTCCAACACCTTCACTTGTCCACGCTGCGTAATAAATATATTCGCCGGCTTAATGTCGCGATGGATGATGCCCCTGGCGTGCGCGGCATCGAGCGCATCCGCGAGTTGAATACTCCACTCCAGTAGACGGTCGAGCGGCCCACCTCCCGGGCCGAGGCGTCGATCCAGCGTTTCGCCTTCCAGTAACTCCATCGCAATAAACGACTGCTCGTGTTCACCTTGAAGCTGGGCCTTCTCCACCGCGTAGATTGTGCAGATGTTGGGATGGTTCAGAGCCGAGGCGGTGCGGGCCTCCAACAGAAAACGGTCGAGAGCGTTTTGATCGCGCGAAAGTTGCGGCGGAAGAAACTTAAGAGCAACGCGCCTTCCCAGATCGAGATCTTCAGCTTCGTAAACAATTCCCATACCACCGCTGCCGAGCTGGCCGGTGACGCGGTAATGCGAAATGGTTTGTCCGATCATGGATGGATGGGCGGCAGAAGGTAATCTTAGGAGGGATAACGATAGCAGTCAAACTGAGTAGCAGTGCGCGGTTTAGGCTTGGGACGCCAGTTCCGCTGCGCTGACAGAATCGAAGAAGTTAAAAAACTGCTCGACCCGCGTAACCTTGAGCGCGTTATGAATGCGCTCGCTCACTCCAACCAGCGCCAAACTACGCCCGCCGTGCTGTCGCGTCACATAGGCGCCAACGAGCGCTCCAATTCCGGCGGAGTCCACGTAAGGCACGTTGGTAAAATCGATGATCAGCGAGCGTGAAGTGTCGGCACGGACCGTGGCCTGAAACTGAAACATTGTGGTCATCACCAGCGCTCCGTTCAGGGTGAGAATCCGTTGTGCAGGCTGCGTTCCGGGCTGGTCTTCGATGCGAAGAGAGTCTTGAGGCATCGCAAGATATTAACGCCTGCGTTACCGTAGGTTTATTAACGTAGCGTTAATTTCTGGCAGATCGCATCCGATTTAGATCGCCGCGGCCTGTTGCCGGCGCCGTGCCTGGATTTCAATGTAGACATTCACCAGCGACACCGCGGCCGGCGTCACTCCCGGAATGCGCGAGGCTTGCGCCAGCGTGCGCGGCTGCACATGGCTCAACTTTTCCTGCACCTCGCGTGAGAGCCCACTGACCGAGTGGTAATCGAACCAGCCCGGGATCGAACGCTGCTCCGACTTTTTCATCCGCTCCATGGCACGCTGCTGCTGCAATAAGTAGCCTTCGTACTTAATCTCCGTCTCTACCGACTTAAGTTCGTTGCGAATTTCAGAAGAAAGCGCAACAGCGGATTCCCCCCGATTCCCACGGTTCTCTTCCCTTTCAAAGAACAAGGGATCTAACTCGCGAAGAACGGGAACCAGTTGCTCGATGATGATCTCGGGACGCTTCAGTAATTGCGCGCAGCTTTGCCCGAGCGCGGAACTCCAATCGTTGCCTGCGAGTTGATCGTCCAACATCGCCACCGACAACTTCGTCTTCTCCAGGAGTTGCTTCAGCTTTCCCAGCCGTTCTTGCTTAGCCTGGAAATCTCGCCACGCACCATCCGAGATTAAGCCCACACGGCGACCGTGAGGCGTGAGCCGCCGGTCGGCATTGTCCACGCGTAAGTGCAGTCGGAATTCGGCGCGCGACGTGAACATCCGGTAAGGCTCGTTCGTGCCTTTCGAAATCAAGTCATCGATCAGGATCGCGGTGTAAGCCTCCGTCCGGTCGAGAATCAGCGGCGGTTGCGCCTTCACTTGCAGGGCCGCGTTGATGCCGGCCATCAACCCCTGGCAAGCCGCTTCTTCATAGCCGGACGTTCCATTGATCTGTCCTGCCAGAAACAGGTTGGCAATTTTTTTCGTTTCCAGAGTGCGCTGCAGTTCGGTGGGATCGATCGAATCGTATTCAATGGCATAGCCCGGACGCAACATTTCGGCATTCTCGAGGCCGGGAATAGACTTCAAAATCTCCAACTGCACTTCTACCGGTAGTGAAGTGCTCATGCCGTTGACATAAATCTCGTGCGTGTTTAGCCCCTCGGGTTCGAGGTAGAGCTGGTGCATCTCCTTGTCAGGAAACTTGACTATCTTGTCTTCGATCGATGGACAATAGCGCGGGCCGATTGACTGAATCTGCCCGCTGTACATAGGTGAGCGATGCACGTTCTCGCGGATGATGCGATGCGTCTCGGCGGAAGTCCAGGCAATGTAACAAGGAACTTGCGAATCGTGATGCGCCACGCGCTTGGTGCGAAAGCTGAAAGGCGTGGGATCTGCATCGCCCGGCTGCACCGTGAAACGCGACCAATCGATACTGCGTCCGTCAAGTCGCGGCGGAGTGCCCGTCTTGAGCCGGCAACCGCGCAGGCCGAGTTTCTTCAAAGACTCGCCGAGCAAAACCGCATTGGGTTCGCCGGATCGCCCGGCAGGATATTGCTGTTCGCCGCAGTGAATCAGCCCATTAAGAAATGTCCCGGTGGTGATGATGACCGCTTGAGAGCCGACGGTGCGGCCATCGCGGAGTTTAACGCCCAGCGCTTTCCGCGGAGCGGGAGATCCTTCGCTACGCTCAGGATGACAAAGGCTTCGCTCAGGATGGCAAGTTTGATCGCCTTCAACGATCAGATTTGCCACTTCCGCCTGCTTGATCTTAAGATTCGGCTCCGACTCCAGCACTTCGCGCATCTTGAGCCGGTAAGCTTGCTTGTCGCACTGTGCCCGTGGAGACCACACCGCGGGTCCGCGTGAGGTGTTGAGCAGCCGGAACTGTATGCCGACCGCGTCCGTAATCTCGCCCATGATGCCGCCGAGCGCATCGACTTCGCGGACGAGGTGTCCCTTGGCGATGCCGCCGATCGCGGGATTGCACGACATCTGCGCGATCAGATCGACGTTCAGCGTATAAAGCGCGGTCTTCAATCCCATGCGCGCGGCGGCCATTGCGGCTTCGCACCCAGCGTGGCCGGCGCCAACAACCACTACATCGAATTGTTCCGTGAACTGCATTTGCTTAAGAAGAGCCCGATTCCGCCCACGTTCGGTCTGTGTTCATTCTAGCAAGTCACTCGCATCAGTGATCACTGCCACTTGCCGGTCGCCTGCTTCGCCCGTATAGTAATGAGTCAAACTGGAATACGGGGGAGCCATGAACAGCACTCAATTTCTTGAGCAACTGGAGGCATCGATCGCCAAGTATGACCTGCTCCGCCATCCGTTTTACGAAGCTTGGGCGGCCGGCAAACTCACGCGGGAGGATTTGCGCGAATATGCCCGGCAATACTTCCCCCACGTCGAAGCGTTTCCCTCCTACCTGGCCGAGTTCGCTCTTCGTCTAGAAGAGGGAGAATTACGCCGGGCGGTTTTAGCCAACATGGTTGACGAGAAGGGAATTCCAGGCGGTTCGGGCAAGGAGTCGGCGCCTCACGCCGAGCTTTGGCTCGATTTTGCGGAAGGGATGGGATCGAGGCGAGACCTGCAGTGGCATTTGCCGGTCAGGCAGGTTCGCGAACTGACAAAGCACTTCCACAAAGTGGCCAGTGAAGGTACTGCCGAAGAGGCGCTGGCCGCGTTCTACGCGTACGAATCTCAGGTCCCGCGCGTCGCCCAAGAAAAAGAGCGGGGATTGCGCGAGATGTACGGCGCCGACGATAAGACTTGCGGCTACTTTGCGCTCCACACAACGGCGGACATTTACCACTCGAACGTTTGGCGCACGCAACTGGAAAGGCGCGTGGAAGCGAATCCGAAAACTGCGGAAGCTGCCTTAGCCGCCGCCGAAAACGCAGCCAGAATGTTGTGGCAGGCTCTGGATGGAATTGAAGCCGCGCGTTTGACCCACGCTTAGTCAGAAGATGGCTAGAGAAATTCCGATTGGCGCCCAGGGTCAAGCTCGCGAGACTGTCGAGTTCAAACATACCCTGACCGCACACCACCCCGAATTGCCTCCGGTTTATTCCACGCCCGATATGATCCGCCTGATGGAGACTGCCGCTTTCCTGGCGCTGCAACCCTATTGCGAGGGAGACGAAATTACGGTGGGTACAGCCATCAATATCGAGCACCGTGCGGCGAGTGGAATCGGCTCACACATTCAGGCTGGCGCGGTGCTCGAATCATTTGACGGACGCTTCTATGTCCTGCGCGTGAGCGCCCGAGATGACGTGCAGGAAATTGGCCGGGGAACAGTTGGCCGCGCGGTAGTAAGCATCGGGAAATTCATGAAAAAATCTCAGCCGAGAAAAGCTGATTCTGCACTGTGAAAATCCCTCGCACGAGTGCCGTCCAAACAATTTAAAATTTAAGAATGGTTCAGCAGCAAGCCAAAGCGGCGGCTTTTCGGCTTCTCCACTCAGGCAAAGAAATTCTGCTGCTTCCCAATGTTTGGGATGTGGCCAGCGCGCGCATCATCGAAGAGGCTGGCTTCAAGGCGATCGCTACCAGCAGCGCCGGCATCGCCTTCTCGCTCGGCTATCCTGACGGCCAGATTATTCCGCGCGAGGAAATGCTGGCGACGATCGCTCGCATTACGAAGGCGGTTCGGGTTCCGGTCTCGGCAGACGTGGAAGCGGGATACGGAAACTCTCCTGAAGACGCCGGCCGCACCGCACGCGCAGTACTCGATGTGGGAGCCATCGGCATGAACCTTGAAGATGCAATCGCAAATTCAACTACGCTCGTCGAATTGCCTCTTCAGTTGGAAAAGATACATGCGGTTCGCGAGATGGCGAACCGTCTGAGAATTCCGCTTGTGCTCAACGCCCGAACCGATGTGTACCTCCTGCAGATCGGAGATCCGGCACGGCGCTACGACGAGACAGTAAGTCGACTGAGCGCTTTTCGCGACGCCGGAGCCGATTGTGTTTTCGTGCCCGGATTGCGGGATGCGCCCACTATCGGGCGTCTGGTGGCTGACTTGAAATGTCCGGTCAACATTCTTGCCGGACCGGGTTCTCCTTCGGTGCCGGCGCTGTTCAAGTTGGGAGTGGCCAGAGTCAGCCTGGGCTCGGGCCCGATGCGCGCCACTCTGGGCCACTTGCGCCGCATTGCGGAGGAAGCGCGAACCAATGGCACATACTCCAACCTGGAAACTCTCCCACGCACGCCGAGATGAATCGCATGATGGGGCAAAAGCTGCGCTGACGAGCGAGAAGCCAATGCTGATCGGCGTCATCTCCGACACGCATGGATTGCTGCGCGCGGAAGCCATCGAGGCTCTGGGTGGATCAGACCACATCATTCATGCCGGAGATGTTGGCGCGCCCGAGCTTCTCGACAGACTTAGCGCTATCGCTCCAGTCACTGCGGTTCGTGGCAACGTAGACAAAGCCGCGTGGGCACAGAGGCTGCCTGCGACCGAAATACTCGAAGCGGGCGGGATTTCGATTTATGTCCTGCACGATCTGGCGAAATTGGATCTCAAGCCCAAAGCCGCGGGTTTCGCAGCGGTGATCAGCGGCCACACCCATATTCCGAAACAAGAGATGCGCGACGGAGTGCTCTACCTCAATCCCGGAAGCGCTGGACCTCGCCGATTCAAACTGCCGGTCACCATCGGGAAATTAGTCGTGGAAAGCGGTCGCGTTCGGGGTGAGCTGTTGCGATTGTCCGTTTTGCACGCCTGATCAAAAATCCCGTGGCATTGCTACAATCGCACACAATGTCGATTGATTTCAGAATCGAGGCGCACTCAGGCGCAACTCGTGGCGGCCGCCTGCTCACGCCGCACGGCGAGATTGAAACTCCAGTATTTATGCCTGTGGGAACCGCGGCAACGGTGAAAACCGTGCCGCAAGACGTTCTCGAAGAACTCGGGGTCCAGATTCTTCTTGGCAATACGTACCATCTTTATTTGCGTCCGGGAGTTGAGACGGTTCGAAGGTTCGGTGGACTCCATGGTTTTATGTCGTGGCCACGCGCAATCCTTACCGATTCCGGCGGCTTCCAGGTTTTTAGTCTGAACGAACTGCGCAAAGTCAGCGAAGACGGCGTCACATTTCGCTCGCATCTGGATGGCTCATCCCACTTCTTCAGCCCGGAAAATTCCATGGCAGCCCAGATCGGCTTGGGCGCTGACATTATCATGGCGTTTGATGAGTGCACAGAATACCCCGCTGACGCGGCTCGCACGAAAGCATCGATGGAATTAACTTTACGCTGGGCAGAACGCAGCAAGAAATATTTTGAAGAGCATAAACACGAAGTGCCGTGGGGCCGCCTTGCTTATGTGGGGACAGCCGCCCTCGGCTGTCCGTCAGGCCGAAGGCCTGATTCCACTAACAGCATCGAGATGACTGATTCAAAAACAATCGAGCTGCGCTCGACCGGACAGCCGGTGGCGGCTGTCCCCACACCTCCCGACTCGACTCAAACCCTCTTCGGCATCGTCCAAGGCGGCATGGACTTGGCCCTCAGAAAAGAATCCGCTGAGCGCACTGTCGAAATCGGGTTCCCGGGCTATGCGATTGGCGGTCTTAGCGTTGGCGAACCGCGCGAGCGCACCCGCGAAGTTGTCGAAGCCACCCTCGAATACTTGCCTGCCGATAAGCCTCGTTACCTGATGGGAGTGGGCACGCCGGAGGAAATTGCGGAATACGCTCGCTTAGGCGTCGATATGATGGATTGCGTTTTGCCCACCCGCGCGGCGCGTCACGGCTTGCTGTTTACTTCGGAAGGGAAAATATCGATCAAACAAGCACGCTATGCCCAAGATGCGGGTCCACTCGACCCCAATTGCGGCTGCCGGGTGTGCCAGCGTTACTCGCGAGCGTATCTGCGGCATCTTTATGCTTCCAATGAAGTGCTGGCGCAGGTCCTGAATACGCTCCACAACTTGAGTTTCTATCTTGACACTATGCGGCGGGTGCGTCATTCTATTCGACTTGGGGAAGAGTCCCGTTTTCTCTAGCGTCTGGTCTCGCGGAAAAGCGGTGACCTTCATGGAAAGACCTCCCCGGATTCAAGCCTGGGCAGTGAAGCCCGAGTAGTTGGCGTTCCGGCCGGAATCGATTGAGCATCCCCGTCGTGAAAATGACAGGCTTGCGGCGCTAGCAGGCGCGTGCCGCAGCTCGCGGACCGGGCTTCTGAGGTTCGTGAGCGGTAGAATGGTCTGGTGGGTACACTTTGGCGATTATGCACTTTTTCATAGCAATGCAGGCGAGCGGCGGCAGTATGGGTTGGTTAAGTATTGCTCCGCTGATCTTTATTTTTGGCATCTTTTACTTTCTGCTGATTCTTCCCCAGCAGCGCCGGCAAAAGAAATGGACGGCCATGCTGGACAGCCTGAAGACTGGCGACAAGGTCGTTACCAGCGGTGGGCTGCGGGGAACGATCATGGCGCTCAAGGATGATTCTGTTCATCTGCGGGTTCCTCCCAACAATATTCTTTTGGAAGTGACCAAAGCTTCCGTCACCCAGGTTACGACCACGGAAGAAGAAACTAAGACCAAATAAAGTGGCACAATTTAAGATTTTGGATTTTGTTCCATCATGAATAAGAATCTCCTCTGGAAACTGGTAGGCATCGTCGGCGTTCTCCTCGTCTTCTTGTTTGGGATCTTTGGCATTCCCCAAAGCTTTTCCGGTCAAGGTTTGCTCTCCGCCATGACCAACCGCATTCATCTGGGTCTGGATTTGCGCGGCGGGACCCATTTGATCCTGCAAGTGCAGGTAAATGACGCGATTAATGTGGACTCCGACAATGCGGTGGAAGTCCTCAAAGAGCAGCTCAACAAGCGCAAGATCGCGTTCGCCGATATTTCCAAGCCGGACCCGCAGAACAATCCTGACAAGATCGTGATCAAGGGCGTTCCGGCGGAGGCTCGCAAGGATCTGCTGGATATCGCCAACGACCGGCTGCCGGAATACAACCTGACTTCCGGAGCGGACAACAGTTGGACGCTCGCCATGAAACCGCAGATTCTCAGCGACCTGAAGAACAAGGCGGTAACCCAAGCCATTGAGACCATCCGCAATCGTATCGATTCGCTGGGTGTGAGCGAGCCGACCATTCAGGAACACGGCCTCGGCCAATACCAGATTCTGGTGCAGTTGCCGGGCGTCGACGATCCCGCTCGAGTGAAAGACATCATGCAATCCACCGCCATGCTTGAGATCAAGCAAGTTTTGGGCGGCCCCTATCCCAGCGAGCAGGCTGCTTTGCAAGATAAGGGCGGAGTTTTGCCACCGGACAGCATGTTGCTGCCGGGGCATGCCGCTCCCGGAGCTCCCGCGGACGAGCAAGCTTGGTATCTAGTATCCCGGGTTTCGGCGGTTCGGGGAAAAGACCTGCGCGATGCCCAGCCCAGCACTGATCAAAATGGCCAGCCCAACGTACGCTTCCAACTGACCGGTGAAGGGGGCCAGCGTTTCTATAATTTCACCTCGGCCCACGTGGGCGAGAGCCTGGGCGTGGTGCTCGATAACAAAGTGCAGGAAGTCGCGAATATTAAAGAGGCGATCCGCGATACCGGCGAAATCAGCGGTGGCAGCATGAGCCAGCAGCAAGCCAAAGATCTTTCGATGATCCTCCGCTCGGGCGCTCTGCCGGCAGGCATCAAGTATCTGGAGGAGCGCACAGTCGGCCCCTCGCTGGGCACGGATTCGATCCGCGCCGGAGTTCGCGCGGCTGTAGTCGGCATGCTGGCGGTGCTGATCTTCATGTTGATTTACTACCGTGCCGCAGGCATCAATGCAGACGTCGCACTATTGCTGAATCTCATCATCCTGCTTGGCTTCATGGGTTACTTCGAAGCGGTTTTGACGCTGCCCGGGATTGCCGGCGTAATCCTCACCGTCGGTATGGGCGTGGATTCCAACGTACTGATTTTCGAGCGCATTCGAGAAGAATTACGCAATGGCAAGACACCGCCTTCGGCGGTAGATCAGGGTTTCAGCCATGCCTGGATCACGATCGTGGATACTCACGTCACGACTATTGTTTCGGCGGCCATTTTGTTCTTGTTCGGAACCGGGCCGGTGAAGGGATTTGCCGTCACTCTCACATTCGGCTTGCTGGCGAATCTGTTCACAGCCGTGTTCGTTTCGCGCGTGATTTTCGACTGGGTTCTGAGCCGCAAGCAGCGCGGCGATGCGTTGAGCATTTAAGATATTCAGTTTCCAGTTTCTTGTTTCTGGCTTCCGGTGCGATAGGTCTGGGGCGGGAAGCTGGAAACCCGAAACTAGAAACTTTAAGGGGCAACAACCGGTGGAGTTCTTTCGCAATACCAACATCGATTTTCTCGGAAAGAAGTGGTATTTTCTCGCCTTCTCGCTCGTTTTTAGCGTGGCGGGCATCTTTTCCATGTTGTTCTGGCATGGCATCCCCTACGGCGTGGATTTCCGCGGCGGCACGCTGGTGTATGTGAAGTTCTCACACACGCCAAACGACAACGCCCTGCGCGCCGCGATGGACCATGCCGGCCTGCACAATGCCAAAATTCAGCGTTTTGATCAGCCCTCCTATAACGAAGTGCTGATTGACCTGGACGTGCAGGAGACCAGCGAACAGGCGCTTGATCGCGGTAAAACCCGCATCATTGATGCTCTCGAGACCAGCGCTCCGGCGGGCAAGCAAGACCTGAACAACGCCAGTTCTTTGGCCATCAAGAATTATCTGATGGATAAAGATCCGATGCATCTGGGCTCCGATGCCGACCAGAAATATACCCAGCAGGCTCAGGCAATTGTCGACGCCAGGGACAAGGGGCATGGTGGAGTACTGACTTCGTTCGATGAGCTGAAAGGATCGGTCGACCCCGCAGCGGTAGCCTCCCTGCAGGACGGGTTTTTCCTATCAGATTTCAGTGTGCGCAACGTTGAGATTGTCGGACCCCAGGTGGGAGCTCAACTGCGCAGGCAGGCTTTACTCGCTACCGCCTATTCCCTCGCCGGCATGCTCATCTATCTTGGCTTTCGGTTTGAATGGATTTACGGCGTTGCCGCCGTAGTCACCGTGTTTCACGATACCCTGATCACCGTGGGTGCGTTCTCCTTGCTGAACAAAGACATCTCTCTCACCGTGATCGCGGCCATTCTCACCCTGATTGGTTACTCTAATAACGACACGATCGTGGTATTTGACCGCATCCGGGAAAACATTAAACTCATGCGGCGAGAGAAACTGGCAGACATCGTCAACCGGAGCATTAATCAGACTTTAAGCCGAACCATCTTGACAGCCGGGCTGACCTTCCTTACAGTGCTTGCACTCTATTTGTTTGGCGGCGAGGTGCTTCGCGGGTTCAGCCTCGCACTCGTCATCGGCATATTGATCGGGACTTATTCGTCGATTGCCATTGCCGCACCAATCTTGGTGGCCTATCAGGATTGGCGGATCAGTAAAGGCAAGCGACCTGCGGCAATGCCCGTCCGGGCCAAGTAATCGCCCTGATAGCGTTGCGTGCGGATTTGTGGTACGCCTTTGTTTGGTTCTTTGTTGATCGCTGGCAGGCGTAGTTTTGCCTCGTTCGGCGGTGGGAGTCGGTTTTGGGAGCAAAAGGGAGTCCGTCGGTGTCTAAGTTCACGTAGGCTCTAAGCAGGGAGAAACGACTATGTTCGAAGATAGCCTTCTGGAATCCGGTGGCAGGCTGAAGACAAAGCGGGGTCGAACCACGACCTTCGCGATCTTTCTTGAGATACTTCTCATTGGCGTCATGGTGCTGATGCCCCTCATCTTCACTGAAGCTTTACCCAAGCAACAGTTGATGACATTCCTGGTAGCTCCACCACCGCCACCACCTCCACCGCCACCTGCCGCTGCTCCGGTGCATGTCGTACACCAGATTCAGACCGATATCGTGAATGGCGCGCTCCGCACGCCGACCAAGATTCCACAAAAGATTCAGATGATTAAGGAAGACGAAGCTCCGCCGCAAATGGCCTCCGCCGGTGTCGTCGGTGGCGTACCCGGAGGCATTCCGGGCGGCCAGATGGGCGGCGTTATCGGTGGTATTATCAGCTCCACTCCGGTTGCCGTGCCCAAGGTGGCAACTCCGCAGAGGGTTCGCGTTTCGGCAGGAGTTACCTCGGGACTTCTAATCCGGAAGGTGAACCCGAGTTATCCTCCGCTCGCGCGGCAAGCTCGCATTTCCGGAACGGTCATACTCAGAGCTGTAATCAGCAAGGATGGCTCCATCGAAAACCTCTCGCTGGTGAGCGGGCATCCAATGCTGGCTCCTGCGGCGATCGAAGCCGTGAAACAGTGGAAGTATAAGCCGTATCTGCTCAACGGTGAGCCCGTGGAAGTGGATACTGAAATACAAGTTAACTTCACTCTCGCCGGCGGCTAGACGCGGCCGAGTGACAGAATGAATCGGCAGTTAATGATTGAAAACGGCCTTCCCCTTCCCACCTTGAACCGTGGCCGGGAGAGACCTTCTGGCGGAACCGTACTTCTGAGGCGTATCTGAGTTAGCTTAGGTCCGCCCGGGAAGACCTGGTTGATGCCGAATGTCGATTTTAGAGAAGCCTCAAGCGGCTTCTTGTCGCCGAATTTGACAGTAGTCTTCGATTTTGCATCAAAGTCTAGGAAGTTTTGAGGAGGGAAAAGCAACTCATGTTAGCTAACTTTGCCGTAGCAGCATTTCATCATGTTCCCCGGGTAGCCACTTGGATTGTGCAAGAGGGTGGCGCAGTGGGGTGGGATCCGATTTCGCTCTGGAGGCAGATGGGTATTATTGCGAAAATCGTGGTCATCATCCTGTTTATTATGTCGGGTTGGTCGATCGGCGTCATGATTGACCGCGCCATGGCATACAACGCGGCCCGCAAGCAGTCCCGTGCATTCGCTCCTGCAGTTGCTGGAGCCCTGCGCGACGGCCGCATCGACGAGGCAATCAAAGTCGCCGAGCGCAACAAGAAGAGCCATCTGGCGAAGGTTGTCACCGCTGGTTTGATGGAGTTCAAAGCTCACCAGGATTCTCCTGGGGCCATCCCCGGCGAGACGATTGAAGCCTCCAAGCGCGCTCTGGAGCGCACAGAGGCCATTGTCCACGCCGAACTGAAGCGCGGACTCGGCGGTTTGGCCACCATCGGCTCAACGGCTCCCTTCGTGGGGCTGTTCGGCACCGTGATGGGCATTCTGAACGCCTTCAAAGGTATTTCCGAACAGAAGGCTACCGGTCTGGGCGCGGTCGCAGGCGGTATTTCGGAAGCGCTGGTAACCACGGCTTTCGGTTTGCTGGTGGCGATTCCTGCCGTCATGATGTTCAACTACCTCACCGGCCGCGTCGAAGCGTTCGATGTGGAGATGGACAATTCATCGAGCGAACTGATCGACTACTTCCTGAAGCGGCGCGACGTTCGCCGTTCCTAGGTCCAGCTAGTAGGGCCGGACTTCGCTTGAGTTGCTTCGTCCGGCGCCGGATCGATTTTCGGCGCCGGGCTTCCCTCTCTCGCGAATGCCGCGGAAGTAATGGAGATTCACACTATGTCAATGGCAAAACGAAATGAAGGCGCCAAGGTCAACTCCGACATCAATGTAACCCCGATGGTCGATGTGATGCTGGTGCTGCTGATTATCTTCATGGTAATCACTCCCATGCTGCAAAAAGGCATCAGCGTGGACATGCCGAAGGTAAACAACCCCACGCCTATGGCCGATGCGGATAAAGAAGATGCGCTTCTGGTTTCAATCATGCGCGACGGGACTATCTACTTCGGCACCGACAAAATCGCCGTGGACAGTTTGACCGGGAAAGTGAAGGATCGCCTGGCCAATCGCACCGACAAGCGTGTCTACGTGAAGGCAGACGCTCGCGCCCACTACGGGAACGTAGTTCAGGTCGTGGACGCGGTTCGCGCCGCGGGCGTGGATGATCTAGGCTTGCTTACCGATCAGCGGAAAAGCACTCCAAACGCTCCGCCTCCGGCCCCGGCTCCGGCGACCGGGCAATGAAGCAAGTGAGATTAAGAGGAGATCGATTATGAGTATGGCAATGGGAAGTGGCGGAGGCCAGAGCGCAAATATTAACGTCACTCCGCTGATTGACGTGCTGCTGGTGCTGCTCATCATCTTCATGGTGATCACGCCGCTTACCCCCAAAGGTCTGGATGCCTTGGTTCCTCAGCCGCCTCCGCCTAACGCGCCAAAAAACAACACACCCGACCGCACCATCGTGGTGCAGCTCATCGATCGCGGCGCCGGTCAGGATCCCGGCTTGAAGATCAATCAGGAAGATGCTACCTGGGATAATCTGCAGGGCCGTCTAGCTGATATCTACAAAACCCGAGCGGAAAAAGTGATGTTCGTGAAGGGCGATGATGCCATCCCTTTCGCAGACGTAGCGAATGTGATCGACATCGCTCATGCCGCGGGAGTGGATAAAGTTGGTCTGATTACGGCGAAAATTGAGGCTGGCGGCTAAAACACGCCCGTCGAAGTTTTGCAAGCGCCCGGAATAGGCGTATCGCTTCCATCGCGCACGGGAACCAATGTTCCCGTGCCGCGTTCGCGTAGGAGCATGCTGCCATCGCTTGTCAAATTGCTGTCTCTGGGCCTAGGATGCTGTGGCAAGGGAGACTTATACCGCAATGAATAAATCGATTCGACTGTTGACGCTGGCGGCGGCGATGCTGGCGATCTTATCTTCCATGGGCTGCAGCAAACTGCGCGCCCGCGACCAGCTCAACAAGGGCGTTACGGCATTCAAGAATGCAAAGTTCGAAGAAGCCATCGACCATTTCCAGCAGAGCGCTGCCCTCGATCCATCACTGATTAACGCTAAAATGTATCTGGCCACCGCCTACGCGCAGCAATACATTCCCGGCGCCGATACGCCAGAGAACAACAAGATGGCGGAGGAAGCAATCAAGCAATACCAGGCAGTGCTTGACATGAATGCGCCGCGCGATCAGAAAGAAAACGCCGCCAAGGGCATCGCGTCGCTTTATTACAACATGAAGAAGTTCGACGAGGCCAAGAAATACAATCACATGGTTTCTGATATCGATCCCAACGATCCTGATCCTTACTACTCGATCGGCGTCATCGATTGGGCGGAGTGTTACGCCCCGCGCATGGAAGAGCGCGCCAAACTCGGTATGAAGCCGGATGAGAATCTGAACCCCAAAAACAAGGATCAGAAAAAGGTCTGCGAAGAACTCAAGACGAAGAACATGCCCACGATTCAGGAGGGTATCGACAACCTGAATAAGGCAATCCAGCTTCGTCCGGACTACGACGACGCGATGGCTTATCTGAACCTGATGTACCGCGAAAAAGCCGACGTCGAGTGTGACGACCTGGGACAGCGCCAGGAAGACCTCAAGACTGCCGATAACTGGGTTGATAAGACTCTCGCCACCAAGAAGGCCAAGGCCGAGAAGCAGCCCGGACAACAAGGCATCACGATGGATCAACCGAAATAAGATCAGGTTCGGCGAGTTGTGTGGGGCGGACACTTTGTCCGCCCCTTTTATCTTGCACCCGGGCCCCCGACGAATTCGCCAACCCGCGTAAGCACCAGCTAGATCTTCTCGGTTTTGTGGTCGTACTTCACCACACCGTTCTGCTGGTTTTGCCGCGTCACGTCGTCATTCGTGTAGGTCCGCTTTGCTGGCTTCCAATTACCCGTAACCGCTGGTTGCTGGGATGCGCCAATGAAGACCCAAGCCGGCTTAGCCTGCTGTTCGCCGTTCATTTCTTGCCCTGGCTCCATGCGCCCCATCATGTTACCCATCATGTGCCCGTGCTCTGGCATCATGTGCCCGTGCTCCATCTGGTTTTCCGCTTCCATGCGCCGCATCCCACGCTCGCGCCCGGGACGGTTTTCACCTTCGAACTCGCGCATTCCGCGCTCCCGCCAAGGATGATCCGGTTCGGCTGCCATAGGAGAAATGATCGGAATCTGCCCGCCGGAATACCACACCGGCACTGTGTAAACTGCGTCCGTGTCGCCGGAGATCTCGGAGAGTGTGGAATTGGTTGCGCCCGCAATCAACCCGCCGGTGGCGTTGGTTGCCCCTACAGGATTTGGAGAGAATGTCGTGAGCGCTAAGCTCGGAGTGGTAATCAGCGGAATATAGGGTCCGCAGCCATATGGACAATACCCCGGAACCCCGCGCCAACTCTGGCCATAGCTTAAAACTGACAACAGAAGAACGGAACCCAGTACAGCAAACTTGCTCATAGAACCTCCCGGAAGACTTACTCTGCCTATCTTGCAGCAGATGACATGCCACAAACTCCTTGCCAACCTGGGATTGATATCTGCGCCGTTTTGGTTGTTCTGAGGGCGGTTCAGCGCAGGGCGAGGGGCTAATGAGTGCAAAGTATTGCGCCAAAAACGCAGCGAATTGTTATTGCGATTCCGGAGATCGAGACTTGCTGTAGACTCGCACCTCCACTTGAGGGAATTGCCTCTCTTCGACGCTGGGGAAAGACTCGCCCAGAATTCGATTTAGCATCAGGGTCGTCAGATCGGGATGTCCGTTCGCCTGGTTGCTCATGAGCACGACCCACACTCGAGAGTAACGATCCGATATCGAATGCACGAAAGCGCTGCTGGGCTTGCCACTGAAATCCCGATAGTCGAGACGATCGCCGTGCCGGGGATAGATAATTTCAGGTCCCGCCGGAGACTCGGTTGGCGACGCTTTCGCCCGTAACGACTTGAAAAATTCGTAAGGCACTCGCGCTTCGGCGATGTGAAACAAAATGGCATCGCCAGGCTGCGCGTGATCCAGGATAAAGTTCGTGGCGGCTTCGGAACCATCCCGCTCAAGATCGAAATCGTGATCGTAATAAGAAAAAGTTCCTTGGAGCGAGAGCAAAAGCATTATCCCCAGCACCACGCCCAGCAGCCAGGTGAAACGCAGCTTCGCCAGGCCGGCCGCCGCCAGAATAACCAGCGGCGGCAGGCAGAAGATGAAGTAGCGTCCCAGGAACAGTGGACGCGCTAGCGAGAGCAGTAATATCAAAGCCACTGGAAAGAACAACCAGATAAACAGGAAGCGGACACTCCAGCCATTCGACTTATCTTCAGTGCGGAACGGGCCCGTTTTTCTTTCATACGGCACAATTGCTGCCAGGCAAGCCGCAGCATAGAGACCGAGCAAGACAAATCCATCATTGCCCGCCATCTGCTCCATGAAGTGCAGTAGGTCGTGAAAGCCCGGCCGTTGTATCCACCGAATAGGGCCAGCGCCAGTTTTGGCCGCAAAAACAATCAAAGGCGACGACGCCAGGCCAATCCAAATCCAGGTTCGTCGCATGGGAAGTGAACGGACCTTCTCCTTCTCAGCCCGGACCGACAGCCACTGCGATGCCAGCAACAGCAACGCATAAAGATGAGCATAGACGGCAAGAACGCTGGCCAGAACATACCCTGCGCGATTGCGGCGCGATGGCTCTCGCAAAGCCGCGACGAAAAAGCCGCTCGACAGAACCGCCAGCAGCACAAATAGCGAGTAGCTACGCGCCTCCTGCGCGTAGCGAATGTGAAATGCGTTAAAGCTCATCAGCGCGACGGCGAGCAATCCTGTGCGCCGATCAAACAGCTTTGATGCCAGCCAGAAAATTGCCGGGAGAGTGACCAAAGAAATGATCACCGATAAGCTGCGAATAAAGAATGGACTGGAGCCTAAATGCAGCCACCCGCGCAATAACAAGTAGTAGAGCGACATGTTGGCTTCGCGCCGCCACATCAGTCTCCAAAAATCAGCCCAGCCGAGCCGGGCGACTTCCACACTGAAACATTCATCAAACCAAAAAGGCTTCCGTACAAGAAATGAGAAGCGCAATGTGCCGGCAGCCGCGGCCAGCAAAGCAAGCGTGACGATTGAAACTGGCGTCCAAAGCGCCTGAGTGGGACCCGCGGAACGCGACTGGTCGGCCTCCTTTGTTGCGCGGGCTGTTGTAGATGGCATGAGTCGTAGGTTAAAGAGCGCGATTTCAAATGATATTATGCTAAGAATAGCCCAGATTTTGATGGACACCAGATTTGGCGCCCTGCAGTCCATGCCTGGCTTACGGACCATGAGTGTAGCTTCAGTGGAACCGTCTCCGCGCGGCAGCGCGGGTACTCCGGCAGACCGGTGGGCGGGATGTGTGTCGGTAATTGTGCCGGTTTATAACGAGGCGGCGCATATCGACGAGTTGTTGCGCGCCATTCATGACTCGCCCGTAAAGAAAGAAATCATCATCGTGGATGATGGCTCTTCCGACGGAACTCGCGAAAAACTCCGTGCAATGCCGCTTGCGGATGACGTCACCGTGATCTTCCACGAAAAGAATTGCGGCAAGGGTGCAGCCATTCGCACGGCGCTCGAATATGCTCGCGGCGAGTACGTTCTCATACAGGACTCCGATCTCGAATACGATCCGCAGGATTATCCAGCGTTGCTGCGGCCACTCGAACTCCGCGAAGCGAACGTTGTTTATGGCGTGCGCCCCGACCGTCCGGAGCGTGGGCTGCGATTTTTCCTGGGCGCAAAGCTCTTAACTCATCTGGCAAATCTATTGTATCGAGCTGGCATCCACGACGAAGCGACCTGTTATAAGGTTTTCCGCCGGTCACTAATTTCGAAAATCAATCTGGATTGCCGCCGCTTCGAGTTTTGCCCCGAAGTCACGGCGAAGCTGTGCCGCATGGGCGAGAAGATCGCTGAGGTTCCCATCTCTTATGTCCCCCGCACGGCGGGAGAAGGCAAAAAAATTCGCCACTCCGATGGATGGCTAGCTATCTGGACGCTGCTGCGTTATCGCTTCGGCCGCAGCGCGCGATGGATAAAAGGATCCGAACATCAACCTCGCCAGTCATTTATGGTGAGCCTTGTTCGCCTGCCTGAGCAATAACGTACTTCTATTTCCTCGGCTCATTTGTTCCTCCTGATACACTCCCGCTGAATGGAAAAGCCGCCACTGCCCTCGATTCCTAAGTCTGTGTTCTGGCTCGTTGGAGTGTCGTTGGTTCTGCAGGTGGCAATGATCGGCGCGTTCCGCGAGTATCGTACGCGGCCGATCGAAGATCACTTTGCCTTCGGTTGGGAGATGGGGCGTGTGGCTCGCTCCATCGCGATGGGACAGGGCTTCAGCAATCCTTACGGCGGCAATACAGGTCCCACCGCCTGGGAACCGCCGCTTTATCCATATCTGATGGCCGCGGTTTTCAAACTCTTTGGCATTTACACGTATGCCTCGGCTTGGGTTCTGTTAACAATCAACAGTCTCTTTGCTTCGCTCACGACGATTCCAATTTTTCTGATTGCTCAGAGAATTTTCGGCAATCGTGTGGCACGCTGGTCGGCGTGGGGATGGGCAGTCAACCCCTACATTTGGTACTGGTCGATTCACTGGATTTGGGATACTACGTTCACTCCGCTGGTTTTAAGTTTGATTTTTCTGGTGGCTCTGGAACTGCAGGAGTGGCGGGGCTTTCGGGGATGGATGATATTTGGCTGTTTGTGGGGAGTCGCTGCATTAGCCAATCCGTCGATGCTGGCCTTTCTGCCGTTCTGCGGACTTTGGATTTGGCGGAGGAGGTTCAAGAATGGATTGCCTTCATTTTCAGGTGTGGTGTTATCGTCCGCGATTTTCTTTCTGGTGCTCTGTCCGTGGCTTGTTCGGAACTATGAAGTCTTCGGACGATTTGTTTTCTTGCGCGATGATTTCGGCCTTCAGTTTCGCCTGGGCAACTCGAATAGCGCGGAGGGCATGCTGATGGCTTATCTGCAGCCGAATTTAAACAAGCTCGAGTTCGAAAAGTTCCAGCGCATGGGGGAACTTGCCTACGCGAAAGAGTGCCAGCGGTTGGCCTTTGAATGGATTCGCGAAAACCCCGGTCAATTCGTCGTCGTCAGCCTGAGAAGATTTTTTTATTACTGGAATGGCGTACCCAAACCCTCCGATAGCCGCGCCCCCTGGGATTTTCGCAATTCTCTTTTTTTGGCGTGGTCGGTCCTGGCGATCTGGGGCGCGGGCTGCGCGGTGCGAATGAAAATCCGCGGAGCGTGGCTCTTTGCGGGACTCATTCTGACCTACCCGACAACGTATTACTTTGTCTTTCCACATGCCCGCTATCGTCATCCGATTGAGCCCGAGTTGGTGATCCTTGCCGTGTTCTTGTTGATGCAAACCGGCAAACGATCAGCCCCGCGCGCGGCTGATTCTGAAGGGCCGGAATCTACTGTAGAATCTTGAGTTCTTCGCAGGCGCGTCGTTGGCGAAAAAGAATATGTTCAAAAAAATCCTCATCGCTAATCGGGGAGAGATTGCAGTGCGTGTGCTGCGCGCATGCCACGAGATGGGTATCGCCGCAGCAGTGGTCTACTCGGATGTAGATCGCGCTTCACTGCACGTGCGCAAAGCCGACGAAGCCTATCCCATCGGTCCGGCAGCGGCGACCGAATCGTATCTCAATATCACGACAATTCTCGACGTGGCGCGGCGCTCCCGAGCCGACGCGATTCATCCGGGGTACGGATTTCTTTCCGAGAATGCAAAGTTTGCCCAGGCTTGTGCCGATGCCGGAGTGAAATTCATCGGCCCAACCGCCGCCGCCATGGAGGCGATGGGATCGAAGACACGCGCCCGGCAAGCCATGGAGAAAGCCGGCGTTCCTTTCGTGCCCGGCACATCGCGAGGAGTGGAGTCGTTCGAAGAGGCGGAAACGGTGGCCGCAGAAATCGGTTATCCAGTGATGCTCAAAGCGGCAGCGGGGGGCGGCGGTAAAGGGATGCGGCTGGTGCACGCGCGGGAACAATTGAAGTCTTCTCTCGATGCGGCTCGCAGCGAGGCGGAGCGATCTTTCGGCGATGGCGAAGTGTATATCGAGAAGGCAATCGTCAATCCCCGTCATATCGAAATGCAGGTTCTCGCCGACGAACACGGCCACACCGTTTATCTTGGCGAGCGCGAATGCTCGCTGCAGCGGCGCCATCAAAAGGTTCTTGAAGAGGCGCCTTCTCCCATCGTCGATGCTGACATGCGGTGCCGGATGGGTGAAGTGGCGGTTCGCGTGGCCCAGGCCGCGGGCTTTACAAACGCTGGCACGGTCGAGTTTCTGGTCGACGAGAAAAAGAATTTTTATTTCCTCGAGATGAACACGCGGCTGCAGGTGGAGCATCCGGTGACGGAACTGGTTACCGGGCTGGACTTAGTTCATCTGCAGATTCGCATCGCGGCGGGAGAAAAGTTGCCCTTCGCTCAGAACGACATCACCATACGCGGCCATGCCATCGAGTGCCGCATCTACGCCGAGGATCCCGACAATAATTATTTTCCCAGTCCCGGCAAGATCACTCTGCTGCTGGCGCCCTCGGGCCCGGGCATACGCCGAGACAGTGGAATGTATGAAGGATGGAATGTACCGATCGATTACGATCCGCTGCTGGCCAAGCTGATCGGTTACGGCACCGACCGCGATCAAGCGATCTCGCGATTGACTCGAGCGCTGAGCGAATATTTTGTCGGCGGAATCAAGACGAATATTTCTTTGTTTCGACGGATCTTGCGCGACGCGGATTTCCGCGCAGCGAAACTTGATACCGGATTTCTCGACCGTTTGCTGAAGAGGAGCGAGGATACGGCTGTGGATACACGAGCAGCGGAAATTGCTGCGATTGCCGCTGGGATGTTCGCGGCGCTCGGCGCCGGCGCCGAAACCGCTGGCACTGCAGATTCGCGCGCGGCCGGCCCCGCAGTTTCGAACTGGAAGAATGCGAGCCGCACAGAAAGCTTGCAATAGACCCGGCTGATTCGGACAACTGGAAAAACCGACCGATCTTTATGCTCTACGAAGTAACCATCGCCGGCAAAACGTATCGGCTCGATCTGAACCGCGCCGAGGGACGCTGGTCCTGCCGCCTGGATGGTCGTGACCTGGAAGTGGATGCTGTTCTCGCGCGTCCGGATGTTCTCTCCCTTCGCATCGGGAACCTTGCTTATGAAATTAAATCCGAGCGGGTGGGGAACGATTTGCACTTGTGGGTCGGTAGCTCGAGGTTCGCTGCCGAAGTGCGCGACCCGCGCTCTCTGCGCGGTCGCGCCCGGGCTGCAGACGATCAGGGCCCGAAGAAAATAGTCGCTCCCATGCCGGGTAAGGTGGTGCGCCTTCTGGTACGAGAAGGAGACGAAGTGGAGATGGGCGCAAGCGTGGCTGTGGTCGAGGCGATGAAAATGCAGAACGAAATTAAATCGCCAAAGAAAGGGGCGGTCCAAAAGATTCTGGTAACCGAGGGCGCGGCAGTAAATGCGGGCGACGTCCTCGCCATCGTCGAGTGATGGCTCTACAAGCCCCTTAGCAAATGCGCCATCTGAAACGTCCTACTTCATCAAACCATTGCTGTCCAGAATCTTCTTAGCATAGTAATTATCGACCTTTGCCGAATCGCGCAACACCTCGTAGTAAGCCGCCTTCAACAACTGCTCGCGCCGGTCATGCAGTTGCGAGCGAATAGCCTGCTGCACGCGCGGATCAGATAGGTCGCGCTGTCCAGCAGGTTCCTTCGAAACCAATTTCACAATGCGAAAACCCAGCGGCTGCTTCGTGGCCGGGTTGGACACGGTTATGATCGGGCTGTACTGACCCGGCTTCAGTTTCATGACTGCATCACGAGTGAAGGGATCGGTATTGCGCAGTGACGATTCTGGAACCGTTCCCAGATCCCCACCATTGCCGGATGTTTCCGGATCCTCCGAATAATTCATGGCGAGCGTGGCAAAGTCGTCGCCACTATCCAGGCGATTGGAAATCATCTGGATTTTCTTGCGCGCGTCGGCCTCGTTCTGCGCTTTGTTGTTCTGGTTGTGAACTTGCGGGTTTGGCGTTGGAGTAACAAAGATCTGCGCCAGGTGGTACTGCGGTTCGATGAGATTGAATTCGGCTTTGTGCGCCGCAAAATAGTCGTTGATGTCCTGATCGGTTACGTTGATCTTTGAGGACACTTCCTTGTTCATCACTTTGTCGACGGTGATGGAGCGGCGAATGTCGCGCTTGAAGTCCTCCAGCGTGATCTTTTTTTCCTTCAGTCGCTGATTGAACTCCTCCTGCGTGTAAGGCGACTTGACCTCGTTGAGCTTGCGATCGACTTCCTCCTCCGTGGCCAGCAGGCCTAACTTTTCGGCGCGGCGCATCACCATTTCGTCGTCGATTAGTTGGCGGAGGATGTTGAGGCGAAGAATGGTAGCTTGTTCCCCGGCGGGCGCCTGTTGCGCGCTCGCCACCGAATTGTCGTAATACTTGTCGACATCGGAGCGGAAGATTTTGCGGCCATCCACCGTGGCCATCACGTCTCCGCTGACTTGAGACTTGCAGCCTAGCATTGCTGCCAGCACGACGGCGGCAGCGAATAAGACTGCGAGCCGCGGAAGTCCTAGATTTCTTTTCAAAAGAGTTGTTCTCCTGAATTCACATTGGCAAACATCGCCACTTCCGGCAAGCAATCACTTCATGGGGCGGTTGACGCGACCGCGTGATCCGGCACCGGCAGATTAGCGTCTCTTAACGCGCGGTCCAGAGCAGCACGCAGCTCGCTTGGAGGTACGGCGCCGTCGATTTTCTCTCCGTTGATGAACATGGTTGGCGTCGCTTCCACCCCAACTGATTCCGCCTCTTTCATCGACGCCTTCACCGCACTATCATCTTGCGCCTTAATACAGGACTGCAGCTTCACCGTATCCAGGTTGTGCTTCTGGCCCTGCAACATGGCGAGTTTATCGAGCGCTTCTAGACGCGCCGCCGGAGTTTTTTCGTTGCTCACCTCGTGCTGATTGGCATGGATGTAATCGGCGAAATCCCAATAGGCATCGTTATTTTGCGCGGCCAGGCAATTCGCGTCCACGGCAGCGTGCGTCGCCCAGGGATGAATTTCCACCAGCGGATAATCTTTGTAGATAAAGGTGATGCGGTCGCCATATTCCTTCAAAATTTCCGGGAACAACTCCTGATGCATACGCGAGCAAAACGGACATTCGAAATCGTCGAAGTTGACGACTACTACCTTGGATGCCTTCGCCCCACGCGTAGGCCGCCCAGCGGTATTGATCTTGCTCATCGTCACCGCGTAGGGATCCTTGTTCAGGTCGAACTTGTTCATTCGGATCAACGAAGAATGATCTTTTGAAACCAGGAAATTGAGATCCTGTTTTCTTTCGCCGTTGTCGATCGTGACTACCACGGATTCGTAATTAGGGAAGTCTGGGCTGGGCGAAGCGGGCCCTACCAACACTTTGAGTTCGGGGGGAACTTTGTAGTAGGAACGGACCTGCCGTTCAATCTTTTGAGCTAATTCGGGCGAGACAGATTGGGCAACACAGCCTAAGCAAACGATCAGCAGGAGAAGAAAAGAGCGTCGCAATAAAATCACTAAGAACCGCCTGAACATGGAAAGTAAGGTCGATTATCTCACAGCGCCCGGTTGGTGCGGGAACGAGGGAGCCGGAGTCGGCAGCATTCACGCCTGCAGCGACGGCTTGTCGGAGGATGAATTTTTCAGCCCGTTCGCCGAAGCAAATCCGCCGCGGGCAATAATGCGTTCATAGACCCGGAGCGGAAGCCTTCTAAATCGAGAGTCACAAACTTGAAGCCCAAGTTCTTGAAAATGCCGGTGAACTGCGCGGCCACTGCCGGATCGAGCGCCCGCGCCAACTCCTCACGCGCGATTTCGATGCGAACAATATCCCCATGGTGCCGGACGCGGAACTGTTGGAAACCCAAGGCACGAACAGCGTCCTCGCCCTGCTCCACCACCGCCAGAGCTTCGCGCGTAACTGGGCGGCCATATTCAATGCGGGATGACAGGCAAGCGGAAGCCGGCTTATTCCAAACACGCAAGCCCGCCCGCCGAGCCAAGGCACGAATTTCATCCTTGGAAAGTCCGGCATCGAGCAATGGAGCGACCACATGATGATTGGCCGCAGCCTTCTGTCCGGGACGGAAGTCGCCCTGGTCATTCAGGTTGACGCCGTACGCGATCGCGTCGAAGCTGCGTGCCCCGCGCAGATCCTCCATTAGGGTGAAGAGTTCATCTTTGCAGAAGAAACAACGCTGCGAATCGTTGCGCACATATTCGGGGCGATCAAGTTCAGCCGTCGCGACCACTTCCAGAGGAATGCCTTCCTCTCTGGCAAAGGCAACCGCATCCTCGAGCTGCGTGCGCGCCAGACTGGGAGAGTCGGCGATGATTGCGAGCATCTTGTCGCCCAGCACCTCATGGGAAACCCAAGCCAAGTAGGCTGAATCGATGCCGCCAGAGTAGGCAAGGAGTAGCCGTCCAAGTCTGCTTAGGTTCGCGCGAAGCTGCACGTTCTTGGATTCGAGCTCGTTTGTAGTGTCGGACATAGGCGGCATGTTAGCAGAATTAGATGCGCTACCGATTCTCCGGGGCAGCATGAAAAACTTTTAGTAGAGTCGCCCCAACTGCCGCAGACTCCCGAAGCTGCCGATATTGGCCAGGCTGAAATTGAACAGAAACAGGTTTTCGTTGCGCACGTTAGCGACTGTGTAGGTGCGATACTCCAACGTCATGCCACAGCAATTCCAATTGTAAGTCGCCTGCGCGCTGACAAACTGCAACTGGCTGAGATCGGCGTCAAAACCGAAACTTCCAGCGGCGCTGAAGCCGCGCTTCACTGCGCCACCGTATCCGATGGCAGCACGAAATTGGTTGAAGTGGGCGATATCCGCCAAATTGGTGGAGGCCGCAGCAGTCTGCCCAGGAATCTGTAGGATCGCATCTCCTCCGCCGATCGTGACCTGGCCGATGTGATAGTTGGCCAGCAGAGTACTGGCGTTGGTGCGATTGTTCTGGAAATCGAAGTCCATATCCCACTCGACATCGGTGCGAGCGCTGGTCTCAACCCGTAATCGCGAGACCAGTGGCGAGAGATGACGGGGCTGAGTGAGGAACGCGATTCCAGTGAGGTCGATCGTAGTCGTGAATACATTGCGTTGCCCAGGAATCAGCGCCCCTCCGAAAGTGGGGTCGAGGAAGTATTTCTGCGCCAGTTCCCAGGTTACGAGCTCACGCACCGGCGGCCCGGGCTGACAACCGGGACCTGCCAGCGGATTGGTATGCTGCCATGGAATAGTCGATTCCGGTGCAGCCCCGCCCACTGTCAGCGCCGTCATGATCTTGCTGCAATCCTCAGGCTGATTCGAAGTGCGCTTGGCATAGAGCCGAGTCACGAAGCCGTACTCTACTTCATGGGTATCCGTCAGAATGTCGCGCTCGTCGAACTTTACGACGTTGGCAAAATTGTTCACCCCGGTAACGAAACGGTAGACGGCGCGCGGTTCGATGACATGCTTCCACTTTCTTCCCAGAAATTCTTTGTCGAAAACACGCTCCAGCGCTGGCGGACGTACCTCCACCGCCGTCTCCACCGCATGCCGATCGATCGGATCGCTCACCGCCTGCCCGGGATTGGTCCCGCTCTCGCCAACCAGCCGTTGCGTATAATAAGTCTCATGCAGCGTCAACTCCGGACGCAGCGACCATCCGCGAAACAACAGCGGCAGTGAAATCTCCGGATTCAGATCGAACCGCCCAAGCAGGTTCGCCGTCCGGAAAGCGGGCGTGCACGATTGAACTGAGCCTATCGTCGAACACTCGGCAGGTTCGCTTCGTGACAATCCGGTTCCCGAGGCATCAAACGACCAGTAAAGCGGAATGCGCCAAACTTGGTGATCTACGCCGGAAAAATCAGCACTCGGCGTATGCAAAATCGTAATGACCTGGCCCGGGGTAGTGCTCAAAAAGTTCTGATAACGCTCTGCGAAGCCGTTAATGCTATAGCCATCAGTGGACTTCGAGAGAAACGCCTGCGATTTCACTTCCGAATACACTGCCTGGCTGAAAACTTCATTGAAGGCTAAACGAAAGAGGAATGAACTCAAGTAGTCGATGTTGGCGACACCGCGGAACCCGTCGATGTTTCCCGCGGCATTCAAACGCGCGTTTTCCCCGCCTTCTTTCAGCGGTGGCGAACCAATGCCGCGATCAATCACGCCAAAATAGTTGAGATCGATATACGAAGTTTCGCTGGGACGGACCCGGAACTCTCCACGCTGCGAGCCTCCGCGCAGAGAAAAATATTCCGCTCCCAGGGTCGCATCCATCATGCGATTAATGGCCCAGTAGTAAGCGTCGCCCACCATGTATCCGTTGGTCGACGAGTGACCCACCGACGGCATTAGAAATCCGGACTGCCGCGACTCCTTTTCGACTGGGTGGGTCGCATAAGGAAGCCAGAGGATCGGAATGCCGTGTAGGTCGAAAGTGCTGCGGTAGATCTTGGCGTTCCCGCCCACGTCCACGCTCACCTTGCGAGCATCGAACTGCCAGTTGGGATGCGGCAACTCGCAAGTCGTAATTGTGCCGTCATAGACGAGGTAATGGTCTTGGCTGGTCTTCTCGACCAATTTGCCGGTGAAAGCAAATGGTGCGGTAGAGGTCAGAACCACCCGGTTGGCGCGGAAGCGCAGTCCGGTGGTTCCGGTCACATCGTAAAACTTTCCAGTCTCCAGAGCGAAGTTGTAAGTTCCGTGGTCGGCGCGAATGTGGTCGTCGTTGGGACCGCCGTCGAGGGAGAAGTGCCCGCTGGCGGTTGCTTCGTTGGTGTCCGCGTTAAAAGTGGCTTCGTCGGCCTTCAGAACATAAGTCTCATAGTAGATTTCAACCGCGCCGTGCAGTTTGTAAATATCGCCATCTCTTTCTTGTTGGATAGCGCAAATCGTAGGGTGATTATTGGACGACTCTGCAAACGCCCGTGCGCAAGGCGTGGTGGGCAGAGTTGCCGATTTTTCCGCGAGCGCGCTGGAATGCGCTGCTGAAGAAGAATTCGCAGGCGGCAACTGGCTGGTAACTAAGGGCGGTATCAGTAGCAGGTGACAAAGCAGTGCCGCCGTGATAAGGAATCTGTTGCGAAGAGTCATCGGACCAAGGTCGTTTAGAACGCGATCATCCCAGGCGCAAGAGAGAAACGCTTGGACGCCTATAGCGGCAGCAGTCGTGGTGAACTTAGCATGGCCGTGCCTTGCAAGGCAAAGCAGGTCAAAGGTTTAGATTCCGGCGGGGTCTTCGCGGTTATCCGGTGGCCCTCGCTTTCGATATTCTTTTGAGATCTGATTCATGTCTTGTTCCGTTTGTGGTGACATCTGCCGCTGTTCTTCCCAGGAGAATTCCACAGGTTCGTCACTTGCCGAACCGGAGGCCGTCGTAAATTCCGACGCAATTCCGCATGTCGAGTCTGGATCTCGTTTGCCCGGTGGAGGCGGATGTGTGCCCGACGATTCCTCGAGCTGGCGGCAAGAAGTTGCGGCTCGCCTGAATCGATATCAGTCCCGGCGGAAACCGCGCGCTCCTCGTTATCCCTCGTTGCGTTTGCGCTTCGAACCGCCAGAGACGAGGGGCATTCCCGCTGAGCCTTCTACTCTTCCGCCCGTGCTGACCTCAAATCACGCCTTGGTATTGGACGAATTCGCTCCCACATTACCTGAGCCGTTGAGCGCCGCTACAACTCACTCCGCTGGCGATCTGGAACATACGAATCAGGCGGCGGTTGCCTCGGCCGTTACCCCAGTTACAGCGAAGATTATCGAGTTCCCGCGTTCCTGGACGCCTCCTGCGCCTGCTCTTGATGAATTAGCCGATCCTGTCATCGATCGTCCTCGCATTCTGGAAGTTCCGGAAGTCGTTCCATCGCCCCCGGCGCTGGGTGGAATTACGATTGAACCGGTGCAGCAACCCGGCGAGGAGAAGCGGCCCGGCATCGACATACCGCTGCAGGCTGCGACACTGGAGCGGCGCGTGTTATCCGCAGTCATCGATAATCTCATCATTGTCACCGCTTGTTCTCTTTTCGCAGTCATTTTCTGGAAGCTGACGGGCAATCGCCCGCCGCTCCTGCAGACTGCAAGCGTTCTCGCGGGTCTGTGCTTTGTTCTTTGGGCGGCGTACCAATACCTGCTCATGGTTTATGCCGGGACTACCCCGGGCCTGCGCCTGGCGGGACTGAAATTACTCCGCTTCGATGACAGGCGGCCATCCCGCCGCCTGCGTCGTTGGCGCGTGCTCGCATCCTTTCTCTCGGCCGTATCTCTCTGCATGGGATATATCTGGGTTTTCCTAGATGAAGATTCGCTCTGCTGGCATGACCGCATTACCCATACTTACCTCGCTCCGCAAAAAGATAAGCCGGACCACGCTCAATGATTAGCTCACTAGAGCTTGGGCATAATATAAAGAAGAAGGCTTGAGCAAGATCGCGGACTGAAGCCTGTGCTGCGCTCGAACCTGCCTTAGCTGTGCTATCTTCAAGGCTTATTCCCATCTGGGGTCGAGCGCTCTTCTGAAGCATGGCTACGTCCGTTGAAGGTTCCAAGCCCGCCATAAAAGTCTTCGTCGCCACCACGGTGATGTTGACGTTCATTTCCTTCTGGCGGGCCTCCGCCATCGTCCTGTCTGACCTTGCATCGTCCGCTTATTACGCCGGTGGTGACGCCGAGAAGGTGATCGGGAAAAGCGCTCCCTGGTTCATTCTCGGCGTGATGCTGTTCAGCTATGCGGTGCGTGCACTCTACATCGAGTCCAGCAGCATGTTCGTGCGCGGCGGCGTCTATCGCGTGGTCAAGGAGGCCATGGGAGGAACGCTGGCCAAGTTTTCCGTCTCAGCGCTGCTTTTCGACTATGTGCTGACTGGACCCATCAGCGCGGTTTCCGCCGGACAATACTTGGCAGGCTTCATCAAGGACATGGGCGACTACATGCATCGCCCTTTGCATTTTTCTGACGATCACTTCGCCGCCGGTCTGGCCGTAATCGTCGTGACTTACTTCTGGTGGAAGAACACGCAAGGCATGCACGAGTCCAGCCAGAAGGCTCTGCAGATCATGATCATCACCACGGTGATGGTGGTGATTCTGCTCATCTGGTGCACCATTACGATTCTGCGCGCGCCCGTTATTCAATTGCCTCCGAACCCGCTGCACCCCGGTGTAATTCCCCTGAATAAGGAATCGCTGGGCTGGCTTCAAGGAACATGGTTTTCCCACATAACCTGGATCATTCTGTTCGTGGGCTTTGGCCATTCCGTACTCGCTATGAGCGGCGAGGAGACTCTGGCGCAGGTGAATCGCGAAATCGAACATCCTAAGCTGAAGAATCTGGAGAAGACCGGGCTGGTGATCTTTATCTACAGCCTGCTGTTCACGTCTCTGGTTTCCTTCTTCGCGGTCATGATTATCCCCGACAAGGTTAGGCCAGACTATTTTGCCAACCTGATCGGCGGCATCGCCATGTATCTGGCAGGTCCGGAGAGCCTTAGGCTGCTCTTCCACGCCTTCGTGGTGCTGGTGGGCGTCCTGATTCTGGCGGGTGCGCAAAACACCTCCATCGTCGGCGCCAATGGTGTTCTGAATCGCGTGGCAGAAGACGGCGTGCTGACCAGCTGGTTCCAGAAGCCACACTACCGCTTCGGCACCAGTTACCGGATCATTAATCTAATCGTCGGATTGCAGCTGCTCACCATCATTCTGAGCCTGGGAAACGTATACGTGCTGGCGGCGCTCTACGCTTTCGGCGTGATCTGGAGCTTCGCGATGAAATCGATCGCCGTGCTCGTGCTGCGCTTTACCGAGCCGGGCAATCGGGCGTGGAAAGTTCCCGGAAATCTGCACATTGGCAAGACTGAAATTCCCATAGGATTAATTCTAATTTCCGGAGTGCTGCTCACAACGGCAGTTGTCAACTTGTTTACCAAGTATCAGGCCACCATCGCAGGCGTGATTTTCAGCGCCGTATTTTTTACCATCTTTACTCTTTCCGAACGGCACGTTGCCAAAGAGCGTCACGGCAAACCGGAACAGCTCGACCAGTTCCGCGTATACGGCAATCAGGAGCTGGGGAATGGCGCCATGGGTGTTCGGGCGGGAAACATTCTGGTCGCGGTTCGCGATCCCCACAACCTTTATTACTTGCGGCAGGTGCTGTCCCATACCGATACCCCCAAACAGGATGTGGTGGTGATGAGCGCCCGCCTGTACCATCGCGAACACAGCTTCAGCGGCAGCGCAGTAATGGAAGCCAGCCAGGTTTTCGACCACTACGAGCAGGAGCTTTTTACCGCCGCCGTGGCTGTCGCCGAAAAAGAGGGAAAGCCGATTTCTCTCTTGGTTGTCCCGGCCACCGACGTGTTCGAAGCTATCATGGTGACCGCGCAACGGCTCGCTTCCTCCCGAATCATCTGCGGGCTCTCAAACAAACTCACTGCGGATGAGCAAGCCAAGCTCTTGGGAGATGCCTGGGAATCCTTGCCCGAGCCTCGTCCCCGGCTCACCCTCGAGGTCTGCGCGCCGGACGGAGCCATCCGCGAGTATGCCATCGGTCCGCACAACCCGCGCTTGCGCCCGCAAGATGTCGAACTCATGCATAAACTCTGGCTCGACATCACAACCGATCCTAATTACGCTGGAGCACACCATTACCACATCGTGGCGCTGGCTTTGGAAGAACTGCAGCGCGAACTCAGCACCGAGCAGCGTGCCCAGCTACTGCAAAAACTGCAGGACGAGATGCACCGCTCCGAACCCAATTAAGCGTCAACCGTGTAAGAGCGATTCAAGCGAGGTTTTCAGTTCGCGATAACGAAACGGATATCCCGTAGATATCAACTTACTCGCTTCCACTTTCTGGCTCCCGAGTAGTAAATCCTCGCCCATCTCGCCGAAAACCAATTTCACAGCGAACGCCGGCAGAGGAAAAATCGCCGGACGCGAGAGTACACCGGCTAAGGTCTTGGCGAACTCCTCATTCCTGACTGGCTTCGTGGCGACCATGTTCACAGGTCCCTGGATCAGGTCATTTTTCAAAATGTGGTGTATCGCGCCCACCATGTCGCGCACATCAATCCAGCTCATCCATTGCTGGCCGCTGCCGGTTCGGCCACCCAGTCCCATCTTGAACGGCGGTAGCATGGCCCCAAGCGCTCCTCCCTTGGGACTCAGCACCACCCCCGTCCTTATATGCGCGGTGCGAATGTCGGCTTGCACCGCGGGGGTGCTGGCTTCTTCCCAGTCCTGGCAGACCTCGGCGAGAAATCCCCTTCCTGGCGCACTCTCCTCGCGCAGCGATTCGTCGCCCCGGTCGCCGTAATAGCCGATCGCCGAGCCGCAAACGAAAACCTGCGGCCTATCCTGCGCCTGGGCCAGAGCTGACGACAAATTAAACGTCCCCACCACCCGGCTGTCGCGTATCTTCGCTTTTCTGGCGGCCGTCCACCGTCCGAAGATACTTTCGCCCGCGAGGTGAATCACGGCGTCGAATCCGGAGACTTTTTGGGGCGCTAGCGGAACCGCGGGATCCCAGGGGATCTGGTCGTCGCCCTTGGCTACACCGCGCACCAGCCGGACCACGGAACATCCATTTGTACGGAGGGATGGAAGAAGAGCTGCCCCAATTGGCCCGGAGACACCACTCACAAGGATTCTGGAATTCATGACTCGCAACTCGTCACTCTACCAGTTCTGAGCAGCATCAACCAAATTACCGAAGCGCCGGTCTCTCCACGGCTCGTGGGGCGGCGGACGCCCTCGTCCGCCCATCCAGCACCGAACCGATTCTCTCCGCGGGCTATAATCCTACATGGCGAGCTTGCGCCAACAGATCGCGACCACCGCTCTTACACTCACCAAGTTCCGCGAGCTGATGAAGCGGATTCAGGAAAACCGTCCTCAGGACGATCTGTCCATTGTCAAAAAAGCCTACGACTATTCCTTAAAACATCACGAAGGCCAGAGCCGCGCTTCGGGTGAGCCTTATCTGGTACATCCATTGGAAGTGGCGTTAGTGCTCGCCGAGATGAAAATGGATCCGGTCGCCATCGCCGCCGGCCTGCTCCACGATTCTGTCGAAGACACCTCGGTCACCATCGTCGACATCCGCAAAGAATTCGGTGAGCAGGTCGCACACATCGTCGAAGGCGTCACCAAGATCAGCAAAATCGATTTTGCCACCCGCGAAGAGGCGCAAGCCGAAAATCTGCGCAAGATGATGCTCGCAATGGTCGACGACATTCGAGTGGTGCTCATCAAACTCGCCGACCGCCTGCACAACATGCGCACGCTCGAGCACCTGCAGCCGGATCGTCAGCGCAAAATCGCCGAAGAGACGCTGGAAATCTACGCGCCCATCGCCCACCGGCTGGGCATGGGAAAAATTCGCGGCGAACTCGAGGACCTTGGCTTCCGCTTTCTCGATCCCGCCGGTTACGAGCAGGTGGAGAAGGCCGTCAACGCACGCCGCAAGCAGGGCGAAGCTTTTCTTGCCAAGATGCAGCAGATCCTTAACGACAAACTGAAGGAAGCAGGCATCCAGGCTAAGGTCGATAGCCGCATCAAGCGGCTCTTCAGCATTCATAAAAAGTTGCAGCGCCAACGCATTTCCGTGGATCAGGTCTACGATTTATTCGCTATGCGAGTGATCACCCGCTCGTTGCAAGATTGTTACGCCGTACTTGGGATCATTCACAACATTTGGCGACCCGTTCCCGGACGTATCAAAGATTTCATTGCCATGCCGCGGCCGAATTTTTATCAGTCGCTGCATACGTCGGTCATCACCGAAGACGGAACACCTTTCGAAATCCAGATTCGCACCGAAGAGATGCACAAAATGGCCGAGGAAGGAATTGCGGCCCACTGGAAATATAAAGACGGCCCAGTCTCCGCGCAGGATGAACAGCGCCTCGCTTGGCTGCGTCAAGTGGTCGAGTGGCAGCGCGATGTCAGCGATCCCAACGAATTTCTCACCGCGCTCAAAGTCGATCTCTATCCTGAAGAGGTTTACACCTTTACGCCGAAAGGCAAAGTTGTAGTGCTCCCCCGCGAGGCCACACCGATTGATTTCGCTTACACCATCCATACCGAAGTCGGTCACACCTGCGTGGGCGCGAAAGTAAACGGTCGAATGGTTCCGCTACGACACAAACTTCACTCCGGAGATATCGTAGAAATTCTTACCCAGACCGGCCACAAGCCCAGCCGCGACTGGCTCGGACTCGTCAAGTCGTCACGCTCGCGCAACAAAATCAAGCACTGGCTCAACGTGCACCAACGCGAGCGTTCCATCGAGATTGGACGCAAAGTAATCGAAAAAGAGGCGCGCAAGTATCGCATCGCGCTGAAAGAGATCAAAGATGAAGAGCTGCTGAAAGCCGCCTCGGGATATGGGCTCGGCAAGGTCGATGACCTGATGTCCGGTATCGGCTATGGAAAATATTCGGCGCGGCAGGTGCTGGCGCGTCTGCTGCCAGCGGGTGCCACGCCTTCGATGGCTGGCGATATCGAAGCCGAGGGATTGAGCTCGAAGCCGGGCGCCATCGCCAGCGTGGTGCGCCGTGTCTTCGGCGATCACAATGCCATTATGGTGAAAGGCCAGGGCGATATGCTGGTCTACCGCGCCCGCTGTTGTAATCCCATTCGCGGTGAAACTATCGTCGGTTACATCACCCGCGGCAAAGGAGTCGCAGTGCACGCGGCAAATTGTCCCAACGTCACTAACCTGATGTACGAGCCGGAGCGCCGCATCGATGTGGAATGGGCCCGCGACGAGAGCACGCCCACGGCTTATCCGGTCAAACTCACGGTCTACTGCGACGATCGTTTTGGAATGCTGAAAAACATCACCAGCGTCATCGGCGACGCCCAAAGCAACATCCGCAACATCGGCGCGCATACCTCGAATAGCCAAGCCAGCGTAGAGATTGTGCTCGACATCTCCGACCTCAAACATCTGGAACAAATCATGGTCGGCCTGCGAAAAATTCCGGGCGTGCACGAAGTGCAGAGGCTGCAGAAAATCTGATATTCAAAGTGCACTTTTAAAGCATTGAATACGATGCGAATAAGATGTAATATCGGCGCATGGTTAACGTCGCCGAAGACATCCACTCTTTCACTACGTTTAAACGCAATTCGTCCGGCCTGATGAAGCGCATGAAGAAGACGGGACGCCCTCTTGTGCTCACCATCAACGGAAAAGCTGAAGCCGTGGTACTTGATCCGATTACTTACCAGCAAGTAGCAGAACACCTCGACGCGATCGCCAGAATTCGCCGCGGTCTGGCCCAAGCCAAGAGAGGCGAAGGCCAGGCGGTGGATGAGCTATTCGATGAACTGGAAAGAGAGCCCTGAGCGCTGCGCCGCGTTATCGCGTCATGGTCACGCCGGAAGCCAAGGCCGATCTTCGGGACATATATCGTTACATTCGGGAACGTGCTCCGCGGGCCGCGACTCAGTGGAGTGCCAGCGCACGGGCGAGTATCAAGACGCTCTCCCAGTTTCCCGAGCGCTGTCCGCTCGCGCCTGAAAGCGCACACTTCGACGTGCCAATCCGCCAGATGCTACTTGGCACCGGCAATCGCGGAACCTATCGAGTTCTATTTGTAATCGTGGACAAGTCGGTACGAGTCATCCACGTTCGTCACGGATCCATGCTCCCGATGGGCGCGGAAGAATATGGCGAAGATTGAGTCGTTGCCTTAAGCCGTGACCTGGATGAGTGATCTGGCCGAGACGAGCGGCTGAAACAGATTCAGGATTTCGCGAGCATACGCCAGACGATTCGCCTTCTCCGGAATTGTTGAGGTAATACGGCGTGGATATTCATCGTAAGTTCGACCCTTAAGCAGCCGTCCGTTTTTCGCTTTCCTCACGCCGCCCCATTGCTTGAAAAAGAATGGGACGCGCGATTCGCGGCACTGATCGCGTAGCGAGACTACCCAATCCTCGTGCATGGGACGCGCGCCGGGACCGCTCTCGCCTCCGACGATCGCCCAACTGATGCGGGAGAGATCAAGGCGGCCCAAATCTTCGAGCAGCGGCTCAATCGAAAGGAAGCGGACGCTTGCAGGCGTTTGTTGCAGGTCTTTAACCCGAGGCAGACCGTACTGGCGATCCTCAACGCTGACTCCCCACCAGATGTGTTCTTGTGCTGCAGCGAAATGCAAGCGACCGCTCAACAACTCCTTCAGCCTTGCTGATCTCTTGGTGAGCACCTGAAACGTGTGCCAGTTCGCTTTGACCATAACTCTGCAAACTGCTTCGATGTAATCATCAGGCACACCCTCTTGAAAAAGATCGCTCATCGAGTTCACAAACACCAGTTTCGGAGAACGCCAAAGGAATGGCTCGGTCAGTTTCTCGGGGACTAAGCGCAGGTCGAACCCTTGTTCATACGGATGCCCCTTCACGCCGCGAAACCGCTCCGCAAACGTCTCCGCGTAGCAATGCTTGCAGCCCGGGCTGATCTTCGTGCAGCCGCGCACTGGATTCCAGGTTGCGTCGGTCCATTCGATGTGAGAGTTAAGTGACATTAGTGCTTACCGAACGTATCAAAAATGTACTTGACGATATTTTCCGCCGTATCTTTGTGAGAAGCAAAGAATAGATAGTAGACAACCGAATTCTTGCTATTGCGCATTGCTAGCGGCTGAGGCACCTTCTTGAATCCTGCGATCTTTTTCAGCCGCTCTCGAAATGCTTCCGCGAAGCGACGATTGGTGACTTTCTCCTCCATATCGCCGAAAAGGCCACGAGATTTTTCGTATGCGACATCGCGCCACGTTTCGTCGCCCCAGTACGTATTCATCCTCTCGATGTGCGGAGGCAGCACAGTTAACGGATCACGGTGCAGAACATTTATGTTGATGTCGTAAATCGGGAAATTGATGAAAATATCGAGCGACTGCATTTCGCCCGCCTTTTGTATCACTTTCCAATCGAGGGTGAGGCCATAAGGATCGAGGAGGCACAATCCCCTTCTGAAATTTTCTCGAAGGACCCGCGGAAAAACCTCTTTTAGCAGCACGCGATTGCAGTCACCCTTGTGAAGAAACACCTCCTTTCGGTCTCCGACTAAATTCTTCAATCCAGTTATCTTGTCCCCATCTAAATCGATCAGGTGATACTCGCGGAAGGACGGTCGGACAAGCAGCGCATTCAAAGGGCTTCCCAAAACCATTTCGCCAGTTCTTTCGGAAAGATGAAATCCTGCCCCAGCAAATGCGTCGATATACACATGGAAGAACGACGGATTTCTTTGATTTGAAAGTATCTTGGAATACTCAACCGCATAACGTTTGAGAATGTCCAGCTTCACTTCCGACCAAGGCCCGATTTCGTCAATTTTCGGTCCGGCCATTTAATGTTCGCCTTTTATTCGCTTTTCAATTTGCCATAAAATCGCGAGCTGCGCAATACCGGGAATGATTCACAGCGGAATATTCCCATGCTTCTTCGGCGGATTCTTGTCCCGCTTCGTCTCAAGCATGGCCAAGGCCTGAATCAACTTCTTCCGCGTCTCTCTCGGCTGAATAATGGCGTCGACAAACCCCCGGTCGGCAGCCACGTAGGGGCTAGCAAAGCGGTCACGGAATTCTTCGATCTTTGTTTGGCGCAGCGCCTCGCGATTCTCCGCGCCGTCGAGCTCGCGTTTGTAGACGATATCCACCGCGCCTTCCGGCCCCATAACAGCGATCTCGGCGGTCGGCCATGCGTAGTTCACATCCGTGCGAATGTGTTTCGACGCCATCACGCAGTACGCTCCGCCATAGGCTTTGCGAGTGATCACCGTCACCTTCGGCACGGTGGCCTCGGCGAAAGCAAACAGCAGCTTCGCCCCGTGCTTGATGATGCCACCGTATTCCTGTGCCGTGCCGGGTAGAAATCCTGGGACGTCTTCAAACGTGATCAGCGGAACATTGAAGCAGTCGCAGAAGCGCACGAAACGCGCGCCCTTCACTGACGCGTTGATATCGAGCGTTCCCGCCAGCATTGCCGGTTGGTTGGCAACAATGCCCACAGAACGCCCGTCCAACCGCGCGAATCCGACGACAATATTTTTCGCGAAGTGCTCCTGCACTTCGAAAAAGTAGCCGTCATCGACCACGGCGTGAATTACGTCCTTCATGTCGTACGGCAAATTCGATTGCGCGGGCACGATCTTGTCGAGCGCCGCATCCGCGCGGTCGACAGGATCGGTGCATGCTTTCCGTGGCGGATCATCCAAATTATTCGATGGCACAAAGCTCAACAACTCCCGCACCATCGACAAACATTCAGCATCATCGTGCGCCAGAAAGTGCGCCACGCCCGAGGTTTCGTTATGCGTCATGGCGCCGCCCAGCTGCTCCTTGCTGACTTCTTCATGGGTGACGGTTTTAATCACGTCCGGACCAGTAATGAACATGTAAGAAGTTTTATCGACCATCAAAACGAAGTCCGTGATCGCCGGCGAATACACCGCGCCACCCGCACACGGTCCCATAATTGCGGAAATCTGCGGCACCACACCGCTATATAAAGTGTTGCGCAGAAAAATGTCAGCGTAGCCGGCCAGGGATGCAACGCCTTCCTGAATCCGCGCGCCTCCGGAATCGTTTAATCCGATCACAGGCGCTCCCATCTTCGCCGCGAGATCCATAATCTTGACGATCTTTCCCGCATTTGTCTCCGAAAGCGATCCGCCGAACACGGTGAAATCCTGCGCGAAAACATAAACCAGTCGGCCCTCGATGCGGCCGTATCCGGTGATGAAGCCGTCGCCGTAAACCTTCTGCTCCGCCATTCCAAAATCGTTGCAGCGGTGTGTGACCAGTTTGTCAGTCTCCTCGAAGGTGCCGTCGTCGAGCAGAAACTCGATACGCTCTCGCGCCGACATTTTCCCTTCCTTGTGCTGGCGCTCGCGCCGCTTCTCGCCTCCGCCTTCTTCCGCCCGCCGGTTGCGCCGTTTGAGTTCTGCAACTTTTTCTTCGAGATTCATGGCGCATGGATTATACCGGGCGATAGGGACACGCGGTCTGCCGCCATCGTGGCATTCATATTTGTAGTTCTGACGGGTTCGACTTCAGCCTCGATTCTGCAGGCTCAGTTCTCCCCTCGGTCGTTCCATTTTCCGCAAAAGTGCAATAGATTGCATTTAGCCATCCACAGATTACTAGTAACCCAATTGTTATCAATGTTTTACGGTATGGAGATTCGGTTGCGGGCAAATATCACGCTTTAGCGTCTCCTTACCCCCCGTAGGGCGCTAGAGAAGTATTTCTCGTTAGATTCCCAGGTGAATTCAAAGCAGTTCAAATCAATTCCTCGTTAGGGGGAGGATCAAATGCGCCGATTTGTCAAAGCCCTGGTTTTGGCGGCAGCGGTAAGTCTGCTTTCCGCCATGGCCTTCGCGACTTCTGTGCCGGTAGGTATTTTTTCTTATGACGTGACCGGGACGGGCACCTTTCAGCTCGACATCACCAACCAGACCGGACCCAACTCTTCCGCGTTTCCAGACACTACGTTTCCGGTTACGAACACAATCTCACTTTCGAGTTTGAACTTAACCGTGACCCTTTCCAACGGAACCACGGAAACTTTCGGCTCGTCTTATTTCACCCTTAGCCCGGATGGCATCTCGTTCACGGGAAATCCGCTTTCGACTCTGGTACCGGTAACCAGTGCCACGCTGACAGGAACCTTCAGCACAACAACATTCAACCTGAACAACGGAACCACGGTGACGGTGGGTTCGGGCTTCAAAACCACGCTCACGGATACCGCAGGAACTTTGGCAGATGGGGATCTGGCCATTATCTATGGGACCACGGGCACCACGGCCGCTACACCGGAACCCGAGACTTTAACGTTGATGGGGACCGGCCTGGCAGCCTTGATGGGGTTCCGGCGTAAGTACCTGGGAGCGGGCCTGAAGAGACTGCTAAAAAGCAGCGGCGGGCCTACCACCATTGCTCTTGCCCTCTGTTGTTTGATGCTCGTCTTGTCGGCAGCACCCGCCGCCAAGGCGAGCGTCAAGCTCGACACTTGGACCAATCCTCCATCCGGCGCGGCGGGCTCCAGCAACACTAATATTGTCGGGACGGCCTTCCCGGCAGGGACCATTGCTCCGGCGAGCGTGAACATTTCGATTGCCACCTCCTGCTCGGCCAGCCTTTCTGGAGTCGGTGCTACCAAAACAACCGCCCTCAGAGTGACGAAGGTTCTCGGCACCAGCGAGCGGATCGAGTTTCTGATTCCCGCCAGTATCACCAGCACTGGCAATTATTTCGTCTCGATCACCGGCGTTACCACCACCGGGACTACCTTTACCAGCAGCCCGAGTTGCTCCGAAGTCACCATTACAGCGGTCACCAAGGGGCTCTCGTCCTGTTTGCCATCGAGTTCCCTGGGCGTACTCACCGGGACCACGACCGTGCAGGCTTATGTCCCGAATGGTTGTTGGGGTTGTAGCACGACCGGCGTCCAATTCGTTCCCATTGAGGGTTCCGGTTCCCCCGCCTCCATCGCTACGGCCAATACCGTAAATGCCTGCTCATCGAATTCAGTAACCGGTCAAACCGTTTGCACGGCGAACAATACCGACGTGTATCTGATGACCGGATCGACACTCAGCAAGACTCTGACCAGCGGAAGCAACAGCGAGGCCAGCTTCTCCGGCGGCGAGTGTGAAAACTGCGGTGTGGCCATCGACGCTCTCACCAACACTGCCTTTATTTCGATGGGATACAACGACAGAGATGCGATTCAGCCGTTGAACCTCAACAACAACACGTTCTCGACGCCGACTAGCAGCACGTATGTCGTCTCGGAAAACATCTCCGTTGACGCCACCCGAAACCTCATACTTTCGCCAGGAGAAGACGGGGTCTATGATCTCTTCCAACTCGGGGCGACCGGCAGCTTGACCGAATACGCCAATGGCGTTGGAGGCGAACTCGATTCCGCCGCGGAGGATTGCTCTACTGGCATCGCGCTCGCTTCGGATGAGTTCACCGATAACGTGTTTATCACCGACTTGACCCAGGCTAAATTCACCAGCGGCTCACCGGGCAGCTGGACCGCACCGAACCAGTTCCTCGCCATCCCGGATTTCGAGGGCTTCTCGGCAGGCACTGACGGAATTTCGGCGGCCCCGGGCAACTCCCATCTGGGAATCGTGACCGGTGAGTTCGGCGGCAGTCAGTTCGGCGTGCTTTCCCTTCCCACCAGCTCGGGCAGTGGCACACCCGCGCTCGTGGATTGGGCGGGAGCCAGCATACCCTCCACTCCGGATGGGGACACGTTCGAGAACGGCTTCGATCCTCACACCATTACGGCTTACGTCAGCCCGAACACGCAAAAGGCCTATGGCCTGATCGCTGATTGGGCAACCGACGTGCCCACCTACCTCGCCGTAATCGACCTCAAGGCATTGCTTGCGGCGCCGCGGAAGGCGGGTGTAGACGCGGGAGGTAATGCCTGCTCCAGCTGCACTCACTCCGTCGATCCCAGCTACGATTTGGTCGCCCATGGGGTGATTAAGTTTGTGGCTACCAAGTAAGAACCGAAAACCAGGGATGGGGTATTCTCCCCCATCCCTGGGCCACTCTGAATGAAGTGCTCGCGGTCGAAATAGTGTCCCCCTCACTCCTCAGCCGTACTGACGGCCGGGCCGGCGAACGAAGACTGAGGAAGGAAGAATTTGCGGATATCGGATCAGCTCTGGTTCTCGCGTGCTGCGGCAATCTTCATCTGCTTTTGTCTTGCCCACGGATTTGCTCTGGGGCAAAGCACACCCTACGTTGTTGCAAATAACGATGCTCTGTTCTCCAACGGCGTCAGCTTCTACACCATCGGTGCGACCGGTCTTCTCAGCCTCAAGCAACAAGTCTTGACCGAGGGCGCCGGCATCGGAGGAGGCTATTTCGCGACGAATCGGCTAAGCATGGTCAACAGCGGCGCGAGCAAGTGTATCTTCGCCTCCAACGCCGCATCCGGCGACATCTCCGGAATCAACGTCACTACCATGGAGTTCACCTCCAGCGCTTCTGGCTCGAGCACCGATGGTGGCACCTCGAATGGCATTGGTTTGGTCATGAATTCTCAGTATCTCTATGCCAGCTTCACCGATTCGAATACGATTGGAACCTTTCAAGTGGAGTCCGGCTGCAGTCTTATGTTTGTGAATGATGTCTCGGTTGCCGGACTGCAGGGTGGAATCGTCGACGGCATGGCGATCAGCGGAAATATCCTGGTTGTCACTTATGGCGATGGCTCCATTGAATCGTTCAATATTTCTTCCGGCCCGCCGGTGCCGAATGGCGACGAACAGAACTCCACCGCTTATCTCACTTCGACGGGAGCCACTTATCCCAGTGCGGTAGAAATCACACAGGATGGGCACTACGCTCTGTTCGGCGATACTTCGACATCTGCGGTTGTCGAAGTCTCTGACATTTCCTCTGGCCAGCTAAGTAAAACAGTCGCCTATACCCTGGGAAGTTCGATCGGCTCGAGCAACATCATGCTGAGTCCCGATGAGACGCTTCTCTACATCAGCAACAATCAAGGGGATCAGATTACCGCCGCCTGGTTCAACGCCAGTACCGGCAAGCTTACGGCAGGTTGTACATCGGGAAAACTCAGAGATTATGGCGCTGAGTGGTCTTATCTGGCAGGACTGGCTTTGGAGACCACTACCGCGACCGGAGGAATGGTTTACGTTGCTGAGTTTGGCAATCCGGATTCGACGTCTCACATCGGCATGGTTCAAGTAAGTTCAGTGGGCGGAAAGTGCACGCTGCAAGAGGTATCTGCCTCGCCGGCACTTGAATTTAGTTTGGGCGGGTTGTTATCGATCGGAACTTTTCCGCCTCGGTCTTTTTAGCGGCTGATAAGCAGAATTGTCACGGGATGGTTGGGAGAGCAAGAGATGCGCAGTGTTTTGAGGGGTTGGCTGGTAATCATGTTTTGCGGATGCTGCTGGTCAGCGGCAGCGGCGCAGTGTCCCGCGCGTCCGGCCTCCGGTACCGTGGTCCAGGATGCTCTAAGCCTTTATTCGACAGGCGGAGTTCTTAACGCCGGCTTGACGATGGGATACTCGGTCGATGCCGCTGGATATTCGCACTATTGTTACAAATACCAAAGCGCCGCAGGCACCGTCGAAGCTCCAACATTCCGGGTCAATCCCGGCGACCAGCTTGTACTCAACGTTGTAGATGGAATCACGCCGGATGGTGCAAGCTCGAAAAGCACCATGGATCAAATGTCGATGACGCCCGCCGCAACCACTTGTGGCGATGGTGGCACCGCAACATTGCAATCGACCAACGTTCACTTTCATGGTCTGAATGTCCCGCCCATCTGCCACCAGGATGACGTCATCGACACACTGATTCAACCGGGTACAGCAGGTTTTGGGTACAGCATTCAGATTCCAACCACCGAACCGCCGGGCTTGTACTGGTACCATCCCCACGTACATGGATTCACCGAGTTTCAAGTCAACGGTGGCGCCGCCGGGGCGATCGTTGTCGAGGGAATGGAAAAAGTTCGCCCGGAAGTGACCGGACTTACAGAGCGCGTATTCGTCATTCGCCAGCAGTACCTCGTTCCGTGGGTGCCGGGACCTTACCAACTCAGTCTGAACTATCAGGTCGCCGGTTCCCCTCCCAATCCGTCTCCGATTATCCAGATGACGCCCGGGGAACCGCAGTTTTGGCGAGTGGCAAATGCCAGTCTCCAGGAATTCATGCCGCTCGAGGTGTGGCTTAACGGCACGCCGCAGCCTTTGGAATTGATTGCTCTTGACGGCTATGCTCTGGCCGCGACTCGGACGGTCACGTCGATCCTGGTGCCACCGGCAGGACGCGCGGAATTTATCGTGCAGCCGCCTCCTGCTGGAACGACTGAGCTTTTCATGACTCTGCCTTATTCCACCGGGCCGACTGGCAACCCGGACGCGCAGCAGGTTCTGGCAAACATTGTCCTCACCAGCACCAGCGCCAAGAAACAAATGACGACAGCCAAAACGGCTGCAGCGCCGATCGCACGAAGCAGCCCGAAATTCGCGAACCTAAGCAACGCGACTCCCACTGCGACGCGGACGCTCTATTTCTCCGAAGAATTCGCTGGAACTAATGGTCCGATTCAGTTCTATCTAACGGTTGCTGGACAGAAACAGCAGGTTTTCCAACCCAACGAGAAGCCCGTGATTACCACCAAAGTCGGAGCCATCGAAGACTGGACCATTCAAAACCGTACTCTTGAAACGCATGCGTTTCACATCCACCAGATCCACTTCATGCTCTTGGATGTGGACGGACAGCCAGTCACCAATCAAGACCTTCGCGACACCATCGAAGTTCCCTACTGGTCGGGGAAAGGCGCTTATCCCAGTGTGACTGTGCGCATGGATTTCACCGATCCGACGATCGCCGGCACTTTCCCCTTTCACTGCCACATCCTGCTGCATGAGGATCTCGGCATGATGCACAAGATTCTGGTCCAGCCCTAGCCGCGCTTTGGCCGAAAGAAAAGAAAGGTTCAAACCAATGCGAAATAGAATTCTCATTGTCTTGGGTGCCGCGCTTTTGGCCACTGCCGGTTACCTATGCGGAAACAGAAACGCAACGGTTGCATACGCCGGAGCGCCAACTGAGGGCAGCGTTCCAAAAACGTATGGGCGATTAGTAGCGGCGATTCCCGATCAGATTGGCACCGGGATAATCTTCGAGGACCACGACGGCGTGATTCGCTTCGTCAGCATGACTGGCATGAAAGAAGGGGAATTGGCGCGTTATGACCAAGTTCCGACTCACGGTGGAATTCCAAAGTCGTACGGTCATCTGGTAACGGCAGTCGTGAACTCTGAGGGAACCGGCCTGGTTTTCGAAGATAGCGCTGGCGTGATTCGCTTCTTAACAATCACCGGCAAGGTAGAGGGCGAACTCACTCGCAATTAATCAAATTGCGATTTGGTTGATCCGAACGGATCCGGAATTGCCGGGCCTAATCGAAGGTCGCTCCAATTTGCTGGTAGCGATATTTTTTTCCATCCCAGAATAGAACTGAAGAGGTGCTCTCGCCTTCGCCTCTTTCTTCCATGTAGATGCCGAGCACTGTCCTCTTTTTCAGTGCCAACCTTTTTACCGCGAGAGTTTTGAACGGCAGGTTGATCAGCAGAAACTTAGGCTTGGGTTTATCAGATCGCCACGCCTCTGGACCGACGCCATGGACAATCAACAGACAAACTCCCTTTCGCTCCGGTGCGTCCGAGGCAAAAGTCGATGTGACTTTAACGTCGCCAAACCCCAGAAAGGTATCGTAGGGATCGGCCACGCGAAATCCGTATTCAGCCTGGTCCGCCATGGGATTGGTGCAGCGGGCAGCGATCACAAGGTCATCCACGCCATCTCCATCAAGATCGCCAACAAACTGCGGAGGACCACCCAGCAGCGAACAGTCGTCGCCGAACTCTTTGCGGATGTATTCGTTGGTGACCGCAGGCACCGGAGACTTGGCGTGTTCGGGCGGCGGAGGCGGCTGTTTCTTCTCCGCCGAGAGCACCGCTGACGCGGCAACGATCGCCAGCAATATAAGCAAAACTCGAATCGGGACAGTTTGGGAGTACGACATATCCATACTCTAGTACCGTTTCGCGCCGGACGGTATAGACATAAGTGATAACTGGTGACCAAGGTACCTAACCGAAAGGCTCGGGGTCAGTGTGCCTGATACACTCGGATTTCTGCGCTCTGATCGCCCTGCCTGCGGACCGCGGCGAAAAGCTTCCCCCACTCGGGCACGAATAAACCAGTTTGTGTGCCGGGCGGAGTGGAGTAACTCGCAACCCGAGCATAGTGGTCAGGGTCGTTCTGTTGGAAGACTTCCAAAAAGCCCGGACTGGTGAGCACATATACATGTGCTCTGTCAGCATCGTAGAAGAGATCGTCGGTTTTACCCGCAATTTCAGCCGACGCGGTCTGCTTGCCGGTGTCGGTATCGAAAACCAGCAATCGAGGCGGCACCCAACATCCCACGAGCAATCGATTATGGCTTTCATCCAGCGCCATCGGAAAATTGTTCTCCTCGGAGGCGATCGGCCAACGCACTACAGTGCCGCGCCTTGCCAGGTCGATGACTTCGATCTCTTTCTTGTCAGGTACATTTACGAATATGCGACTTCCTGACTTCTCCAGCTGAAATGATTCCGGGTGAGCGTCGATCACAACGTCCCCAGTCTTTTTCCCATTCGAATCGAGAAATCCAAGCCCGCCGTCTCCGTCTTCTCGATTTCTTAACTGCTTAGCCCCGGCGTATCCGACAATGACCTGATGGTCGCGTTGGTCGTATCGAATGTTATCGGCGTCATCTGTGAACTTTACCGTCTTGAGAACTTCGAATGTAGTGCCATCGAAAATCTTCGTGACGCCGTCGCCGCAAGCTACAAACAAGCGATTCGTGGAAGGTTCGTAGAAGACTCCTTGCGGCTCCGCCAGATCGGTCAGAGTGTGCACATCTTTGCCGGACTTCAGATCGACAATCTCGACACTGTGATTTTCGACAGCAGCCACAAATAGACGCTGGCCTCTCACATCAACGCTGAGATGGTCAATGCGTCCTTTGACATCTGGCATAGGAATCTGAGCTTCGAGTGAAAGCGGGGTTGGAGACTGGCCCGCGGCAGCGCTCCATCCGAATAGCGAAAGTACGATCAGAGATGTTGCGGAAAACGAGCTTTGGTCTCTCATCAGTCTCGAACGCCAGATGCGAAACTTGTTCATCGCTGTTCTTGATTCTCCAGATTCCTTGGTAGACCGCTTCAGTTGATGAAGTGTTCCCATCCACCCGCCTTCAATTCAGATTTCGTTTCATTCGATTGCTTCAGAAAAATCCTGCGGCCGGGCGTGACTTGGCCGATAAGCGTGATGGCTGTTCCCGCAACGCGGGATGGCATCTTCTTGCTCTCCGGGGCGGTGAATAGCAGTTCGTAGTCTTCTCCTCCATGCAGAGCAAAAGCGAGATCAACCAACTTCGACGAACTGCCTACGCGAGCCCTAGGAATAAGCTCTTCTTGTATCTCCGCCCCAACGCCGCTCTCTGCGCAGATATGGGCCAAATCAGTGGAGAGGCCATCGCTGGTATCGATCATCGCGGATGGCATATCTTTCTCACGCAGGATGCGGCCCAATTGAATTCGCGGATCCGGGAAAAAATGCCGGGGAAACTCGCGCGAATTCAACTTCTGCCTGGGCTTCTTATCTTTTCGCATCTTCCAGACCGCCGCAGCCGAACCTCCCAGTTCGCCGCTCACATATATCCGATCACCCGGCCTGGCTCCCGAGCGCAAAACTGCTTTCCCTTCGGGTACGGTTCCCAGCACGACCATGTCAGCCAGAATTCCACCGGGCGATTCCGCCGTATCGCCGCCGGCGAGCGTCACGCCATATTTTTTCGCCAAGGAGGTTAAACCGTTGATAAAACGGTTGACCCAACTCGGTGCAACGTCACGTGGAAGAGCCAGAGACAGAAATGCGGCGACCGGTTCGCCGCCCATGGCAGCAATGTCGCTCAATCCCCGCGCCAGGCAGCGATGGCCGATCGACTCCGCCGAATGCCAATCGCGCCGGAAGTGGACACCCTCCAGTGAAAAGTCGGTCGTGATCAGAGTGTCTACCGCTTTCACTGAGCGCCTGGACGGCCGCAGCACAGCGCAGTCATCTCCAATCCCGGTTAGAACTGCCGGATTGCGCACAGCCCTGGCGCGGCGGCCAATCTGTGCGATCAATGCTTTCTCGGCGATCATCCCGCTGACAAATATATGACAAATATCCAGCATGAGTGCTGCAGGCCGGGTCTTGACCCTCGATAGGCCGTCCGGTCAGTATTCGTTCTGACCCTCCATCACCTCTGTAATCTGTCCCGAGTTAAGTTATGATTACCCGCCTTAAGTAACCTTTAATACAGCCCCTTCCCGTTGACAGGGGGAATCCAGTTTGTTACCTTTTACCAGACATTAACAAAGATCTCTGGCCGAGCTAACTTCTGCATTCATTAGGAATTGCAGAGAAGAGACGTTTCAAGGCTTTGGCCGTGCGTTCCAGTGGCAGGACGGGCGCGTTAGAAGTCTCCATTCCCAAGATGGGAACGCGTGTCCCGGAACAATCAGGTTGTCCGAACAGGCTTTCTGCAACCTCAGAACTTTGCCTGGAGTTCCGGCCCTGATCATTCCAAGCAGCAGAAGGAAGGCATTTGCAGAAACGCTTCTACATACTTTTCGTGGCCCGCGGAGATGACGGCCAGCTTCGCAAGATCTCTATTCCAGTCCATTACTTATACCTGTTTGTAGTTGGCGCGGCCATTGGCTTTCTCAGCCTCACTGGTATAGCCAGTTCCTACACCCGGATGTTATTGAAAGTTTCCAGCTATAACCAGTTGCGCACCGAACGAGAACAGTTGCGGGATCGTTATTCCCGCCTGGAAGAAGTGGCGAAAGAGCGGGATGTTCAGGTAGCTTCTTTGGGTTCGATAGCCAGCGAAGTGTCTGCTCTGTATGGCTTGAAATCGCAGCCGACGCTGGTTACCGCCATGCAGCAGGAAATTCGTGACGCCGATGTCACTTCCTCGCTCGACCAATTGGGCGCGCTCCGCACTTCAGCCCTCACGGGCGATGCCAGCGTGGGCATCAGCCTGGGGATGACGCACAACGCCACCACTGCTGACTGGTATCGTGCCAATTCGCTTCCCAATCTCTGGCCCATCGATGGCCCGGTCACTGCCAGCTTTGGGGAACGCATCGATCCCTTCAACGGAGAGGGCGCGTTTCACAGTGGCGTAGATATTGGCAGCAACTACGGTCACCCCATCATCGCCCCTGCTGATGGCGTAATCACTTTTGCCGATTTCATGGGCGGGTACGGAAAGCTCATCATGATGGATCACGGACACGGCATCACGACGCGTTATGGCCATCTCTCCGGTTTCGCCGTCACCCCCGGTCAACACGTTCATCGCGGCGATACCATCGGCTATGTCGGCCTGAGTGGGCGCTCTACCGGACCGCACCTTCACTACGAAGTCCGCATCAACGACACTCCGGTCAATCCCTATAAATACCTTCGCATCAGCATCGCCCACAGCGGTGGTTACCAAACCGGCAGCTAGAAGGCTAGTTCTCAGTTTCCTCCTCTTGCGCTCTTCGCCTTGCTACGCTACGTTCATCAGGAAGCCCTAACAGAGCGCGAGGTGGTCAAACCGCGGTTACGGCGAACCGAGAACCTAGAACTGCCCAATGATCAGTTTCTTCCACTCCGTGCGCGAGGATATTGCGGCCGTTTTCGAGTCCGATCCCGCCGCGCGCTCCTACGTCGAAGTTCTTACCTGCTATCCCGGTCTGCATGCGGTGTGGGCTCATCATGTCAGCCATTGGCTTTGGCGGCACGGAATGCGCTTGCTCGCCAGACTGGTCTCGCAGTTCGCGCGTCTGTTCACCGGAGTTGAAATTCATCCCGGCGCGGAAATCGGCCGCCGCCTTTTCATCGACCATGGCATGGGCACGGTAATCGGTGAAACCGCTATCGTCGGCGACGACGTCACCCTGTATCAGGGAGTTACGCTGGGTGGAACCGGCAAGGAAAAAGGCAAACGGCATCCCACGCTTGGCAACAATATCTCAATCGGCTCCGGCGCGAAGCTGCTGGGCAACATTACCATCGGAGATAACTGCCGCGTCGGCGCGAATTCAGTCGTTCTGCGAAGCGTGCCGCCCAATTCCACCATCGTCGGCGTCCCCGGACACATCGTTCTGCGCGATGGCAAACGCGTTATCATCACCGATCCCAAGGACATCCGCGATCCGCTCTCCGACGTAATCATCCAATTGGCGAAGGAACTCAACGAATTGCGTCAGCGCTTTCAGCAACACGTGCGCGAAGTGCACGGCGAAGAATCCAAAATCAACGAAGGAACTTCGGCAGAAAACATTTCGCCGCAAGAACTATTTCAAGATGATTACCAGGACTATCAAATCTAAGTGTCACTCGAAAATTCAAACTGAATTTCTCATCTCGATCGGAGCATTCCGTTCCCGAAGGGAATGGAAGCGAAGTGGAGGGACTTGCTGTGTTTGCGTCTACACCGCGCCCAGTTCGCGCTACTGCCGTAACCCCATCCAACTCTCCGATACCACCAGTGAGTTTCCCGGATTGTGCGGGTCATACTTCACCGAGGTGGGCAAGCCGAGCCGGCAGGAATGCAAATTAATCCACTGGCGTAGATAAGTCACGTCCTGCGAGCACTCGTACGATACCCCAGCAACCTCATATTTGTAGACGAGCATGACTGCGGGGTAATGACCGTTGCTCGGCGACAATTCGTGGACGTCGATGACCGTGCCATCTGTGATGCGCCCGATAGCGTCGATCAACGTACGACGTTCACGTTCCAGATCCGCTGGACCCTTGGGCTTCCGCCGCAACAGCGCGAGCGCGCCCAGGGCCACCACTCCTCCGGCGGTCACTAGCGAATAGATACGAAGCGAATCCATAACTGAAGGGAGAATAAGCGGCTATGTGCGCAGCCGCGTTTTCAATTATCAGAATATGACGGAAGGCCTGCGGTTGGAAGTGGTCGCGAAGTTACCGAGGTGCCAGCCTGTGGAAATCCTCGAATTCCTGCTTACGATGCTCAATTATTTCTGCTTGCAAACATACTCCCGAGCCATGTCCCCAAAATTCCCCTCGGCCGCCTGGCCGAACTGATCGTCTCGGCGCATCTTCTTGCTGACGATGCGTTTCCCGCTATGATCGACAGAGTAAAACCATTCGGAGTTCGGCATGGCGCTGCCGTTGACACAATTGAATCGAACCCGGGCCCGCAGTTCCACGAATGGACCACCCTGCGGAAGCTTGGTGGGTTCTTTGTACTCTACGCGGATCCACGCCGTGCGGAGACCATTCTTCTGAGGGCTGATGGAACTGACCAACACCTCATCACCGTCAGCAGTGGCGCCAATTGTTCGCCAATCCGCCGCGGCGAACGCCACTATGCCCACCAGCAGCACCGGAGCCAGCACCACTGCTATTGCCACCAGCAGACCTTTTTTCATGGGGAACAGGGATGAGCCCATAAGCACGCCGCACACACTTTGGGGGAAAAGCCGCTTTCTGTCAACTGTAGGCGTTTTGCAAGCGGTTGGTTAAAAGTTAGGGCGCGACGGAGGAACGTCTGCTATGTTGTCTGCTGCGGAAAGCTCCGCTCCTCATGGAAACACTGCACTGTACAACATGGGATTCGTCCGTTGGCCCCTTATTTATGGCCACCTCGAATAAAGGACTACTGGCTCTGGAGTTCGACGCTCGCTTACCCGGGCAACAGACGATTCGACCCAACCCGCGCCATCTTCGGAATGAAAGTAATGGATTTGCGTTCGAGCCTTCGCCGCGTGCGGTGAGTGATTATATTTGCCAACTCGAAGAATATTTTTCAGGCAAACGCCGCAAATTCTCTTTCCCGCTCGATCTTCGTGGCACGGATTTCCAAATAGCATGCTGGCGCGCATTGCTGGAGATTCCTTACGGAGAAACCCGCACTTATGCGGACATCGCCCGCGCAATCGGCAAACCGAAGGCTTTTCGCGCCGTGGGTATGGCAAACAATCGCAACCCGATCGCGATTGTCGTCCCCTGCCATCGCGTGATCGCATCCGATGGCACGCTCTGCGGCTACGGCGGCGGCCTCGACGTAAAGCGAAAGCTGCTGGAACTCGAGGGCGCTTTGAGCGGGACATTGGCGGCCTAGGAAATGTTGATTTTTGATTGTTGATTGCTGATTAAAGAGTCTGTCGACTCGATAGTTAATCAACAATCAGAAATCAAGGATCAACAATTGCTTCTTTGACCACTCAACCCAAATCTTCCGCCCTACAGAAGGCCGGCCTTTTCTACCTCGTCTTCGTAATGTTTTCCTATACCACCGGTGGCCCCTTCGGCCTCGAAGACATGGTCACTACTTCTGGCCCGGGGCTCACATTGATCTACCTGCTGGTGCTTCCATTCTTCTGGTGCATTCCGGTCTCGCTGGTATCGGCGGAACTCACCACCGCAATGCCCGTCGAGGGCGGCTTCTACCGCTGGACGCGCGCCGCCTTCGGCGACTTCTGGGGATTTCTCGCCGGCTGGTGGAACTGGTCTGCATCGTTCCTGCTGGGCGGAGCCTATGCCGTTCTCTTCACCGATTATTTATTTCCCGGAACCAGCGGGTGGAAGCACTACCTCGTTTCCGTCGCGCTGATTGCCGTGATCACCTGGATCAACGTTCGCGGCATTCAAATGGTAGGAAAAGTCGCAACCGCGCTTGAACTCTTCATCTTCGTGCCGGTCATGATCATGATTGTGATGGGACTCATGAAGTGGCATCACAATCCCTTTATGCCCTTTGTTCCGCCCCACCAACCCAGGTTCAAGATCTTCGGCGTCGGACTAGCGCTTGGCTTGTGGCTGTATTCCGGATACGAACAACTCTCCACCGTGGCGGAAGAAGTCGAAAATCCGAAGCGTGCCTATCCGCGGGCGTTAGCGCTGGTCGTGCCGCTTTCGATTGCAGCTTATTTTCTGCCGACGCTAGCCGGTCTCGCCTCGGCAGGAGAATGGCAAAACTGGCACACCGGCTTTTTCTCTGACGCGGCGAAAAGCATTGGAGGCTCATGGCTCGGCGGCTGGATGACGCTGGCTGCCATGGTCGGCAATGTTGCCCTGCTCAATAGCACGGTGCTCACCACCACACGCATGCCCTTCACCATGGCCGAAGATGGATACCTTCCGGCCGCGCTCACTCGCAGGCATTCACGCTATGGCACGCCATGGCTGGCCATTGTGATATCGGCAATCATCTACGCCCTGCTGGCGTGGCAGAGTCTTGGCCAGCTCATCTCCGTCTACATCTGGTTACGCTCGGCGACCACGGTGCTCACAGTTCTTTCCGCGTGGAAACTTCGTCGCAGCCAGCCCGAAATGCGCCGCTCGTTTGTGATTCCGGGTGGGCGAATCGGATTGTTCTATGTAGTGGCCGCGCCCGTGGTAATGGCTCTGTTAGCGCTGCTGGGAAGCGACCGCTTCGCTTCGATCGGCGGTGCGATTGCGATGCTGTTGGGACCGGCGGTATACGGAATGATTGCGTTGCGACCTCGTTAGATATACACTTTATGGTGTATATCCAGGCTGTATATCCAAGACGATGGATATCGAAGGAGAGTGCGATGCAAGTTTCAAAGTGGGGGAACAGCCTGGCGATACGCTTGCCCGCTGCAGTAGTTGAGGCGCTCAAACTGAAAGAAGGCGACAGGATCGAGATTCGAGTAGCTGACAAGCGCACCTTCGAGGTAAGGCGTGATACGGCCCGCCAGCAGGCGCTGGCTCGCCTGCGCAAGTTGAGCCGTCCTTTGCCTGCCGGGTTTGTCTTCGACCGCGAAGAAGCGAATGCCAGATAAGGCGTTCTTCGACACAAACGTGCTGATCTACGCAATGGTGAGCGGGGATTCCCGCAGAGAGCGGGCTCAGCACCTAATCGCGCAAGGCGGAGCAGTCAGCGTTCAAGTTCTGAACGAATTCGTCGCGGTCGCACGGCGCAAGATGCACATGCCTTGGGAGGATGTGATCGAGGCACTTGATGCGATTCGAATCTTATTTCCGCGGCCAGTAGCGATCACGGTTGAGGCGCATGATGCGGCGTTGAAGATTGCGCGGCAGCACGGATTCGGTATCTACGATGCGCTGATCGCCGCTTCTGCCCTGGACGCCGAATGCTCCACACTTTATTCAGAAGACTTGCACGACGGCCAAGTTCTTGCGGACCAATTGACCGTTCGAAACCCGTTCAAGTGATTTTGCTCGTCGATCAGGAGCGCCCGGGAAACTCCTCACCCGGCTTTCCGAAACAAATAATTATTGCGAGTATCGGGATCGTTGTGCTGCCAGTAGCGAACGAACTCAAGTCCGGCTTCTTGCCCCATCGCAATGAATTCATCCGGCTTGGCGAAAAAAGAAATCGCCGTGCCCGGACGAAGTACGGCCGGCTGTCCCCGTAATGCCCACCACGTCATTCTCCGCAGCATTCCAAACCACGTTCTAAAGCCATGTTTACAGTACAGGTAGGCGAGCGTTTGCCGCCGAGTCTTGAACTGAGGGGTCGGATCAGGAGGTTTCGCGAACGGAATTTCGCCCAGGAATATCCGCGCACCTGGCTTGGCAATGCGATGAATCTCGCCTAAACTCGCAGCAATCTTTTCTCTGGGGACCACCAGCAGCACACTATTGCAAACGATCACTGAAGCGCATTGATCCGGAAGCGGGAGTTTATCAGTGAGCGCTTGCCTCGCCTCAAGGCCAGATCGGCGAAGCACCGCTACCTCTTCGTCGGTGGCTAATAGACCAACTGCACTTCTAACGCCCATACGGTCTGCGATTTGAAGCAGAGTGCCGTCACCGCAACCAATATCTACAAGGTCGTCGCCCGAGTGTAGATCGACGGCTTCGGCAATGCGCTCGTGGATGAGCCGTGTAATTTCCTTTTTATCCCTGCCTCGAAGCGCCAAATCGTGCGCGTCGCTGGCATGCTTGGCCGTTTCGCGACAGTATTCCACGTAATCGTCGGAGCGGGAAATCATCGATGTGAGAATTCAGGAAGTGAAATCTCTAGCTCACCCAATCTAGAAACTTGTACCACAGTCCCGCGAACGGCAGGAACCACGGCTTGCCGTTGTACAAGCCCAACGGTGCGCCGGGAAACGGAATGCCGACGAAGGGGTTCTCCGGTTTATCGCCCGCAATCAACTCCGCCATTTTCTGCCCTTGATATGTGGCCATGGCAACTCCGTGGCCGGCATAGCCAACCGCGTAATACATGCCGTCGATCTGGCCAGCGTGCGGCATGATGTCAAAAGCGAAGTCGAGCGTTCCGCCCCAGACATATTCAATTTTCGTATCGCACAGTTGCGGGTAGACGTCGATCATACCGCGGCGCAGAATCTCCGCGCTCCGCCGAACCGTTTGATCGTTCTCGGGAAAAAACGCCGCGCGTCCGCCGAATAACATGCGGCGATCGGGTGTCAGCCGATAGTAGTACAGATAATTTTTGGAGTCGTAAATCATACGATTACGCGGACTCAGTTCATGCGCCAGCCCTTCCGGCAGCACTTCGGTCGTAATAATGAACGAGCCGATTGGAATAATCTTCTTTTGCAGAGCGGGAGTCGCTTTGCCCGTATAACCACTGGTGCCCACAAAAACTTCGCGAGCCCAAAGCGAACCCCGCGAAGTGCTGATGTTCCAGCCTGACTCGCCCGCGCGCGTACCGCGTTCGATCCTTTGCACCTGCGAATGTTCGAATATCTCCGCCCCGGCCTTCATTGCCGAAGCCGCCAGCCCCGCCACATAACGAACTGGGTTCACTCCCGCACTGACTTCATCGACCATGCCGCCGTAATAAATTGTGGATCCTATCTCAGCGCTTAGCTCGTATCTCTGCACCACGCGCAGTTGGTGATTGAACTCGCGAGCAATTACTTCGGCCTGCCGCGCGTAATCATCGAAATGCTTTTGCTTGCAGGCGACTTCGAGGTGGCCGCACCGGGAAAAATCGCAATCAATCGCTTCTTCGCGGATGATCTGCGCTACGCAATCAATCGTGGCCAGCGATGCAGCATACATTCGTTGCGTGGGTTCGCGTCCATACATGGAGATGAGCTTGTTCACCCCCAACTTCATCCCGCTCAGAACCATGCCGCCGTTGCGCGAACTCGCTCCCCATCCAATCGTTTCGGATTCGAGTACGCAAACTTTTGCGTCGCGTTTGGCCAGAGTGCGCGCTGCCGAAAGTCCAGTAAATCCGGCGCCGATGACGGCGACGTCTACACGGTCGGGTAGTGGACGAGTTTCTGGTTTTGGAACCTCGGCGGTCCTGAGCCAGTAGTTGTGTTCTTGGAGTGCCATGTTTGCAGTGAAGGCTTAAGCCTGGCGGAACGTTTCGTCATCCACTCTCGATCTCATAGCACCGCAGTCTCGTGAATCAGTCGGCCCTCGGCAAAGCGCTTAAGACTTAACAATGATGCATCAATCAAATCCGTCTTGCCCGTGAGAATGAGATCGCTAAGTATTTTCCCGGTTGCCGGAGCGTGCATCACGCCATGTCCACTAAAGCCATTAGCTAGAAAGAATCCAGGTACGCCAGGGGCCTCGCCCAAAATTGGATGATGGTCCGGCGTCATCTCATAGAGCCCAGCCCAGGCGCGTTTGGAATTCACCGGGAGATTAGCGAAGCAAGGCACCCGATCTGCGGCGCGCGTAAGAATTTTTTCGACAAAGGCCACATCGAAATCCGTTTTGAAGCCGGGTGTCTCTTCCGGATCGTTCCACGCTAGAAGAAACCCGCGAGCCTCGGGACGAAAATGAAATCCATTCGACATATCGACAATCATAGGAGCGGTGTGCGGAAACTCGTCAAAGGGCTCACTGGGCACCAACATCCGCCGCAGTGGCTCAACCGGCAACTCCACTCCAGCCAGCCTCGCCACCTCCGCGGCCCAGGCCCCGGCGCAATTCACAACCTTGCGGGTCGCTACCCGACCGCGGGTGGTTTCAACTGATGCAATCCCGGCGCCATCATTCTCAATGCCGGTCACAGTTGTGTTCTTCCACACCGTAGCCCCACCCCGCTCACAGGCACACGCGATGAATCCGTTCATAGCGCTGTAGGGATCGACAAAGCCGTCGCTCGAACAGAAACTTCCACCGACAATGTCATCCGCGCGCAACTGCGGAAACAGGTTCCGGATCTCATCCCCAGCCATCAGCTGCACGTCTTTCAGTCCCATACTCACTTGCTGGCTGAAATTTGTCCGCAGATAGGCCATGTGCCGATCGGAGGTAGCGCAAAATAAATAGCCTTGCGGACGATAGTCACATGGATAACCCAATCGCTCTTCAAAGCTCGCATAGAAGGGAATCGAGTAGAGCGACATCTGAATGCTCACGGGAGTTGAAAATTGTGCCCGCACACCTCCCATGCTCTTGCCCGTAGATCCCTTGCCCTGGGCCGATTCCCGCTCAATAACCAGAACATCACGGCAACCGTTCGCCGTGAGGTGATAGGCAATGCTGGATCCGACAATCCCGCCCCCGATAATCACGACGTCCGCAGTCTGCATATGACCTATCGATCGAAACCGGTAAACATTCCGCGACCCAGCATTCTAGCGCACACCACCGACGAACATCCTGCGAGCCTTGGAGAGCTGTGATCGTGTTCGTCGCACCCGGAGGGACATGTACTTCAGGTTCAGGTTCGGCGCGTCTGTCCCCTCGGTAACTTGCTGTGGTTACAGCGGCTGCATAGTCTGAAATAGTATGCCCTTGCGCTGCCTCTTATTCTCCTCGAATGAAGAGATGGTCCAGCCGATCTGGCAGGTGCTCGCCGATCTCGGCATCGAGGGAGAGTACTGTTCAAGCGCAGTAGACGCCGTCGAGAGGGTCACGACTCAGCTGTTTCAAATCGTCATCACCGACTGGGAGGATCAGCCGGAGGCGACATTCCTGCTCAAAACGGCGCGCGATCAAAAAGCTTCGCAGCGCCCCTTGACTCTGGCCATCGTCAGCGATGACGCCAGGCTCCCGGAAGCATTACAGGCGGGAGCCAATTCGATTCTTCTCCGGCCGATTCGTCCGGAACAAGTGCGCGACACGATGAATACCGCCTGCCAGTTGCTGAGAACGAAGCAACCTTCGCCTGCACCCTTGACGCCGGAAGCGCCAGGACAACCGCACGCAAGAGAGCCTCTAGCCGCGGCCGCAGCAGCCACCGGCGCCTCTGCCATTGCGCCTGTTTCACTGCCTGCTGAACCTGAGAAAACCTTCCGCGCTGGTGAGTTCCTGCAATCTCAAAGTTCAGCTCCTGGAGCGCAGTTCGATACCGAGTGTGACGTTCAGAAATCAATGAATCAGGTCGTCGCCTCAGAAGTGGATGCGCTCACCGAACTTGAGCCGATGGCAGCCGCGGTAGAGCATGCACCGCAATCCGCACCATTGCCCGTTGCCCCCCGGACAGCGCTGGACGGCTGGGCCTCGCTGCAAGCCCGTTTGACCAGGCCCGGCCATGCCGCTTTGCCGGATTCTCCTTCCCCTGAACCATCCACGAAAAACGAGTTGCTCGCGTACGGCGAAACGCCTTCCTTTGGCTCCCAGCCGGCTCCGCAAACTGAAAATAGTCAAACGTCGAAAAAAGATTCTCCACAGGATGTGGAAGCGGAAGCCGCGCTCTTTTCCTACATGTCCGGACACTCGGCGGAATCCCCGCAACCTACAGCCGAGTCACGGCAGCGGCGAGTCAAACCATTCCTAGTAACCGCCTTGGCAGTAGCGTGTCTGCTGTTGGTTGTGGTGCCTCGAATACGCGGCAAGCTGCTCGTCTTCTATCGCCACACCGCGCGCGCGGGAAGAAATTGGCTGAATCCCCAGCCCGTGCAAGTGCCACAGGCGCTGACGCAACACGAAACTTTCGAACAGGATAGCAACGAGTACAAACTTCCGGTCGCGACAAATATTCCCGACGCCACAACGGATCCCTCGCAGATTCGTGTGCTACCCGTGGTTGATCCCACGGCAAAAGTAAAAGGTGCAGGGGCGGACGCGGCCGGTGCACAAATCAATCCCGGAGATAACAGCGCAACGGATCAGAGCCAAGTCGGATCAATGGCGAACGTCCAGCCGCAGGTTGTCGATAGCCCCGCCAAAGATCAGACTGGCCCAACCGCCGGAAATCTGGCCGGAAGTACAGCCGCAGCATCGCCCGTTGTGCTGCCTCCCAGTCAGGCCCAGCCGCTTTCTTCCGCGCCCCAACCTTCGCCCGCACCGCCGCAACCTCGCGCGCTCCCAGTCCCGCTGCCCGTTTCGACTCCGCCGCACGCCATTCCATCCGGGGAGAATGCCGGTATTCCCTCGAGCCTGCGCTCTCAGTTAGCTTCTACGACTCCAGATGCGAGCGGCGCCAAACCGGTGGAAGCCGCTATGTCATCGATTGAGCCGGTGAATCTGCCTGCATCCTCTCTGCCGGGATTGGCGGCGCAGCCCGTGGAACCCGTCTACCCCGACGCAGCGAAAGCCAGCCGTCAGCGGGGCAGCGTCGTGCTCCAGGTGCTGATCGGGCGCGATGGCGCTGTGCAGGACGCCAAATTTCTTCAGGGATCGCTTGTGTTCGCCCGGGCTGCTATCGACGCGGTACGCCAGTGGCAATTCAAGCCTTACACCCTGAATGGTCACGCGGTGTCGGTGCAGAGCACAATCACACTGAATTTTAAACCGCCGGCTTGAGCCGGCCCCGGTAACGAACACTAGCCTGGATCGTCTAAATCTCGGCGGGATACCCAAGTTCAGCAATGTTCCCGGCGAGGCGGGAATCCGTGCAGCCAGCAGGCAAAAAGCAGCATCTACAAGATATAATGGCTAAAAGTGCCTCAGGAAGAAACTCCTTTTTCTAGAAACGAACAATTTGATGTCCATGAAAACTAAAGCTGCGATTCTGGTTTCATCCTTTGCCGTATTATTCTTTGTGGTCGTCGGTTCGCTTGGCGGCGTGCACGCCTCCTCGAACGACGGTTCCTACCGCCAGATGCAGGTCTACAGCGAAGTGTTGTCGCGCGTACAGAGCGAGTACGTGGAAGATCCCAACATTCCCAAGGTGACTGATGGTGCGTTGCACGGCTTGGTGGAATCTCTGGACGCAAACTCCAGCTACCTGACGCCTGCCGCGTACAAGGCTCTGAAGGCCCACAAGTCCGTGGTCAAGGGTGAAATCGGTGCGACCGTCTCGAAGCGCTTTGGATACGCAGATGTTGTATCTGTGCTGCCGGGTTCTCCTGCCGATAAAGCCGGCATTGAAGACACGGACATCTTCGAATCGATTGAAGGCCAGAGCACCCGCGACATGTCCCTGCCTGAGATTCGCGACGCTCTCGCCGGCACGCCAGGATCCACGGTGACCGTTTCCGTGGTGCGCGCCCGCAAGGCCGAGCCGCAGAAAATGGTAATCACACGGGACATCGTGACCATTCCTCCCGTCTCTGACAAGATGCTGGAAGATGGCATCGGCTATATAAAAGTTGACGCTCTAACCAAGGGCAAATCACAAGAAATTGCGGCGAAAATCAAGTCGCTGGAAAAATCCGGTGCGAAGAAACTTGTCCTCGATTTGCGCAACACATCTGACGGAGAAGAAAGCGAAGGCATCGCCACCGCCAATCTTTTCCTGAACCACGGTACAATCACTTATCTGCAGGGGCAAAAGTTTCCCCGAGAGGCGTTTAACGCAGATCCCACTAAGGATGTGACTTCGCTGCCACTAGCTGTGTTGGTGAACAAGGGAACGGCTGGAGCGGCTGAGGTTGTGGCGGCGGCGATTCTGGAGAACGCCCGCGGCGACGTTGTCGGCGACAAGACTTTCGGCGACGGATCTGTGCAGAAGACCATCGACCTGCCGGACGGAGGCGCGCTGATTCTCTCGGTCGCGAAATATTATTCTCCGGGCGGCAAAGCAATTCAGGAAACCGCAGTCACGCCCAACGTTCTGGTCGCTGACGACAGCGACAATATAATCTCCGATGATGATGACTCGGAGCCTTCCGCGCCGGAGCCCGAAGCCAAACCGAAGAACACGCCGGACGACCAACTGCATAAGGCCATCGAGGTTCTAAAGAGCCGAACTAGCTAGCCAACCACTCACGTTCTGATTCTCATCGCGCACCGCAAGGTGCGCGATTCTTTTTTGTGGCTGCTGTTTCACCTGGAAATCGGCCATCCTCGTCTTCAGACCCGGTCGTCATTGATCGGGAGTGACTACCAGAGCGAATGACGCCCTGCTATCCTGAACCCACCTAGTCATGAAGTCGCTCTACCAGGATCTTCCACCAGTAGAAATTGCCGGACGGAAGTTTGTAGGCCGCGTGCTGTTTGGCCTGCTGGTGCTGGTTTCCGCCCTGGTGGGTGCGACTGCCGGATTGCTTCTCGTTTACACCACAGACTTACCACAAGTAGAGGCACTCGAAGCCTATCGTCCAAGCTCGATCACGGAGTTGTATGACGATCACGGCCGCGTGATCGGATCGTTCGCGCTGCAGCGGCGGGTGGTGGCTGGCTACGACGACTTTGCGCCAGTGCTGCGCGATGCCCTGGTTTCCATCGAAGACAAAGATTTCTACCGGCACTCCGGAATCAACTTCTGGCGGATTATAGGAGCAGCCTACCGAGACATCGAGTCCGGCGGCAAAGTGCAAGGCGCCTCTACCCTGACCATGCAGCTGGCGCGCAATCTTTTTCTTTCGCCCGACCGTTCGTTTCACCGCAAAGTACAAGAGACGATGCTCGCCATTCAAATCGAGAGGCGTTTCACCAAGCCGCAAATCTTCACGCTTTACGCCAATCAGATTTTTCTCGGGCACGGAGTGTACGGCTTCGAGGCGGCCTCGGAGTACTACTTCAGCAAGCCGGCCAGAAAGCTTACTTTGGCGGAAGCCGCATTGCTGGCGGGTCTGCCCAAAGGTCCGGGAATCTATTCCCCCATCAACCATCCGGATCGCGCGACCAAGCGTCGCAACCTGGTAATCAATGCCATGCTCGAAGATGGGAAAATCACTGCCGCTCAGGCGGCCGACGCACGCGCACTACCGCTGGCGCTCCATCTGCAGAACGATCCCAACTCGCTTGCTCCGTATTTCGTTGAAGAGATCCGCCGATATCTCGAAAATAAATACGGCGCCGATCAGGTGCACGAAGGCGGATTGAAAGTCTATACGTCGCTCGATGTCGACTTGCAGAAGTCAGCGAATCAGTCTGTGCTGGATGGTCTTGCAACCTACGAGCGTCGCCATGGATGGAAGGGGCATCTCGAGAATGTGGTCGCCGATGGAATCGCCATCGACAAATATCAGCATCCTGACTGGGACGACGAACCGGAAGTGAATGGTTACATCCACGCGCTCGTCACTTCCTCTGGGGTCGGAATCGCGACGCTAAAATTTGGGCGTTATTCAGCTGCGCTAGGGCAAGCCGACGTGGCCTGGACGCAAGGTAAAATGCAGAACCTGCTGCGCCCGGGAGATATCTGCTACGTAAAAATATTGTCGTTGAGCCCCAACGGGGCGGCGCGCGTGAGCCTGGAACAGGACTCTGGCGCGCAAGCCGCGCTCGTGGCAATCGACAACACTACCGGCGGTATTAAAGCGATGGTCGGCGGCCGCGATTTCAGCGAATCAAAATTCGACCGCGCCACTCAAGCTTTACGCCAGGTGGGATCGTCCTTCAAGCCTTATGTCTACACCACGGTAATCGATAAAGGTGGAAGTCCAGACGATACAATTCTCGATGAACCAGTCACTTTCGAGACCGCTTCAGGTCCCTACTCGCCACATAATTACGATGAAAAATTTGAAGGCATCATCACCCTGCGTCGAGCTCTGGCGCAGTCACGAAATATTCCCGCCCTCAAACTGGCCAGCAAAGTAGGAATCAAAAGCGTGATTGAAACTGCAGAGCGTTTCGGAATCACTGCCCGGCTGCCTCCGTATTTGCCGGTGGCTCTCGGTTCTGCGGAGATTACCCTGATGGAGCAGACCTCGGCTTACAGCGTATTTCCCAACGACGGCGTTCGCGTCACTCCTCGCTATATCACCAAAGTGACCGACTACGAAGGACGCGTGCTCGAGGAAGATTATCCCGAGGTGAAGGATGTAATCAGTGCTCGCACCGCGCGAATCATGACTTCCATGTTGCGCGAGGTTGTCCTGCACGGCACCGGGGTGGCGGCAGCGAAGCTGCCCTTTTCAGTGGCCGGAAAAACCGGCACGACCAACGATTTCACCGACGCCTGGTTCGTGGGATTTTCACCCGCAATAACCTGCGGAGTGTGGATGGGATTCGACGAAAAGAAAACCCTCGGCGCAAAAGAAACCGGAGCGCACGCAGCGCTACCCATATGGATGAACTTCATGTCCACCGCCATGGCGGGAAAAGATGCTGGCCAATTTCAGCCGCCGCCCCAAACCCCTGGACCCGTGCCCCAGAAATTGGACACGCCAGATACGGTGCCCGGCGCGGATGAAACGCATTAATATGATTGCCGAATCGTCACGCTATCACTTGTGCCTGTTATGAAATCTTTTTTTCGCTTTGCGATTCTAGCGCTGGCCCTTGTGGCTGTAGCACTACTATCGGCATTGACCGCAATGCGATTCGCAATTCACGGGCAGGAAGTGGAAGTGCCCGCAATCGTTGGGCTCACACCGGTAAATGCGGGACGCATGGTTGCCAACCTCGGTTTGCAGCTCGAAGTCGAGCGGCAATATTACAGCCCGCAAATTCCCGAAGGCCTCATCATGTCGCAACTCCCGCTGCCCGGCGCGAAGGTACGCCGCGGCTGGCAAGTTCGCGTAGCGCAAAGTCTGGGACCTCAGAGAGTCGCGATTCCTGACGTCACCAACCAAAGCGAACGCGCAGCGGAATGGAATATCCGGCGCCGCGGACTGGATCTGGCTTCCACAGCCGAGATGCAGTTGCCCGGTACGCCTGCTGACCAGGTGCTTGCGCAAAGTCCGCCCGCCAATGCGAGTCAGGTGGCAGCCCCTAAAACCAGTTTGCTCATCACCGTTGCATCCGATCCACCGGCATATGTGATGCCGAGTTTCGTCGGTCAGCCGCTGGGAAGCGCGAGCCGCGTTTTGCAGGACGCCGGGTTCAAACTTGGAAATGTGAGCATGGCACCCGTCCCCGTGAGTCCACCGGCACCAACTCCGAACACTCCTCCAAATTCCACTACTCCAAATCCCAGCGCCGCACCACCAGAGTCCGTCGCTCCAGCTCAACCTTCGCCAGCCAGCATGATTGTCACGCAGAATCCTCCCGCGGGACAGAAAGTGCTCGCAGGTGTGACGGTGAATTTTGAAGTGCGTTAGCTCTTTTCCAGAATCGCAGCAAAGAATCCATCGCAGGGATGAACTCCAGGCAGCGTTCGCAAATAAGAGCCTCGGGTAAGCGCAGAACTCTCATCCCAGATTAATTCGCCCTGCTGTTTGAGCTTCGCGAGCTCACCGCCGCAGTCGATCACTCGGAACGATGAATCTTCCGCCAAGGCATACTCGACGACATCTTCATTCTCTTCCCGCTCTAACGAACAAGTGGAATAAATAAGTCGTCCTCCACCAGAGACTTGAGCCATTGCGGATTTTAGGATCGCGAGTTGGCGTGCCTGCAAGGCAGCCAGATCCTCGGGCATGAGCCGCCACTTGATCTCGGGATTGCGGGAAAGCGTGCCTGTGCCCGAGCACGGTACATCTGCGAGAACTCGATCGAAATTTGCGACGAAGGGAAGATTCCTTGCGTCGGCAGCCACTACGCCGATCTTTTTTTCCCCACCTTGGCCGGAAGCCTCATCCGCTCGCAGCAATCGCCGCAACAGGCGCGCGCGGTGAGCGTGAAGATCGACGGCAGTAATGCGCGCCTCAACATTACGATCGGCAATAGCCAGAGTCTTACCCCCTGGTGCCGCGCAACAATCAAGTACACTGGCTCCCTGTCCAACCAAAGCTGCGACCAGCTGCGACGCCTCGTCCTGAATCACGCACCAGCCCGATCGAAACGCAGCAGACTCCGTAATATCTCCGCGCAGAACTCGCCGCGCTGAGCCGAGAAGAGCGCCAGGAGCCAGTTCGATGCCCTCGCCTCGTAATCTCTCTTCCGCATCGCGACGACGAAGACGAATAGCAGTCACCGGCACTGATTGATCCTGACGACAAATCTGCATTGCAACTTCAAGCCCGTAAGCCTGCACCCAGCGTTGCACAAGCCATACCGGATGGGCGCTGCTGATGGCGAGAGCATCGGCTGACGCAACGCTGATCCGGAGCGGATCGAGCTCAGGAACCTGCGAGTTAGCTCCATTGATTTTCCGCAACACCGCATTCACAAAAGGCGCCGCGGAGCGCTTGCGTGCGCGTTTGACCAATTCCACGCTCTCGTGAATCGCGGCGCGGGCTGGAATCCGGCTGAGCCCGCGAAGCTGATAAACGGCAAGCCGCAACGCAGTCAAAACTTCAGGATCGAGTTTCGAGAGCGCTTGTGACGAGCTCTTGGAGATTTCCAAATCCAGCAACGATCGCCAGCGGAGAACTCCCATGACGAGCTCAGTCGCCAGAGCGTGATCAATTTTTGTGAGTGAAGCGACTGTTTTGGAGTGAAGCAATTCCGTCGCGTAAGAAGACTCGCGTTCGACCCGCAGCAGAATGTCGAAAGCGGCAGCCCGGGCAGGGGAAACTGCGGCTTGCGGTTCTCGTTTTCTTTTTTTCACTAAGGCTAGTATGACGGAAGCAGAGCTGCCACGAGAGAATTACTTTGTTTCACAGGCCAAGCTTCTCACCCAGCTGAGGCCGGTAGCCGCGCACAAAATCCGCTGCAGAAGTCCGCTTCTTGCCTTCCATTTGCAGTTCGATCAGCTCCAGCACCGTGCCTTCGCCACATCCAACGAAAAGATGATCGCCTTCCACCTTGAGCTCAGACGCAGGCAGCTCTCGATCAATTTCAGCGGCCCGCCACATCTGTAGATTTTTCCCGCGAAACTGCGAGTACGCGCCAGGCCAAGGTTGAAAGCCTCGCAATCGATTCAGGATCTCCCGCGCCGAAAGAGAAAAATCGATCCGGCCATCTTCTTTCTTGAGAATGGGAGCAAAGCTCGCTTGCAAGTTGTCCTGCTTGCGCGGTTGAATCGTTCCCGCCTCCAAACCACGCAACGTGCGAACCATCAGATCCGTTCCGGCGGAGGCGAGTTTCGGTGCGAGAGTTTCTGCCGTGTCGTCAGAAGTGATCGGGATCTCTTCCTGTAGCAAAATATCTCCAGTATCGAGCCCCGCATCGATCCTCATGGTCGTAACCCCCGTCACTCTTTCACCTTTTGCAATCGCCCACTGAATAGGCGCTGCGCCGCGATACTTCGGCAACAACGAAGCGTGAAGATTGATGTTACCGAGACGGGGGAGGTCCAGCATCCATCGTGGAATGATGCGACCGTAACCGACCACTACGATTACGTCCGGCCTGAGATCGGAAAGTTGGGCCCGAAACTCTGCGTTATTCTTGATAGTTTCAGGTTGAGTGATCGGCAATCCCAGTTTCAACGCGGACTGCTTCACCGGAGACGAGACAACTTCAAGCCCGCGTCCCTTTGGTCGATCTGGCCGCGTCACCACCAGACGAACCACAAATCCGCTCTCAACCAGCCGCTCCAACGTCAGCACCGCAAACAGAGGCGTGCCACAAAACACGAGATTGAGAGGTTGAGGCATTGGGCAATCGAGCGATCGGATAATCGAGCAACTGAACGATGCAGTAATCCACTCCAGAAATTACTCAATTACAAAAATTACCCACTTACAAATTCTTCTACCATTCTCCCGCTTTCACCATCTTGCGGATCTTGCGCTTGATCAAGTCTCTTTTGAGCGCGCTGATGTGGCTGATGTAAAGCTTGCCATTCAGATGGTCGGTCTCATGCAGAAATGCTCGGGCCAGCAAGTCCTCGCCGGTCTTCTCGAAAACCTGTCCGTTCAAATCTTGCGCTCGAATAGTGACCACCTGCGCGCGGCTGACATTTTCGCGAAAGTCGGGAATGCTCAGGCATCCTTCACTCTGCGAATGTCGCCCCTGCTTGTGAATAATTTCGGGATTAATAAGCACGAGTTTGGCATTCGGATCTTCTTTAAAAGTCACATCGACCACGGCAATGCGGCGCGAGATTCCGATCTGCGGCGCGGCCAACCCCACGCCGCGCGCAGCATACATCGACTCGAACATATCCTCTACCAGTTTCTTCAGTTCTTCGTCGAAGACTGTAACCTTCTCGGCCGGCTTCTCGAGGACGGGATTTCCAAACTTTACGATGGGATAAATCATCAGTAGCTTTCCAACTGCTGGCGATACCCGGCGAAGTTGCGCAGGGTCTCGCCCATGGAGTCGCCTCCAAATTTATCGAGCGCACAGCGAGCCAGAGTGAGCGCGACCATCGCCTCCGCGGCCACTCCCGCAGCCGGTACCACGCAAACGTCGGAACGCTCATAAGCGGCGCGCACCGGTTCACGCGTGGAGAAATCCACCGACTGCAGCGGACGTCGCAAAGTCGAAATCGGTTTCAGGTAGCCGCGCACCCGAATCTCTTCTCCATTGGAAACGCCGCCCTCAATTCCGCCCGCATTGTTGCGGGTGCGATTGAAGGCTGTAAAATCGCCACGCGTCCCGTAGCCGATTTCATCATGCACCGCGGACCCCGGAGAAGCCGCCGCAGCTATACCAGCGCCAATCTCAACCGCCTTCACCGCCTGCAATGACATAACTGCTCCCGCCAGCAAAGCATCCAGGCGCTCATCCCACTGCGCGTAAGTTCCAAGTCCGGGCGGCACGCCGTGAGCAACAACTTCGAACACTCCCCCTACCGAGTCGCCGGTCTTCAGCACTTTGTCGACTTCGTCTTTCATACGTTGCTCGGTTTCCCCATCAGCACAATTCAGCAGGATTTCTTCCCGATTGTAAAGAGCGTTAATCTGCTCCCAGGGAACGTCTTTTTGAATCGTCACATTGCCCACGGCAACCACATGGCTTAACACTTCAAAGCCGAGCTCGCGCAAAAAAGCTTTGGCAATCGCACCTATTGCAACTCTCGCCGCCGATTCCCGAGCAGATGCCCGCTCCAGAACGTATCGTGCTTCCGGAAAATTGTATTTCAACGCGCCGGCCAAATCGGCGTGACCGGGGCGGGGTGACGCTACTCGCTTATGCAAAGCCGGATCGCCTTCGCCCACCGGCAAAGCCTCTTGCCAATTTTTCCAGTCTCGGTTTTCGAGTTGAACAGAAATCGGTGACCCAATGGTCTTCCCTTGGCGGATCCCGGACAGGATATGCGCCGTGTCCCGCTCAATCTTCATGCGTCCGCCGCGTCCATAGCCTTGCTGCCGGCGCCACAGTTCACGATCCAAAAAGCTTTGATCCACCTTAAGCCCGGCGGGCAAGCCTGAAAGGAAAGCGACCAACGCTTCGCCGTGAGATTCTCCAGCTGTGAAGTAGCGCAGCATAAGTGCTCGATTTTACCTGATAGTCGCCACTTTGCGGTCGCCAAGGAATATATCCGGATGATCTGCGAGATCAATTGTTTCAGGATTCCCTAGCAGGTTCTAAGATTGAAGCTTGAGCCCGCAAGCGGCAGCAAGCTCCGCAAGGCCGCTCACCTGCAAGTCTGGCTGCGCGTCCGCCGCCTTGACAGCGCCTACGCCCTTTCTTACGGATGGCCGATTTACCCAAACCGTAGCCAGACCGAGCGACTGCGCAGGAATCACATCGTGATAAAGACTCTGACCAACATGCAGGATACGGTGCGCGGGAACGCCCACCCGGCTCAACGCGAGTTCAAAAATCTTCCGGGACGGCTTGTATGCTTGCGCCTGCTGGGCTGTAACGATCTGGCTGAATTTCACCTTCAGTTGAGGCAGCGTCGCAGCGAAAAGGTCGTCGTCTATATTCGAAATTATCGCCAGCCGAAATCGGCGCTCAAGTAATGGTAGCGCCTCCACAGTGTCCGGCCAGGGTTTCCATTCCTTCAGTGAATCAGCCAGCGACCGCACTTGCTCCTCGCTGGGTGCAAATCCAAATTGTTCTCCGAACTGTCGCACCACAGAGTTGAGAACTTCCCGATAGCTCCGATATTCTCCCTGCTCGGCGCTCGCTTCAAAATCTCCGTAGAGTTGCAGAATCGTGGCATCGTCTATTTGCTGACCGTGCGCCGCCAGTATCCGGCGCACGCAACCGAGAATCCCGTCCTCCCAGTTAATGAGAGTGCCATAGCAATCGAAGGTAAGAATTTCGAAACGGCTAAAGTCCAGCATGAGTGCAGTGATATTTTCTCCGGCTAAGATTCAAAGCCAGGAAGGGCAGGAGTTTTTTCTTGCGTTTCAGCTTCTCGCGGTTCAGCGATGCTTTCAGTATCCACCTCTGGATCGAGCGGCGACGAAGAATTCTCAGCAGCTGGAATTCGCGCCGCAAGAAACTTCGCAGTATTCAGCAGAGGACGGCCAAGCGAAGCGTTGTAACTGGTCCATGGGCTTTCGAGATCGGCCTCGCGCTCGAAGTGCGCGCGCATCGCCTCCATCTTGGAATCCAGATCATCCATATAATGCAGCAGGAGCGCCTCCGGAAACATCGGCAACTTGGGCGAGCCGAATTCGTATTCGCCATGGTGGCTGATGATCAGATGCTCCAGCAAGGTCTTAAGCTCGTTCGGAAATCCTGGGACCAATGACAGTTTCGCCTGCAACATTTCCAGCTCGATCACCATGTGCCCGAGCAACTGGCCGCGAGTGGTATAGGAGAACGATCGGTTGTAAGCCAGTTCGTGAATCTTGCCGATGTCATGCAGAAAAACTCCCGTCAGCAATACATCGCGGTTGACCTGAGGATAGTTCCGGCAGATCAGGTCGCAAGACCGAAAAAGAGAAACCACATGGTCGAGCAAACCACCGATATAGGCGTGATGCAGAGTCTTGGCGGCAGGCGCGTTGCGGTAGGCCGCTGCAATTTCCGGATCAGCCATGAAAGCCCGAACCAGATTCTGCAGATAATGATTCTGGAACGAACTCACGAACTCGCCAAGAGTCCGCCAGAGTTCGTCGATGTCTTTCGTGGTCTTGGGAAGATAATCGGCGAATTCAATCTCCGAATCGCCCAACTTGCGCAGCTTGTGAATCGTGAGTTGAAACCGATTCTTGTACTTATTGACTAAACCCTTAATCTTGAGGAAGTCGTCCTGCTCAAACACCGCAAGCACTTCCTCAACGTTGTCCCACATTTTGGCATCCAGCTGACCGCTGCGGTCGCCAAGCGTCAAAGCGAGGTAAGGCTCACCGGTTTTCTTAGGCTTAATTTGTTTCGAAACGACGACAAAGTTAGAAGTGACCACCTTGTTTTCGTGCCGGATACACTCGCTGATATAGAAATCTTTCATTCTCTCCAAGAGTGTAAATCAGATAGCAAGAGGCCGGCGAACGCGACAGAAGACCCGCAGCATCTTCCCCTACAACTTTCCCAGGATCTTCTTTTTCTTCTTCTTCAGATTCTTGGCGTCCGCCTCTTTGGCGGAGGCGGTTTCAACCGGCTGGGTTTCGTTGGCACTGTGGCCAGTATCGACATACCCATCCGCGACTTTGATGTAGGCATCCTCGCGCAACTTCGTCAGGTAGGCGCGCAGCGCGGGCTGCAGCTTCTCATAGTACAGAGCGTCCTGGATCTTCGCCGTTACGTCCTTCATGGGCGGAATGCCGGCCATCTGGTGGTCCGTTACTTTCAGGATTACGTAACCTTGCTTCGTCCGGATTACGTCGGTGATTTGCCCCGCCTTCATGGCAAAGGTTTTGTCTTCAAGTTCTTTGGCCAGAGTTCCACGCTTGAAAACTCCTAAATCGCCGCCCTGCGCCGCCGAAGGCCCTGCGGAATTCTTCTTGGCGATCTCGTCGAAGCTCGCTCCGGCTTTAATCTGCTTCAGCAATTCGTTAGCCTTAGCCTCCGCGGCTGCCAAAGCTGCGGTATCGTCAGCCTGCTTCGCAGCGTCCGTTTCCTGCGCACCGGCTGCGGCAATAGCCGCCGGCTTCTGTGGAGCGATCAGAATCTCGCTTAACCGGATCGACTCCGGCTGCTCCAACTCACTCTTGTGCTCATTGTAAAATTTCTGTTGTTCTTCATTGGTAATGTTCAGGTGGGAGCCGACTTCTTCGCCAATTACTTTCTGCGTAATGATCTGATTACGCATATTTTGTTTGAAGTCCTCATAGGAAATTCCTTGCGAGGTCGCCGCCTTCTCCAGATCCTCCATGGTCTCCAGCTTCATGTCCTTGCGCATCTGGTCGAGGCGCTTGATCAAGTCTGTGTCCCCGGTAATCCCCAGGTCTTTGCCCTTATCCAGCAAAAGCTGCTGGTCGATCAAGTCGCGCAATACATCCTTTTCGCGCTCGCTGAACAGCTTGTCGGCGTTGTTCGGATCCTGCTGCTTGACGTCATCCCTCAACTGGTCTTTGCTCCGGTTGAATTCAGACCGGGTAATGATTTGGCTATTCACGCGGGCTACAATTTCTTCAACAACCTGACCAGCCGCCAAGGCTGGTACAAACGACAGGCAAAGGAGTATCAGAACCGTTTTCTTCATAAGGATTTTCGTTGGGCCGCCACGCTGCCTGGACCTTGCGGGCGAAAGTGGGCTACGGCCTTTTTGGGTATTTTACTACTACTCGGCTGGCCCAAAGCTAGCTTCTGCACAGATTTCCCGCGACCAACCCCGCCCGATTACGGGTTTCGCACGAGTACTAAGGCGGTCATATCGTCCGGAACCAGCGGCTCACAGGTAAACTCGCCCACCGCATTCAAAATAAAAGCGCAGAGAGCCTGCGCATTCGAGGAATCGGCGGTGCGAAGACGTTCGGCGACGCGTTCCAAGCCGAATTCCTGATCCTCAGCTTGGTCGTCCTTGCATTTGCCCTCGACCACCCCCCGCGAGACCAGCATAAGAACCGCGCCTTTCTCCATGCCAACCGTGGGAGCATCGCAAGTAGCATGCGAAAACAAACCCAGCGGCAAGCCCGTCGAAAGAAGATCGGTAATGCCAGTGCTGTCACGCAGCAGTCCCGCTGTGTGTCCGGCATTGGTATAGCAAAGAGTTCCAAATTTTTCGTGGTAGCAGCCAATGAAGCCGGGGCACGAGCAGATGCCCTTCGCGGCTTCCATGATTCCGCGGTTGAGGTGAAGACAGAGTTCGGTGATGGCTTCGGCTTCGTTAAAGTCGCGTCGCGAAAATAATTCCATGCCCATCGAGCGAAAGATGTTTTGCGCCGCCGACAGAATGATCTGGTTGGTCTGGCGTCGCCCCGCCACATCCAGCAGCCCAAATAAAACCCGCTCTGGGCCAACTCGCAAAGAGTCGTAGAAGTCGCCGGCCACCCGTTTTCCGTAAGTGGTGGCTGCAATCTGACCACCGTTGATAGCGGGGAAATCGTTGGTCGCAGCCTGCGTGACGGGCAGTGGCTCGGGCTCACGGGACTGGAATAAAGCACACATGCGAAGTGGAGTCTTGAAATCGAAACTAGCACAAGCGCTGGTAGCGGGCAAATTGGCAGGGCAAAAAGCTGCAAGCTTTGCGGCTACATCCAATTCGGCCCGCTAGTCGCCGTACTTATCACTAAGATATTTGCCAACTTCGGATTCCAGCTGGCCATAATCGGAATGGATGGTCGCACGCAAAGCAGCCTCGGTAGAACTGCCTTGGCTAAGAAGTTGAAGAATGCGCTGGATGTCGCCCATTCCCGAAGAATCGTTGATGTAGGAAACTGCCGCCAACGACTCCGCGTACGCAAGGTAAGCCTGCGGCCCGGAGAATCGAAGGAAGCTTCCTTCAAGCGCATTGAGCGGTATATTGCTTTGCGCCTTGAACAACTGCGCCAACTGCCGCCCATCGCTGCTCAACGATTTCGGTTCAAAAAACTGCGCAATCCCTTCATGCAACCAAGTCGGACACCGGCCAGCCGAAAGCTGATTGATGAACGTGTGGGTCAGTTCATGCCGGAGCACGCGCGCCAACTCGGGCGTCATCGAGCTGAGCCCGCTGATCGGAATGCGAAGTTTGCCATCGTTAAGCGCTCCCGACCAGGAAGGCGCGCGGGTCACGTCAAAGAAAGCTTGTTCGGTATAAAGCGTTACGAGAATGTTATCTCGCGGCGGCGTTCCCAGATCGCGAGCCAGATCATCGTAATCGGATTCGAGCGCGCTGATAATCTGTTGCCGAAACGCTTCTGAGCTCTGCTTGCCTTCATAATGCAGGACGAAATGGCTGCTTTCGCGCTGTGTAAAATCGGTCTCGACATTCTGTTCCCGCTGCGCTTTCGCCAGGTATTGCTGAACCGCCGGATCGGGACGCAGCTCGAGAGAATGTTTCCATGATGCAACCGCATCCTGCGTTCGGTCGCAAGCCTGCTGCGCGTAACCCAGCACCGTATAGGCGTCGGGCGAGTTCGGAGATGCGCTCACCGCTCGCTGCGCGTAGGAGAGCGCCTGCGAAGGGTTTCCCGTGCGCACCAGCAGCGCCGAGTAGTAAACGAGAACAGTGGAATTTTCTGGTTGAAAGCGCAGTGCGCTATCGAAATAACGGCGCGCTTCCGCGATGTTGCCATGGTCGAATTCGAACTTGCCGGCAATAAAATCCGCCGTCGCGCTTAACTCTGAATTTCCCTTGCCCTCAAGCTTCGCCAGGGCGTCGGAATCCACTTTGCCATCCTTCACAACTGACTTGAGAAGGCTGTCCCCGTTTGCCAGGCTGTCAACCGGCACGAAAACGGGAAGATCCGCGGCACCCTTGCTTGCACTCGCGGAAGCCACGCTGGCAGGCATGCCACCCGCCTCGATCCGCTCTACCGAACCCTTCGGTATTGCGTAACTATCATCGCCAATATCGTATTCATACCGGTTTCCGTTTTCGCGAACGTGATCGGCGAGTATGGTGCGGCCATTCTTCAAATGGATCGTGTCCGCCGATGCCGCTCCGGCAAGTGACGCCCAAACCGTTAAAATTGCGAAAATAGTGACACAACGGGGCATTGAAGCGCATTCTAACAATTGGGGGGACGCACACCTACGTGACCAAAGTACCGGCGAAACTGTACCGATTTGCTATCCTCCTCGCTGCTTCCCTGACATTCTTGCCTTCTGTTTATGCTTACACGAATCAGGCCCCTCCACCTCAGACTCCTCCGCACAAGCCCGGACCAGCCGAGTCCCTTTATCTGCAATTGAGCACGATCGGTCTCGATGCCTCGCGCGTCTTCCGGGTGCGCGACGGTTCGATTGACAGGCCCGCAATCCATATCACTCTTGAAGACGGCACGATTGCCTTTACCAAGGATGTCATGGGCAAGATCACCGGAGCGTTTTTCGAGGGTGATGGAGAAGTCCTGCTGATTCCTCGCAACGAAGTAGAGCGCACATCGATGAGTCTGTTCACCGGGATGGCAATTCTTGAGGAGCGATTCAGTACCGCCTACTTCCGCTTCAACGACAACACAGCGGTCGAATTGCAGCCTGGCCTGAGAGCGCCGGAGGACGCGCCGGCTTTTGTTGCCCGATGGGATGAAACCGCGCGCAGCCTGGCGCCAGTCGACGCCATGAGGTTGCTTGCAACTTTCAGCGATATGCTTCCCCCGGCGGATCGCCAACCCTCCAAGAGTTCGCCGCTTGAGAACTCAGCCGATCGCCTCTTGCATGCCCGGCTGGAGGGAAACACGCTTGGCGTCTTCGACGTACTCTACGATTCAACCGCTGGAGAACAAGTGGAAGCGGGACAAGCAAAAACCAAAGATGGAACCGTCTATTACGACGTCTGGACCTCATTTTCCGCAGGCATCACCGCACACGGGCGTCCCGCCGTCGCGCAAACTCTTCCTACAGAAACCGAGTCGCGGGAGGATCCGATTTCGGTGCGGAGCTACATCATCAATGCTGAGGTAAAGCCACCGAAAGAACTCGATGCGGAAGTGAATCTTAATCTTGAGGTCCTGCGCGACGGGTCGCAGTTCCTGGTTTTTGAGTTATCGCGTTTTCTGAAGATTCATTCCGTGGAAGAGGACGGGCGCGCCGTGGAATACCTCCAGAATCCCGCGGTAGAGGGTACACAGCTTGCCCGCAGCGGAAATGACCTGGTCGCGGTGATTCTGGCAGAACCAGCGCGAAAAGGTCAGAAGATCAACCTGCACTTTGTCTACGGCGGAGAAGTCTTGGCCGAAGCCGGAAACGGCTTGTTATACGTTGGCGAGCGTGGCAATTGGTATCCCAACCGGGGCCTGGCCATGTCCGATTATGACCTCACCTTCCACTATCCTCAGGGTTGGACACTGGTTGCGACCGGCAAGCCTTCCGAACTGCCCAAGACGGCTCCCGATACACAATTTTCCAGGCAAATTGCACAGGGGGATCAAGTAGGCCGCTGGGTCTCGGAGCGCCCCATCCCAATTGCCGGATTCGATCTGGGCAAATATGTCCGCGCCGCCGCGCAGGCCGGTAATGTTCACGTGGATGCTTATGCTACTGGCGGAGTAGAACGCGGATTCCCTAACGCTTCGATACAAATCGAACCTCAACCGTCACCATCCCCTCGGGAAGTTCCTCTGCCCTTACCCACTGTTCCGCTTCCATTGTCCCCAGCGCGGAACGCGGCCGCAGTGGCCGAGTCCAGCGCTCGGGCCATTCGTTACTACGCGGATCGGTTCGGTCCGTTCCCCTACAGCAATCTGGCTCTCACTCAACTCCCAGGGCGCGAGAGCCAGGGATGGCCGGGATTGATTTTCCTATCTTCCTACGCATTCCTCACTCCGGAAGAGCGTCGGGAAATTCACATGAACCCCTCGCAAGAATTAATCGATCAGCAGATTCCGGCTCACGAGACCGCCCATCAGTGGTGGGGAGATCTGGTCGCCTGGCGTACCTACCGCGATCAGTGGTTTTCCGAGGGACTCGCAAACTACTGCGCATTAATGATTCTGCGCGACAGAAACCCCGCAGGCTTCCGCCAGGTCATGGACAAATATCGCCAGGATTTGTTCGCCAAGAATAAGGAAGGCAACCTTCGCAAAGACGCAGGGCCAGTCACCTTGGGCAGCCGCCTGTTATCGTCGAAATTCCCGGAAGGCTACGAGGCGATCAGCTACGGACGAGGCACCTGGCTCTTTTACATGCTGGACTCCATGATGCAGGATGCCGCCGCGCAGACGGAACCAAAGTCGCCCCGGCACGAGAGCGGAGACGATCCTTTTGTGCAGGCGCTGCGGAAAATTCGCGAGCGTTACCAGGGAAAGGCCATCACTACCCGCCAGTTGCTCGACGTTTTCGCCGAAGGCCTGCCGCTGTCCTTGCGATACGAAGGCAAATCTTCCCTGGATTGGTTCATGGATGGATGGATCAATGGCACCTCATTGCCGAGACTAGAGTTGCATGCCGTTAAGTTCGCTTCGAAGGAAACGGGTATAACCGCAACTGGAATGATTCAGCAGAAAGATGCGCCAGACACCCTGGTCACCTCAGTCCCGATTTACGCGTTGATATCCGGCCGAATGCCGGTGCTGCTCGGTCGCGTATTTGCCGACGGCCCGGAAACTCCCTTTCACTTATCCGCTCCCGCAGGCACCCACAAGCTCTTGCTTGATCCTTACGAAACCATTCTTACCAGCTCGAGTAAGCCCCTCACCCTCAACGAAAATAGCCAGCGATAGATTCCACAAATCAGGTCTCGTTTGGGCCCGAACTCCCAAAATGGTCTACCGATTTGGGAAAGACTTCCCGAAGACATCCCTTGTGCACTTCTAAGTGATTCCGATTCCTTCAGCTGAAGTACCGTTCGGCCCAAACGTGTATGGCAGCCAAGCTGCTACTCGTGATTGGTGGATAAAGATAGAAATAAAGACGGCCGGTTTAATTCTCGCGCTCGGTTCGAGGATTCTCCCGTCGAAGGCGAGACGAATCTTCTGGAAGTTCTTCCTTCCGTTTCCTTCGACGCGACGATCAGCGTTGGAACCACGGAGAGTTGCCAGTGGGTCGGTGGTGAGACCATTCTCCTGGTCGAGGATGAAGACTTAGTAAGGAAGGCTGTTCAAGAAGCTCTACAATCAGCCGGGTACCGGGTGATCACGGCAGAAAATGCGGCTCAAGCATTAGCGGCTTATCACGAACGCGCTGTGTCGGTAGACCTGCTCCTTTCTGACGCTGTCATGCCAGGAATCAGCGGCCATGAATTAGCGCAGTCCTTGTTCGCATTGTGCCCATATCCGAATCATGCTCATGAGCGGTTATATCGGACAGTTGTCGCCACGCGAGCTATCCTCTTTTCGAAAAGAGTATCTGGCCAAGCCTTTTTCCATCTTGACATTGTTAAAGAAAGTTCGCGAGGCGCTGGATCGTGATTCCATCGATTTCGCGGCGTCGGCTTAACCCACGCTCGCCCTGCGGTAATGCATCGCGTGCAGAATTTCGTGCGGGATCTCCAAGAGTGGCACCACTCGATCCAGAATTCCCAATTCCGCGCAGGCTCTAGGCATTCCGTAAACTGTACAACTCGGCTCATCCTGGCCTACCGTAAAACCACCTTCACGATGAATCGCCTTCATTCCTTGCGCGCCGTCCGATCCCATTCCTGTCATGATGATTCCCATTGCCAGCGCGCGAAACGCGGAGGCTACCGATTGCATCGTAAGCCGGACCTTAATTACAGGCTGATTCTAATTAGAAGGCGCTCAAGCGCAACGCAAAGTGCGCCGCACGAAAGTTCGTGCTTACGGAAACGGAGCGTGGGTTCAAAACAGGAAAAAGACTTCGAGGACGACGGCATGCAGTTTCGCTCACTTTTTGTCGGAATCGGGGGCAGGCATCCGTCAGTCCGCTAAAAGCTCGGGCCTCGGGATGACAAATGCTCTAAAATATTTTGCATTCTGTGATGACCCGTGTAATCTTCGCAACGGAGAAGGCAAGCCATGTGTTTCTCAGCCACAGCAAATTTTGTTGGCAGCGGAGTTCTCGGCGCCATCGGCGTCGTTACAGTAACGAAGGTAAAACATCGGCGTGAGGTGCTGTTCGCATCGTTGCCGGTTTTGTTTGCCATTCACCAATTCATTGAGGGATTCGTCTGGCTCGGGCTGGACGGGATTCTTTCGCCCACGGTGACCCACGATATGGGCGCGGCTTTTATGCTGTACGCGCAGGGGCTGCTGCCTTTTCTGCTGCCGCTCAGCGTGCTTCTGTTTGAGCCGAACGCAACTAGCCGCAAGCGCATGCGGCCGTTTCTCGGTGTCGGTACGGCAACCACGCTCTACATTTTGTGGGCGCTGACGGCCTACCCGACACAGGTCTATGTGAAGGGCAACAGTATTGTGTATATGAATCAGGCGACCAACAACGAGGCGGTTGCGGTGCTGTACGTGATCGCAACCTGCGGATCGCTATTTTTCTCGAAGATCAGGATGATGATTATCTTCGGCGCAGCAAATCTGATAATTCTTCTGATTGTGATGGAGTTCAAACGCTACGCGTTCACTTCGCTGTGGTGCGCGTATGCTGCGATCGCGAGCGTGATCATCCTGGTTTATTTCTGGCGCAGCATGGCAGAGCGTCCGTTCCGCTACGCGCTGCCGATTTAGTTCTGCCAATTTGTTGGACGATAAGCTATGCGTGCGGCGGCGGTCGGTTTGCCTTTGGGAACGGATATTTGGAGGACCTTGCGAAAGGCATTCTCAAAAGTCGCGGATTCGTCGGAGGTTTTTGGTTTCACCTTCGTGGGGCACATGATACCATTCCTGCGTTTTGAAGGCCGTGATTAGACGAATCTGCGTCTGCCTGAGATGGTGCGCGAGCGGCGTGGTCGCGTTTCCACGGACTCAAGGATTTAGAACCAAAACCCTGAGACGCCGACATCACTGGAAGCATTGGGACGACTTCAGTACTCCTAGGATTAGCGTGGCACGATACGAATTTATGGCTGACCGCTTCCTGTCGCAGCCCCAGACAATTGACCGTATGCGGAAGCGGGGGTGATAAAGTAAAATACGACCGGGCGGGAAACACCCTGGGGATTATTGACGTTGATGGAACTATCGAAACATTTTTTAAGCCTGAATTTTGCGTGAACGTGCCACGCAAATTGCGGAACAGAAAGCAGTGCCATAACAAAGTGACGCACTTGGACTATGTGATGGATGTATGCGCCCAGTGAATATACAAATGCGCGACTGCCCGGTCTGCGGCTACCCGCTGGACGTGTACGACTTCAATATATGTCCGTCGTGCGGCACCGAGTTTGGAATTGACACTGTTGGTCACACCTACGATGAACTGCGAAGGGTGTGGGTCGATAACGGTGCCCCTTGGTCAAGCGCCGCTGATCCTCGTCCTAGGAATTGGAACCCTTGGATGCAACTGATCAATGCGAGCTTCGAATATGCGCTACCCTTCCACTTTGAGCTTCGCTTGCAATCCGATGTCGTCCGAGGCGGTATTGAGAAGCGCGAAAAACGCGAAATGATCGTTCAGCTCACATGAAATGTATCGCTCTATTAGCGTGCGAAAAGATCATCATTGACAAGGACGGGGCGCACTCCATTATCAATGTGATGTTGAATGCCGAGATACTGCTCCAAAGTCTGGACGGTTCAGATCGTACACAAGTAATCACGATTCCGCCGGATGCAGTGGCGCCGCAAGTGTGGTGGATTTACACAATATGGCAGCCCTCACCTGACGATGTTGGAAAATCGTTTGAGCAGGTGTACCAAACTTACTGGCCCAATAATGATAAGTTTATGGAAGCGAGAATAACGGTTGTCTTAAAGGACGACACGCCGATGCAGACAAGTTTTCACGTCGGTGGGCTGCCTGTTGGAAAAGAAGGGAAACTAAAAGTGCTAACGTGGTTGGACCACGAAGGCCATAGCGTCACGGAAGTCAGCGAAGCTCTCATTAACGTCAAACACCGGACAACAGTTCCCAGTGGCGCTCCTGTTTTGGCGGCTCGTTTTTGAGTTAGCCTTGTGGCGGCATCCTCCATTACCTATTTTCGACCTAAAAGCTTAAGTTGGTTGATCCAGTTCCCGGCAGTATTCCAAACAATCCTTTCCCGTCACGGTAAGTTCTTCACTCTCGCGGTTTGGTTAGTCAATTAAATTACTACCATCCTTTCGTGGGGTTCCTGGGCGACCGAGAGTTCCGCTGCCTCAGATGACAAGCACCGAACCCTTTCCGTCAATTACTCGTCGCACGATCCTGGATATAACCTGAAGACCATGCTCTGGAAAGGACGCTGGTGCATAACGAGATTCATGAGCCCTATACGGGTAATAGTGTCGTCAAGAGCATGAGCCGCAGGACCAAACGTCGATGAAGTCTCTGCTTACTCCGGCTATCTGGATTGCGGCGGTTGCGATTTTGCTGCATACGGGGATGATTGCGCCGAGTGCGGCGATCATTACGTTTGCGCTGCATGCCGCGCTGGTGGTAGGGCTGCTGATGGCGTGGCGGTTTCATTCCAGCCGCATCTTCTTTGCGTTGCTGGTGGTGTTTCTGGCGGAACGCGCAATTTCTTATTACTCTTCGTTCCCTCACATTGTGGGCGGCGGACCGGCAAACACGGCGCTGGTGGGGGTGGGAATGCTGTTGCCACTGAACTTTGCGCTGATCTCGTTTGCGCGGGAACGAGGATTTATTTTTGCGAGTGTGGGGCCGGCGAGCGTGTTTCTGTTCGTCGAGTCGGTGATTGTGGCGGTGCTGTGCCGCACGGATTCTGTGTCGGCGGTGCGGCATTCGCATCATCTTGTTACGGGGATGTTGCCGCAGCATTTAGCTTTTTCTACGGTGATTGCCTTTGCGGCGGCGGCGGTGGTGTTGCTGATACGGTATTTGCTTTTTCGCAAGCCGGTGGAGAGCGGGCTGCTATGGGCGTTGGCGGCCAGCGCTCTGGCTCTGCGCTTTGGAGGAGCGGGACGGATTCCCGCGGCTTACTTTGCCACGGCGGCTTTTATCCTGGCGGTTTCGATGGTGGAGACTTCTTACCTGCTGGCCTATCACGATGAACTTACGACGTTGCCTTCACGGCGGGCGTTTCACGAGGCGTTGCTGCGGCTGCAGGCGCCTTATTCGATTGCCATGGTGGACATCGATCACTTCAAGCGGTGCAACGACACGTATGGACATGACACGGGAGATCAGGTGCTGCGGATGGTGGCCGCGAGGCTGGCGCGGGTGACGGGTGGAGGCCAGGCTTACCGGTGCGGCGGCGAGGAGTTTGCGATCGTATTTCCGGGGAAGACAACGAAAGATGTTTTGGAGCCTCTGGAGCAGTTGCGGGCCAGCATTGAGGCGAGCAGCTTTCGGCTGCGCGGTAATAATAAAGATAGAAGGCAAGAGGCGCGGGGGCCGGACCGGCGCAACCAGCGCGGGCGTGGGCAGGCGGGGCGCGCGATCCGGGAACTGGCGCGGGCTGCGGCTTCGGACGAACTTTCGGTGACGGCGAGTATTGGGGTGGCGAGTTCTGGTTCGGAGAGATCGTCTGCGGATGAAGTGGTGCAGGCGGCGGATAAGGCGCTTTACCGGGCCAAGGCTGGAGGACGCAACCGGGTGGAGACGGCAGGGGCTGCGCGGCGGAGAAGAGCGAAGGCGGCGGTAACGGCTTAAGGCAAAGGCGGCGGGTATGCGAGACATCAATACCAACCGGACAGGGCGCCGTGAGTCCGCCAATCGCGGTGACGGTGGCGACTAGTTGCATAGGTCCCTTCGACAAGCTCAGGGCAGGCTCTTCGTTGGGAGTTCTCGGCGGAGCCGAGAACTCCGCTGCCTCAGGATGACAAGCTTGGCGGGAAGAGGATGGGAACGTCGGGCCCGGAGCACCACTTCAGGGCGGGAACCATGACGCTCCGGGCTCGTACGTTTTCGCAAGCACCACAGGCCGTGCGGTCAGCCCGCGGTAGAAGGTGGAACAGAGTTTTTTCTTCCAGTACCTGCGCATGACGGGCACTTCAACCGAATAAACGCGACGCCTTCGGACTTGCCGCTGATGTCCACGGGCTTGGCAACATATCCGGTACCGCCGCAGCGCGGGCAGTCCTTCCGAGTCACTCGTCCCCCTCAGTTGTGATGAGTTTTGCATCAAAACCGGTGGGCCGCGAGAAAAAGTGATTTGTGTTACGAAACACGAACAGCGGCGGGCTAGGAATTGGCCAGGAGGTCGACGCCCAGGGTTGCGAGGGCGACGTCTTCGGCGGAAGAGAGGCCGCTGACGGCGATGGCGCCGACAACTTGGCCATTCTTTAAGACGGGAATTCCGCCGCCCCAGCCTACGTAGTTGGGATCGCCATAGTAGGCGATGTCGTGAGACTTCTCGGGATGCTTGACCTTTTCGCCGATCTCTTTAGTGGATTTGCGCTCGCGCGCGGCGGTCCAGGCCTTGTTCATGGCGATGCGGATGGAGGAGACTGGAGCGCCATCCATTCGGGCGAAGCAGATCAGGTCGCCATGGACGTCGGCGACGGCAATCGACGCGGCCTTTTGCATGTGGGAAGCTTTATCGACGATGAGGTCGATGGCACGTTTGGCTTCGGAGTAGTCGATGGAAGAAACGGTTCTCATGCGTGGAAAGGATATAGCGGATTGGCCGAAGGGGAGTCAAGGGAAACACCGACGGCGGAATGGCTGAGCAACTTGGCAGAAGCCTACTTCGAATTCTGAGTTTGGGCCAGGCGCGATTGCCCGGCCCGGAATTCAGCTCTAAAATTCGAACTTCAACGCGAACTGCACCAAGCGTTCGGGTGAGGCTACGCCGCCTTGCACGGTGACTTGAATTGTGCCGAAACCGCGGCCCGGAGTCCTTGTAGCCGGCATGGATTGAAATACGGGATGATTGAAGAGGTTGAAGAACTCCGTCCGGAACTGAACTCCCATTCTTTCGCCGATGTTGGTCCGTTTGAAAACGGCGAAGTCAAAGTTGTTGATTCCGGGTCCACGGAGGACTGGATCGACGCGCGCCTCGGTGCCCGGCCCGTAATCTGGCGGGTTCTCGAAGCAGCTGGTATTGAACCAGTTCGCAATGATGGCCACCACCGGATTTCCTGTCGCACCCGGCAATAACGTCGGGCCGGATGTTACCGACCCCAAGATTTGCCGCTTCCAGCGGGGTGCTGCCCGCGTAGCTGATCTTCAGCGGAAATCCGCGCTGGAAAGTGGTGATACCGTCGACGCCCCATCCGGAAACCACGCCGTTGGCGATTCCGTTGAGGTTGGATGCGAACGCCTTACCATGTCCAAAGGGAAGGTCAAGAACGTAGCTAATCACAAGGCGTTGGGAAACATCCTGAGAGGAAAGCGACCGTTCCCCGCTCAGATTGTTCCAGTCCTGCACGCCACCGACTCCGCCGGTGGGTCCTTCGAGCCAACTGGTGAGAGTATCGGTATTGCTGAGGAGCTTCGCATTCGTGTAGGCAACCAGCAATGTTCCGCCGCCCTGGAACCGGCGCGTCACTGTAGCCTGAAGAGAGTTATAGCTGCTGGTACAGCAACCGTAGCCACTCAGAGACAGTCCGTTGTATTGCGGATAAGGACGTTCCTGCTGTCCCGCTGCCATGGTCGTCCCATGTTCAGCGAAGGATTGGGGTTGGAACATTTGTAACCAGAGTGCCATTGCGGGTTAACCTGAGTTCGCTTATTGCGCAGCACCCTGAGACCAGAGAGTGTCAGAAAGCTGGTCAACGTTGGTTGAATATTGCTGCAGGTGAACGCCATGTGATCCGGCGTAGGCCACATCCGCAAAGAAACCAGCAGGGAGCTGACGCTGGATATCCAAGTTCCATTGCTCGACGTATCCCCATTTCGGGTTCTACGACCATCAGTTCCATAATAAGGAGCCAAGCGTGGGCTACCGCTTGCGGCGACGAAACTCGAGAGTGTTAGGGGGCAACGTTACGTCCCGGTGGGGGCAGGATACCTGAATTTCCAAATGGACCGTGCTGAGTGCAGCCAAAAGCATTTGGCCCAATCGCCCTGCCCCCGGCGTTCAGTCGGCCCGGTGACCTGCGCCGAACGAACAGTCGGCGCCATCCAACATGGCAGAGGGCGTTATATAGGCGTCGTTAGTAGCCATGCAGCGGAGGCGGCCAGATTCACCACGTCGTTGTCGGGGTTGAGTCCGAATGAGACGTAGTTGGGAATGTAGAATGTGCCGAACCCGCCGCGAACTACAGTCTTCGAATCGGCGGCGTAAGCGAAGCCTAACCGCGGAGAGAAAGCTGTCTTATCCATCGGGATGTTGTTCTCCGGCTGGAGTTGCGGCCAGTCCCTACGAGGAAAGCATCGCCGGGGCAAGTAGTGCCCGCTCCAAAACAGCCAGATACCGTTGCATTGGTCGCCGTCGGATCCCAGTAGGAAAGCCGGCCGTACGCGTCGGACCACGTGCCCTGCAATTCATAGCGGAGGCCTAAGTTGACGGTCAACTTGTTGGTCATGTGCCACGTGTCGTCCCCGTAGAAAGCCCGATAAACCTGCTTGCCCTTTGTCTGAGCGGGGACCTGGGCCACGCCTTCAGTCTGGTTGACGAAACTTCCTTCGTTTTGCGACAGCCAAGCAGGAAGTCGGCAAATGCGAAGTTAGGATTCGTGGCACCGCCGGCAGCCGGCGAGGTTTGGGTTGTCCAATTTCCCTCCGAAGCCGAAGGCGCCGCTGGCGATGTTGGTTTGGAAATAATTGTCCAGTCCAAGCTCGTACTGGATGCCTATCTGAATCGTGTGCTTTCCACGAATCAAGGTAAACGACGGAGAAATGTTGTACTGCGTATTGTGATCGCCGATGGCGCTGTTGCCCTGTGACTTTCCAACGTCGTTGGGGAACGGGAAGGCCGGAGTGGGCGGCGTTCGCATGGAGTCTGCCGGGGTATTGTAGGTCGAGGGCCAGCCCAGAGTGGTGAGATCAAATCCCGAGAGAAGCGGTGTGCGGCCGTAGACGAAACGACTGCCCGACAGGTTCACGTCGAGAATTGTGGTCGGAGTGAAAACATGGTTTACACCAACCACGACCATTTTCGTGTGATATTTCTCTGCGCAGCGGTCGAGGCAGAGGCCGGTTCCCAAGGGGTTCACCGGCAAATCAGTTAATCCAAAGTAGGCAAATCTACCGAACAGGTGCGTGTTGCTGCCAATGTTCTGGTCCCCACGCGCCACGAACTCGTTGGTATTTCCGCCTGCAGGCGCCGCGCTCAAATAGTTGTTTACATCGCCGGCCTGGTTCGGCGCGGGGAAGTAGGTTTTCCAGAGCACTTGGGTGGCAGTGCTGAATTCCGAAGCAGGAATTTGATTGTTGGCGTACGGGACCGTGCGGGTACCCGCTGGGTTTACGCTATAAGGATCGTAAAGCTGGCCGGCCGGATTGCTGCAAATTCCAGCGCCACTGAAAGCACCGCCGGCACCGCCCTGGCTGACGGGCAACGTACAGAGGGAAGAAAAGTCCCCTGTCAGCATGTTGGTTTGAGGGACGGTAGTGGTAAATGGAGATCCTGTGCGCTGGCGGTATTGCTCCCAACTCACGTAGAAGAACGTTTTGTCCTTAATTACCGGTCCACCGACCTGGAATCCGTACTGATTCTGCGTCCACGGTGGAGGAGTGTTCGGATTGCCGCTCGCAAGCTCAGACTGCTTGTTGAAGTATTCATTGGCGTTCAGCACCTTGTTGCGGAAGTACTCATAGGCGGAGCCATGCCAGTTATTGGTGCCAGACTTGGTGCTGAGGTTTGTAACACCACCGGAGAACTTGCCCCACTCAGCTCCCAGATTGCTGTATTGCACTTTGAATTCGCCTACGGAGTCCTGGGTGGGAATGATGATCGGCAAATTGATGTAGCCGATATTCAGGGGTTGACCATCCAGATACTCTGCGCCTTGATTCGCGAAGGAACCGCCGATTTGGTAGTTGCCCCAACTGAACGGGTTCTGACCCACCGGGGACCCGCCTGATCCACCCTGTGCAACCGCTGCGGGTGAAACTATTATGAGGTTGAAGATGTTACGGCCGTTCAGCGGCAAGTCATTCGCTTTCCGCTGTTCCACCACCTGGCCGAGCGAAGACGATTCGGTTTGCAGGAGTGGAGTTTGGGACGTCACCTCGACAACCTGGCTGACCTCGCCGACCTGGAGGGCCGCGGCGATATGCGTATCTTGCTGCACCTGTACCGTGACACCGGTGCGCGCGAAATGCTTAAAGCCCTGCTTTTCCACGTCAACCCGGTACTGACCAGGGAAGAGATTTACAAACGTAAAGAGTCCGTCGGCGCCACTCGATTGGGTGCGCTTTTCCCCGGTGCCCGCATTGGTCAAGGTCACGCTGGCATCGGTAACGACTGCTCCGGAAGTGTCGGTAACGGAGCCGGTAATCGAGCCATAAGTGCTTTGTGCATAGAGTGAGAAGGGGACGAAAACAAGAAGGGCGACTGAGACGAGCAGGCTCCGCAGAATGCGACTTGGCATAAGTGACTCTTTCCGGTACAGGAATTTCCCCAAATCAAGGACCCAATGACAGTGGCGGGATTTTTGTTCATCTGGGCGACCGTTGTCAAGAAGAAAATTAGTTGATTTGCATTAGATTTATCGTTAACCCACAAAAAACGGTGATATGCTTCCCCGGCCATGCCCGTGACCATGCAAGACATTGCAAAGGGTCTGAACGTTTCCGTGGTCACCGTGTCGAAAGTTCTGCGCAACCAAGGGAGAATCAGCGAAGCCACCCGGCAGCGTGTATTGCGGCGCGCCAAGAAGTTGAATTATCAGATGAACTGGGTGGCGCGCAGCCTGGTAACGCGGCGCACCTATACGATAGGCATCCTGTTGCCGGAATTCGCGCATCCGTTCTTTGCAGAGATCGCCCGCGCGGTGGCGCGAACGGTCAGACCCCATGGTTATTGCGTACTGATCTCATCGTTCGAGGAAGATCCTGCGCTGGAGGCCAGCGAGATCGATTCTTTGCTGGCACGGCAAGTGGATGGATTGATCATCGCCTCGTCGCAGCCTTCACGCCGACTGAGTGTATTCAAGAAGATAGAAGCACGGAAGACTCCCTATGTTTTGATCGACCGGCCGATTGCGGGCGTGGAAGCCTGTTTTGTGGGAGTGGATAATCAGGCGATTGGCAGGCTGGCCACGGAACATCTGATAGCAAAAGGTTGCAACCGCATCGGCCATCTGCGTGGTCCCCACCTGCGAATCGCTGCGGAGCGAGTGGAAGGCTATCGCGAGGCGCTCGAGCAGGCTGGCATGCGTCTGGATCGGAGCTACATCGTCGCCTCCGGGCATACAGATAGTACTGGTTACGAAGGGATGAAAGAGCTGCTCAAGGCGGAGCCGCGGGTGGACGGAGTTTTTTGTTATAACGATCCGGTCGCCATCGGCGCTCTGAAAGCGATTGCAGAGGCGGGACTGCGAGTGCCGCAGGATATTGCCTTAGTTGGTGCGGGCAACGTCCGCTATTCCGATGTATTGTCGGTTCCACTGACCACGGTGGATCAAGGAACCTGCCAGATCGGAACTCTGGCTGCGGAGCTTTTGATGGAGCGAATCGGAGCGAAGCGGCCCGTACGCGCGCAAAAAATATTAATTCCGCCTAAACTTGTGGAACGCGAATCGACGCGGCTATCGTGAGTAATGTTGGCAAGGGAATGGAAGAAAAATTCATGGAGTGGATGTGCGCCTGATTCGCGCGCGGTATTTCTGGGTGAAGGAATCCTGAGTTGTTGAACACTTTGGTTCGCGGAACCTGCGTTTTGAGCCTCGTATTAATAACGACGGCTCTGACCGCCCCGGTTTTCGATGTTAACGTGCCTCGCGGTTTGGATTTCACGCTGCAGAATTCGCCGACTCCGCAGAAGTATCTGATTGAAACCATGCCGGGCGGGGTCGCCCTTCTCGACTACAACAATGATGGATTGCTGGATATTTTTCTGGTGAATGGCGGGCGCATCACCAGCCCGATGCAGACTCCGGAAAATTTTGACCGGCATGATCCGCGTTATTGGAATCGGTTGTACCGGCAGAATAAAGATGGGAGCTTTACCGACGTCACGCAGCAAGCGGGCCTGGCGAATGCTGGCGATGGTAACTACGGAATGGGCGTAGCCGTCGGCGATTACGACAACGATGGTTATCCCGATCTCTATGTGACGAGCTACGGGAAAAATATTCTTTATCACAATAACGGGGACGGAACGTTCACCGATGTGACGGCGAAGGCGGGCGTGGCGGGCGGTGGATGGTCAGTTTCGGCGGGATTTTTTGATTACGATAACGATGGCAAGCTTGATCTTTTTGTCACCCGCTACATGGATTGGGATACGAAGCACAGCAAGGATTGTGGCGGGAACTTTCATACGTATTGTCCGCCGGAAGAGTTTCCGGCGACGACCAACATTCTTTATCACAATAATGGCGACGGAACTTTTACGGATGTGAGCCAACGGTCGGGAATTGCGGCGAAAAAAGGCCGCGCTCTGGGCGTGGCGTTTGCCGACTACGATGGCGACGGGTTCACCGACATTTTTGTCGCTAACGATGGCATGCAGCAATATTTATTTCATAACAACGGGAATGGAACTTTCTCGGAAGTAGGTATGGAGGCGGGAACGGCGCTTTCGCAGGATGGACGCCGGCTTTCGGGCATGGGAGTCGTGTTCCAGGATTATGACAATGACGGACGTCCCGACGTGATTGTGACGGAGTTGCCGCGGGAAATTTACGGCGTGTATCACAACGACGGCGATGGTTCGTTCACTTACCGCAGTCTGGAAACCGGGCTTGGACTTCTTTCCAGCGGAAGTTCGGGGTGGGGCGTGGGACTGGAAGATTTCGATAATGATGGGTGGAAAGATTTATTCGTCGCGCAAGGGCATGTGCTCGACAACGTGGAACAGATCGATCCTTCGTTGCATTATCTTGAACCGCCGCTACTGGCGATGAACCACAACGGACGTTTTGAGCGCGCCGATTCCGGGGACGCGGTTCCGTGGGCCGCGCGGGGCGCGGCTTTCGGCGACTTGAATAATGATGGGTGGCAGGATGTTGTGATGACGACGCTGGGCGGCCATCCGCAAGTTTTTATGAACCGTGGCGGGAAGGCGCATTGGCTGATGATTACTTTGCGCGGCACACGCAGCAATCGAGATGGATTCGGGGCACGCGTTCAGGTGGACGGGCAGACGCGGTTTGCCACTTCAGCGGGGAGTTATCTTTCTTCGAGCGACAAGCGGCTGCATTTTGGACTTGGCGCGGCGGAAAAGGCGAAGGTGGAAATTGTCTGGCCATCGGGTATTCATCAAACTATAAACGACGTTCACGCCGACCAATTTTTGGAAGTGCGTGAACCGGAGAAGCCTTGACCCACGTGACATTGACCCACGTAATCTTAACTTTTTGGTTGGCGTGGCAGATCGCGTCGCCGCAGGCGGCCGAGCATATGCAAGCCGGAATTGCTGCCGATAAGCAACGGCAGTTCGATGTTGCGGTCAGCGAATATAAGAAGGTTACGGAAATCGATCCGGCATTTGCCGATGGCTTTGTCAGTCTGGGGCAGGCTTACATGGAAAGCGGCGATTACTCATCTGCGATTGCGCCGCTCAAACATGCATTGGAACTCAACGCAGATTCGGCGCCGGCTCACCAGTTGTTAGGGTACGCGCTGCTCGCGCAGGGATATGCGGCAGAGGCAGTTCCGCACCTGCAAGTCTCGCCGGACAAAACCGCATTAGGTATTGCGCAAATTCAAATTGGACAACTGCCGGAGGCGGTGGCGAATCTGGAGGCTGCCTTGGCAGCACATCCCAACGATCCGGATATTCTTTATTACTTAGGACGCGCCAGCGGTCTGCTGGCCAAGCAATCGATTGATACGTTGCTCGCGGCCTATCCCGACTCTGCCCGTGCGCACCAGGCCATGGCAGAAAACTATTTCGTGCTGCGGCGAATGCCGGACGCGGAAAAAGAATATCGCGAAGCGTTACGGTTGCGTCCCAATCTTCCAGAAGCTCACCTCGCCTTGGGCGAAGTGTATGCCGGAGCTTTCCAATGGCCGAAGGCGGAAGAAGAATTTCGCATGCAGGTGAAGTTGCAGCCGGGGAATGCGGAAGCTGCGTACCGCCTGGGAGAAGCTTTGTTGGAACAAGGCAAGGCGCACGAGGCGCGCGCGGAACTTTTGCGCGCCGATCGCTTGCTTCCCGACATGCCGGAGACGCTTTATGCACTGGGGAAAGCGGCGTCGCTCGAAGGCGATAACCCGGCGGCCGAGAAAGCCTGGACGAAACTTCTCTCCATCGAGAAGCAAAGTTCGCTGGCAGCGCAAGCACATTTTGGATTGGCGGGAATTTACCGCAAACAGGGAAAGATCGCTGAGGCCAAGCACGAAATGCAGGAATTCCAGAGTTTGCAGAATAATTCGGCTCAGCCGCAACCGGGCGCACAACCCGGCCCGCAACACTGATTGGCAGTCACAACATATTGATATTGAGGAGCTGATATGGAATTGATCCAGCCTGGTTTATTTCGTCGTCTTACTGCTGCCATGTTTTATTTTGTCGGAAGCGTGATGTTAGGTTTGCTGGCTGCAACGCCGGTCAAGGCTGCCGAACCATCCGCGCAAGATTTGAATGCAGGCTGGCAGTTCCGCGCGGTTGCAAATATCGATCGATCGGATGTGAAAGAGTGGCATCCCGCGCAGGTTCCGGGGGTTGTGCAAACGGATCTGTTGAACAACAAGCTGATCCCGGATCCTTTTTATGGGGAAAATGAATTTCACCTGCAGTGGATCGGGCTCGCCGACTGGGAATATCAAACTACTTTTCAGGTCGACGCGGCGACACTGGCGCGCGAGCATCTCGACCTGGTGTTTGACGGTCTGGATACGTTTGCCGACGTCTATCTCAACGATCAACCGATCCTGCACGCGGACAATATGTTCCGCCGCTGGCGAATTCCTGCCAAGGCGATGTTGAAGCCGGGCCCGAACACGCTGCGAATCGTTTTCCATTCCGCGGTGGAGAAGATGATTCCCTACGTTAAGACTCTGCCGTACGTACTGCCGTCGGTCTCGACTCAGATTTCCGAGAATGAAGATAATATCGCCACCGCTCCCTACACGCGAAAAGCTCCTTATACCTATGGTTGGGATTGGGGACCGCGCTACATGACGGAGGGCATTTGGCGGGCTGTTCGGCTGGAAGCGTGGGATGCGTTGCGCATCGACAACTTTCACATCCACCAACACAGCATCAACTCGGACCTGGCCAATGTTAGCGCCGACCTGGATATCGAAGCCAGCAAGCCGACGACGGCGACTCTCACTTTGGCGCACGATGAATTATCTGGACCGCAAAGTTCCGACGGGAATCAGACACTGCAACTGAATGCCGGAATGAATCATGTTTCCTTTCCGCTGCGAATTGTCTCGCCCAAGCTGTGGTATCCGGTGGGATACGGAGCGCAGAATCGTTACCGTTTCTCCGCATCGATTCGTATTGGCCGTGAGGCGACAGCTCACGCCGAAACCAAAACTGGATTACGCTCCGTAGAACTTCGCCGCGTTCCCGATCAATGGGGGAAAAGTTTTGAGTTTGTGGTGAATGGAATCACCGTGTTCGCCAAAGGCGCCGATGTAATTCCGTTCGACAGTTTTCCTAACCGTGTGACTCCGGAAATTCATCGCAACATTCTTCAGGCGGCTCGTGATGCGCACATGAATATGGTCCGCGAGTGGGGCGGCGGCTACTACGAGTCTGACGATTTTTACGATATTTGCGATGAGCTCGGAATTATGGTCTGGCAGGAATTCATGTTCGGCGGAGATATGATTCCCGGCGATGTTCCTTTCCAAGAAAATGTCCGGCAAGAGGCTATCGATCAAATCAAACGGCTGCGCGATCATCCCAGCATCGTGATCTGGTGCGGGAATAATGAAGTGGAGACTGGCTGGTACCACTGGGGCGATCGCCAGGCATTCAAAGAATCAGTTTCGCCGGCGACGCGCGAGCGCGTGTGGCAGGATTACGTCATCATGTTCGCCGACATCATCAAGAGTTCGGTGACGAAATATGCCGATCCCACGCCCTACTGGCCCAGTTCGCCGAGCGCGAACTTCGAAGAAATTCCAGACAACCAACACAATGGAGACATGCACTACTGGCAGGTGTGGCACGCACAGGCGCCGGCTTCGGACTATACCTTGCAATTTCCGCGCTTCATGACGGAGTACGGATTCCAGTCGTTCCCGGAGATGCGCACGATTGAAACTTTCGCCAAGCCGGAGGATTTCGATATTCGTTCGGCTGTGATGCAGGCGCATCAGAAAAATAAAGGCGGCAACGAACGCATCCTGACTTATATGTTGCGCGAGTATCGCCAGCCGAAGGACTTCGCCTCGTATGTTTATCTCAGCCAGGTGCAGCAGGCGGAGATTATTAAGATTGGCGCGGAGCATTTGCGCCGGCAGCGTCCGCGCACCATGGGTTCTTTGTATTGGCAGTTGAATGACTGCTGGCCGGTGGCCTCGTGGTCGAGCATCGATTACTACGGCCGGTGGAAGGCGCTGCACTACTATGCGCGCCGCTTTTACGACGATGTGCTGGTCTCGCCTTTCTTGCACGACGACAAAGTAGATGTTTACGTTGTATCAGATAAGTTGCAGCCGCTTTCCGGAACGATTCACATGCGGTTGCTGGATTTTTCCGGAAACTCTTTATTCGAGCAAACGAAAGAAGTGCAAGTCCCGGCGCAATCGAGCGCGATTTATTTCACGGTGGATAAAGCGGCGCTTGCGGCCAAGGGCGATTTTCATCGTACGTTTCTGGTGTTTGACCTGGAAGTGGGTGGAAAGAAAGTTTCCCGGAATCTGATTTTCTTCGACGTGACTCACGACCTGGAATTGCCGGTTGCACCGAAGATCGAAACAACCGTCAATAAAACTGGGGGTGATTACACCGTTACGCTAAAATCCGCGAAGCTGGCGCGAAGCGTTTATCTTTCGTTCGGCGATCTGGATCTCCATATTTCCGACAATTACTTCGACCTGCTTCCTGGAGAGCCGGTGACGCTGACGCTGAAGTCTGCGGCGACGCTGGATCAACTTCGAGGAGCGATGAAAGTTGTGTCCCTGACGGAAGCCTTCAACCCGAAAGAGCAGGAGAAGCCGGAGAATAATAAGGACATGGCGCGGCGATGAAAGTAGCTGCTCAGTTCTAGGAGGGTCTAGCTCAAACTTGCACAGAGGGAAGGAGCGGTAGTACTTACCCTTGCCAAGAACGCAAGGATGGGGCAGCCTCTTTCGTGGTCATCCTTACAAATAGCAGGAAGCAGCAAAGCTGAGCCAGCCCCGACAGGAGCGAACGCTGAGCGTGATAAACTGGAGGTCCGCACACGCCGGAGAGGTGGCAGAGTGGCCGAATGCGGCGGTTT
>CAWIJP010000012.1:0-12432 GCA_963836305.1 uncultured Acidobacteriaceae bacterium | reverse complement strand
GAAAGCTACGAACGCATTCACAGATCGAATCTGGTCGGCATGGGAATTCTGCCGCTGCAATTCGAGGCTGGGCAAAACGCCGATTCGCTCCATCTCACCGGCGAAGAAGTTTTTGAGATCACCGGCATTCGCAATCTGATCGAGCATTATGCTGCTGGGCAGAAAGTGAAGGTCCGCGCTAAAGGTAAAGGAAGTCCGATCGAGTTCGAGGCTTTAGTTCGCATCGACACGCCGCAGGAGGCGCTCTACTACGCCAACGGTGGGATTTTGCAGTATGTTTTGCGGCAGTTGCTGGCGACAAAGCCCAGTGCAGAATACGCACGGGCGTGAGCGGGACTATCGGTTCAACATTGGTTGAGGAGGGTCTTCTCGAAGACTTAAGTACTCCAAACGCCACTCCTTGAACAGCGTCGATTGCCGATAAGTCAATACCTCATCGGATATTGCGGCGCATTCGCATAGTTCGATATGGCTCCAGCGCCGAGTAGGTTCGAAGAACTTCTGTCGGAACGCAGTTTCTACTTTCTCTCTAGCCTCTTGTGCTGCGGTTTGTGCCTTTCCCGGGTCCAATTCCGTTGTATATAGCAGGTACATCGTTAATGCGTATGTGTCCGCAGGATCTAAACGCATTTCTTCCTTCCCATCATCCACGTCGAAAAAGATCGCAAGAATGTGTTCGCCGTAAGGCTTCAAAATTCCGACCAATTTGTCTTGGAAGCCATTTTCCTTGAGTCGCTTTTCGAAGGCCTCCGGGAACGCAGAGCGTCGATAGCGGGCTGCAAGCCATCGCTGTAAGGTTGAACGCCCCACCTGGTCGAGGCCAAGATCAGATCGAGGAGCAAAATCTGCTAGGTCGGCTTTTGCTATTGCGAGCTTTTCGGCCGCGGATAGCTCGACCCATTGTTCTTTGTCGTCACGAACGAACCGAAGATGCAGCGTACGTGCGTTTTTCGCATGGACGAAGTCGCCGCTCGGTTTGTCAATAAGACGGCCTGAGATCACCTCAACCTTAGGCTCCTTGGCTGGCGTCGCCGCAATATCGCAATCATGCGAAATCACGACAACGACAGTTCGCTCCGGCGACTGGACGCTTTTCACATTGAGCGCACTCAGTGCCTCGTCGGATAGCAGATGCCCCTGCCGCCATGGTGTTGTCCGACTCCACTCAGCCATCGATTATGATCCAATATCGTCGTCCAGCATTGGCACGCCGAATTCAGAACTATCTCTCTTAGCAAACTGGCGACCAGCTAAGCGATTCTTTAGTAGCTCGCGCTGTGCGGCCTCCTGTTCGACAATGCGGACTAAACTCCTCGCTGCATCTTGCGCGGACCCGCCATTCCGTGCTATCTCCATCAAAGTCTTTCCGTCGTGGATCCTTCGCCTAAAGAGATAGGCAGTTGTGTTTAGGCCGTGAGCCGCAACTAGATCCGCAGCTTTCGCAAGATCTTCAAGTCGATTTGAGCTCTCGGCCGACGGGCGCTCTCCCGCTATCCAGTTGTATATAGTTTGTCGAGAAACTCCTAGAAGATTGCCTAGATCAGAGATAGAGGGCTTGAATACCTCGCGAATCTGTTTGAGGTCCTCGATCGGCGGTCGGATGCTCGCGTTCATGCCTTCTGGCACGGCGATTTGCACGAACCGATACCCGCATTCTTTGCGACTCTGGAAATAGCTTGGTGTCGGCATGCCGCCAGTGCCGACCAGGAAAGCGCAGGCAGCGACGGCCACGATTCCGGGTGATGCCGCTGGGCGATAGCTGACGCGTGATGGACAATCTAAGCCAAACGCTCGGTGGATGCTCGGGGATGCCATGTCTGTTCCTCCTAGGCCCAAACTGTCCGGGCGTGTTCCGTTGTCGAAGCGCGAAAGGACGTAGTGATGCTGTCGTGTAAGATCGTCAGCTTTCTCTTTGCTTCAGCCAAGTCAAAATTGGTGCGCTCAGAGTGAAATGCATCAGTATCGATGATGGCGTGCAGACCGGTTACTTGCATAAAGCGTTGGGCTACTTTCAGAGTCAGCAGCGGCATGAGATCGGGTGGAAATCCAATCTGTCCGCTTTGCCCGTGTTGAATGACAGTGCGGGATATGACCGAGCCATCTTCTGTCTTAGTCAGGGTCTCGGAAAAGGAGTGTTGAACATCGCCTTTCAGTTTTCCACAGAGTCCCATGACCTCCGGGATCAAATATTGGTTTAGTGTCTCCCCGTCTCGCGGAATGACTGCATCGAGATATCGCACGCCGATCCTCTCGATGAAGCTCAACCCCACCGTTTTGTTCAGGAAATCGAGGCCACGTAGGAGATTTCCAGCGAAGGTCTTGAAGGTCTCATACTCAGTTGCTTGAAAGGCCAGGGCGCCTTGCTCCAGCAGGAAGTTTTTCGTATTCTCCCGGTTCGAAAAGATATATCGTTCGACCCGCGTTGGGGCAGGAGGTTGCCCCTCAGCGTTCTGGTCTTGAAGCATTGGTGTTAGATTGAGTGTCATGGTTACTCCACTCTTGAAGTCGGGGAAACCATCTTTGCGGAAATGCTCCTGAATTATGGGAATGTATGTTGATAGGCTCAGGATTGGGTTGTAACGTATCTGAGCGATCGTGAAGTAGACCGGAGCGTTCTTCATTATTGTGCCCATGTTACTCGTTCCTCTGGTTGACATTTCAATTTACAGTTTACACTTCGTTTGACACGGTTTCCGCATTATCTTCCGCTAATATATAACCCCATTTTTATCAATATTTTGCGGGATATCGAGCACTAGGTTCAGCGGTGCTTTGTGCGTTCGACCAGGGCTCGGCGGCTTTTGTAGAGGAGAGGCCAGGCTTCTTTGTAGGCTTCGTAGCTGTAGCGGTCTTTCTTGAGGGGCTCGACGGGGTAGAGCATGACTCCCTGTTTGCGTTCTGTGCCGAGGAGCAGGGCGGCGGGGATGATGTACCAGGCTTCGACCGGGATGATCCTTCGACTTCGCTCAGGACAGGCTCCGGTGGCGAAGAGATCGAGCTGGGCGAGAGTGTAGTCCTGCTTTTTGAGGTAGTGAGGTTTGAACTGGCAGAAGTATCCGGTGCCGGTGCGGCAGGTGGTGGACTTGACCCGTTCGGTCGCTGTCGCTCTCTCAGGGCAGGCTTTGCACGCGCAGGAAGTTCGGGCCGTGGTCGATGCCGACGTCGTAGGGACGAGTTTCTCCCCAGGGCTTGAGGACGCAGAAGCCGCGCTCGGCGGCGCTGGCCATGAAGCGGAGTTCGACCCACTCTCCGCGCTGCTTGAAGCTGGTGAATTGTTTCCAGTGATTCATGGATTGGCTGCTTGTCCCGAGACGCAAAAAGGCGCAGCCTGTGTGGCCGCGCCTTGTTTATCTTTAAGTTTTAACTTATATATCCATTATATCACACTGAGGCGGGTATTTGGGACATTTCTTGAAATATATTTGCTGAATGTTCTGAACGAGTTGTGTGCGATGGAGGGCTGCGGAGGGCTTGACAGGATTTCGTCAGGGAGCGATTTATCGTTGTTTCGCGTGGGCGAGCGGGCACAGGAAACTTTCCGGGATTCTGCTTTTCTCGTAATAAAACTGCGGGCGTGCCGTTGGCTTCCGCAATGTTCAGCACGCCCGCCCGGTCGGTTAACCGAAGTTTTTCTTCAGGGTTGCGATGGAGATGTGCGGCCATCCCAGGTTCACAAACGCCGGCTTGGCCGGCGGCTCAGGATGCAGCAAATGCCGGATGGGAAAATTCAGCACGACCATCTGTGCATATTGCAGCTGCATAAACGTGTGTCCGGTTTTCTTGTGCGTCAGTTTCTCGATCCAGAAAGTGGCGTACACGAGTGCGGTCTGCGCATTTTCTTCCTGCTCCGGCTTGCCGCCAACATTGACCGACTTGCCGTCGAGGAAGTGAATGTTTTCGATGCCTCCGCCGAACTGCGGCAACGTGATAGGCGTTGAGGCCCCGGTTGGATCGTTCGGCGTGTTGAGAAAGGAAATCCGCTCTCTGGTTGCAATGTTGAGGGCGACTCCTTCGAACTCGTATCCATCCTTGACCTGCTGTTTGACCACATTTTGCAGAAGCACAATGGGATCATTCACCATGGCCTGATTTGCCGGAGTGTTTGGAATGAGTGGCTCCGCTGGCGAAGTTGCGAAAGGCGTCCGCGTATTTGCCGGGCCAGGCGGATTGGCGAGGTTGTACTCGGGAAATGGAACCGCGGGTGGAACCAGAGCCGGAGCGGTCAATGCCTCCGACGAGGTTGCCGCGTTGATGTTGATGGCGGGTGCGGTCGGCGGCACTCCGAACGGCGTGCTGTTGAACGACGGAAAAATTGAACCGTTGTATGTCGCGGTCGCCGACGGCAGAACCGGCGGTCCCGAAAAGTGACTGGCAATTCCTTCCGCCAACATTGCGTTGCCATGCGGGATGGAGCCCATGCGGCCCACTAATTCTTGTCCTTCGGGCGCGGCCTTCTCCGGAGGAAAGTTTGTGTTGGGCTGCCGGATCCAGATGCCCGGCTCGATGTGCAGCGCTCCATCTTTGCCCGCGTCGCTGATTTTCTGCAGGTAGGTCAACCCGTGCAGGCCAATATCGTGTTGCCCGAAGCCGCGATTCGGAATGACCGAACCGATGGGATCGAACTTTAAAGTTTCGCGTGTGTTATTGAGTTGCAAGTAAAGGTCGGTGCCAAAGTGAAACGCTGGACGGGCGATCAAATTGAATCCGAAGCCTTCCCAAGTTCCAGCAAGATCGGCGAGAAGCCCCAGCTCCGCGCTGACGTTGCGGGGCGTAAACCGCCCCGAAGGGATTGCCTCCCGTGATGTATCGACCGCCGTATCGACAGAATTATCGATCGCGGTATCGACAGCCATTTCAACCTGTTCAACAGTAGTCGGCATAAACGCACTCCTCATCTACTTTTTTGCGTGCTTGAGAATCCCGGGTTCACTACGAGGCGGTGCAAGAAAGGGATATCAGCTTCGTTTGCTCAAGCCCGATTGCGCTCCCTCACATCGTCGAGCAGCCCGAGCTCCTTTGTCCCATAGTGATCGAGGAGTGAATTTCGTTTCATGGTGGAAAAATTCGCGTCTATAGCATGACCCGTCCTTTGGGGACGGCGCGCTCCGTTTTGACCGGCAACAGCAACACCCACGCATCCCGATACCCCTCATACCGGTACCGGTCGTACTTCCTTTTCTGCACCGGACAGATCATCAGATCCATGCTTTTCGTTTTCAGCACCACGCCCGCCGGAAGCACATACCATGCATTCTCCGGGATCACGTACGCCGCGAAAAAATCCACTTTCTTAATCGTGTACCGCTCGCTGTGCTCGTTCGGCTTGAACCCGCACAGATATCCTGTCCCCATCCGGCAGTCCGTCGACTTCACCTGAATCTTCAAAATCCGCTCGCCGCATTCCACCCCATGTCATAAGCCGACGAATCTCCCCACGGCTTCGACACCTTAAACCCACCCCCCACCGCCCGCGCCATAAACTGCAACTCCACCCACTCCCCGCGCTCCTTGAACGTCCGAAACCCCTTGCACTTCGCCATCTTTCACACTCCTGAAATGCCGTCACCCGAAAACATTTGTCATCCCGAAAAGCTTTGTCATCCTGAGCGAAGTGCGATCGTCTGCAAGACGATCCCACGAAGTCGAAGGATCTCTAGTCCCACCACCGCCGCGTGTGAGGCAGATTTTTGACTTCCGTCGCCCGCCCAAATGCAAAAAGGCGCAGCCCCTAGGCCGCGCCTTGTCTATTCTTAAAGTTTTAGCTTATATGTCTTTTATATCACAAAGACAGCCATAAATGGGACATGGGACACGTTTCCAGAAATATTTGCCCCATCCCCTAAGCCACTTACAACCAATCGTGTAATTTTGCCTCTTGACAACTTTCAGGGCACCTAAAACTTCTAGCCGCCCCCAACTCCTGTCATGCTGAGCGAAGCAGTGAGGATCGCAACGCGATCCTCACTGCGAAGCCGAAGCATCCCTACCCTCACCCCGCTCCATCCACGGGTACCACTCCGCAGCCAAGTCTTTCCACTGCGGATTGCGGCGTTCAAACAGAGCAATCTTCTTTGCCCTCGACCACCCCTTGAGTTGTTTCTCGCGGGCAAGGGCCTTGTGCACATCATCATACGATTCAAAATAGAGCAACCGGACCACCTCGTATCGGGAACTGAAGCCCTCATAATGATGAAACTTGTGCTGAAACACGCGCTTGTGAAGATTGCCGCTGACTCCAATGTACAAAGTGCCCGTGAGGCTTCCCATGATGTAAACGCATTAGTAGCGTGGATCGCGCATGAGGCAATGATTGGAGAATTAGGCTGGTGTGGCTGTGATGGATGTCACCTCAGAGACAAATGCCTTCCGCATTCGGGATGGCGGTAGGGATGCTTCGACTGCGCCGAGAGGACCTGCGGTCCTCCCGAGCTACGCTCAGCATGACAACCGCGGGGAAGGTTCTTGACCTCGCAATCAGCGACCGCACCCGCTGCTATAATTAAAGATTGCGCTCATGTCTACGAAACGTCTGATTCGCTCCACCACAGTTTTATCGATCCGCCGCAACGGCAGCGTGGTTTTGGCCGGCGACGGACAAGTCACGCTTGGCGAGTCCGTGATCAAACATACGGCCAAGAAAATTCGCCGCCTTTACAACGACAAAATCCTGGCTGGGTTCGCGGGTTCCACGGCTGATGCGTTCACGCTATTCAGCCGCTTCGAATCGAAGCTGGAGCAATATCACGGGAACCTGGGACGCGGCGCCGTAGAACTCGCCAAAGATTGGCGGACGGATAAATTTCTGCGTCATCTGGAAGCGCTGCTGCTAGTGTGCGACAAGGAGCAAACTTTCTTGCTCAGCGGACAAGGCGACGTGATCGAGCCGGATGGCGCAGTAGCAGCCATCGGCAGCGGCGGCCCTTACGCCCAAGCCGCAGCCCAGGCGCTGGCAATGCACACCGAACTCTCCGCCCGCAAAATTGCCGAAGAAGCGATGAAGATTGCTGGAAAGATGTGCATCTATACAAATGATGCAGTAACGATTGAGGAGTTGTAGCAGCTTATGTGGGGACAGCCGCCCTCGGCTGTCCATCGAGCGAAGCTCGATTGATTTTGCTTGTACTCGGTGAGCGGCACCAAGGCAACCGGGAGCGACCGAGGGCGGCCGTCCCTACACGAACATTTATGGCTATCTATTTACCCAGCAGCGCTGAAGAAGAACAACTCGCACTCGACGAACTGACTCCGCGTGAGATCGTCGTTGAACTCGACAAACACGTGATCGGCCAGAAGGACGCGAAACGCGCCGTCGCCATCGCCTTGCGCAACCGCACCCGCCGGCAGAAGCTGACGCCGGAGTTGGCCGAAGAGATCATCCCCAAAAACATAATCATGATTGGGCCCACGGGGGTGGGAAAGACGGAAATTGCGCGGCGGCTGGCGAAGCTGGCGAATTCTCCGTTCTTGAAAGTGGAGGCTTCGAAGTTTACCGAAGTTGGATATGTGGGCCGCGATGTGGAGTCGATGGTGCGCGATCTGGTGGAGATTGCGATCGATAACGTGCGCGAGGAAAAGCTGGAAGACGTTGCGGACAAGGCTGAGTTGAATGCGGAAGAACGGTTGTTGGATATTCTTCTGCCGCCGTCTCCACCGAGCCGGCCTGGCGAATCTTCTACTACGGCGGGCGGAGTCGTGATTGATGCTGGAACCGCGCTGGCTGAATCTTCTTCCCGCACCCGGGAGAAATTACGGCAGCAGCTGCGCGAAGGCAAGCTCGACGAGCGTCAAGTCGAAATCGACGTGCGCGAACGAAATTTTCCATCTTTCGAAATCATGACCAACCAAGGGGTTGAGGAGATGGATATCAATATTAAGGATATGCTGCCCAACATCTTTGGCGCACGGACGAAGAAGCGGAAGATGAAAGTGAATGAGGCGTTTGAATATCTGATTCAGGACGAAGAGCAGCGGTTGATCGACATGGATCAGGTGACGCGCACGGCGATCGATCGCGTGGAGAATGCGGGAATTGTGTTTCTGGATGAGATCGACAAGATTGCGGGGCGCGAGGGTGGGCACGGTCCGGATGTTTCGCGGGAGGGCGTGCAGCGCGACATTCTTCCCATTGTTGAAGGGACGACAGTGAACACGCGCTATGGCATGGTGCGGACGGATCACATTTTATTTATTGCAGCGGGAGCGTTTCACGTTTCAAAGCCGAGCGATCTGATTCCGGAGTTGCAGGGGCGGTTTCCGATCCGGGTGGAGTTGCAGTCGCTGACCATGGAAGATTTTGTGCGCATTCTGACGGAGCCGAAATCTTCTTTGGTGAAGCAATATACGGCGCTGCTGGAAACCGAAGGCGTGAAGCTGGAGTTCACAGCCGAGGCGCTGGATGAAATTGCGCATTTTGCGTTTCGTGTGAATGAGAGCACGGAGAATATTGGGGCGCGGCGGCTGCATACGATTATGGAGCGCGTGCTGGATGAGTTGAGCTTTGACGCCCCGGAGCGAAAAGGCGAGAGCGTGAACATTGACGCAGATTATGTGCGGAAGATGTTGACGGATATTGTGAAGGATCAGGATTTGTCGAGATACATTTTGTAGGAAAATGGTTCAGAAGTCCCTTTCGCCGTGAAAGGATGCAAGTCCTCGCAATGGGATTGGATCACGGAAACGTGAACAGTGGAACGCGGAAATTATGGTCGGAAGATAGTTCTGGCTGAAAGAAAGCATCCTGCCCCAAATGGGCGACCGTCCGCGACCTAATTTCGTCGATCTCCGTTGGATGTGTTTCGAGGTCGGTCATCAGCTCAGACAGTTGCAGCATGAGACCGCCGCTGGAAAGTGACTGCACCTCGCGTACGGGTGCCGACAGAAGTTGCTGACGGCCAAACATCTCCACGTACGGACCCCCGAATACTGTCGCCCAAAACAAGTCAGGGATTCTGCGCTTCGGGTCCTTGCTGGCGATATTGAACGCAAATCGCGTAGCCTGCTTGTTTAGGACAAGGATTGCCCCTCTGGCCCGACCTCGCTCGATTTCATGCGGCGTCAGCAGATGCAAACATGCAAAATCGGCCTTTAGCGCTACCGACGCGGCTTTAAGAAACTCGATCAGTTCGGGTTGGCTCGAAGCGCCGAGATCAAACGACAATAACCAGGTGGCGTGCGTACGCTGGCCGCCCTTTCGGACCCACACACTAGATTCCATTGACCACTTAGTCTTTGTGGCTAAGAACGGCCATTTCCACGCGTCAAGTGCGGACTCAATTTTCTCTGAGTCAAACTCTTGATCAATCGGTTCTGAATTGCCAAATTTGTCAGGCAACAATCCCGGGAGATATCGCTTCCATAGATCGAAAACTAGTCTGCCATCTTCATGTCGCGTCAAAGGCAGCGGGCTAAGAATCTGCACAATTACCTTGACCTTAGCCATGTTGTAAAGTCCAGTAGTTTGATTGAACATTCGATTCTTCCCGCCCGAATTATAAGCGGGTTACGGCGCGCGGCTGAAGCCGCGCCCTTTCAAATCGAGAGAGCTTTATCGCAGCGCTGAAGCGCTGCGCCACCCAAAACCTCCGACACGCAAAATCTGGTCCAACTGCTTCGTCCTGCGTACATGCTATGCTGCCTCGTCATGAAAAATGTTGATCGTTCCCGGCTTGCGTCTTTGATGGCGCGCGAGCAGAAAAAGTTTGTGGATGAGCGGCCGAAGTCGAAGGCGTTGTTTGAGCGGGCGCGGAAGTCGCTGCTGGCGGGCGTTCCCATGAACTGGATGATGAAGTGGGCGGGGGCGTTTCCTCCGTTTGTGCGGGAGGCGCAGGGGTCACATTTTTTCGATGTGGATGGGCATCGCTATGTCGATTTCTGTCTGGGTGATACGGGAGCGATGACGGGGCACTCTCCGTTTGCCACGGTGAAGGCAGTGGAGGAGCAATCGCGGCGCGGGATGACGTTGATGCTGCCGAGTGAGGATGCGATTTTTGTGGCGGAGGAATTGCAGAAGCGGTTTCATTTGCCATACTGGCAGTTTGCGCTGACGGCGACGGATGCGAATCGATTTTCGATTCGGTTAGCGCGACAGATTACGGGACGGGCGAAGATTCTGGCGTTCAACTGGTGCTATCACGGCACGGTGGATGAAACTTTTATCACGCTGGACCGGAATAGTGTGGCGGGTTCGCGGCGGGGGAATGTTGGACCGCCGGTGAATCCGACGGTGACGACGAAGGTTGTGGAGTTCAATGATGTGGCGGCGCTGGAACGGGCGCTGGCTGCGCGAGATGTGGCGTGCGTTCTGGCGGAGCCGGTGATGACGAATGTGGGGATCGTGCATCCGGAGAAGGGATTTCATCAGGCGATGCTGGAGTTGACACGCAAGTATGAGACGCTGCTGATTCTGGATGAGACGCATACGATTTGCGCGGGGCCGGGCGGATATACGGCGGCGGAGAAGTTGGAGCCGGATGTGGTAGTTTTTGGAAAAGCGATTGCGGGAGGGATTCCGGGCGCGGCTTACGGATTCTCGGAGGAAGTGGCGGAGAGAATTGCGGCGGGACAAAACAAAGGGACGGAGAGTCTGGAAGATTGCGATGTGGGCGGAATTGGCGGGACGCTGGCGGGGAATGCGGTATCGCTGGCGGCGATGCGAGCCACATTGACGAAGGTTCTGACGAAGGATGCGTTTGATCGAATGATGCCGGTGGCGGAGCGCTGGAGTTTGGGAGTGGCGAAAGCGATTACGGAAGCGGAGTTGCCGTGGCACGTTACGCGACTGGGTTGCCGGGCGGAGTATATGTTTAGCCGCGACGCTCCGAAGAATGGGAGCGAGGCGCATGACGCAATGGACTTTGAGTTGGAACGGTTTATGCATTTGTATGCGATGAATCGCGGGATTTTGTTGACGCCGTTTCACAATATGGCGCTGATGTCTCCGCAGACGGAGAAGGATGATGTGGATTTGCATACGAAAGTTTTTCGCGAAGCGGTGAGGGAGTTGGTGGGGTAGGGCAGGGGTCTGATATTGGATTTGTGAGACGGGCATCCTCGCAGGATTTCGATTTCCGGTACATTTCAGGCGTCCCTCCGGGACGCTGGATCTTCTTCTTGGAAGGTTTCCCGCCACTGAAGTGGCGGGCTATTTTCAGGTGCCCCTTCGGGACACGCTTCTTCATCTTCATCAATGAAACTTATTTGGCCGGTTCCTGATGTAATCTTTGTTTCTGCATGAAACTTTCATTGGGGAGATTGCTGCTGGCGCTTGGGGCGCTTATTGCGCTGAGCGGGTGCGCGTCGATTGGGCCGCCGGAGGCGCCGTCGCTGGAGTTGCCGAAGCCGCCTGCCGATTTGCATGCTGCAAGGAAGGGCGACAAGGTGACGTTCACCTGGACGATTCCGCAGCGAACCACGGACCGGCAAAGTGTGCGCTATCTGGGAAAAACCGAAATCTGCCGCGGCATTGCGACGGTGCTCAAGCAATGCGGAACGCCGGTGCGAGACGTCGCGCCGCCGGCAAGCTTTGAATCAAAGAAGAAGCCGGCCGGGAAATTGACAGCAACTTTTGTTGACACATTGCCTGCCGCGGCGGAGCAGGAATACGCGATGGAGTTTGCCAGCTACGCGGTTGAAGTGCTGAATACGGCGGGGCGAGGTGCGGGGCTTTCGAATCAGGTGCGGGTGGCGCTGGTGCCGACGGTTGCGCCCTTCGCTGATTTTTCAGCGACGGTGTCTTCTAAAGGAGTGACGATCTCGTGGCAGTGCCCGAACCCGGCGGAGGGACGAAACGGCATCACGTATTTGTTTCGCATTTACCGGCGGCTGGAATCGAGTTCCAAATGGAATAAGGTTATCGATGCAGATGCTACGCAGTGCGTCGAGGGAGCGAGCGGAGGGAGCAGTTCATTCCTGGATCAAACATTCGAGTGGGAGAAGATATATTTTTATCGCGGAACGGCGGTGAGTGTGATTGAGACGGCGGGAAAGCCGGCTGTGGAAGTGGAAGGTGATGATACTCCGGAAGTGAAAGTGTTTGCCCACGATGTATTTCCGCCGGCGGTGCCTTCGGGGCTGCAGGCAGTGTTTTCGGGGCCGGGGCAGCTGCCGTTCATTGATTTGATTTGGGCTCCAGTGAGTGATGCGGATCTGGCGGGGTACAACGTCTACCGGCATGAGGCGGGGAGCGCGCCGGTGAAAATGAATTCGGAGTTGGTGAGGACACCGGCGTTCCGGAATATGCAGGTGGTGCCGGGGAAGACTTATTTTTATTCGGTGTCGGCCGTGGATGAGCGGGGGAATGAGAGTGGGCGGTCGGAGGAGGCGAGCGAGAGCCTGCCGTGAGGAGCGAATTGGGAAGTGGCTCGTTCTGGAAACAGCGGGTTCGTGGTGATTTCAGTTGCATAGGTCCTTCGCTTCGCTCAGGATGACAAGGGT
>CAWIJP010000011.1:0-38036 GCA_963836305.1 uncultured Acidobacteriaceae bacterium | reverse complement strand
TTAGAAAGGTGTAGTTTTCTAATCTCTTTGCCCGCGGGAGGGCTTGGGCCAGGCTCGCTTTTCGTTCTAACACAGATCGGGGTTCGGGCTTTACTTGTGTCTTTACGCGAGCTGTCGGTTAACAGTAAGCACTAGCAGAACTCTTGCCGGCTACTGTAGCTTGGCGTACTCGGCCTTGGCTTGTTTCAGGGTGGGAATGTCGGAGTCGGCGTCTTTCCAGAGGATGAGGAATTCTTTGTAGGCGGCGAGTGCCCGGACGCGGGCGGCATCAGCATCCGCTCCCTGCGAGGTTCTCGACTGCAAGGCGTTGGCACGAGCCACTCCCAGATGCGCCAACGCTCCAGTCCAGCAGTTCCATACGATCCCGCTGTGGTCGAGAATCTTCTGAAACTCGCCGCCAGCAGAGTTACCTTGTCCGGCTGCCAAGTATGCCTCCCCGCGAGCATACACGTGGTAGAGGCAGGAAATATTGTTGCCAAACTCAATTTGACCCAATTCGATGCGTGAGGCAGCTTGCAGGGTATTCAGTGCTACAGCTGGATTCTTTTTATCCAGCGCCAATTGCGCGCGAATCGTGGGTAGCCAAAGCGACTGCATGTGCGTATCCAATGGAAACCGTTCCCCTAAGTCCTGTGCCAGCGACTCGGCTCGTGCAGTATCGCCCGCGATGGCAAACGCTAGCGCGGCTTCGATCTCGACGCCCTGACTCGCGGGAGCAAGTTTCAATGCCTTTGCCGCTGACTGCCGGGCTTCCGCAGGATGGCCATAAGCCGCCTGTTGGAGAGCAAGATTCGCCTGCCATATCGCGCCACTTTCCTTGTTGTCCGTTCGTATGGCGGAGTCCACAGCCCGCTTGGTCAACTCCCGCGCCTTGCTAAGACGACCGTCATATACCTCGGTGTCGGATGCGAGCGCAAGTCCATAGGTCTCGTAGTCGGGCTTAGCCGCAAACCACTGTTGCTGTTCCGTCATCGCGGCGGAGTCCGCTCCGAGGAAGGCAAGAGCGTAGGAAGCATTGTGGAGTACCAAATCATCCGCTTTTCGCGTCTGCGCCTCGTGGATGATCCGTCGTGTTTCGTCGAAACGCTGCAAGGCAAGACTGTAATTGGCGAGATTCCCGTAGTTAATTAGCCCTAGCGCATTCGGTGCAAGGTGCATGCCTTGCCTCATGATCTCGGCAGCCTTCTCGTACTGCCCTTCTAAGGCGAACACTATGCCCAAATTGGCATATGCAGGAAATGCTCGCGGGTAATTCTCAATCCACTCCTGATATGCCAGAGCCGCTTTATCCAGTTCTCCGATTACGTTCCAATAGTAGTTGGCGGCGATACTTAGCTTTTCCTGTTCGCTGGTATGTTCCCGTAACTCGAAGGCCTTGGTGATGTACTCGCTGGCCCGACCTAGCTCACCGAGATGGGTGTAGTCCACGCCCACTCCCGCGTATCCCATGGCGAACGTCGGATCAATTTGGATAGCACGTAAGTAGTAAGGCAGGGCTGCGGCGGGGCCCTTCTCGTTTTCGGCTTTTGTGCCAAGGGTGGTCGCTTTCAGAGCCTCGAGCGAGGACGTGGTGGCCTGTTCGAGCGGAACGTCAAACTTCTGCACCGAAGCCAGCGACTCGCCCAGTTCGCCGCGGAGCTTGGAGGCCGCCTCGCCCAGCGCGTCCAGCACCTTCTCCTTAGACAACGCCGTTACCTGCTCCTCGGCCAGCGTGTCGCCGTTCTGGCAATTTACCGCCTTCAATCCCAGCACATATTCGCTACCCAGACTGCTGATTGATCCGGCAAGGTAGGCTTTGCAACCTGCCCGCTGGCAAAGGTCGCGAGCCACTTCGGGCGTGAGTTTCGTGTTCGTCGGACGGGTCATCTGCTGCAGGGTCTTTGCGACTGCGCTGTCGGAGAGCACATTTAAGAAAGGCGATTGTCTCAAGGAAAGGTTGAGCGCCGTCTTCAGCGTGTCGTCGAACACAGCATCGCCCGTGCTGTTGGCGAAATCGGCGAGAACGATGGTGTCCTTCTCGGTAAGCTTGCTTTGCCTATGCGAACGATAGTGAAGCCAGCCCAATACGAGCATGGCAACCAGCAGAACGGCCGCCGATGCACCTGTCTTTCGTCGTTTCCTGATTTTCTGAACTCCAATCCGGAATAAAGTTGGCTCGTCGCCCACCAATGCTGCCGCCACCTCTTCAGCACTCGGAAATCGCTGTGACGGGTCACGCTCCAGGCATCTCAGAATTACCGAATCCCATACCCGACTTAAGCCAGGCTCGAACTTCCGCGGCGCGGGTGGCGCCTCCGACAAGCGTTTCATCGCTGCGGATATAGCAGTATCGCCTTGGAACGGCCGGACGCCTGTCACCATCTCATAGATCACGAGACCGAGCGCATAGAGGTCGGAGGCAGGAGTCGCCGGCCGCCCTTCGATTTGTTCAGGCGCCATGTAGGCAGGCGTCCCGAGCAAAGCTGTGCCTGTTGTTAGTGAGGGACCGTCCGCTGGGCCGGACGATTGAAGGGCGAGACCAAAGTCGGTAATGACCGCGCGCGTACCTCCCGGGTCTAGGTCCCCCGGAACAAGAACCACGTTACCGGGCTTGAAGTCACGATGCACAATGCCCACAGCATGGGCTGCCCCAAGCCCAGAAGCCATCTGACTTACCAGCGGCAAGGCCTCTGCCATGCCCATCCGGCCTTCTTTCTTTAGTCTGGTGCTGAGGGTACTGCCGTAAAGCAATTCCATGCTTACGAATACAGTTTCTTCTGAGCTGCTTTCGGACTTGTGACGGAACAGATCAAAGACGCGGCAGACGTTCGGGTGGGTCACTTTTCGTGCGAGATGAACTTCCCGTTTGAAGCGTGCCACGGCGCCGGACTGACGGAGAATCTCGGGCCGAATGATTTTAACGGCTACCTGCTCGCGCAACTCCAGATCTTCGGCTTCATAGACTTCGCCCATACCGCCGCTGGCGATGAAGCGGACAACCTTGAACCGCCCCGCAAGAACCTGCCCTTCCGGCAATCTCGTCGGCGGCGGTCCTCCGTAGTCTTCGAGGGACAGATTATCGACGACCGGCGTAGATAGAAACCTTCCGGCTTGCTCGTGTTCGTTCAAAAGGCGCTCGACTTCGGCGTGAGTCTCGGCGTCGGAGCAATTGTCACGCAAGAATGCTGACCGCCTGCTGGACTCCAGCTCCAGTGCCGCATCGAACAAAGCTTTAACGGATTCCCACTTCTCCTTTGACGTTGCCATGGCTTGCTTTCAGGTCTCCGTAGAGCCAGGCTTTGGCCATGCTCCAGTCTCGCTTGACCGTCTTCGGAGAAATCCCTAAGACCTCGGCAGCTTCCTCAACCGTTAAGCCGGCGAAAAAGCGCAGTTCGACGATCTTGCCCTGCCGTGGGTCAATTCGGCTTAACCGGTCTAAAGATTCGTCGAGCTTCAGTAGTTCGTGGGATTTCTCAGGAGAAAACACAAAGGCATCATCCAAGACAACGGCCTGTTCTCCGCCGCCTCGCTTCTCCCGCAGGCGGCCTCGCGCATGGTCAATTAGAATCCGGCGCATCACTTGGGCAGCGATTCCAAAAAAGTGCGCGCGGCTTTGCCAGTCGACCGATCTCTGCTGTACCAGCTTCACATAGGCCTCGTGGACTAAGGCCGTTGCTTGCAGCGTATGGTCCTCACGTTCTCGACGCATGTAGTTGCTTGCCAGGCGCCGCAACTCGTCATAAACCAGCGGAATCAGCCTGGATGCGGCGCTCTTGTCGCCTTTTGTGAGCTCTATCAGGAGGACCGTGACATCTGTGGAAGCGGGTTCCATCGAATTCTTGTACTGATGGACGATTTTTTGGTCGGCAAATTGTACCGCAGTTCAAGGGTTTGCGATACCTACTTCCGGATCTTGCGTGGGGGCTCCTTAACCCTAAAGGACGTAAAGCGCTAACGAACCCATGAAATCCCGGCAAATTATCTGGCAGCGAAAAAAGAATGACCCCGTCTCTCTCGGAATGTCGCGCTTATAGATGTGCAGCAAAAACGCGATAAAAGGAGGCGGTCATGAAAAATTCAATATCCCGCGCGTCGAGAGCAGCCTTTCGATGCTCGATCCTATCTTTGGTTGTGCTACTAGCGCTTCTGTTCAATGTGGGTTGCAGCAGTGCTCTCGGCAGCGGTGGCAGCAATGGCAGTGCGACTGGAGCGCCGACAACTCCGCCGCCTCCGCCCCCGCCTTCGGCTCCGAATGTGCTGCCACTCACGGTCAGCGCGGGGAGCGGGCCAAGCCCAACTCTGAATCGGCCATATGTGAGCGTTACGGTTTGCCTCCCTGGTACATCGAACTGCCAAACCGTTAACAACATTCTCCTGGATTCAGGTTCCACCGGTCTGCGGATCTTTTCTTCGGCGTTAAGCCTGCCACTCACGCGGCAACAGGAACCGCCGTTTGGGGCCGTGTATGAGTGCTCCCCGTTTGAAGGCTTTTACGTGTGGGGGCCGGTAGCGACGGCCGATATCCAATTGTCGGGGGAGACTGCGTCCAGTGTTGGGATCCACATAATCGGAGATACCACCTATACTCCGCCCTCAGAGTGCTCGAATGGGCAAAGTGCCCTTTCTTCTCCTCAAACAACTGGCCTCAACGGTATCCTCGGAGTGACCGGGCAGAATGATTGTGGCAACACATGCTTTTCGACGCCGAACTATTACTATTACTGGGTTTGCAGCTCGACGAACGGTCCCGTTCCTTTCTGCCAGCCCACTTTGGCAGAGACGACAGCCCAACAAGTTTGGAATCCTGTCGCGCTGTTTCCCACGGACAACAACGGGGTCATTTTTGATGTGCCCGGGATCCCGGCTACTGGCGCAACGAATGTGCAGGGATCTCTATACTTTGGTATTGGAACTGAGGCCAACAATCAGTTGGGATCGGCCACGCAATATCAATTTCCATTGACCGCTAAGTTTGATGGTGGAACTTTTGCAGGTGGCGTTGACAGCGGCACTGCTTACATCGGTTTCCTGAGCGACAGCCTGGTGGGATTGCCCATGGTCGGAGCGTACTATGCTCCGCTGGATCCGACGACGTTTACCGTGGAGATGATAGGAGCTAACGGCGAAGGCGTGACGATCGACTTGGCCGTAGCCGATCCGACCTCGGTCTTGAATGAGGGGTTGACAGCAGATTACGCGCTGATGGGGCAAGGCTATAACGACAGTGTGACGTTGGGCTTCCCATTTTTCTACGGCCGCAAAGTGTTTTTGAATTACGGTTCGCAAAATGCCAGTAAGGGTCCTGCCCCGTACGTAGCCTTCTGACTGATTTGCACAACTGGTCCCGAATAACGGAATGAGACCCCCAACAAAGGGGGTCTTTTCGCTTTTCGACAGGTCGGCGGGTGGCATTTCTTGAATCGTGACCGTCTTATCCAAGGGATCAGCTGTGCACAGTCTAAGTCGGCTTAAATTCCTGCCAATTGATACTGAGTGAGAGCCGAGACAAGAATGCGGGTCCGGCTCGCGAAGGCAGGAACCAAGCCGCATCAGGGAGTAAGAAAGTGGGCCCGGCCTTGCCAATCAACTGAACGCTGTTCTACGAGTTTCAGGTAAGCCTCGTGAACAAGTGCAGCAGCCTGCAGCATATGGTCGGAGCGTTCGCGCTGCATGTAACGGCCAGCCAAACGCCGCAGTTCATCGTAGACGAGCGGGATGAGCTGGGACGCCGCGTGCTTGTTCCCCTTGGTCAGTTCCGCGAGAAGGATGGTCACATCCTCGGGTGCTGGATCCATAGGGGGTTACCCGTCCAATCTGTGAAATCGACCACTAACTCTACTCCAATTCCGCCAATCCACGCCGTGGAGGCTTGGCGACACGAGCACTCAGGGCCATTCCAACGGATGGGCTCGAGCGATAGGTCTCTAAACCCGCTGCCGGCCTCTTGTTACCCGAGCGCCGAAGTGGTCCCCCTCCGGTCCAAGTTACGACGGTCATCTGGAGTCAGAGGAGCGATCTTCCCTCCCTTTTCTACCTTGCCCCGAACGATCTCTGTTCGCGATGACCCCGAAATCGAGAGGACGTCGCGTTAGTAGATGAAAGGCACATGGGGCTCAAACGATCGGGCCCATGGAAAAATACCGACACGGAGGATACAACAATGAAGCGAAGCCAGAGGAATACTCTTTTTGCGGTTGTGATGGGCGCGGTTCTCAGTCTCTCAGCAGCCACTATGGCAACCGCACAGTCGTTTTCCAGAGCGATCGTCCAGGCAGATGAGTCTAACGGCAAAACGGCAAACGGTGAAAACGGGTACACGATAGGCTGCTCATTCGCAGCATCTCTTGATATTCCTTCTTGTGGTGAGCTGCCAAGTGGTAAGCAGTTTCTAGCCCAACCGGAAGTGTCGTCCCCCGATGTGTCTTCCGAGGACGACGCCACCCCCGAAGACGACAACGATGCTGATAATCAGGATGAGGTCGATCAGGACTTGCAAGCTCAGCAAGAGGCGGCACAGAACTTGATCAACGCGATCCAACACCCAGTTTGGATGAACCTTCCATCGCCAGCTCAAGTGCAAGAGTCAAAGAGACCACAAATTATAAATGGAGGGCAGAGTCCCGCCGGAGCTTCACAGTGCGTCGGACAGAGGTGTTTCTAAATAGATGCGGATCCCGAGAATCTGGCCGGGGATTTTTTATCAAAGAATCTCCGGTCAGGTCAGTTTTCGATATCGGTACTACAAATTCTTCTTGCCACCGCAGAAGTACGAGATCACTAGCTTTGTGTCCGCGTCGATTTCAAGGCCATGTCCAAACATTCCCAGCACACTTCTCCTCAAAACATGCCACTATCGTAAGCTTCTCCGGCTCGACTGTAGTAAAACTGTAGTAGTTCCATGTTCAGAACGGGTCATCTTGGATCAAGTCGGTGCAACTTGCGGTTCTGGTAACCCGCTGAGAAATATAGTAGAGTAGAAAATTTTCCTAACGGTTCAGAACCCACTGTGGAACTCAAAATCCGCCGGGACCAGAGACGGACAAGTTGATTCTGAGGCTGGTTGTAGCACGCTCGCACAAAGTTCATAGAGCGGGGTTGCTTCCACTATTGTGGCGTCCAGGTGTTCAAAAATCCTGCTGTGAGGGACGCCAATCTTGACACCTGAGATCGTCTCATCCCAAAAGGTGCATAAATCCTGCATGATCGTCTTGTTTTGAGGGTTCAAAAAGCCCCAAGACTTCGACCACACCAAACCCTCGCGGTCGCGGACCATCGACTCGATTACTGGTCGCTCGACGCACTTTAGATTGAGACGTGCCGCGTCGCGACCCACCTGTGCGTAGAAGGGAGGTTTGCCGTAGCTGAATACGAGCGAGAAGCCTAACTTCTCCCCAAAAAATTCGCATGATTTCTTGATATCGGCGACGAACAGTTGCGGCTCTGCGCCGACAATCGTTGCCTTGGATGGCAATGGCTTAATCTTGGGCGACGTGGTTAAAAGTCCGGTCTTCAGGGCTTGCCAACTACCGAAGCCCTGCTGTCTTGCGACCATTTCTTGCGCATCGCTGAGCTTAAAGCTCGCCGCAAGAATCTCTGAGTCGGGCATATTCAGGAAACGAGGCAAATGCGCGCGGATTTGTGCGGCGACAGGATAGTGGCGTTCGCGATGCCACCGCAATATCAGCTTGGCTTGCTTTTTGAGGTTCTCTGGATTGGGCATGTGGCCTCCACGATGAGATCGTAGGTGGGCATTGCCCTTCGGCGTCGTGCCGTTGCTTCCTACATGCGCAGGTTGCAGTATCTGCGACGGTGCCAGTAGCTGTCAATTGTTGAGGCCGCGCATACTCATTATTGTCGGACCGGCGGCCAAACCGGAAAGTAAAGAGTCGACTGACGCTATCGGGCGATTACACGTTTTGACCTTTGGTCGATGAGTGATATCGGGATGTTTCGACAGGTATTCGCTCTACTTGGCAGTCCATCGGACTACCGATAACATCACGAGCAATCCGACAGCACCGAACGCAGTGCCGACCACAAGCAAAAAGGGCTTATCAAAAACTACTCTGACTCCAATCCCCAGTACGAGCAGGGCCGCACCGACGCAAACGTAAATCCACCGCACGGAAATGGGTAATGGCGCAGACCTCGGCAGGCCGGATGAGCGGAACTGCGATGTCCGAGTGATTTCGGCAGGTGTGAGGTTATGCTGCCGTTCGACGATGTCCTGTTTCCACTCTTCCCGTGAGTTGGTGCTATTGCTCATTGAAGTTTGTTCTACCGCACCACAGCAGCTCTGTCGAGATTACTGTCGATAACAGGCGCTCATTGAGGGATTCAATTTACCGAAACGCCAAGCCATTATAGGGCTGACGGCTCAACTGACGAGAACAGGCGTTAGCACTCAAAACCCCTCGCGCGCGCGCCCAGTCGCGCAGTGAGGCCCAGTTTCCAATCATTCGCAGCGCTTCGGCGCGCGCGGGCGGCCCCCGGCCAAGGACAAAATCGTGGGTTTTGGGGTACGGGTGGGGGGAGGGAGCGATTTTGCCGTCTCCTTACACCACCCCCTTAGCCGTTTGACGGGTATGTATATATCGACGGCAAAATGGTCCCCCTCCCGGACCCCCAACCCACCAGGAGGCGATGCAAGTGAGTGCGAGCGCGTTGTGAGTAGGTGGGGTTGCATGAGAGTTACTGCAACAAGTGCCAGTTGTATGGCTGCTGGTTATGCCGCAGAATCCCCCAGATATCTGGGGCAAGGCATTAAAAACAATACCCAATGTCCAGGCTGAACTCTCAACTCTGAAATCTTGGCTCCAAACAACGCGCACGTCCCGGCCCCGGTTAGTGAAGTGTAGCGGACAATCCTTTGTCGAGTCATTCAGAGTCCATAAAAGGGGGATCTATGCAAGTTGGGTCTGTTCAGAGAGAGCTGAAAGAGCCTTTAGATAACAGAATTGTGGACCGTCGTGCGTTTCTCGGTGCAGCCATCGGTGCGTGCGCTATCCCGTGCCTTGCTTCTTTGTCCATGCAATTAGCGCCCGACATGAGTCGATCACTTACAAAGGAAGAACGGGATGGCATGACGCCATCTCAAGTCATCGACGAGCTCAACAAAGGGAATGAGCGATTCCGAGCCGCGAAAATGGCTCCGCGTGACTACTTAGGTGAGAAAAGATCCAGTGCGGGAGGACAATACCCGGCCGCCGTCATACTTGGCTGCTTGGATTCGCGAGTACCGCCTGAGATCGTGTTTGATGTAGGAATCGGCGACACGTTCATCGGCAGAGTGGCGGGTAACATTGTCAACGATGACATGCTCGGCAGTATGGAGTTTGCCTGCGCTGTTTCGGGGGCCAAGGCGGTACTAGTCTTGGGGCACACAGCCTGCGGCGCAATAAAAGGCGCGATCGACGATGTTGTGCTCGGAAATCTCACCGCGTTGCTGGCACGAATCAAACCGGCGATACCGGCGACCAAGTTTGCGGACGACAAGACCAGTAAGAACCCGAGCTATGTGGATGCCGTTGCTCGAACGAATGTAATTCTGGGTCTTTCTGACATTCGCCGGAGGAGCCCGATCCTGGAGGAATTAGAAAAGAAGGGAAGCATCAAAATCGTCGGCGCAATATACAACCTGGCAACTGGCATGGTGGACTTTGTCGGCTGATCTTCGATGCAGCCGGTATGCGCGACGTATGACATTCGGAATAAAACGGGGACATTCCATGAAGAAATCGATTGCAGTCTGCTTCTTACTCCTATCTGTTCTGTTGAACTCCGGGGTTCTTACACAATCACAAGAATCCCAGAAACAGACTCCACCCGGGGCTATGACGGACGCGCAGCAAAAGAACGTTCAGGAATACATCGAACTCTTACGCTCTAACGTTCGCCAGCAAGAAGACGAGATCATGGGCGCCGTGATGGCATTGAATGTCGATCAAGCGGCGAAATTTTGGCCTATCTACGAAGAGTACGATGCAGAGTTAACCAAACTCAACAACCTGAGAGTCGCCAACATTCAGGACTATGCCCGCAACTACGACCAGATGACCGACGCCCAGGCAGATGAGTCTGCCCAGAATGCGTTCAATTATCGGAAGCAGCGTACTGAGCTGTTAGGGAAGTACTACTGTCGCGTGAAGGCATCACTGGGGTCGATCGAGGCCGCGCGCTTTCTCCAGATTGAAGATCAGTTGCTGGCCATCATCGATCTTCAAATTACCTCAAACTTGCCCGTTGTGGGGCAAGGATACTGAGATGGAATGGGTGAGAAAAAACATGCGATACGCAATCGTTTGCGCAGCGGGTCTGTTCATCGGATTGGGTTTGGCGGTCGCAAGGCAAGGGCAAACGCAGGCAGCGGCAAGCAAGGTAACCATCCCTACAGGAACGCGAATCCTGATCCGCATGGTCGATTCTGTGGATTCGAGCAAACAGCAGGTGGGATATCGCTTTACAGCCAATCTCGAGACAAACCTGCAGGTGGATGACATGGTAGTGGCGCCAAGAGGTAGTACCGTATATGGCCGACTTGCGAACGCTGAGTCGGCGGGCAACATGTCCGGTGGTGCCGTACTGACTCTCGAACTGACCGATATTGTCATCAACGGCACAGCGTATCCGCTTCTAACGACCTCTTACCAGGTCGCCTCACAAGGGCAGGGTAGCAAGACAGCAAAAAGAGTTGTTGGGGGCACAGGACTCGGAGCGCTCGTAGGAGGACTCGCCGGCGGCGGTAAGGGCGCGGCCATCGGCGCAGGGGCCGGCGCTGCAGCGGGGACTACTGTCTCCGCAGCTAGTAAGGGTAAACAGGTATCGGTGCCGAGCGAATCCCTCCTCGAATTTCGCCTAGAACAACCCGGCAGTCTTCCGGTGGCGCATTAGATGGCGGCTTTCCCTACGACGCTGAGGTTTGCTATCAATGTGCGGGAAAGCCGTCAGGTTTCGCCCTGAATTTTCTGTAGTGAAAAGCCTGACATCTTCTGAAAACGATTCCCTGACAATTAAACCGGCAACACAGGCAACACGACGCGCTACTAACGCAGTATTCCCAAGGTGCGAAAGAGGTTTGCTTGTACGACAGCGCGACCGCGCAAAAACGGCCCTGAGGGCAGCACTAGAGCAACGTGCGGAATGGGTTGTCGTTGGCGAGGCTGTCAGGGGACTGCATGCCTTGGAGACATTTCATCTCCACAATGCTCATCTCACGCTAATGGATTTTATAATGCCGCAGATGAGCGGGCTTGAGGCAGCGCGTCGATCGACCGAGCGACACCCAGACGTTTTGATTTTGATGGTCACCACTGATCCCTCAAAGCAATTGCAGATTGAGGCGAGACGAGAAGGGATAAAGGGAGTTTTTGCAAAGAACGAGATGGAGTGCCTTTTGAAGGCTGTTGAGGTGGTGATGAACGGCGGAACGTATTTGAATGCAGACACCGCAGCATAACCTTGCCCGCGCGGTCCCGATACCCTGCCCGCATGAACTGCACCCGATTCGTTATGTGAGGGGCAGCATCTAGTTTATCTACAAGACATTACGCACAGGCTTTGGTCCGTTAAGGACACTCTGAATAAGCGCTCATGCTAAGTCGGTGAACGATAGTGTTCAGGAAACTGCGCTGTTGGTTCGGGTATGAGTCAGTAGCGGGCGGTTGCAACCGCGCGTACGGGCGAAACCGGACGAGCTTACCCCACGGCGAGCAGTTTTCTGCGGCTCACGAACAGGTTCACCAGCGCACAGGTAACGAACAGCCGGTGCGCGTTCTTCTTCAGCCCGCGATAGCGTACTTTCACGAATCCGAACTTCAGCTTCATCACCTGAAACACGTGCTCCACCCTCGCCCGCACTTTCGACTTCGTCCGGTTTTTCGCCCACGCCACTTCATCCACGATCCGGCCCTTGTAGCGACAGCGCCGCTGGGTGAAATCCCGTGCCCCGGGCGCACACTCACGCATCACCCGGGTTTGGCCCTGATACGCTCCGTCGCCCCACACCCGCGTTTCTTCGCCATGCAGCAGGTCCGGCAACATCGCCACATCGGAAACATTGGCTGCCGTCGCCACCGCCGTGTGGATGATCTTGGTCTTGCTGTCCACTCCCACGTGCGCCTTCATCCCGAAGTACCAGTTCTTGCCCTTCCTGGTCTGGTGCATCTCTGGATCCCGGCTCTGCTCGCGGTTTTTAGTCGAGGAAGGGGCGTGAATCAGGGTGGCATCTACAATCGTGCCCGTCGTGATCCGTACTCCCTTCGCTTGCAAGTACAGGTTCACTGTTCCCAGAATCTCTTCTCCCAGATTGTGCTCTTCCAGCAGGTGCCGGAACTTGCACACCGTGGTCTCATCCGGCACCGGTTCCGCTCCCAGGTCAATTCCCACGAACTGCCGCAGCGTCGCCGAGTCATACAGCGCCTCTTCCACCGCCGGATCTGCCAGGTTGAACCACTGCTGCAGAAAATATATCCGCAGCATCTGCTCCAGTTCTTTCGGTCGTCGCCCGTTGCCCGGCTTGGGATAGTGCGGCTCGATCAGTGCCCACAATTTCGCCCAGGGCACCACCTGCTCCATCTCTTCCAAAAACATCGCCCGCCGCGTCTTCTTCGTGTACCGCTCGAATCCTGTCATCATCGCCAGTGTCCTCTGTTTGCTGAGAGAGTTCATACTGGCTCGACTCTATCTCCACTCGCTGTGGAAAGGCAGCACTTAATCAGAGTCTCCTTAACTGTTGTTATCAGGCGATAGCACTCATCCTATGAGAGAGGATGTCAAGCAAAAACACTTCTCCACTCCTCCCGTGAGACCTTGAAATCGGTGCTTGCATCCAGGCCCCTTCTTCTTCGTGGGAGGATTTTGGTTTTAACGCCTGACGCGCCACAGAGTGCGACCGGGATAGGATCGCAGTTGCTGGTCTTCCTTGAGTGGTTTCATGCCGCGGTCCCGACACCATTCGTTGCGAAGCTGCGCAAGCCCACCGTTGGCTAAAGTGCCAACCATCATCCTATGTGAGGCTCGAGGCCTATGGCTTTTTTGGGTTATCCGAGGGGGCATAGGATTGACCCGGAGACTGGGTGCTGATTCCAGCACCCGAACGCCTAATGAGCGCTTGGATACTCTCCCTCGAACCCGAGCGTCGCAGAACGATGGGCCACCACCGAGGCAAGAGAACCTGGCGGATCACCTGAGTTGGTGCGGCGCTCAAGCTGCTTGCGGCTTCAGTTGTTCAGCGTCGAAACGTTCCTCCTTCTTCCAAAGTGTCAAGGCAATGGCCGCGATCTTGCGGGCTAACGTTAGGCGCGCCATCTCCGGCTTCATCCCTTTCTCCAGCAAAGCCGCATAGAAATCGCGCAACGGCCCTACCCCACAGCTGGCTCGGGTGGCGGCGCCCTTGAAGATCTCTTTCATCTCGTGGTTGTGATTCTGATTGAGACCGCGAATCTGTTGCGGTTTTTTCGTACGTTGCAGTTGTCCGTGCACGTAGCGATATTGCGCACTGTCACGGGTCTCAATGCCCAGCCCACTATAGGTCCAGAGTTGCCGTTTGCTACGGAAGCGATGCGGCGTTTGCATCAACGCGATCAAGCGGGCGGCTCGGATCGGACCGATGCAGGGAATCTGGCGCAGCAGTTTTGAGGCTTTATGTTTCCGGCTCTCCGCCAATAACTCGGGACGCAGGGTTCGTCGTAAGGTCTGCAATCCATCCAACTGTTGATAGAGCATCTCGGCGCGCCGGCGCACGCCGGCATGCTCGATCTTCTGGAGCCACTGTTCCCGATAACGCGGAGCATAGACTTGGGTACCGGCACAAGGGATGCTCCAGCTGCGATACAGAGCTTTGATCCGATTCATCACTCGGTTCAGATCTTGGCCCAGGCTCTGATAACTGCGCCCCAGTTCGCGCAGCGTCCGCAGTCCATGTTCTCCGTGATAGACCGGCCGCAGCATTCCCGTGCGTAACAAGTCGGCCAGCTTGCGCGCATCGATCTTGTCGCTCTTGTTGCCTTCCTTTAATAACGCATTGCGCCGCGGATCGCAGACCAGCACTTCCTGCACTTGCGGCTTAAGCAGATCGTAGAGCCAGCTCGCCCAGGTCCCTTCTTCCCAGGTCACATGCAACTCGCCCCGCAGACCGTGGATAAACTGCAGAATGCTGCTGGCTTTGGTTTCCACGATCGACTCCATTTCCAGCTTGCCACTGCCACTGAGGACAGCGATCACCACCGCTTCCTTGTGCACGTCCATGCCGATATACTTGATCTCGCGACTCATGCAGTTGCCTCCTTGGGGGAAAGATCATTCGCGTTCAACGGAGTCTTTCCCTCAAGGTAAAGTGTCATTCCTCAGCCGATTTTGCTATCTGTTCCTTCCGTTCTGAGGTGCCGCATTCCGCAGATCGGCCCCTCTCTCATAATGCATTGACTCGGATTTTGGCGAACAAACGGCGCAAGCTTGTGCTAACGCCTGTTCTCGACAGTTAAGCGGAGCGGGTGCCATAATTCCCGCGTGGACAGCCCAACTCTGGCGATACTACTGTTCCTTCTTCTCTTGGCGATCGCTACGGTTTCAGCCTCAGTGAACATATTGCTCAGAGGCCGCATTTGGCAGCACTTGAAACCTGCCTCTCGCCCACGGAGGTGGGTTCTTGTTCTGCTGCTAATTTCATTTGTAATAACCCTGATTTGGCTACCCGTCTTCGTGCTCTATCCTCATACGCCCGTCGCGAGAGCATTGACTGTGGTGTGGGGTTTTACTTTTGGAGGAACTTGTCTCATCTTGAAATGGCTGGCTGGCATTGTTGATCTGTTCTATCACCGACGTGGGTGGCCTTTGCGATAGTTGGTGAAACATCCCGATTTCACTCATTGACCTTACCCGCAAATTCTCAATGAGCGCAATTGATTCCATGACAATGTCGGCTCCGTAGACCCGGGTAAAGTTGGTGGTGTGCAAACCAACCAAAAAGGCTCGGGAGAAAGGAGCCGAACATGATGATTATAGGATGCGATTATCACCCGGCCTTCCAGCAAATTGCTTTTGTAGACACCGCCACCGGCGACTGCGGAGAGCGGCGATTGGAGCACCGCGAGGAAGCGGAGAACTTCTACCGTGAACTGGCGGCAGGTGGAATCAAGGTGCGCGTGGGGATGGAAGCCAGCGGGCAGGCGCGCTGGTTCGAGCGACTACTGGCGGAACTCAACTTCGAGTTGTGGATCGGAGATGCAACTGTGATCCATGCGAAGCGAGTACGCAAGCAAAAGACGGATCGCCAGGATGCGCAGCTGATTCTGAGATTGATGCTGAAAGATGACTTTCCGCAGATCTGGTTACCGAGTTGGGAGAATCGCGATCTGCGGCAACTGCTGTGGCACCGGCACCGCATGGTGCAGGCGCGCACCCGCATCATGAACCAACTGCAAGCGGTGGCGATCAACGAAGGCCTCCGCTGCAAGAAGAGGTTGTGGCGGGAATCGGGACGAGAACAACTGGAGGCATTCCGGTTAGCGCCATGGGCCAGCCGGCGACGGGAGGATCTGCTGAAGTTGCTGGATGGGCTGAACCCGACGATTGCCGAGCTGAGGCAAGCCATCGAGCAGGAAGTGGAGAAATGTCCTGAGGCGCAGCGGTTGAGAACCCACCCCGGAGTAGGGCCTCTGACCGCACTGGCGTTCGTGCTGATTATCGGGAGGGCAGATCGGTTTCAGTGTGGCAAGCAGATCGCGAGTTATCTGGGACTGGTGCCGTTGGAGGATTCCAGCGGGAGCCGGCGACGACTAGGACATATCACCAAGCAAGGCAGTTCGATGTTGCGCTTCTTGCTGGTGGAGGCGGCGCAAGTGACGGCGCGCAGCCTCCCGGAATGGCGCAGCCAGTATCTCCACCTGACGCTGAGGCGGGGACGGAAAATCGCCAAGGTCGCCATGGCGAGGAAACTGGCGGTTCGCTTGTACTGGATGATGCGCAAGGAATGGGATTTCGGGAAGTTAACAAAGTTCGGTTCGCACGCGGGAAAGCCCGGAACAGGCGATGGTGTGAAGTAGAACATCGAGTAATTGGGTGGGTATCCCGCTCCTCTTCACGGAGGAGTTCGAAGTAGTAATCATGATCGACGTTGTGACCGAAGAGATGCATGGGTCGGACTGAGTTCCAGACCTGAGGACTGATTGCGAGCGAGCCGTGGTTGGATTGGCACTGTTTCAACTAGAGCGAAATGGCGCGCTCTTCGGAGTGCAAGGAGCAGTACGCTCAAAAACGCTTGACACCGCCGACATTGTCAGAGACGCCTGTTTATAACAAACACCGTGCTAACCAGTGCGCGCTGATGCAAGGACCGAACACGGAGTACGCACCTTGTTTCGGCCCGAGCCCCTTGACGCGGAGGTCCGACAGAGACATAATCTAGCGCCACATTGTTGCTTGCTCTGGCAGCCGTCATCCCAAGCCAGGAACTCGCGGGGTCCGAGGTTGAAGTACAAGGAGGTCCCCCATGACCAGCAAGGCTTTCGCTCAAGTTCGCATTCTCATTGTTGTTACTCTCTTCATCGCAGCTCTCACCCTCCTGATCGCTCTCGTGGCCCAGGCCCAGCAAAAAGGCGCAGCGCCATCCGCCGGCCTCAGTTTCGAGCCCGCAGTGACATACGGATCCGGTGGATATATCGCCCAAGGCGTGGCGATCGCCGACCTCAATGGGGACCACATATCCGACATCGTGGTTGAAAACTGGTGGAATCCAAGCGACCTTCATGGTGCCGTAGGTGTTCTCCTCGGAAAAGGCGACGGCACCTTTCAGCCCGCAGTGGCCTACGAAACAGCTGGAACCCCTACCTACTCGGTTGTTTTGGCTGACGTAAACGGAGACGGCAAGATCGATATTATCGTAGCCTCGTGCGCTGGTAACTCAGGCACCTGCGGTTCCAGCGACGGCGTCGTCTCCGTGCTGCTTGGAAATGGCAACGGCACCTTTCAGAGCGCGATAAGCTACGACACAGGCGCACCTTACGCAGTTGGCGTTGCGGCGGCCGACGTCAACGGCGACGGCAAGCCTGACCTGATTGTCACGAACTACGGTGGTGAGAGCAACCTCGATGGTACTGTGTCGGTGTTGTTCGGCAACGGCAATGGCACCTTTCAGCCTGCCGTACTCTACGACTCGGGAGCGCAAAACGCTAACGGAGTAACTGTCGCCGACGCAAACGGCGACGGCATCCCCGACGTTCTCGTTGCGAATCGTTGCGTTTCATGCTCGAGTGGTGTTTTGAGCGTGCTGTTCGGAAACGGAAACGGTACGTTCCAGCCAGCCGTGACCTACCCAACCGGTGGCACGGAAGCTGGATGGGTCAGAGTCGCGGACGTAAACGGTGACGGCATTCCCGATGTAATTGTTGCGAATGAAAACCTGTTTCTACCAAATGGCACGATTGCGGTTTTCCTCGGCGCAGGAGGGGGAAAATTCGCGCCAGCGGTCACCTATAGCTCTGGCGGGTACGCCGCCGTCGAACTTTCGATCAACGATATGAACGGCGACGGGAACCTGGATATCGTAGTAGCCGACTGCGGCCCCGTGAGTGGTTGCGGGACGGGACAGATCGGCGTGCTACTGGGAAGGGGGGACGGCACGTTCCAACCAGTGACGACCTACTCTTCAGGCGCATACAACGCTACGGCTCTTGCCGTCGCCGACCTGAATGGAGACGGAAAGCCAGATCTAGTGGCCGCCAACCAATGCGCTGCTGATAACTGCACAACTGGATCGGTCGCTGTGCTGCTGAACAATGCCGGTCCATGCGCTAGTAAGTGCCTGACTTCCACAGCTCTAATCTCCGGTCTCAACCCCTCCATCTACGGCCAGTCCGTAACTTGGACGGCGACGGTCACCACCTCTGGCCCGGTCGCGCCGACGGGAAAAGTCACGTTCACCTGGTCGGGCTACGCCATCGGCACGGCCACGCTCAACGCCAGCGGCGTGGCGACGCTGACCAGGTCTAACCTAAACGCCGACACGTACCCGCTCAACGCGGTGTACTTGGGCGACGCGAACAACGCGAGGAGCACGTCCACCGTCCTGAATCAGGTAGTAACGGAAACTACCAGCGAGGCTACACTCACTTCATCGCCGAACCCCTCAACTCAAGGTCAGGCAGTGACGTTCACCGCCAAAATCACCTCGCCCACAGTCACAGCGACCGGGCCAGTGACCTTCACGGCAGGGAAGACAGTGCTGGGAACGGCGCAACTCAGCAGCGAAAACGCAAAGTTCACCACCTCCACGCTGGCGGTGGGCTCGACCAACGTGACGGTGACTTACTACGGCGACTCAAACATCGCCAAGAGTTCGGCGTCCGTCACGCAGAGGGTGCAACAGTAGAGTGGAGTGGAACTATTCGACAAGGGAACGGTGAGCGTACTGCTACCCGACGGGGACGGCCTTCAGGCCGGCTAGTCTGAAACTATTCCGGCCTGCGGTCATTTGTTTGACGACTGAACCGACGAATAACTGTCGAGAAATCGCCATATCACTCATCGACCAACAGTCAAAACGTGTAAACGCCTGTTAATGCCGACTGCTTAGTAGGTATCCTCGTCGTCCCATTCGCAGCCGCAGGAATTGCACTTGCACCTTGTCGCATGCACAGTCATGGGATCGAACGAGTAACTCAAAGGCTTGCGGACTTCACGGCAGGCGACATCTGCGGAGTAGCACTTTACGCAACGGGGTTGCTCTCTCGCCTCTCCTTGCCTGTCAGGGCTATTCCGGAGTCCCTCTGTTGCCTCCGATTGTGGCGCTTCTCCTTCGACGGGAACACGCGCTATGTCTTCGAAGGCACGTGAAAGACCCAGTCCCTCTACTCCCGCTTCATCATGGCCGAGCCAGTGCGCAACCTCATGCCAAACGACTTGTTTCACTTCGGCTGTTAGATTTCCCCTTGAACATCTCAGAATCGGACCTCGGAAAATGAAAATTAGGTCAGGCGCTATTCTCGTTTGAAAGTGTCGCGGTTCGTTTCTATGGAAGCCGCTGTACAATCCCACCAGCTCCCTTTCCTTGGGCCAGTTCCTTTGTTCCCGTATACGCTTCAGCATATCCTCGGGAGGCTCCTCGGACACCTGAATGCCCGGAAAATCTGGCAAGTCTCTGATCTTCTGCGGCAGCGCGCCGTATGCCCACTCCACGATCTGCTCGAAGCTGTTTATATTTGTGGCGTCGGTCATGTGACCATTGCTCTCGATTCGTAATTCTATGCCTGATCTTGGAATCTGACGTAATATCGGCGATTTCACTCACCGACCAGCGGTCAAAACGTGTAAACGCCTGATAGCGACAATTGACTCCTGACGACAAGACCTCCTATTGCTAAAAACGGCTAACCTGTATGCTTATGCGGTTCGCGCAAAATTGAAACTAAAACTTCCGAGGGAGATTCTCCGATGGCTTCGTTGTCGGATGCAAGAGTCAAGCAGTTGCTGGAAAGCCGATATATCGCGTCCTTTGGTACACACAACCCAAATGGTTCAATCCATATCGTTGCTGTGTGGTTCTGGTTCGACGGCACCGACATTTATGTTGCTACGGCTTCGAGGAGCCGCAAAGCCCGAAACCTTCAGGCAAATCGGGAAGTGTCTCTGATGGTTGACTCGCGTGACCCCGCCGCTTCCTACGGAGTTACCGTCACGGGCAGCGCGCAAGTACTTAGCGGCGAGTCATCTCACAGATGCAACACGGAGATTCATCGCAAGTACCTAAGCGAAGCTGCGTTAGCGGACCCGAAGGTGGGGCCAGTGTTTGCAGGATGGGATGATGTTACAGTCCGACTCGTACCGACTTCTGTAATCGTGTGGGATATGCGCGAGGCAGATCAGCACGTCTTTGGCGGCTCATTTAAGAACAATCCCACATATCTGTTGCCGCTAGAGCGGTAAATTGGCGAAAAATCCCGATAGCACTCAGAATGCTCCGGCCAGGGATTTTGAGCGCTATGTCCTCATTACATCAATCATGGATTGGCACTACCGCCCGCGTCTTGCAAAACAAGGCGGCATCTGTCAACACTACCAGGTGACAGGGCGGGTGGTCGCAGGTACTTTCGACGGTACGCGGTTATGGGTTAGTGCCGGGAAACAAGCCCGACGTTCGGACCCTCACGACCGTCCCATTTGCGTTAAAAGGCCGAACCCGATAAAGGGCGGCCTTTCCCCACTTTCGAGCAACTTTCATAGAACATCGCCTCTCTAACAAAATCTCGCGTAGTTGATAATCCATCGGATTGTTTTTGCACGGCATAGTTGGCGAAAAATCAATTACACTCATTGACCCGACAGTGAGCGGCCAATTCTCAATGAGTGAAATCGCTATGTCACAACAGCTAAGGACCCCGTCACACGAGCCAGGAAACAAAAGGTCTTAATTGCCGCCGTAGCTTATCGTGAAAATTAACGTCCTTTCTTTTCCATTGCAGCGACAAGATCCTTGGAACCTGATCCCCATCGGGAAATGGCCTTGACCGCCTGCGTAAAAGGAACGTTCAGTGGATGTACGCGATTCGGGCCGAGAATATAAATGGCACCGGCGAACGGCGTCGGGACCGAGGGGACGAACACTGTGAGACGCCCATCGTCAAGTTCTTCAATAATAAAAGCGGGGACCAAAGCCTCTTCAATCTCGGCCAGTGCCGGCTTCCATGCCGTCTCTTCACTTTTCCCCGCCATTCGCTGAGCTAAGCTTCGAAACAATGCGTAGCCGGGGATTCTCTGGAACAAGGACTTCTCGATTTGCTCCCAAATCTTTTGCCCTATCCGAGTGCGGATCCCAACCCCAGTGAGGAAGCACAGAATCAAGATGAGCAGCAAAGCAAGAATCTGTTCCGCAGGCAACCATGCCGGGAGTGCCTTGGCGATCGGCTGCACAAGATCGATCAGAGATTTCAGCGCTTTGAGTAGCAACAAGGCGGCGAGGTAAATCGGAGCGAGGACGAGGAAGCCAGCAACCAATGTGCTCAGAACAAATTTGCCATAGGCGCGCATGGGAAGAGCCTCCGAGCGTATGGATGACTTCTCGGAGCGATCTCAAACCCCGATTATCCATTCTGGTGAGTTTGGCAAAGATGACGATTGCCGCTTACGACGAGCGGATCACGGGGCGAATCCAGAAGCAGAGAATGTCAACTGTTGAAAACAGCCACAGGCGATTACACTCATTGAGAATTTGCCGGGCCCGGGTCAATGAGTGAAATCGCCTAATGGCGAATTTCTCACGGTTCGGGTCTATGCTGCTCTCTTGACGGCAATTCTGTCCGTCATCTCATTCTCAGCAACCCTACGCAGCCAGTTCTGCGTCCGCTCAGCCAACGCGAGCTTATCCGCGAGGCAGATTTCCAGGAGTGCGGCGACTCCATAATTGCCCGAGATGTCAGCAGCCGCGATGAGCGTCTTGTATTCGGCCGCACGGATATGAGCAAGGTTGTTAAGTTTTGCGAGGATGTAGAAACGCCGCGTCTTCGTATCTTGAATGTCAGCTACTTCGTTGCGAAAGTCCTCCGCAAGCACATCGTAAATCCGAGTCCTCGTTGCACCCAGCGGCACCGGCTGCTCACCGATAAGTTTGAAACATTGATCGAGGGTCTCGACGACTTTCTGTGAGACAAAGCTGCGAACCTCCAGGGCCTGCTTGATATCAGGATCTTCTGCGAGCTGTGCCAGGTTCTGGAAAATACTAGTCGTTTTTTCAGTACCCTGCCGTAGATCGCTGAGCATGAGCACGAAAACCTGTTTCGGATTCTTGATAGCCATCGAAAAGTCTCCTTAGGTTGTTGGTTGATCGCTCTTGGTTGGTTGTGAGTGACGGAGGAACTGGGTGAATCGCCAGCCTAGAGCGTGTCAGGTCGGTGAGCAACTGGGCGAACTAACAGGGATGGCTTTCAGCGCGCGTCGGACGAATCGATGTGCCAGCCGAGGTTTCGGCAGAGGTTATGCCGTCAATTACCTGCGCGGGAGTGACTCATTCTTCGCGCTTCATTCGCGATACATCCGACGGGCGATGATATCCGGAGTATCCCCGATGTCCCCCGAGAATATCGTTCACGGATTGAGAATGGGAAGATCGTACCGGGAGTGTCTGGGCTTTCAATCGGGGATGATAATCAGCCCGATCAGGAAATTCGTATCGAGGCGCATCTTCGTGATAAAGAGAACGCTCGCAAACGTGGCATCGCAACCGATTGGAATCCTGAGACAGGTGAGATTCTGATCCTAGCGTTCTACAACTCATTCTCGGTCGATTTGTTGAACAAGACGCTGGCCGAGACCAAGATAAAGTACGGAAAAGACGCAGTGAAACAGATGGCAATTAGTCTCGCAGTTGAAGAAGCCAGAGAACGACGCTTCGATTTGCACCGATGGGGATTCGAGAAAGTGGAGTCGCGTTGCGATTCACGCTATTGGATTTATGTTTCGGACCTGTCGTGGAGGAAGACGAAGCCCCACGTAGATCTAAAACCAGAACCCGAGCCGAAACCTGATCTCAAATTCACAATGACTCTCGATCAGTTCCAATCGAAGCAGGCCGAACTTGACAAACTGCGGGCCCGTATTCAGAAACTTCGGGACCAACGCGCATCGGAAGGAATCTCGTGACCCTGCTCATCCTGTAGCTGTCGTGACCAGATTACAGTCAACCCCCCGTTGCAGGGTCGATGAGTGAAATCGCGATTTTGCGCCAGTTGGCCTTTCAAGATGGTTCCTCCACACTTGCCTCTTGGGCAGAAGATGCAGGAATTGTGGGTTGTCACTGCCGAAATCGTAGTGGAGCGCGGCGATTTGCCGTCTGGGAATACCAATGCTTTTGTGAACGTGGTCACTTGGGCCGATTCACCCAGTCGAGTGACGCAAAAGGTGCGGCAATGCCTTGAATCCTATGGATGGAGCTTGGTTGGAATAGAAGATGCCCATCCCTTCGACGAAGCGAGAATCTACGGTGACAAAGTACTGGACACCGTTGAACAGGCGAAGAGCAACCCTCAGGCTTGCATCATGGTAGAGGCATTCAGCTACAAGCCTGAATAGGCCCAGCCTAACGTCGGTTCGGGATTCTGAGTGCTATCGGGATTTTTCACCAGCAATGCTTTTGAAGTCAGCACGGCAGGAAGTGCCACACGCTGGCCGGGGTGATGGTCCATCGCCGGGCGATTGCAAAGTAGCGCGGCGGTTTTCCGCCGCGCCGCCCACAGCTTTACGACTGCTTCTCCATGCTGAACGTGGTGGTTCCCCCGCGCAGTTTATCGGTGTACTCAATGTGAATGGACTTGCCGTCCTTCGATACCGTCATGTGACTGACGCTAACCACCTTCCCGTCCCGCTTGTCGGTCTCCTCAATCGTGTCCGCCCCAATCCGCTTCAGCGAAACCATGGTGTGCCCCGGGTCTCCCTCAACCGGGTAGTCTTTACCGTCGAACTTCGCATCGTAGCTCTCGCCATTTGGGTCCGACATTTTCAGTCCATCGGTCGCGCCTTGATAAGTCACGGTCAGCCCATTACTGGAGACGGTGTCAACCTTCGATGTCCGCCACGCTCCCGCAATCGCGTGCGAACCCGCAGCGCCCGGACTGACCCGCGTTGAGGTAACCTCTCCGGTCACCGGCTTGGCCTCGGTAGTATCTGTGAACTTTTCTTTCAGCGTATTTCCGTCAGGCGAGACGGTCCTGGTGCCGGTGAACATGACCTGGCCGTTTTTCTTTTCGATGATCTCGACCGAACTCGCATTTACCACGTGAACCGCGATGGTGTCGTAGTAGGGATGTCCCGTGACTTTCTGATCGGTTCCATCGGCCTTCACCGCGACCTTGGGAACGCAGGTCAAGCACTCATACATGTTGCTACTCAACGAGTATTCATCGGGCTTGGTGGGGAACTTGGCTGTGTCCAGTTTCGTCATCCAGGTCCCGTCGAACGGGCTTTGGGCAAACAGTGTCGCTGACGCCATCAGCACCGCAGCTAACAGCAGCTTTTTCATAAGACACCTCTCCGTGTGAGATTCTGGCAGCCCAGCAGAAAGGTTCGGCCCGGATCACATTTGCACATGTGCTGGGCGGTCGACTGGAGCATACACCCTTAACCCGGTCTAGGAGAAACGCCTTCTCGGACGGTGGCACCTGCGAAAGTTGCCGTTGTCTCAGGATTGCTGACGTAATCTCAGGATTGCTGACGTAACCAGGCAATTTCGCTCATTGACCCGACGATGAGTGTAACCGCGATGTTTCACCAACTAGGCTCGATCCGCCACGATGCGAATTGACAAGGGGCTTATTCTAAAAGCACTTGGAGAACAGGCAAGATAGTGTCTCGCTCAATATTCCATCGGCGATTTGTTCCTAATATTGGACGGGCTGCCCTGATTGGTTTCGCGCTCACTATGGCAGGCGGGTTTCTGACGCGCTTTTCGCCCTTCGGATGGCGTTTTTTGCCGTTTGGAATCGAGGCGCTTGGGCCTTTGGGCGATGTAATCTTTAATTCCTGCTGAGTATTTGTTTTGCTGATCCTTTACACGCTGTGGCAATCGGACTGACCCATTACCAGATGCCAAGTGTAGTTGGGCAGCAGCTCGGACGCGGTCGATGCATTATGAGAGAGGGGCCGATCTGCGGAATGCGGCACCTCAGAACGGAAGGAACAGATAGCAAAATCGGCTGAGGAATGACACTTTACCTTGAGGGAAAGACTCCGTTGAACGCGAATGATCTTTCCCCCAAGGAGGCAACTGCATGAGTCGCGAGATCAAGTATATCGGCATGGACGTGCACAAGGAAGCGGTGGTGATCGCTGTCCTCAGTGGCAGTGGCAAGCTGGAAATGGAGTCGATCGTGGAAACCAAAGCCAGCAGCATTCTGCAGTTTATCCACGGTCTGCGGGGCGAGTTGCATGTGACCTGGGAAGAAGGGACCTGGGCGAGCTGGCTCTACGATCTGCTTAAGCCGCAAGTGCAGGAAGTGCTGGTCTGCGATCCGCGGCGCAATGCGTTATTAAAGGAAGGCAACAAGAGCGACAAGATCGATGCGCGCAAGCTGGCCGACTTGTTACGCACGGGAATGCTGCGGCCGGTCTATCACGGAGAACATGGACTGCGGACGCTGCGCGAACTGGGGCGCAGTTATCAGAGCCTGGGCCAAGATCTGAACCGAGTGATGAATCGGATCAAAGCTCTGTATCGCAGCTGGAGCATCCCTTGTGCCGGTACCCAAGTCTATGCTCCGCGTTATCGGGAACAGTGGCTCCAGAAGATCGAGCATGCCGGCGTGCGCCGGCGCGCCGAGATGCTCTATCAACAGTTGGATGGATTGCAGACCTTACGACGAACCCTGCGTCCCGAGTTATTGGCGGAGAGCCGGAAACATAAAGCCTCAAAACTGCTGCGCCAGATTCCCTGCATCGGTCCGATCCGAGCCGCCCGCTTGATCGCGTTGATGCAAACGCCGCATCGCTTCCGTAGCAAACGGCAACTCTGGACCTATAGTGGGCTGGGCATTGAGACCCGTGACAGTGCGCAATATCGCTACGTGCACGGACAACTGCAACGTACGAAAAAACCGCAACAGATTCGCGGTCTCAATCAGAATCACAACCACGAGATGAAAGAGATCTTCAAGGGCGCCGCCACCCGAGCCAGCTGTGGGGTAGGGCCGTTGCGCGATTTCTATGCGGCTTTGCTGGAGAAAGGGATGAAGCCGGAGATGGCGCGCCTAACGTTAGCCCGCAAGATCGCGGCCATTGCCTTGACACTTTGGAAGAAGGAGGAACGTTTCGACGCTGAACAACTGAAGCCGCAAGCAGCTTGAGCGCCGCACCAACTCAGGTGATCCGCCAGGTTCTCTTGCCTCGGTGGTGGCCCATCGTTCTGCGACGCTCGGGTTCGAGGGAGAGTATCCAAGCGCTCATTAGGCGTTCGGGTGCTGGAATCGGCACCCAGTCTCCGGGTCAATCCTATGCCCCCTCGGATAACCCAAAAAAGCCATAGGCCTCGAGCCTCACATAGGATGATGGTTGGCACTTTAGCCAACGGTGGGCTTGCGCAGCTTCGCAACGAATGGTGTCGGGACCGCGGCATGAAACCACTCAAGGAAGACCAGCAACTGCGATCCCTATCCCGGTCGCACTCTGTGGCGCGTCAGGCGTTAAAACCAAAATCCTCCCACGAAGAAGAAGGGGCCTGGATGCAAGCACCGATTTCGAGGTCTCACGGGAGGAGTGGAGAAGTGTTTTTGCTTGACATCCTCTCTCATAGGATGAGTGCTATCGTGATGTTTCAACAGTTGCGCTAGGCAGTTCGGATGGTGGCATCGTCGATGCCCGCAGGACGCAGCAGAAGTGATACCGCTGCATATAACGAAACTGCAAGTCCGAACGCGCAGATGTACCGGATTTCCACGGTGAAACGATGTTGCAAAACTTCCAGTGGCGGAAGGAGAACAGCTGAGAACCATCCGATGATGAAAACCCGCTCTCGCCCGTGGGTGCCGCGAATAAAGCAAAATGCAAGCCAGCACAGGTAGCCATAGAACACGACGTTCGCTGCTACGAGAGGCCAGCCGTGGAACAGAAAATCCAGCGGCAACAACAATCCCCGATGGGTAGGAAGCAATACATCTCTAACTGCGAGCATGAACACGAATGCGGTCAGAAAGACCGCCATTCCAGTCCTCCACCGAGTCGTGAGTAGGTGTGCTGGTTGTGATTGTGCCATGGTATCTTCCCCGTCTGGCGAGCTAAAGATACCATAGGGGTCAATTTACGAAATCAGGCGTGGGTGTTGAAAAAGTCCCTCAATGGAACGCCGGTTCATCTGCGAGCATGCCGTCGCCGGTTTTCTTGTATCGGGTTCGGCTAAGTGGTGGCCGGCAGAACTGGTGTTGTTGCCTGACTGAGGAATCGCACTAGTCGTTTGATGTTCTGGGCTACCGCGGCCAGGAAGAACTGCTCGCGCACGAATCTGAGTCTCCGCAGACGCAAGCGCCGCAATCCGATCTGATTCTTCAGTTCCGCGAACAAGGCTTCCACCTTCTTTCTTTGGCGCTGTGCTTTGGCGAACTCCGGCGTGTTGACTAACTCTCGCGCACGTTGTCGGGCTGGTTCGTTCTGGTGGATGATAAGGCCCCGGAAGTCAGCACTTGTGCATTGCGCTCGGAGCGCGCACGGGCCACACTTTTTGCGTGTCCCGATGTAGTTGAAAGCTCGGTTGCGATAAACTCGGCCACCGTAGTTGAGGAACTGGCCAGCAGGACAGAGGTAGCGATTGTTTTCCGGTTCGTAGATAAAACGGTCGGGACCGAAAAATGGACTTCTCTTTCTGTGGATACTGTCACGGGTCCGCATGTAGGGAGTGATGCTCCGATCGGCCAGCCATTGCAAGAACTCGCCGTTCCCGTAGGTCGTATCCGCCGCCACCGATTCTGACTCTCGTCCTTGCCACTCGGCGAAACGAGTGAGCATCTCCAGCGCGGCTACCGTTTCCTGGCTCATCCGGGCCGCCGTGGCCTGCACTCCGACGATTCCACAGCTGTCGTTATCCACCAGATAGTTGTCGTAGTAACCGAGACGCGCCGGTGTGCCACCTTTGGTCGCATAGGTGGAATCGGGATCGGTGGTCGATACCTGATCCTGCTCGTGCACTGGCTCTTCCACCGGGTTCTGCTCTTCTACTTCCCGCAGATACTGCCGCACGGTGTGATGGACCTGTGCTGCTTCCGCTAATTGCTCCCGTGGAATCCGGCTCTCCTTGGCGGCGTTCGCTTCCACGAAGCTGCCATCGACGGAGAGATTCTTCCCGCTCACCAGCCCCACCTCCACACACTGCCGTACGATCTGCTCAAACAGCTGCTCGAACAGCTTCGATTCCTGAAACCGCCCGTGCCGGTTCTTGGAGAACGTGGAGTGATGCGGCATCTCCTGATCGAACCCCAGACCGATGAACCATCGCCACGCCAGGTGCATGCGCAGTTCCTCCACCAACTTACGCTCGCTGGTGATGCCGTACAGATAGCCGATCAGCAGAATGCGCAGCAGCAACTCGGGGTCAATCGACGGTCGGCCAGTGTCGCTGTAACTTTCTTTCAGCTTCTCGCGCACGAAGGCAAGACTGATGTGCTTATCGATCAGCCGCAGCAGATGCGTCTCTGGAACTTGATCGTCCAGTCGGAAGTAATAGAACAGCGCTTCGGAGCGGTCGTGTTGCCCCATCATAATCAGCAGGCCTCCGACGATCAGAATCAAACAGAGCATGTGCGATTGCTTTCTTCTAACATGCTTCTGCCGAATCTCATCCCCCTAATCGACGTGACTTTTTCAACACCCACAGGCGATAGCGCTCACCCTATGAGAGAGGATGTCAAGCAAAAACACTTCTCCACTAAGGATTGGCAACCCCACATCCGATAGAATCAGGTTCGCGGCTTTCGTGTAAGGATCATTCCGGCAGAGAAATAAGCCTCATGTCCGTGTGGTCGGCTAAGTTGCCTGGATGGAATTAAGTGGCTTTTTTCACGTTAGCCGCCTGCGGACCTTTCTGGCCTTCGATGATTTCAAATTCGACATCGTCTCCCTCTTGGAGACTTTTGTAGCCTTCAGCTGTGATCGCGCTGAAGTGAACAAAAACGTCGGGTCCATCCTCTCGTCCGATGAACCCGTATCCTTTTGCGTTATTGAACCACTTTACGGTGCCTTTCATCCGTTCCTCACTTACATCCCAGTCTCCCCACGTCCAGTACGCGGAAGATTGCCACCGCCGGGTATTGGCGAAATTACGATGCTCGCTTGGGAGAATAGGATGGAGGTTCTTAGGACTAATTCGGCTTTGGGTGCTGTTCGCTCTCTTGCCGTAGGATTTTTTCGGCAAGACACTGATAATGCACGGCGCGTCCGCGCTCGTCCGTGGCGCACTCTTCAAGCGAGCAAAGACGACCGCACAGAGCGCAATTCAGAGGAGTGGGCATTAGGTTTCAGTGGCGAACATTTTTCACAATTGGCGACAGAAGCGAACCCTTCCGTGACAGTCCGTCTTGAGCCAACGCTTATACGAAGTGAACTCTCCCTCATCATACCTCACGTCGGACACTGGTCACCATCGCAACCTGATGTCAAAGATCTTCGTGACCGCCAAGAAATGGGGGTTCTTTGCCGGAGACAATCCCGCCATCGGGGTCGAGCTGCCGGAAAAGAAAGCGGTTCGGGAAAGGCATATTCTTCTCCCAGAACAAATCCCCTCACTACTGGCTGCGCTCGAAGAGCCCGTCCGCACGATGGTTTCAGTCGGAGTGCTGACCGGCTTAAGAGTGGGCGAGATATTGGCTTTGCACTGGAGGGATGTCGATTTTCACTCCGGCGAGATTCGCGTCGAACAGGCCTGCTATCGAGGTCTGATCGGCACACCAAAAACCAAGGGCAGCCGCAGCGCAGCGCAAGGCAGTCCAAAATCTTTCGGATTTGGTGACCAATGGTGACGAGTTGGCCAAACTCGGAGAGAACCTGCCGCTCGCGAGCGAGCGGGTTCAATGAGATAAATGGTAGGCACGAGGAGACTCGAACTCCTGACCTCTACCGTGTCAAGGTAATTGATCTTGGTGCAGCAAGAGCGGGCAATCTGGCACCCAATAGGAAATTCCCTTTTGGGTCAATGCATTATGAGTGTAATTGATTTATCGCCAACAACCCGCTCAAAGTATTAGCCAACTCCTTTTCCTCGCATTGACTTGCTGTGCACCTAAATCTAAGATTTCAACCCAACGACTGTCATATCGCATCGCAGGGAGGGGCACGATGAACCGAGAGCGGGCACTGAAGGTTGTGTTGGTGCTGGTGGGGTTGATCTTTTTGCTGGGTGTCTACCCGCTGATGATGTTTCTATGGCCGAGTGGGTGGCGATGGCAGCCTAATCAGCCGGACTACGAGCAGATGATTCTTGGCGTGTATGCCACACTCGGTATTTTCCTTCTGCTTGCGTCGCGCAACCCGTCGGCGAATCGCAGCCTGATCGCCTTCACGGCATGGTCGAGTCTCGTTCACGCTGCCATTATGGCGATGCAGGCATTTCGCGATCCGAGTGAACACGGACATCTGCTGGGTGACATACCAGCGCTTGTAATTGTCGGCGTTGCACTAATCGCACTCGCGCCAGCCAAGCAATCGGCAGATAACAGGCGTTAACGGTAAAAGCCCCGTCGGTGAGTGAAATTGATTCCATGACAATGTCGGCTCCCAGGCCCGAGTAAAGTTGGTGGTGCTGAATCCAACCAACAGGCTCGGGAGAAAGGAGCCGAACGATGATCAATTATAGGAGTAGATTTCCACCCCGAGTTTCAGCAAATTGCTTTGGTGGATAGAGACAGCGGAGAGTTTCAGGAAAAAAGACTAGCGCATCGCGAGGAGGCGGAGAAGTTCTATCGCGCTGTTGCGGTCAGCGGGCAAACAGTACGTGTGGGCATGGAGGCCAGCGGACATGCGCGCTGGTTTGAACGACTGCTGGCGGAGTTGCAAATTGAGTTGCGGATCGGCGATGCGGCTGAGATCCGTGCGAAGCGAGTGCGCAGGCAGAAGACGGACCGCCAGGACGCGCGACTGATCTTGCAGTTGCTGCTGGAGGATCGTTTTCCCCAGATCTGGGTACCGAGGGGGGAGAACCGGGATCTGCGGCAGCTGCTGTGGCACCGGCACCGCATGGTGCAGGCGCGCACCCGGATCATGAACCAGTTGCAAGCGATCAGTCTGCCAGACGTTCAGTGGCCTGGGGGCTATGGTGGTCATCGGCTTCTGGCGAACGACGTTGCAGAGGCACCGTTTGAACTGGGTCTTGAATGCCAAGCGCGGAAATTCACTCAGGATCGCACGCTGTTTGTCCTGCGGGATTCGATCGAGGCCCACTCCGAGAACGTCTACCGCGATGCCTGAGTGAACCATGACGACCTCGGGTTCTTTGTGGAGCGCGAGAGTAGGAGTGGTGTGGAGTGCAATCGCATCCCACACAAGCTGCACCTGGCGCGCTGAGATGCCCTGATCACTCAGAAACACGCGGGCCGCGTTTGCTCCAGCCAGGTACGGGCGAAAGAGTTGGATTCGCGGAGCGATCTATTCTCGTTTGGAGCCGTGCTGTACGAGATGGCGACAGGTGCTTTGCCCTTTCATGGCGAAAGTTCGGCGATGATCTGTGAAGCCATCGTGAACCGTGCCCCGGTGGCCGTGGTGCGGCTGAATCATGATGTGCCAGTCGATCTGGAACGGGTCATCAACAAGGCATTGGAGAAAGATCGCAACCTGCGCTATCAGCACGCAGCCGAACGATCTGAAGAAAGTCGTCATAGGCGACATACGGACTGATTTGCAGCGCCTCAAGCGGGATACCGAGACGGGACGAGCCCTCGCTGCGACTTCCGGGACGGTGGCGGCGGTCGCACAGGAGAGCGGCTCTCAGGTCGCCCAACCGCCGTCGCCAGCATCCGGTTCCTCGCCCGCGCTTGCGCCATCTTCGTCATCGAGCGCGGTGAAGATCGCCGAAGCCCCTGTCGCGGGCAGGAAACTCTGGAAGGTTCTGGCTCCCGCCGCCGTGGTTCTTGTCCTGGTGGCAATCGCGGGAGCGTTCTACTTCCGTTCGCGCCAGACTACACATCGCCTAACCGAGAAGGACACCATCGTTCTCGCCGACTTCAACAACGAAACGGGCGACCCAGTCTTTGATGACACGCTGAAAACGGCGCTCAGCGTCTCTCTGAACCAGTCGCCGTTTCTGAATGTGCTCTCGGAGAACAAAGTCGCCGCAACGTTGAAATTGATGACTCGCCCGGCAGACGCGAAACTCCTGCCTGATGTGGCCCGCGAGGTTTGCCAGCGGGCAGGCAACCTCTTCTTACAGCGCAAGCCTTCATTGAGCGCCACCACGGTGTTGTCCCAGTAAGCGTCGAGCCGTGTGATTTTGGAGTCCGTGTCGAAACGGAGAATGTAGCAGTGAGGGATGTGTACGTCCTGGCCCTTCTTTGCAACCCCATGCACTTTGGCAGGTATGGGCCCGCTCATCTCGGCTTGGATCACCACTATGTTCCCCTCGGCAGGGATCAGCTCGATCACTTTGACTCGGAAGTTCGGAACTGCATTCGGAAAAGCGCGCCAAATAACATCGATGCCACCACGGATTGGCACGACGCTCTCGCGGCCGTACGGAGCATATCGTCCGAGTGCGCCATCTGCGCAGAGAGCGAGCATGCCATCAACGTCGTGGGCAATCGTACGCAGTGAAGAACTGTTGGGCAGTCGATACGTAGTCTTTCGCATTCGTTTTCACCTCTATGCTCCTTTGGATCGCTTTTTCAGGGATCTTTGCGGCCTAGTATTCAAACCACTGGCTGAGCGCTTTGACCCTTTCCTCCGTATACGGCGGGAACAGGTGTTCGATGGCGACGTCGGGCGGCGAAATGAAGACCGATTTCGCATGCGTGAGGGCGTCAAACCCGGCCTTGCCGTAGTAGTGACCAATGCCGGAATATCCGACCCCTCCAAAGGGCATGGTTTCGATAAACAGGTGAATGTTCACCTGATTGATCGCACTGCCGCCAAACGACAAGCTCGCGAGAAAGTGATCGATCGCCTTCTGATCTCGGCTGAAGAGGAAGCCGGACAGAGGTTTCGGATGCTTCTTCACCTCGCGAATAGCAGCGTCCATGTCCTTGTAGGACTCTTCTTGCGGTGTTTTCGCCCTGGCTTGATACTCATTGTGCAAACGATCGAAGGTTTCAAACATGCGGATTGCCCCGTTGGCCGAGTATCCCGCCTGTACCGCCAGCCGCGTGCCTTCCCGATCCGCCTCCAGTTCTTGATCTTTGCTATATCCCGCCTCGAACAATTCCACGGGCAACGCTACCAACCCTCCCAGCGGCAGTCTGCGCAGAGCCTCTTCCTGCTGCACGCGCTCCGCGCAGTGGTAGTGGTCGATGTGCTCGATCTCGTGTCCCATTACGGCGGCCAGTTCATCTTCGCTATCCATCAACTGCAGGAGTCCGCCACCGACATACACATGCCCGCCCGGCAGAGCGAAAGCATCATGAAGTTTGGGTCGGGAATGTAGTGGAAGTTGTAAGGCAGTATTCGATGAGCATGGCCGGCAAGTCCCGATCCCACGCGGGTCAAATAATGTTCCACGCCGGTAACTTCCGCCATGTCCCCCTGCTTCCATTGCGAGGCGTAGGAGCGTGCCAGTTCGTTTCCGATCCGGATCTCTTCTGACTCCGGCATGCGCGTGAAACTTACCGGCATTCGAGTCAGCTCCTGCTCAGTGTCGGCCACAAAATACAAGAGCACAGCTGGACTGGCAGACACGTCCACCTTCCGCCGCTCGCTCACCACCACGGCCGCCAGGCCGAACAGAACAATGCCCGCGAATATAACCCAGCGTGTCATAAGTATTGCCGTAACATCTCGCGATTCCGCGTGTAGAGAAATGACACGAGCAGCAGCGCCCCACCGAGCACAATGAAAGTCAAATAGCGGTCGCGCGGATCCAAATGCCAGACATCCACCAGCAAAATCTTTCCGACACACAGCAGCAATAATCCCAGTCCCGTGAGCCGAAAGCTACGTTCTTCCAACTTCAGTGCCAGCACGAAAACCGCTACACCCTCCAGACCCCAGGAGAGTGTGACCATGCCGTGCCGCATTTCTAGCGCCAGCAACGCGGTAAGCAACCCGATTGCGATGAAAAACAAAAGTTGCTCCGGACGCCAAACCACGCCCTGAAGCAGACGAACAAAGCCGGTCTTCACGCTGTGTTCGTCCCTCTTCCGCAAATGAAATGCAAAAGGCAACGCCGCTACCAGCAGCGCAATCGCCGTTCCCGCCGTGATCCAGCGGCTCTCCCACTCCGGCGCCGGAAAATAAGTGCGCTCGTAGAAATTGTGCAAAACGGTTCGGAACAACACTCCCATCGCAACCGTTAATCCCTGATACAAAAAGACTCTGCGCTCGCTGCGCCAAGCCACCATCAACAGGGCAAAAGTTAATGCCGCCCACGCGGCCGCTACCCAGTCTGCTTCTAATTCAAAACGCATGAGTGCCGCGAAGGTAATTGTGCCCATCCAGCAGCAAACATCCGTAACTTTGAATGTGGGTTCAGTCTCAACCAAATCTTTGCCGCTGTCCTGCAATCTCCAATACGCATAGAAAAATCCCAGCCCCAACGGAACCACCGTATAGAAACGCGGACTGATCTCACCGGGATTTCCCGCGGCATTTAAATTCACAAAGAAGATTCTGGCAAAGCTCGCCGCAAACACCGCATACGCCTGCAGCCGCCAGCTCAACTTCTTGCACACCAAACCGAGTTCCAGCAACACCAGTGCACCCACCAGCCAGGCATCCGCGACGCTCACCGCCCGCAATTCGTACCAGGCCAGCAAGCCTAGCAATGCAGACGCCGACCACGTGTAAGCAGTACTCACGAGCTCGCCTGAGGAAAAAAGACGTTTGCCAAGTGCGATTCCGCGCGCTTGATCTGCATCGCCAGTCCAGTTCGATGTTAGATACAACAGGCCGCAGACTAGAGTAATGGTCACTAACCGCAGCGTCATCCCATGAAACTTGTCATCAGCCGCAAGATTGATCGTCAAGACGCGAATCACCGATGCCAATCCAAGGACGTTCGCCTGATATCCCAGTTCCGGGAAAACAAAGCGCTGTCCCGCTAGCGCCAGTCCCAGCCCAATTCCGCACCACGCCACGGCGGTCCACGTCTCTGGGAACGCAATCCACGCGGCAATCAAAAGCATCACCGCAGCGGCATACGAAAGCCGCTGCATTACCCGCCGATCGAACTCGGTTGTGAATAAATCGGCCCACCGCCGCAGCACCCAATGCGCATTCACATAAAACACGGCGGCCGCCACCACAAAAACAATCGTGAGTCTGAAGTCGGCCCGCAAATCGGCGCCATCCATGCGCCTGCCAAAGATGCGCGCCGCGTCCACGGAAATCATCTGTCCTGCGACCACCAGACCCGTCAACATCCCCAAGCGGCGGAAGACCACTTCCTTGGTCCACACTCCGATCAGCAGCAGCGCCTCAGCCTCCACCAGCCACAGCATCGAGAGCCGCATCCCGGAGTAACGGAAGGGAACCGCGGCGATAAGGAGGACCACCCCCAGCGTGCTCAAAACGACGGCCGCACTGCGCCGGCGCCGCGCAACCGGCAATTGACCGAGCAGCGTCTCGATCGCTCCAATAGCGAGGAGAGCCCAAAACGCCCACTCTGGATGGGCCGATTGATATTTAAAAAGCGCCAGTAGTAGAGCCGTATTCAGCAAGGCAGCCGCAGTCGAAGTACGCTCCTTCTCCTGCGCTCTCGGCCGCCGGAACACATACAACAGGCGGAAGATCAGCCAGTACAAACTCAAAATCGCAGCGCTCGCCACGAACTCCGGGAACGGATGCCGCTTGCCATGCATCGGTTCGATGATCGGCCGCAGCCATAAATAATGATTGAGATAGCTGGCGAGAATTCCAAACATTTCCAACTCAAACCACTGCATGAACCCAACAATCACCACCATCCCCGCGGCGAGAACCGCTCCTGCCGACAAGCTGTACACATTGGAGTGGCTGATGGTTACCGTTAAGAACGCCAGCAGAAACGCCAGCCCCGTCACCACTTGCGAGCGATAGCGCAGCGTGTGCAGCACCATCGTCACCGCGACCGCCAGCATCAGGACGAGGTCGAGAGCCTGCGACGAGAGAACCTGCGCAGCCGGTACGTGATACATCGCGTAGGTCGTGAAAAACAGCAGAGCCCAACCACCGCCGATGCCCGCGCGAGCCAGAATCCGGTAACGTTCTCCCCTGTCAAACCAGATACCAGCAGCCAGCATCACACCGGCCGTCACAAATCCAACCAGCACTTTGCCTGCGGGACCGAGCGTTTTAAGTTGGTACGCCAGAAAGAACGCCACGCCCAAAACCAAGATCACGATGCCCAGTTTGTTGAGCCAGTTCGTGCCGAGCATCTCCTCGATGTCGAGTGAGGACTTGACGCGGTCGGCCAGGGACGGCGTTGGCTCGCTCGCGGCGAAACTCACTTGTGGTGCGACTGGCTTTTGCGCGGGCGGAGTTACTTGATCCGCGGAAAAATCTCCCGATGTTGCAGTTTCGGCTACCTTCTGTTTCACCCTGCTCTCGGCCCGCTGTACAGACGCGGTCGGCTCGACGACAGGAGGCGAAAGCGGCGGCGAAACAATATTCGCCGCGGAAGACGGCGGTGTGTAAGCAAGTGCTATTGGGCCTTGGGGTGTCTGGGTGGCCTTTTCTGCTGGGCTTTGCGCTTGGAGTTTCTGTATCGAACGTTCGAGTACCGAGATACGTGAGGCCAGCTCTCGGGTGCGTTCTTGGTCCTCTTCCCGTTCGCGCTTGCGCGAAGCGTTTGCCCACCACACCAATATCCAGGGGCCAACCAGCACAAACAGCACTATCGCGCCAATGGCAATGCCGTCCATCGCCTTCTCTCTAGAACACAGGAGATTACATGAGTGTGCCGGATTCTCCTAGTATTCGTCGTCGCGAACCGCGAAGCTATCTGAAGACTCGACTGGCCGTTGCCGCGATCAGGGTGAACATTGGTAAGTTGCGAGGGACGAACCCCCTCGCTGCGCTAGCCAGAAGTCGGCTTCGGGGAAGTTTCACCAGATCGGTAACGACAAACGATAGATCCCTATCGGGACTGCCCCGAAGCAGAGGTGCGGGGATGCGCAAGTTAGTAAGGTCGGGGGCAGTTTCGATAGGGTCGTTTGAAGTGAGCCGCTAGCGTTTGCGGCGGATGCGGGATTCCCTATGGGATTTCAATCGATTTTCGTTTGGAAAGCCTTGCCAGAAGCGGCTTTTACCAAAAGAGCAGTTATTGATGCTCATCGATCTAAACATGAATACTTAGCCTCATGATTGCCCTCATCGTAGCGCAAGGCCGATCCTTCCTCAAGCCTCGCGGGTCGGGACAGTCCGGAACCTCCAATGCCCCCTACTTCGAGCACGCGGTAGCGTCCGCCGCGCTAGCGGCTTAGTTCAAACGGGCTTGTAGTGATTAACATTGGCGGGAATTTCTAGGGATCGTAAATGTGGAAAATATGCGAAATCCCGTCTCGGGAAGATGGCGGGCTCTGTGGAAGCCTGAAATTTGCTTACGGGTGGTTGGGCTTGTCCCCGAGGAAGGCAAACAGTACCCTCCGTCCGCCGGGCTCTTTTATCGCCTTTTTGGAGGATTCCGCAGTCACGAAAACAGAATTGATCTGCGCTAAGACCTGAGGATCATCAAACGTCAGAACCCAGCGTCCGTCCCTGGCGTCATCATCGTGGAAGATACCCAGGCTTCGGATAGGTTTTTCAGCCCCCAGTCGCTCGCCCCAGACATAAAACGAAACTTTCGCATCCAGTTTCCGTGGGTCGACGAGATCGTATGCGTAGAAGATCAAAGACTTCCCTTCCGTGTAAAAGATTCGTCCGAAGGCTCGCTGGCTTTTTCCGTTTCCGTCCCGGTCGTGGACATCGATGATGTGGAGATTGCGCGCCACCACGAGGTCCCGTACGTCACTTCCCTTCTCGGCAAGCTCCTGTTGTTCCGCTAAAGCCGTACCTTGGTCGGAAACTTTCTTTTCGCAGTTCGCGAAGCTCCGTGTCTTCGAGAGCCAGCGCCGTATCGCTCGCGTTCTTCTCGGATTTCGCCTTTTCCATCTCCGTCTCAAGCTGCGCGATGCGAGCGTCCAGCTGGGCTCGCTCAGATTCATTTACTGCACTTCCCTTCTCTGCTGCGGTGAGGCGCGAATTCAAGTCGTCCCTCGCCTTCCTTTCGGATTCGATCTCGGCGCGTTGCTCCTCAATCGTCGCCGACATGAACTTCATTTCTGATCGGGCCGCTGCCAGACAGTGCAGCCGCTTAGCCGCCAGTTGTGAGAGTGCTTGAGCGCTGATCTGCGTAAAGTCGTAGGTTGCGCTGCGACAGCTGGGACAGGTCTCGAGGTGAGATCGTAGATCCGCTAACTCATCCTGCGAGGCTTGCCCGCTGG
>CAWIJP010000010.1:0-45094 GCA_963836305.1 uncultured Acidobacteriaceae bacterium | reverse complement strand
TACGTCACTCTCCTTTAGCCATTGCGCCACATGGGCATTAATTTCTGCGCGTCCCTCCCTCGTAGCAACGGCCCGCAAATTGGATTGCGCCTTCTCCTGTGCAGTGGCCAAGATCATGGTGAGGCATGCCATTGCAACAACGACCAACGCCTTCCGCATTCCGCAAATACTTATCCGCACGATCTCCCTCCCTTATCACTTTCTGTCAGGGTGATATACGATTCTTCACTCTCCGATGCTCCCGCTTAGGCCCGTTCACTAATCGATTAATGACTTCTGCTCCGGCGAGGGCTCTGGCAAAAAAGTCGAAGCAGGTCTCGATAACCGCGTTCATTGTTTCCGGGTGGTTTACGGGCAAACCTTCAATAATCCAATGTGCCAGCGGTTGGCAGACAATTTTCTGGCCGGGCTACCCTGGAAGAGACAGAACGTGTCAGGCATGAGCGGAAACCATCGGAGCGATTTCCGGGAGTCTGTTTGTGAGTCTACTTCCGAAGTGCGTGCGGCTTCGCGTCTCGGCGAAGCGGGCATTAGCATCGACTACGCGTATTGCGGAGTGGATCCCAGTACGAATACGCCTCTGCTGAGTCTTTGGCGTCGTAGAAGCGGGACAGGCCGCTGCGATCTTGGATCGGACAGCGGTTGCTGCCTAGACCAACATAGACAATGCGCCTTCCACCTCTTTCCCCTTAAGAAAGCGTGCGGGGCTTTCGGACGTGCGGTCTTCTGAGCGGATCACGGTAAACTGGAAACAATCGCTTTGGATCACTTCTTGGTTTGCTGACCCTCTGAAGAACACACCAGAAGGCCGGATGTGCTACATGAAGAGGGTGAACAGACTCGCGGCTATCAGCGCTACTCCCCAGACCAGGTTGAAGTTGAACCACGCCGTACGAAGAATGACCAAGCCGAGTTTGCAATAGACTACCCACGCCAGCAGGCCAGTGACGGCAAGGTAAGCTGTGGTATGGACCGCAGTGGCGAGCAGTGCCGCGAGAGGGCTGGCGACGACAAACGAGTGATGGTGGCTTGACATGTGGTCAGCCGCTTCGACGGTAGCGCTACCTAACAGCACCGGCAGCACCATCAAACCCGCGCCGTGCGCCGATGCCATAAGAAACGACCAGAACGTCAGGTCCCGGAAGCCCACCTGCATGCGGACCCAGCGCGGGTGGCGGTGCCGCACCAGGGAGTACACTCCAAGGCTGAAAAGGAGGGCAGCCACGGAGTAGCGAATCGCCGTGAGCGGCAGCGCCATGCCCAGAAACACCGCTGCCAGAACCACCATGCCGATGGCCAACGCGTGGCCGAGGCGATAGGGACGAGTGCTTTTGCTACCGCATTCCCGACTTGCTCCTTTATGCCCAGTGCCACGGCGAAGAGCCAACCCATCCCAGGGTTGATTCCGTGGTAGGCACCAAGGAGAACCATCAGCCAAAACGCTGTCATTGTCAGACCAGCATGCATCATTTACCGTCCGAGTAGCAATAAGAGTCCGAGGAAGCGTCGCCGCCCTCCAGTCGCAACTGGTGTGCGCGCAACTCGTCGAACTCAACGAAGAACTTTTCATCCAAATGCATCCCGCCCTTCGGATGTGCGTCCATCTTCACCATCCAACTCTGCACACCATCGGGATAGAACTGCTCGTCCCAAGGAGAGTAAAGCGAGTTGGTGAAATAGATGCGTTTACCGTCGCGGCTGATCTCGACCATCTGTGGGCCGCCGTTGAGCGTGTGTTTGGGCTTGCTCGGATGAGCCGCGCGGCGGACGATGCCACCGATGTGGACCGAACCGGTCTTCTTCGGATGGCGGGATCGGAGACGTCATACTGGATGAACTCACCGGTCCCCCAGCAGGAAACATAGAGGAAGCGATCGTCGAGCGACAGATTAATGTCCGATACTAGCGGCGGCACCGCCTTGAAGCCCTGCAGCAAAGGCGGAAGTTTTTCCGGATCAGCCGGCTCAGCGGGAATTTCGATCACCTTTCGGACGGACCACTTGCCGTTGTTGCCCCCATTTTCGCGATACCACATCCAAATCGAGGATGAAAGGTCTTTCAGTGAAATGACCACACCCGCAAACCCATACGGTTTCTTAGGATCGTGAGCCGGCCGCAGTTCGAGCACCATTTGCTGCTCCGCACCCAGGTCAATTTCCTGCAGATGACGACGCCGATCCAGGTCCCAGAGGTGCAGCTTGTGGCCGTACTTCCCGGCCAGCAGCAACTGCGCGTTGAGACCGTTTTTGACCATGTTCGGCGTGCCCCATTCGGAGGTCACCATTGCGTCGTAGCCCAGGTGCCACCAGAAGTCGTAGGCGAGTTGCTGTGGGCCACGATCCTTCTCCCACTGGCCTTTCAACTCAAACGTGTTGGCGTCCATCAGGAAAATGCCGCCGGGGCCGTCTCCACTCGCTGACCCGAGTGCACTCCCATAGACTCCGTCCGGGCCGCAATGAATTGTGTGGGGCGAGGTGTAGCCGGTCTTCTTGATGAACTCCTCAGGCTCGATCACCTTCACGACCTTCGGTTGCTTGGGGTTCTGCTTCGCGTCCAGGATGTAAATCCGGGACGACCCGATCCCGGGCACGATCAGGTAACGTCGCTCCATATGCGGATGCGGAGCCTGTGGACATAGGCACGCACTACAAGCATTCCAGCCAAAATGGTGCAGCTCATTGTCGCCGCGCGGAAAATCCACCTGCCCGACAAGCCGGCCATACTCGGAGGAACTGGGATCGACGTCAATCACACCCATAGCGTCGCGCTTTCCATTGTTCCCGACGTTGAGAAGTGCCACATACGCGAGGTGTTCTGGCGGAGCTTGCATTGCCATGCTCGGTGAGGGATAGAAGGTTGGGTCTGGCATCACAGACATATGTGGTCTCCTTTGGCAGACGATCCGGATCTACATCGAGAGGTTTTGCGGAGTGTAGCACAGGCATGGGCACGATGCCGGATGGCAATACTCCTGGTTCCGATAGCCGACCACGGACGAAAACACTGCAGCGAAGTGAGAGCTTATTCCGCCTCGGAGCGAGGTGCCGAGTGGTTGTCGCAGACCACTCAATACAAGCGCGTTCTCAGCACCGATCTGATGCCGCTCCCGCAAAGAACGAAACCCAAGCGCAACGGACGCTGGAGCGAGACGGGCTGCGCTGCCCCCGGAAGAAGGCGTTTGAAACCCGCGGTCTAAGGGCTATCACCGGAATCAACATGGCCGGAAATCGCGAAGGTTTCCGGGGATTTCCGCGAACGGCTGCGTATTTCTGATCTCGTTGTATCGGGGACTATTGAGGATACTTCTGCGCTCGGAGTTCAGAATGTGGATCACACCGAACTTGCCGGCAATGTTGCTCATATTCGGATAGACAGAGTGTTTCGTGGCTCACACGTAGAGGAGCTTCAGTTCACGTGGTTCAAGTACCACGCCACTTCGGAAGGAGGAATCGTTTACTCCGGTCCGCCTCTTGCCGACTTCCGGCCCCAAAAGCGTTATCTGATATTCCTCAAGCAAAAACTGTCGGGCTGGGTAGTGGCCATGCCACTGTACGCACTTGAAATGGAGTTGGCACCTACGCCGCCGTCGAATGCGCTTCGTGATCTTTCCGAGGCACCATCCGATCAGAGATATGAAGCATTGGCAGAAGAACTGGAAACCGCTGCGCTACTCGTACCAACTCCGCAACCCGGCCTGACCGGAGAGGCAGCGACATACTTCCCTGCAGTCTTTGATCTGCTTGGTGGATGTGCGGAGCCCTTCTATCGCCGATTCTTGTCCTCGCCCAGTTCCGAACTTCGTGGTGCAGCTCGCAGGTGGCTGTCATTGATTCGCTCGCGCCATATGACATGTAAGGCCACCATCACTCCCACGCTGCACTAGCAGCGCTACTAAAGAACGACTGCCTTTCCACAGGTTGGTTGTGGTAGCAAAGAGCATGCGCGGAAACGACCAGCAGCAAGCATCGATGTGGAGCTATATTTCACCGGAGCAGCGAGTACCCCAAGACCATCCTCTGCGGCAAATCCGCAGCATGACCGATCAGATCTTGACGCAACTGTCACCCCGCTTCCGGCGGTTGTATGCGAAGACGGGCCGCCCGTCGATCGCTCCCGAGAAACTGCTGCGAGCACTGCTGTTGCAGGTGCTGTACACAGTACGCAGCGAGCGCATGCTGATGGAGCAACTGGACTACAATCTGCTATTTCGCTGGTTCGTCGGACTGAACATGGATGATGTCGTCTGGGATGCAACCGTGTTCACGAAGAACCGTCTGCGTTTGCTGGAAGGCGACCTTGCTGACGCTTTCTTCCAAGCCGTGCTGCAGCAGGCCCACACACTAGATTTGCTCTCCTCCGAACACTTCACAGTGGATGGAACCCTGCTGGAGGCATGGGCAGGACAGAAAAGTTTCCGCCGCGCTGACAGCGACCACCAATCACCCAACGCCGGAACTAGCGAAGGTGCGAATCCAACAGTGAACTTCCACGGAGAGAAACGCAGCAACCAGACCCACTGCTCGGCCACTGATCCCGATGCCATGCTGGCACGCAAAAGCCAGGGTATGGGTGCGGTATTGGCCTATCGCGGTCATTTGCTGACGGAGAATCGTAACGGTCTGGTGGTTTCCACGCTAACAACACGAGCCTACGGTTCGGCGGAACGCCATGCCGCCCTGCTGATGGCCGAAGGTTTGCCCGGCACGCACCGCGTCACGCTCGGAGCAGACAAGGGTTATGACGCCCACGACTTCACCGCCGAACTGCGCCACATGGATGTTACGCCGCACCTCGCACAGAACAACACCAACCGGCGCAGCGCGATAGATCAGCGTACAACGAGACACTCGGGGTATCGGGTCAGTCAGAAGAAGCGCAAGCGAATCGAAGAGGTGTTCGGCTGGATGAAATGCATCGGCCTACTTCGTAAGCTGCGGCATCGCGGGTTGGAACGGGTCGGCTGGATGTTCACGTTCACGGCGGCGGCTTACAACTTAGTGCGTATCCGCAACCTGATGCGTGGTTCCCCACAGCCGCAGTGTGCCTGACACGTCCTCTACCGGCCACAAACTATCAGCCTTCACCCGGAACAACTGCTACAGAGAGCACTGAAGAGAGTCGCAGAAGCCAGTTTTCGCCTGCATCAGCTCATTTTTCAGCAGCCTGCTAGGCGAACAATTCTCATTGCAAGCCGCGACTGACAGTAACGCGGGCCGACGTGGTCCGGTGGAATGAGCGGCATCCTGCCTCACCTCCACGTGACTTGTGTAACATCGCCTCTCTGACAATGTCGGCGGTGTCAAGCGCTTTCGAGTACACCTGTAGCATGCACTCAGAAGAGCGCCATTTCGCTCTCGTTCTTCCCGCGTAGAGCCGAGGACGGCAGCGAGCCGCCGTCCTCCTCGGTTACGCGAGCGGCGTTAGAAGAATACCCGCGCGCCCAGTTGGATCGTACGCGGCCCGTTCGATAAACCCTGTAAGCGGTATAGAGAATAGCTTCATTCGTCGGCTCCAGCTTCCGAAGCTCGGTCCGCATGCAGCAGGCGATGGCGCACGAACTGGCAAAGCGTGGGAGCACCGCAGAAGCCATCGAGCACTACCGGGCTGCGCTCAAGATTGACCCCAAGCTTCCGTATCGGGTCGTAAGCTCCTATCAGCCCTTCCTTTACGCGATCAGAATTACAAGTTCCACCAATATACGATTTCGCAACGTCCATTGCTACAGCGATAGCAAGGTGTCGTTCGATAACACGGTTTACGATGAAACCCACAACATCGAAATACGGCAGCGTGAATTCTCCTGGTTGACGGTCTCCGGCAACGCCCCTGCCGCTAATTTGCTGCATCCTTCGCATGTCCTTGCTAAAGGCGCAAACGTTGAAAAACTCGCCGGTGGTTTTTTCAATATTTCCGGCGGAGCTATTGACAGCGCGGGGGATCTCTACTTCGTAGACGCGAGATGGCAGACAATTTATTGCTGGTCGGCTCTAACGCATCAACTCTCGAAAGTGCGCGACAACCCGCTGGACCCAGTTCAGTTGTTTTTGGATAAGTCCGGCGATTTGATGGTGGTCTCGTATGCGGGTAACGGAACTGTCTACGCCTTCAAACCCGGCGCGCGGGATGACGATGTCACCCTGTTGCCCGCTGTTCCGGCCGCGCTGCGCCCGGGATTGACGCCGGTGTTACCTGTCGACTACTGGCGAAACGAAAACGATTTCCTCGAGACGATTCCTGTAACGCAGCCCTATCAGTTCATCTCTCCGGACGGGACGACGTTCCTTCCCGTGGGGGCAGACTTTGTAACCGGCGAACTCTATTACGGTTCGAAGTTGAACAACACACTTCGAGCTTTTGGTTTCGCCCCTGCTGTTGCCGACCAGCCCTATTATGTTTCCGATGAAAATGGGGAGAAGACTTATGCCGCGACAGTCGAGCCTGATGGAACGCTGTCAGACTTGAAGGTCTTTACTGAACGAGGCGGAGAAAGCGTGACGGTAGACGACAAAGGCAACGTGTATATTGCTGCCGGTCAGATTTTCATATACGACCCGTCGGGCCATCTGATCGATACCATAGACGTTCCGGAACGCCCTTCGCAACTGTTGTTCGGAGGGCGTGATGGCCACGTGTTGTTCGTTCTTGCACGCAGCTCCTTGTATGCTTTCCAAACGATTAATAAGGGGCGCTAAAGGAACAGATCTCAAAATGCGCGCAATGAAGTGTTCTGGAATCGCGTCCCGGTCCAAAGAATCATTTCCGGCAAAGTAATGTTCCTTTCGATCATTGCTCCTCCTTAGTAAAGATTAAGAGTTTCGATGTTCGGATGCGGGCACGCAACGTCTGGATGGCGGCGTGATGACCCAATACCCGGATCATGAATCACGACTATCAGCAGCGGAGCAAGTTCGGTTCGCATGTGGGACAGCCCGGAAACCGCCCTAGTGTGCAGCAAAACACCGAAAAATTGATTGGGCTTCCCGCTCCTCTATGACGAGGAGTTCGAAGCAGGAATCATGATCGCCCTGAGAGACTGAAGAGATGCACGGGTCGGACCGAGAGTTCTGACCTGAATATTGATTAGGTGCGGGCATGGGTCGGTAAAGCAAAACAGCTTCATCGAGAGCGAAAAGGCGCTCCTCGTTGAGTGCATGCCGAAGTGTGCTCGAAAACTACTTAACGCCGCCGACATTGTTAGAGACGCGATTTAACGACGACTATTGCATAGTTTCCGGATTGGGGACGCTGGCGCGGGTTTAGACTGGTTTCTGCATGTTTGTGCTGAGGCCAATTTCCTGGCTTAGCCGTGCACTCTTTGAGGTGTTTGCGGTCGGGCTCGTTGCGGGTCAGAACGCTATTCCTGCCGCCCAGCCTCTGAGCCCCGCCCAGTCGTTACCCTCCGTTTCCACGCGCAAAGCCATTGTGTTTGATGATTTTGTCGACTCGGCTATTCTGCAGGAGCACCGGATGATCGACTTGCTGCGCAACTTTAAGCCGATCATTGAGACCTATATCCAGGAAGAACAGCCTGATCCTGCCCTTGTCACATCTCCGAAAGACGATGATTATTTTCTGAGCCGTTTGGATCTGTCTGGCAATTCGCTCAGCACTTCGTCATTTGTGGACGAGGAGCATTTGAAGCAGCGAGTGAAGAAGAAGTTGCTCCAGCATGAAAACCCTTTCTCGGCCGCCGGTTTCGCGCAAGAGTTGTTCCCGGACCTGGAACACTTCGATCGGCAAAACTACACATTCGAATTCGTCCGCTGGGAGATTCTCGGCGAAGTGCGCTGCGCCGTCGTGGACGTGAGGCCCCGTGAGAATTCGGCGGAACATGGCTTTGTCGGACGGATCTGGGTGGAAGATCAGGACTTCAACATCGTGCGTTTCACAGGAATGCACACCTCGAAGGCGTTCTCGAAACCCGGATTTCACTTTGATAGTTGGCGGCTGAATACCCTCGGCATCATGTGGATGCCTGCCTATGTTTATACCGAGGAGTCGAATCCCCATGATCGCTCGAGCCATAGACTCTGGTTTAAGGCTCAAACCCGGATCTGGGGCTACGACATGGCACACGCGGGAGATCACCGGGAGTATGCCAAGCCTCTGACCGACGCGCCGGCGTGGGTCGATCCTAAGCGGCACGAAGCTTCGCAGGACTTGAGTCCGGCTAATACGTTGGGGCAGACAACTTACACCTGGGAAGACAATGTGGTGGAGCGGCTGCAAGTTGCCGGATTGATGGCTCCAGACGGCAAGGTCGACGGGATCTTGCAGACGGTGGTCAACAATCTGATGGTGACCAACAATCTTGACCTTGCTGCGGTTCGTTGCCGAGTGCTGCTCACAACGCCACTGGAGTCATTTGTGATGGGGCGAACAATCGTCATCAGCCGCGGGCTTCTCGATGTGCTACCCAACGAGGCGACGCTCGCCGCGGTGCTGGCCCACGAACTGGCCCACATAGTTTTGGGCCATTCCGTGGGCGCTGGCGCCGAATCCTTGTCGGGTGTGACGGTGCCCTTCTCGGATCTGGAGATCTTTGCCAAGCTGAACTTTCATTTCGATCCCGTGCAGGAAGCTGACGCTGATAGGAAAGGTCTCGAGCTGTTTTCGAAGTCGCCGTATAAAGATCAACTCACGAATGCCGGACTCTTCCTGAAAGCTCTGCGAGCGCGCTCTCCGCAATTACCGAATCTGCTGCATGGACGCTTGAGCAACGATTTCGGGAGCAGCCATCTGGTCGGAATGCAGCCACTCGCCAATACCGGCAAGAACCTGCAAATGGATAGGATAGATCAGATTGCTGCCTTGCCGCTCGGCTCGCGGATTGTGGTTGATCCCTGGTCGGACCGGATCGAGATGCTCAAGAGCAAACCAGTTCGCCTGGAGTCGGCTTCAGAGAAGATGCAATTCGAGGTGAGTCCGTTTTTTCCTCGCCTGAAGCGGCTGGATGGACAATAAGGTTGGATGGGTACAAAAAGGTCCGGCGGCGACATAGCCGTAGTGGCAGCCTGCGCATCTAAAGATTAACCGGCTACTTATTTTTAAGGCGAGAGCCAAGGCCGAGAGCGCCGCAACCCCTCCCGCAATCCCCAGCACGAATCGCGACAGTCCTCGCTGTACAATATTGCTCAGGCGGCGGAAAAAATCAGATGTCGCAATCCTCGCCCTTGGCACCGATTCTGGGCGCATTACGGCTACCCGGAAGTCATGCCCGGAACAAAACTTGCAACGTCGCGAGCCAGCGTTTGGCTTTATAGGAGGTTTCCACAGATCGGTGCGGGGAACGTCTTATGACGGGAACGGGGGCCGTCTCCTGAGGTCGGCAAAGTCGGGAATGGGCAGTTCCGTTCGCCCGCAATGCCTCGGAGGCAAGCAAGGGGACCCCAAGCCAGGAACGGAATTGCGCATGTCCCTCGAACGTATGCCACCCCGGCTCCTGTTTCGTATCCGAGATCAAGACTCGTTTTCGTTCCGCCCAGAGGCGTTGAAAAAAGGGGGATTCGTCGGCAACGAAGGTCAGTGGGCTGCGAGTAGACTTTCTCGCAGGTTCGGGACATGATTTTTCTCCCAGCGCCAGCCAGTGGGGACCACCTTCCAGGAACGAGCACACGAGCGCACGTATAGGGGACCAACTCAGCCAAAGAGCGGAGGAGCGCGTCGAGAACGCAGTCCATGTGCAAGTCCTCGGTTAGGGCAAGTGTGGAGAGTGGAAGATCGCCTCTCTCATTCTCGTCGTCACCTCGGCCATCACCGGCGGGCAAATCAGGGTACCTATCAGATGACGATTCTGGGACGAGCGCGAGAATGCAGCCCGCTGCTTCGGTAGCGGGATTTTCTCATTGAGGGGAAATCACCGCGGCTTGGAACGCCAGATGAGTTAAGCAATACTTGCGACTGTGCTCGGCAGGGCGGTCACACTGTTTGCTCCTGTGGCAAACCCGCAGTGCCATACTTCACATGCACGCGAAACCCGCCGGCTAAGCTCTTGCACTAACGGTGAAGATGCATCCGAGGCAACGTGACTGTCATGGGCTTCATTGTTTAGCGAGGCCTGTCCAGCATCTCTTGAAATGCCGCAATCTCATCTTGCTGGCTCCATATCAGGTTGCTAACAGGGAGCCGGCGGTGCGAACACGTGTTCAGCGTCCATCCGTAACAATTTCGAACAGAAAGGTGGAGTACGTCAATTCGGAGCGGCAGCGCCAAAGACCGTGAGTTGGGTTGCTCACGAGATAAGGCTTGGGCCAGCAGCCTGTGTCGAAAGTTGTATTACAATATGGCCGTTCTGGCGTTCCCTGCGATCTCTGAAGCTACTGCGGCACGATAGTCGAAGCCCGAGAGGGTTCTATGGAGCGGATTCAAGCGCGATTCGTCGGTGTTGAAGTCTACTTCGAAAATTTGGAGAGGGCAAAGAAGTTTTACACCGAAACACTCGGCCTTAAAGTTTCCGATGAGCAAGTCGGGCACCATGCTAAGTTCGATAGTGATGCAGGCTTTGTTTGCCTTGAGCGGAAGGGGTCTGAGTCGTACCCCTCGAAAGATAAGGCGGTTCTTTTCTTTGAGGTGCCTGATCTAGGGTTAGCGATAGCGGCCATCGGGCAGGATCGCCTAGTTCAGTCCGAAGGTACATGGGCTGTCCTGCGCGATCCCGAAGGTCACAACATCCTACTTCTTCAGAGATCGCGCTGAGTGTGCCGATTTAGACACGGCGTGCTAGGCAGCCTTCTCCACTGGAAGCCCCGCTTCGATCCACCCTTGTTTGCCGTCAGGATAATGCCCAACGTTGGTGTAGCCCATCGCCGCCAATTCACGGGCAGCGTACTCGCTGGCGTGTCAATGCGTGTTCGTACAGTAGGTGACGATCTCAGCATTCTTGTTGGGCAACAATTGCGGGGCAAGTTCCTTAATTCGTTCGGGAGGAATGTTCAAAGCGCCGGGTATATGTGCCTCGCGATACCGTTCAGGCGCGAGCGTTTCGACCACCGTGATGCCTTCCTTGCGGTAGAGCTTGGCTTTCAGGTCTTTGGTAGAAATAGTGTCCATTTTGATCTCCTTGACAATCGAACTACGCCGAGAGCGGCTCAGCGGAAACGAGATTTGGAGTTTTTGCCACAAACGGATCGAGCAACGATTTGAAACGAGGGTTCAGGCGTAGTTCTTCACTTTCCTGCTCGAACAGCTTCCGTGGGTCAGTTGAGGTTTTCAGTGCGTAGCGGAGATACGACAGCCGCATGAGCCAGAGCGCATGGCTGAGGTCTTCTTCGTTGTGCATCTGAAAAGTGATCCAGCCTGAGTTCGGAACCCAGTGATGCTCTTGAGCGAGACCATCTGCTAACAGTGAGTCTCGAATAGAACGCGGGAAGGGTATGTCGACGATTCCATTCGTATGGATGTGTCCGACTTCAGCGGTTCCGAACTGAAATTCCACTCCGCTAAAGCGGTGTGGGTGAACCGATAGGTGCGGCCATGCGGAGACTTCAATTTCCAGCTTCTTCATGTAATTCATCCTTCACACTCCATTGATGGTTTTTCGATGTCTGAGAACGACCGGTCGATTCAGCGACCGATCCTTCGCTCGATTCATCCAAGAGGGTGCACAACCCAATGAAGTTTGGTCGAAGGAGAAACCATGACTCGCGAAGCAAGATTGATGTCGGGGATCATCCTCATCACAGTGCCAACGATTCAATATGGCGGGTATTTTCTGCTGACTTCTTTGATGAACAAGGGCAGCGGCTACATGGAGAACCCGCTACGGCAGAACTTCTTTCGTGCCGGGCACGCCCATGCAGGCGTGATCGTGATTCTTTCGCTGGATTGCCAGATACTCGCAGACGGAGCAGTGCTTCCAGACCCTCTCCTTTGGTTTGTCCGAATCGGGGTGCCGCTCTCGGCAATTCTCATTTCGTCGGGGTTCTTCTTCTCGGTGCTCCCGCCGTCCGCCACTCAACCGAGTGAAGCGGTCTCTCTGATCTACGTCGGAGCGGTGATTCTCGCCCTTGCCGTGCTCACGCTCGGCGTGGGCTTGCTAAGGGCTCCTCAGCCCAGCTAGCCTTCAGTAAAATGAAGTTCGATCATATCGTGAGGTGTAGCTCATCATGCAGCGGGCATTCGGACTAGATATTCCGCAAAGACTGGAAGACATTTGCGATCCAACGCGGCTGGCTTTGGTTGTGTATGACATGCAGGTCGGGATCGTAAAACAGATCGAGAATGGCCAGCAGATTACGGATAAAGTCGTTCGAGTTCTCGAAGCGGCTCGCAAGGTAGGAATTCGCGTCTTTTTCACACGCCATATGTCCCTTCCGAAGGAACTGATGGGGGTCTCTCAGTTCCGTATGGCGATGGCTTGGCAACGTGTCAAATCGCCAGAAGAGGTCAAGCCTTGGTTCTTGCGCGACGCGCCGGGATTCCATCTGATTCCAGAGATGAGCCCAGTACCGAGCGAAGCCATCTTTGACAAGATCAGCATGTCGGCCTTTGAAGGTACGCCGCTGGATATGGCGTTGCGCGATTGCGGCATCGACGCCTTTGCCATCGTCGGTATCGCCATGGAAATCGGAATTGAACCAACCGTCCGGCAGGGCTCTGATCTTGGTTACATCCCAGTGGTTGTTAAAGACGCCTGCGGCTTCGGTCATCGCGATGCCGCCGACCGTTCAATTGCGAGCCTCGAATTCGCGGGCGATGCTTTGTTTACAAACGTCGAAACGATCTGCGCTCAGTTTCGGCGCATACAATCCCAACAGGCGGTGGTCAGGACGTGACCGAATGGTGCGTCCCGGCGTGTTCGACTACGAAAGCACCCAAAGCACCGTTCCTCTCTAATGCCCGGTCTTCGAGGTCGGTACCTCTTGCCAGTTATCGAGTGGCAAAGGCACTCCCCAAATGGTTCGTGGCTCATCTTGTACCTCCTCGTTAGCAAGTATTTGGTCGCAGGTCGCGGCGATGGGCCACGCATTCTATCGGTCAAGATCAAGCAATCAGAGAAATTGCCTTGCCGAGAAACCGGCAGCAGCGGCTAAATGCCTAGAAATATGTTGGTGGGATGCGTTTTGGTTTGGACCGATGGTTTTCAAAAGACTTAATTCGTGCCGATAGCTGCTTCGACTCCTCGACTAATTTCTCAGCCTGAGCGATCAACCGAACAGTATTCTTGTTTAGTTCTTCGATCTTGCCTTGCAACGAGGCAGATTCCTCGTCACTTTGAGGGATGGGGACAATCTGCGTACTGTTGAGCAGCATTGAAAAACTCCGATGTGAATCATCCGACTGCACAAGAGATGGACGTTCGGGAGGCCGTGTTTATGTAAATGCGCCCCGAATGCCACATCAGCTGGAACTTCGCTGCCGGGATTCGTCAAGGATGTTGTGGCGGCGGGGTTTACGATTTCTTCGATTCGAGAAGCCGGACGTTATTCCGGCTCCTCGGACCGAACAACTTATAGTAGCTTTTACGCCGCCACGGAAACGTCGCGGTTCTGGAAGGTCGAGGTCACAACATCAAATGTGTGAACTGCTGGAGTACCCTCAATGAACTTTGCCAGCGTCTTCAACACCTGCGGATAAGTATTGGCGTTGTAATTGTCGGCATCGTTCTTGTTATCCCAGAGACTGATTGCGGTCACATCGATTCCACCGGCACCAGCGAGTGTGAGTTCGTCCTTAAAGCCATTCTGCTTACGAAGCAAGGGAAGGATGTCCTTCTCAAAGGTTCGCGTGTAATCAGACAACATATTAGATTTCAGATGAATCGAGACACTGCGTGCAAACATTGGCAACCTCCTTAAGGTTGGGGTTGCTAAGAGAGATAACTTCAGATGGGCTGACTTAGTTCAGGAGACCTGAAATGAGGAGAAGGTGGTGACCACCTCAATTACAACCCTAGTCTTATATGGCGGACCTGTCAACGAGTCAAAACCGGTGCTAGCATCTCTGGGCGCACCAAAACAGATAACGTTGCTCTTGCGCTGAATCGGCCTATTATCCCCTAAGAACTATCAGCAGGAGCTACGCACATGGCAGCGAATCAAGTGATCCTTTATTTCGACAATCAGGAAGATGCAGTGCTTTTCACGCTGGCCGCCAGTTCGGTTATGTCAGCAGAAAAGCCTACCGACAGCAACAATGCAGCGGTCAAGGTTGCGGGAGAGATTTGCAAAGCCAGTCGAATCACGACTGCGGGTGTTCTGAATCTTGCGTGAAGGGGGCACAATAGGATGGTTCGAAAACTTGCTCTCCAAATAGGAATACCTACGCTACTCGCACTCATGGCGTGGAATGCTTGTCTTGCTGTCAGCCATTTAAAAGCGATGCAGAAAATTACGGCACTCGCGATAGAAAGCTTCGCGATCCAGGCAGAACTCTCCGGCGTTTTGAAAGACTTGACCGATATGGAGACAGGTCAGCGCGGATTTCTGCTAACCGGGGACGCGACGTACCTGCAACCCTCCTCCGAAGCGATGGGTAGGATCGCAACGGATTTTGTCGCCCTTCGCGCAGGGCTGGCTCACCGCAGGGAGCAAGAACAATCTCTGGAGTCGCAGTTGGAATCTTTGGCTAGTTCAAAGCGGGCTGAGATCGAGCGCACAATAAGGTTGCGTCAACAGGGGTACCGCCTTCGGTCTTTCAGGGTTGTGTATACGAACGAAGGCAACGACTACATGGATCAGATTCGCGGTATTGTGTCCTCGCTGGCGACGTCGGAGAGTCGCAAGTTCGCCAAACTCGACAGCCAGAAATCTGCCACGTTGAAGAAGTTCTTGTGGACCAGCATTGCTTCTAATTTCGCCATGCTTCTGATAGCGGCATGTTTGTTCGGGCTGATGAGACGGCATGGGCGACTGCTGGAAGAAGAAGCCGCTAAAAGCAGAGAAGAATTAGCGATGCGTGATTTGCAGCTACAAAAGCTGACCTCTGCGCTTTCCGGCCAAGCGCGCTCCGATATCACTGCCATGAATACAATTTCAGGATTGCTGCTGGAAAATTATGGAGCGTTTCTTCCACGGCAGGGGCACGAATATGCGGAGCAAATGAAAGAAGCGGCGGCACAAATGGAGCGCCTCCGGCAAGACTTGATTGGCACCCCACGTTCCGAGGCAGCTTAGCAATATCGCAGGGAGCGATGCTGCCAAACGCGATGCCCGGCACTCGCCACTTAGCAGGCATTGCCGTTCCTTTACGGCTCGGAAATTACGCTTTTCTTACGTTCGCTGCCTGCGGGCCGTTCTTGCCTTCGGTGATTTCAAATTCAACTTGATCGCCTTCTTGCAGGCTCTTGTATCCCTCGGCGGTGATGGCGCTGAAGTGAACAAAAACATCTGGGCCATCCGTTCCGCGAAAATCTCGATACCGGCGGACCCTTGGGGCGGGCGGTAGTGGTGATCGTCTCGGCGGTGGCGGAGCTCTAGCGCAACCTTATTATAGAACGCGTAAAAGCCGGCCTTAGGCGTGCTCGCCTCGAGGGTCGAGTGCTCGGTCGAAAGCCGATTGAGATTGATCGACCAGGCTTGCTCCGCGACGGTGGTCGCGGCTTGAGCCTGGCACAGCTTGCAAAGGCTTACAGAATTTCACGAACTTGCGTGGCGAGAGCATTGAAGCAGTCTGCAGCCGCCATACCGACGAACCCATTTCCTCCTACCCCAGCGGTCAACTGAAGACATTCCGAAAAACAAGAACATCCAGCATCTTGATCGATAATTGCTCGTAGAGTGGTCGAGGCTCTGAGTTCGGAAGCTTGGCTAATTCCCGAAAAGCGCATCCAGCAGTCGTACCACCTTGGCCTTCTCCTGTGTTCCACTTGCATTGTCGGGAGTGTCCTCGGTGAGTTGCGCGAGTTCGTGTGCTAAGACGCTCTCGGCTGTGTGCTGAGGAAGGTATATCGCGTTCCGTGAAGGAGTGAGCTTCCAACTCTTTTTATCGTCGCGTCTCAGAGCCCATCTTTGCCGTTCCGACTGTTTGTGAATCTCCGCATCGCCTTCCGTGAGAGAAAACAGCTCATCGATCTGGATTTCAACCCAGCCTTGGTTGCCTGCGATATGGACTTTTCTCACATGGAAATAGTCGAAGACGACAAGAGATTCAGCCGACCTGAAGAGATCATGCCCACGAAGCTGCTCCTCTGAATCATTGCATGCTTGCAAGAATGCTGAGCTCACCTGATCGGATTTGGGCCGAACGGAAGTTAGAATCACAATGGGAAATGCCTCCGCGTCAACGTGGATATTTTGTGCAAGTTTTGCGGAAGGTACGGCCTCGTCAGGAGCCGATTCGGAAGGTTCCGCATCATTCAAAGCGGCGGGCTGCCACCGCGCAGTCCGTATCGAGCTGTTGAGGACGCCACTCGGCGCTGACTTGAAGTAGCGAAAGAAATGGGGCTTTCCGCGGTGTCTCCAATAAGGCGAGTCGTATGAATCGACTCCAGGACCTTTATGCAACACACTGAAAAAGGAGTGCTGAGCGGGATTCACTACGATCCCGGCATGTCCGCGCCAGACAGCCAAGTCACCCGGTTGCGGAGTTGCGACTCGCCGAAACTCGGCGGTCCCCTCATAAAGGTCCCAAGAGCTCACATACTCGTAGTGGAAACCCGCGCGCTCATAGAGTGCGTGAACAAAATGGGAGCAATCCGAAGAGAAATTCGAGCGATGATGGCGCGAATCCAGTGCGGCCCCCACAATCGCCAAACCCTCATTAGAAGTTAAGAGGCGGGACACAGTCGAGTGCTCGTTAAGATCAGGAGTTTTGCGGGCGACTCGATCAGCCCCCTTGGTGCTTATCCGCTTGTCCTTCTCTTGCTCTCGCTCCTGCGCCGACCCGGGGCGAGCAGCAGCCAGGTAGAGCAAAACGACCAACAGGCTGCCTTTGGCGTGGAACCGCATAGTCCATCTTCACAACGAACCTTCAGAAGGCAAAGGTCACAGGGGTGCCCCCAGGTTCGGGAAAAGTGTCGTGAGTTTCAGATGCACCTTAGGGTCCAAGAAGTTTCCAACTTTTTGGCTGTCGGCGGGTTGAGGGGAGAGGCTGCCATATCCCGTTCGTGCTCCAGCTAAGCCGATTCCGTTGACCATCCAAAGTGAGAGTTAAAAACTCCGATTCTACGGGCTTCAGCCGGCCGTGAGAACACTCAGCTTACGACCGCGCAAAGCGTGAACTCAGGCTGTGCCGGAACTAATACATTCCGAACCGGTAACGCCGCCCGTCGGGCGGCTCTGTTATGCGGCGCGACAGACTGACGGCTGGCCAGCCGTTCCCACCGTTCCGTCCCTTTTGTTGTTGACTAGTCATATGACTAGTCATATGATAATATAATAGAGAGGCTAAAGAATATTACTGGAGGTTGGCATGAGTTCCTGGCAGGTGCAAGATGCGAAAGCGCGGTTTAGCGAATTTCTGGACGCGACGATCAAGAAGGGACCACAGGTAGTAACACGCCGGGGAATCGAAACTGCTGTCCTAGTACCTATCGAGGAATGGAATCGTCTGCAGAGAGCTGCACGCCCAAGTCTCAAGACCTTGTTGTTAGCCTCCGATGCCCGATCCGAGAACCTGATTCCGGACCGCGGCAAGCATCGCCGGCGGAATGTCCTGGAGTTGAAATGAACAGGTATGTGCTGGATACGAATGTTGTTTCCGAGTTGCGAAAGCCGCGTCCGCACGGCGGCGTAGTTGCTTGGGTCAACGATCAGCAAGAAGAGCAATTGTTTCTGTCGGCGGTGACGCTAGGCGAGTTGCAAGCGGGAATTGAAAGGACCCGGCGACAGGATCCAGCGAAGGCGGGCGAGATAGAGTTGTGGGTTGATCAGGTGGCCTCCTCCTATCAGATACTGCCGATGGACGCGATGTGTTTTCGAGAGTGGGGACGCATCATCGACCGAAAACCAAACGAATTGTTGGAAGACGCGATGATCGCCGCCACCGCGCGTGTGCATCATCTGATAGTTGCCACAAGAAATGAAGGTGATTTCAAGCGACTCGACGTCCGGATCTTCAACCCGTTCAAGAGCGTTTAGCGATCCACTGGGGAGCTGGCTGATCGAGTAGCCGGACCCCATCGCTGAGGCCCGGCCCTCTAAGAACCGGACGTGACAGTTTCCCGTCATCCGGCTCAAGCACTTCGAACGCCTCTGTGAGGGAGACGCGGTTTGGATACAGAAAGACGGAGGCGATGAACCCTGTCATGGCACTCGGGATGAAGTAAGGAGCAGTTCTCGGCACTGGTCGAACCACCCATCGTGCGGGAGACGCGATAATGCAAGCGCCAGCCCGTGATCCGGGTGATCTTCATATTGCAAACAGGGCAGAGACCACTCTGTTCATTCCAGAGAAAGCGAAGGATACGGGTGCCCCGAAACGACTCTCGCATGTGAGCTTCTTCGCGTTGTTCGAAGTAGGTTTCATATGCGGGGTCGTAGGGATTCGCGTCCCCTTGCACTTTGATGTGTCGCTTGATGGCTGTGTTACTGGCGCGTAGAAGCCAGGTCTTGTTTGGCTGACTATCGTCATCCCACATTTCGCCGAAGAACGACCAATCCTGGCCTTTGTGCTGCGCGAAGTATTTCTGTTTACGCCAGCACGCGGGCTTTCTTCGGTGCCTTCGTTGTGCCCATCGCCATAGACTGGAGAAGATTTCATGATCCACACGTGCAAATGTGGATTTGTTCATGGTGTGCCGATGATAGTTAGCCCAACCTCGTATCTTGGGGTTGAGTTGCTGGATCAGATCGGCGGCAGATGAACCCAGGGCAGCTTTGATGGTTCTGCGGATGTCCTCCAAGAAGGTCTTCACATTCTTCTTGGAAGGCTTAATGCGTCGTTTCCCGTCGGGATACCGGCGCACGTTTTGCCCGAGAAAATCAAAGCCTGTTTTCACATGCGTGATGACTGTCTTCGAAAGAGAAAGCTCAAGCCCTCGTTCTCGCAGGAACTGCTCAATCAAGGGTTTGACATCTCTTTCCAGCAATTCTTTCGATTTGCCGGTGACGATGAAGTCATCCGCGTAACGGATGAAATTCACCGAGGGATTCTGGTTTCCAAAGGACTTGACTCTTCTCGATGGATATTTCTCCTTCAAGACTCGTTCCAGTCCATTCAGCGCCATGTTGGCGAGCGCTGGGGAAACAATTCCTCCCTGGGGAGTTCCCTCTGTTGTTTCGTGAAAGACGTGTTTATCCATGTACCCGGATTTCAGCCACTTTTGGAGAATAACCCGGTCCATAGGGACATGAGCCATGAGCCAATCGTGGGAAATCTGATCAAAACAGCTTCGGATGTCACCTTCTAGGATCCACTGCGTGCTTGCGTTTGTCAGCGCATTGAAGCACTGTTGAATCGCATCCGCGCAGGACCGTTGCTGACGAAACCCATAGGAGTTTTTGTCAGCAGTGGTTTCCGCAACAGGATCGAGTGCAAGCAGATGCAATGCTTGCATGGCTCGGTCGATCATTGTGGGGATGCCGAGCGGGCGCATCGTTTGGCCGTCTGATTTTGGGATGTAGACACGTCGCAAGGGTTGAGGTTGGTATCCCCTGCGTTTGAGTTCATGAACTGCACGTATCTTCTTTTCTGATGTGTCCCAAATTTCTCGGTCCACACCGGGGGTTTTCTTGCCATCGTTTTCCGTCACTCGCCGCACGGCAAGAACCTTGCCGCTATGCGAGTGGGTCAGCAGGCGTTGTAAGGCTCGCGCTTTGCCCCACCTGCCTTCCTTCGTCGCCTGCGCGATACGCACTTGGAGTCGGCGAACGTTGCGGTGGATGGTTTGCCAATCGATGGCGTACCACTCCTTCGCTTCACTTGAGACCGCACCAACAGCTTGCGCTGTCGTCATCTGCTTTGTCTCATGAGCCGATTTGCCCAGCTTTCTCGCGAGAAGTACCACAGGGAAGTCTGCTCGCTTTCGCGGCCGGTGATGTTGTCAGTACCGCCAACGCAACCGATATCTGCTCCATTACAGAACAGCATTCGCTTCCTCCCTGATGTCCTATCCGCACCGCCATGGGTCCATCTTGCGACGGACTTTCCCCTCTACTGGGGAGCGATACGGACTTACTCTGTTCCGCTGAAATGACACGATAGGTTAGGTCCGCTCCCTACGCCGGCCGTGTTGATTGCCCATGACGGGGCAGGCACAAGTCCCCGTACCCACGACAGCAAGAGCCACTCAGCATATTAGGCTCCCTCACACTCACGACGCTTACGAGCATTTGTGTGTTCTGACCGTTACCATCAAGCCTGGGCCCTCTCCGCCTTTATGCTGGCAGATACACCGTTGCCTCGCGGTTCCAGTGCCAACCTTGCGGCTGTGGGTACATTGTCCGAGGGCTTCAGACGGATTGTTGCCGCCCCGCCTCTACCTCATAGGCTACGTGCGATGGGACGCACGGTCTAATCATTCCTCCTTGTTAGACAATCATGTTCAGCAGCTTACAGATCGCACTGTGCCAAAGGTGTGCCCATTCCTTGGGCTTCAAACACCAATACGGACGCTACCACAGCTTACGGCCGATCAGCCCTCTTTGCTCCAATCGATTGATGAATCCTCGCTTTGCGGCCTAGGCAGTGTGCGAGACGTATGCCTCACCAAACGGGCGGGTTGCTATTCATGAGGAGTTTATCGTTCCTCACACGGCCAGATGTCCCAGAAGCCGACTTCTGACAGCTTCACATCTCTCTGGCCGAAAACCACCGATCGATCCAGTGTCCACCTTCAGATACTTCTGCACAGCCCGTGATCCCCCGCGCCAATCGCCGGCAATCGCCAATGGATCGCAATTCCGTTACTTCTGCCCGCGGAGAAGTTCTTGTTCCGAACCTATGAATCCCCACGAGTTCCACGCCTCACCCTTTACCACGTTCCTGAACATGCCAACTGCCTCTGACCGGTTGTGATGATAGAGACGCCAGTTCCCGACGCCATAGCTCACCGTGTCGAACGCTAGCTCACCTTCGAGATCCTCCGGCCCAGTAGGCGAAGGCGGCAGCACAGCCTCTGCTGTAAGCTGCCCCTGATAGAAATGCAGAAGACGCAGATAAAAATACAGGTGGGGCTCGGTGTTCTTAATATCGGGCGTGATACGCGTCAAAGCCTGCGCCGCCTCTCGCTCCTGGCCCGCACGGCGCAGCGAAACATATAGCCAGTTCGAGCAATCGATCAGGCTATCGTTGCTTTTCGCCAACGCTCGCGCCCGCTCGAACGAAACTGCCGCCTCATTAAACTCGCCCAAGAAATAATGCGCCAGCCCCAGGTGATAGTGAGCATCCAGCATCTCGGGAGCGAGATGTGTCGCGTGCTCCAGGTCGTACATGGCCGGTTTGAACTCCCGCAGTCCGAGCTCCCGATGGCCTCGTTCAAGATAAAGATCTGCGTTCTTCTGAGCAAAAGCTAATCCCTGGGTGGTTGTGGCAACTGCCTCTCGGTATTGCCTCCGTGCCGCCTCGGCTTTAGAAAGCTGCAGCACCCGCTCAACACTCTTAGGACCGGTTGCGAGGCTTTTGCGAGCATCGATAACACTTTCGTCATCCCGCAGCGCATAGAGCTTGCGTCCAAGACCGGAAGTAATTTCTAGAGCGCCATGCCCGGCCTCGGTGCCAATCTGAGACGGTAGCTGAGTCGCTAGGCTGCAAGTGGCAATCAATAAATACAATCCAAAGCGGACCCAAAATTCCCAACTCCATCCGACGCTGCACCTCGCTCGATCCATCGGCGTTCCGCTCATCGGTGCTGTCTCCTATTAGTTAGAAATACATCCTACCTGCAAAGCGTAACGAAAGGCACAAGGCCGCGGAAGCACCTCAATCTTAGCGCTTGGCAGGAGCTGGCCTTCTCGGCACAGACTATCTCGGGTGCGTATCCATATTCTTCACACCGCCAGATAGCCTCCATCCGCTGGCAGTCACCCAGGACGATTCATCGCTCGCCAGATAGACCGCCAAACAACCACCTTGAGGACTTCAGGATGGCGCAGAAGAATCTCGTACATTTTTCGCGAAGCGGCCTCACCATCTTCGAGCGAGAGCGTAAGGAAACTCTTGGATTCGCGCCTCGATGCCGACTGCAACGAAAAAAGCCCGTTTATAAGCGAGCAGGTGTAAAATGGCTGCCATTTCGGAAAGCCAGTAAGAAATCTCCCGTTCTGGAGGTACCAGGACACTCAAACCACAAACCATCAAAAGGAGGTCTTATGAGAGGAAAGATTAGCCTTTGCATTTGTGCGATTTCGGTATTGATTCTCTTCCTGTCGCCCGTGTTGGCGAGCGCTCAAAAGCCAGACGCTCAAGTAGGCGGCAACCTTCTGCCCGATGGCTTTTACATTACTCCTACGGCCGCGCCCGGCTCGATCTTTCTACGCCTCCGAACCGGTTTGCGGCCAGATGGCTCTGCTGATGCTGACGGAGCGGTCAATACTGCGCTCAGTCCCGACGGTACAGCTTTGCTCATCCTGACGACCGGCTACAACACAGGCTTCAACACTCAAGCATCAGATGGCACCCCGATCCTGTGGCCTGCGCTGGATCCCCTGACCGGCAAGCCCACATCCACCACAACACCAAATGCTGAATGGGTTTACGTTTTCGATGTTCGCGGGCCACACCCCGTGCAGAAACAGCTGATCAACATTCCCAATACGTATCACGGCTTACTGTGGGATCCTTCGGGCTCACGCTTCTACGTGGCCGGAGGCATCGATGACCGCATCGAGATCTACAAGAACGCGAACAGCGGAGCCAGTGCCGACGGAAACTATGTGCCGGATGCGCCGTTCGTGTTGTTGAATCATAATCAACCCGCCGACGTGCCCGTGCAGGAGTTTCCCACCGGTGGTCTCTTCAGCACGACGCCCATTAACACGAACCCTTTTGCCGAGGATATGTTCATGCCGTTCAGCGCGCTTGCTGCTGGACTGGCCATTAGCCCGGATGGAACGACGTTGTATGTCGCGAACTACCAAAACGATTCCCTGTCGATCGTGGACACTGCCAGCCGCGTGGTGTCCAATGAGATTCACTTCTTTGTACCCGGGCAAAGTACAGCGATTGGAGAAATGCCGTATTGGCCAGTGGTGCTTTCGAATGCGACAGGCGGAACCGTAAAAACGTATGTCAGCAGCCAGCGCGATGGGCAAGTACTCTCGGTAGATCCGACCGGATCGTACAAGATAATCCGCGTCGGTGGCGAACCGAACCGGATGATTCTGTCCGCCGATCAGCTTCGACTCTATGTTTCCAACGGTGATCTTGACGAGATTGAGGTGATCGATACCACCAAGGATGTGGTGAAGAGCCGAATCTCAGTAGCTCGTCCCGGATATAGATACAAGGGCTCCAATCCGAACTCTCTTGCGCTCAGCCCCGACGGCCGACGGCTTTACGCGACTTTAGGCGGAGAGAACGCCGTTGCTGTCATCGATGTAGCTTCCCAGCAACTGCTCGGCCGCATTCCCACCGGCTGGTATCCAAGCTCGGTGACGGTCAGCGCCGACGGAACGCGCCTTTTCGTAGTGAACATGAAATCCAATGCGGGTCCTAACCTGGAATACCGTGTGGACTGCCCCGGAACGGGTATACCGCCGCAGTATTCGCAGCTTCTTTGCCCTCCACCGAATCCGACCTCTCGCAACGAGTACATTCTGGCTTTGTTAAAGGCTGGATTTCTCACGATTCCGATTCCAGATGCCAACACACTAAGCTACCTGTCGAGCCTGGTCGATGCTAACAACAGCTTCAATAACCCTCAGCACGATCCCATGATGGCGTTCCTCCACGACCACATTAAACACGTGATCTACATTCAGAAGGAGAATCGCACCTACGATCAGGTGTTGGGTGATCTAAAGGAAGGCAATGGCGATCCCAATCGGGTACAGTTTCCACAACCTATTTCACCGAACGAGCACCTGCTCGCGCAAAGGTTCGCATTGCTCGACAATTATTACGATGCTGGCGATGTGAGCGGCGACGGATGGAATTGGGACACTCAGGGGCACACGAATGATGCCACGGTCAAGAATGTGCTCGTCGGATACGGCAACGCGAATTACAACATTCCCTTTGACTGGAACGGTAATCCACGCAACATCGGAGTCGCCTTGCCCGACCAGACGAGCGGAACTCCTAGCCCGAGCACGGTTCGCATCACTACACTATTTGATCCGACCGGCAATTCCTCCATCGAACCAGGATCGAAGGACATCACCGCTTCTGAAGGCGCGGATGATCTGGATCCTGAGGCGTTGGGCGGTTATATCTGGGACAGCGTACTTCGCGCTGGCAAGACGGTTCGCCACTACGGACTGTACGCCGACGAGAATTATTACGTCGTTCCGTCGGCTGCGGGAACTCCTTTCTATATACCAATCGTCCGCGACGCCTTCGCGCAGAAGGTGGTGCAGGCAGTACCGGTGCGGAAGTCCCTTCTGGACCACACCGATGTGTACTATCGCGGCTGGGACCTCAACACTCCTGATCAGTATCGGTTTGAAGAGTGGAATCGGGAGTTCAACGGATATGTGAAGAACGGTAATCTGCCCAACTTCGAGATGGTCGATTTTATGGAAGACCATTTCGGCAACTTCTCGTCGAACGCCGGAGGCCTCGAGAATCCACTCGCACAAATGGCGAGCAACGACTACGCGGTAGGCCGTCTGGTCGAGGCGGTCAGCAACTCGCCATATTGGAAAGACACGGCGATTTTTGTGGTCGAAGATGACGCGCAGAATGGCCCGGATCACGTGGATGCCCATCGCTCAACCGTCTTCGTGGCCTCCCCTTACACGAACGGTGGCGCGGTCGTTCACACCATGTACAACTCCACCAATGTACTTCGAACGATTGAAGACATTCTCGGAGTAAATCACTTGGGTCTCAATGACGCGAACGCTTTCCCAATGTCCGACGTGTTTATCAAGGAGCCCAACCTTCAGCCCTACGTCGCCCCAATACCGGGTATCCTGTGCGAACCACCGGTTGATCCTACACTGGTACCTGAATGCAAGAATCCCGGAAATCGACCAATCACCGCGGCAGTGAAACCTCTGCATGATGGTGCCTGGTGGGCACAAGCAACGAAGGGATTCAATTTCAATCACCCCGACATGATCAATGCCGATGTGTTTAATCGTATTTTGTGGCGGGGCATCATGGGGGATGACAAACCCTATCCCCAGGCTGGCGTTAAGCTGGCCGGAAGAGAGGCGGCAGATACCGATCGCGATTGATTAGGCATCTCCGTCTTTTCCTTCGTCTCAAATAAAGGTGGTGGCATTCAGGCCACCACCCCGTCATCCTCGTGTGGGCGCGTTCCTTTTTGCTGGAGCGCGGTAAAGATGAACCCGTGCGTCCAAGAGTGCGGCTAGCTGTGATGAAATCCGGATCCGGGTAGCTAGAAGCATCTCGGCAAGAGGCTCTCAAGTGGGGCATATTTCTCGCGGTGGGGGCATTCACCATCACGTTAAGCGACTAAGTGGCGGACAGTCCTCATTGGCACCGCATGGCTTGGCAGGGCTGCTCTTACTTTAAGACCTCCTCCTCACGAATCCTTCAAGTGCGTGCCAGTTGACCAAGAGCGAGGAGCGGCTGTTGATGCCCATTGCCTCCTTACTTCGGAGCTTAATCGACACGGCGGTGCTCGGACTCTGGTTTGTGAAATATTCGCCGGAAGATCAGGTGTCTGAAAGCGTCTCAGATTTGTCCACGACGGGGTTAATACGGGATCGTTTCGACGCCGAGGATAAGAAGATATTCGGCTTTGTCTTTCAGCCTATTCAAGAAACGGACCATTACTTTTATCGCGATGTCCTTCACCCCTCGGTCCACGGAGATGCTCTTCATTTAGCCATGCGAACTAAAGACGAGGCTTCAAGGAAAACTTGGATCTTCAATTGTTCGTTTCAGGCGAACAGCGTGTATTGCCATCTTCTCCTGCAGTTTGCGAAGACCGGGAAGGTTCCCGATTACATGAAGGAACATGTTAAAGAAGCAGCCGCCAAATGCATTCGTTGGCAAAAGACACTGCTCGATCACCCGCGCTGGAAAGGCACGGACGAACATCTATCTCTTTGACGCTTTGGGTGCCTGGAGTTCGGCGGATTTTGAGTTCCACAGTGGGTTCTGAACCGTTAGGAAAATTCTATACTCTACTTGATTCTTCAACCACTTACAAGAACGCCGATTCATCCCATCATGATCCGTTCGGCCGCGTTTTGAACATAGAACTACTACAGTTTTACTACAGTCGATGGTCTCCTTTGTTGAGGGTTGGATAGCGGCAAGTGTAGCGAAAAGCACAGAGGCTGCAGCGCGGATTCGCGCCACGAAATATCCCCGTAGCCGACAGCGCAAAATAGCCAGAGACGATTGTCCATGTAGGTAGTGTTACAACCGACTCGAGTTGCGAGATTGGCAACAAGCTGAACTGCTCCGCGCTCGCTTGAGGGTTCTGAACCGTTACGAAAGTTCTCTACTTGATCCTTCAACCGTTTACAATCACCGCCAACCTGCGGCAGATTCCCCCTCTGGAGGCCGATTCGCCCTGCTCTGGCGGTGGCCCTGATCCAGACCCCGTATCCTCTTCTCCGGCGTTTCAGTCCTCTTGCCCAAGTTCAGCTCTGTCCGAAGCTTGCTCCCTGTGCGGCAAACTTCTCTGGCGTCCGGCAGCCGAGACCCGAGTACGACCGCATCACCGCACTAGTGTGCATAGGATTTGCGGTTTGTATGGCCATCTCGCCTGAGATGGGTGCTAACTAACTGCTAAATCAGCAGGTTGCGTTTTCTATGTTTGGCACGCGGGGTGCTTATCCACAGTGTTGCAGAACACGCGGAACGATGAGCACTATTTTTGAGCCAAATAACGAAGTGCAAATCCAAACTTGACTGCATGCTCAGACTCGCATTTACCAGCGTGTTGCTTCTTTCAGTCATGGCAACCTCTCAGACTGCATTGCCAGTTGGCCCTGCTCGATCTGATTCCATGCCATCCTCGACTCCTATGTCGAGCTGTCAAAGTCAAAGCCCGGCGGTCGCTTGCCCAAGCCTCCCCGATGCGCCAAGTGTGTTTCATGACAGTCCTAACAACAGCGAGGGCATGGGTGGCACGAGCGGATTCCTCTTGGCGCCGCCGGCAATGGCTGTGGAACCAAACGCCAATAGCTGCGGGCGCATACTAGACCGCAAATTCATTCTGCTTTACTCACTGAGCACGGTAGCTCTGCTCGCGGATCTTGAGACAACCGCTCGCGCCGTTGCCGCACAACCTAGCGCCACTGAACTAAACCCCTTGTTCGGGGAACACCCAACACGGGCTCGGCTCTATGGCATCGCCGTGCCGCTGAACGCTCTCTCCTTCTATCTGAGCTACCACGCTAAGAAGACCGAACCCAAGCGCAGATGGTGGATAATTGGACCGGGCGTATCTCTTGCTGTGCACTCAAGCGCTGCCATCAATAACTTGATCGCAACCCACAGATAACCTCGGGTTACAGTCCTCAATGGACTCAGAGACTCAGAGATGGGACGCATGCCCAGCGTTGTAGTTGGCGATTCCACTTTTCAATGCGAAAAGCCAAAGGAAAAGCGGAAGGATCGCCCCGGTGCGGCCGCCAGAGGCTGCTCAAACAGAGGCGATCCAATCACACTTCCGAAGCTGGAGTAATCTTTGTTTCCCAGAAGATTGAGCACTTGCAGGTTGAAATCAAGATAGGTCTTCAGCTTCGGTCCCAGCAAGAATTCCGGCGCGGCAAACCTGTGATGGAGAAACAATTCCGTGGAGTTGTAATCCGACCCGTGGCCACTGTTTCGCGGTAATCCATCTCGATTGGTGTAGAGACCATTATCATCTGGATCTAAACCGCTGGTTATGTTCAGTGGCAGTGGGCTATGCCAGTTCTCCACCAGAGTGAGTGAAAGCGCCTTTCCGAACTTCGAATTTGCGACAAAGGTAAAGTTATGCGCTGCAATGCCACTCGATCGACCCCATTCGCCACGAATCTCATCCTGAACCGCCGGGAACGAAAATGGCCCATCCGTATCGTCCCGGGAATGTATCCATTCGTAGTGTGCGGTAAAGGTTTGACGTTTTATTTTGTATTGCGCACGAACGTGTATCTGATGCTTCTGCTGAGTGCGGTTTGATTCCAACCAGTCTGTCCAGCCTGTCGATGAGCTCAGTCGTTGTGAACCTAAAAGATGTGTCCCATCCGTCCAGGTATATTCGAGGCCGGGCACAAAGCTTTTGAATGGATGCTCAAGAGAAATCTTGGATATCCAATTGCGCGTAGGGCTCAGGTTAGGCATGATTCCTGAAACGATCTCAGATTGGAGGGTCGCTGTCCCCGCTTCCAGGTCAGCCAAGGAAGCGTTCGTTATCAAATACGTCTCCAGATGATTCCCGTCATTCTCCAGTACTTTCAGGAAGATGTCATTGGTCCAGTTCTTGACAAACATACCGCTTCCCGCCCGCACGACGAAACCATGCAAGTTGGAAACAGCAGAGAGTCGGGGCGAGAAAAGCACGCCCCCGGCGGTTTGGACATCCGCCCGGACCCCTCCCCTCACCACCAGTCTCGGCTGGCGAAGCAGTTCAGCTTCAAGAAAGGGGGCCGCGGCATAAGACGCATACTCAACCTTGCCATGTCCTTGCGTGATGACCCCTGTCCCGTTGTCTGCTCCGGTCGTTACGCTGAGAACGTAGTCCGCCGAATTATCGAAATAGATGTGGCCATGAGGATTGGGAATAATGTTTTCTTCATCTCCCCTCCGCGTGACCGTCGCCCCAAAACTCCAGAGATGGTTCTTCCAGTTGAACTGCAAGACATCCTTGAGAGTCCACCTTGACCATTGCCCGTTCTCCTTGTTGATGTCTGCACCGCCTTCGTTAAAAGCTCCCGACGCGCTCACTCCCAGGCCGCTAGAATTTGCATTCAGATCCGAGTTAAACCAGTCTGCTGAAATGCCTCCATGGGATTCGAAATGTTCGCCGGTTTTTGTGAATGTTGTCCGAAACTCCTGACCCAACGAGTCTTGATTCACTCCAGCTTCCGGTAAGGATATTCCTCCGACCTCCATGTTCGCGCGGCGGGCAGTCGCGACATAGAGCGAAGCATTCACGCGAAGTGTCTCTTGCCTGGAGTAGTCAACTCCGATACCGTAGGATGCATTCGTGTTTGCAATCGAGGCGGCCTCAACTGAGGAAATCGAAGTTCCCGGCACGGAAGGAACGACGGCTTCGATCGGTTGCTCCCCTTGCGCGTCTGTGTAATGGGCATTGGTCGTGAAAGCGACTGGCAGATAAGGCACCGGGCCTGCGATTCCAAGAGTGGCGGTGTTCGAAGTTGTACTAAGACTTGGATTCAAGCCGTCGGGTTCCTTGGTTCCCAGAGATAGCCCGAGACTGGTGACTCTAAACGTGCGTTCGGCTTGTTTTGTGGTGATGTCGATATGGTTATTGCCACCGTCGGCGTACTCAGCTGAAAACGGATCGGCGTTAACAGTTATCGTGGCTATTCTGTCGGCTGGTGGAGGATGGTCTGCAGGCAGGCCATCCACATAGAGAGAATCGGACCCGGAATAGATTCCAGCTAACTGCTTCGCATACGTAATCAGATCCTCGCTATTATTTGAGATTTCTCTGAGTTGGTCCTCTGACAACGACACCGACTCCAGCGGGGCTGGAGACAGTTTGTCGGCGCTCACAGCCACTGCCTGCTTTTGTTCAGCGAGCCGGAGTTGCAATCTTAGAGTGCGTTTCTGGCCAACGGGGAGTTCAACGGCATCGAAGCTGGGGTACACAGCTCGGATGCTGCAGCTTTCAGGAAAAGCCTGCCGTGTGAAGCTGAAAAATCCTCCGCCGTCCGTTTTGCGTGTGTCAACGTGGTTTCCGCAAACCAGAGAAACTTTGGCGCCCACCACAACGAGCTGCTGGGGATCGACGACCGTGCCTGACAACGTGTCAGCCCGCGCATAAAATCCGCAAGCCAGCACGAACGCAACTACCAGCAGCCCGAGTTCAGAGCGTATCAACGAGTTTGAGACACCAGCCGGCATAATGGCTCCCACTATCCCGGCAGGCATCGGCTTGCCTAGCGACGGAGGATTTGTAATCCGTCATGAATCGCCGGCTAGGGGGCTTTGCCGACTCTTCTAAATCCGGAGAGCAATCAGTCGGGCTGCCCATTCGCGCAAAATGGAGCATTTCCAACCGCGCTTCCGGGGCCTGCCCAAACGCAAGTACCTCCGCCGCACTGGGAGCTACCCGAACTACAATCGTTGCCGCCGTCCGTACAAGTGCAAGCACCGCATGCGTTCGAAGGAGACAATCCGTCACAAGTGCCGGTTACGTCACCGCCGGAGCTTGTGCTTGAGTTGCTCGCCTCTTTCGCACCCACTACAGCCGCTACACCACCTAGAGCGAGCGCCCCCAAAACGAGAGGAGCATGGCTGATGTGTGCGACGGGTTGAGTCCCCATCGTCACTTCATGGCAATCCGGATTGGCGCTCATATCCACCGCACAAACCTTGAACGGCTTATACCCACCCATGGGTGGCGGCGCCGGCGTGCCGTAGAGCAGTCCGTTCATGCCGAGGTGCATGCCCAGCGGAGGAAATGAACCCGTATCCCATTGGAAATGGTAGGGCGGGTTACCTCCCGAGACTTGGCTTGTTGAGCTGGCTTGTTTGCCGCACGGTGATAACCCCGTATCCATCTTCAGTCCGTCCGCGTCACTAAAGTTTCCCGATACAGGGACCGCCTGGCCGTTACAGAGATTAAAGGCAGTCGGCGCTCCAGCTTTTAGAGTTGGAAGGGTCGGCGCCTTGAACTTCACCGGTTTTTTGTCATTTCCAGGGATCGCCGGGGAAGAAGCTGTGACAGCAGAGACTGACTGCGCCGCCATGGTTGAACTAATCGCAACCGCGAAAACTGCGGCCGGCAGGATGATTAACATCAGAGCGCTTTTCCTTCGGGCACGCTCACGAAACCCATTCGTCTTCATGGACCTCTCCTTAGTGTGTGTTCGAGAATCTGTGTTCGAGTTTTGGCCATGTGAGTCTGGTCCTTCCAGATAGGGACTGATAGATAACCGAAGTAAGCTCGCCTCTCCATAGTTACCTGCAGAGCTAGTCGCGCGCCGTGTCGGTGACACGCCTAGCGCTGAAGCGCTTCGCGGTTTCAGAAACATACGCACGTTCGCAGCTCGTGTTGAAAAATTCAACGTTGCCTTTTTCGCATCTTCGATTTTTCATAGCTGTGCCTTGACAGCTCTCAAGGTCATACGTACATTGCTCCTCACGGTCCACAGGTTTCCCCCATACCTTTGTTCCCGTTTGAAACACCTGCCACGCCGATGGCTGTGCTCCAACAGGTGTAGGTCGAGGAGTGGTTCGACCATCACAAAGCAAAACGCTGCTTCGTGTCGCTGGATAGCACTATCCATGCGTGCGTCAAGGGATCTTTATAGAAATCGAGTGCGGGTCGACATTAAGGCAAAACAAACATCGGTTGCAGTTTGCCCATCTATCGCGCAAAACGCAGCTAACGCGTCTAACCCCACTTCCATTCAAATTCCGCGGCTTGTTAGGTTTTCAGGCGTCGCGAAGGATGCGTCTGGCGAGCCGATGACCGGAGTTGTCGGCATCATGTTTTCTCTGTACAAAGAAGAGCAAAGTGGTGCGTCGCTCTCGACGGAAACTCAGAATATCCAAGTCGGTCCGAGTGGGCACTACGCAGTACTTCTCGGCGTGCCGCTCGCGCTTTTCAGCTCGGCGGAGGTGCACTGGATCGGCGCGCAGATTTCAGGACAGCCTGAGCAACCGCGTGTGCTGCTGCTAAGCGTTCTCGTTTCCTTATTGACCATAGACGCTGCCTCTTGGTGCGAGTCGGATTATAAAACTACAGATTTCTAACAAAGAAGGCTCCCGATAAAGAGAGCCCTGTCCATGCAGAATGGAAGTCTCAGATTTTGTTCCGCGTTTTCTAACGCTCAAACATTTTCATGCAGCCACCAACGACTGACATTCCATCAGCCAGCCAACAGGGAAGACCCGCATAGATACTGAAAGGTTCCGGACGCTTGTGTGCCAGTTGTGTGTCCGATTCGGCGACTGGAAGGCCTCCGGCAGGTAAGCAACCCATGTTCTGCCGGAAACACAAAGCCCGTGTTCTATTATTTACTTTGCAATCCTGCGAAATCCATGATAGACTTAAACCAGTAAAACTAAGTTCATTTCAACACTATGAAAACAGTAAACATTCACGAAGCGAAAATTCAGCTTTCAAAACTCATAGAAGAGGCCTCAAAGGGTGAGGCGTTCGTTATTGCCAAGGCCGGTAAGCCCGTCGTGAAAGTCACGGCCCTTGCCGCTCCCACTGGTACTCAAATACGGCGGCTCGGTTTCATGACGGGGCAGATCTCTGTGCCGGACGACTTTGACCGCATGGGCAAAGAGGAGATCGAGCGAACCTTCGGCGGTGGTGCATGAAACTGCTGCTGGATACGCATCTTCTTCTGTGGGCCGCCGGTGAACCCAAGCGACTTTCAAAACAAGCTCGAACCTTGATCGACAGTGCGGACAACGAGCTTCTCTTCAGTGCGGCTAGTTTATGGGAAGTAGCGATCAAGCGCGGGTTGGGCCGGGAAGATTTCAAGGTAGATGCGCGGCTGCTGCGTCGCGGCCTCTTGGACAACGGGTACAGCGAGTTACCGATCATCAGCGATCACGTCGTTGCCACCGAGAGTTTGCCGCCGATTCATAAGGATCCTTTCGACAGGGTCCTAGTGGCACAGGCGACTGTCGAGGGTGTTACGCTGTTGACCATTGACTCCTTAGTGGCGCGGTACCCGGGGCCTATCAAGACAGTGTAGGAATCTACACAACCCCGTTGGGGTTGTGTGTCTGATCTGTGCCAAGCTGTGGTGCTTTCTTGGTGCGTCACAACTGAGTGGCGTAGCCGCTATGCGTTCCTATGCACTCGGGATGTAGTCGCAGATGAGAACAGTCAGGTCGTCGTCCTGCGAAGTGGACCACTGCTGGACTGCAGCGATGATCCGATCCGAGGCGGCGGGCGGAGCAAGTTCAGCTGTTTGCCTCAAAACGGCGGACAGAGCATCTTGCTCGAAGAAATCTCCCTTGGCATTGGCGGCATCGACGAGGCCGTCGGTGTAGAGCAGGAAGCGATCACCGGGTTCCAGCGGATGAACTGCGTTGGCGAAGGCGGCGAAGTCGAAGGCCGCGAGGATCAAACCATTCTCGATGATTTCGAGCACTTTCCCGTCTCGCAGGAGGAGCATGGGCGGATGCCCCGCTGCCGAGTAACGAAGCTCCCGCGATTGCGAGTCGAGGTGAACGTAGGCCGCGGTCACGAATTGGTCCTGAGTGTTTCCGCAGAGAACGGCGTTCATTCCCGCCAAGAAACGAGCAGGATCTGCAGCGTTTGCGCACTGCGCCGTAGCCGCTACTTTCACCATCGAGGCGATGAGCGCGGCAGGAACGCCGTGGCCGGAGACGTCAGCGATAAGAAGTCCGGCTTGCGTGTCGTCGGCCACGATGAAGTCGTAGAAATCCCCCGCAACGGAAGTCATGGGCACATAGCGCGCTGCAACACGGGAGTTGGCGGAGTCGGGGAACGCGGCGGGCAAAATCGACAACTGGATCTGCTTGGCTACCTCCAGTTCCTTCTGAATTTACTGAGCTGCAGATCCCGCTGCAGAGTTCTGGCGCGCCGCGACATATCCCAGAGACGCGAGAAACGCTACAAAACCAATTGGCTCAATGTTCGGGAGTTGGAGCCCGAGCACGCTCCGGATGTTCTCCCAGAAAATGAACGCTGCGAAGATCAGCCCGCCACGGCGAATCACCACAAGATCTTGATTATCGGCAACGCTTCGTATGGCTCGCACCACCACAACAATTACAGCAGCGATGACTAAGACGTTAGCGATCTGGGTGGAGATTTGCTGCCGTCCGAACCCGAGCGTAGCAAGAGCTAAGGAGCCCAGCACGATTCCCAGCACATAGCCCGCGATCTTGGCCTGGCGGCGGAGCAACCCGGCGGCTTTGAAGAAAAAGAATGCGGGAATCGGGATGATGAAGTCGATCGCGGCACTGAATCGTGGGTAGAGCAATGAGCCCTGCGTGGCTAGTCCCATCAGGTTTGACCGGATCCACAGGCGCAGGCCATACAGAACGGCAAAGAGGGCAAAGTAAATCCACACAGGATCGAGCTTGCGGCGGATGGCGGAAAACACCGCTGCGACCAGCCCCACTGCGGCGATCGCAGCGCCAAGAAAAAGAAAGGGAGCATCGTGATGAAAGGCCTGCAAGACCTGCAAGACCTGCTCCGCAGTCATCTCGGGAGAGGGAGCGTACATGAGAGAGGATGTTAAATCATTTTCTCTCCCCGGGAGTCAAGGCCCGGGGTCAATGCATTATGAGAGAGGGGCCGATCTGCGGAATGCGGCACCTCAGAACGGAAGGAACAGATAGCAAAATCGGCTGAGGAATGACACTTTACCTTGAGGGAAAGACTCCGTTGAACGGGAATGATCTTTCCCCCAAGGAGGCAACTGCATGAGTCGCGAGATCAAGTATATCGGCATGGACGTGCACAAGGAAGCGGTGGTGATCGCTGTCCTCAGTGGCAGTGGCAAGCTGGAAATGGAGTCGATCGTGGAAACCAAAGCCAGCAGCATTCTGCAGTTTATCCACGGTCTGCGGGGCGAGTTGCATGTGACCTGGGAAGAAGGGACCTGGGCGAGCTGGCTCTACGATCTGCTTAAGCCGCAAGTGCAGGAAGTGCTGGTCTGCGATCCGCGGCGCAATGCGTTATTAAAGGAAGGCAACAAGAGCGACAAGATCGATGCGCGCAAGCTGGCCGACTTGTTACGCACGGGAATGCTGCGGCCGGTCTATCACGGAGAACATGGACTGCGGACGCTGCGCGAACTGGGGCGCAGTTATCAGAGCCTGGGCCAAGATCTGAACCGAGTGATGAATCGGATCAAAGCTCTGTATCGCAGCTGGAGCATCCCTTGTGCCGGTACCCAAGTCTATGCTCCGCGTTATCGGGAACAGTGGCTCCAGAAGATCGAGCATGCCGGCGTGCGCCGGCGCGCCGAGATGCTCTATCAACAGTTGGATGGATTGCAGACCTTACGACGAACCCTGCGTCCCGAGTTATTGGCGGAGAGCCGGAAACATAAAGCCTCAAAACTGCTGCGCCAGATTCCCTGCATCGGTCCGATCCGAGCCGCCCGCTTGATCGCGTTGATGCAAACGCCGCATCGCTTCCGTAGCAAACGGCAACTCTGGACCTATAGTGGGCTGGGCATTGAGACCCGTGACAGTGCGCAATATCGCTACGTGCACGGACAACTGCAACGTACGAAAAAACCGCAACAGATTCGCGGTCTCAATCAGAATCACAACCACGAGATGAAAGAGATCTTCAAGGGCGCCGCCACCCGAGCCAGCTGTGGGGTAGGGCCGTTGCGCGATTTCTATGCGGCTTTGCTGGAGAAAGGGATGAAGCCGGAGATGGCGCGCCTAACGTTAGCCCGCAAGATCGCGGCCATTGCCTTGACACTTTGGAAGAAGGAGGAACGTTTCGACGCTGAACAACTGAAGCCGCAAGCAGCTTGAGCGCCGCACCAACTCAGGTGATCCGCCAGGTTCTCTTGCCTCGGTGGTGGCCCATCGTTCTGCGACGCTCGGGTTCGAGGGAGAGTATCCAAGCGCTCATTAGGCGTTCGGGTGCTGGAATCGGCACCCAGTCTCCGGGTCAATCCTATGCCCCCTCGGATAACCCAAAAAAGCCATAGGCCTCGAGCCTCACATAGGATGATGGTTGGCACTTTAGCCAACGGTGGGCTTGCGCAGCTTCGCAACGAATGGTGTCGGGACCGCGGCATGAAACCACTCAAGGAAGACCAGCAACTGCGATCCCTATCCCGGTCGCACTCTGTGGCGCGTCAGGCGTTAAAACCAAAATCCTCCCACGAAGAAGAAGGGGCCTGGATGCAAGCACCGATTTCGAGGTCTCACGGGAGGAGTGGAGAAGTGTTTTTGCTTGACATCCTCTCTCATAGGGTGAGCGCTATCGCCTGTGGGTGTTGAAAAAGTCACGTCGATTAGGGGGATGAGATTCGGCAGAAGCATGTTAGAAGAAAGCAATCGCACATGCTCTGTTTGATTCTGATCGTCGGAGGCCTGCTGATTATGATGGGGCAACACGACCGCTCCGAAGCGCTGTTCTATTACTTCCGACTGGACGATCAAGTTCCAGAGACGCATCTGCTGCGGCTGATCGATAAGCACATCAGTCTTGCCTTCGTGCGCGAGAAGCTGAAAGAAAGTTACAGCGACACTGGCCGACCGTCGATTGACCCCGAGTTGCTGCTGCGCATTCTGCTGATCGGCTATCTGTACGGCATCACCAGCGAGCGTAAGTTGGTGGAGGAACTGCGCATGCACCTGGCGTGGCGATGGTTCATCGGTCTGGGGTTCGATCAGGAGATGCCGCATCACTCCACGTTCTCCAAGAACCGGCACGGGCGGTTTCAGGAATCGAAGCTGTTCGAGCAGCTGTTTGAGCAGATCGTACGGCAGTGTGTGGAGGTGGGGCTGGTGAGCGGGAAGAATCTCTCCGTCGATGGCAGCTTCGTGGAAGCGAACGCCGCCAAGGAGAGCCGGATTCCACGGGAGCAATTAGCGGAAGCAGCACAGGTCCATCACACCGTGCGGCAGTATCTGCGGGAAGTAGAAGAGCAGAACCCGGTGGAAGAGCCAGTGCACGAGCAGGATCAGGTATCGACCACCGATCCCGATTCCACCTATGCGACCAAAGGTGGCACACCGGCGCGGCTGGGTTACTACGACAACTATCTGGTCGATAACGACAGCTGTGGAATCGTCGGAGTGCAGGCCACGGCGGCCCGGATGAGCCAGGAAACGGTAGCCGCGCTGGAGATGCTCACTCGTTTCGCCGAGTGGCAAGGACGAGAGCCAGAATCGGTGGCGGCGGATACGACCTACGGGAACGGCGAGTTCTTGCAATGGCTGGCCGATCGGAGCATCACTCCCTACATGCGGACCCGTGACAGTATCCACAGAAAGAGAAGTCCATTTTTCGGTCCCGACCGTTTTATCTACGAACCGGAAAACAATCGCTACCTCTGTCCTGCTGGCCAGTTCCTCAACTACGGTGGCCGAGTTTATCGCAACCGAGCTTTCAACTACATCGGGACACGCAAAAAGTGTGGCCCGTGCGCGCTCCGAGCGCAATGCACAAGTGCTGACTTCCGGGGCCTTATCATCCACCAGAACGAACCAGCCCGACAACGTGCGCGAGAGTTAGTCAACACGCCGGAGTTCGCCAAAGCACAGCGCCAAAGAAAGAAGGTGGAAGCCTTGTTCGCGGAACTGAAGAATCAGATCGGATTGCGGCGCTTGCGTCTGCGGAGACTCAGATTCGTGCGCGAGCAGTTCTTCCTGGCCGCGGTAGCCCAGAACATCAAACGACTAGTGCGATTCCTCAGTCAGGCAACAACACCAGTTCTGCCGGCCACCACTTAGCCGAACCCGATACAAGAAAACCGGCGACGGCATGCTCGCAGATGAACCGGCGTTCCATTGAGGGACTTTTTCAACACCCACGCCTGCTTACAACATTCAGCGGATAAAATGTAGATTATGAACCTTCTCCGCTTTACTCTACTTACTCTGCTGCTATTCGTTGCTCATGCCACTGTCGCTGAAAAAAGAAAACCCGCTCCGCAAACGGCGAAGGATTTGCCCGGTGTCTGGATCGGGTTCGATGGCGACGATCTCACCTTCACTCGCCTTGAACTCAGCGCAGATTCGACGGGATACTGCGCCCGAGTATCGCCGCCGTCCCCTACTCTCCACAGCTATGGCGTGGAAGTTTATCGGGTCGATAGCTGGAGCGTTAAAGGTGGGGAAGTCATTTTCACATTGACGCCCATCTCGTCCGACGCCGACCCCGTGTACTTGAAGGGGCGACTCGGTGGAATAGCGACCTTGGACTTGGAAATCGGGGGCCTCAACCACAAATGGAAACGTGGACTTGAACTTAATCCCGAAGCGCGGATTCAGGCGTCAAATCAGGAGACAAAGGCAGCGATCGACGCCATTCGGAAGTAAGCTGGCGCAAAATCGCGATTTCACTCATTGAGCCTTCAGCCTGGGGTTTTGAAGGTGTAATCGCCCGATTTCGTCAACTGTGCGATAGAATCGAATCGCGTTTTCGTACACGATACTCGATGATCACCCGCGTTGTGCTGGCGGCTGTCGTTTCGATGAGCGTCTGCGGTGGGTGGCTTGCCATGCGCGAACCGCGCACTTGGAGGCGCGCCACGAGCCTTGTGACGGCAGTTGCAGCAATCGCGTCCGCTGGATCCTTCCTGCGTCTCTTGCATGCCTACAGCTCGCAATCACTGGGACTTGTAGCGGCTACGCACAACCCGCTGGCAGGTCTTGGTCCGTGGGACCTGCTCGCTCTGCTGCTCGGATTGACCGCGATCATCGCTGCGGGTTTGGGAGCGAACCGGGTGCGCATACTCTTGATAGCTCCCGGCGTTCTAATGATCTGTTTTACCCTGCTCGCGCTGAGTGATTGGGACTACCTGTTGTTATATCGCGGTTACACTCAAATCCCCTCAAAACGTGCAATCTCCTGATTTCAACAGTTAGGAGTTTTCACCCCGTTTACCATTGCTTCGAAGCAATGACAGCGATCCGCTAAGAAGCTACTCTTCTTCTTCGGGCGACTCAATCGAGGCCGATTTATCGGTGCAATCGTGTCGTGGTAGCGCCGTTCTATCAGTGACCGACGTAATGCAGCTCGTGGGCAAGTCTTCATCAATAATGCAACATGGGACCTAGGAACATCGAAGGGTCATCGATCCGCGTTCTCGTCGTTGATGATTACGAGCCATTCCGCCGATTTGTATGTGCGACGCTTAAAAAGAGACCAATCTTGCAGATCGTGGCCGAAGCTTCAGACGGAGTAGATGCGGTTCGGCGAGCGGAAGAACTCAAACCGGACGTGATCCTGCTCGACATCGAACTTCCCAGGCTCAACGGATTGCAGGCAGCGCGAGAAATTCGCAAGCTCTCACCGGACTCCAAAATAATCTTCGTGAGCCAGGAATTCTCTCCTGACGTGGTTCAGGAAGCATTCAGCTTGGGGGCACAGGGCTATGTTGCGAAAACAAGCGCTGCGAGCGACCTACTAGCTGCCGTAGAAACGGTTCTTGAAGGCATGCGGTTTGTCAGTAGTGGTTCGACTACCAGTGGACCCGACTAAGCAGCATCCGTGTATTTTGCGATGTGGGTTTGTCCCCGTGACGCGAGAACCTTCTTTAGCAGGAACAACTCCCGTTCTGGAATGGCAAACTGCGTTGAACCGCAATCCAAGCAGACGGCGAGGTTTGGGAATAAAAAGAAACCCGGCTCGCCCAGACTCATTCGGCCGGGAAAATGGATGTTAACCTCGGCACCAAAATTCATCTGGTTGGCCGATCCACACGATCCACAGGGCATGCCGCGCCTCACAAAGAGTGTTCAAAACATATCACAGCATTCCGTATCTTCATCCCCATCCTGTGTTTTGTCCGGCTTTTGTAACGAGGATCTCATGCCCGAAGAGCACGACGCGGGGGAGAGAACACACTGGGGTCGTCTCCTACGGTTGGCGAAAAATCCCGATTTCACTCATCGTCATGTCAATGAGCGCAAACGCCTGGTTTCGACAGCCATGATCTACCCAATTATTTTGGAGCAATTGGGCAACGTCCCTTGGGGCGGCTAGAGTGTTTATAGTTTCAAACGCCTTGTTGGAAGCTACTACCTCCTTCCCCCGTGAATAAGCCATAATCGGTATCAGGTGACTCAAATGGAGCCTGGATTTCGGCAGCTTACCGATCGAGAACGAGAATTGCTGGAAAAGCTCCTTGAGGCCGATTTCGCTGGTCGCGACGAATTGCGGGTTCAGCTTGGCGCGCTGACCGCCAAGCAAATTGAGGAAGACGGGACGTTGAGCCTGCGGTGCGATTCAGGTCCTCCATCGCCCGGCAAGCATGCGATCGTGGCCGAGGCCGTGTGCAAAGACGCCGACGGCGGGGACATGAGCGTCATGCTTCACATTAACAACAGAGGGTTTATGGCCATGCTCGAGATTATCAAGTACGGTTCCACCCCCATTATCAATCCGCCATCCGCCCACAATTTGGTGCTTCTGCTGCCCGAGACTAGAGGAGAAAGGCCAGAGCGATGAGTAGGCTCACGGTGATCGAGACAGCTGGCAGGCGACAATTGATGATAAATCCCGATTACACTCAATATAAAAAGGCGCCCACTTTTGCGGTAGGTTGAGATTGTTCGCATCGCCAACCTAGCGAAAGGAGCGCCGTCATGAATCAAGAAAAGTATATTGGCATGGACGTTCACCAGGCAACGATCTCGGTTGCCATGATGAACAGCTCGGGCCAACTGATTATGGAATGCCTGCTAGAGACCAAGGCGCCAGCCCCGTCGAGGTTGGAAGTTCCTGTCGAAAGCTCCTGCCGCCGAGCCTGACCTCCGTCGCGCAATTGACGCCATTCCTCAATTCGCTTGGAGTGCATTTCCTGACGGCGCGGTGGAGTTCTGCAATCAACATTGGCTTGAATACACAGGCCTCACAGCGGAACAAGTGCAAGGTGGGGGGCGGATGGTCGCCATTCATCCCAAGGATATGGATGAGTTGGTGTGATTGATTGTCATCGCTCGACTTGTGGCATTATTCTTTGGGGGTCACGCGATGGTGGTGATTGGCTGAGACGACATGATCCAAACTGCTGACGAAGGGACGGTTAAGTCACATGGGGTCGGGAAGTCCCTTGCCCAGATTGCAATCGTGTTTGCCGTGCAATTTGCGGTAGGTAAACTCGGCGATACTCTTGCGATGATCAACAGCGGTGGCATCGGGCCTGTGTGGCCCGCATCGGGAATCGCTCTCGCCGCACTCTTGCTCTTCGGCTATCAAGTTTGGCCCGGAGTCGCGGCTGGGGCTTTTCTCCTTGCGTTTTTGAGTCCCATTCCTCACATCGCTGCCGTCGTTTACGCAGCTGGAACCACACTGGGGGCCTTGATTGGCACGTTCCTGCTCCGTCGCGTTGCTAACTTCGACAATTCGTTTTCCCGGTTGCGGGATGCGCTCGGGATGATCGTGTTCGGCGCGTTCGGCAGCAGTATGGTGAGCGCCACAGTGGGGGCCTCAGTTCTTTACACAGTCCATTTACGGGGGTGGTCTGGGTTTGGCAGCGCTTGGCTGATTTACTGTCTGGGAGACAGCATGGGCGTACTACTGGTAACGCCACTCGTGTTGACGTTCCCAAATCTGCTGAGGATTCGTCCTCGGGTTCGCATCGCAGAATTTGCTGCCCTTCTACTTCTTCTCACGGCGGCGTGCTTCATCGTCTTTGGCGATCTGCCGCTTGTCCCAGTTAGGCTGCATGTCTTGGCTTTCGCAGTGCTCCCCTTCGTAATGTGGGCGGCCATCCGTTTTGGAATGAGCGGAGCCATACTGTCGACTCTCTTTGTCGCCACCATAGCCACGGTGGAGACCGCATTTGGCTCCGGACCGTTCGCGCAGAACAGCCCATTCACCAACGCTGTTCTGTTGGATGTGTTGTTTGCGGTGCTTTCGGTGTCGAGTATGACATTGGCGGCGGTGATCGCCGAACGGGAACAAGCTGAGCGGGAACGAGAGCGACTTGTTCGTGAGCGAGGAGAAGCGGAAGCGCGACTTCGCTTTGCCGCAGTTATCGAATCTTCTGACGACGCGATTGCTTCGGGGACTCTTGATGGAATTATCTTAAGTTGGAACACAGGTGCGCAGAAGATTTACGGATACACGGAGGCTGAAGCCGTAGGTAAGCCGATTAACATGCTTGTCCCGCCCGAGCTACCGGGTGAGGAGAACAAGATTCTTGAAACGTTGAAATCGGGGGATCGCATCGAGCATTTTGAAACGGTTCGTGTTACCAAAACGGGGAAAAGAATTAACGTATCCCTGACTATTTCGCCAATCAAGGATTCAACTGGCCGAACTGTGGGCATTTCTGGATTAGCGCGTGACATCACAGAGCGAAAGCTGGCAGAAGAGGCACTACGCGCCAGCGAGGAACGGCTGCGATTGGCGCAGCAGGCGGCTCGCATAGGAACTTTTGAACGGAATGTTCGGACGGGAGTTGTTACTTGGAGCAGAGATTTGGAGCCGATGTACGGTTTGCCACCCGGCACCTTTAATGGCACAACGCCTGCTTTTTTCCAGAATCTGATTCATCCCGACGATCACGCAAGGGTTACGGAGTTGGTTGATCTTGCCTTGAAAACGGGCCAACCGATGACGGGAGAATGGCGCGTGCTCTGGCCCGACGGAAGCATTCATTGGATAGCTGGACGTTGGCAGGTTTTCATGGATGAGTCGGGCGAGCCTTCGCGAGTGGTTGGCGTCAATATGGATGTAACCGAGCGAAAGCGGACGGAAGAGATGCTTTTTGAAGTGAACCGAACCTTAGAAGCGCAAGCGGCATTACTGCAATCGCGCGAAGAACTGCTGAAAATCTTCGTTAAGCATGTACCCGCTGCGGTGGCCATGCTCGACCGTGACATGCTCTATCTCCAAGTGAGTGACCGCTGGTGCGCTGATTTCTCGCTCGACAGTTCGCAGATGTTAGGGCGTTCGCACTACGAAATTTTCCCTGACCTTCCCGAACGGTGGAAGGAGATTCACCGCCGTTGTCTCGCGGGAGAAACGTTGCGAGCCGAAGAAGACCCTTGGGATCGTGAGGGCGACACCATTTGGAGCCGATGGGAGATTCGTCCTTGGCTGAATGTCAATGGGACGCCGGGAGGGATTCTTATCTTTTCGGAGGACATTACCCACCACAAGCAAGCTGAAGAGGCAGTCTTAGGTGTGAACCGAAAGCTGATTGAGGCGCAGGAGCAGGAACGTACAAGGATTGGCAGAGAGCTTCACGACGACATCGGTCAACGTCTCGCCCTATTGGCTGCCCAGTTGCAGCAACTCCGTGATGACTCTCTTGTCTTGCCCGAAGTCCGCAGTCGTATGGGCAAATTCCAGAAGCAGATTTCGGAGATAGCCGCCGATATTCAATCCTTGTCACACGAGTTACATTCGGCAAAACTGCAATATTTGGGTATTGCTGGGGCCATGAGAGGCTTCTGCCGAGAATTTGCCGAGCAGCAAAAGGTGGAGATTGACTTCAACGCCCAGGATCTGCCCAACCCCTTGTCGCCGGACATTTCTCTGTGCCTCTTCAGAGTTCTGCAAGAAGCCCTCCACAATTCGGCGAAACACAGTGGGGTACGGCACTTCGAAGTGCGATTGTGGGGAACTTCGGATGAGATTCATCTGACGGTGCAGGATTCCGGCGCAGGTTTTGACCGCGAAGCCGCAAAGGAGCGCCGTGGTCTTGGTCTCATCAGCATGGAGGAGCGATTGAAACTGGTGAATGGAACTCTGTCAATCGACTCGCAGCCCAAGCGAGGAACCACCATCCACGCCCGCGTTCAGTTCAGTTTAAGAAGCGATTCCATGCGTGCAACTGGGTAGATGCGGCGGAAATCGTCGCCCCGTTCACCGGGAGTAATTGGTGAAACATCGCGTCTCTGACAATGTCGGCGGTGTCAAGCACTTTTCGCGCACACTACAGCGAGCACTCGGAGAAGAGCGCCATTTCGCTCTCGTAGCTGGTTTGCCTTTTCCAACCCAGGCTCGCTCGTTAATCCATTCAGGTCAGGAACTCGGTCCGACCCATGCATCTCTTCGGTCGGCAACGGCCGATCATGATTACTACTTCGGACTCCTCTTTCTCAAACAGGAGCGGGACGCCCCATCAATAACTCGGTGTTCTATTGCACACCATCGCGATGTCCGGGCTGTCCCACGTGCGAACCGAACTTTTTCACCTGCTCGTAATCCCATCCCTGACGCATCATCCAGTACAAACGAACCGCTAGCCGGCGCGCCATCGCGACCTTGGCGGTTTTCCGTCCGCCGCGCATCATCAAGTGAAGGTACTTGCCGCGCCACTCGGGCAGGCTGCGCGCTGTGACCTGCGCCGCTTCTACTAGCAGAAAGCGCAGCATGGAACTGCCTTGCTTGGTGATGTGTCCGAGTCTGCGGCGATTCCCGCTGGAGTCCTCCAGCGGCACCAGCCCCAGATAGCTTGCCACCTGCTTGCCGCACTGAAAGCGGTCGGCTTCTCCGAGGATCAGCACGAAGGCCAGGGCAGTGAGCGGACCAACCCCGGGATGCGTCATCAGTCGCCGGGCTTCGGGACACTTCTCCACTTCCTGCTCGATCGCCTGGCTCAGTTCCGCGATGGTCGGGTTCAGTCGATCCAGCAACTCCAGCAGATCGCGTCGCCGCCGGCTGGCCCACGGAGCCAACCGGAACGACTCCAGTTGCTCTCGTCCGCGTGCCCGCCACAACCTCTTCTTACAGCGCAAGCCTTCATTGAGCGCCACCGCTTGCAACTGGTTCATGATCCGGGTGCGCGCCTGCACCATGCGGTGCCGGTGCCACAGCAGCTGCCGCAGATCCCGGTTCTCCCCCCTCGGTACCCAGATCTGGGGAAAACGATCCTCCAGCAGCAACTGCAAGATCAGTCGCGCGTCCTGGCGGTCCGTCTTCTGCCTGCGCACTCGCTTCGCACGGATCTCAGCCGCATCGCCGATCCGCAACTCAATTTGCAACTCCGCCAGCAGTCGTTCAAACCAGCGCGCATGTCCGCTGGCCTCCATGCCCACACGTACTGTTTGCCCGCTGACCGCAACCGCGCGATAGAACTTCTCCGCCTCCTCGCGATGCGCTAGTCTTTTTTCCTGAAACTCTCCGCTGTCTCTATCCACCAAAGCAATTTGCTGAAACTCGGGGTGGAAATCTACTCCTATAATGATCATCGTTCGGCTCCTTTCTCCCGAGCCTGTTGGTTGGATTCAGCACCACCAACTTTACTCGGGCCTGGGAGCCGACATTGTCATGGAATCAATTTCACTCACTGTCGGGTTA
>CAWIJP010000009.1:0-9790 GCA_963836305.1 uncultured Acidobacteriaceae bacterium | reverse complement strand
CCAGTCGCACCACAAGTGAGTTTCGCCGCGAGCGAGCCAACGCCGTCCCTGGCCGACCGCGTCAAGTCCTCACTCGACATCGAGGAGATGCTCGGCACGAACTGGCTCAACAAACTGGGCATCGTGATCTTGGTTTTGGGCGTGGCGTTCTTTCTGGCGTACCAACTTAAAACGCTCGGTCCCGCAGGCAAAGTGCTGGTTGGATTTGTGACGGCCGGTGTGATGCTGGCTGCTGGTATCTGGTTTGACAGGGGAGAACGTTACCGGATTCTGGCTCGCGCGGGCATCGGCGGTGGTTGGGCTCTGCTGTTTTTCACGACCTACGCGATGTATCACGTACCGGCTGCGCAGGTTCTCTCGTCGCAGGCTCTCGACCTCGTCCTGATGCTGGCGGTCGCGGTGACGATGGTGCTGCACACGCTGCGCTATCGCTCGCAAGTGGTGACGGGGCTGGCGTTTCTGCTGGCGTTCTTAACGGTAACCATCAGCCACTCCAATGTGTACAGCTTGTCGGCAGGAGCGGTTCTCGCCGCGGGGATGGTGGTGATTGTTGGGTTCATGCAGTGGTTTGAGTTGGAAATGTTTGGAATTCTCGCCAGCTATCTCAATCATTATTTATGGCTGCGGCCGATCATCGAACCGATGCATGGCAAGCGGCATCCGTTCCCGGAGTTCGTGGCGAGCGCTGCGATTTTGAGTTTGTACTGGCTGATCTTCCGCCTGTCGTATGTGTTCCGGCGGCCGAGAGCGCAGGAGAAGGAGCGTACTTCGACTGCGGCTGCCTTGCTGAATACGGCTCTACTACTGGCGCTTTTTAAATATCAATCGGCCCATCCAGAGTGGGCGTTTTGGGCTCTCCTCGCTATTGGAGCGATCGAGACGCTGCTCGGTCAATTGCCGGTTGCGCGGCGCCGGCGCAGGGCGGCCGTCGTTTTGAGCACGCTGGGGGTGGTCCTCCTGATCGCCGCGGTTCCCTTCCGTTACTCTGGGATGCGGCTCTCGATGCTGTGGCTGGTGGAGGCTGAGGCGCTGCTGCTGATCGGAGTGTGGACCAAGGAAGTGGTCTTCCGCCGCTTGGGGATGTTGACGGGTCTGGTGGTCGCAGGACAGATGATTTCCGTGGACGCGGCGCGCATCTTTGGCAGGCGCATGGATGGCGCCGATTTGCGGGCCGACTTCAGACTCACGATTGTTTTTGTGGTGGCGGCCGCCGTGTTTTATGTGAATGCGCATTGGGTGCTGCGGCGGTGGGCCGATTTATTCACAACCGAGTTCGATCGGCGGGTAATGCAGCGGCTTTCGTATGCCGCTGCGGTGATGCTTTTGATTGCCGCGTGGATTGCGTTCCCAGAGACGTGGACCGCCGTGGCGTGGTGCGGAATTGGGCTGGGACTGGCGCTAGCGGGACAGCGCTTTGTTTTCCCGGAACTGGGATATCAGGCGAACGTCCTTGGATTGGCATCGGTGATTCGCGTCTTGACGATCAATCTTGCGGCTGATGACAAGTTTCATGGGATGACGCTGCGGTTAGTGACCATTACTCTAGTCTGCGGCCTGTTGTATCTAACATCGAACTGGACTGGCGATGCAGATCAAGCGCGCGGAATCGCACTTGGCAAACGTCTTTTTTCCTCAGGCGAGCTCGTGAGTACTGCTTACACGTGGTCGGCGTCTGCATTGCTAGGCTTGCTGGCCCGGTACGAATTGCGGGCGGTGAGCGTCGCGGATGCCTGGCTGGTGGGTGCACTGGTGTTGCTGGAACTCGGTTTGGTGTGCAAGAAGTTGAGCTGGCGGCTGCAGGCGTATGCGGTGTTTGCGGCGAGCTTTGCCAGAATCTTCTTTGTGAATTTAAATGCCGCGGGAAATCCCGGTGAGATCAGTCCGCGTTTCTATACGGTGGTTCCGTTGGGGCTGGGATTTTTCTATGCGTATTGGAGATTGCAGGACAGCGGCAAAGATTTGGTTGAGACTGAACCCACATTCAAAGTTACGGATGTTTGCTGCTGGATGGGCACAATTACCTTCGCGGCACTCATGCGTTTTGAATTAGAAGCAGACTGGGTAGCGGCCGCGTGGGCGGCATTAACTTTTGCCCTGTTGATGGTGGCTTGGCGCAGCGAGCGCAGAGTCTTTTTGTATCAGGGATTAACGGTTGCGATGGGAGTGTTGTTCCGAACCGTTTTGCACAATTTCTACGAGCGCACTTATTTTCCGGCGCCGGAGTGGGAGAGCCGCTGGATCACGGCGGGAACGGCGATTGCGCTGCTGGTAGCGGCGTTGCCTTTTGCATTTCATTTGCGGAAGAGGGACGAACACAGCGTGAAGACCGGCTTTGTTCGTCTGCTTCAGGGCGTGGTTTGGCGTCCGGAGCAACTTTTGTTTTTCATCGCAATCGGGTTGCTTACCGCGTTGCTGGCGCTAGAAATGCGGCACGGCATGGTCACACTCTCCTGGGGTCTGGAGGGTGTAGCGGTTTTCGTGCTGGCACTGAAGTTGGAAGAACGTAGCTTTCGGCTCACGGGACTGGGATTATTGCTGCTGTGTGTCGGAAAGATTTTGCTGGTGGATGTCTGGCATTTGGATCCGCGCGACCGCTATTTGACTTTCATTGTGCTCGGTGGGGCGCTGCTGCTCGTGTCATTTCTCTACACGCGGAATCGCGAGATGTTACGGCAATACTTATGACACGCTGGGTTATATTCGCGGGCATTGTTCTGTTCGGCCTGGCGGCCGTGGTGGTGAGCGAGCGGCGGAAGGTGGACGTGTCTGCCAGTCCAGCTGTGCTCTTGTATTTTGTGGCCGACACTGAGCAGGAGCTGACTCGAATGCCGGTAAGTTTCACGCGCATGCCGGAGTCAGAAGAGATCCGGATCGGAAACGAACTGGCACGCTCCTACGCCTCGCAATGGAAGCAGGGGGACATGGCGGAAGTTACCGGCGTGGAACATTATTTGACCCGCGTGGGATCGGGACTTGCCGGCCATGCTCATCGAATACTGCCTTACAACTTCCACTACATTCCCGACCCAAACTTCATGATGCTTTCGCTCTGCCGGGCGGGCATGTGTATGTCGGTGGCGGACTCCTGCAGTTGATGGATAGCGAAGATGAACTGGCCGCCGTAATGGGACACGAGATCGAGCACATCGACCACTACCACTGCGCGGAGCGCGTGCAGCAGGAAGAGGCTCTGCGCAGACTGCCGCTGGGAGGGTTGGTAGCGTTGCCCGTGGAATTGTTCGAGGCGGGATATAGCAAAGATCAAGAACTGGAGGCGGATCGGGAAGGCACGCGGCTGGCGGTACAGGCGGGATACTCGGCCAACGGGGCAATCCGCATGTTTGAAACCTTCGATCGTTTGCACAATGAGTATCAAGCCAGGGCGAAAACACCGCAAGAAGAGTCCTACAAGGACATGGACGCTGCTATTCGCGAGGTGAAGAAGCATCCGAAACCTCTGTCCGGCTTCCTCTTCAGCCGAGATCAGAAGGCGATCGATCACTTTCTCGCGAGCTTGTCGTTTGGCGGCAGTGCGATCAATCAGGTGAACATTCACCTGTTTATCGAAACCATGCCCTTTGGAGGGGTCGGATATTCCGGCATTGGTCACTACTACGGCAAGGCCGGGTTTGACGCCCTCACGCATGCGAAATCGGTCTTCATTTCGCCGCCCGACGTCGCCATCGAACACCTGTTCCCGCCGTATACGGAGGAAAAGGTCAAGGCGCTCAGCCAGTGGTTTGAATACTAGGCCGCAAAGATCCCAGAAAAAGCGTTCCCAAAGGAGCACAGAGGTGAAAACGAACGCGAAAGACTATGTATCGGCTGCCCAACAGTTCTTCACTGCGTACGATGCCCACGACGTTGATGGCATGCTCGCTCTCTGCGCAGATGGCGCACTCGGACGATATGCTCCGTACGGCCGCGAGAGCGTCGTGCCAATCCGTGGTGGCATCGATGTTATTTGGCGCGCTTTTCCGAATGCAGTTCCGAACTTCCGAGTCAAAGTGATCGAGCTGATCCCTGCCGAGGGGAACATAGTGGTGATCCAAGCCGAGATGAGCGGGCCCATACCTGCCAAAGTGCATGGGGTTGCAAAGAAGGGCCAGGACGTACACATCCCTCACTGCTACATTCTCCGTTTCGACACGGACTCCAAAATCACACGGCTCGACGCTTACTGGGACAACGCCGTGGTGGCGCTCAATGAAGGCTTGCGCTGTAAGAAGAGGTTGCCTGCCCGCTGGCAAACCTCGCGGGCCACATCAGGCAGGAGTTTCGCGTCTGCCGGGCGAGTCATCAATTTCAACGTTGCGGCGACTTTGTTCTCCGAGAGCACATTCAGAAACGGCGACTGGTTCAGAGAGACGCTGAGCGCCGTTTTCAGCGTGTCATCAAAGACTGGGTCGCCCGTTTCGTTGTTGAAGTCGGCGAGAACGATGGTGTCCTTCTCGGTTAGGCGATGTGTAGTCTGGCGCGAACGGAAGTAGAACGCTCCCGCGATTGCCACCAGGACAAGAACCACGGCGGCGGGAGCCAGAACCTTCCAGAGTTTCCTGCCCGCGACAGGGGCTTCGGCGATCTTCACCGCGCTCGATGACGAAGATGGCGCAAGCGCGGGCGAGGAACCGGATGCTGGCGACGGCGGTTGGGCGACCTGAGAGCCGCTCTCCTGTGCGACCGCCGCCACCGTCCCGGAAGTCGCAGCGAGGGCTCGTCCCGTCTCGGTATCCCGCTTGAGGCGCTGCAAATCAGTCCGTATGTCGCCTATGACGACTTTCTTCAGATCGTTCGGCTGCGTGCTGATAGCGCAGGTTGCGATCTTTCTCCAATGCCTTGTTGATGACCCGTTCCAGATCGACTGGCACATCATGATTCAGCCGCACCACGGCCACCGGGGCACGGTTCACGATGGCTTCACAGATCATCGCCGAACTTTCGCCATGAAAGGGCAAAGCACCTGTCGCCATCTCGTACAGCACGGCTCCAAACGAGAATAGATCGCTCCGCGAATCCAACTCTTTCGCCCGTACCTGGCTGGAGCAAACGCGGCCCGCGTGTTTCTGAGTGATCAGGGCATCTCAGCGCGCCAGGTGCAGCTTGTGTGGGATGCGATTGCACTCCACACCACTCCTACTCTCGCGCTCCACAAAGAACCCGAGGTCGTCATGGTTCACTCAGGCATCGCGGTAGACGTTCTCGGAGTGGGCCTCGATCGAATCCCGCAGGACAAACAGCGTGCGATCCTGAGTGAATTTCCGCGCTTGGCATTCAAGACCCAGTTCAAACGGTGCCTCTGCAACGTCGTTCGCCAGAAGCCGATGACCACCATAGCCCCCAGGCCACTGAACGTCTGGCAGACTGATCGCTTGCAACTGGTTCATGATCCGGGTGCGCGCCTGCACCATGCGGTGCCGGTGCCACAGCAGCTGCCGCAGATCCCGGTTCTCCCCCCTCGGTACCCAGATCTGGGGAAAACGATCCTCCAGCAGCAACTGCAAGATCAGTCGCGCGTCCTGGCGGTCCGTCTTCTGCCTGCGCACTCGCTTCGCACGGATCTCAGCTGCATCGCCGATCCGCAACTCAATTTGCAACTCCGCCAGCAGTCGTTCAAACCAGCGCGCATGTCCGCTGGCCTCCATGCCCACACGTACTGTTTGCCCGCTGACCGCAACAGCGCGATAGAACTTCTCCGCCTCCTCGCGATGCGCTAGTCTTTTTTCCTGAAACTCTCCGCTGTCTCTATCCACCAAAGCAATTTGCTGAAACTCGGGGTGGAAATCTACTCCTATAATGATCATCGTTCGGCTCCTTTCTCCCGAGCCTGTTGGTTGGATTCAGCACCACCAACTTTACTCGGGCCTGGGAGCCGACATTGTCATGGAATCAATTTCACTCACCGACGGGGCTTTTACCGTTAACGCCTGTTATCTGCCGATTGCTTGGCTGGCGCGAGTGCGATTAGTGCAACGCCGACAATTACAAGCGCTGGTATGTCACCCAGCAGATGTCCGTGTTCACTCGGATCGCGAAATGCCTGCATCGCCATAATGGCAGCGTGAACGAGACTCGACCATGCCGTGAAGGCGATCAGGCTGCGATTCGCCGACGGGTTGCGCGACGCAAGCAGAAGGAAAATACCGAGTGTGGCATACACGCCAAGAATCATCTGCTCGTAGTCCGGCTGATTAGGCTGCCATCGCCACCCACTCGGCCATAGAAACATCATCAGCGGGTAGACACCCAGCAAAAAGATCAACCCCACCAGCACCAACACAACCTTCAGTGCCCGCTCTCGGTTCATCGTGCCCCTCCCTGCGATGCGATATGACAGTCGTTGGGTTGAAATCTTAGATTTAGGTGCACAGCAAGTCAATGCGAGGAAAAGGAGTTGGCTAATACTTTGAGCGGGTTGTTGGCGATAAATCAATTACACTCATAATGCATTGACCCAAAAGGGAATTTCCTATTGGGTGCCAGATTGCCCGCTCTTGCTGCACCAAGATCAATTACCTTGACACGGTAGAGGTCAGGAGTTCGAGTCTCCTCGTGCCTACCATTTATCTCATTGAACCCGCTCGCTCGCGAGCGGCAGGTTCTCTCCGAGTTTGGCCAACTCGTCACCATTGGTCACCAAATCCGAAAGATTTTGGACTGCCTTGCGCTGCGCTGCGGCTGCCCTTGGTTTTTGGTGTGCCGATCAGACCTCGATAGCAGGCCTGTTCGACGCGAATCTCGCCGGAGTGAAAATCGACATCCCTCCAGTGCAAAGCCAATATCTCGCCCACTCTTAAGCCGGTCAGCACTCCGACTGAAACCATCGTGCGGACGGGCTCTTCGAGCGCAGCCAGTAGTGAGGGGATTTGTTCTGGGAGAAGAATATGCCTTTCCCGAACCGCTTTCTTTTCCGGCAGCTCGACCCCGATGGCGGGATTGTCTCCGGCAAAGAACCCCCATTTCTTGGCGGTCACGAAGATCTTTGACATCAGGTTGCGATGGTGACCAGTGTCCGACGTGAGGTATGATGAGGGAGAGTTCACTTCGTATAAGCGTTGGCTCAAGACGGACTGTCACGGAAGGGTTCGCTTCTGTCGCCAATTGTGAAAAATGTTCGCCACTGAAACCTAATGCCCACTCCTCTGAATTGCGCTCTGTGCGGTCGTCTTTGCTCGCTTGAAGAGTGCGCCACGGACGAGCGCGGACGCGCCGTGCATTATCAGTGTCTTGCCGAAAAAATCCTACGGCAAGAGAGCGAACAGCACCCAAAGCCGAATTAGTCCTAAGAACCTCCATCCTATTCTCCCAAGCGAGCATCGTAATTTCGCCAATACCCGGCGGTGGCAATCTTCCGCGTACTGGACGTGGGGAGACTGGGATGTAAGTGAGGAACGGATGAAAGGCACCGTAAAGTGGTTCAATAACGCAAAAGGATACGGGTTCATCGGACGAGAGGATGGACCCGACGTTTTTGTTCACTTCAGCGCGATCACAGCTGAAGGCTACAAAAGTCTCCAAGAGGGAGACGATGTCGAATTTGAAATCATCGAAGGCCAGAAAGGTCCGCAGGCGGCTAACGTGAAAAAAGCCACTTAATTCCATCCAGGCAACTTAGCCGACCACACGGACATGCGGCTTATTTCTCTGCCGGAATGATCCTTACACGAAAGCCGCGAACCTGATTCTATCGGATGTGGGGTTGCCAATCCTTAATGGATGGGAAGTTGCGCCATTTTGACGAATAACACGCGGTACCTGTTGTAATATCCCGGTTACACTCAAAACCCCCTCAAAACGTGTAAATGATTCCATGACAATGTCGGCTCCGTAGACCCGGGTAAAGTTGGTGGTGTGCAAACCAACCAAAAAGGCTCGGGAGAAAGGAGCCGAACATGATGATTATAGGATGCGATTATCACCCGGCCTTCCAGCAAATTGCTTTTGTAGACACCGCCACCGGCGACTGCGGAGAGCGGCGATTGGAGCACCGCGAGGAAGCGGAGAACTTCTACCGTGAACTGGCGGCAGGTGGAATCAAGGTGCGCGTGGGGATGGAAGCCAGCGGGCAGGCGCGCTGGTTCGAGCGACTACTGGCGGAACTCAACTTCGAGTTGTGGATCGGAGATGCAACTGTGATCCATGCGAAGCGAGTACGCAAGCAAAAGACGGATCGCCAGGATGCGCAGCTGATTCTGAGATTGATGCTGAAAGATGACTTTCCGCAGATCTGGTTACCGAGTTGGGAGAATCGCGATCTGCGGCAACTGCTGTGGCACCGGCACCGCATGGTGCAGGCGCGCACCCGCATCATGAACCAACTGCAAGCGGTGGCGATCAACGAAGGCCTCCGCTGCAAGAAGAGGTTGTGGCGGGAATCGGGACGAGAACAACTGGAGGCATTCCGGTTAGCGCCATGGGCCAGCCGGCGACGGGAGGATCTGCTGAAGTTGCTGGATGGGCTGAACCCGACGATTGCCGAGCTGAGGCAAGCCATCGAGCAGGAAGTGGAGAAATGTCCTGCGGCGCAGCGGTTGAGAACCCACCCCGGAGTAGGGCCTCTGACCGCACTGGCGTTCGTGCTGATTATCGGGAGGGCAGATCGGTTTCAGTGTGGCAAGCAGATCGCGAGTTATCTGGGACTGGTGCCGTTGGAGGATTCCAGCGGGAGCCGGCGACGACTAGGACATATCACCAAGCAAGGCAGTTCGATGTTGCGCTTCTTGCTGGTGGAGGCGGCGCAAGTGACGGCGCGCAGCCTCCCGGAATGGCGCAGCCAGTATCTCCACCTTACGCTGAGGCGGGGACGGAAAATCGCCAAGGTCGCCATGGCGAGGAAACTGGCGGTTCGCTTGTACTGGATGATGCGCAAGGAATGGGATTTCGGGAAGTTAACAAAGTTCGGTTCGCACGCGGGAAAGCCCGGAACAGGCGATGGTGTGAAGTAGAACATCGAGTAATTGGGTGGGTATCCCGCTCCTCTTCACGGAGGAGTTCGAAGTAGTAATCATGATCGACGTTGTGACCGAAGAGATGCATGGGTCGGACTGAGTTCCAGACCTGAGGACTGATTGCGAGCGAGCCGTGGTTGGATTGGCACTGTTTCAACTAGAGCGAAATGGCGCGCTCTTCGGAGTGCAAGGAGCAGTACGCTCAAAAACGCTTGACACCGCCGACATTGTCAGAGACGCCTGTTGTCGACAGTAGCTGGCTTCTGTGGAGGTCGATGAATCGGTGATTCTTAAGACTCCGGCTAGGGCTCCAGCGGAGCAATGAATTCCAAGCCAAAACAGTATCCACTGCGGTCGCGGACGACGGCCATCATTCGCACGCGGCCCGGAATCTCGAACTCAACCTCCAGCAGATCACCAGGTTTCAGCCAGATTCCGGCATACAGTTCCATACCGCCTTCACTTAGCTCCGTACCACGGCCAGTGACCACGGTGGTGGAGAAACCGTTTTCAACGGCCACTTGAACCGGTAGGTCAACGGGATGCCGCTGCCAGCGGCGCGTGCATGAGGAGGGGGCATTTTGGCTAATGATGAACGGTAGTCGGTCCTCAGCTCAAATTACGAAAGTCAGGCAGGCTGCGTTACTCACGGGTAGGTTTTGCGAAATCGCCGTTACATTCATTGTCGGGTCAATGCCGCTGCCAGCGGCGCGTGCATGAGGAGGGGGCATTTTGGCTAATGATGAACGGTAGTCGGTCCTCAGCTCAAATTACGAAAGTCAGGCAGGCTGCGTTACTCACGGGTAGGTTTTGCGAAATCGCCGTTACATTCATTGTCGGGTCAA
>CAWIJP010000008.1:0-12334 GCA_963836305.1 uncultured Acidobacteriaceae bacterium | reverse complement strand
AGTGGATTCGCACCCTGGGGAAGACTGACGACCGGGCGGTCACGAGCGACAAAAACCGAGGCATTCGAAATTTTCTATGGCAATACGACAATAAGCACATTCTCTACGTGCAGGACATTGGTGGGGACGAGAACTGGCGGCTCTATCAGACCGACATTGCTTCCAAACAGACGAAGGATCTAACGCCTTTCGAGAAGGTTCGCGTGGATATAGTCGCCTACGAGTGGAGTTCGCCGGATACGATTCTGGTGCAGATGAACCGGCGCGATCCAAAACTTTTCGATGTACACCGAATTGATCTGAACACGGGGAAAGTTGAACTCGATACCGAGAACCCGGGAGACGTTCAAAGTTGGCAAGCCGACAACGCGCTGCGCATACGCGCGGCCCAAGCACAGACCGGTGATGGTGGAACGATTGTTCGCGTCCGCGGTGACAGCAAAGCACCGTGGCGCGAATTGATAAAGTGGGGCCCCGATGAGACCTTCGGCGGGGTTAATGGGTTTTCGCCAGACAACAAAGCCCTCTGGGTCACGACGAGTCTCGACGTAAACGCTGCTCGCTTGCTGGAGATTGATATCGCCAGCGGCAAACGGAAAGTGATTACGGAAGATCCGCAGTTCGACGTCAACAGCACCATTAACAACCCCAAGACGAACGCACTGGAAGCCGTCAGCTACACCAAGCAACGTACGGAATATGTGTTCATGGACACAAAGGTAAAAGCCGATTTCGACGTTCTCCAAAAGGTTCGCAGAGGCGACATCGCCTCGGTGTCACAGAGTCTTGATGATAACCGGTGGATTGTCGGCTTCGTTAGCGACGACGCGCCCGAGTATTGGTATCTGTATAACCGGGCGAAGCAGCAAGCGACGCTGCTGTTCAGCGACCGGCCGCAATTGGAGAAGTACACGCTCTCGGCGATGAAACCCGTCGAGTTCACTGCCCGCGATGGGATGAAGCTGTACGGTTATTTGACTACGCCAGCGGGCATGGAACCCAAGAACCTGCCCATGGTGGAGTTTGTACATGGCGGTCCATGGGGGCGTGATGAATGGGGCTTCAACCGTTACGCGCAGTGGCTGTCCAACCGTGGATACGCGGTTTTGCAGACTAATTTCCGCGGATCGGCGGGTTACGGCAAGCAGTACATGAATGCTGGAGATCGCCAGTGGGCGGGCACAATGCATACCGATTTACTCGATGGCAAAGACTGGGTTGCCAGACAAGGCATCGCCGATCCGGCGAAGGTCTGCATTATGGGCGGCAGCTATGGAGGCTATGCGACTCTCGCCGGAGTAACTTTTTCGCCGGATGCATTCGCCTGCGGAGTTGACATTGTAGGACCATCAAATCTGAACACTCTGCTCAAGACCATCCCACCTTACTGGTCGACGCTGTTGGCCACTTTCCACAAGCGCATGGGCGATTCGGAAGCCGTGCTCAAGGAGGAATCGCCATTGTTTAAGGCGGACCAGATAAAGGTTCCCCTGTTGATTGGCCAGGGCGCCAACGATCCGCGCGTAAACAAAGCGGAGAGTGATCAGATCGTGGCGGCTATGCGCAAGAACGACAAGCCCGTCCAGTATTATGTCTTCCCCGATGAAGGGCACGGCTTTGCGCGACCGACCAACAACATGGCCTTCAACGCTGTCTCGGAAGAATTCCTGGCGAAATACTTGGGAGGCAGATTCGAGCCTGCCACCGCGGACGAAAGCAAGTTGCTAGCGAGCATTAAGCAGTAGCGGCTCGACCACTCTTGGAGCGCATAATTTCGTTGAGAGGGTTCCTATGCGCTCCCGGCGCTGACTGCGGGAAACCCATATTAGCCCGCACAACGGTTTATGAGAACACAGGGGGGTTCTGAACCGTTTCTAAAATTTTCTACTGTATTCCTCTTTTTAACGGGTTACAAGTCGGTCGATGTGATCCGTTCTATTTGGAAATGACTCGTTCTGAGCGTGCGACCATTACAATTTCGTTACAGTGCGGTCTGCTGCGGCATGTGGTTATTAAAGCAAAGCGATCCATGTTCGGCAATTTCCTGGTGAACGCACTCCTCGTATTTTTCTCTGTTTCGCTCGTCTCATGCCCAACGGCGCTTGTAATAATCTCTGTTGGGCGTGCGAGCTTTGAGAAACTGTCCGGAAGGTCAATGAGTGTAATCGCGATGTTGGTGCGCCGGGATAAACCGGCATGAAAGTAGAGGATGAAAGAGCCTTACGAGAAAGGAGTAGCGATCCACTTGGCCTCGAGTCTTGCGCTGCTACCGCGAGGGACCCAGCGAAGCGTAGATAGAGGATAGGCGGGGTGGGACATTGAGCTGCGAAAACATACAACCCGGATGCCGACGCGGTCAAAATGCGCGGAAGGCAACATGAACAGGGGCGCTAGCGCGAGTCCTTATTCAGTCCGGCGTAGTCGAAGACCCCAGACACGCCTAGAAACTTCATGCACGAGAACCGGGAGACCTCGCGGACACCTGCCGTCAAACCAGGCAGCAGGCCGGCGGGCGAAGGCCAAAGCCACACGGCTCGCATGTACGTCCCCGAGGAGTCACACAGCGGCATACTACCTATGAGTCAATCGAACAAAGACAGAAAACCGTCCGCGGAGAATGAGGAGGGAAGGCCGCTGATCAAGGAGAACGCTGGTCAACCTAACACGCACCCGACACAGAGCGGGAAACGTGTGTCCCAGGGGTTGGCGGGTGTGCGGAAAGCAGCTAGGGATAATAAGGAGATGAAGTTCACCGCCTTGCTCCACCATCTGACCATCGATCTGCTCCGGGAAAGCTTTTACTCATTGAAGAGGAAGGCCGCACCGGGAGTAGACGGGGTCACTTGGCAGGAGTATGAAAACGGGTTAGAAGATCGGCTGACCGATCTTCATGGCCGAGTTCATCGTGGAGCATATCGTGCGAAACCCTCGCGAAGAGTGTACATAGAGAAAGCAGATGGAGGGCAACGTCCATTGGGGGTTGCGGCCATGGAAGACAAAGTTGTCCAACAGGCCGTGGTTACCATCCTCAACCAGATCTACGAGGAAGACTTTCTCGGTTTCTCGTACGGTTTTCGCCCGGGGCGCAACCAGCATCAAGCGCTGGATGCGCTGTCGTACGCGCTCCTGAAGAAGAAGGTGAACTACGTTCTTGATGCCGACATTCGAGGATTTTTCGATAACCTCGACAAAAGTTGGATGGTCAAGTTCGTGGAGCATCGCGTCGCCGATCCCCGCATCCTGCGGCTGATCCAGAAATGGCTCAACGCGGGAGTGATGGAGGAAGGCAAATGGTCGGACACGCAGACAGGGAGTCCGCAAGGTTCGGTAATTTCACCGCTTCTCGCGAATATTTACCTGCACTACGCTTTCGATCTCTGGGTGGACGTCTGGCGCAGGAAATGGGCGCAAGGCGACGTGGTCGTCGTCCGCTATGCGGACGACATCATCCACGGATTCCAGCATCAGACAGAAGCCGATCGTTTCCTAGAAAACTTTCGGGAACGGCTGGGAAAGTTTGGGCTGGAGCTCCATCCCGACAAGACGCGCCGGATCGAGTTCGGCAGGTTTGCCGAACAAAACCGGGAACGCAGAGGGGAAGGTAAGCCGGAAACGTTCGACTTCCTAGGCTTCACGCACATCAGCGGGAAGAACGGATTAGGGCGATTCATGGTGAGGCGCAAGACGATCCGCAAGCGCATGCGGGCCAAGCTGCGGGAGATTAAGCAGCAACTCCGTGAGCGTATGCATGATCCTGTGCGCCAAACCGGACCATGGCTCAAGTCGGTCGTGCAAGGCTACTTCAACTACTACGCGGTACCGGGCAACCTCGCGAGTCTGGGGGTGTTTCGGGATCGGGTGCTGGCGCTTTGGTGGCGAACTATTCGTCGCCGCAGCCAGCAACGCCGGATCTCATGGACACGCATCCTCGTTTTGGCTCAACGCTGGTTTCCTCAACCGCGAGCGCTCCATCCCTTTCCTGATGCTCGCTTCGCCGCCAGTCATCCGAGATAAGAACCGGATGCGCTAATAAGCGCCCGTCCGGGTCTGTACGGGGGGCAACCAGTAATGGTTGTCCCTACCGCGATTTTGCAACAGTAGAAACGGTCGTATAGTGGGTGACGGCTCCGATACCTACCGACTCGCCGCAATTCCAGGGTTCGGTCGTGCGCTAAAGGACCGATTCTTGTTACTTCGCAAAAGTCCTGAAGAGCGTTGCTAATTCATAAATAACCTGTCAATGCTGGCAGTTCCGACGGCTCTCGGCAGGCGTTAAAAAGAAGATAATATGCGGCCCGCTCAGCGATTGCGCTGCGCTCTTTGTGGTCTGTTGTTGCTGTCCTTGGGATGCGTGTCTGGCAGCAACACTCGAAAGAAATCCTCGGCAAAAATCGCAAAAAACGTTACATCGTCAGCACCGGAACTGAGTTCACGGAATCAGTCGCTGTTAGCTTTTTACTCAGCGGAGATAGAGACCGCCGCCGACAAAATTATTTCGGAGTCGCCTTCGCGAACCGCTCGAAGACAAGCCCTGGAGTGGAAAGCCGAGGCGATTCCTGTCCTGCAGACATCATTGCTGAACACTGACCCGATTGCCGCCGTCCTCGACACATGGGCGTTCATTTTTCAAATGAGCGCGTATATGGAACGGCCCGCATTGAAACAGGCACTGGGAGACTCCCACGCTATCGTCGCGGAGACGGTCAAGAACATGAACGTCGAGATTGAGCGCACTGTCCGGTTAGGTTCGCCCACAGCCGATGTCGCCGACTTGCGTCAATGGATTTCTAACTGGGCTGACGCTCATCCCATTCAAGCCAGTCTGGCTGGCCGTCGATCGCTTGATCCAGACCTGATCAGCAAGGCTGAACAATCTGACTTGGGAACCATGGCTTCGCTCAAGGGATTATCCGAGAGCATAGGCGACCTTGCGGCTCGTTTGGATTCATACAACGCTTACGCTCCCAAGCAAGCACGCTGGCAGGCAGAACTCTTGCTTGGCGACGTGACGCGCGATCCGCAAGTCAGCGCCGCACTGTCGAATTTCGTGGCGCTGTCAAACACCGCAGCGAAGGCATCGAGCAACATGGACCGCATGCCCGAACTCGTGGGTCAGGCACGCGAGGCGGTGAGGGCAGATATTGAAGGCCAGCGTTTGTCCGTGCAGGCGTTTGTCAACGAGCAACGCCTGCAGACCCTGGATGCCCTGCAGCAAGAGAGGATTGCCACCATCGCTGCCCTACGTGGCGAACGGCTCGCCGCAACTGCGGACATGCGTGGGGAACGACAGGTCGTGCTGGATGCTCTTCATAATGATGAAGTAGCAGCCATGAACGATGTCAACGCAATGCGCGATAAGGCGATTCAAGATTTGGACGCCAGAGGACGCGGTCTGATCGATCACTTTTTCATACGCGCTCTCGAGCTGATGTTACTTGCGTTTGTATTGTGCTCTCCTGTCGTCTGGATGCTGCTACGAAGGTCTCCCGAAAAAGCATCAAAGCGCGGCGAAAAGTTTTTGGACCGCGTCGCCTGATTGTGCGGGTTCGCACCCCATCGTGGCTGTTGAAACCAGGCGATTTCACTCATTGACCCGTAGATGAGTGCTATCGGGATTTCTCACCAATCATCACGGTCGCCTCCAGTCTGCACGATTCACGGCCCGTTCGCTTTAAGCCCCCTTATTGCCAGCCGTGAACGACTAACAAAGCCAAAGGAACTTATCCCCTAGCAAACACGTACAGCAACCTAATGCCGTTCCGTATATCTCCTTAGTCATGGAGCCTTGTATGGCGACCGACAACCGCAGCCTTCCCACTTCAGAAGTGGTATTGTTCTCTTCATCGGCCGTGGCACCCCTGTCGCGCTGGCGCCGATTCAAGAACTGGAGCGCCAGTCAATGGGCCGCCATCCGTCCCGGTCCCGAAGCGCGCCGGGGTGCCGTTTGGGGCACCTTGGCGGCCGCGGCGATTACCGTCATCATCGGTGGGCTCTACATCCACACGGGTTTCGGTTATCTCTTCGACTTCGCCTTGTGCATTCTTTTCGCGGCGCTTGTTATTCCCGTCATCGCTCTCCTTGTCGCTTTGTTGCTCATGCTTTTCCGGAAACTTCCGCTCTTGGCGACCGGATGTATCCTCGGCTCGTGCATGATCGTCATGGCCTTGTGGGGACAGTCATTGTCGGAGCTTGGTGCGTTCATGGCGATCGGCATGGGTCTGGCGACGGGCTTTCTCGGCGCCACCATCGCGACGTTTTTCTGGGGGAATTTTGGCCAATCTACGCTGCGCAAGAAGCTGGTCGTCGCGGTTTTTTTCCTACTCTCACTCTCTGGCTGCGGCTATTTCATTTTCCTCTTTGCTCACGAAGGCTCCCTAGACAAGCTGCTCACCTGGAAGCCGCCTGCCGATTCCATGCCCGCAAAGCTTTCTGCACCCGATCCCTCCGCCAGAGGCCCCTATCGGGTGCTCACACTCTTCTACGGCGTTGGAAACGACATCCGCCGCCCTGAGTACGGTCCGGGCGTGGCTATCAAAACCCGCACCGTCGATTCCTCCGACTTCTTCGAGGATTTCAAAGGCTGGAGGCGTTGGGCGCGCAAGAAATACTGGGGCTTCGACGTAGACAAGCTCCCCCTGAATGGTCGTGTCTGGTATCCCGATGGCCCTGGCCCGTTCCCACTGGCGCTAATCGTTCACGGTAATCGCAACATGGCGGAGTTCTCCGACCCCGGCTATGCCTATCTCGGGGAATTGCTCGCCAGCCGCGGCATCATTCTCGCCTCCGTCGACGAGAACTTTCTAAACGTCGGCCTTTTCCACGATCCTCCGAACCAGCAAGCCGTCCGCGGCTGGATTCTCCTCGAACATCTCAAGCTCTGGCACGAATGGAATGCAGCTGCTGGCAACCCGTTCCACGGCAAAGTGGACCTCGCACGGGTGGCGCTTATGGGCCATTCCCGCGGTGGCGAAGCCGCGGCTACCGCGGCTCTCTTCAATCGCCTCAAATACGCGCCCGAAGACGCCAACATCAAATTCGACTACCATTTTCCCATCAGAGCCGTAGTGGCCATCGCTCCCGCCGATGGACAGTACAAACCCGCCGGCGAATTTCGCAGCATCCAGGACGTCAGCTACCTTACGCTGCAGGGCGCCTACGATGGCGACGTCTCGTCCTTTCTCGGCAGCCGGCAGTGGGATCACGTCCGCTTCACACAGCCGGGCCCGTGGTTCAAAGCCGAAATCTACGCCTACCGCGCGAATCACGGCCAGTTCAACACCGTCTGGGGCAACGGCGATGCTGGCAAACCCATAGGTTGGCTGCTCAACCTGAAACCGCTGATGCCCGGGGACGAGCAGCGCCGTATTGCCAAGACCTACATCTCCGCGTTCCTCGCGGCCACCCTTCAGGATCGCCGCGAGTACCTTCCTCTTTTTGAAGACTGGCGCGTAGGCCGCGATTGGCTCCCCGATACGCTGTACATGAATCGCTACCAGGACACCTCCTTCATCCCACTCGCCTCTTACAACGAAGACGCCGACCTCACCACAACGACCGCTCCGGGTGGCCGCATCGCCGGCGAAAATCTCACCGTCTGGAACGAGGGCCGCATCCCGTGGCGGTCGGACGATCGCGGGTACAACGGAGTGTTCTTGGGTTGGAACCGCGCGAAGAACGCGCCCGCGGCAACCTACACTCTGACGCTGCCAGCGACAGCGGCCGCGAATTGGCACCTGACGCAGGCTTCAACCCTAGAGTTTTCCGTGGCGCCGATGGACGAGGACGTGGATCTCCCGGGTAAGAAGAAGGAGGACGAGAAAGAGAAGGAGAGAAAGGAAGAAGAAAGCAACCGGGGGAAAGAGAAAGGGAAAGAGCGCGGATCGTCGGACTTCACCATAGAACTCGTGGATAGTGACGGTGCGACCGTAACGTCACCCGTCAGCCGATTCGTTTCGATTCCTCCACCTTTTAAAGAGAAGTTCACGAAGCTCTCGATGCTGGAGGAGGAATACAACCAGGATTGGGAAGTCGTCTTCCAAACGGTTCGCGCGCCGTTCTCCGCGTTTCAGCCGGCTGGCGACTCCAAACCTTTCGATCCCGCCAAGCTCACGACCGTGCGCCTGAAGTTCGACCGCGCGCCCATGTACAAAATCTGTATCAGCAGCATCGGCTTCGGCAAACAGTAATACAGCCATAAAGTCTGGATCATGAGCAAACCAGAAGTAGGCGGGAGCCAACTGATGAAACCAGGCGATAGCACTCATCCTATGAGAGAGGATGTCAAGCAAAAACACTTCTCCACTCCTCCCGTGAGACCTCGAAATCGGTGCTTGCATCCAGGCCCCTTCTTCTTCGTGGGAGGATTTTGGTTTTAACGCCTGACGCGCCACAGAGTGCGACCGGGATAGGGATCGCAGTTGCTGGTCTTCCTTGAGTGGTTTCATGCCGCGGTCCCGACACCATTCGTTGCGAAGCTGCGCAAGCCCACCGTTGGCTAAAGTGCCAACCATCATCCTATGTGAGGCTCGAGGCCTATGGCTTTTTTGGGTTATCCGAGGGGGCATAGGATTGACCCGGAGACTGGGTGCCGATTCCAGCACCCGAACGCCTAATGAGCGCTTGGATACTCTCCCTCGAACCCGAGCGTCGCAGAACGATGGGCCACCACCGAGGCAAGAGAACCTGGCGGATCACCTGAGTTGGTGCGGCGCTCAAGCTGCTTGCGGCTTCAGTTGTTCAGCGTCGAAACGTTCCTCCTTCTTCCAAAGTGTCAAGGCAATGGCCGCGATCTTGCGGGCTAACGTTAGGCGCGCCATCTCCGGCTTCATCCCTTTCTCCAGCAAAGCCGCATAGAAATCGCGCAACGGCCCTACCCCACAGCTGGCTCGGGTGGCGGCGCCCTTGAAGATCTCTTTCATCTCGTGGTTGTGATTCTGATTGAGACCGCGAATCTGTTGCGGTTTTTTCGTACGTTGCAGTTGTCCGTGCACGTAGCGATATTGCGCACTGTCACGGGTCTCAATGCCCAGCCCACTATAGGTCCAGAGTTGCCGTTTGCTACGGAAGCGATGCGGCGTTTGCATCAACGCGATCAAGCGGGCGGCTCGGATCGGACCGATGCAGGGAATCTGGCGCAGCAGTTTTGAGGCTTTATGTTTCCGGCTCTCCGCCAATAACTCGGGACGCAGGGTTCGTCGTAAGGTCTGCAATCCATCCAACTGTTGATAGAGCATCTCGGCGCGCCGGCGCACGCCGGCATGCTCGATCTTCTGGAGCCACTGTTCCCGATAACGCGGAGCATAGACTTGGGTACCGGCACAAGGGATGCTCCAGCTGCGATACAGAGCTTTGATCCGATTCATCACTCGGTTCAGATCTTGGCCCAGGCTCTGATAACTGCGCCCCAGTTCGCGCAGCGTCCGCAGTCCATGTTCTCCGTGATAGACCGGCCGCAGCATTCCCGTGCGTAACAAGTCGGCCAGCTTGCGCGCATCGATCTTGTCGCTCTTGTTGCCTTCCTTTAATAACGCATTGCGCCGCGGATCGCAGACCAGCACTTCCTGCACTTGCGGCTTAAGCAGATCGTAGAGCCAGCTCGCCCAGGTCCCTTCTTCCCAGGTCACATGCAACTCGCCCCGCAGACCGTGGATAAACTGCAGAATGCTGCTGGCTTTGGTTTCCACGATCGACTCCATTTCCAGCTTGCCACTGCCACTGAGGACAGCGATCACCACCGCTTCCTTGTGCACGTCCATGCCGATATACTTGATCTCGCGACTCATGCAGTTGCCTCCTTGGGGGAAAGATCATTCGCGTTCAACGGAGTCTTTCCCTCAAGGTAAAGTGTCATTCCTCAGCCGATTTTGCTATCTGTTCCTTCCGTTCTGAGGTGCCGCATTCCGCAGATCGGCCCCTCTCTCATAATGCATTGAGCTCCCGTTGAAGTACTGTCTCGTCGATCTTTTCTCATCTATCTCCATGAAGCACCCTCTGCCGAGAAGATGATACGAACTTGGCAAACAGAACATCCATTTCGTCGCCTATCCCGTACCCGAGGTCATGACCAATACTCCGCACATGGTCTAGCGTGGCGAGAAGGCGGTTGCGGACGGTTCTGGCGTTGGCTGCAAGATCGATTGTGGTTCGGAGCGCCTGCTCAAACATACGCACCAGCGCATCACAGTACGCGGCATTTTGATGGTCCACATCTCGGCAAAATCCAGCTGCCCGCTCGCAGTAGTAAACCATCAACTCCGCCAGTCCTTCCCGATCACCGCTCGCCTTCCTATAGTCGCTGATCGCCCGTTTGGCTCTCGACACGGACGTCTCTTCACCTCGGAATGTGTCAGGCCACAACCACCGATCAATGATTTTCTTATACGGCTGCAACGAGTCCTGGCCCAAACCAAAGCGGGCATGAAGAAACGCCCGGTTGCTTTCAGCCGCCGCGTATAGATCTTGGAGCACAGCCAGCAAAGCTGCACGGTCAAAACCTGCGAGCTCGGCTTTGACTTCTTCCCATGTTGGGTTTGCTTTCGACTGTCGTTTGGGCATACTCCTTTCGGATTTTACGCGTATGGCCATTTGCGGTTGGGACAGTCAGTCTGGCGTAATTCCATGCTGCGGCACGTGGAGGTCGTCGCCAATGGGCAAGCACAAAGTTAAGCCGAATTATCGTCGCCGATTGCTTCGTTTGCCGGATTTGGATCATTGTAAGAGAGCGGTGCTCAACAGCCTCGGCTCGCCGGCCTCGCGCCGCGTTTATGAGTACGCCATCGACCAATTCATTTCATGGTACTGCTCTGAGCCTCGGTTGGCCTTCAACCGTATCGTAGTCGTTCGCTACCGCATGTACCTGGAATCACGCAGTCTGGCTGCAAACACCATCAACCAACAACTCGCCGCTGTGCGCCGCCTCGCACACGAGGCCGCCGACTCAGGTTTGCTGAGTCCCGAGTTGGCAGCGGGAATCAGCCGAGTGAAAGGAGTCAAGTAACTCGGATTTCGCTCCGGCAACTGGCTGAGCGCGGAGGAGAGTTCGGAAGTACTCAAGTGTGCGCGCGGAAATAGCATGCGAGCCAAGCGCGACTATGCCATGCTGGCTTTGCTGTTTGGTTGTGGTTTTCGCAGATCGGAACTTGTTGGCTTGGAATTGGATGAGATCCAGATGCGTCAGGGGCACTGGGCAGTAGTGGACCTCATCGGCAAGGGTGGCCACATCCGCACCGTGCCGATCCCGGAATGGGTCAAAGCGGCGCTCGATCAGTGGACAGTGGCAGCCAGAGTCACAGAGGGAAGGATCTTTCGGCGGGTTGCCAGAGCGGGAAAGGTGTGGGGGAAAGGCATCTCGCAGAATGTCGTGTGGTATGTAGTCAAAGGTTGTCGCCAGAGAGCTGGTCTGGAGCATATTGCACCGCATGATTTGCGTCGGACCTGTGCGAAGCTCTGCCACACGAACGGTGGCGAGTTGGAGCAGATCCAATTCTTGCTGGGGCATGCCTCTGTTCAGACGACAGAACGCTATCTCGGCTGCAAACAGAATCTCGGACATCCCGTAAACGATCTTTTTGAACTTAGAACGGATGGGCACCAGCTGGCGAAACATGTGGAATCTGTCCCAGCGGACGGGCTTAGCGAAGCTGTAGAAAAGGCATCTAGGCAAAGGGTAGAATGCCGCTACGGAGGACTGGAACATGAGCAGCCCGTCTGCGACTCAACACAGCTATCCCCACCAAAACGAACCGATTTGGTCGAGGTCAGAAAAGATCATCGCCCGCGCAGCCTTCGACGCTGCCCTGGAGCGAGAGATTCACGAGGTGATTCAGGAAGCAAAGAAGATGGCCAGCCAAATCCAGCAGTCGTCGGATCTGTGGGACTTGGAACATTACCTGACCCAACGACGTAAGGAGATCGACCGCAAGTACGACTATCGGAATTCGCAACTCACGCACGTGTTTGGGAGACTTTTGTACGAAAAGCGACTCGGCGAGGAAGATCTGCGCGGCTTGCGGGAGGACAAGCTGATTTCGATCCGTTCTGTCGCCCAATTCTTAGCGATGTATGCGGCCTGACCTGCATTCTGAGCACTATCGCCTGTTGTCGACACAAAAATTGGCTTCTGTGGAGGTCGATGAATTGGTGATGGAACAGACTCCGGCTAGGGCTCCAGCGGAGCAATGAATTCCAAGCCAAAACAGTATCCACTGCGGTCGCGGACGACGGCGATCATTGTATGCGGCCAGGAATCTCGAACTCAACCTCCAGCAGATCACCAGGTTTTAGCCAGATTCCGGCATACAGTTCCATACCGCCTTCACTTAGCTCCGTACCACGG
>CAWIJP010000007.1:0-174752 GCA_963836305.1 uncultured Acidobacteriaceae bacterium | reverse complement strand
CGGGAATCGAACCCGGGTTTGAAGATTGAGAATCTTCCGTCCTAACCCCTAGACGATAGCGCCATCTGGAGAGCTTCGATTATAGCAAAGGGGGCGTCAGTGATTTCTTGCCGGGAAGGAGTGTTTCCACAGGCTCCACGGGTTTATACTCGCAGTTAACTCTTACAATAAATTTCAGCGTTCTCTTAGATGGTGCGGGTCGAGTTGTATGTAGGCCGCTGAGCAACTCAATTCATTCCTAAATTTAGGTATATGTGAGGAGTATTCGACTATGGCAAGAGCAAAATCTACTTCAGGCAAGGGTCGTAACAGTAAAGCGCAACCGGACGTTTCCACTCCGAACGGCATTCAGGATATAAATCCGGGGGCCAGTACAGAACTGGCAACCTCGGGGGTCAAGCCCGAGACCGCAATCGCAGCGACAAAACCGTCCGACGCTGTCCTGGAAACCAAGTCCGAAACAAAGATGTTCGAGGTTCGGAAAACCAAGAATGTCGTTCCAATTAATCTCGAAGACGAGATACGGCGGCGCGCTTATGAGCTCTATCAGCAACGCCATCCCGGTGCGGGCAGCGAGGTCGACGATTGGTTCGCAGCGGAACGCGAAGTCATGCAGCGTTACCACCTGCAGAGCGCCTAAGCGCGTTCTCTGGAGTTGCGGTTGAATTGCGCGGCTGCGTGGAAAAGCTGTGTAGTGGTACCCGGCGTGCTCGAAAAATCGAGCCGATGTTCTGCGGACTTCAGTTCCATTGTGGACTGACATTTGTCCCGGAGGCGCGCGCTAACGGGTCGGCGTGGTTGCCTCGCGGGGCTATTTCTGAAAAAATAGGCCGGGGTTCCCCCACATGGCGGAAATAGGTAGTTTTGCACTTCTCCTCGCATTGGCGTTGAGTGTTTACTCGTTCCTCGCCGGGATCATCGCGCTGGTCTTTCAGAACCGGGCTTCATTGCAACTGGCGGGAGTGGCCGCTGGCAGCGCAGTGCGAGCCGAAGAAAGCCCGCTGATTGCCATGCTCCGTCGGGGTTCGGAGCGCATTGGCGAGACCGCCCGTCGCGCTGGCATCGCTACTTTCGCCGGCATTCTTCTGGCTTCAGTTGTACTCGTCATCTGCGCCTTCCAGAACGACTTCTCCATCAGCTACATCCTCCACCACAGCAACCGCGATCTGCCGGCCGCTTATAAGTTTGCGGTTCTTTGGTCGGGCCAGGAAGGCTCGCTGCTTTTTTGGTCGCTTCTGCTCGCCGCCTACGGATTCGTTCTTCGCCTGCGCTACAAGACCGATCCGCGGCTCTTCGCCTATGCCTCGGTGGTGTTGGCTGGCGTGCAGATATTCTTTCTTTTGCTTCTCAACTTGGCGGCCAATCCTTTCGGGATTGTGCAAGGGACGATTCCCGCCGATGGCAATGGACTAAACCCACTTCTGCAATATCCGGAGATGGTGATTCACCCGCCTATGCTCTATCTGGGCTATGTGGGCTTCACCGTCCCCTTCGCCTTTGCCCTCGGCGCTTTGATCATGAAGTATCCCGGCGAAAAGTGGATCAACATCACTCGCCGCTGGACCATGGTGACCTGGGCATTCCTCACGTGCGGCGTCTTTCTCGGCGCACACTGGGCCTATTCGGTTCTCGGTTGGGGCGGATACTGGGGATGGGATCCGGTAGAGAACGCCTCTCTAATGCCCTGGCTGACCGGCACAGCATTTCTGCACTCGGTGATGATGCAGGAAAAGCGCGGCATGTTGAAGATGTGGAATATGTGGCTGGTTTTCGCCACATTCTGGCTGGCTATCCTCGGAACCTTCCTCACGCGCAGCGGCATCATCAGCTCCGTGCATGCCTTCGCGCAGTCTTCCATTGGAGACTGGTTTGCCTGGTTCCTTGCGATCACTCTGATCGTGTTTCTATTTTTCTTTTTCAAGAACAAGTCTCATCTGCGCAGCGAGCACAAGCTCGAATCGCTGGTCTCACGCGAGTCCAGCTTCCTGTTCAACAATCTGCTTTTCGTTTTGCTCTGTTTCACGGTTCTCTGGGGAACCTGGTTCCCGAAGATTTCTGAACTGGTGCAGGGTCATCAGATTACGGTGGGCGCACCGTTTTACAACCGCGTCGCCATCCCCGTAGCCTTGCTCCTCCTGATCCTCACCGCTGTTGGTCCGCTACTGGCGTGGCGCAAAACTTCGCTCGAAAGCCTGAAGCGTAATTTCATGTGGCCGACGGTTGGCGCTATCGTTGTTGCGATCTTCCTGATGATCACGCCGCAGAGTTGGGGATCGCCCTTCGGTCTGAAACCCTGGCAGGATATTTCCTACTTCTATTCACTGATGGCGATTGCGCTCGCGGTGCTGGTCACGCTTACCGTAGCCAGCGAGTTCTTCCGCGGAGGCCGTGTCATCTCCAAGCATACCGGCCAGGGCATGTTCGCCTCCATGGTGCAGCTCACACACCGCAACACCCGCCGCTATGGCGGATACATCGTCCACTTCGGTGTGGTGGTGGTCATCATCGGCTTCGCCGGGGCGGCCTTCAATCAGGATAAAGAAATGGAGATGGGATACGGCGACAAGATGGCGATCGGCCCCTACACGCTGGTCTGTCGCTCCTACACCGACGACGACGCCCCCAACTATGCCAGCGAGTGGGCCGTGCTCGACGTTTACAAAGGCGGCAAGCAGATCGATACCATGACTCCGGTGCGCCGTTTCTACAAAGCCAGCCGCCAGACCTCCACCATGCCCGATATTCGATCCTCGCTGAACGAGGATCTTTACATTGTCTTCGAAGGGTTAAATCAGGATAACGGCCATCCCATTCTCAAAGCGCATTTGAACGCGCTGGTGATGTGGATTTGGATGGGTGTCTGGATCATGCTGATCGGCACCGTCTTAGCCTTAATTCCAAATGCGCCTGCGCCAATCCGCGTTCCCATGCCCGAACGCTTGAAGTCCGCACACGCCGAACCGGTCGCAACGGGAGACTGATGTCCAGCCGTCTTAATTTATTCTCGAAGCTCAGGACGCGAAACGGCAAGGCAGTTCAAGCTGTCGTCTTATTCGCCGCCGTTTTTGTCCTTCTCGGCGCCGGCGATCCAGCCACGCGCTTCAACGAAATCGGCCACCAGATGATGTGCATCTGCGGATGCAAGCAGATTCTTCTGGAATGCAACCACGTCGGTTGTCCGGACTCAGATGGCATGCGCAACGAATTGATGGCAGCGGTCGAGCGCGGAGAGAGCGACAGCCTGGTCGAGCAAGCCTTCGTCCAAAAGTACGGCCCCACCGTGCTGGCTGCTCCGACCATGCAAGGTTTCGACCGTGCCGCCTATATCATTCCCCCAGTTGCTCTGATTCTGGGCTTCGGCCTGATCGTGCTGGTGATTCGCGCCTGGAAGAATCGTCCCGCTCCGGCGCTTGCCGATGGCCTTCGTCCCCTGCGTGGCGCAGAGCTCGAACAATTTCGTGACCAGGCCCGCAAGGAGACTGACCTATGATCTGGCTCATCTGTGGCCTCATGCTCATCGCATCGTTGATCTACGTTTTTTATCTGCCTGGAAGAGTGTTTCTTGGTCCGGAGAAAACACGGGCGGGATATCTGCGCGAGCGCAAAGATGCGGTTTACGAAAACCTGCGCGATCTCAACTTCGAGTACAAAGCCGGCAAAGTGCCCGACACGGACTACGCGTCGCTGAAGACTTCCCTGCAGGATGAAGCTGCTACTATCCTGGCTGAGATTTCTCGTCTGGAGTCAAAGCCTGCGCCAGCAGCCCGGAGAACAAGCCTCTGAAAGGAACACAGAATTTGAAATCTCCATCCTATGTTATCGAGCGCAAGGCCGGCATGCTGCTCGCGCTCGTCGTCCTACTCACGTCTCTGGCTACCTCCCAAACGCTCACCGGCACCGTAAAGAACGCCACCACGGGAAAGCCGGCCGCGGGAGACGAAGTCGTCCTGCTCAAGCTCGGTCAAGGCATGGAAGAAGCCGGCCGCACCAAGACCGACGCCAAGGGCCAATTCAGTTTCAAGCTCGACGACGCGCAGGCTCCCCATCTGGTTCGCGCCATTCATCAGGACGTCACTTACCACCGCATGGCGCCCCCAGGAACGACATCGGTGGCGCTCGATGTCTACGATGTCGCCAAAAAAGTGGACGGCATCGAAGTGATTGCCGACATCATGCGCATCCAGGCGCAGCAAGGCCAGATCGCAGTCACTCGCGAGTTCGGAGTGCAGAATACTTCCAATCCCCCGCGCACGCAGATGAATGAGCACAATCTTGAGTTCAACGTTCCTGACGGTGCGCAGATTATCCAGGAATCGGCCACGGCCACCACTGAAGGCGGCAACCCGCTGAAGTCCGCTCCCGTCCCTGAAGGCGAGAAGAATCGCTACTCGTTCATTTTTCCCCTGCGCCCGGGATTAACGCGATTTGAAGTGTCCTATCAAATGCCGTACAGCGGCAGCGCAAATTTTGATCCCAAGTCTCTTTATCCACTGGAACACTTTGTCGTGATGGTACCCAAGGCGATGCAGTTCACTGCCGCCGCGACCGCGACCGGATTCAAATTGATTAACTATCCCAATGAGCCCGAGGCCAGCGTGCAGGTCGCATCGAACACCAGGCCCGGCCAGAACCTTGCATTCAAGGTTTCCGGGGAGGGTGTGCTCGAAACCGGGCAGGAAAGCGGGGCTCAAGGCGGCGGTGAAGGGGAGCAAAGCTCCGCTCCCGGACCCGGCGCATCCCAATCCAGCAGTCGTCCCGGTGGAGGCTTAGGGCCGCCGATCGATGCTCCCGATCCATTGCAAAGGTACCGCTGGTGGATTTTAGGTGGATTCGCCGGAGTTCTTCTGATCGGCGGCTTCTACGTAGCGTCCCGCCAACAGTCCGCTGCGCGCGCCTTGAAACGGCAAAAGATGGGGCTTTCCTCACAAGCTGTGATGCAAGAGGAAGATGACTACGAGCCCGCCCACCTCGCCGCCGTGGGATCCACTCGCGGGCAAACTTCAGCGCGCCCCACCTCCATGCTGATGGAAGGAATTAAGGAAGAACTCTTCCAGCTTGAGGTCGAACGCAAGCAAGGCGAAATCTCGCAGGCAGAGTACGACAAAGCCAAGGCGGCCCTCGACCAAACCCTGGAACGAGCTTTAAAGCGCGAGGCACAGAAAGCCTGAATTTAATCTCGACCGTGCTTTAATACCGCATGGCTTACTCCTGGTTCATACTCCTGCTCATCATCGTAGGAACGGCTTTTTTCTTATTGCTGCTGCAAGGCACACCGTTCGGCAAGGTGATTCACGAACGAATTCCTGACCGGCCGCGGCGACGCCTGTTTGTTGCTTCTGTCAGTTTTTTTCTCACTTTCGCCGGCGTGCGCGCTGTAGTTTACGCTGTCGTTCATAATATTCCGCCGTTTCATTTCATCGAGCGCGGTGGACGGCACATTCATCACTTGGTTTTCGGAATCATCATTCTTCTCCTCGTCGGCTATGGCTGGCTGGCCGATATCGGTACCGGAGAAGACAAGTCGTCGATTCTTCTCAGCCGGCTGATGGCGATTCTCTACGGCGTAGGCGCCGCGCTTACGCTCGACGAATTTGCTCTCTGGCTGAATCTGCGCGATGTCTACTGGTCGGCCGAGGGAAGGTCCAGCATCGACGCCATCGTTCTCTTCGGAGCATTCTTGGCGGCAAGCGCGTGGGGAGCTCCGCTGTTTCAATCGCATAGAAAGACAGCGCCCAAGTGAAGTCTATTTTTGCCTGAGCTCAATCCATTCTTGCCGAGTCAAATCGGCAAACTTTTCCCATCCGTATGGATCTGAAATCAACGCATTCGCGACTGGCCGGCTTAGTGCCGATCACTAAGTCCTATCGAATCTGCTCAATCATTGATCCGTGGCTCGGCTTTGCCTTTGGCATGAGACCTGCCCTAACGCTCCATGCATCGGCACTTTAAGCAGAGCCAAGAATCTGCCGATAGTATCCGATAAACATTCCGGTCAGGAGACATCGTATGTCAGTTTCCGGCATTTCCAGCAGCAGCCTGTTCAACACGTCTGGAGTTCAAAGCATTTTTCAGCAGTTTCAACAGACGTTTCAGCAACTCGGCCAAGACCTACAATCTGGGAATCTCTCGGCGGCGCAGTCGGATTTTGCCTCGCTGCAGAAGCTTGGCGCACAAAATTCGACGGCGGCGGCGCAGAGCAACAGTCCAATCGCGCAGGCGTTCAGCCAACTAGCAAAGGATCTACAATCCGGCAACCTTTCGGCCGCCCAGCAGGACTTCGCTACGATTCAACAGGACTTCCAAAACCAGTCCACGCAGGGACAAACACAGGCCACTCAAGACCACCATCATCATCACGGCAGCGGATCGAGTGAGATCAGTCAACTCCTCGATCAGCTCGGCACCGCACTACAATCGGGCAATTTTTCTACCGCGCAACAGGCATACAGTTCCCTGGTGCAGCAATTCCAACAATCTTCGCAGAGCAGCGGAGCTGCCAGCCAGCCTGCAACTCAGACCAATTCGAGCGGCGTTTCGATTAGCGCTTAATCTGGTCACGCACTTCGCGACGGGGCATGTGCCAGCACGAAACGCGTGCATCACGTGCTTAGCCCGGCCCCTTTTGCCGTTGGACTTCATCTAATGTGCCAGCTGATGTAAGCTTATGCCGTTGTTTTAAGAAGGAGGCTTCCATGGTGAACAACAGTCCGGCTGCGGTCGAGCACCGGAGTTCGATGTTGTCGATTTTGTGGGGCGTTTTGCTGATCATCTTTGGCATGATGGCGATTGGTTCGCCAATGCTCGCTGCGGTGGCGGTCAATGTGGTCATTGCATGGCTAATCGTTCTGGCGGGGATAGTCCACATCGTTCTTGCTTTTCACCGGCAGAGGGCAGGCAGCGTGATCTGGAAGCTGCTCGTCGGAGTTGCGTATCTGTTTTTCGGCGGATACCTGCTGCTGCACCCGGTACTGGGTGTAACGTCGCTTACGCTCGCGTTGGCGGCGTTGTTTGTGATTGAAGGCATCTTGAATCTGGTACTTTTCTTCAAGATGCGTCCGCTGCATGGATCGACCTGGGTGCTGCTCGACGGTGCTATTACGATCCTGCTGGGCCTGTTGATCTATATGCAATGGCCATCGAGTTCAGTCTGGGCCATAGGAACTCTGGTGGGCATCAGCATGATCTTCAGCGGCGTTGCCCGGATAGGGATGTCGCTGGCATTGCGCAAGGCAATCACGGAGACGCCGACCCGGCTGGCAGCTTAGAGCTTTTCAATTTTCTTAAGCTTACTTTGCGGCGCCTGATGCTCTTGCGCCCGTGAAATCGGCGGTGCCAACCTTGATCACCGTGCCGCGAGGCTTGGTGTGGGTTGCATCCGACTTGCTTGCGGTCTCGTCGGCTGATTGCTTGTCCGCCGATTCGAGCGGAGGCTTCTCCGTCCAAATCCCGTAGACACGGCCGCCCAATGCGGCGATGCCGGAGTAGTCACCAAAGAAGACTCCCCCGGCTTCAAATGGTTCGTTGGTCCAGGCATAGCTCTGAAAACTGGCTCCCCCATCGGTTGAGCGTGCCAACGTCACTGTCTGCTTTCGATTCTTGGGGTCTCCGCGCCGGTCATAAAAAACTACATTGGCCGCACCATCGATCGGATCCACGGCCACCCATTGAAAAAATTGGTCTGCTCCGTCGTGGACAGGGTCGTTGTTCACCCGCACCGGCGCGCTCCATTTCTTCCCGCCGTCGCTGGAGGTCGAACAGAAGACATCGAGATCGCCGTTGCGATAATCCGTCCAAGTCACGTAAAGGCGCCGGCTTTTCGGATCGATGGCAATCTGCGGAAAGCCGTTTGCCCGCTCCAGCGTATCGACGGCAAACATAATGGGAGCGGTGTGGATGACCGACCGGGCGCGAGAAAATGTCTTGCCGCCATCGCGCGAGGAAGCGAGCATGATGTCGTCGCCCTGGCTCCAGATCGCGTACACGCGGCCATCTGGCCCCACTGCCCCGGCGAATCCTTCTGCAGCCCCATTGTCATCGCGCGGCAGGCCGGGATGGCGGTCGATTTCGATAGGCTGAGACCAGGTTTGTCCGTCATCGGTGGAACGAGAAATTAACATTTCCGAATCGGTCAACGTCCAGCGAGTCCAACCGACGTACAGGTTCCCCGCATACCGGCTCTTGTTCGTATCAGCGACGATGTAGGGTTTGTCCTCAAACGGAATTCCCGGATTTGTGGCGTACTCGCTGACAGCCACATGTTTCGCCTCCCATGTTTTGCCGCCATCGAGCGAACGCCGAACGAATATGCCGTTGCGCGAGTCATCGTGCGCCCAGTAATTAAACGTCCCCAGCTTGTCGAAGGCGATGTAGCAAATGAATGCATGGCCCTGGTTGTCGTATGTCGTGGAGACATCGCCCGACACTCGGTAATTCTGCGGCGCCACGCCCTCTGCCGCGTGCCACGATTTGCCGGAATCCTGCGAATAAGAGGCGTGCGCGTTGTCCTGAAAAACCGCTACGATCTGCCGCGAATTATTCGGATTGATCGCGATCCCCGGTTCGGTAAAAGGGCCGATGGTTGGAGTCAGGGAAAACACTTCGGCGCCGGGAGCCTTCTCCAGGTTTTGACCGAGCAGACTTGCGGAGAGACCGATGATTAGAGCCAGGGCAGGAACGACGACCCGAAGGCCATTCTGTCGGAAGAATGTTGCTCGCAACGCATAGGACATGTGTGGGCGAACTTCTCCAATTTGATTGTTTTGTGGCAACCAACTTATTGTCCCATGCCCCGGACATTTGGCGTAAGGCCGCGGTTGTCCACAAGGTTCGGACGCAGTGCATCCCCTTGGACGGCATAACATCTAATGGTTCGAGAGTGAAAGCTATGGGAAATACCTTTAAGACTGCGTTTTTACTGACAGCGTTAACGCTGCTGCTGATGTTTATCGGCCGCTATTTTGGCGGGCAGAATGGGATGCTGCTGGCCTTGGTATTTGCCGCCGTTATGAATTTCGTTTCCTATTTCTATTCCGACAAGATTGCGCTAGCCATGTACCGGGCGCAGCCGGTGACTCGCGAGCAACTGCCTCGGGCTTACGGGGCAGTCGAGCGGCTGACGCAGAAAATCGGCATTCCGATGCCCAAGATTTATGTGATCCCAACCGAGTCGCCGAATGCTTTTGCTACAGGACGCAACCCGAAGCATGCCTCGGTCGCAGTGACTCATGGAATTCTGGGACTGCTGAATGACGAGGAGTTGGAAGGCGTGCTGGCTCATGAACTCGGGCACGTGAATAACCGTGACATCCTTATCAGTTCAGTTGCGGCTACGATTGCGGGCGCAATTACCATGCTTGCCAGCATGGGGCGCTTTGCCATGATCTTTGGGGGAATGGGAGGCGGCGACCGCGAGGAGCGTGGCGGAGGCGGCCTCGCGGGGTTGCTCATGTTGATCGTGGCTCCGATTGCGGCGGCCCTGATTCAGATGGCGGTTTCGCGCTCGCGGGAGTATCAAGCAGACGCCACCGGGGCGCATTTCACCGGTAATCCTTACGCGCTGGCAAGCGCGCTGCGAAAGCTCGATGAATACTCGCGGCGCGTGCCAATGGCGGCTAGTCCCTCAACCGCGCATTTGTTTATTATCCAGCCTCTTCTGGGAATGAACTTTGCGAATCTCTTTTCGACCCATCCCCCGATCGCGAAGAGGATCGAGCGGCTGACTGGGCGGCCAGCGGAGTTCTTGCAGTAAGAAAAGTCCTTGCTCCTAAGCTCTTAGCCTTTGGCTCTTACTAAAACCTTCTTGCAAGTCGGGGGCTCGCCGGCGTTCTCACCGTTAGTCAGGTCATGGCGATTCTGGTTGAGCTCAGGCTAAAAGCTAGCAGCCATAAGCCCTATGACATCGGTAACTCCGCCGCTTGCATGCCTGATAGTAAAATCTATCCAATGTCGCCTGAGACTGCTATTGCCGTATCCAACAAGGCCGCTGAATTAGAAAAATCTCTTCGCCGCGTGATTCGCGGCAAGGACGATGTAGTGCGGCTCGCGCTGGTCAGCGTCTTTGCTCGTGGACATTTGTTAATTGAAGGTGTCCCCGGTGTGGGCAAAACCACGCTGGGACAAGCTCTGGCCCGGGCTATCGACTGCACCTTTCAGCGCGTGCAGTTCACCAGCGACATGCTCCCTTCTGACGTTCTGGGAATCTCCGTGTATTCCGCATTGGAGCAGGAATTCGAATTCAAGCGCGGTCCCGTGTTCACCAACGTTCTCCTGGCGGATGAAATCAATCGCACCACTCCGAAGACGCAATCGGCGCTGCTGGAAGCTATGAACGAAGGCCAGGTCACGGTGGATGCTCATTCCTACGAATTGCCGCGGCCCTTTCTGGTGATCGCAACCCAGAATCCGGTCGAGCATCATGGAACTTATCCGCTGCCCGAATCGCAGTTAGACCGGTTCCTGATGCGGGTGAGGATGGGCTATCCCGACGCAGCCGCGGAGCGCGTGATTCTGCGCTCGGAAGCCGGAGCGGCTCACTTGCAGGATTTGCGGCCAGTTCTGACCGGGGCCGATGTTCTCGAAATGCAGGACGCCGTGAAGCAGATCCGCGTGGATGAATCTCTGCTCACCTATGCGCTAGAGATCGTGAAGCGCACGCGAGAGTCAGAATATCTTTCTTTGGGAGTTTCGCCGCGCGGAGCGCAAGCGCTCTATCGCGCTGCGCAGGCCATGGCATTTCTCGACGGCCGCAGCTTCTGCACGCCGGAAGATTTCAAGCCGCTGGCCGTGCCGGTCTTCGCTCATCGCGTCGTAGTCAACGGACAGTACGCCTCAACGCTGAAAAAATCAGAGCAGGCAGATCAGGTGCTGCGCGAGATCGTCGGGAATGTAGCTGTGCCGGTGTAGAGACACAACTTCTTCCTTTCGGTTCGGAAAGGCCGCGACTTCAGTCTTGCCATAAAGCCCTCCAAAGTTTGCAGTGCTTCGGCGCCGCGAGCATATAATTCTTCGTCATGTCCTTCCTGCGTTTTCTGATGCTCTTGTCGCTGATCGTATGGATCGGCGGCCTCATCTTTTTTGCCTTCGTGCTGGCGCCTACAGCGTTCTCTATTCCTGAGGTCCTGCCCAATACGCATCTCGCCGGTAATGTTGTCGGACGTGCCCTGGGAAAGCTGCACTGGATCGGCTTGATCTCCGGAGTCGTCTTCCTAACCAGTTCCCTGCTCTACAGCCGCTTCACCAACGGAACGGCACATCTCTTTGCCGCGCGTCACGTGCTGCTGTGCCTGATGCTCGCCCTCACGCTGATCTCGCAATTCGGCATCATGCCGCGCATGGACGTTCTGCGGGCATCGCTTGGAGAAATTAGCTCCGTCCCGATCGACAATCCCGAGCGAATTCAGTTTGATACGTTGCACGTTTGGTCAACGCGGGTAGAAGGCGCAGTGCTGTTGCTGGGGTTGGTAGTTGTCTATCTGACCGCACGAAGCTTCTAGCTTCCGGCTGCTAGCCATGTCGCCCGCACTGCATTTGGGCAATATCCTCGCTATCATTTATGCTGAAGTGCTGTCTCGATGTCACTGAAGTATGCCGTAAGTATCCACTCGGAACCCTTATAGGCACTCCAGCTAGGAGCCAGAAGCTAGAAGCTTTCCCATGAAAACTGGAATCATTGGCCTGCCTCAGGTAGGCAAGACATCGTTGTTTCGAATTTTGACCAAAGCGCATCTTTCCGATTCGGCACGGGCCAATCCCCGGGAGGCGCACATCGGCGTGGCCAAAGTTCCGGACGATCGCCTCGATCGCCTGGCCGCGCTTTACAACCCGAAGAAGCTCACTCACACATCGGTTGAATACGTAGATGTGGGCGCCATTGGCCAGGAGGCGTTGAAAGACAGTGCTTACGCCGCCCATCTGCGCAATGTCGACGCACTGGCGCATGTGGTGCGGGTGTTTGACGATCCCTCGGTACCGCACGCGGGAGAGATTGATCCGCTTAAAGACATCAGGAACGTGGAGTTCGATCTATTGGTCAGCGACTTGGGCCAGATCGAAAAGCGGCTTGAGCGTTTGGAAAAGGATCTTAAGAAAATGAAGACCCCGGAACTCGAAAAAGAATTCGAGTTGCTGAAGCGAGCCAAAGCTCAGGTGGAATCGGACAAGCCGCTGCGCGAGATGGAGATGACCGCTGAAGATAAAAAGCGCATCAAGGGCTTCATGTTCCTCAGTGAGAAGCCGATTTTTTACGTGCTCAACATCGGAGAGTCAACGGAACTGGGCAAGGAACTGGAAGAAGCGGTGAGCAAATACAAGCTCACGGAAATCGCGGCACGGCCGAATGCGGCGGCCACAGCCATCTGCGGCAAGGTGGAAGCTGAACTTGCGGAGATGAGCGATGCCGACGCCGCTGAATTCCTTTCCAGCTACGGGCTGACAGAGAGCGGATTGGTCAGGCTGATTCGCACTACATACACACTGCTCGGCCTGATTTCATTTTTCACCGCAGGCGAAGACGAGTGCCGCGCCTGGCAGGTTCCCGCCCACTCTCGCGCACAGGAAGCCGCGGGAGCGATTCACTCCGATCTGGAAAAACATTTCATCCGCGCCGAAACCATCCGCTGGGATCAATTGCTAGAAGCCGGGTCGGAAGCCAACGCCCGCGCCAAAGGCACGCTGCGCCTGGAGGGCAAAGACTACATCGTGCAGGATGGCGATGTTATGCATATCCGGCATAGCGGGTGATTATCGAGCCGCGAGTACTGCGGTGTCCTTCAAGTCGGCCACCCACATCGTGAAGAATTTGACTCGGTTCCAGGTACTCGGTAGTTTCTTACTTCATGCATCCGATCGCCACCAGCATTCTGCTCGGTCTTACCGCTGCCGCCGCCAATGTGTTCGGTGGTGCGATTATCGTGCAGCGACATTGGGAGCGCCGCTACCTGCGCTACTTTGTCGCACTGGGCGCGGGATTCATGCTGGCGACTGCCCTGGTTGAGATGGTTCCGGAAAGTCTGGCGCTCCGCGGCCGCAGCGCGGCTTTTTTAATTCTGCTCGGCTATCTGATCATTCATTTCTTTGAGCATACCGTTACTCCCCATTTCCACTTTGGCGAAGAAACCCACAAAGATGAGTTCATGCACACGCACAAGGGGTACTCGGTGTTGCTCGGGCTCGTCATTCATACCTTCTTCGACGGCATCGCCATCGCATCTGGATTCCTGGTTTCAAACGCCTTGGGTTGGATCATCTTCTTCGCGGTCTTCCTGCACAAAATTCCGGAAGGCTTCACCGTAAGCTCAGTGATGCTGGCCAGCGGGCGCAGCCGAGGGACTGCGTGGGGAGCATCAGTCATCCTCGGCGGAGCAACGCTGGCTGGCGTCCTCACCATGGCGCTATTTCGCCACCACGTAGCTGCCGGGTTGCCGCTATCAGCGGGCGTAACAATTTACGTTGCCGCTTCTGATCTGGTTCCCGAGGTTAACAAAGAACCGGCGATGAAGATGGCGCTGCTGGTATTCGTCGGCACGGGAGTATTCTTTCTGCTCGAAACTTTGTTTCACCTGCACTAAGGGCGGTTCGCAGAGAAGCTGTTACCCCAATGTTGCCATCATCTCAATTTTTCGTCTTGTGTTCCGGCAGTGCAAGGATGCGCAATCCTGCGATCTTCTTGAAATCCTTCGCATCTGATGTGACCAGAATTTCATCCCCGGCAGCCGTTGCTGCAGCAAAGCAATCGGCGTAGGGAAGGCCATGACCGGCCTTAAATTTTGCGGCTTTCGTCGTAACCGCTTCGTCTGCGTCAAGGATCGCGAGCGGCAATAATCTGACTCGATTCATGATTCTGGCCGTTTCCGCGAACCCCTCGGCTTTCGCGATCGTGTAGTAGACCTCACCCCAGTTAATCACCGACATGCGGAGAGGCTGCTCCGCGTCGCGGGCGTCTTTGAATAGTCGATTCACAGTATCCGCGCCGGGTCCGCCCGTAAGAAAGCGGTAAAGAGCGTTAGCATCGAGGACGTGCACTTTCATTTCAGATCGCGATCTCTGCTTCGCTCCACGCGTTCAGGAAGGCCTCGTCCAGCCAGGAATCCCTTCATGCCATCGATGAACTCGTCTGTCACCGGCTGGACGAACAGTCGACCGCCCTCTTCTAGAAAGGCCACGCGTGTGCCTTCGTCTATTTGGAATCTGCGCCGAATATCGACAGGAATTACCACCTGCCCTTTGGCTTTCACCGTTGCATACTCAATCGTCATAGTAATACATTGTATGACTAAGTTGTACTTTTGTAAATAACTCATACTGCTAGCGGAAAAGGTGGATTTTGTCTTGGTTGTATTCCATGGCGATTAAAGTCAGATCAGGATCGTTTCGCACGTTCCAAAAAAAAGAGCGCGGGCGGCTCGCCCACGCTCCCATGAACCTCTACGATTTATGCGTTGGCCAGAACTGGCTCAACTCCGTAGATTGAGTACCACGAAGTTGCCGCCTTGAGTTTGCTATTAACGTTGTTGATGTTCTTCACGCCCTCGGTCTCAAGCCATTTGCGAAATGCGGGACCGCCTTGCTTGGCATAGATTGGAATACCATCTTTCCATGTGGCGCGGCCGCAGAGCACGCCATTGAACTTCACTCCCGATTCTCCCGCAAGTTCCAGCGTCTCGCTGAACTCCGCATTGCTGACACCGGCCGAAAGATAAATGAAAGGCTTGGTAGCTACATTCGCCGCTTTGTGAAATAACTCGATGGCTTCCTGCTTGGTATAAGCCTTTTGCCCGCCAAACGACTTCGTCCCTTCGACGAACTTCATATTCACCGGCACTTCGACCTTTAATACATCTACGCCGTAACGGTCTTTGGTGAACTCACGCATACTTTCGGTGACGATGTGCGGTTTCTTCTTGGCATACTCCAATCCTTTTTCATCCGCGCCTTCATCGTAGCCGACGAACTCCAGAAAATAGGGGATGTCATTGGCGCGGCATTCGTCGCCGATGCGCTCCACCCATGCATGTTTCTTATCGTTTACTTCCTTCGAATCGAACGGCGTGTAATAGAGGAGAATCTTCACGCAGTCGGCTCCGGCCTCTTTCAGCCGACGGGCGGACCAGTGATCTAACAGATCGCCCAACCGCCCCGGACCAGTTTTGTCGTATCCGGTCTTTTCGTAAGCGAGCAGCAAACCGGCATTCTTGGCGCGGCGCTTCGAGGCGGGCAGTCCCCATTCGGGGTCGAGCAGAATGGCGCTGGCATGCGGCGTGAGCACCTCGGTGACAAGGATTTTGAACTCTTCCATCATGGCGTCGCTGACTTCTCCACCTTTTTCTTTGGCCAGCGATTTCTGCAGCGAACCGCGCTGATCCATAGCCGCGGCGGCAATGACCCCGCGATCATTCGAAACTTTTTTGAGACCGGCAAGTTTTCCAGGGGTGAGCTTCATAGATTCCTCCAGGACAGCAAGACGAGATGAGTGCGTGAAACATATTATTTTAAACCAAGATGCCCCGAAAGAACTGACATTCCTGTGGACTTCCCCACTCGAGTTTCCGGAATTAAGACTGGTGGTGGCGGGGAATAAAATCAGTCGGACTTAATTAGAATTCCCACTGCAAGGAATAAAAACAGTACCTTACCCGGCCCAATTCTGAACTTTGAGCCCACGCACGCGCCGAAACTCCTTCTCGTTGTTTGTAACCAGCGTTAATCCTGCTGCAACAGCGTGAGCAGCGATCCACAGGTCATTATTGCCGATCATCTCGCCCTTCGATTCTAGTTCCGCTCGCATCGCACCGTAGGTCTCGGCGGCACTCTCCGGCAAAGCTATTGCTGGCAGCAAACGGATTAATTCCCGCAATCGCTCCAGCGCCGCCGTACGACGCGCGCTCTTGGCCGCACCGTAGAGCAGTTCGCCGTACGTTATAACCGAAAGCACTGCTTCCCCGGGGCGGAGCTTACGAAATCGGCGCAAAACCTGCTCGGGGCGTTCCTGGCGGATGTAAATGCAGATGTTCGTGTCCAGCAGATAGCGGGGTTCCATCACAGCCCTTTGCGCTTCTGGGGCGGATCCTTTTCTCGGCCGGCTAGCTCGAAGTCGTCGGGTAGCCCAGCCAGCAGATCGAACGCACGAACCATAGTTCCGTCTCTCTCGCGCAAGACGATCTCATCCCCTCGCCGAAAGATCTCCACTTCCTCGCTGTTCAGCCGGAATTGCTTCGGCAGCCTCACCGCCTGGCTGTTCCCTGATCGGAATACGCGCGCTGTGCCCATTGGATCTCCGTATATACGCTTAGTATATACGCCACAAAATCCAACTGCAAGGCTTGCAGAAGGAAGCAGGCGTGTTAATCCACCGAGTGTCTGGCCGTGTACCCGTCGCGCGCGACCACTTCGATCTTTTGCTCCTTACCCTTCTGATCTTTCACTTTCAGCGGGCCGCCATCGGGCGCAACCACTTGCACCTTCAGCTTCCGGTAAGTCCCATCGAGCTTGTCGTTCGTCGGGCGATAGGTAATCGAATACTGATTGCGGATATCATTGGAAATATCGTGGAACAGTTCCGGCATCTCGCCCTCGAAGCGCGGGAAATAAGCTCGGCCGCCGGTCATCGCGGCGAATGTCCGCATTTCGTTATCGGCCTGCAGGTAATCCATGTTGCTCACGGGAATGCCCATGCCATGGGGCGCCGCACCGCCCTGTGCCTCGTACAGTTCCCGGATGATCCATCCCACGCTGACTGGGAAGATCGTGACATCTTTCGTGTCTTTTATTTTCTTCGTAATCTTGTCGAGGGTTAACTTGCTGAAGGTATCAACGCCGGTGGTCACCAGAATGATGTACTTCTTCCCCTCCACGCGATCCAGGCGATCCAGCGTGTCGTACAAGGCGTCGAACAAATTGGTTTCGGAGAAGCCCGGAATGCGTAACTGGTTCAGCGCTCCGTACACCGCCCTCTTATCCTGCGTAAAATCTACCAGCAGGTGGGGCTGCATGTCATAGTATTCCACCGCGATCCAATCATCTTTTTGCAGAGTGTTCGCAAAGGAATAGGAAGCTTGCAGTGCCTGAATCATGAACGCATAATTGGTGGACGCGAACTCCACCAATAACACAGCGGTAATGGGAGCCTTTGAGACGTTGAAGGTGCTAATAGTCTGCGGCGCTCCGTCTTCAAACAGACGAAAATTATTCTGCTTCAGTCCGGGGACAAACTGTCCGCTCTTGGTCGTCACCAGCACGTCGACGTTGACCAGCGGCGCGTTCACTCGGATGGAATAGTCCGGCATCCCCTCGACTTTTTTCGGAGTCGGCGGAGGCGGCGGTGGTGGAGCCTCCTCGGGCGTTTTCTTGGGAATCGAGTAAGGACCCATGTCACCGCCCGGCCCGCCGGCATCGTCTGGCGCATCCTGCTTGGGCTTGCCGTTGTCGGTTTGCGAGGAAGCCGGCGCTTGCGATTGATCTTGGGCCGATACTGGAGTCATCGCTAACAGGATCAAAACTGAGAGGGCTGCGGCCGGGAAAAAGCCGTTGAAGATCGCCGCGGTGAATGATCGTTTGGCAGGCGGAATATTGGCAAACATTTGAACCCCAAAGGAGCGAATAAGAGTGTTGGGAGCGAAAAGTCCCTGTGCTAGTATAGACGCAGGGATTCGCAATTGGGATGTTTTGACCGGCTTCCCGTACTCCCCCGCTGGCAACGACTTACAATCTGGCGAAATCTAATCCATGAACGGGACTTCGTTTTTTTGGTCCCGATGGGCGTCGTACATGAAAAAATTGGTTCCCGTGTTCTCCGTTTTTTGCCTGTTTTTCTCCCTGATCGCAACCGCGCAAAAGTCCGATTCCGAGCAGCCTCCGCAAACCATTCCAGTAAGCCAAATTCACGCTGGCATGCGTGGTGTGGCATACACCGTGTTCGAAGGGGTAAAACCCGAGGCCATGGAAGTGGAAGTGCTTGGCGTGCTGCACAATGTCAATGGCCCCAAGGGAGACGTCATCCTGGTGCGGTTGCACGGCCAAAAGGTGGAGTACACAGGCGTGGTCGCGGGAATGAGCGGCAGTCCAGTCTATCTCGATGGCAAGCTCGCTGGAGCACTGGCATTTCGTATTGGGGAATTTTCCAAGGAGCCAATTGCCGGGGTCACGCCCATCGCGGACATGCTGGAAATTAATGCCCTCGATCGTTCGCCGGCGGAAGAAACCGCCGCGGTGAAGCCTTCAATCGACGTGGTTGCCGGGAAGACAGGTGCCCCAGGCGGGTTTTCAGCGCTGCCAGGTTCGGGGCAGGATTCCGCTACGACCGGGTTTGCTAATTATCTGAAGCCCATCGAAACGCCGCTGGTGTTCAACGGTTTCTCCGAGCAAGCGATTAAGCTTTTCGCGGGACAACTTGGCTCTGCCGGAATCGTGCCGGTGATGGGAGCCGGCTCAGTCAGCAACGATAAGCAGCCCGAGCCCGTTGTGCCGGGGTCTGCCATTAGCGCAATCTTGGTGCGCGGCGATATGGACATTGAAGCCACCTGCACGGTGACGTATGTCGATCCCCACCAATTGCTCGCCTGCGGACATCCCCTGCTGCAATTCGGCTCCGTCGACCTGCCCATGAATAAGGCCGAGGTATTGGCTACTCTGCCCTCCCCGCTGAACGCTTTCAAGATCGTCAATACCACCGAGCCGGTTGGAGCGTTCGTGCAAGATCGCCACACTGGCATTATGGGCGTGTTCGACCGGCAGCCGCAAATGATTCCGGTTACGTTGAATATCCACAGCAGCACCGGCGAGAAGCAATTTCATTACGAAGTGCTGAACAACCCGAAGCTGACTCCGGTGGCGTTGATGGTGACAGTGTTCAACGCGCTCCATGGCGTGAACGAGTTCGGCGAAGAAATTACTTACCGCCTGACCGGCAGCATCGGCGTGAAAGGATTTCCCGAAGTTACGATGCGCAACATGTTCGCTCCGGCCGATGGAACGCAGCCGGCCGCGATGCAAGCTGCAATTTCCCTGGGCGAGCGCTTCGAGCGCATCTATGACAATCCTTATACGGCTGCGGCCGTCGCTGGGGTGAAGCTCGATTTCGACTTGGTCCGCGAACGCCGCTGGGCACGGCTGGAGAGCGCCCGCACCGATGTGACCGAAGCTCGTCCGGGTGAAGAGATTATGCTGGAAACTGTGCTCGCACCTTACCGCGGCGAACGCATTGTACAGCAGATTCCGGTAAAGATCCCAACCTCGGCCAGCAAAGGCACGTTGCGCATTCTGGTCAGTGACGGAGATACGCTCGACCATATCGGCCGTTCGAATGCCGCATTCGGGCGTAAACTCGATCTGGCTTCTACTATATCCTTGCTCAACAAAGAGCACTCCAACAACCGCGTCTACGTTTCGCTGCTCGAAGCCGATCCCGAAGCCCGCGTGGCCGACAAAGTGATGCCAACTCTGCCCATCTCAATCATGAATGTGATGGATGGAATGCGGGGTAATCAGGAAATGATCGTCAGCGGCGAGTCGAACGTGGATGAAACCGCAACCGCTCCGCTGGATTATGTTGTATCGGGAGCCCAGTTGCTGACGGTGACGGTGAAGTAAGCGCCGGGTACCGTATGCCGAATCCTAGATACTAAGACAATTCTTTCCAGCCGATGGCCCCTGTCTAGACGCGCGTGGCTCCAACCTGGACGTGCGTTATAATTCCTGCTCCTTTCCTTGCGTTGTCTTGTCGCAAGCCAGCTTCTCTTTGTGGAATGATTCAGGAGGAAGCGATGCCACACGGTCACGACCACCAGGCAGAGAACAGCCAGCCTCAACCCCACGGTCACGCTTGCGGCAACCTCTTCGGATGTGGCGAGGAGCAAGGCACCGGCGTGCTCCGCGAAGATATCAAAGACGCCGCCTTCACCAAGCGGCAGGCCGACCGGCTCCTGCACATGGACGAGATGAATCAGGAACAGATCGATGGTTTTCTGACCGCTCGTGGTCACTTCCGCCGTCGATTGCTGCGCGCCAGCAGCTTCATGGGAGCGCTTGCCGGTATCGGCCCGTGGTTCAGCAAACTTGCGCAGGCAGCAGATGCTCTGGACGTCGCCAAGGTGAGCGGCGCCGCAGGCGGGCAGGAGAAGAAAGATGACGAAGGCCGCCTTCATATAGTCGAGAGCACCGATAAGACCGTGCGCCTCGGCGTTTACGACACTACGCTAGATCCCATCCTCAAAATCGATTCCGGCGACAGCATCAGCTATCCCAACACCTGGTCGCATTTTCTGAATCAAATGCAGCCCGGCGTGCCGGTCGAGACTCTGGCGAAGCTTCGCGTGAGCAATCCAGGCCACGGGCCGCACTCCATCATCGGTCCGGTTTATGTCAACGGCGCTGAGCCCGGCGACGTGCTGGAAGTGCGTTACAAACGGATTGTTCCCTTCGATTGGGGAGCGGTATTCAATAACCCAGGATCGCTCGGAACCGGCCTACTGGCACAGGATTTTCCCGAGGGGCAAGTCAAATATCTGAAGATCGATTTCCCGCACATGACCGCGGAATTCAACCGCAACATTCACATCCCGATCAAACCATTTCAGGGAACTCTTGGAGTGGCGCCTCCCGATGGATTCTATCCTCCGCTAACTCCGGGAGTGACGAGCTCTGTTCCTCCCGGCCCGCATGCCGGTAATACCGATTTGAGCGAAATGGCCGAAGGCTCGACCATGTTCATTCCGGTCTGGAAGCCGGGCGCCCTCATCTTCACCGGCGATTCGCACGCGGTACAGGGCGATGGTGAAATTAATCTTTCTGCGCTGGAGACGCGCATGAAGGAATTGCGCGTTCAGATCATACTTCACAAGCAAAAGAATTTCGCATGGCCGGTAGCAGAGACTGCGACTCACTGGATCATTCTGGGGTTGGATAAGGATCTCAACGTAGCGATGACATTAGCGGCGCGTAATGCCATCAACTTCCTGGCCGCGCGCGCCGACATGACGAAGCTCGACGCCTACGCACTGTGCAGCATCGCTGTGAGTTTCCGCGTCACGCAAGTGGTGGACATCGTGCGCGGGGTGCACGCCATGATTCCAAAAAATCTTTTCGCCGCCGAGTTGCGCAACCAGATTGCGGTCGTATAGACGATGTTAAACCGAACTTATTCTTCGTTCTCGCCCATCTGTTGCGACAGATAGCGCTCGTATCCGATCTCCCGAATCAGGTGCATCTGCGCTTCGAGGAAATCGACATGCTCTTCTTCGTCCTTGAGCAGCGTCACCAGCAGGTCACGGGAACCGTTGTCGCCCTCGCGGGTGGCAATAGCGACGGCATCGTTGTACTGCTTGACCGCGCCTACCTCGAGCGCCAAGTCGCTCTCGAGCATTCCTTTCACCGTCCCGCCGACCTTCAATTCCAGCGGCATCATGGACGGGCTACCATCCAGAAACAATATTCTCTCAATCAGCACTTCGGCATGCTTCATTTCGCCGATGGATTGTTTCTTGATGAAATCGGAGAGCTTGTGATACCCCCAGTTTTCGCACATCTCAGCGTGTAGAAAATACTGGTTGATCGCAGTCAGCTCTTCCCGGAGTGCTTTATTCAGTTCAGCGAGAACTTTCGAGTTACCTTTCATGGCGAAGCGAGTATGCCAGAAGATGGATTCAGCGGCAAGGACCGCAGTCACACCATCTAGACCGATTCGTCGCACCGGCCTCAATTACTGCTTTCAATCAAAACAGTTTGCAATCGGACACCAGCGCCCCGGCCTTGTCCATGTGCCGAAAGCCGTCGGTAGCCACTGCGGTCAGCACCATGAGCGTTGCGTTGTATCCTACATGCGCGATAAAGCTTGAGGCGACCGACTTGGTTACAGCCCGTACTGTGGTGAGCACCACGCCAACCAGAACGATGATCAGCACGGCCGACCATGAGCGATACTGCGCGTAGTGCATCAAGCCAAAAGGCAGCGCAGTGAGAATGATGCCCCAGACCACTCCCATGCGCCGCGCGATCACCGGATAAAGAAATCCGCGAAAGAAAATTTCTTCCATCAGCGGCCCCAGGGTGATGGCGAAAGCCACGGTGAGGTACGCATCCATGGGTCGCTCGAAGAACTGATCAAAAGGCGTGGTCTTGGGCATGGGCAGAAAGCGCCCCAAGGCGTCGAAGCCGAGCATCAAAACGCCCACACCAACCAGACTCAACCCAGCGATTCCGGGCCAATTCCACCGAATAGCGTCCCAGAAGCGAGTGTGATATTTACCCTCGAGCAGAAGAATCATGTACAGCCCTACGACGATGTAAGCTACGAACTCGGCGAGCAACGCGAGTACCGGCTTCTGCGCAACTTCAATCCAACTCGTGTGCGGATAGGCAAAGTGGCGCGCAACTAGCACGGTGATCAGTTGAACCGTGAACAAAATCCCCAGAGTGAGGACGGCAATAATCAGCACATCCCACCCACTCCATACGGGATTCTCGCCAGCTTTAGGGGCGGGCGTTTTCGGCGGTACTTCAGCCGGAGGGAATGAATAGGTGACCAACGGCTCGGACAATTGCGTCTCGCCGTTTAGCGACTGTGGGTCAAACTGCGGATTTTCGGGTGATGACAAAGAATGGCCTTTTCTCGTGCATCACCAGTCTACCGAATAGACTTAGAATATGCGGCAGACCATATCAATTCCCTCTCGCGTGGTCTGCCGACTACCCTAAGCGCTGCGTTTTCCGTTCCCTGAAAAATATCCCGCCAGCGCCTGCCCCGTGTACGACTTCTTCACCCGCGCTACCTGCTCCGGCGTGCCTTGCGCCACGATCCGCCCGCCTTCTTCACCGCCTTCCGGACCGAGATCAATAATCCAATCCGCATTCCGGATCACATCCAGATTGTGCTCGATGATGACGATTGAATTGCCCAGGTCGGTTAACCGGTGCAGCACGTCGAGAAGCTTTTTCACGTCGTCGAAGTGCAGTCCGGTCGTCGGCTCATCCAGCAGATATAGAGTTTTTCCCGTCTGCCGCTTGCTCAACTCACGGGCCAGCTTGATGCGCTGCGCTTCGCCGCCAGAGAGCGTAACCGCGGATTGACCAAGATGAATGTAACCCAGCCCAACATCGACCAAAGTTTGCAGCTTTTGTTTTATCTGGGGAATATTTTCCAGAATGGGCAGCGCATCGGAAACCGGCATCTCCAGCAAGTCGGCGATGGAATAGCCATTGTATTTCACTGCCAGCGTTTCATGGTTGTAGCGCCGTCCCCCGCAGACCTCGCAGAGCACGTAAACATCGGGCAAAAAGTTCATCTCGATGCGGCGCTGGCCTTCGCCCTGACAGGCCTCGCAACGGCCGCCCGAGACGTTAAACGAAAACCGTCCAGGCTTGTAGCCGCGCTCGCGCGCTTCCGGCAACATGGCGTAAATGTCGCGAATGGCGGTGAATACCCCGGTATAGGTTGCGGGGTTCGAACGCGGCGTGCGGCCAATCGGCGACTGATCGATGCGGATCACTTTATCAATGTTCTCCGCGCCCATGATTGACTTATGCTCGCCCGCCTTTTCACGCGAGCGGTAGAGCTGGCGCGCGAGCGCGCGATAAAGAATGTCATTCACCAACGTGGACTTCCCCGAGCCGGAGACTCCGGTCACCACCGTCATTACGCCCAGCGGAAAAGTCACGTCAAGATTTTTGAGATTGTTTTCCTTCGCTCCGAGAATCGTAAGAGCCGCGCCGTTTTTCTGCCGGCGTTCCGGCCGCATCTCGATCTGTACTTTTCCCGAGATGTAAGCCCCAGTCAGAGAATCTGGGTCGCGCATGATTTCTTCTGGCGTGCCGTGGGCGACTAGGCCGCCGCCGTGGCGTCCCGCGCCGGGACCGAGGTCAATTACATAATCCGCGCGGCGAATCGTTTCCTCATCGTGCTCGACGACGAGAACTGTGTTGCCCAAATCGCGCAGATTTTCGAGAGCAGTGAGCAGGCGTCCGTTGTCGCGATGATGCAAGCCAATCGATGGCTCATCCAGCACATAAAGCACGCCGCGCAGCTTTGAGCCAATCTGCGTGGCCAATCGAATCCGCTGGCCTTCACCTCCTGATAAAGTCGCCGCCGAGCGGTCGAGCGAAATATAGTTCAATCCCACCGCATTCAGAAATTGCAGACGCTCCACAACTTCATGCATCACGCGGCCGGCTATTTTCTCTTCGCGTCCGGCAAGCTTGATGCTGCGCGCGACCTCAAGCGCATTGGAAATTGGCAGCGCCGTAAAATCGGCAATCGAGATACCGTTTACTTTTACGGCGAGGCTCTCTGGCCGCAAGCGCTTGCCATGACAAACGGGACAATCGCTCGCCGACATGTGATCCATCAGCCAGTCGCGGTAGCCTTCGGAAGTTGACTCCTCGAGATTCTGTTTTAAGTATCCAAAAATTCCGCGGAAACCAGTCTTGCCGCGTCCTGATTCTCCATTCAGCAGCAGATCCTGAATTTTCTCGGGAAACTTTTCAAAGGGCGTATTCAGATCGATGCCATGGGCCGCCGCAGTTACCTGCAAACTGTGGATCAGTCCCTGCGACGCCGAACCCGGTCCCAGCCCGCCATCGAGCAGCGGCTTCGACCAGTCCGTAATCACCTTCGCGGGATCAAAATCGTAGCGACTGCCAAGCCCATGGCATTCGGGACACGCGCCATACATACTGTTGAACGAAAACGAACGCGGCTCAAGTTGCGGCACGCTGATGCCGCAATCGGGACAGGCAAGTTTTTCGGAATACAGTTGCTCTTCGCCTCCGACCACTGCCACCTGCACCAGCCCACCCGCCAATTTCATGGCCAGACCTACCGACATTTCCAGCCGGTGCTCGATTCCCGGTTTTACCAACAGACGGTCAATGAGCACTTCGATGGTGTGATTCTTGCGCTTATCAAGATTGAGGTCATCCTCCATGTTCACCAGCTCGCCGTCGACACGGGCGCGGGTGTAGCCATGCTTGAGCAACGTCTCCATCTCTTTCTTGAATTCGCCCTTGCGTCCGCGGACGATCGGCGCCAGTACCATCACGCGATCCTCGGGAGTAAGCGCCATCACCCGCTGCACAATCTGCTCAGCCGACTGCCGGCTGATCGGCCGGCCACACTTGGGGCAATGGGGAATACCGATAGAAGCGAACAACAAGCGAAGATAATCGTAGATCTCGGTGATGGTCCCAACCGTTGACCGTGGACTTCGGCTGGTGGTTTTCTGCTCAATCGAAATTGAAGGGCTAAGTCCATCAATTGCATCGACATCCGGGCGTTCCATCTGGTCCAGAAATTGCCGGGCGTAGGTGGAAAGCGTCTCTACATAACGGCGCTGGCCCTCGGCGTAAATCGTGTCAAAAGCGAGGGACGACTTCCCCGAACCGCTCAGCCCGGTCACCACGGTCAGCGTGTTGCGCGGAATCTCGACGTCGATGTTCTTGAGATTATGCTGGCGCGCCCCGCGCACTGAGATCTTAGTAATAGCCATTTAGTTCTGGTCTTAAAATCGAGGCTGGATAGCCCTTCCGTAACGTCGACAGCCCTACAGAATTGTTCGACATTAGGAGTGCGCAGCTCTACTCCGTATTTTACTACGGAGCCCGAGGGTCGCGGAGCATCTGGGTCGTCACTAGCGGCAGGCATTAACGCAGGTAGATTGAAGAAGCCGCATAGACGAAATTTGAGCCGACGGCATCTGAGTATTGCCATTTCTGACTGCGTTTCTTGATTTCGATCTTTGCTTTAGACAGGGTGGACCGTGATTTCGCTTTTCATGCCTCTGATTCTCTGCGTTACGGTGGTGGCCTCGGTTGGAATTGGCGTCGTCGCGGCTTACGCCGCAGTTATCGGCATCCTGCAAGCTTGCGGGCGCGCATCGCAGCAATTGCCCGTGGAAGCAAAGCCGCGGCTCATCCTCGTGCCTACACAGAACCACGCCAGCGGGGACTAGTCCGTAGCAAAACTCACCTAAAATATAGAGTGATTGCCAGCGGTTCGCCGATCCAAATGGCGAAGTTTGCGATACGTGCATTCTGAAATGCCCGGCGCCGACACAATCCTCGAAGGATACAGCTAGGCTGCGACTGGACTTTGCATCACCTTCATGTAGCTCTCCATCGACTGCGTCAGTTGCGCATCCACTTCATCCGCAATGGTCATAACGTCAGGTAACAGCAGGCTGAAGTCCAGAAAGCTCATATTGTGTTGCAGTGTCCCGAAGAGGGTCACTTGCAGTATTCGCGAATCCTGCACGAGCATCGCTGGAGTGTACCCCTGCAAATAACGCAGCTTGCCGTGAGAAATCGCGGCGACGGAAGGAACAGCATCGGGGACCCGGGTGGCGCCTGTTTTTCTGAGGCGAGCAGTCAGATCTTCGATCAGCTTAGGAAGATGCCCTGTCCGCTCTTCGTCACTCAGGGAAAGGTAGCTCAGTTCTTTGCTTTCTTTCACTCGCGCCAGCCAGTCTTCGACCATGCCAGTCGCGCAACGTTCGAGAATCGTGGCTACCCTCTCCTTGTCCTTCCTGGCAGCGGGTTTGCGAGAGAGCAGCTTGTCGCGAAGAAGCTTCGCCAGCTTGCCGGTGTCGAAAGGCTTCACAATAATTTCATCGGCTTCCAGAAGGATTGCGGACATAGCGCTCTGCACGTCGGGATAGCCGCTGACCAGCAAAATAAGTGCTCCCGGCTGGGAATGGCGCATGGCCGTAACAACCGTGAAACCATCGGCTGGATTTGGCATGTGAAGGTCGGTAATGAGCACGTCAAAGCTGTCTGTTGTGATGAATCTCAAAGCTTCAGTCACGCTGGCAGCTGCTACTACTTCAAAGCCCTTGGATTGCAGCGTCAAAAGCATCATCTCGCGAACCGCATCGTCGTCATCGACGAGTAAGACTCGATGCACAATTTGGGGTTCGGTCGCGACCACACTACACCGCCTCTTTACTGATAGTCCCAGTGTGGCTTAGTTCCGCCTTGGGATGCTGTTCAAAATGGAACAGTAATCGGCATGGTTACGAATTATGGTTACTTCAGTAAGTCAGGCAAGCAGCCATGGTCACGGCCGCTGCACGAACACTTGCTCGGGCCGGACTCTAATGAGTGCGGCCCTTTTGTGAAGAAAACATACGCATGACGATGACCTTCGAACAAGAAAGTTGAGATATGTAATGTCGGCCAACAGTTTCGTGCTTTCTTCTCATCGCATCGCTATCCTAATGTCAGGCGCGGGCCGTTTTCTGCAGTGCAGAGACTGCCAACTGAATTTTTTATTCCCTGTTGGCACTCACTACCCGACGATTGCGAAGCAGTTCGAAGCTCATCTGTGCCGCTCGGAGCCTCTGTCAAAAGAAAATACACCGGCTGAGACAATCAGGCGTTAGCGCGCAATCGACCGCATGCATCCGCTCTAATGACCGCCACGATAGCGGCTAGTTTCCGGGGTGAGGCATTTTTTTTACCGGAGGAATTCTGCCTCGATGCTCCCAAATCACCCAGCGCACCGAAGAGTGAAATATCGGCGGACCGCCCCAGTTCACTGCCGGCATGTGAAATTGAACGTTGATGAAGGCCTCTTGCTGAAATCCAGACGGCTCAAATGATGTACTTTTGACCAGATCCACGGCGGCGCGGCTCAAGTCCTGATCGTAACTCTGCAGCGCCTCCGCATCCAGCACGCTGCCGTCTTGCGCATCCAGAATGGCGTGCACAATCACGGGCTGAAAAAGAGTTGAGGTCGGCCCATCCGTCGGATCGACGCGCATCGGGAAGCGTTTGGGCGAAGCCAAAGTGAACGAACCACCGTCATCCACCATTTCCGGCGTCGGCTTAAAAAGATTCGGATCGATATTGGGGGCATCTTCCGGGCCTTCCACGCGTACCTGAACGGCGAGCCGTCCATCTTCAAAGATGGCAACCTGCTTAGGCACAGTATGACCGTGGAAGTTCGTGGCACCCGTATAGTCGTAGACCGCATAAATTCCCGGCGCTTCCGACCACATCTGCAGCAGGCCCGTGTTGGCGTCGATACAGTATTCCCGCTCGAACCACGAGCGGGGCGCCGGATTCGGCGGTATCGCAGCGCTCAATAGAAAACATGACATCGCCATGCCGTCGCGTTTTACGTCCGCCGCGCGAATGGCGGAAGCGGCAGCCATTCGCGTGATTGGCCAATGCAGAGCGGAGCGCACGAGTTGAACCCGCAAGGGAACCGCTTCGGAAGCATTCGTGCCATAGACTCGGTCGTCGGTGCCAATTCGCAGCGCGCGTGAATCCTGCATTTGCGCCGACCAGCGCCACTGTGTGGCTCCGTCGGATAATTCCTCCATCGTTCCTTCGCCCTCGTTTTGTGCCGATCCGTTGGTTTCAAACGTGACTTTCAACGAGTAGGGAGCGCCGCTGTCGCGCAGATCATAGTTTTGTCGGGCGCGATCCAGAAGATCGAGTGCGGCATTGCGATCGGCAGGTTTGGTGAGAGTATGTGGCTGGCTCGTGACCATCTCGTGCGGATCGGATGGCGGAGGATTGGTCTGCGCAAAGATCGCGGGAATGCACACAAGGGAAGAAGCAAACAATCCAAGAATGCGATTGCCGGTTCGCATTTAGGCCTCCTTATTCATCGGAATCCAACAGGGGACCGGTCTCGATTCTAGCCAATATTCTGCAGCGGAGGCAATTACAAACAGTCGCTTACTTGGATTGCACTTCAATCGCCTGCGCCACGTTCATCGGTCCACCGCCGTGATTGCCGATTTCAATTCTCCGCCCACGCTTCAGGTACGAAGCAATTACCCCCGGCTGTGACCAATCCAGGTCCCAGCCGTTCTCAATGGCGAGCAGAGTATAGGAACCCGGAATCACGTTTCGCAAAACAAATGTGCCATCCAGATCGCTCTGATCACGGCGGAAAAGATCGCGGTCCACCTCGGGATTTTTCGGCACCAGAACCACCATCGCGCCAGCGAATCCTTTACCCGCGCGCGTCACCGTTCCTTGTATCTCGGCGTCGCCGGTCACAACGGTAAGTGCTACTGAAGGCGATGAACCTGCCGCTAGTGACAAACTGTGTCCGGAAATCTGAGCGCCGTCCACCGACATGTGCGCGACAGAATAGCGCGCCCCTGGCCCCCACACCAAAACTTCGTACTTTCCAGCTGCGACTAGCTGCGGCTCCGCTTCTCCTTTGGAGTCCACGGCTTGACCGACAGCTACAACCCTACCTTCTGAGCGCAGGCCAACCGAAAGTTGCGCTGGTAGCTTTGTCTCTCCCGCGATATGTACGGAGAATTTGACGATGCTTGCGGCCTCGCCTTTTGCGGTATCGATTTCTTCTCCATCTTTGGTCACGGCGACTCCATTCATCTGCACCGTTCCCTCGGGACGTTGGACGCTGAAATTGTAACGACCGGCCGGAATGCCCGTGACTTCCAGCACTCCTTGCGATCCCAAATTCGTAATGTTCGCTTGGAAATTGGTGTAACCCTCGAACGAAGATTGTTGAATCTGGGGAAAGAAAACACGGTGCGTGCCGTCATCCGGCATACGGAAAATCAAGCGCAGCGAGGGAACGGGATTCAAGTGGATATCTAACTCCAATCGCTCGCCGCCCTGGATTGGGATCGGCATCGCATCATCCGCCTCTGTGACGTCCGGGTAGTAAGTCACGGGATAAGCCACATCCAGAGAACGATCGACAGCCGGGGAAGATTCCACCTGCTGAACAGATTCAGCTCCTGGCTCCGCAATTCCCGATTCCGAATGAGGATGAATCGCATACCACGGTTTGCCGTTCGCCGATAAGAAATATGTGCCGGGCCGAAGCGGCGTAAGTTCATACTCGCCCAGATCGTTGGTCTGGGCCGAACGAGATTGTCGAATCTGATCCACGCCTGAGCTGTGATCGTCGAAATACAAAGTTACCGTGGCATGGCGAACCGGATCGTTCGCTTCATCCAGCACTTTGCCCGCGATCACCGCATCGGGCGCAAGACGCAGCAACAAGTTTTCCGTATCGAGGCCGGCGCCGGTCACAATTGCGGTAGAAAACTGATCATGCTGATCGTAACTGGCGGAGATGAATCCGCGTTTCGCGCCATTTAGCGAATATTTTCCTGCAGGCACGCCGTTGAATTCGAACTTGCCGTTTTCAGAAGTGATGATGAACTCAAGCTTCTGGGGATCTTTCGCTTCCCGCACGGTGATTCGGGTGCGGGCGAGAGGTCGTCCGTCAACCTTACTCACCACAGTTCCAGCGATTCGATAACCTCCAGAAGGAATCACTGCCGAAGGAATGTTCGCCGTCTGCGGAGTCGCCCAAGCCAGAGCGGACAACAACCCGAATAACCAATGCGGCCCAGCGAATTTTGACCAGCTGCGCATACGAATCACGCCCTTAATCAGAACCAGAAACGATTTGCAACTGCAGGGTCACTTTCTGCCCCGGAGCAAAATGGACGACCTGCCCTTTGGTTTCATAAGCCTTCATCGCTTCCGGGTCACGATAGGGAATGTCCCGCTGTTGCCTGCTGAAGGCGATTACACGATCGGCCCCCGGTGCCACTCCCTGAACGTCGAACTTTCCATCAGAAGATACCGAGAACTCCAGCAACCGTCCTGGGTTATCGACCAAGGGAATGCAATATAGGAAACTTGGCGTCCCCGAGCGGCTTGCATCGACTGTGGTTGGAGTAACCCCAAGCAAAGAGCCCGAGAGTTCCGCAGTATCGTCGCGCAACGTGATCTCGATTGGCGTGGCTGCTCCCGGCACCACCACTAATAGCTCACGCAGCAAGTCTGTTCCTCCCATCGACGCCGATGCGACATAGCCGCGGAAAGGCGTCACGCGTAACCAATATTTCCCAGGGGCAAGATCCAGCACTAACGAATCGTCGCTCGCCCCCGCGGGCTGGCGAAGGAATGTTCTTCTTTGCGACCCGAAGTCATCCATACTCTCAGCACTGATTTGTGCATCAAGCCGCGGACCGTGCCCAGAAGAAATGAGTCCACCAGTGACAAATCCCATGTGGGGAGCCAAATCCTGCGAAGTGAACTCTTCCTTCACATTCACCGGGATCGAACTGTTCCGCACCAGCACCATCGCAGGACCCTCCGCTGGCGCTCCTGCCACCGTGAGGTTTACTGAGCCGCTGGCGGAAAAATCCAGAGCGAAAGTCGCCGCTTCGACCAGATATCTTCCGTTCGGAAGTTGTCCCTCGATAACATCTTTGCCCCTGTTATAGCCGAGCGAATATCCCGGGCCGCGCTGCCCTTGCGGCGATACCGTGATGCTCATTCCGCGATTCTGTTCGGTATCGGTTACCGGAATCTTTACCGGATAGTAAGGTTGGCGAACAAGCGACATATCCGCCTCAAAAATTTCACCACCCGTTAACTGAATTGTGCTCGCCGTCGCAAAATCGGTTCCGCTCGGGTAATATACCGGCGGAAAGCCATATCGTTGGCCCCCCGGAGCAGTGCCTTCCGGATCATTATCCATCCACTCGCGCGTCAGCAGCTTATAAGTGCCGCGCTCCAGTTCGGCAAGACGAAAGTCTCCATCCGAATTCGTCTGGGCTGAACTCTTCAGCATCCAGCGCGGAGTGCCATCCTGCACCTGCCTGGAGAAGAGTTCCACACTAATACCGCGAGCCGGATCGCCTGCAGGAACCGTAACTCGTCCCTTGATCAACGCCTCAGGCATCAGAGAAATCGTGACTTCGGCGCCGGGCGATACTTCGACCTGCCTGTTTCCGTTTAGATCCTCCAGAAACCCAGGGCGGCGCGCCATAAGCCAGACGACGGCGACGGGGCCCACGTAAGCCGAGCCTCCGTTGGCGTAAAGCTCTTGCCTGGGCAAAGTAAATTCGAAGTGCCCCTCCCCATCGGTAAACATTGCGTAGCGATTGTCAGGAGAGTAGACGAGGGCATGGCCAATGGGCTGTCCAGTAACCGCATTCACCACGGTACCGCGAACTATATTTGAATGATCGTCAGGTTGCGGATTCTGCGCCGAGGCGTTTTGCGCAGAGGCTTGCTGAATACCAATGGCCCAAACGGCAAGGAAGAGCATCAGACGGGATGCAAATCGCCCGAGCGTTACACAAGCACAAGTCGGCTGGATCTGCAGGCGAACCGAACGACCGTCGGCGCTTCGCAAGGAAATCACTCCTACTTCATCGTTCCCCAGGATCGGCCGTGTTTACTGAATCAATCGCGATTGGTCGGGGACTATTTAACTTCTTTCTCTTCGCGCCGTCAATCGCAGAAGCTTATGTGGGGACAGCCGCCCTCGGCTGTCCGGTCGAGCGCAGCTCGACGGCTTCCTCGGAGCGTGGCAAAACTTGTACAGACACCGTTTCGCAATTCGTTGACTGTCCGGTAGACCGCCCGTAAGATGGAGCGGCCTCGCTATTTCACGCCAAAAGACAGTGATCGACCAAACCATATCTCATTACCGCATCGTAGAAAAACTGGGTGGCGGCGGTATGGGAGTGGTCTATAAAGCTGAAGACACTGAGCTGGGTCGATTTGTTGCCCTTAAATTCCTGCCTGATGAACTCTCGCGCGACCCCCAGGCGTTGGAGCGTTTTCGCCGCGAAGCTCGCGCTGCATCGGCATTAAATCATCCCAACATCTGCACTATCTACGAAATTGGCCGCCACGGCGCACAATCGTTCATCGCGATGGAATTTCTCGATGGCATCACGCTGAAGCACATGATTGCGGGCAAGCCGCTGGATAACGAAACCACGCTATCCCTTGCCATTGAAATTGCAGACGGCCTCGACTCTGCTCACTCCGAAGGAATCGTTCACCGCGACATCAAGCCCGCCAACATCTTCGTGACTAAACGAGGACATGCCAAGATTCTCGACTTCGGCCTGGCGAAGATTGCGAGCACTACAACCACATCGCAAAATCAGGTTGCATCCGCGAACACGATGACGGCAGCGATCGACCCGAACCTTACGAGCCCAGGCTCGACGCTTGGCACCATCGCTTACATGTCGCCGGAGCAGGCGCGCGCCAAGGAACTGGACGCCCGCAGCGATTTGTTTTCCTTTGGCGCCGTACTCTATGAAATGACAACCGGAACGCTTCCTTTTCGCGGCGGCAGTTCGGCGGAGATCTTTAAATCGATTCTGGATGCAGTGCCGCCTTCAGCGGTGCGACTGAATCCGGATATGCCCACGGAACTGGAACGCATCCTCAACAAAGCTCTCGAGAAAGACCGCAACCTGCGCTACCAGTCCGCCGCCGATTTGCGAACCGACTTAGCGCGGCTCAAGCGCGACTTCGATTCTGGTCGCTCTTCGGCCGTTTCGGCGAACGTCGCAGGGGCGCCTTCATCTTCGGCTGGTCTCTCCCCCGCAAGGCAAGGTCATTTCTCAATGAAATGGATGGCCGTGGCTGCGGCGGTTGTGCTGCTCGGCGCTATCACAACTGCTTACTTCATGCGTGGCAAGGGTGCAACGCACAGCGTCAGTTCGATTGCCGTTCTGCCCTTCGTGAATGCCACGGCTGATGCCAACAATGAATATCTCAGCGACGGTTTGACGGACAGTTTGATCGGAACTCTGTCCAGACTCCGGGATCTGAAAGTAATGGCGCGCAGCACGGCCTTCCGCTTTAAGGGCAGCCAGGAAGACCCGCGAGAGATTGGCCAAAAGCTGCAAGTGGACGCGGTTCTCATGGGTCGCATTACGCAACACGGTGACGAGGTAGCTGTGCAAGCCGATCTGGTCAACACTGTCGACGGCAGCGAGCTATGGGGTTCGCGCTATGAACGCAAGGCGTCGGACGTCACCCAGGTTCAAGGAGAGATTACTCGCGATATTTCCGCCAGCTTGCATCGCACCGATCCCGCCAAGGCAACGCAAAAGCTGGGCAATGCTGGAACGACGAACCCGGAAGCCTATCGCCTTTATCTGGAAGGCCGCCAGCTATGGTATGGGCGCACACCGGAAGGTCTGAAAAAAAGCATCGATCTCTTCCAGCAAGCGATTGCGGCCGACCCCAACTACGCTCTCGCTTACACCGGCCTTGCTGATACTTACAACGTGGCCTCCAGCTACGGCATCGGCATCACGCCGCGGCAAGCGCGTCTGCTGGCAGACGAGGCCAGCAGCAAAGCGCTCGAACTGGACGACTCTCTGCCCGAGGCTCACACCGCTAGAGCCGGCGCTCTCGCCATGGGTTGGCGGTGGAGCGAAGCGGAGCCGGAATTTCGCCGCGCAATCGAGTTAAATCCAAACAGCGCTACGGCCCATTATTTTTACGCGTTCAGCTACCTGATTCCCGAAAAGCGCATCGATCAGGCACTGGAAGAATTCCGCACCGCGCTATCGCTTGATCCATTATCTTCCATCGTCAATACGAATTACGCGGTAACGTGGATGGTGGCCGGCCACTACCCGGAATCGCTCGCCCAATTCCAAAAGGTGCTGGAACGCGATCCCGCTTTCGCGCCTGCGCACTATAAGCTCTCGCAGTTATATGCGACTACAGGCCACTTCGCGGATGCTGAGAGCGAATTCCGCAAATTCGCACCGGCATCCGGCTCCTGGAGCGCAAACGCCCAAGGCTACAGCCACATGGTGCTCGCTGCTCCCAATCCACGGGACAACATGGCAGCCATCGCGGTAGGATTTGCACTGGCTGGCGATCGTAACCAGGCTTTTGAGTCCCTGGAAAAAGCATTCGCGGAGCAGGACGATGAGCTGATCTTCGCGATCCGCTACCCCGCCTTCGACTCCATCCGTTCTGACCCCCGCTACGCAGACCTGACGCGCCGGCTGGGTCTGCCGGAGTAGAAATCTCCCTATTCCAGTTGCTGCCGCCGGGTTGCCGGGGCCGTGTTAGCATCTCTTTATTGCCCGTGTCCCCAGGCGGAATGTGCATGGCTCGCACTCGTCCCATCCCCGGTTTATTGCTCGTAGTGACATTTTTGGGAATTCTTTCGTCTTCCTCGGCTCGCGAAACTGAGCCGTCCCCGTGGCTTGAAATCCACTCCACGCATTTCACGGTCATCACCGATGCCGGCGAGAAAAAAGGAAAAGAAGTTGCGTTGCGCTTTGAGCAAATGCGGTCGGTTTTCGCCATCTTGTTGATGAAAGATCGTCTGAACGAGCCCCTGCCGCTGACCATTCTTGCTCTGAAGAACGACAAAGATTATTACCAAACTGCTCCGCTGCGGCAAGGGCAGCCGATTAGCGTTCCAGGATTTTTCGTCCCAGGAACAGACCAGAATTTCATCGTTCTAAATATGTTCGAGGTGGAGCCGTGGCGCGCCGTCGCTCACGACTTCGCGCATCTTCTGCTGAACTATAACTATCCTCCAGTCGAAGGATGGTTCGACGAAGGCCTGGCGGAATATTTCAGTTCCATCCGCGTCGACAACCGGCAGGTTGAGATCGGCGGCGATCCTGAATTGAACAACCTGTTCAGCGAGGATCTGATGGAGAACCAGCGCGAGGTGCGCAATCCGTCAAAGTCGCTGACTGAGTTACTCAGTGGCCAGGGGTGGCTCGCACTACCTGATCTGCTCACGATGAAGCATGACACGTCTTCTTATAACGAAGCCACGCACCACACGCTCTTCTACGCACAGTCGTGGATGACGATTCATTACCTGCTGCACGAAAAGAAATTGCCTGAGACCGGAACCTACTTTGATCTGGTTGAGAATCAGCACATGCCGGTGGAACAGGCCATTCAGAAAGCCTATGGCGTGACGCCGGGACAATTCGACCAGGCGGTAAAAAATTATTTCCATTCGCTCACGCCTCTGTTCACGGCACTCGATCAGTCGAAGCAGCCAAATCCACCACAGAACCCGCCACAGGTTTACCAGTTCCCCGTGCCAGTCAGCCCGGAAGATAGCGCGATCATTGCCACGCCGATGCGCGAAACTGACGCTCGCGCCTATGCTGCTGAAATCAAAACCAGAATTCCCGAACGCCGCGCTGCCGGTTTGCAGGAATTACGGTCGCTGGCCACAGCCGTCGACCCGGCAAGTCTGCGCAAAGCCAGCAGCAGTAAGAAATCCGACAAAGATAAGAATGATGCAACGCAACAAGGTCCTCTCGTTTCCGCCAGTGGCAACGAGATCGCGCACCGTGCCCTCGCCTGGGATCACATCCAGCACGGCGAGTTCGATGCGGCTGCCGAAGAATTAAGCGATGCCGCGGCCCTCAACCCGCGTGACATGTGGATCCGTTATTACGTTTCCGTTCTGAAGTACAGAGTATCCATAGCAAGACACGCCGATATTCAGGGCTTGCCGAACATGATGCAGGATCTGCGGGCGGTGCTCGAGTGGTACCCAGAATTCGCCGACGCTTACGATTTGCTGGCGATGGCGAGAATGGTGGGCGGCGGCCCCGTCGCGGCCTTGCAGGCGGAGCGCGCCGCCATCCAACTCAGCCCGCGCAACCAGGAATATCTCTACCATCTGGCGCAAATTCATATTGAAGACAAGAAATGGGACGCCGCCCGAACCTTGCTGGAACATTTGAAAGGCAGCGGCAATCCGCAGGTGGCGGCCGAAGCGCGCGAGCAGTTGAGCCAGTTGGCGAACCAGCAGAAGTATGGGCTCTCGGCGGCCTCGACGGCTCCGAAATTTTCTCCCCAGAGCTCTCCATTTGATGTGCTGGATCAGGACGCCGCCAAACGCGCCGCGGAGCAAACCTCGCACAATGCTGGGACCGCGGACATGCGTCCGGCAAAGTTTGTTCAAGGCCGGCTGGTGGGCGTGGACTGCTCGAAATCTCCTGCCGCAGTTCTCACCGTCGCCTCCGGCAAAAAAATCATGAAGCTGCGCACCCCCGATTACAAATCACTGTTACTGATCGGCGCCGATTCGTTCTCATGTGCGTGGAACGATCGATCGGTGTCGGTGAACTACAAACCCGGCGGCGTATCTGATGGCGATCTGGTGTCGGTGGAACTGCGTTGACTATGCGTCGACTTTTAGGCTTATTTGTGGTACACCCTACCCCCACCCCACGCTCCTTATTGGAATCACCGAGTTAGCAGAAAAATCGCCGCAAAATCCGTCTTCCAAACGACTTAAGTATCAAAATACGTGAAGCAAAGGGGTTAACTTGCGCGGCCCTCGTGACGACAACATTGTGCGCACTGCACCCGCGAGAATGATCGGCGGTTGGGGCTGTGGATGGCAAGGTTGGATGTCACAGTCGGTACCAAGTAAAGGCCAATGCGTCTAGTTCCGTGGTGCCCACTCGTCAAAACCCACGACGAGTGGGGCAGCCTATCGCGTTGGTAGTGTCCGGAAAAACTTAAGATGGGCCAGCGCCCGCATGTCCTATGAATTCGGCACAGAGGAAACGTAGAATGGCTTCCTTCGTCAAGGCTGTCGGACCCTTGATGGAGGAAAGGCGCGAACTATGCATACCATCCTTGGCGACTTCCTTACTGATCCCTTGCTGTGGATGTCACTGGTGATTCAGTTTTTGCTAGCGCTTGGTGGTGCGGGAGTTGCCCTAGCAGAAGATTGGGCCAAAAAACATCGCTGGTCTTTGTTGAGTTGTTTTGCGGTTTTTGGATTACTAGGAATGGGTGTTACAGCCAAGCAAGCGACAAACTCTGCGAAGGACGCTACTAAGCTCACGTCGGCCCTCGGAGATGTAGAGACTGAGACGAATGAAACAGGTCGATTAACCAAATTGAATACCGAGTTGCAACAGCGCCTCATTACACAAAGCGAAATGATCGTCTTCCTAGCTGAGAAGAATGCCGCCTCCAGCGCAAGAATCGACCAAAATACCCGTGGCCTAAGGGCCCAAATATTGGTCCTCTCTGGCAAGCGAAGACAGGGCAATGAATGGATTAAGCTAACGTCGCGGTTAGCAGGCTCGCTTCGGGACTTTGCGAGAGATTGGCAATATGGGGAGATAGATGGTTTGCGGAAGGCGGAATATGAAGTTCTAAATAACCGTACTCCTGTAATACAGGGTGACGAAAGAAGACAAAAGGAGCAGTACTTTGAGGACAAGATCGAGAGCGCCAATGAAAACTACAGGACCCTCCTTTTTAAGCTGCTTTCGGATGCGCGAGCTTTACAGCTCGCCCTCCTGAGCCAGATTTCCCAAGAAGCTCAAACCGCTGAACAGAAACAGAAGGACGAGCAAGAAAGCAAATTTCTCGCTACGTTTTGGGGTAAGCACAATTACGCATTCGATTATTCGGACTGCTGCGAGAATTTACCGGAGGTGGCGGACTATTTGGACACCCTTGCAGTTCGCGTCAAGGCGGCGTCGGAAGAATAGTGCCTGGTTCCTCGTCAGAGACAATACTTGAATTTCCGTGAAGGTTGCCGACGCCAGCAAGACTGCATCGCTACTACGGCGCCGGACGTCTTCACTTCATTACCATAAAAACTTATATGCGCAACAAACAGCAGGTTCCTCCACTGCGCCGTCACTGGCGCTCCGGCTCCGGTCGGAATGACAAGGTCGGGAAAGGTATCGGGGATCTTGCTGTGACAGGCACCAATTAACTTAACCGGGCGAGGACCGGTACTGCTCAATGAGGCGCAGAAAGCGAAACTGCGCGTGCGCCAGATTGCATGATCGGATCCGTGGAAAAACTGTCAGCGTCTGCGGTGCCCACTCGTCGAAAACCGCGACGAGTGGGGCAGCCACCAAATGATAAAGGGTGCGCGTTCTCCGCACACCCTTGCCCCTCAAGATATTCGACGCACTCGCGAGTCAGCATAAATGGGGGAAGGCACGTACTCGCAGAGCCGGAGATCCGAGAGTCATTGATCAACCTACACCCAAAGATTCGGACTGTCTGCCCGCTAGCGCACTCAAAGTATGGGGAATACAGCTTGACAAACCTTTACAAACAGCCTTACATTCGGGCTTCGAACAGGTTCGACTCCTGCGAAGGTCATCGGTTTTCGGGGGAGAGCCGATGGCCTTCGTTTTTGCTCAGTCCTCATTTGTTACCGACGCCGTTATTTCTTCCAGGTTCCGATTTCGAGCGAATCTAGCCGGTCCTGCCCATCTTTCATCCATTTCGAATAATGTCTCTCTGTGGTCTTGATGGATTCGTGGGGGCTGGCCCAGCCGCCGTGACGAATGAGGCTGCCCCACTCGTCGCGGTTTTCGACAAGTGGCATCGCGGGCCTTAATTCCTAGTTCGCTCGTCACAAACAACACTTGAAGTTTTGTGATAGAGGCTGCCGACGCCAACAAGACTGCATCGCTACTACGGTGCTGGAGGTCTTCACTTCATTACCATAAAAACTTATATGGGGAACGAACAGCAGGTTCCTCCGCTGCGCCGTCGCTGTCGCTCCGGCTCCGGTCGGAATGACAATGAATGGTATGTCGGCGAGAACCAATTGTGGGCTGTTCTCCGGTGCTCTCGGCGAGTTGCATAGGTCCCTTCGACAAGCTCAGGGCAAGCTCTTCGTCGGGGATCGCTCGCGATTGCGAGCGATCCCGCTTCCTCAGGATGACAGCGACGCTTGTAAAAAAGAAACCCTCCCGAGCGGGAGGGTAGGAAATCGCAGTCAGTAGATTAGGCGCGGACGACGTTGCCCGCCTGAAAGCCTTTGGGGCCTTTCAGCAGATCGAACTCCACGGTCTCACCCTCATTGAGCGAGCGGTAACCGTTCTCCTGAATCGCCGAGAAATGTACGAAGACGTCCTCCCCCGTGGAGCGCTGGATAAATCCATATCCCTTCGCCCCGTTGAACCACTTCACTGTTCCCTTCTCTCTCACGGAAAACTCCTTTCACTGTCTTGAAGAATTAGTTCCCCGAATCTCCAGTAATGTTGTTCCGGCGAACCGGAACGCCCCCTTCGGAAAAACGGTGGAACTCGGTTGCGTCCATCAGTGCCGCGGAAATTGCTCCAAAGCAAAAGACTCCTCGAGTTCAACGCCACGCGAAGACATTGCGACGAGAACTTGCGGAGCCCTGGACCATCGACGCTGTTTCTACGGCCCTACTCAAGACATCAACCTGCCTTACGAACCCATCGCCCGGCATACACCGGAGAATGAGCAAACGATAATAAGCACTACTAAATCGTTTGACAAGAAGAATTAGAAGGGAAACGTAAAAAAAAGCAATAGGGAGTTTTTCAATTCTTTAACGAAGTATAAGAAAAGCCCGTAGCTCGACCGGAACTTTGGTTTGATACGAAATGCCGCCGTCGAGCCAAACCCTTGATAGGATTAGCCTGTAGGCCCATGTCTGAACAGACCACAACCCCGGTTGCAACCCCGTTAGCGACAGAGCGAAATACTACACCGTCGCCATCAGAACGGCGCAAGCGACGTTCCGGGATAACGATTTCCACCATAAAGTATCTGTTACGGACCGATGTGCATACTTTTGCATTCTCGGTGGCCGCCAACGCGATATTGTCCTTTTTCCCTTTCGTCGTTCTGCTGATGACGCTCATCCGGCGCGTTTTCCATTCTCGCGTCATGTACGACGTGATCCTGGAGCTGCTAAGAGACTATCTGCCCGCAGGCCAGGAGTTCGTGATTCGCAACCTGAACGCTATGGTGAACAGCCGCCAGCGTGTGCAGATCGTTTCGCTCGTGATTTTATTGGTCACATCTTCGGGTGTGTTCATGCCGCTGGAAGTTGCTTTGAATCGAATCTGGCGATTCCCCAATAATCGGTCTTACCTGGGGAATCAGTTGATCTCTTTGGGACTGGCGTTCGGCTGCGGCATGCTGGCTTTGCTTTCCATCGCTATGACCGCGGGAAACATGGCCCTGCTGCAATTCGTACTGCGTGGCCACCCTACCGGCTCTATTCGACTGGCCGCGTTCGTGGTGATGAAGGTGTTTGCCATCGCTGCCAGCGTGGCCATCTTCTTCCTCATCTATTGGGTTTTACCCAATGGCAAGGTTCCGGCGCGAGCCGTGCTGCCGGCCGCCTTCATCATGGGATTGCTCTCGGAGGCCTTGAAGTACGGCTATATTCTTGCCCTGCCTTGGCTTAATTTCGGCGAGGTCTATGGCCCATTCTCGCTCTCGGTGAGCATGATGTTTTGGGCATTCTTGTCAGGATTACTGCTGCTGGCCGGAGCAAATTTGAGCGCTGAAGAACATCTGCGGCGCAGGTCATAAGGAAATCTTTCCCCATTAACTGCGCGTCATAAGATTCGCCAGTTTGTCGTACAGGGAATTCTATTGTTTATCCAGAGGGATGCTGCTGAAAGCGATTCCGCGTTTGCGGTTAATCCGGCAAATCAGATTCTCCAATATGGTGGGTAGTAAATTAACTCCAGGTTGCGGCGCCAAGGAGTTCTTCTCCACGTAATCTTCGGCCCCGGCTTCGATCAGCTTTTGCCGGTTTCTCTCCGTGAGGCTGCTCAACACTACAACTGGGATGTTCGCGGTCGCATTGTCTTTCTTTAAGCGGGCAAGCACCGCGGGCCCACTCACCTTGGGCAAGATCATATCCAGCAGAATCAAATCAGGCTTATGCTTCCGCGCCAGTTTCAGAGCGCACTCCCCATCCTCAGCGCATAACACTTCATATCCAGCCTTGTGGAGGACTCGCTCGTTTTCCCGCAGAATCGTTTTGCTGTCATCTACCAAGAGGATTTTCACGCGGTCGCCCCTAACTGCCATATCGGCATTGCAAGCGAAAGGATTAGTGCATCGAGTCGTTTGCAGCCTTGGGTTTGCGCGAAAACTAAGTACCCGAGATTTTAGGAGCACGGCAGCGTCGCCGTTCAACGTTCGGCAATCCACAGGCTCGTTGTGACATCCGTCACCGCGCCATTTTCTAAACTTCAGTTAGGATGCGGTCGGTTTCCCAAAACCCTCCGAGCAGATATTCGTTTCCCAGGTGATTGCCATGACCGGGAGCTGCTGTCGTCTGCTCGCCTGTTCCTTGCTGATTTTCTTCGCTTCGATTTTCTTAGCTTCCCCATTGCGGGCACAGACTGCCGCTGAGAATTACTCCCGTATCCTCACGCCCATAATGGCGAGTCCGCCGGATACTCCTCGCTTTTCCCCGCTTCGCTTTCCCGTACCTGTCGCTGAACCGTGGCGTCTCCCCGTCGCGCCGTCTCCGACCGGCCTGCCGCAAATCACCGGCGCCGCCGGAATTATATTTTCTGGCCGCGTCACATTTGTGGGACGTGCCGGCGGCCGCCTCACATCAACACCCGGCCAGACCACGGCTTCCACCATGGTCATCTTTCAGGTGGAACATACAATTCGCGGAACGACCACCGGCCAGAAGTTAACCATCCACGAGTGGGCCGGTCTCTGGACTGCTAAAGAGCGCTATCGCGTGGGGGAGCGCGTCATGTTGTTCTTGTATCCTCCTAGCCGGCTGGGGCTTACCAGTCCCGTGTCTGGCCCCATGGGTAGATTCGCAATCGACCCACAAGGCAGGATCAAGACGAACGTCCAGAATATTTCCGCGCTCTCGGGCGATCCAGTGATTGGTGGGAAAAAACTTGTTCCCTATGCCGACTTCTTCCATGCGGTACGCCGTGCCAGCGGTGAGGAATAATGCGCCTGATCACGCAGAAATCCGAAGCATTCACCGGCCTTTTGCTTCGGCTGGCTGCAATTTTCGCCGCGGTTCTATCATTCGCCGCGCTCGCCATCGCAGGAGGCCCCGCATATGTGGCCGGTTCCAGCTTCTTCAATTCATCAGCGATGGGCCAGCCCCTCACTTGGTCGAAGGGCGAGGTGAACTACTACACAGACCAGCGGGATTTGAGCCCGATCCTGCCGAACACCGCCGCCAATGCCTTTGTCGCCAACGCTTTTCTGCAATGGAGTTCGGTTTCCGTAGCGGCCATCACGGTCACCAGTGCCGGCCAGCTCGCCAAAGACGTAAACGGAAGCAACATCGGCGTCAACTCAAATGGAACCGTAACCGCTCCTGCTGATATCACTCCCGCCGCCACTCAAGCTCCGGTTGGGATCGTCTACGACTATGACGGCTCAGTGACCGACGCACTGCTAGGCGCGGGTGCTGGTGCTCCTTCGCAATGCTTCTGGAACGCGGTTTATGGAGGTGCTGACAACTTCAACACCAGCGCAAATTTCCTTCACGCTTTGGTCGTAATCAATGGGCAGTGCGCACTTCAACCCGCGCAACTCACAGATGTGGAATACCGCCTGGTGCGCGTGCTGGGAAATGTCCTCGGCCTCGGCTGGTCGCAGCTTAATTTAAACGTAAGCACTGGCGATCCGCACCCAACGGCCGACGATTATGCGGGTTTTCCGGTCATGCATTACATGGACTCGGTAAACTGCGTGCCCATCACCGTTTGCTATCCGAACCCTTACCAGCTCGCGGCGGATGATGTGGCTGCGCTTTCCCGTCTTTATCCCCCTGCCGCATCCCCTCCGAACACTGCGCGGATACACGGCTCGGTCTATTTCGTGAATCATTTCGGCGCCGAGGGCCAGCCGATGCAGGGTGTCAATGTGTTCGCCCGTTGGATCGATCCCTCCACGGGATTGCCCTCGCACCAATACGCAGTCTCCTCTGTTTCGGGATTTCTCTTCACCGGCAACGCCGGTAATCCCATCACAGGATTAATCGATTCCTTGGGAAATGCATACACCGAATTCGGGTCAGCCGAGCAAACCTTGGAAGGATTTTTCGACCTCGGTGGATTGCCGATTCCGAACGGAGAAAGCACAGCCCAATACCAGCTCTCAATCGAACCTCTAGATCCGTTGTGGTCCAGCGGTGTTTGTCCCTACGACTTCGCGCAAGTCGTCCCGTCCGGCAGTTTTGCACCGATTGTCATCACGGTTAGCGGTGGTAGTGATTTTGAACAGGACATCCCGATGTCCAGCAGTGCGGTTGCGGTTCCGCCATGGTCCGCCAGCGAGACCTGGGCCGCCCCAGCCATCGTCCCGCCTCCCGGCGACTGGGTCGGCTCCCTCAGCGGCTATGGCAATGTTTCCTATTTCCAAATGACCGCCCAGGCCAACCGCACGCTGTCAGTAGCCGTCACCGCTCTGGATGAAACCGGCTCGCCTACTGAATCGAAAGCTGCTCCCGTGGTCGGGATGTGGAACTCGGGCGACCCGGAAGGCACGGCCCCGCCAGTACTTACGACGGTGCCCTTCAATTCTCCTACATTCGGTATGAGCCGGTTGGATGCACAGGTATTAAGCGCGAGCACCTTCATTATCGGAATCTCCGATCTGCGCGGCGACGGGCGCCCCGATTATGCCTACCACGCCCACGTCCTCTACGGGAACTCAGTTAACCCCGCCCACATCCCGATCAATGGCGGAGCCATTACGCTGCAAGGCATTGGATTCGCGCCCGGCCTTACTGTGAGCGTGGGAAGCCACGTGGTGCCGCTCCTGGCCACGAACGCAAGCCAGATCCTCCTGGCCGCTCCCCCTCAAAGCGATGGACCCGAGACCATCACTATCACCGACCCGGCCAGCGGTTCTGTCTCCACTATGACCAATGCCCTCACCATGGGAGCGGCATCGACCGATCAGATCATCCTGTTGCAGGGAACCAATCCTCAGACGCCGGTAGGGACGCAATCCGCCAACTCGCTTCGCGTGCGGGTCGTCGCCTCCGATGGCGTGACTGCCGTCAACGGTGCGACGGTCGTATGGAGCACCACCAACGGCGCCACACTTTCCGTCTGCGGCGGCGCTTCCAGTTGTTCGGTGGTCACGGATGAGAGCGGATTGGCTTCCACTTCGATCACTCCCGCCGCCATTGGAGTGGCAACCTTCACTGCCACCCTCGCTCCCGCGGTGTACAACCCCGCGCAATCAGTCTCCGGTACTCTGTCCGCGACATCCACAGCTTCGGATATCGGAATTACCACGCCTTACCTCTGGATCGCGCAGGGAGCCAGCCTTAGCGTACCGATCACAGCCCGGGTTGTGAGTACTGGGACACCACAGGCCGGCGTGACTGTCGATTTCAGGATCGCTCAGGGAATCGGCTCTCTCAGTGCCGCGAGTGCCGTCACAAGTAGCACAGGTTACGCGACGGTCACGCTCACATTGACGAACTTCGTGGCCAATGTGCAGGTCGTCGCTTGCGTTGCCTCCGGCAGCCCCTGCCAGACTGTATATGGCAACGCCGTCTCAGCTGCAGCTTTTAACTTGCAGGCTGTGGCTGGAGCCGGACAAGTAATTACCACCCCGCCCTTTCAGCCTCTTATCGTCCGAGTGACGGATTCGTCTACTCCGCGGAATCCCGTTCTTGGAGCAAGCGTCTTGTTTCAATCCACCGTGCTGCGGCCGCCAGCAAACGATTTAACGGTGACCTCCGGAGATACAACGGGCACCCAAACGGGAATGCCCGTCATCTTGGGGGCGAGCCAGAGCAGTACCAGCAGCAACGCCAATGGTTTGGCAAGCTTTCTACCCACCATCGGATCGTTTACTGGATTGCTGGAAATCGAAATACAAGTTTCCGCCGGAACAAGCCCAGAACTCGAGGATGTGATGGCAAGCTTCCCGTAAATCGGGACACTTACAGCAGGTCCTGGAGGGACCATCGATAGTAGCCCGCCAGTTTACTGGCGGGATTGCAGCCCCACAAAATCGACCTTGTGCCGGAGGCACAACTGAGACGGTGGACAAAGCGGCGAATTACTTCAGCCGTCCCTAAGGGGACGGGTTCCAGATATGGCTCTATCGACCCGGCGTTGAAACGCCGGGCTATTTTCTGGCGTCCCTACGGACGCTCGATCGATCATCCTCTGCGTAATCGCGCGCCGTTTTGCGCCGCAAACCGAGGTCCGGCCTATTTCTTTGTCCACCGATCCACCCAGTCGTTTACCGTTTTGTACCAGAGCTGCGAATTCTGCGGCTTCTGCACCCAGTGGCCTTCGTCTGGGAAGTAAAGCATCTCAGATGGCACGCCTTCCATTTGCAGCGTGGTGAAAAGCTGCAACCCTTCACTAACATCCAGCCGGTAATCTTTTTGGCCGTGAATGACGAGCGTCGGCGTCTTGAAATTCTTGGCATACTGATGCGGCGACCACTTCTCATACATCGCACGGTTATCGTAGGGAGTGCCTTTGAACTCCCAGTCGTTGAACCAGAGTTCCTCGGTTGTCCCCCAGGCGGATTCCGCGTTGAACATGCCGTCGTGGGTCACAATGCACTTGAAGCGGTCGGTATGGCCGAGCACCCAGTTGGCCATGTATCCGCCGTAGCTCGCACCTAGCGCGCACTCGCGGGTCTTATCAATGAAACCATAATGTTCTTCTGCGTAGTCGAGGCCCTTCATCAGGTCTTCAAACGGAGCGCCGCCCCAGTCGCCGTTAATGTCGTCGATGAACTTCTGCCCGTAGCCGGTCGAGCCGTGGAAGTTGATCATGATGACCACGTATCCGCTGCTTGTCGATGAAGTTGGTGACGCGAAGAGTTCGGGATTCCAGCGGTAGCTCCAGTCGTCTCCCCAGGCACCCTGCGGCCCGCCGTGGATGAGGAACTTCACGGGATACTTCTTGCTGGCGTCGAAGTTCGGCGGCTTAACCAGGAAGCCTTCGACTCGATCTCCGTTGGCACCAATGAACCAGAATGCTGTGAGCGCGGACATCGAAATCTGCGAAAGAACTTCATCGTTGACATGAGTCAAACGTTCAGACGTCCCGGGAGGAATAGCCACCTTCTCGATCTCGGTCGGCCGCTGAATGGTCATTCTCGTAAAAACTAGAGTTTTGCCATCCTTCGTAAAAGCGAGATCGTCGCTGTACCCAGACCCATCTTCGTGCGTAAGGAGAATCCCCCCTCCAGACCCATCGACTCTAGCGACGGATATTAACGACGATCCCAACATCTCCGAGCTAAAGTAAATGCTGGAGGAATCAGGGAACCAAGCGAACGTCCCGACCCAGGTGCTTAGCTTCTCCGCAAGATTCTTCTTCTCGCCTGTCTTGCGGTCGTACAGCATCAGCCGGAAGCGGTCGCTTTCATATCCCGGGCGCTGCTGGGCGCGGTAGGCGATGTAGCGGCCATCGGGCGAATAAAGTGGCGTCGAGTCGCTGGCGGGATTGTCGGCGGTGATGTTTTTCGTATGGGCCAAAACCTCGGCGGACGAGGCGTCCGCCGCTCCATTCACCGGGACGATCCACAGATCGTTGTTGGTGGAAGTGGCTGGATTCTTGTCGTGATTCGAGGTGTAGCAAATCTCCTGCCCGTCGGGCGAGAAGGCATAGTTATCCTGCCCGCCGAGCGAGAATACGGGCGCATCGTAGTCGCCGGGAGTGAGGTCGCGAGGTAAGCGAATGCCGGTGACGAACACTGCTCCGGTGCTAGTATTGGGAACTTCAGTTATAAAAATGTGAGTGCGTTTACCCTCCCTGTATGCACTCCAGTGGCGATAGAGCAAGTGTGTGAAAATCTGCGCCTTTACCTTAGACTTCTCAGCTGCTTCAACTCTATTCGCGTTGCAGATCGCCGCTTCGCTGACCGAGCCGTCGCACTCTGGATAAACATCCGAAGTGAAGAGAATGTGCTTGCCATCCGGTGACCAGAGTTCGCCGCTGGCCTCCGTTGCAATCGACGTGAGCGGCAGGGCACCCGTTACGCCGCCGGCTGCGCCGTCGAAGTTCGCAATCCATACCTGCGACTTTCCACCTTTCGTCGAAATAAACGCAAACCGCTTCCCGTCCGGCGCCCAGCGCGGACGATCTGCATCCTGATCAGCGATGATCTCGCGCTCTTGACCACCCGCCGTGGGCACGGTCCAGATATGCGGCGTCTTCGTATTCGCCGCGAGATCGACATCGACCACGCTGAAGATCACCCACTTGCCGTCGGGGGAAACTTCCGGCTCGCCGACACGCTTGAGCTTCATCATGTCTTCGAACGTAAAGGGATGCTTCGCCTGGGCGAAGGCTGGGAACGTAATGGCGATGAGCGAAAGAGAAATTAGAAAAAGACGGCGCATGGGACCTCCTCGGCAAACCGATGAGTTTAGCAGGTTTATTTGCGCGCGCGTTCCATCCGGCGACGCTTCAGACGGATCAGGCGTCCCTGACGGGACGCGCTTCTATTTTTCCCGAATCTACCCGGCGTTGAAACGCCGGGCTATTTTCAGGCGTCCTACGGACGCGGCTTCCTCTACGACCGAAGGCGTACCCCGATACGAGTGTCACAGCTACGGATCTGCCAGTCGTTGGCCGCATCCTTTGAAGCCGGCAGTGTTGCGGGTCGGTAATGGTGCAGTTTGAAAAAGATTTGTATCAGCGCATGCCTTCAGGCATTCCGTCGCAATGTGAAGCTTGGAACCGGCTTCGGCCGCCACCCGTCAGGCCTCAGGGGCTAAAGCCGAGAGTGGCCCGGCCGTTCTTGGCATCGCTGAAGCGATGCCCTGGTACGAATCTTCTTTCAAGCTGCACCACTATTTGGATACCGAATATTGATCCCTCACATTGATCGGCTTTCTCCGTCAATAAATTTCTTGGTCGACAGCTGGAGCTACAACTCAGATTTGCGCACGGCAACCCCTTTATCAATATGGCATCCAAGTTAGCGGCAGAACTGCAGCGCCCTACCCTCGGCCTCACTGAGCGGAGAGGGGTCGGGGGAGGGTCGCCGCGGTGATGCTACCTGAGCAACGAACTCCCGAATTCGGTAAACTAGAGGGTATGAAGCCGGCTTTTCTCCGCGCGCTGTTTTGTCTCTTTTCCTTAGGTGTAGTTGCTGCTACCTCACTGCCCGCGGCGGCACAAGAAGGTCCACTCGATACAGCCCCGCCCACCGCCGGAATTACGCCCGACGAAATCATTACGCGCTTTGCCGCGCGCGAGAAATTATTCAAGGAAGCGCGCGAGCATTACACCTACCGGCAAGACATCAAGGTCCAGACCCGTGACGGCAATACGGTTACCGGTGAGTATCACGAAGTTTTCGACGTACTCTACGACGACAAGGGACATCGCATTGAGAATGTCGTCTTCGCGCCGCAATCATCGCTGGAGCAAGGCGGCCTGTCGCTCGACGAAGGCGACGTGCAGGATTTCCGCAATCGTCTGCCGTTCGTGCTCACGAGCGATGAAATCCCGGAATACAACATTCTTTATGTAGGCCAGCAGCAGGAAGACCAGCTGCACTGCTATGTTTTCGATATCGCTCCCAAGCAAATCGTGGGCAAAAAGCGATACTTCCAGGGACGAATCTGGGTCGACGATCACGATTTACAGATCGTGAAAACCTACGGCCAGGCAGTTCCGGAGACCAAAGATACGAAGAAGAAAGGCAAAGAGGAACATCTCTACCCGAAGTTCACCACCTGGCGGCAGCAGATCGATAATCAGTACTGGTTTCCCACCTACACGCGCGCCGACGACACGCTGCACTTCAACACTGGCGACATTCACATTCGCGAGATCGTGAAGTACGAAGACTACAAGCGTTTCGGATCGAATGTAAGAATTCTGTATAACGGTCAGGAAGTTCCCAAGGCGGACCAGAAAGATCAGAAAGCACCCGCGCCAGATCAGAATCAGAATCCAGATCAGAAAAAGCCAGATGCCACGCCGAATCCGCAACCGCCGCAGAAGTGAGAGGACAAGGTTTCAAGGTTTCAAGGTTTCAGAGTTTCAAGGTTTCAGAGTTTCAAGGTTTCAGGGAAACCTTGAAAACTTCAGTAGAACAAATACTTCCTCCACTTATCATCCGACCGGCCCATCAATCGCATGATGTGGCGGCTGGTGTGGAGATTGAAGGCGCGGGGCTCGCGCATCAACTTCATTCCGGCTTCGAGCGGAAATTGATTGCCCTTGCGGCGATTGCAAGTATGGCAGCAGGCGACAAGGTTTTCCCAAGTCGACGATCCTCCGCGCGAGCGCGGAATCACGTGGTCGAGAGTCAACTCGCTTGAGGAGAGCACCGTGGCGCAATACTGACAGGTGTTGCGGTCGCGCAGCAGAATGTTCTTTCGCGACAGAGCGCGGCTCTGGTGCGGGATGCGGCGATACTCCAGCAGCCGGATCACCGATGGCACGCGCATGGCGATACGCGCCGCATGCAGGAAGTGTCCATTCTCTTCCTCCGTCATGGCCACGCCTTTCAGCACCAGAACCAGAGCACGGCGCGCGGCGCAGACATTGATCGGCTCATACGACGCGTTCAGGACCAGCACTGGCGCATGCAGAGCATGTCCGTTGCCGTCGTGGTGGACGGCAGTGGCTGCGAGCAGGTTAGCGGCGTGTCTGCCGCTGTGTCCCGCATCGGATTCCATTCTCGCTGACATGATGCTCGATTCGTCCCTTTGAGCCGTTTTCTGCCGGCTCCCAATCTCATCTCTAATTAGATGCTACAAACGAAACTGCCATCTTCTCCAAGCTAAATGCCGGCGGCGCGAGCCAGCGGAACTTCATGGGCCACACCTTCCTCACCACTGGCCACATCGTCCGCGAACTGAACCTCCACATGTTGCTCGAAATTTTTCAGTGTCCGCGCAACCGTCGCGACCCAAACTTTAGTTGCGCCAGCACGCCGCAACACCCGCGCGCACTCGGACACGGTTGCTCCCGTAGTGTATACATCGTCCACCAGCAGCACTTCGTGACCGTTCACCACTTCGGGATGCGCCGCTGCGAATGCACCGCGAACATTCTCGCGCCGCTGGTGGCTGGTAAGGCCGGTTTGCGACAACGTGTCGCGCCTCCGCTCGAGCGCATCCGCGCACAAAGTGAAACGTTCGGGCACCGCCATAAGCTTGATCGCGAACCGCGCGATGGTTTCAGCTTGGTTGAATTCGCGTTGGCGAATCCTGCCACGGTGCAAAGGGACCGGAACTACCGTAAGAGCTTCAGACTGAAATTCTGGTTCGAGTTCCTCAATCGCCTCAGCCAGCATTCGTCCTAAAACCTTGGCAGCTGGCCGCACCGATGCATACTTCAAAAGGTGAATCAACTCCCGCAAGCCGCCCTCGTAGCTGCCATAAGCCACTGCCCGCGCAAAAGGGGGTTCGATGCGGCGGCACAATCCGCAACGGGACGCCCCGGCATCCGTCAACTGCGCATGAGAGGAAAAAATGCGCTCGCCGCAAATCGTACAGATTCCGCCGGCGATGCGGCGCATGTCATCAAGACACTCCTGGCACACGGGCAGACGGGAAACCTTCACCAAGGGCTCGCCGCATATCCGGCAATCGGAGGGAAAAAGAACCGTAAAAAGATTTCCGGTGAGTTGACGAGAAAGTCGTCGGGCCCACGATGTGTGGGCGGTCGAAACAATAGAAGGCCCTGCCGCTGTGGCTCTGGCCTGGATAGTCCGAATTCGGTCTCCACTACTGCTGAAGACGGCCTCCGTGATCCCCGCAAGGTATGGACGCTTCCGCGTTGCCTGCTTATCGCCAGTATAACGGCGTTCCGGGCTGCTAGGCAACGTTGCGGGTACTACCGGATTCCTTAATCGGGGAAACAGGAACTGGAGAAGCCGGCAACTTGACTACCGCTTCGGAGAGCCGCTCCCGCACCGGAATGAAAATCAATCGGTAATCTCTCCGAAAGCATTCTGCACAGCGCACTGGCTGCAGAAGAAAAATGGGAAGCAAGTAACGCTCCGAAAACGTGCGGCGTCGCGAACGGAAGCCGGTATCGCTGCCGCAGTCGTCGCAATGAAATTCCAAATACCGCTGGAACCACAGCTGGTCGGAGGAATTCTTACTCACGTTGCACCTCGGAATGTTGAAACCGCGCAGGGGCCAACAGACAAGTAGAACCATTTTACCTCAAGGCGGTCGGCAAACAAGAGGCGGTATTTCTCGCCATTGGCAACGCCGGAACCCGCATCGCACTTGTAAATCAGGCTGCCCGCGTGCTAACGTGCGCCGTTCCCGTGTTTAGAACAGGTTGCGAAATTATGTTGCCTTCATCCCACCACTTGCGAGGATTCCGCCGATGAGCAGTTCTGTTCCCACAGCTCCGGAAACGAGCCCGAGAAAACACGTCCCTTTCGTTCCGGAGCACATGCAGATGAAGGAATTTACTCTGCGCGCCGTGCTTCTAGGGCTCTTGATGACGGTCGTTCTGGGAGCGGCGAACGCCTACCTCGGCTTACGCGCCGGTATTACCATCGCCGCTACGTATCCCGCCGCAGTGATTGCGATGGCGGCTATGCGGGCATGGAAGGGATCGCTGCTCGAAGAAAATATCGCCCGAACCGCAGGCTCGATCGGCGAGTCGGTAGCCGCCGGTGCCATTTTCACTCTGCCGGCGTTTCTTCTGGCCAAAGCGTGGCCATCGTTTCGTTTCGCCGACGCCTATTGGAAATCCACCGCGCTGATAATGGTGGGCAGCATTCTCGGCGTTCTCTTCATTTCTCTGGTGCGCCGCGCCATGGTAGAAGATCCAGAACTGCCTTTCCCCGAATCTTTAGCGGCATCTGAGATTCACAAAGCCGGACAGCGCGGCGCGCAAGCCGCGAAATATCTTTTCTGGAACATCGGCGTTGGCGGCGTGGTTTACATGCTGGGCAGATTCGGCTTATTCGCCGCCGATACTGATCTGCACGTGGGCGTTGGAAGTTTGGGCCGCAGTCAGGTCCGTCTCGGCGGCACGGGAAGCACTCACGTCCTGCCTACGGGTGGAACCACGGTGTTTGCGGCGCCCAGCGTGAGCCCAGCTTATCTTGGTGTGGGCTACATTATTGGCGTAAAGCTGGCGTCGCTGCAGTTTGCGGGGAGCGTGCTGGCCTGGGGCCTGCTGGTTCCCCTGATGATCTTTTTTCTTGGGCCGCAGCTCAAAGGCTACCTTCCAGCCGACACTCCCGATAACTGGGCGACCATGGCGGATGCGGTGTGGAGATACATTGTGCGTCCCATCGCCGTGGGAGGAATGCTCGTCGGCGCAGCCTACACGCTATACAAAATGCGCGCCGGCCTGACTGCTGGAATCGGCAAGGCCATCGCGGATCTGCGCCAGACCGCCGAGCAGCAGGCGAAGCTGGTGCGCACGGAACGCTACATGAGTTCAAAAACAGTTTTCGGTTTAATCGCGATCACGTTTGTGCTGATGTGCCTGCTCTACATGAAAATCTCGCACCTGGTTTGGCCGGCCATTCTGGCAGCGGTGGTGATGCTTCTAGTGGGATTTTTCTTTGCTACGGTATCGGGCAATCTGGTGGGGATCATTGGCTCATCGAACAATCCGATTTCCGGCTTGACTCTATCGACACTTCTAATTGCCGCGCTACTGATGGTCGCCCTCGGAGTCTCAGGAACATCCGGAGTTGCCGCTGTTCTTGGCGTAGCGGCAGTGGTCTGCGTTTCTTCAGCCGTGGCTGGCGAGCTCCTGCAGGATTTTAAGGTCGGTTACATTTTAGGAGGCACACCGCAGAAGATTCAGGCCGCCGAACTGATCGCGGTCGTAGTCGCCAGCCTGGTCATGTATTTCCCTCTGATGCTGTTGCACGAAGGCAACATCCGAGCCGGCGGCGTGGGCTTTGGCGGCGCGGAACTGCCGGCGCCGCAGGCTGGTTTGATGGCCACGCTGGCGATGGGAATTGTTGGCCACGACATGGCTTGGCCATTAGTCGTGGTGGGGATTTTGTTCGGGATTGCGATGATCATGATGCAGGTGAAGAGTCCGATGCTGGTCGCGGTCGGAATGTATCTCCCGTTCGGAACCACATTCGCAATCTTTGTCGGCGGAGTGATTCGATCGCTGGGGGATTGGGTCGCAGAGCGGCGCGGCTTCAATAGCGCACAAAAAGCCCGCGTGGAAAATGCCGGAGTGCTGGTCGCTTCCGGTCTAATCGCCGGAGAAGCCTTGCTGGGTTTGGTTTGGGCCGGATTACAGTTCGTTCCCCAGTGGGGCGCACCGAACCATCCGCCACAAATCTTCAGCAACCCATCGTATCTGGTGGGCGGAATGATCGTGCTCGCTGGCCTGGCGGCACTCATGATTTTCGCGCCCGTATCGGCTGCCGGCGATCCGAACGAGCCTGCGCCCCCAACCGCGATGATGTAACACATATTCCGCATTTTCCTTCGTGTAACTTGGTGCCCTTCGTGGTTTAGTGTCTTTGTATGTCGATCACGGAAAATATTGCCGCAGTAATTGAACGTATAGAAAAGGCCGCCCAGCGCGCCAGACGCCCGCGCAAAGATATCGCTCTGATGGCTGTCACCAAAACTCAGCCAACGGAAAGAATCCGCGAGGCTTACGATGCGGGTCTCCGCTTGTTCGGCGAGAATCGCGTGCAGGAATTTTCAGCCAAAGCCGCCGCGCTCGCCGATCTGCTCGACGCCGACTGGCACATGATCGGCCATCTGCAAACCAACAAGGCCGCGAGAACTGTGGAACTCTTTCACGCCGTCGATTCAGTCGACTCGATGAAGCTCGCTGAAAAACTGGACGCAGCCGCCCGCACGCTCGGCAAGAACCTGGATGTGCTCATCGAAATCAACGTTGGCGGCGAAGCCGCAAAAAGCGGCATAGCCTGTGATTCACCGGAACTGGATGCCTTGCTCCTGGCCGCGCCTCGACTCGAGGCACTCAACTTTCGTGGCCTGATGACCGTGCCTCCATTCACCGACGATCCTCAAAATGCCCGCCCGTACTTTCGCAGACTGCGTGAACTGCGCGACAAGATTGCCGCTCGCGGATTGCTGGCCATCGACATGGCGCAGCTTTCCATGGGAATGTCCCACGATTTCGAAGTCGCGATTGAAGAAGGATCGACGTGCGTGCGCGTCGGTACCGCGATCTTCGGGGAACGAGCGAAACTTTGAACACAGAGATCACAGAGGAATGCAGAAACCATGAAGCTTCTTGACCGGCTTTGCGCTGGGACCCTTTTCATTCTCGCGATCGTGGATTCTCTGCTCGTGCCCAGAACTTATACCGGGAGAATTTGGATCTTAGGCACCGCTCTCGCTTTGCTCTTCACCGCAATGTTGAACTTGCTCCGCATTCGCAACGGATACGCAGTACAAGGCTTGAAAATGTCATGCATTGCCGCCAACATCCTGATGCTCACATTCGTTCTTGCACTGATGCTGAGCATCGGCCAGGCGCGCACTGTGCACAATCCGCAAATACTGGTCGTAGCGGCCTTGATAAGCATGGAAACGTTCTTTTCGCTGAGGCAGAAAGCTTGATTCCGATACAGGAGTCGAACGGCAGCGTCACCTTCGCCATCAAAGTCCACCCTCGCGCCAGGAAGAACGCCGTCACGGGAGAACTTGGAAATACTTTCAAGGTTTCTCTAACCTCGCCTCCAGTCGATGGCCGCGCCAATGAAGCATGCATTGATTTCTTCGCGAAACTTTTGAAGCTGCCTCGAACTTCCATTACCATTGCCTCCGGCCAGACCAGCCACAAAAAAGTTATCCGTATCTCGGGTCTCTCGGCCGAAGAAATTCGCAGACGGATTGGGATATAACGCCATCTTCAGGGAGCTACGCTTGAGCTTTTCCGAACGCTTGCAGGAGATTCGCACCGGCTTCGAACGTCCCTTCTGGATCGCAAATCTCAGCGAGATCTTCGAGCGCCTTTCCTATTACGGCGCCTTTGCGTCGCTTGCTCTTTACCTGCAGGAGAAGCTGAACTTTTCCACCGAGCAGACCGGAACTCTCACGGGAATTTTCGGTGGCATGGTGTGGTTTCTGGCGATCTTCGGCGGCGCTGCAGCCGATCGCTTGGGCTTCCGCCGCGCGCTCTCGATCGCCTATCTCATTCTCGCCGCTGCATACTTCCTGATCGGGTCCATCGGAGCATCGTGGCTGGCGCCGGTCCGCAATGCCTTGCCGCTGGAATTATTTGTTGGTTTCATCCTCGTTCTGCCGGCTCTGGGCATCGCACTGGTAAAACCTTGCGTGGTCGGCACTACGGCGCGCGCCTCCAAACCTAACGTCCGCTCGATCGGCTATTCGATCTACTACACACTGGTTAACATCGGCGGCGCGGCCGGACCTTTGTTCGCTTCGTGGGCGCATCCCCATCTGGGCGTTGAAAATGTTTACCGGATATCGGCGCTCTTCGTCTTTGCCATGTTCTTTGTGGTCTTGTTCTTCTTCCGCGAACCGCGAAGAGAAGGAGACGCGCCTCCTCCTTCCATTGCTACGGTCGCCCGAAATTTTTGCGTGGTCGTGGGCAACCACCGGTTGGTCTTGCCGACACTGATGGTCGCTTTATTGCTCCGCATCGCCGAATGGATACACCCTGCATTTACGATGCCCTGGTGGATTTGGGTCGGACTTCTGGCTCTTGTGCTGGCTGGCATCAGCCGGTTCATGTGGTTCCTAGTGTTGTTCACCGGTTACTGGGTCGTTTTCTGGCAGCAGTACATCAGCTTGCCAGGCTACATTCACGGCTACGTCAATCCACATGCAAATGTTGAAAAAATTCTGGTTACTGACGGGCTGACGGTGATCTGTCTCACTCTCGCAGTGAATTTTCTTACGCGTAAGATTCCGGCGTTCCAGGCCGTAATCCTCGGAACGCTGATCACATCGGTTTCGTGGTTGATCCTTGTCTTTCGACCGACGATCTGGGGAGCGATCCTCTCACTGTTCGTTCTCGCGCTCGGCGAGATTATCCAGCAGCCGCGCTACTACGAATACATTGCCGTGCTCGCGCCCACCGGCCAGCAAGGAACTTATATGGGTTTCGCATTCTTGCCGATCGGGATCGGATCACTCATCGGGGGCTGGTTTGGCGGAACCCTGATGCATCACTTCGGCGAAGTCTTACATCAACCCGAGCGAATATGGTGGACGGTTACAGCTGTCGGCGTGGTCACGACTGCACTGCTGTGGCTCTATGACAGATATTTCAGAGTTGCGACTGCTCCACCAAAATTCTGACGCTACGCCCACACATTCGATAGTCTTTACGTTGATGCATAAGTTCCACCCGGCATTGCAAAAATGAAGAGGCACATTCTGTGTGCGCCTTCGCACCAGTGAACCTAAAGCCGTTGCCTCACAAATAACTGAGCCAGGCATCGCTGCGGCGCTGCTTCAAAGCCGCAAACCAGCGGCACAGTGGATAAAGCGCGAGCACGACCGTCGCCCAGAGTAGGTAGACGGTCGGCAAAGAATATCCCCATCCGGGCGGCGGCGTGATTGGAAACTGACTGAGGCCGGGGGATTCGAACATCCAGTGCACCTGCCCATAGCGTGCATAGCACACCATAACCGCGATCAGATGGATGAGGGGTATATGCAACAGGTAATAAAACATCGGAACTTTGCCGACGATGAGCGCTGGCCGAAGAAATCGCGGCGCCCCGGAATCAACTATTGAAAGAAAGATTATTGCCGGACCTAGCGTCATCAGGAGAAACAACAGCGATGGCGGATATTTATTCGTATTCAGAAAAGAAAGCATAGTAAACGCAGCCGATTTCTGAGCGCTCCAGGGAAGCGGATCGCCATACATATTGATGCCCCGAAGCACAATAAAAGCCGAGGTCAGCCCTACTCCCAGACGCAGCAGGAATTCTTTCCTGCGAGCCGATTCCCAGCGGAAAATCTGTCCGAGACCGTAGCCTGCCGCGGTAACTCCAACCCACGGAATCAGCGCATAAGCGACGAAGATGATGCGCCTCGGTTCGTTCCAGATGAAACCGGGCGCGGAATGCAGGATCGTCCAAATCGAGTTAGTGGATTGAACGGAATCGAGCAGATTATGGGCTGCGATCATGACGACGCCGAATCCAGCCGCGACCGAAGCCGGCAGATAAACCAGCGCTGAGAGCGTAATCATGGCCCAGCCCAGTGCCCATAAAACATTGAGCAGAATCAGGTGATAGTCGAAATTAAACTGCCAGCCGAAACAGCGCACCACCACCACTTCCAGAAAGATCAGCCAGAGACCGCGGGTGAACAGAAATCGAGACAACTCTCTCTTAGTTTTCTTGCGCAATGAGAGATATGCGCCGGTGCCAGTCAGCAGGAAAAATACGGGCGCGCAGAAATGCGTGATCCAGCGTGTGAAGAATAGCGGAATCGTTGTGGTAGCGAGGTCGGTTGGACTTGCGCCGGGAACACCAAAGAAGTCGCGCACGTGATCGAGCGCCATCAGAATCATGATGACGCCACGAACCAGATCAACCGCTTCGATGCGGACGCGTTGCGTAACCAAAGACTTACCCACGGGCTCGGCGATGGCAGGCATCTAGCGCCAAAGTGTAACAAGGATTTAGGCTCCAACGAATAGACTCTCTTGACCGCCGTTTCGGGGAGCGGAGCAGTTTAAAGAAAGATTCGTATCAGGGCATGCCTTCAGGCATGCCGCCGCAACGTGAAGCTTGGAACCGGCTTCAGCCGCCAGACCCGTGGGCAAGCCTCAGCGGCTAAAGCCGCTAGTCCATCAGCCCTTGTTGGCATCGCTGAAGCGATGCCCTGATACGAATCATTTTCAAACTACGGCACTCCCACGTTCCGGTAGTGCCTCAGTGCGCCTAAGAAATAAATTCAAACTGAGTCACTACCCACGTTCCTGTGCGATTCGCTCAAATCGTTCCCATTGTTTACAATAAAAGTTTGCCCATGGAGCTGGCTGCCATCCAATCTGCGCTGCGCGAACGCAATATCGACGCGTGGTTGTTTTATGATCACCACCATCGCGATCCCATTGCCTACCGTGTTTTGGCGCTGCCTGCAGGATTAATGGTCACACGTCGCTGGTTCTACCTGATCCCGGCGCAAGGCGAACCCGTGAAACTGGTCCACAAGATCGAAGCCGGACACCTTGATTCGCTCCCGGGAAGCAAACTTCAGTATTCCGGCTGGCAGGAATTGTTCGACAGTTTGAAATCGATGCTGGCTCCGTATCGCGACATCGCCATGCAGTATTCCCCAAACAATATTGTGTTCACGATTTCTCTGGTGGATGGTGGCACGATCGAGTTGTTGCGCGGCCTGGGAAAAAATGTGGTGAGTTCTGCCGACCTGGTCGCACAGTTCGAAGCCACTTGGACTGAAGACCAGATCAAGACGCACTTCGCGGCGCGCGATAGCGTGGATTCAATCGTGGCAGCGGCCTTCAAGGAAATCGGCAAGCGCGTGCGCAATGGTGGAACCAAGGAACATGAAATCCAGACGTGGTTCATGGAGGCGTTTGATCGCGAGAATCTGCTCACCGACGATCCTCCAATCGTCGCCGTAAACTCTAACGCTGGCAATCCTCACTATGGGCCGAGCGCGGATCGTCCCGTTCCCATTCGCAGAGGCGATCTGGTGTTGCTCGACGTTTGGGGCAAGAAGGACATTCCGAATTCCGTCTACTATGACGTTACCTGGATGGGCTTTGTCGGTACGCCCCCATCCGGCCGCATGCTGGAAGTGTTCGAGATTGTGCGCGATGCGCGCGACGCCGGCGTGAAGGTTGTAACAGACGCAATCAATGCGGGGCGCCGCATTGCCGGATGGGAAGTGGATCGCGCCACCCGCAACCACATCAAGCAAAAAGGCTACGGCGAATATTTTATACATCGCACCGGACATTCGATCGGTACTGACGTCCATTCCAATGGAGCCAACATGGACGATCTGGAAATCCACGACGAGCGTCAACTCCTTCCTAACTCCTGTTTTTCAATCGAGCCTGGTATCTATCTGCCTGAGTTTGGAGTACGCAGCGAAGTCAACATGCTGGTGCGTCCGAAATCGGCGGAAGTGACGGGAAACATTCAACGCGAGATCGTAACCATCTGATGGCAAATTCAACGACAGTCAAGACAAAAACAGTGGAGCCGGCGCAGCCCTCCAGCACCATGGCGGTAATTGCTCCGGCGATCGGCTGGCTCATTCCCGGCGCGGGTCATCTTATTCAGCGCCGCTGGATTCGCGGCCTGCTGCTTCTCGTTTCAATCAGTACTTTGTTCGTGCTCGGCTTGTTGATGCAGGGCCATATTTACAAGGCCAACGGCGGCGACATTCTCGACATTCTCGGCTTCATCGGAGATCTCGGCGCGGGCGGACTCTATATTGCAACTCTCGCTCTGAACGCAGGTCGAGGGGCGATCGCGTTCGCCATTGCGGATTACGGAACCAAATTCATGATCGTCGCTGGCTTGCTGAATTTCATTGCCGTCGCTGACGCCTACCACATCGCCATCGGGAAAAAACCATGACCGTCCAGCTCACTCACTTCAGTGCGGCCTTTGTGTTCGCGCTTTTTGCGTCGATCGTTTTCGGCATCACGCACCGCGAGACCACTCGCGACATGATTCGCTACGGCCTGTATTGCTTTGTAATGTTCCTAGGCGGCGTGATCGTAGCAGGCTGGGCGATGTGGCTGGTGCGAAGATAGGTATCGTACCTCGAGTACAGCCTTTGTTCTTTAGAGCGCCTGCTCGTTGCTTTCCGTTTTTGGTTTTAGCTTAAGGCTAAAGGCCAACGGCTGACAATTCCTTCTACCCCTGCCACACAAACGCATCAAACACTCGCTTCGATTCAAACTTCAAGCGCCGGTAGAGCGCGACCGCTCCCGCGTTTGCTTCAGTCACAGTCAGAGACAGCATGGAGAATCCGCGCTTGCGCAGGTTTGCGGAGGTGGCCGCCAGCAGCGCTTCACCGATTCCGCGGGAACGGTATTCCGGAAGCACGCACACCTGGGTTACGTGACCTACGTCCCCGCGCACGCGTGAACATAGAATTAATCCAATCAGGTTTTTGGCTTTGCGATCCACTGCGGCGAACGAGGATTCAATGTCGAACAACCCGCATCCTGGAAAGCGCACAATGTTATTCAGAAAACGCAGTGATCCACCCAGTGTGTGGTACTGGTCATTAATCTGGGCATCAACGTGGCCACGGTACGCAGCGGTGATCACCGCCGCCGCCGGCTGATAGTCGGCTTCCGTCCATCGCCGAATTTCAACTTCTGGGTGCACCCCTGGAATCTTCGGCGCGAGATCGCCCAGCTCGAGAACCATAAACAGCCGCGGATGGCGCGAGAATCCTTGATCGAGAAATGGCCGCGCAACACTGCCTGTGTCGTGCGCCAGTAACTGGGCTTCTACACGATGAATCCCCGGCGACTGTTGCAACGTCTCAATGACGTGCGTGAGCAGTTTGATTTCCACCTCGCGTGGGTTAGGAAGACGATTACCGTCCGTCACAAACAGATCGCCGACCACACCCTTGCTACCTTCATACACAAAGAACGTGTAGCCGAAAATGCGGCCGCGCTCTATCGCCGCGTAACCAGGAAGAATTTTTGCGTCCACATAGCGCAGAATCATCTCCGCCGATCCGCTGTAATCCCACGAAAGCAGATTCGCCCACACCCGAGCCTCGTCATCGAGCAGCGGGCGCACATCCACGGAAGAAAAATGTCTGAGGTCGAGAATCTCCACGGGGCTCCTGCAAACTCGGCCAACAAATGTTGGCCGGGCTCGCGGCGGCAGAACTCCGAGTTTAGTGCCTTTCTGAGAGCTTAGGCAAACTGGCCGAATACAATCCGGTAACACAGCAGTTAGGGCGAGGGGCGCGACGCAGCAGCGACCCAAAAATAATCCACGTGCTGCGGAGCATAATGGCCAAGATAAGAGACACGACGCCCCGCTACCAACTTCGCAATTTCCACTTGCGAATTTTCCGGAGCGACAACCAGGTGCTCCTCTTTCGGAACGCTGCCCCAGTCGTAATTAAAAACTAGCTGGTTTCGATAAAACGTGAGGCCGTATTCCAGTTCGCGGTGAACGTGATAGACAGCCAGCGGCAACTGATGCGTTTCCACAGCGGCGATTTCTTGCGCTAAGGGGCGCGCCGAGAGCGAAGCGTTGATCGCTCCGGATCCAAGCTTTAGCACAGCGCCAACAACCAGCACGACCGGAATCAGCGTGACGAAGCGCAACATGCGCAGGCCATTCTTGCGCACCAGCGTGAAAGCAATTCCACCCGAAAGCACGAACGCAACGGCGAGTGCCACCAGCATCGGTTGCCCACCCGGAAGACGGTGCTCTGTGATCAGATATGCAATCAGCAAAGCGGGAACCATGGGAGCCGCTGCGAACAACGCGTGGAGAATCGCTAGCCAGAGCGGAGCCGCTTCAGCGTCGTTTTGAGACAGGTGACACCTAAGATAATCCGCCAACAAAATCGCTCCCGCCGGAATCGCCGGAAGAATATAGCCAGGAAGCTTCGATTGCGAAATTGAGAAGAATACGACAGGCACGATCAGCCAGCAGCAGAGAAAAATGCCCAATCGATATTCCGGCATAGCTTTCGACATGTCCGTCGCGTGTCGTCCACTCCACCACTCCCGCACCGATCGAACAAAAGCCGCAGCCACAAAAATTATCCAGGGAACGAGCGCCAAGACGGTCACGGGCAGGTAATACCAAAGCGGCTCTGTATGGTGATAAATATTTTTCGAGAATCGCCCAAGATTGTGCTCAACAATGAACTCCCGGAAGAACTGGGGATTGCGCGCCTGCACCGCGAAATACCACGGGAGCGCAATTACACAGAAGAGAAGAATCCCCGGCAGCCAGATTGTCTTGAAGACCACGCGCAAGTCGCGGACGGTGGATGCGTATGCAGCAATCACAAGGCAAGCCAGAAACGGCGCCACCGGACCTTTTGCCAGTGTTCCTAACGCCATGAAACCAAAAAACACCACGAGAAAAACTTTCTTGTCGGTCTCCTGCCAGGCCCACCAACCCAGCATCCCCACGCCGAAAGCAGCAGCCAGAGCCATGTCCATGGATGCAGCGCGAGCGTAGCCGGTAATGCCTGCACAAGAAGCCACAATCAGCGCGCCATCCACCTCAGATCCGCGCCGGAACCGTCTTAAGAAAAAATAGACTGCCAGCACCAGAAGAGTTGCATCGACTGCCGAGGGCAGCCGCGCAGCCACGTCGCTCACGCCAAAAATCTTATACGCCATCATCGCCTGCCAGTAATAAAGCGGCGGCTTCTCCAGCCAGGGCTGGCCCCCGAGCACAGGCGTGATCCAGTCTCGACGCTCCAACATCTCGCGCGCCACTTGCGCATAGCGTGGCTCGTCCGCTCCGATCAAACCGAATTGTCCGAGCCCATAGAAAAAAAGAAACGCACAAAAGCCGGCGAGCAACAGCGCGTCAGTGCGAGTGCGATTCGTCATGCGGATGAAGGTTCGGGATGTGCGGGCAGCGGCGTGAATTATCGATTGATGATTACTGATTGGAAAGTTACATCAAAGATCTTCAATCAACAATCAGAAATCATCAATGAACAATTTCGGAAAGACGAATTCGTAAGGTCATTGCAAAGAAGAGCCCCGACGCAAACTCTCCAAAATCTGTTGAGCAGCTTGGGAGAGTGGCCCATCCAGCGAGCAGCCGCTGGCGCACTGGTGGCCGCCCCCGCCGAAACTTTCGGCAACTCGCGCCACATCAAGCTGACCCTTGCTGCGCAGGCTTATTCGAAAACGCCCTTCAGGGAGTTCGCGAAAGAACGCAGCAATCTCCACTTCTCCGATGGAGAGAACATAATTAACCAGGCCTTCGCAGTCTTCCTCTCTGGCTCCGCACCGCTCCATTTGTTCCTGAGTCACCCATGTCCAGCCGATGTGCCCTTCGGTATTGAGGTTCCGCAAGGCCTCGCCCAACAGGCGCATCTTGGCCACGGAGTGCGCAAAATAAATACTGCGCGCGCAGTGGGAAGGATCAGCCCCAGCCAGCACCAATTCGCGGGCCAGAGCGAATGTATGCTCGTTCGTCCCCTGGAACATGAACGAGCCGGTGTCGGTCATCAGCGCCGTGTACAAGCAGGTCGCAATATCCGGAGAGAACGGAGTCCCTGCCTCGCGTGCCAGGCGAAAGACCATTTCTCCCGTGGCGACGGCATGCGGATCGATCCAATTCACGTCCGCGAACGGACGGCCGCTCACATGATGATCAATGCTGATCAGAAAGCGGTTTTCCAGACCTTCCAGCCGCGTGCGATGGATGCTATCGCATTCGAGAATAATTGCCGCCTGATAATTACCGCCGACTCGATCAGCTTGCAATACCTGATCGGCGAATGGTAGAGCTCGATAAATCCGCGGCACTCCATCGTGCAGCACCACGTCAGCCTGTTTGCCCATGGCACGCAAGACCTGGCAGCATGCCAGCGCCGATCCAATGGCATCACCATCCGGACGCGCATGAGACGTGAGTACGAACCGGTCACGCTGCTCGATTTGATGGAGAACGTCTTGCACCATGGCTATGCCTTTTTCCCAGTCGGATTCGTATGAGACTTCATCCTCTTTTTCGCCCGGGCCAACAACTCTTCCACTCGCGCTTTCTCTCGCTCTGAGCGATCCAGTCTAAAATATAATTCTGGCGCGCGCCTCAACCGCAAGCGTTCCACCAGTTCATGCCGGATATATTCTTTGGCGGCGAGCAGGCCCTCGAGGCTTCGCTCCGCTTCCTCATCGTCGCCATCCACATCCACTAGAACCTGCGCTGAACGGCCATCGTCGGCCACGTGTACCGCGGTCACGCCCACCAAGCCGATGCGGGGATCTGCTAGTTCTCCTTCCACCAGCGTTTCGATCTCTTCGCGCAGAGCCTCGCCTAAACGCCCACGATGATATTTGAGCCCGCGCTTCTCCATCACTTACCTCGAAGTAAAACGGATGAGAATATCAGAAAATCGACCGCGCGTGTTGGCTCCCTGGTGCCATTGTCGCGCACAAACGTGGCGGTCAGTTAAGTACAGAGGTAACAATGCGATAGCGGCTTGCCTTGCGCCATCTTTTCTCGTCGTGTTCTTCTGGCAGCAGTTGCGCTGTGTAAGCCTACGAATATTCCACAAACGAATCGGCCACTTGCGCTCCATGGTTGTTGGCGATGCGGGTTGCCAGCCGCTCTGCGTTCTTCATCAATCCATCGAGATAATCTCGGGAATCAGAGATGCTGACCACACCAACCGTGGCGCGGTTCCACACCGGACTGGCTTCGAGTTCGGCGACAGAAACGTTAAAGCTGGCGCGGAGACGGTCCTTCAGGCTACGAACAACTTGCCGTTTATCCTTGAGCGAATGCGCCGCTTCGATGTGAAGTTCGATGGTGAGGAAGGCGATCAAAGGCAGTTTCTAGTGTCCGGTCTCTAGTCTCCGGCTTTCGCGCACATGAACGCTCTGGAAACTGGAAACTAGAGATCGGAAACCTGGTTTACGCAATTACTTCCGCGGCAATCCTCTCCGTGGCGAACGCTTCGATCACATCGCCGACCTTGATGTCGCCGTAGTTCGAGATCGAGATGCCGCACTCCATGCCGTTTGTAACCTGGCTGGCATCATCCTTGAATCGCCGCAACGATCCCACTTTGCCCTTGAAGACCTGCACGTTGTCGCGCAGCAAGCGGACTTCGGAGTCGCGCTTGATCAAACCATCGCTCACGCGGCAACCCGCCACGGTGCCAACTTTCGGGATGCGGAAAACGTTCAGCACTTCGGCGCGGCCCTGGTAGTGCTCCTTGTAGGTGGGCTCAAGCAACCCGCTCATGGCGCGTTTGATCTCATCCTGCAGTTCGTAAATGATGGAGTGCAGGCGAATGTCGACTTTCTCCTGCTCGGCAATTTCCTGCGCCTTGCGCTCCGGCCGAACGTTAAACCCGATGATGATGGCATTCGACGCCGAGGCGAGAAGAACGTCGGTTTCGGTAATCGCGCCCACGCCGGATCGCAAGAGTTTCAGACGAACCTTCTCGTTCGAGAGTTTGGTCAGCAGATCGGTGATCACTTCCACCGAGCCCTGCACATCGCCCTTGAGAATGACGTTCAATTCCTTCGTACCCGCAGCCTTGATCTGTTCCGCCAACCCTTCGAGCGATACACGCGAACTCTTGGCCAGTGCGGCCTCGCGCGATTTCTGCTCACGATACTCGGAAATGCCGCGCGCCTTGTCGCGATCGGCCACCACCACAAACTGATCGCCAGCCTGCGGCAACGCTTCCATACCGATAATCTCGACCGGCGTAGAAGGAGGCGCTGTCTTCAACTGCGCGCCACGATCGTCAAACATGGCACGCACTTTGCCGTAAACATTGCCGACCACGAAATTGTCTCCAGCGTTCAGAGTTCCGTTCTGCACCAGCACCGTCGCCACCGGACCGCGTCCGCGATCGAGCTTGGCTTCGAGCACCACGCCAGTCGCAGCGCGCTCGGGTGTAGCCTTCAACTCGCCCAGATCGGCGACCAGACAAATCATTTCCATCAGCAGATTCAGATTCGTTTTCTTCTTGGCCGACACGTCGACGAACACAGTCTTGCCGCCCCACTCTTCTGGCATGAGGCCACGATCGGCAAGTTGTTTTTTTACACGATCCGGCAAGGCGTCCGGCTTATCGATCTTGTTCACCGCGACAATGATGGGAACTTCCGCCGCGTGCGCGTGGTCGATGGCTTCGAGCGTCTGCGGCATCACGCCATCGTCAGCGGCCACAACCAAGACAACGATGTCTGTCGCTTTTGCCCCACGAGACCGCATGCGGGTGAACGCTTCGTGACCGGGTGTATCGAGGAAAACAATCTCACGTCCGTATGCCGGCGACTCCTTGTCGGTGATTCGCACCTTGTAAGCGCCGATGTGCTGCGTGATTCCTCCCGCTTCACCCTCGGCAACATTGGTCAGGCGAATCGAATCGAGCAGCGTTGTTTTGCCGTGATCCACGTGTCCCATGATCGTAACCACGGGCGGACGCACTCCCGTCTCCGGAGCGGACTCTTCACCAGCCGCAGCATCGATTTCTTTTGCCGTCTGTTCTTCGAACGTAATTACGTTCGTATCTGCGCCGAAGAACCGCGCCATCTCGCTGGCCAGTTCTGCATCCAGAGTCTGATTGATCGTTGCGAATACGCCTTTCGACAATAAACGCGAGATCAGATCCTTGGCGCGGATGTCCAGCTTCTCAGCGAGATCCTTTACGCTGATGCCTTCCGTGATCGTGATGCTGCGCGTGATCGGCTGCGGCTCATTCGACACCACCATGCGCGGTGGCGGCGTGTAGCCCTTCATCGGGCCTTCCTTCACCCCGCGCGGAACATAGCGCTGACCGGGACGCCGCGCAGGGCCACCCGGACGGCTGCCTGGCCGCGTTGTGCCGGGAGGCGGAAGAGCGGGACCTACACCCAATGGACGCGCTCCCGCTGGAGCTTGCCGTGTAGGATGCATCGGCCGACGCTCGCCCGGACGAAGCGGCGGACGCGGCGCGCCCGCAGGACCAGAACCCTGCATGGGCGGACGGCGTTGAAAAATCGGCTGGCCGGGAACAGGACGTCCCGGAGCAGCGCGCATTGCGCCACCAATTGGAACACCGGGCTGTATCGGCGGCGGCGTTGAAGCTGGCCGCACCGGCGCTTTGTAAACCGGTCGCGGCCCAGTTTGGGGAACGATCATGCGCGGCGCCGGTGGTGGCGGAGCAACTGGCTTTGCCACAACTGGAAGCGCTGGCGGAGCACCCGCGGAAACCGGCGCTGCCGGCGAAGACATTGCCGCAACCGGCGGAGCAGTGGGCCGTGCTGGAGGAACAGCAACCGTTGAAGACGCGGCGGGTGCCGATACTACTGGTGGCGTGACAACCGGCCGCGGAGTAACCGGCGGGGCAACTGGAGCAGATGCGTAGTTCGGCGGAGGCAGAGTCACCATCGGCGCTTTTACCACCGGAGGTGCAACCGTTGTGGGACGACTCACGGCAGCCGGAGGTGCAGCCGCCGTTTTTTCCGCCGGAGCCGGCGGCATCGGCGCATGCGTTGCGGGTGGAGGCACCGCACGCGGCGCGACCGGCGGCGAAACCGCTTCCTTGCGCTGCGTGATCGCCTTCAGCACATCTCCGGGACGCGAGATGTGCGACAAATCAATCTTGGTTTTTATCTCTTCTTCGCCCCGCGCCGAACGCGCGCCCGACTTGCCAGCGGAAGACGAACCCTCGGCGGAATGGATGTAGACACGTACCTTCTCCGCTTCATGCTCCTCGAGAGAACTGGAATGCGTCTTCTTCTCGGTTACTCCGACTAACGGTAGCGTATCCAGAATAGCTCTGCTCTTTACTTCCAGCTCTCGGGCTAGATCGTTAATTCGAACCTTACTCATCCGGCCTTTCGTCTCTCCGTGCTGTAAGTTAGGTCATCATTGCGACCTCACGGAGTCAATTTCTTTGGTTCCACGCCGTCGAACCTGTGCCAGCGTGCCGTCATTATTCTCTAGTCTCGGAAGCGGATTCCGCATCCGGAGCGGGCTGTTCTCCCTGCTCGTCACTCTCGTTCGCAGCCGCGGCCCGCGGCTCACTGGCCGCTTCCTCGGCGGGAGTTTGGCCTGCAGCTATTTCTTCGGCCGGCGCGGCTGCCGCAGTACCTTCCTCGTCCGCTTGAGGAGTTGCTTCGGGCTCGCCTTGCGCCACTTCTTCGGTCGCTTCGCCTTCCGCCGCGGTTCCCGATTCCAGGCTGGCAAAGTAATTATTCACCGCCAGGCTGATTTTTTCTACCGTCTTCGGCCCGATGCCCTCAATCGCCTCAAGCTGCTCCGGGGTCATATCGGCCAATGATTCCACCGTTGTCACTCCAGCAGCGTTCAGTTTTTCCACCAGCCCATCGCCCAGTCCTGGCACGCTCTCGAGCGGAGTCGCCGTCTGCGTAACCATCGCCGACATTTGCTGTTCCACTTCCTGCCGCTTCTCTTCCTCACTCTTGATGTCGATCTTCCAGCCCAGCAGCTTGGCCGCGAGGCGGACATTCTGACCCTTCTTGCCAATCGCAAGTGAAAGTTGGCTGTCATCCACCACAACTTCCAGATGCTTGCCGCCGGAATCGACTACCGTGACCTTGCTCACCTTCGCAGGCTGCAAAGCTTTCTCGGCAAACGTGACCGCATCTTCGTGATACTCGATGATGTCAATTTTCTCGCCGTGCAGTTCGCGGATGATCGACTGCACCCGCATGCCCTTCATACCCACGCAGGCACCCACCGCGTCCACGTCCTTGTCTTTGGACATCACAGCGATTTTCGTGCGCTCACCCGCCTCGCGCGCAATCGCGCGGATCACCACCGTGCCGTCATAAATCTCGGGCACTTCAGTCTGAAACAAATGCTGCACCAGGTCCGGCACCGCACGAGACACCACCACGCCCGGACCTTTCGAAGCTCGCTCCACGCGCGCGATCACCACCCGGACCCGTTCGCCAATGGCGAACGATTCCAGCCGCGACTGCTCCTTGCGCGGCATGCGCGCTTCCGCTTTGCCGATGTCGAAGATCACATCCGGACCTTCCACGCGCTTCACCGTGGCGTTCACCACCTCGTTCACGCGTCCGATGTACTCGTTGTAAACCGTGTCGCGTTCCGCCTCGCGAACTTTCTGGAAAATCACTTGCTTCGCCAGTTGCGCGGCAATCCGTCCCAAAATTCCTTCCGTAACTTTTGGAATCCGCAACTCGCCGCCAACTTCCAGGCTAGGATTAGCCTTGCGCGCATCTTCCAGCGTGATCTGCAACTGTGGATCTTCCACCTGCTCCGGCGTCTCCACCACCGTCTTCACCGCGAAAGCATTAATCTTGCCGGTCTCTTTATCCAGTTCAGCGCGCAGATTTTCCTGCGACTTGTAATACTTCCGCGTAGCCATCACGATGGCATCTTCCACCGCAGTCACCACAATCTGCGGATCAATCCCTTTTTCGCGGCTTAACGCATCGATCGTGTTGTAAAGCTCACTTGCCATAAAAAGATTCCATTATGAAGACTGCTGCGTGCCAAGTTTCAAAGTTTCAACGTTTCAAAACCACGTCGTCTTCAACTTTAAAACCTTGAAACTCTGAAACCTTGAAACTTTCCCCTTCAGATTTCAGGTACCAGATTCGCCTTCTCCACATTGGCGAATTCAATCTCAATTTTCTGACTCTGCTCGGCTGCAGCGCCCATCTTTTTCCGCGACTTCTTGCTCGCCACACTCAAGTCGAGCGCCAGCCGTCCATCGCGAAAACTTTCCAGCCGTCCTTCAAAATGCCGGTTGCTGTTCACCGGATTCCGCGTCGTCAGCTTCATCCGGCTACCGACGAAACGCTCGAACTCAGACGCCTTCGTCAGCTTTCGATCCAGCCCCGGCGAAGAAACTTCCAGCGTATAACTTCCCGGTACCGCATCTTCAACATCCAGAATCGTGCCAAACTCGCGGCTGAAGTTGGCGCAGTCTCCATGCGTGACTCCCGCCAGCGGATCGCCACTTGCCGCGCCAGGCTTATCCAAAAATACGCGCAGCATGCGGGCATTGCCGCTCCCGCGAAACTCCACTTCGACGACCTCCAGCCCGCTGGAGGCCGCTACCCGCTCCGCTATCTCTCGTACTCGATCCAGCTCAAGTGCCATGCATCCAATAACTTGCAGCTTGGCGTCGTGCGCAGATTCCTCTGCAACGAAAAAGTGGGCTTGCGCCCACTGGTGTGCTTCGCCAAATGCTGGTACTACACAACAGTTCTCAGTTTTCTAATATACGCCCCGAAGGGGGGAAAAGACAAACCGCAGGGCCGACCTCACCCATCAGCTTAACGACCTGCGGTAAGGCGAGACGTGGGCTGAGCAGACACATTAATTTGCGTTGCCATATCCAACCTTTCCCGGGCCCAAAATCGCCCGCCCCGGAAACACATCCCGCACGATTTTGCCTTCGTCCACCAGCAAAGTCCCTCCTACCACTAAATAACGCACGCCCACGCTCGGCTCCATCGGCTTCTCGAAAGTGGCGCGATCCGTGATCGTGCTCGCGTCGAACACCACAATGTCCGCGTCCGCCCCTTCCTGGAGTCTTCCTTTATGTCGAGCCGCTGGCGTCGACCGCTCCAGCATCTCCGCCGGCATGAAACTCATCTTCCGAATCGCGTCCATCAGCGTGACCGTTCCCTTCTCGCGAACGTATTCCCGTAGTACCCGCGAATAAGTTCCCGCGTTGCGCGGATGCCCTTCCAAGCCATCGCTGGCGATCATCACCAGCGGATTTGGAATCACCTTATCCACCACCTCTTGCGTATTGGCGTAAACCAGCACCCACTGGCTTGCGCTGGAATTATGCAGCTCGTCGAAACGCCGCTTGGTTAGGTGTTCGCCAGTACCTGGAAGCACTAGATCGCTATAGTCGATCCCGAGTTTCTCCCGCCAGCCCGGATTAAATAGCGCCGAGTTGATCGCCGTCATGCCCGCGATGTACGGATACGCCTCAGTGGTCACATCCAGTCCGCGAGCGCGCGCTCCCTCGACCATCGAGAGACATTCCAGCGAGTCGCGCAGGCACGTGCTGTTGATGTGGACGATATGCAGCGCCGCCCCTGTAATCGCCGCCGCCCCGATCACTTCACTCACCGACTCAATCGCCGAGCCGGGTTCCACGCGTCCCGCACTACGCATGTGCGTATACACCGGCAACCCGCGCTCCGCGGCGAGCCGGAACATATCAATCACTTCCAGCCGCGTTGCTCCCGGTGTATATTGAATGCCCATTCCGATCGCTAACCCGCCAGCGTCAAGCTCGCTACGCAGCCGCTGTTTTATACCTTCGATCTGTGCGGGAGTTGCAGGCAGATCAGTGGCTGGCCCGCTCTTCGGCAGGATCGTCCCCGCCGGCAATGGCGCGCCAAACACCCACGCTCGCGCAGCCACATGACTGGCCGACGTTCCATAGTGAATCAGCGAACGACCTTCTTTTGCTTTCAAAAATTCAGCAACATCCGGCGCTCCGATCTCAAGTTCGAGCGCCGTGGTCACCCCATCAAGCGCCTTCACTCGCTCGCTCGCCAGGTCCTGTCCATGCTGGTGCAGATCGATAAATCCGGGAGAGACGATTAGTCCGCCGGCACGGACCACACGCCTTCCGCTCATCCCGTCGGAAGTTATCCGAACAATCTTGCCGTCGCGGACGCCGACATTCCGCGCCGCATCCAATCCGGTCTCCGGATCCATGACTCTTCCGCCCTCGATCACCAGATCGTATTGCTGTGCGACCGCGGCGGCCGTGCACAACACGAAGACACAGAAAGCGAAAATCAGTATGCGCATAGTCGCTCCGAGAAGATGAGCGATCATATCAAGCCTTTGATAGGTTAAACGCCTTGTCATTCCGACAGCGCGTGCCTTTCTTCACGCGCGGAGGAATCTCCGCCGCCACGGCTTGAAGGGCATAGTGGATTCCGCGCCCTAACCCCGATTTGCCGAAATCCCCGCGCCCTCTCTAGAATGAAGAATCAGCCTCTGCACGCTGGCACACATCCGAGAAACTTATGATTCATTTTCCCGTACCCGAAGCTCTCACCTTCGACGATGTTCTCCTCTTACCCGCGCGTTCCGATGTGGTTCCCGCCAGTGCGAATACCCAAACTCAGCTCACCCGCAACATCCACCTGAACATCCCCATCGTCAGCTCCGCCATGGATACTGTCACCGAATCGCACATGGCGATTGCGCTGGCGCAGCAGGGCGGAATCGGCATCATTCATCGCAATCTCACCATCGAACAGCAGGCCAACGAAGTCGACAAAGTGAAGCGCTCGGAAAGCGGCATGATTGTTGATCCCGTCACCATGTCGCCCACTGATAAAGTCAGCGACGCGCTGGAAGTCATGCGCAAATACAAGATTTCCGGCGTACCGATCACTGAGAATGGTCGACTGGTGGGCATTCTCACCAATCGCGATCTGCGCTTTGAAAGCCGCTTCGATATTCCCATCGATCGCGTGATGACCAAGAAAAATCTCATCACCGTCCCCGTGGGCACCACGCTGGAAGATGCCGAAGAAATTCTTCACGAGCATCGCGTCGAAAAGCTTCTCGTCGTCGACGACAAATACAATCTCAAGGGACTGATCACGGTAAAGGATATCCAGAAGAAACTGAAATATCCCAACGCCGCGAAAGATTCTCAGGGGCGCTTGCGCGTGGGTGCGGCCATCGGCGCTACCGGAGATTTTCTCGAACGCGCTCAGGAACTCGCAGAGGCGAAGGTCGATGTCCTCGCAATTGACAGCGCGCATGGTCACTCCACCAAAGTTCTCGACGCAGTGAGGCTAGTTAAATCGAAGCTGCCGGACATGGAATTATTGGCGGGTAACGTCGCTACTTTCGACGGTGCTTGCGAATTGGCTCGCGCCGGTGCCGACGGCATCAAAGTTGGCATCGGGCCCGGCTCCATCTGCACCACTCGCGTGGTCACTGGCGCCGGAGTTCCACAAATCACTGCCATCGCGGAAGCCTTCCGCGCCACTAAAGATGCAGGCATTCCCATCATTGCCGATGGTGGTATCAAGTATTCGGGCGACATCACGAAGGCATTAGCCGCCGGTGCGAGCGCCGTAATGATCGGGTCGCTTTTCGCCGGCACGGATGAAAGTCCCGGCGAATTAATTCTCTACCAGGGGCGATCTTTCAAATCGTATCGCGGCATGGGATCGATCGGCGCCATGGCGCAGGGTTCGGCTGAACGATATTTTCAAAGCAACGAAGGCGAATCCTCCGCCGCCGTCACCGATAACAATGGCGAATCGAATCGCATGGGCAAACTCGTTCCCGAAGGCATTGAAGGACGTGTGCCCTACCGCGGCTCCGTCGCCATGATCGTTCATCAGATGGTGGGAGGCTTGAAATCCGGCATGGGCTACTGCGGCTGCGCGACGATCGCAGAGCTCTTGCAGAAAACTCGATTCGTTCGCATCAGCGGCGCCGGACTGCGCGAGAGTCACGTCCATGATGTAATGATCACCCGCGAGGCCCCTAACTATGCCATCGAGTAACGCTTGCCCGCTCTCTTGAACTCCGACCAGAAAAACCTTCTCAAGGCATGGATCGCCGCGATTCTATGGCTCATTGTGATTGCCATCGAATCCACGGCCATGCTCTCTTCTAACAATACCAGCCGAATTTTGTATCCGGTGCTGCACTACCTTTTCGGATTAGATGTAGTGCGATTCGAGCGCGTGCACTTTTTCCTGCGCAAAGGCGGACACGTGGTAGGTTACGCCATTCTGAGCATTCTGCTTTTTCGAGCCTGGCGCGCAACTTTGCCCGCGATGAGTAATGTCAACTGGACGCTGCGCTGGTCCGCCATTGCAATTCTCGGAACCGCATTCGTAGCCAGCCTCGATGAATGGCACCAGACCTTTATTCCCTCTCGCACCGGACGCTGGCAAGATGTGGTTCTCGATACCTGCGCCGGTATCGCAGCCCAGTTGTTGATCTTTCTGTGGCTGAAAGGTCGCCGCAGCGACGGGGCTTTAGTTCACTGAGTCGAATGCTTTTGGTGGGCGCAATTGGCGGCACAACGCTTTTGGCGACACAACTCTTTTGTTGGGCAACGCTTTTGGCGGCGCACCGCTTGGGCGCAGCGGTTTGGGTGGCGCAGCGGTTGTGGCGCAGCGCTTCCAGCGCTGCGATAGAGTCTTTCCTTTCGTGAGGGCTTTAGCCCCTGAGGGGAATTGTCTTTTTAGGAGAGATTCGGAGAAGCACTTCGCCTGGAAAACTGCAGCATTCCAGCTGCAAGCAGCGCCGCCGCCGCCGAAAAATAAAACGGAATTCCAGCCCCATAGTGTTTCCACAGCTGTCCCGTGATCAAGCTCGCGGCTAGCGTGGCCACGCTAGTCACAAAGAAATAAATTCCCAAAGCGCGTCCGCGAACAGTCTCGCCAACCGAGTCGACCACCAAAGCTTTCAGCACCGGCTGTGTAAGCGCGTAATAGAGGCCATACACTGCCATCGCGATCCAGATCGCCATCGTTGAAGGTGCGCGTCCAAAAACAAAATACACGGCGGCAAAGATCACGTAGCCAATCGAAGCAATCAGCCTTCGCGACACACGATCGCTAAACCATCCCGCGGGCCACGACCCGAGCGTGTAGGTGATATTGAAAACCAATCCCAGCAACGGCGCGAGCGCTACGCGAATCCCCACATTCTGCGCGCGCAAAACCAGAAACATGTCACTGGAATTGCCCAGAGAAAAAAGCGTGACGGCGATCAGCACGAAATAAAAACTTGCTGGAAGATTCACCCCTGCTGTTTTCGACAAGGTTGGAAAGACCTTGCCGACTTTTGCGACATCTGGCTTGGCGCCGTCGCTTTCTGCTGAGCCACTACTATGTCTTCTAGGTTCCCATATGCCGACCCACGCGGCCAGCACGCACAAAGCTCCCGGAACGGCCGCGGCCAAGAATACACTGCGAATACCGAACCGAGAAAGCATCGCCAGCGCGACCAACGGCCCGGCAACCGCGCCTGCGGAGTCCATCGACTGAATCAACCCATAAGCCCCGCCCAGACGGTTCTTCGGCACAGACTCAGCCACCATTACATCGCGCGGCGCAGAGCGGAATCCTTTGGAGAGCCGGTCACTGAAACGAATCAGCAGAATCTGCGGCCACGCTGTAACCACCGCCAACAGCGGCTTTACAGCATTCGCGATGAAATATCCAGCGACGACGACCGGCTTGCGGCGTTGGATGTGATCCGCCAGGTATCCAGAGAAGAGCTGCGAGAACGACGCCACACTCTCCGCGATCCCTTCGATCACTCCCAACTGCGCCGGCCCCGCGCCCAGCGAGGCGAGGAATGCCGGCAGCACCCAATACGCCATCTCTGTCGCAGTATCGTTCAGGAAAGAGGTGATGCCGAAGGCGTAGATGTTACGGGCAGCGGAAGGCTCACGCTCGGCGGTGCGTTCAGGCATTCATAGTTTTTATCACGGAGGCAAATATCTGGAGGAGGCGATTAATTCTCGTAACGGATAAAACACATTCCATACATCGCGACGGGAAACTGAGAACTGAGAAGTGTCTCAATACATCGCATCGTACTTCGTCACCACCCACTGTCCGTCTTCGTTCTCAGTGGTAACGGTGAAAACGTCCTGATAGGTTCCGGGCTGGCTGCCGCCATAAAGCCGCTTGCCGCGGTAGTGAAGAATAGTCAAAGGCGGAGCGCTTTCCCACTCCGCGATTTCCCACGAAACCAACGGATGCTGCTTCTCAGAGTCGCAAATAAAATGCGCGTACTTCCTGCGGTAGTCGTGTTCCCACTGTGAGAGCAGCTGATCGCAATGTCCGTCGCGAAGTTCGTGCAGGAATTGGTTGGCGCTGTGCTCGATGGTACGATCACGCAGCGGATTCATGCGAATACTGATGGGCAGCCCCGTCAGCGGATCGTGATCCTCGGACCGCGAGAGCACGGGTCCCTGATTGCTCAGCCACCAGATGTAACCGAGAAATCCAAACACCATCAGCGCCGCGACGCCGACGGCAATGCCGATCTGTGTGCGAGTGAACCCCATCCTGATAGAAAGTTTATCTGGATGGCAACTCCCCGCAAGATTACCAGCGGGAGACTCGAGCGGACATGTACTGCCGGTAGCAACACGGAGCGCCGCGATGAAGCCGCATCAAAATGGTCTATCGCGCTGCCGACGGCGCGCTGGGAACTCCATCCGCGTTGTAGGCGATGACGCGGTATCTTGCGCCGAAAATCGCTGCCGGCTTAGGATCGGGCCAAGGCGAATCCGCGTCGGTTGCGCACTTATCGCAAATCGTCTCCCATGGACCAGACTCGCCCGCTTGGCGCTGCACGCTGTAGCTGACGGCTCCCGCCGAGCCGCGCCAACCGATCAGCCCGATCCCCTTGGTCGTGATAACGGGTGCAGGCGGAATTTGATGAGCAGGTACTGCAATGCCGGCCATCGCATAGGCATGGCCTCGCAACTGCTGTGCGCGCGCCCGCATGTCATCGCTGGTGTTGATCATCGTGTCGATGCCGCCGTAGTAAAGCGCCCACCATTGACCGCTCTCACCCCTGCGAGCATAGGCGGCATTGCTGACATTGGCGGGAATCGATTGCCACCCGAAGTTATCCGCATGAGCCTGCAGCGCCCAGAAATCATCACCCGAGATATTCGGATCAGTTTCCAAGGTGTGAAGCACGTTCTCAAGATCGTTCTGCGTAGCCCAATCGGTGACATCCCATCCGAATTCATTCACGATGTAAACCTTGCCGTGCCCCGTGATGAGGGCTGCATCCTCAGAAAAAGATTGCGCCGTGGTTTTCTCACCGGTCCCAAGCAGCGCATCCCAGTGCGGGTAATATTCCCAGGTGACGAGGTCAGGGGTTTTAGCATTCAGTGCGTTCTTGTCGTAGCGGAAAAAACCGGTAGTATCCAGATACAAATGCCGGGCGTCAATCGACTTGATGAAGTTTCCGATAGTGTCAATCCACGGTAGATATGGCGTGAGATCCCGCGAGGATGAGGTCCACACCACACCGAGGCCACACATGTTGCAGTTTTCCCAAGCCAGGATCGTCGGATCGTCTTTGTACGCAATTCCGGTCAAAGCGTTTTTGTGGTTCAAAACCGCGGCGACGTGATTCTCGAACGCGGCAACCACAGCCGGATCAGTAAAAAAAGCCTTAAGATCTTTTTGATGAGCCCACTCTACATACTCTCCCGGTCCGCTTAAGTCGCAGGTTGCACAATCTCCGGCCAAGGTTATGATCAGGCGGATTCCGCGATCATGAGCAGCTTTGAGCGCATAGTCGATCGCTTTGAAAGCCTCAGGGTTAAAAACTCCAAGTTGCGGCTCGATGCAAAGCTCGCAGCCAACGCTATCGCCAAGGGTCTGTGAGCGGATTACTCTTGCTCCCATTTCCTTGGCCGTGTCCATGGCATCATCCACTTCGAAGTGGCTGGGGTAACGCGGTCCCTGTGGATCGTGTGGCCCGTACGCCTCCAGGCCTAACCACTCAATATTTGGACCGCCGTACCGGAAAGATTTTCCGGAGAGCTGTAAGGAGGTTCCAGCGCGCGTTACAAATTCACCGCGTTGGCCCACGGCTGGAGCAGTTTGCTGGCCGCAGACCAGGGTATTCAGCAAGAGCGCGGCGGAAAGAATGAGAAGAGTTTGCTTTGAGGCTCCCATCGTACGAATATCATAGACCCTCTAGGGGCGGGTCACGCTGGCTGCGCCGGGAAATCCCTGCGCGAAGATGAGCGCGCGGTGATTCCGGAGAACAGAAAAAAGGAGGCGGGTCTGAAGACCACGCCTCCCGTGTAACGGCGAAAGAAACCGCCTACTTCTGATCTTCTTTCTCGTCTTTCTCTTCCTTCACCGGTTCGATGCCGCCGTCGTGCTGCGCTTGCGCCTCGGCATCTTCCATCGCCTTGCGAGTTTCGGCAGCCTTCTTGGCACGGGCTTCGACGCGCTTCTCGCGCTTTTCGTCCAGCACCTTTTCGCTGCCCAGCAGTTCGAGGAAAGCCTTGTCGGCGCCGTCGCCTTTATTCCAGCCAGTGCGGATGACGCGCGTGTATCCGCCATTGCGGTCACCGAAGCGTGGACCGACAGTATCGAAAAGCTTGACCACCGCTGCGTCCGTCATAAGGTATGACGAGGCGAGGCGGCGAGCGGCGAGGTCGCCACGCTTGCCGAGTGTGATCATTTTCTCGACGATGGGCTTCGCAGCCTTCGCCTTGGGGACAGTCGTCTCGACCCGCTCCTCGACGATCACCGACGTGACCAGGTTGCGCAGCAGCGAGCGCCGGTGCGAAGTGTTCCGTCCGAGTTTGTAGCCTGCTACTTTGTGACGCATGGGAAGGACCTCTGTCTTCAGTTTCCTGTTTCCTGTCCCCGGTTCCTAACTCCAGTCGCGGACAGCACACACTGGAAACCAGAAACCGGAAACTGTTTTTCTTTTACAGCTGGTCGTCCGGACCGTAAGCTGAAGCCGGCAGCACCATATTCGAAGTCGGGCCGGGCACTGCATTGCCGTGCTCGTCGATCTTCATGCCCAGACTGAGGCCCATCGTGGAGAGAATCTCCTTGATTTCGTTCAGCGACTTGCGGCCGAAGTTCTTCGTCTTGAGCATCTCCGATTCGGTCTTCTGCACCAGCTCGCCGATCGTCTGGATGTTCGCATTCTTCAGGCAGTTGTAGCTGCGCACCGAAAGCTCGAGTTCCTCAACGGAGCGGTTCAGATTCTCGTTGTGAATCTCAGGCTTGCGATCGTCCGATGACGATGTGCCGGTTTCGATTTCTTCCTCGAAGTTGATAAAGATGTTCATGTGGTCTTTCATCAGCTTCGCAGCCAAACCAATCGAATCGGCGGGCGTGATCGAGCCGTTGGTCCACACTTCGAGTGTCAGCTTGTCGTAGTCGGTGATCTGACCAAGACGCGCCGCTTCCACCGTATAGTTGCACTTGCGCACCGGCGAGTGAACCGAATCGATGGGAATAAATCCAATGCCGAGATCCTCGTCAAAATTCTTGTCGGCGGAAGTGTATCCGCGGCCACGCTTCAGCCGCATTTCCATGTCGAGCTTGCCGCCTTCGCTGACCGTTGCGATGTAGACATCTTTGTCGAGAACTTCAACATCGCCATCGGCTTCGATCATTCCACTGGTAACCACACCCGGCTGATCGGCGCGCAAATAAATCGCTTTCGGAGCATCGCCCGCCAGCTTGAACGGAATCTGTTTCAGGTTCAGGATGATGTCAGTCGCGTCTTCCACGACTCCGGGGATCGACTGGAATTCGTGAAGCACGCCTTCCATCTTCACCGCAGTTACGGCAGCGCCTTCAATCGAGCTCAGCAGCACGCGCCGCAAGGCATTGCCCACAGTGGTGCCGAAGCCACGTTCAAATGGCTGCGCCCAGAAAATTCCGTACTTATCGGTGAGGGTAGAAGTATCAACTGCGAGACGTTTCGGTTTCTGAAAACCTTTCCAAAGCATTTGTTTCTCCTTCGGCCGTTTGGCTCAGTGCTGGCTCCCTGAATCGGTCCATCTTGCAAAAGCTGGATTCAGGTCAAGCGCCAGCACAGGCTGATCTGGCTCGAAATTGTGGACCTAAAATCTACAACCACGAAGGACACTAAGGATCACGAAGAACTTCGTGTAACTTCGTGCCCTTTGTGGTTTATCTCACTTGCTATAAAGTTCCACGATCAGTTGCTCATTCACCGGCAACTGAATATCCTCGCGCTTCGGCAACGACAACACCCGCGCCGTGTAATTATCGCGATTCACTTCCAGCCAGTTCGGCAGCGTCCCGTGGCTGGCAAATTCCTTGGCCAATTCCAGCACGGTGAGCTTCTTGCTATTCTCGCGGATCGAAATTTCTTCGCCCGCACTCACCTGATAGGAAGGAATGTTGACCTTCTTCCCATTCACAGCGACGTGCCCGTGCCGCACCAACTGCCGCGCCTGGCGCCGTGACTGCGCAAAGCCCAACCGGAAGACGACGTTATCCAGACGCCGCTCGAGTTGCTGCAACAGCAACTCGCCGGTAACGCCTCGCGTGCGCGCGGCCTTCTCGAAGTAGTTGCGGAACTGGCCTTCCAGCGTGAAGTAGATGCGCTTGGCTTTCTGCTTCTCGCGCAATTGAAGACCGTAGCCAACAATCTTAGCTTTGCGGTCTTTCCCATGTTGTCCGGGAGCGAAGTTGCGCTTCTCGATGGGGCACTTATCGCTAAAACACTTTGCGCCTTTGAGGAACAGCTTCATGCCCTCGCGGCGGCATAGACGGCAAACTGCATCAGTATAACGAGCCAAATTATTCTCCTTTTAGATGACCGGTTTACGGGTTTGGCTTCACCCTTCTTCCCGGACGGTGAAACAGGTTTCTAGTTTCTAGTCTCTAAGTTTCCGGTTCCGCTTCCATCGCAAGTACCGGAAACTAGAAACCGGAAACTGGAAATTTTATACGCGCCGTCTCTTCGGCGGACGGCATCCATTATGTGGAATCGGCGTTACGTCGCGAATCGAACGAACCTCAATCCCGGACGACGCCAACGCACGCACCGCCGACTCACGACCCGAGCCGGGGCCGCTTACGCGAACATCCACGCTGCGCACTCCATGATCACGCGCCATGTTGGCCGCATTCGAAGCCGCTTGCTGCGCGGCAAACGGAGTGCCTTTGCGCGATCCGCGAAAGCCCAGCGATCCTGAACTCTTCCACGACAGAACGTTGCCGTTCATGTCGGTAATCGTCACGATCGTGTTGTTGAAGGAAGCCTGCACGTAACACAGTCCATGCGGAACGTGCTTGCGCTCCTTCTTCTTGAAAGTTTTCTTCTTGCCCTTCTTGTCGGTTGCGGCTGCGCCGCCCGCTGCTGCTGGTTTGGCCATAGAGAGCTTCTCAGTTCCTAAGTTTCGTTCGAGGTTTCAAGGTTTCAGAAGTTTCAAGGTTTCGAAACCTTGAAACATTGCAACTTGAAACCTGCCCTTATGTTTTCGACGTCGCCTTCTTCTTGGTTGAGACCGTTCCCTTACGCGGCCCTTTGCGAGTACGCGCGTTGGTGTGTGTACGCTGTCCGCGGACCGGCAAGTTGCGGCGATGACGGAATCCGCGATAGGAGCCGATTTCGATGAGCCGCTTGATGTTCATCGAAACTTCCTTGCGCAGATCACCTTCCACCATCCCCTGCTGCTCGATCACAGTGCGGATGCGGTTGACCTCTTCTTCGCTGAGGTCCTGGACCTTCTTCATTGGGTCCACCTTGGCCTCGTCGAGAATCTGGCCAGCGCGGGGATGCCCGATGCCATAGATATAAGTCAGCGCAATGTTAATGTGCTTTTGGCGCGGTAAATCGACGCCTGCGATACGTGCCATATTTGTCCTTGACTCCGACGCCCGGCCTACTTACCCCTGGCGCTGTTTATGTTTCGTGTTGACGCAGATCACCCGCACCACACCCTTGCGGTGGATAACCTTGCACTTGTCACAAATTTTCTTTACCGATGCTCGTACTTTCATAACTGGTTCCCAATTCTAAGCTCGTATGGGGACGGGCGCCTCGCCTGTCCACCGGGCAAAGCCCGGCACCTTCTATTTATAGCGATAAACAATTCTTCCGCGATTCAAGTCGTAAGGTGAAAGCTCGACTGCGACCTTATCCCCGGGCAGGATGCGAATAAAATTCTTGCGCATCTTGCCGGATACGTGCGCCAGCACCTGGTGTTTGTTCTCCAATTCCACCTTGAACATGGCATTCGGCAGAGGTTCCAGAACCACTGCCATCACTTCAATCGCGTCTTCTTTACTCATTCGCTCCTTGAAATCAGCTCTTAGCCTTTAGCTCCTGGCTCTTAGCAAAAAGCCAAGAGCTGAAAGCTAAAAGCTCTAACTCGTCAAAATTACCGGACCGTCCTTGGTAACAGCCACGCAATGCTCGAAGTGCGCGCTGAAACTGCCATCGGCTGTGACCGCGGTCCACTTATCACCCAGCACACGCGTCTCCGGCTTGCCAAAATTCACCATCGGCTCGATCGCAATCACCATGCCCTCGCGCAGCTTGGCGCCGTGGCCGCGCGCTCCGTAGTTCGGCACCTGCGGCTCTTCGTGCAGGTGCGTGCCAATTCCATGCCCAACGAACTCGCGGACCACGCTGAATCCGGCAGCTTCCACATGTTCCTGCACCGCTGCTCCCACATCGCCTACAGAATTGCCGATACGCGCCTGCTCGATTCCGCGGTACAGCGACTCTTCAGTGACCTTCAGCAACTTCTGCAGCTCCGGCTTGACTGTTTCGCTCACCGGCACCGTGATCGCGGCGTCGCCATAATAACCGTCGAGCACCACTCCGCAATCGATCGAAACAATATCGCCTTCTTTCAGTTCCCTCTTCTCGGAAGGAATGCCATGCACGATTTCTTCATTCACCGACGTGCACAACACGCAAGGATAATCGTAATAGCCCTTGAATGCCGGCTTGGCGCCCAGTTCGCCGATCTTCTTCTCTGCCGCACGCTCCAGATCCATGGTGGTGATGCCGGGTTTCACCAGCGTGCGCACATGGTCGAGTACCTGTCGCACGATGCGGCCACTCTGCCGCATCCGTTCAATCTCCGCCGCTGATTTGCAAACAATCGCCATGCTCTATCGAGAAAACGCTACGCGTGATGATCTTCAATAATCCTGAATATCTGCGCCGTCACTTCGTCCATCGGCCGATCACCGTCGATCGAGATCAGCCGGCCAGTCCGCTGATAGTAATCCGCTACCGGACGAGTCTGCTCCTGATAGGCCGCCAAACGGGGCTGAATTACTTCCAACCGGTCGTCATTGCGGGTCACCAGCTTCGATCCATCCAAGTCGCAAACTTCATCGACCAGAGCTGGCTGAAAGTGGACGTTATAAATCCGCCCACAGGTGGGACAAGAACGGCGTCCAGTAATCCGGAGCAGTAACTGATTATAATCCACGTCGAGGCGGATCACAATCGGCCAAGCCCGAGTGGCACGCGAGTTGTCAAAGAGCTTGTCGTCGAGCAGTGCGTCCAGCCATCCGGCTTGGGCTGCAGTCCGGGGGAATCCGTCGAGAATATAACCACGCTTGCAATCCGGCTCTCTCAACCGCAGCCGAACCATCTCACATACGAGATCGTCGGAAACGAGCTCTCCTCGCTCCATTACGGCCTTGGCCGCCAGCCCTAGCCCAGTACCTTGAGCCACGTTGTAACGCAGCAGATCGCCAGTGGAGATCTGCGGAATCAGGTACTTTTCCATGATTCGCTTGGACTGCGTGCCCTTACCGGCACCCGGCGGACCAAGCAATACTATGGGACCTATATCGCGTGAGGTTTCCTGCTCCATCGAGTTGGCCAAAGCCTCCCGAACAGTGTTCAGCAACCCCACAACTCGGAAGAGCCGTTGCTTGCAACAGCTCGCCGTCCTGCATAACCCGCCCGGTCGCCCCTACGACCAGTTGCGGCGTCCGCGAATGCGTCCGCTGCGCGGGGTAAATCCATCGTAATGGCGCATGATCAACTGCGCCTCGATCTGCGTAACCGTATCCATCGCCACACCTACGACAATCAGCAGCGACGTTCCGCCAAAATAAAAATTCACTCCCAGCCCGTTCGTCACCCACACGGGAAGCCGCTCAAACAACGAACCGCCCAGCCAAAACGGCAAGTGGTTCAGGTGAATTCCCGCGATCATCCACTCTGGAATAAAAGAGATGATGATCAAATAGAGAGCGCCCACCAGCGTGATGCGAGTCAGAACTTCGTTGATGTAGTCCGCCGTGCGTTTGCCCGGACGAATGCCCGGAATGAAGCCGCCATACTTCCGCATATTGTCGGCGACTTCGCTGGGATTGAAAACGATCGACACATAAAAGTAAGCGAAGAAAATGATGCCCACCGCATACAGCAAGGTATAAAGCGGTTCGCCCCATCCCAGCATGCGCATCAAGTCGCCCAAATAGCGGCTGTTGCGCAAGCCGTAGCCGACGGTCTGGGGCAAAGTGAGAATTGAAGACGCGAAGATTACCGGCATCACGCCGCCCGCATTCACCCGCAGGGGAAGAAAGGTGGACTGCCCGCCCATCACTTTCCGTCCTACCACGCGCTTGGCATACTGCACCGGCAGCCGGCGTTCGCAGCGCTCCACGTAGACGATAAAGGCCACCACGATGATCATGAAGACCACCAGCCCCACCATCAAAACCGGCGTGATCGCGCCCCAGGTACCGTTTCTCGCCTTTTCCCAAAGATCTTCCACGCCGCGCGGCAGGCCCACTACAATGCCGGCAAAAATCAGCAGCGACATGCCATTGCCGATTCCCCGGTCGGTGATTTGTTCGCCCAGCCACATGACAAATGCACTGCCCGTGGTGAGGGTCAACATCGTCATCAGGATGAAGGCGGGTCCGGGATGAAGCACGAAGTCGCCAGCCTTCTCCAGGCCAATGGCGATGCCGAATGATTGCACCGCGCTGAGGATGACCGTGATATAGCGCGTCCACTGCGTAATTTTCTTGCGCCCCAGTTCGCCTTCTTTTTGCAGTTTGGCCAACGGCTCATAGACCACGGTCAGCAACTGCAGGATGATCGATGCCGTGATATACGGCATGATGCCCAGGGCAAACAGAGTAAGCCGCCGCAGATTGCCGCCGGAAAACAGATCGACGAACCCCAGCAGAGATCCCGCGTTCTGATTGAAATATTGTTCCAGCTTGAGGAAGTTCACCCCCGGCGTGGGCAGATGTCCGCCGAGCCGGTAGATCGCAAGCATGGCCAGCGTGAACAGTACCCGCTTGCGCAGGTCGGGAATACGAAAAATGTTCGCCAGCTTTTCAAACATTACTGCAAGACCTCAACCTTGCCGCCTGCCTTGGTGATTTTTTCCTGCGCCGCTTTGGAGAACTTGTGCGCGTGTACGGTGATCGCGATGGTCAACTCGCCATCCCCGAGAATCTTTACCGGAAGTTTCTGCTTGATCACGCCCGCTTTGCGCAGCACATCGGGAGTGATGGGCGCCGCGTGCAGATCCTCGCCCAGAGCCACCAGCCGCTCCAGGCTCACGATATTGAATTCTTTACGGAAAATGTTGGTGAAGCCACGCTTGGGCATGCGGCGGTGCAGCGGCATCTGGCCGCCTTCAAAACCGCGGATCAGGCGCATGCCGGTGCGCGAACGCTGGCCTTTGTGTCCGCGCGTAGACGTCTTGCCCATGCCGGAGCCCATCCCGCGCCCCACTCGCTTGCGCTTCTCTGACGCGTTCTTCGGTGCTCGAATGTTCGATAGATTCATAAGTAAGTCCAAGTTTCAAAGCTTCATGTTTCAAAGGTTCGTAGAACTGAATCCACATTGAACCCTTGAAACTCTGAAACCTTGAAACACTTCTACTCCATTATCTCAACCAGATGCGGAATCTTCGCTACCATGCCGCGAATCGCCGCGTTGTCGGGACGCTCGATCACCTGATTCAACCGGGTGAATCCCAGTCCCTTGACCACCCGCTTATGCTTCACCGGCGTGCAAATGGCGGAGCGCACCCATTTCAGGTGAATCTTTCCGCTAACCGCTTTGGGTTTTTTCGTCGTCATCATTAACTTCCTCAATCTCACCACACCGCCGTTACTAAATCTCCTGCATCGATTTGCCGCGCATGGCCGCAACGCTCTCGCGGCTCTTCAAACTTCGCAGCGCGGCGAAAGTCGCCTTGATCACGTTATGCGGATTGGTGGTGCCAATCGACTTGGTCAACACATTCTGAATTCCCACCGAAGTCATCACTGCACGCACCGCGCCACCCGCAATCACGCCTGTTCCTTCGGGGGCCGGCTTCAGCAAAACTTTGCCTGCGCCATAACGTCCCAGCACCAGGTGCGGAATGCTGGTCTGCGTCAAGTTCACCTTGATCAAATTCTTCTTCGCCGACTCAATCGCCTTGCGAATGGCCTGCGGCACTTCTTTAGCTTTGCCCGCGCCGTGACCCACCACCGCGGCGGATGGATCGCCCACCACCACCAGCGCGGCAAATGAAAGATTCTTGCCGCCCTTCACCACTTTGGTGACCCGGTTAATGGCTACGACCTGATCCTTCAACTGAAACGAATTCGCATCGAGCTTCTTAATCACTGTTGGCATTCTCTAACCTGATTTCGTAATTTTGTAATTTTGTAATTTAGTAATTGAAAATCGACCGCTCATTTTTTCAAATCACAAAATTACCCGATTACTCAATTGCCCAATTCCCTCAGAATTGCAATCCCGCCTCGCGAGCCGCATCCGCCAGCGCCTTCACGCGCCCGTGATAGATGTAACCGCCGCGGTCAAACACAACCTTGGTCACGCCTTTGGCCTTGGCGCGCTCGGCAATGGTCTTGCCCACACTCTTCGCCGCCGCCACATTGCCGCCGGTTTTGCGGTCCGCTTTCTTGCCCTCGGCCGAACTCGCCGAAACCACCGTGGCTCCATGCAGATCGTCGATCACCTGCACATAAATGTGATTGAGCGAACGGTACACATTCAACCGCGGACGCTCCGCCGTGCCCTGCATCTTTTTGCGGATGCGGTCGTGTACGTGCCCCCGCTTCTGATTTTTCGAAATTCTCGTCAGCATAATCTTCGTCCTTCCAGAGATCCTTCCCTTCGCTCAGAGCTTGCCCTGAGCCTGCCGAAGGGATAGCGGCAGCGGGCTCACGCCCGCTAAGCGGCGCCGCTACTTCGCTCCGGTCTTTCCAACCTTCTTCTTCAATCTCTCGCCCGCGTAACGCACACCCTTATTCTTGTAAGGATCCGGAGGACGCAGCGACCGCATTTCAGCCGCTACTTGACCGACCTGCTGCCGGTCGATTCCCGTCAGTGCAATCTTCGTCTGCTTGGGATCCACCGTCGCGTCCACGCCCGTGGGCAGCGGATATTCGATGGGATGAGAGTAGCCGAGGCTGAACACAATCATCCCCTTACCCTTCATCTCGGCGCGATAGCCGATGCCGACGATTTCCAGTTCGCGCGTCCAGCCCTTGGTCACACCCTCGACCGCGTTATTCACCAAAGCCCGCGCCAGCCCGTGCACCGCAGCCTGGGAATCGTTTTCGCGGACCGCTACCAGGTGTCCGTCCTTCTGCTCGACCTTGATGCCGGAAGGAAGAGGCGTATCCAGCTTGCCCTTCGGCCCTTGCACCAGAACGGTATTGCCTTCGATTTTGACCGTCACCCCTTTAGGGATCGGGATCGGCTTTTTTCCAATTCGTGACATAAGATCAGCTCTTAGCTTCTAGCTCCTGGCTTCTAGCTCATTCGAAGAATCTGCGCCTTTAGCTAGTAGCCTGAAGCTAGTAGCTAGAAGCTGCCTTACCAAATCTCGCACAACAGTTCGCCGCCCACGCCTTCCTTGCGGGCTTGCCGTCCGGTCATCACCCCGCGTGGCGTGGTAAGGATGTTGATGCCCATGCCGCCCAGCACGCGCGGGATCTCGCTGCGCCGCACATACACGCGACAGCCGGGACGCGACACGCGCTCCGCTTTTGAAATTGCGGCTTCATTGTGCGCGCCGTATTTCAAATAAATCCGGATGACCTTGTGACCTTCCTCCTCCGTCGGCTTGAAATTCGAGACGTAGCCCTCTTCTTTTAAAATGCGGGCAATCTCCAGTTTCAGCCGCGAGGCTGGAATATCCACCTTCTGGTGCCGCGCCTGCAGCGCATTGCGCACCCTCGTCAGCATATCTGCGACCGGATCGGTCAACCTCATTGTTTGCTTCTCCTCTAGCCACCCGTTCGCTCCGCGTCCTGCGGAGAACCTGCAGCGGCTTGCCTACTTCTCATGCCCTTGTCATCCTGAGCGAGACGTTCTTTGTCTCGCCTTGTCATCCTGAGTGAGACGCCCTTTGTCTCGCGAAGGATCTCCCACTCCTCAGACCCCGCCCACTACCACGACGACTTCGAAACCCCCGGAATCTCCCCGCGCAGCGCCAGCCCGCGGAAGCATAGCCGGCACACGCCGAACTTGCGCAAGTAAGCGCGCGGCCGTCCGCAAATCTTGCAGCGGTTGTGCCGGCGGCTGGAGAACTTCGGCGTCTTCTCTTTCTTGTCGCGCGCCAGTTCAAACTTCTTTTCGATCTTCGCGTCTTTCACTCGCTTCGCTGTAGTCATGAAATCCTTAAAAGAACCTAGTTGTTAGACTCAAAACTTCACGCCCGGAACGGCATGCCCAGATGCTTCAGCAGACTCCGCGCCTGGTTGTCGTTTGCCGCGGTAGTAACGATGGTGACGTTCATGCCCTTTAATTTGTCGACCTTCTCGTAGGAAATCTCCGGGAAGATCAGCTGATCGTGCAGTCCCAGCGTGTAATTTCCGCGCCCATCGAACGACTTCGTGGAAACCCCCTTGAAGTCACGCACTCGCGGCAGCACAATATTCACCAGCCGGTCCAGAAATTCGTACATGCGGTCGCCGCGCAGGGTCACCATGGTTCCAATGGCTTGCCCCTCGCGCACCTTGAACGCCGCAATCGATTTCTTCGCCTTAGTTACGATCGGCTTCTGGCCGGTAATCTGGCCTAACTCATTCACAGCCGGATCGAGAATCTTCGAATTCTGCGTGGCCTCGCCCATACCCATGTTGACCACAATCTTGTTCAGTCGCGGAACCGCCATCGAATTCTTCAGCTCCAGTTCTTTCAACAGAGCTGGCGCAACTTCCTTCTCAAACTTCGAACGCAGCCGCGGCCGCTCCTTGGCGCTGTGATGCGCCTGCGCCGGAGCCTTCTGTTCCTGCGACGAATCTCTCGAACCCTTTTTCTCTTTTTCTTTTGCCATTTTTCTTTTTCAACTTCCTCTCACGGTTTCGGAGTGGTTACCGGTTCGTGAGAATTATTTCGTACTCGCCAGATCCTTCGCTTCGCTCAGGATGACGCCGCGAGGCTCGAACGCCTCGCAAACGGCGTCACTTATCCAGCGTCGTTCCGCACTTCTTGCAGACTCGAACCTTACGATCGCCCCGCACTTCGTGTCCAATACGCACTGGACCACAACTAGGGCAAACCAGTTGCACATTGGACAAGGCAATCCGGCTTTCCTGCTCCGCAATGCCGCCCGCAATGTTGCGCTGCGGATTCGGCCGCACGTGCTTTTTCACCATCATCACATGCTCCACGAGCAGCTTGTTATCGTTGGGAAACACGCGCAGCACGCGCCCTTCCTTGCCCTTGTCGCGGCCGGTGATAACTTTTACGTTATCGTTGCGGCGGATATCAACTCGCTTTTGTACCGTGCTTGCAGTTCTCATAAAGTCAAGGTTTCAAGGTTTCTGCGTTTCAAAGTTTCAAAGTCAAATCACGCTGTCCAAGATTTCGAATGCTTCAAGGCATCTTGAAACCTTGAAACTCTGAAACCTGGAACTAGCTTTTAAATCACTTCCGGCGCTAACGAAACGATTTTCAAAAACCTCTTATCGCGCAGCTCGCGCGCCACCGGACCGAATACGCGCGTACCCACCGGCTCGCCTGCATCGTTGATCAGCACCGCAGCATTCTGGTCAAAGCGGATGTAAGTGCCGTCGCGCCTCCGGTGCTCCTTGCGCGTGCGCACAATCACGGCCTTTACCACTTTGCCCTTCTGCACCTGCCCGTCGGGAGCCGCTTCCTTCACGGCTGCCGTGATTATGTCTCCGAGGCCAGCATTCAATCCGGTGGAACCGCCGAGCGGCAGAATCATCTGCAGCTTGCGGGCGCCGGAGTTGTCGGCCACCTCCAGCATGCTTCTCATCATCACAGCCATAGCATCAATCTCCCGTTACTCTGTCACACCGAGCGAGACGCTCTCAATCTCACTTTGTCGTCCTGAGCGAAACGCCTTTTGTCTCGACTTGTCATCCTGAGCGAGACGGTTTTTGTCTCGCCTTGTCATCCTGAGCGAGACGCCTTTTGTCTCGCGAAGGATCTCGGACTCAGCGGAACCCGCCCTCCGAACAGCGCGCATCTCTACTTAACGTCGTGCTCCAGCGCGATCTCCGGCACCAGCGCGGTTTTACGCACAATGTCCTTCAACTTCCAGCGCTTCAGTTTCGAGAGCGGACGCGTCTCCTCGATTCGCACTACATCGCCGACATGCGCTTCGTTCTTCTCGTCGTGCGCATAGAACTTTTTGTTGCGCGCCACCACGCGCCCGTAAAACGGATGCGCCTTCTTGCGCGTGACTTTCACCACGATAGTTTTCTGCATGCGGTTGGCGACTACTTCTCCCACCACTTCCTTGCGCCGGCCCTGCACCTGCTCGCCTTTCGGCGTAGCTTTTCCTGCTGCGGTTTCCGCCATTATCATTTCTCCGTTGCCGCCACGCGGGTGCGCTCGCTCTGAATGGTCTTCACCCGCGCAATGTCTTTGCGCAGTCCGCGAATCTTTTTCAGGCTCTCCGTCTGCCCCATGTTCAGCTGAAACTTCAGCTTGAACAGCTGGTCCGCCAGATCGCGCCCCTGGTGCTGCAACTCGTCGTCGGTTAAGTTTCTGACTTTATCTGCCTTCATAAATTGCTCTCAGCTCTCAGCCTTCAGCTCTCTCCGCATCCGCTTCTGCTGATAGCAGACGGATGAAAGCTGATAGCTTTTGTCTAATGCGCCGTGTCACGCTTGACGAACGTCGTACGCAGCGGCAGCTTGTGCGAGGCCAGCCGCATTGCCTCGGTCGCGTCCACCACCGTGACCCCTTCCATCTCGAACAAAATTTTCCCCGGACGAACTACCGCGACCCAATGATCGGGAGCGCCCTTGCCCTTGCCCATACGGGTTTCAGCCGGCTTTTTGGTGACTGGCTTGTCCGGAAATACCCGGATCCAGATTTTTCCGCCACGCTTCACGAATCGAGTCATGGCCACGCGGCTGGCTTCGATCTGCCGGTCGGTGATCCACCCGGGTTCGAGCACTTTCAACCCGAAATCGCCAAACGCCAGCGTGCTACCGCGCCAAGCTTTTCCAGTCATTCGCCCGCGTTGCTGCTTGCGGTACTTCACTTTCTTTGGCATCAACATAAGTCAGCTCTCTTTTGCCGTCATCCGCCCGCCTTGTCATCCTGAGCGAAGCCGAAGGCGATCCCGGACTCCTCGAAACCCGCCCGATCGAAGTTTCCCTAGAACGCGCCTACGCCCGTCTGCTGTTCCTTCTTCTTGGTCGGAAGAATTTCGCCCTTGTACACCCAAACTTTCACGCCAATCACTCCGTAAGTCGTCCTGGCTTCCGAGAATCCATATTCAATATCCGCGCGCAATGTGTGCAGCGGCAAACGACCTTGCAGGTACCACTCCGAGCGCGCGATTTCATTTCCATTCAACCGGCCGCTTACCCGAACCTTGATTCCCTTGCAGCCGAAGCGCAGGGCCGAATCCACCGCCTTACGCATTGCGCGGCGGAATCCGACGCGCTTCTCCAGTTGCAGGGCAATCGCCTCTGAAACCAGTTGTGCATCGAGTTCCGGCTTGTGCACTTCCTGAATATCGACAAACATTTCGCGCGACGTCCGCTTCTGCAGATCGGCCTTCAGCTTATCGATCTCCGCGCCCTTGCGCCCAATAATGATTCCGGGACGCGCCGTCTTGATAATGATGCGCAGCTTGTTGCCCGGCCGCTCGATCTCGATCGAGCTCACGCCCGCCGACTTGAGCTTTTCCTTCAGCTCATTCTTCAGCTTGACGTCCTCGAGCAGCAGCTTGTCGTAGTCCCGCTCCACAAACCAGCGCGACTTCCACGGCTTGGTATAGCCGAGGCGAAAACCATAAGGATGGACTTTTTGTCCCATTGCTTCTCCTAAATCAAATCCTCAAACCTTGTCGTCCCGAACTCGCCAATCAACTTCAAATCCTGTCATTCCGAACTCACGCGAAGCGTGGGTGAGGAACCTGCTGTTTCTGAGATCCTTCGCAAAGAACGCTCAGGATGACGCCAGCGAGGTTCAAACGCCTCGCTAAACGGCGTTATTTCGCAGCCGCCTTTTTCTTCTTGCTCGTCTTACCCGCCACTTTCTTCTTCGCCACCGGAGCCCGCCGCTTGGCCGAAGATCCAGAGGATGCCGTCCGAGTTGCGTCCGAAGCGGACGCCGTTCCATTACTTCCGCCGCGCTCCGCCAGCACCAGCTCAATATGCGAAATGCGCCGCTGATAGCGAAACGCCCGTCCTTGTGGCGCCGGACGAATTCGCTTCATGCGCGGACCATCATTCGCAATCGCGCTCTTCACATATAAATTGTCGAGTTCGATATCCAGATTTTTCTCAGCACTCAAAAAATTCGCGTTATCTAGCGCCGACTGCAATAGCTTGCCCACATGCGCCGCCACGCGCTTCTTGGTAAACAACAGCGTGTTCCGGGCCTCTTCCACCTTGCGCCCTTTGATCAATTCCAGCACCAGGCGCGCCTTCTGCGGCGAGACTCGCAAGTAACGCATTTCTGCTCGAAATTCCATTCGCGCCTCCCCTTATGCCTTCGGCGCCGCAGGCGCTGCCGATGGAGTAATCGCTCCCGGCCCTCCCGGAATGCCCGCCGGCTTCGCCGCCACTTCCGTCGCCGCCCGCATGGAGTGGCCTTTGAAGTTGCGCGTAAAACTGAACTCGCCCAGCTTGTGCCCCACCATGTTTTCCGTGACGTACACCGGAATAAACTTTTTGCCGTTGTGCACCGCAATAGTGTGGCCTACCATCTCGGGAACCACGGTCGACCGCCGCGACCAGGTGCGCAAAACCTTTTTCTCGTTGCGCGAATTCATGCCTTCAACCCGTGACATCAGGTAGCTATCCACGTACGCGCCTTTTTTAGTTGAACGTGCCATAAATTTGCTCTCGCCTCTACTTGCTTCTGCGGTTCACGATGAACTTATCCGTCCGCTTGTTATTCCGCGTCTTATATCCACGTGTCGGCTGACCCCAAGGCGTCACCGGATGCCGTCCACCCGAAGTCTTGCCCTCACCACCACCGTGCGGATGGTCCACTGGATTCATCGAAACGCCGCGGTTTACTGGACGCCATCCCAGCCAGCGCGTGCGGCCCGCCTTACCGATCGTGATGTTCTCATGATCCAGATTTCCCACCTGACCGATCGTCGCCATGCAGTCCTGCGAAATTTTCCGCGTCTCGCCCGAAGGCAACTTCACCAGCGCGTAATCCGATTCCTTCGCTACCAACTGCGCCGCGCCGCCCGCCGAACGCACCATCTGCGCGCCCTTGCCCGGCTTTAATTCCAGGTTATGAATCGAGGTGCCAGGCGGAATATTGCGCAGCGGCAACGCATTGCCCACAAGAATGTCGGCATCCGGCCCGCTCACAACCTTCTGCCCCACCTTCATTCCTTCGGGCACAAGAATGTAGCGCTTCTCGCCGTCGGCATACGCCAGCAACGCAATGCGCGCCGATCGGTTGGGATCGTATTCAATCGTGGTCACGGTCGCGGGAATGCCGGTCTTGTCGCGCTTGAAGTCAATGATGCGCAGCTTCTGCTTGTGTCCGCCGCCGCGATGCCAACTGGTGATGTCGCCCGAGTTGCGGCGTCCGCCGGTGCGCTGCTTCTTCTCGATCAGCGGCTTGTGCGGATTCCGCGTCGTAATGTCGTCATTGACGATCGTCGTGCGGTAGCGCAACGTCTGCGTCGTCGGTCGGTATGTCTTGATCGCCATAAAAATCAGCCTTTAGCTTTTAGCCGTTAGCTCTCAGCTCAAACTCGTTTGTCATTCCGAACTGGGCCACAGGAGCCCGGTGAGGAACCTGCTTCTTGCCGCTTACAAATTCTGCGCGTACTCCGGCATCTTCTCGCCCGCCCGCAATCGCACATAAGCCTTCTTCCAGTCCGGACGGTAGCCGGCAAACTTGCCTCGTCGCCGCTCTTTTCCCGGATACATTGCCGTGCGGACAGAAAGCACTTTCACTTTAAAAATCGTCTGCACCGCCTGCTTCACTTCTGTCTTCGTTGCCCCCGGTGCAACCTGGAACACCAGCGTGTTCTGCAGTTCCTTGATCGCCAATCCTTTTTCGGTGATCACCGGACGGCGAATAATCTGATATGCCGATTTCATATTGCCCTAGGCCACCTCCGCCGCTTTTTCATGCCGCACGCGCTTGCGTGGAGAAGCCGAAGCCTTCTTCGCGCCTTCCTCTTCTTCCTTCGCATGCTTGCGCTGGCTCTTGGGCAACGTATCTTTCAACGTAAGCTGCAACTTCTCAATCGCGGGATGAGAAAAAATCACGCGATCATAGCGCAGCAAATGATAAGGATGAACCTCGTTGCCCGGAATGAGTTCCAGCCCTTCAATATTGCGCGCGCTCAACTCCAGATTGCGATTGCCAGAGTGCGGCACATCCACGATCAGAACCGTCTTTTCAACTTTCAACGCCTCGAGAGCCGCCCGAAATTCTTTGGTCTTCGGTTCCTTCACGTCGAACGCATTCACGATCGTGAGCTTGCCGTCGGCAAACTTGGAAGCCAGCGCGGAACGCAGCGCGCCCAGAAGCTTCTTGCGCGGAAATGCATAGTCATACGATCGCGGGACCGGACCATGCACCGTGCCGCCATGGCGCCACAGTGGCGAACGGATCGAGCCGATACGCGCCCGTCCCGTCCCCTTCTGCTTCCACAGCTTCTTGCCCGAACCGGAAACCTGCCAGCGGGCTTTGGTCGCGTGCGTACCGCGGTGCTGCCCGGCGCGGTAATGCTTCACCGCCTCCCACAGCAGGTCTTCGTTCACCGCGCCAAAAATTTCATCGGCGAGGTCGAACGTTCCGACCTTCTCACCGCTCAAGTTGTGAATATCAATCGTTGCCATAGCATTTCTCATGGAGCCGCGGGCGCCTTCGTCCGCGATCTTTACCGTGCTGCACGTGACGCGAGCGAGAGCGCTCGCGACACGTTAACTTACGCCTTCTTTGCTGCTCGCTTCGCCGCCTTCAACGGATCGACCGTAGCCGCACCCGCAAATCCACGCCGCTCTCTGGGTGGCTTCTTCGCTTTTGTAATAACGATGTAGCCGCCTTGCGGCCCCGGCACGCTGCCTTCCACTACCAACAGATTTTCGTCTTTATCCACACCTAAAACGCGCAGGTTGCGCTGCGTCACGCGCTCGTGGCCCATATGTCCCGACATGCGCATTCCCTTGAACACGCGCGAAGGAAACGCCGACGATCCGATCGATCCCGTAATCTGGAACATCGAACCGTGCGACTTCGGACCGCCGCCGAAATGATGCCGCTTCACCACGCCCTGAAAGCCTTTTCCCTTGCTGACTCCCACGATGTCGACGAACTTTTCGCCATCAAAAATCTCGACCAGGACTCTGTCTCCAACCTTCACTGCGCCGTCGCCATCGCCGTCACTCTCAAGCGGCACTTCGCGCATGAACTTCACCGGAGGAAGATTATTCTTCGCCAGATGTCCACGCGCCGGCTTCGTCAGTCGCGACTCCTTCACGAATTCCACCAGGCCAATCTGCGCCGCTTCGTAACCGTCCTTCACCGCCAGCTTGTGCTGCGTCACCACGCAAGGGCCAGCCTGCAGCACTGTGACCGGGCGCACATCGCCCTTCGAGTCAAACAACTGCGTCATGCCGACCTTTTTTCCCAGAATGCCTGTAACTCTTATCGCCATCTTTATCTCCAGCTCAGCATGGCTCGTCGCTTATTGAACGCCGGCTATTGGCTGAGGAGCCGTCTATGCTCATGCGGGAACAGCCGCCCTCGGCTGTTCCGCGGGCAAAGCCCGCGCTATTTATGTTCCTTGCCGAATGCCTTAATCTCCACATCCACGCCCGCCGGCAGATCGAGCTTCATGAGCGCATCCACCGTCTGCTGCGTCGGCTCAAGAATATCGAGCAACCGCTTATGAGTGCGGATCTCAAACTCCTCGCGCGACTTCTTATCCACGTGCGGCGAACGCAGCACGCAGTATTTGTTCTTCATCGTCGGCAACGGAATCGGCCCGGCAATCTGTGCTCCGGTGCGTCGCGCCGTTTCCACGATCTCGCCGGTCGACTGATCCAGGATGCGGTAATCGTAAGCCTTCAACCGGATGCGAATTCTTTCTTTTCCAATCACGCTTCACTCTCTCTGACCCCTCCCGGCGTCTCCGGAAGGAAAGAACTGGCGGCAAGCCGCAAGCCGCGTTGCTCATGGAGCCGCGGACGAAGGCGTCCGCGGTTCCACTGTTACTGCACTATTTCCGAAATCGTTCCCGCGCCTACCGTGTGTCCGCCTTCGCGAATCGCGAAGCGCAGGCCTTTCTCCATCGCCACCGGTGTGATGAGTTCGATTACCAGGCTGACATTGTCCCCCGGCATCACCATCTCGGTGCCCGCGGGAAGTTCCGCCACTCCGGTCACATCCGTCGTGCGCAAATAAAATTGCGGACGATATCCCTTGAAGAATGGCGTGTGCCGTCCACCTTCTTCTTTGGTCAGAATGTAGACTTCGGCTTTGAACTTGGTGTGCGGCGTGATCGATCCACCTTTCGCCAGCACCATGCCGCGCTCCACATCTTCCTTCGCAATGCCGCGCAGCAAGCAGTCCAGCATTATCGCCTGCCATGCCTTCGTCCAGTTGCTTCTTGAACATTTCGACGCCGGTGACCACTGTCTTGCGCGTGTCGCGGAAGCCGACGATCTCTACTTCCTCGCCGACTTTCACTTTGCCGCGCTCGATTCGTCCCGTCACCACCGTGCCGCGACCTTGAATCGAGAAGATGTCTTCGATCGGCATCAGGAACGGCTTGTCCAGTTCGCGCGCCGGCTGCGGCACGGACTTGTCAACAGCTTCCATCAGCGCGTCGATCTGCTTCTCCCACTTCTCTTCGCCATTCAGTGCGCCTAAAGCAGACAAGCGAATCACCGGCACATCATCGCCCGGGAACTTGTAACTCTTCAGCAACTCACGCACTTCGAGCTCGACCAAGTCGAGCAGCTCAGGATCATCCACCGCATCGCACTTATTGAGCGCAACCACGATGTAAGGCACACCCACCTGCCGCGCCAAAAGCACGTGCTCACGCGTCTGCGGCATCGGACCATCGGTCGCCGCCACAACCAGAATCGCGCCATCCATCTGCGCCGCGCCCGTGATCATGTTCTTGATGTAGTCGGCGTGGCCCGGGCAATCCACGTGCGCATAGTGCCGGTTCGCCGTCTCATACTCCACGTGCGCCGTCGCAATCGTGATTCCGCGCGCCTTTTCTTCCGGAGCGTTATCAATGCTGTCGAAAGACCGGAACACAATCTTCGGATTATGCTTCTGCAACACCTTGGTGATAGCCGCCGTCAACGTGGTCTTGCCATGATCAATGTGACCAATCGTCCCTACATTGCAGTGCGGCTTATTCCGATCAAATTTCTCTTTCGCCATATTCGTTCCTCAATCTTTACCTTGTCATCCTGAGGCGCCGCTCTTTGGCGCCGAAGGATCTCTAATCTGCACATCGCTCACGGAGAGCTACTATTTCGTCGTCCCCTGCACTTTGGCAATAATCTCCTCCGCCACCGACCGCGGAGCTTCCTCATAACGCGCAAAATGCATCGAGTACTCAGCCCGCCCCTGCGTTGACGAACGCATATGCGTCGCATAGCCAAACATCTCCGCCAGTGGCACGATCGCCTTGATCACCTGCGACCCGGCGCGATGCTCCATGCCTTCAATGCGTCCACGCCGCGAACTCAGATCGCCCATGATCACGCCCGCGTAATCTTCCGGCGTAACTACTTCGACCTGCATCACCGGTTCAAGCAACACCGGCGAAGCCTTGCGCGCAGCTTCCTTGAACGCCATCGAACCGGCAATTTTGAACGCCATTTCATTCGAATCGACATCATGATAGCTGCCGTCGTAAAGCGTCGCCTTCACATCGACCATCGGATAGCCCGCGAGAATGCCGCCTTCGAGTGCTTCCTGAATGCCCTGATCGATTGGCTTGATGAATTCTTTGGGCACCGAACCGCCGACGATATCGTTGACGAATTCGTAGCCTGTACCTGCCGGTTGCGGATCCAACTTGATCTTCGCGTGTCCATACTGCCCGCGTCCGCCGGTCTGCCGAATGTATTTGCCTTCGGCTTCGGAGTGCCTGCGAATCGTCTCGCGATACGCCACCTGCGGCTTGCCAACATTGGCTTCAACCTTATATTCGCGCATCATGCGGTCGACAATGATTTCCAGATGCAACTCGCCCATGCCGCTGATTATGGTCTGCCCGCTGTCGGGATCGGTGTGAACCTTAAAGGTGGGATCTTCCTGGGCCAGGCGGCCAAGCGCCATGCCCATCTTTTCCTGATCGGCCTTCGTCTTAGGCTCAACTGCGACCGAAATCACGGGAACCGCAAATGTAATATTTTCCAGCGCAATGGGATGATCTTCATTGCAGATCGTATCGCCCGTACTCACGCCCTTCAGACCTACCGCGGCGCAAATATCGCCCGCAAGAATCTCGCTGATTTCTTCCCGCTTGTTGGCGTGCATCTTCAATAGACGCCCGATGCGCTCGCTTCTGCGCCGGCCCGTGTTCAACACGGAGTCGCCCGTCTTCAGGTGCCCGGAGTAAACGCGAATGAACGTCAACTGGCCGACAAATGGATCGGCCATAATTTTGAAGGCCAGCGCCGAGAACGGTTCTTTGTCATCGGCTTTGCGCACGATCGATTCGCCATTATCAGGATTCAATCCATGTGTTTCCGGAACATCCAGCGGCGACGGCAGATAATCTACCACCGCATCGAGCAGCGGCTGAACACCTTTATTCTTGAACGCCGTTCCCACAACTACCGGAAATACTTTCAGCGCAATGGTTGACTTGCGCAGCGACGCACGCAACGCGTCCGCGCTGATCTCTTCGCCTTCCAGAAACTTGTGCAGGATTTCGTCGTCGTTTTCGGCGATGCTTTCGACCAGCTGCGCGTGAAACGCTTCAGCTTTTTTCTTCAGCTCGGCGGGAATTTCTTCAGTAACGTATTCCGCGCCCATCGTGTCATCCTGCCACACGATTGCCTTCATGTTAATCAGATCGATAACGCCTTTAAACTTATCTTCCTGGCCAATCGGAATCTGAATCGCGACTGGTTTGGCGCTCAAACGCTTGCGGATGGTATCGACCGCATGTTCGAAATCCGCGCCCATCTTGTCGATTTTGTTGATGAAGCAAATCCGCGGAACGCCATACTTATCGGCCTGTCGCCAGACTTTTTCCGACTGCGGCTGCACTCCGTGCACCGCGTCAAACACCGCGACTGCGCCATCCAGCACCCGCAGTGAGCGCTCTACCTCAGCCGTGAAATCCACGTGGCCGGGGGTATCAATAATATTGATGCGGATATCGCGCCAGGTGCAGGTCGTCGCGGCGGACGTAATCGTAATGCCGCGCTCCTGCTCCTGCTCCATCCAGTCCATGGTCGCAGTGCCTTCGTGCACCTCTCCGATGCGGTGCGTCTTTCCCGTATAAAACAGGATGCGCTCCGTCGTAGTGGTCTTGCCGGCATCGATGTGGGCCATGATGCCGATATTCCTGCAGCGTTCTAATGGGACTGTTCTAGGCACTGTAATCTCTGCTACTTTCCAGGGCTCCGAAACTTTTCAATTGTTGATTGATGATTTTCGATTGCTGATTGAAAACCGGCGTAGTCAACAATCGAAAGCAACAATCAAAAATCCTGCACGCGACCCTACCGGCTTGTCGCGCTTACCACCGATAATGCGCGAAAGCTTTATTCGCTTCCGCCATGCGGTGAACATCTTCTTTCTTCTTGATGGCTGCACCTTTTCCATTGGCAGCGTCCAGCAATTCATTGCTCAACTTGTCAACCATGCCGCGCTCGGCGCGTCCGCGCGCATAAGTCAGCAACCAGCGGATCGCCAGCGAAGTACGTCGGTCGGCATTCACTTCCACCGGCACCTGATAGTTCGCGCCGCCAACTCGACGAGTCTTCACTTCCAGCAGCGGCTTCGCGTTCTCGACCGCCTTGGTAAACAGTTTTAAAGCTTCGTCGCCGCCTTTTTCCTGCACTTTGGTGAGAGCTTCGTAAAAAATGCCCTCGGCGGTCGAGCGCTTGCCCTGCCACATCATCGAGTTGATGAACTTCGTCACCAGATTCGAGCCATACACGGCATCGGCTGGAACGGTCCGCTTTGCTGTATGTCCTTTACGAGGCATAAAACTCCAAGTTTCAAGGTTTCAGAGTTTCAATGTTTCAGAGTTTGCGTGACCACGGCCACGTTGAAACCTTGAAACCATGAAACTTTGAAACCTGCTTTTTAACCCTTCTTCGCCCGCTTGGCGCCGTATTTCGAACGTCCCTGCTGCCGCCCGGCCACACCCACCGCATCCAGCGTTCCGCGAATCACGTGATAACGCACGCCCGGCAGATCCTTCACACGGCCGCCGCGGATCAGCACAATTGAGTGCTCCTGCAGATTGTGGCCGACACCAGGGATATAAGTGGTGACTTCAATTCCATTGGTCAAACGCACTCGCGCCACTTTCCGCAGCGCCGAGTTCGGCTTCTTTGGCGTCTGCGTGTACACGCGCGTACAGACGCCGCGTTTCTGTGGACACCCCTGCAGCGCCGGACTCGCCGTCTTATACCGTGGCCGTTTCCGGCCCTTCGCCACCAATTGATTGAAAGTAGGCACTCTTTGCCGCTCCTTCTTCACACCGACTTCACATCAATGTCGCGCAGCGCGATTACCGCGCGCAGCATCATCGCTCTCCCGGTCTGACTACATGATCCGGGCTGGCAGGCTCAGTGGCCAACCATGCTTCTCGCCGCACACCAACCCACGGAGAGAGATTTTGGGTTCCCGATCTAGGTTTGAACTGCCGACGGTGGCACCCGGCCAAAACTCCGGGGGTACTCCGTATCGCCAGCTCTGTCCTGCATATCCTTTCGCAGACCGCCGATGCTTCTAAATTAATCGCAACGGATGCCCGAGGGCGAAAGGCAGCGCAGGAACATTTCAGCGAGGAAAGTTTCCAAACTAAAACTACATTTGGAAACGCGTTTCAAAAGCTCAACCCGAATTCTGCGCAGTACTCCGCAAAACTCACGGCTTACAGCAAGCTTGGATTAACTCGCGGAACCAAACTACTATAGCAACTCGGGCGAAACATCGTCAACCCATGTTTTTTCATGGCAGTGGTGTAGTTTGGATTCTCCGCTCTGGGATTGAGCTATTCTCCTCCCGCAACGGGAAGAGTTCCCACATTGGTCAGTATTGACCAGCCTACAGTTCGCTTTTGCCCTACGCTACTTGTGACCGTCCAAAGGAGGTATTTATGGGTGGTCACCCTTCCACAGGAATATCCTGCGTAATTTGCAACAAGCCAGTCGATCTAACGGTCGATCTGTACGCCGATGAGAATGGCAAGGCAGTCCATTCGAATTGCTACGTCCGGCACATTACTGGTTCTCGGCGCAATCCATCCGCACAATGATCGCCGACTAGGTTCAAACTGCACCACTACATTTTGCATCCTACTGCAAATGCGGAATAACTGATCGTGGAGAGCGGCGTGGGTGCAGCCAGCTTGCTGAATCCGCCTGCAGCCTCTACACTACAAAAGTTTTCCGTTCCAATTCAATTTTTCATTTTAAGATAAGCGGCTCGCATCGCGGATGCTACGTGAGGCGACGAGAGGTTGCATGGGAAGGTTCGGCTGCGTTCAGTGGGCGGGAGTCTTCGTTACGATTTTTTTCTTTCTGTTGTTGCCGGCTTGCGGAGGACACAAACCCCCCGGCACGAACCCGTTTCCCGCAAAGATTACTCTGAATCCTTCGATCAGCGCTTCCATGCAATGGGGAAGCACGCTGGCATTCACGGCCAGCGCCCAGAACGGCACGAACGCTACCATCTCGCCGGCCTTCACTTTCTCTCTAACTCCGGACAGCCCGTCCGGAATCCTCTCCATCTCTCCCAGCGGATTTGCTTGCGCCGGGACCTGGAACGCTCCGTACTATAACGTCTGCACGCCTGCAGGATCGGGCACTGTGCAGGTGATCGCTACGGCACTCGGCCAGATTAGCCCACCCACCACCGTCTTCGTCCATCCTCCTATCGACAACGTTCAGATCAGCATCGTTCCTCCGGTAAATTCGCTGCCTCCCGCGTGCCCTTCGCAGACCGCACTTCCCCTAGCGTGCAATATCCCGTTTAACAGCGGCGCCGCCAACTATTGCCTTTCCCAAAATCAGAAGCAAACGTTACAAGCCACGGCTTACAGCCAGGGAGTTGACATCACCGCTTCGGTTGGGCCTTTCACCTGGACCCAGGCCAATTTCAACGTCGTTACCATCAATCCCATCGTAAGTGCCTCGTCGAACCTCATCACCAACCAGGCTACCGTGGAGCCCAATACGCCGGGCCAGACCCAGGTGGTCGCCTCAGCCTCGGGAGTATTCAGTCAACCCTACATTGCAGAGACTTGCCCGGTGCAATGCATCAGTCTGCAACTCGGCTCGAATGGCTCACAAAACATCGGCCAGACCAACTTCATCGCCACGAAGGGTACCTCGGAGACTATCACCGCGACAGCCGTCGACGTCCAAGGCTGCATCGTGCCAAAACCTCCGCTGACATGGACCTCTTCCGCTCCAGCTGCGCTTACCGCTGGCGGCGCTGCCACGACAACCACCACCACGACTACGACCACCCCGACAACCCCTCCCGCGGCGTCCACCGGATGCTCTGGCGCAGCAAGTTGCACGATCGGAACGGCACAACCTGGCACGGCAGCCATCACCGCCTCGTGCAGCCCGCCAACTTGTAACGTTGGCTTCCCATTTAATCCGGCCGGCTTTCCCGGACTCTACATTCCGCAGCCGGTTTATCCGGTCAATTCCATTTCCGGATTGGTTAGCGGCGTCCCGGTTTCCACCAGCGTTCTGGCAACCAGTCAGGATTGTTACAGCAACTCGCAGTGCACCGTCGCGCTCTACGACATCTCGACTGCAAAAAACATTGCTGCCAGTCCCAGTTCAATGCCCGCACCGCCTAATTCCCTGATGTTCGATCCGCCGGGAGACAAAGCCTACGTCGGCAGCCAGTACGGTTCATTCCTCATCACCACCGCGAACCTTGGCTCATCCACGACTAACCCGTTTACGTTTCTGCCCAACCCAGCCAGCACTTTGGGGATTGTGACCGGTAAAGTCCTGGCCGTTTCCCCGGACGGCAATCGGGCCGTGTTCGCCGATACTATCTCCACTCCCAACCAGGTTTACGTCGTCAACACCAGTTCTTCATCTACGGTCACCACGGCTCTGTACATCAACAGCGCAACCACGGCAACATTTTCCCCAGACAGCTCAAAAGCCTACATCCTCGGGAATGGCGGCAACACTTTATACGTCTACTCGACTCTCCAGGCTCCGGTGACGATTCCTCTGTCGGCGCCAGCCACTTCGATCGCGTTTTCTTCCACTGGAGCCTTTGCTTTCATCGCGGGTGGAAGTGCCACCTCGAACATCGACGTTCTCAACACCTGCAACAACTCGCCGGTGAGCTTAGCGCTCAGCGGTCTGCCAACCACGCCCACCTTGCTCAAGATGGTCCCCGCTGTCAGCGCCCCCATGGGCAACACTACGATTCCTCTTCTCAGCCAAAGTGACTTAGCCAACCTCGATGTTTTCCTCGGTATCGATAACACCGGCATCGACGTGATCGCTACCACCACTACAACTTCGTTAGTCCCTCCGCCGCCCGCACTGTGCCCGCAGCAGCAGATTGCACTCGCTCAAACCGTCGCTACGTCAACCGCCTTCACTCCCGTTCACATCAGTCTCCAAAGCGGCACTTTCCATCCCCTGAATTTCTTCGTAGCGCCCGGGGGGGCCGCGGTCTACATCGTCACCAGCGACCAGGGTGTTCTGATCTATAACTTCGTCACTTCATCCGTCAGCGCAATCCCACTCAGTGGCGGCGCGGCGCCGGTGGCCGCCGACATCACCGCGGACGGCCAATACCTCTATGTTGCCGGCACTGACGGAATTCTGCACGAACTCGACACCGTCACCGCCACCGACGTCATGGAAGTCCCCTTCTACCAACTTCCCAACTCGTCGAATAACTTTTGCTACAACTCATACTCCTGCAACCTCAATATGGTGGCGATAAAGCCGTAAATGTGATCAGGAATTCTCGCTGTTCGCCTGGATGTTCGCATCGCAATGATTCAGGCCGCGCTGATTTGGGCGGGTTTGATTCAGGCCGATTGCTTCTGCGGGATTCATCCAAGCCGGATTCGTATCAGGGTATGCCTTCAGGCATACCGCAATGAGCGGACGAACTTGAAGCGCGCCTTCAGGCGCTAGGCTTGATTTAGGGTGGCGCAGCGCTTCCAGCGCTGCGATTCGAATACTTAAGAAAGAGACGGCTTTAGCCGGGGATGCTTACGCCGGTTTCTGCAATTCCTTCGCCACGCTGTCGAGTACGCCATTCACAAACTGCACCGATTCCAGACTGGAAAATTTCCGCGCAATCTCCAGTGACTCATTAATTACCACCGCGCACGGCGTATCCGGATAAGCCAGAAATTCCGCCACTCCGGCGCGCAGCAAATTTCGGTCCACGGCGGCCATGCGCTCCATGCGCCAGTGCTCCGCATGACGCTCGATCAGCTTATCGATTTCCGCTCCCCGATCGGTCGCCACGCGAAACAAATCCTCCGCAAATCCGCGCACATCGGCGCTGGTCCCGGCATGTTCCGCCCAAAACGTGCGCTGCACGTGGTCCACCGTCTGCTTGCCCATGTCCGCCTGAAACAGCATCTGCAGAACCAATTCGCGGGATTTACGCCGTGTACCCATAAAAGAGATTGTTGTGGAGGTGGTGATTCAGTTTACTGCACAGAAGGTTATTTGCGCCGCTTTGTCTTGATCTTTACGCCCCTGGGCGTGTCATTCCGACGACGAGCGGAGCGAGTCGGAGGAACCTGCTTCTTGCTGACAGCTGATGGCTGCCGGCCGATAGCATCCTTCAACGACGCCATCTCCACCGCCGCCAGCGCCGCCTCAAATCCTTTGTTCCCCATCTTTAACCCGGCCCGATCAATGGCCTGCTCCAGATTCTCGCAAGTCAGCACGCCGAAAGCATGCGGCACACCAGTCTCCTGCGCCGCCTGCCCAATCCCCCGCGTGACTTCGTTCACGATCACGTCGTAGTGCGCCGTGTCTCCGCGCAGCAGACAACCGAGACAGATGATTGCGTCGTACTTCCCGGTCTCCGCCAATTTTCGCGCCGCCAGCGGAATCTCAAACGCCCCGGGAACGCGCACCAGATCGATGTCTTCTTTCTCAGCGCCGGAGCGCACCAAACCGTCAATCGCGCTGATCAGCAATCGCTCGGTGATGAACGCATTAAAGCGCGAAACAACGATCGCAAAACGCTTGCCGAAAGCACTCAAAGTTCCTTCGAGCGTATGCATCCCAGGCCCGGGAGCACCTTCAACAACGAAATCTTCCTGATCTCTCTTCTCCGTGACTCTGTGCCTCCGTGGCGAACTTACCCTGCGTTCCTCGGTGTCCCCTGTGTTAAAGCATCTGACTTATTTCCCCTTAAACCCCGCCACCCGCTTCTCCAAAAACGCCGCAGTCCCTTCCTTCTTATCCTCAGTCGCGCAAGCCACGGCAAACAGCACAGCCTCCAAATACAATCCCTCGCTCAAAGTCATCTCCATCCCTTTATTCACGGCCTCCATTGCGTACTGCACCGCCAGCGGAGCATTCGCAATAATCTTCGCCGCAATCGCCTCCGCACGCGGAATCAGCTCCGCCGCCACGGTGACTTCATTCACCAGTCCGATGCGATGCGCTTCCTGCGCCGTAATCATCTCGCCCGCCAGCACCATCTGCATCGCAATGCCTTTGCCAACTAACCGCGGCAGTCGCTGCGTTCCGCCGTAACCGGGAATAATCCCCAGCTTTACCTCTGGTTGCCCCAGCTTCGCATTCTCGCTGGCCAACCGCATGGTGCAAGCCAGCGCAATCTCGCATCCTCCGCCCAGCGCAAATCCATTGATGCAGGCAATCACCGGCTTGCCCAGATTCTCGATCAAGTTCAGAACATTCTGCCCACGATGTGTATATTCCTTGGCTGCAACCGCATCGTTCTTAGCCAACTCGGCGATGTCCGCTCCCGCGATAAATGCCTTCTCGCCCGCGCCAGTAAGAATGACCACACGAATCGCCGCATCATTCTTGATCTCATGAAACGCCGCCCGTAACTCTTCCATGGTTGCCATGTTCAGCGCGTTGAGAACCTTCGGCCGATTGACGGTGACGTAAGCAATCGCGTTTTTCTTTTCGAGGAGAATGTTTTCGAAGTTCATGATTCCTTCAGACACCGTATCATTTGGTTTCGCAAGGGAGTTCCTACTTCCTTTGGTGCTCGCACAAGGTACTCGAGCGCTTTCTCTCTGCATACACCTCTCAATGACCTGAGGTATCGTTCTGCGGCCTCGCCGGAGAATGAGAAGTTCTTGTCGGGACCAAGATCTGTCCAGATGACAGCATCGATCGTCTTCTGATTTCCTTTGAGCCATCCCTCAATCGCTTTCTTTGCAACCTTGGATTTGGGCGGCCTCTGTGCCCCGCTTCCAATACTCATAAAGCCGATATTCTGCGACCCAGTGCCCTCGCGGTGCTGCAAGTCGCAAATTGCATCCTCCAAATCTTGGAATTTGCTTATTGCATACCGAGTGGGGACCGACGGGATACCGTGACTCTCGTCGATGATTAGCGTCAAGCGGCCATCCGAAGACTTCCGGGAGAACTCCAATGGAAGCTTTGGGCCGCCGGCCCTAAATCTTCCTCTAATGGAGAGGCCCCGTTTGTCCCAAACTAGAGATCCCCAACCGAGTATCGCTATCCTCATTGGCTCTCCTGATTATCTCTGGCACTCAGGCATGACCTGGCTGGCCAGCTTCGGAGACGCAGCGCACCAGTGCCCGGTTGAGGTGTCCAGAATCACTCCCGATCCCGGCTCGCTTGATACGAATCGACCTGTCTGCGGCCGGAAGACGACGTAAGCTTGCACGATCAAAATCGCTCCCAGCAGGACCTGAATGATTCTCATCGACGCTCTCCTTCCAGCCGACGGAGCAAGTGCTATAATTGTATAGCACGAGGTACCCATGCTGGCCATACGCCTTCCCGACAACATCGAAAAACGCCTCGAACGCCTGGCAAAGCGAACAGGCCGCACCAAAACCTACTACGCCCGCGAGGCGATCCTTCAGCATTTGGATGATCTCGAGGACGTCTACTTTGCCGAAAAGGCATTGGCCGAGATTCGCTCTGGACGCAGCAAACCAATTCCGCTGGAAAAAATAATGCGGCGCTATGGCATGGAGCGTTGAAGTGTCGCCGCCGGCGACGGAACAACTGGACAAGCTCGACCCGCCTGTCGCCCGCCGCATCCTGGATTTCCTCTACAAGCGCGTTGAGAAACTTGACGACCCTCGACTGGTCGGCGAGCGGCTCCGCGGTCCTCTTGGCGCATACTGGAAGTACCGCGTCGGCGACTATCGCCTAATCTGCTCCTTGGAGCATGCGCGGCTTGTGGTGCTGGTTCTGCGCATCGGCCACCGCAGGGAAATCTATTCTCGTTGAAGATTCACTTCCCCCGCGCCACCGCCGCCACATCATCTTTGCTCAAATCGCAACTGATGCAGCGCTGCGTCCACAGCCGGTTGCCAAATATCTTTCCACACCGCGGACACTTCCATTCCGTCAGCCACCAGGCTCCCGCCAGATAAACTCCAATCCAAGCCAGCAAAATCACGAAGTCCTTGCCTTCGCCCAACTTTAGCTTATCGATCACTAAACCAAGAAACAGAAAGCTGGCAAAAAGCACGACCACCAGATTCCGTCGCGCCACGTAACTGTGCCACGCCCGGCGATATATCTCCAAATCTTCCGGGCCGCCTTCACCCGGTAGCCGGTCGGTTTTTCTGCGTCTTAGCATCGCAAATTCAATCTGGCGCCTTTAATTTAGCGCCTTAATCCAGAAGGCCGATTCTACAGCTTATTCGCCTTCGGATTATTCGGATCGGAATAATCGTAGAATCCTTTGCCCGATTTCCGTCCGTACCACCCCGCCATCACCAGCCGCTTCAGCAGCGGAGGCGACGCAAACCGCCGCTCCTTGAACTCGTCATACATCACTTGAGTAATGTAATAAGTCGTGTCGAGGCCGACAAAGTCGAGCAGTGTGAACGGTCCCATCGGATACCCGCAGCCCAACTTCATCGCGTTATCGATATCTTCAATCGATCCCACGCCTTCTTCATATGCGCGAATCGCATCCAGCAAATAAGGCACCAGCAGCCGGTTGACGATGAATCCCGTCTTGTCCGAAGTCCGCACCGGAACCTTGCCGAGCTTCTTTCCGAACTCGTAAGCCGTCTCGTAAACATCGTCGGCAGTGGCGATGGTCCGCACCACCTCCACCAACTTCATGAGCGGCACCGGATTAAAAAAGTGCAGTCCGATAAACCGCTCCGGCCGCTTCACCGCCGTCAAAAGCTCCGTCACCGAAATCGAAGAGGTATTCGAAGCAAAGATCGCGTCTCTCTTCACTACGCCATCGATCGACGCATACATCTTCTTCTTCTCTCCAACGTTTTCGATAATGGCCTCAATAACAATGTCGCAATCGGCCAGGTCGGACTTGTTAGTCGTCCCGTGAAGCCGCGCAGGAATCGCGTTCTTCTGCGCCTCCGTGATCCCACCCTTGTCGAGAGGCCGCTCGGCAAACTTAGCCACCGACTTCAAAATCCCGAGGAAGCCTTTGTCGAGAAACTTCTGCTCGACTTCAAGCACCGTCACATCAAACCCAGCCGTAGCGCAAACCTGCGCAATGCCGGAACCCATCAGCCCGCAACCGAGTACGCCAACTTTTTTAATCTCCATAGGAGAACCTTCTTGAGATGAAAACGATATCTACGAGCAAAAGTTGCGCAACGTCCGACCTCATTACCTCGACTGCCAGCGCCTCGGGTTGCGCCTGCCATGGAAGCAGGCGATTACCACGATCCGATGCTCCTGAACCTCGAAGAAAGGTCCATAAGGAAAACGACGCACTCCAACGCGTCGACGGCCTCGATAAACGACAGGAAATTGTAGCGGATGTTCCATTAAGGTTTCGATGACAGCGTCGACCGCCTGCGCGAAACGCTCGCCAAGCTGCAGACGAATGTTGTCATACCATGCCCGCGCTTCCAGCAAATCCTCATTCGCCTCTGGCGTCCAAACGACCGGGAGCGTCACTTTTTCTTAAACAGTCCCGCCTTCACTTGCTGCCACGGGATTACATCGGAAGGGTTTTGCTCATGCCGAGCGATTCGGTAATCCAGCTCGTCCCGTTGCGCATCCGTCAACGATATCGCGTCCGCTTCCAGGCTCTCCCAGACCGTGTCCAGCAGCTCTGCCTTTTCGGCGGGAGAGAGGCTGTCGATCTGGCTTCGCAGATCGTTCATACGCCTACAGTATCACGCATCGCTTCTCCCTGAAATCCTGATGATTGCCGTGTTCAGTCCGCTTTGAGGCGTTCGAAGACCACCGCCGCAGTGCAAACCTGCGCAATGCCGAAACCCATCAACCCACAACCGAGACGCCCACTTCCTTGACCTCCATCTCAATCCTCATCGTCCAACGCGTTTCTTCAGTCCAAGTAAAAGCAAGTATGCAACAAGACACCATGTCGCAATGTTCACGACAAAAAATAAAATGAGGCGCCTCAGTTCGTTACGCCCGATGTTTGCGGATTTAACCAGCGACATGGGCCAGTCGCAGATTACGGCCGCTGCCTTCCACCAGTGTGTTTCAGGAAATAGAGCAGCCAATATAAGCGGGACGCCTGTAATAAGCACACCCACCATAATTGAGCCAGCAATCCGCTTCACTGCGTCTCCTGATTAATCGCAGGCTCCCTCGGTAATAGGTGGAAATCTGCGCCAATCTGTGGCCAAGAACTAATTCATACTCTCCACAATCATCGCAATCCCCTGCCCGCCGCCGATGCAAGCCGTAGCCAGCCCATACTTCTTCTTTCGCCGCCGCAATTCATACAACAAAGTAATCACCAGCCGCGTCCCAGTCGCGCCCAGCGGATGCCCCAACGCAATCGCTCCGCCATTCACATTCACCTTCTCGCGATCCAGCCCTAACTCTTTCTCCACCGACAAATACTGCGCCGCAAACGCCTCGTTCACTTCAATCAAATCGATGTAGTCCAAAGACAGCCCAGCCTTCTGCAGCGCAATCTTCGTCGCCGGCACCGGACCGCGCCCCATCACCTTCGGCTCAACTCCTGCAACTCCCCAACTGACAATCCTGCCCAGCGGCTCCATGTTCCGCTTACGAACCTCTTCCAGTGACATCACAACCACCGCCGCGCCGCCATCCACAATGCCGCTCGCATTGCCCGCAGTCACTGTTCCATTTTTTCCAAACGCGGCCTTCAGCTTAGCCAGCCCTTCCATCGTGGTCTGCGGCCTCCGGTGGTCATCTTCCGTCAGCGATTCACCGGTAGCCTCACCCTTATGATTTCGCAGCGGCACCGGAACTAGCTCTTCCTGAATGCGCCCTTCTTTATAAGCCGCATCCGCTTTCTGCTGCGAGCGCAGCGCAAACTCATCCTGCGCCTGCCGAGTAATCCCCTGCTGCTCGCCATACAACTCCGCCGTGTTCGCCATGTACAGCCCGCAGTAACTATCGAGCAGCGCCACCATCAGCGAATCTTCCATCTTCCCGCCCGGAGCCAGCGTAAATCCATCGCGCCCGCGAATCGTGAACGGAGCCTGCGACATCGCCTCCATCCCGCCCGCCAGCACAATCTTCGCTTCGTCAGTCTGGATCATCTGCGCCGCGCTCACAATCGCCTGCATCCCTGACCCGCACAGCCGGTTCACCGTCAGCGCCGGAGTCTCAATCGGCAGCCCCGCCCGCAACCCGACATGCCGCGCTCCGTACAGCGCATCGCCGGAAGTCTGTTGCGCGTTGCCGAATACCGCGTGATCGAATTCCTTGGCATCGAGCCCCGAACGCTCGATTGCACCTTTGGCCGCGACCGCGCCTAACTCCTGCGCCGTGAAATCTTTCAATTTGCCGCAGTAGCGTCCAAAGGGCGTGCGCGCCCCGCTGACAATCGCAATATCACCCGGTTTTAACATTGATTTCCTTGCAGACACCGCACCCAGAGCGGATCAAAATTGACCATCAAACTGCTTAGTGTAGCAGCGCGCGAGAAGATTTGACCACAGCAGCCGGCACAAGATAGTGGAGCAGTTTGAAACAAAGATTCGTATCAGGGCGTGCCTTCAGGCATGCCGCCGCAACAGGAAGCTTGGAACCGCTTTCAGCCGCCAGACCCGTTGGGGAAGCCTCAGCGCCTAAAGCCGCTGGTCCATCAGCTGTTAATGGCATCGCTGAAGCGATGCCCTGATACTGATCTTTTTTTCAAAACCACGCCGCTATCAAGGACAAAGACGACAACGACATTGTTCGCCAGCAAGATCCTTTAATCCACAGTCGATGCGACCCATCGCAACTCTTAACCGCTATATTGTTCCGATGCGTGCATCTCATCCGCCAAACTTGAACACCAGGAAAGAGTTTCTATTACGAACGTTGGCACTGCTGGCCGTGTGCGTAGCGGGAGTGTTTCTCCTAATCCGCCACAGAGAGATTCACGTTTACGATGGTTTTGAATCTGGCGGCCTGAGCCGGCAGTGGTCCACGGGTCGTCTGGTACCCGGTTCGTTTCGCGTGCAATCCACCGTCGTGCGTGCGGGACACGGAGCGGGCGAAATCACGGTGCGTTCCGGTGATCGCCGGGAAGCCGCCAGTGACGACGGTCCAGCAAGTGAACGTGACGAAATCATGGAAGCCTGGTGGCTGCTGGCGCACATGCATCGCAGCTACCGCTATTCCTTCAGCCTGTATCTCCCAGCTGATTTTCCCATCGTGCCTACGCGACTTGTATTGGCGCAGTGGAAACAGGTGTGTGAATGGAGCAGATGCCGGCCAGACAACCCGGTGCTCGCCATCCGGTATCAGAACGGGGAACTGTTGATTACGCGCCAGGATGACCACGCAAAGTCAATTCTCTATTCCACGAAACAGGAGATGCGTGGCCGCTGGCTCGATTTCCGCTTCGAGACGCGGTTCTCGCGTGACCAGGATGGCCTGATCGACGGCTGGTTGAACGGTGAACCCATCGTCCACTATCGAGGACCGACTGTTTATCAGCAGCAGCGCGGCTACCCCGCGCACGGCTACGTTTATTTCAAGACCGGGCTGTACCGGGATGAGATGCAGCAGCCCATGACAATTTACGTAGATGAATATAGAAAGGATGAATTGAACCGTTGAGCGGCTACTTTTCTACGCTACCGCTCCCGCGGCCAGCGCGGCCCCTAGCGCCACAACCTTCCCGGGCCCCTGCACCAGAGAAGTAGCCAGCGCGTGCTCCGCGCGGTTAATCACTTCCGTGACAATATCAACCGGATCATAACTCTCCCGCACAACCGCCTCGGCCAGCCCCGCGGAAAACTCCAGCGAATTGCCCTTCTCCGCGCCATCCTTGGCGGGCAGTCGCACTTCTGCGATCACTTTGCGCAGCTTTTCCACGGCCATCAGCGCTTCTTTCTCCGCCGTGTCGCCGAGAATCAGCGCAATCGTCGTCGTATCGTAACGGAACGCCAGGTCATTGGTGCGAATGTTGGCGGCGAACTGTTGCCCAATCTTTTCCATCACCGCTTCAATCGCTGCGTCGCCATATTCCTTGAGCAGCGCGGCGCTCCTGCCAAACTGCAGCAGCAGTACCGAAACCGGGGACGCGTTCTGCGCCGCGCGCTTACTTTCCGCCAGCAGCAAGTCCAGATAAGAACTTCGCTTCAGCAGTCCAGACTTCTCATCCGTCACCGACAGATTTTTCACCAGCCGGCGCAGGCCTGCGTTATTAAGCGCAATCACCATCTGGTCGGCCAGAGTCTTTAATACAACGGTATCTGTCTGCGGCCAGGCCCGCGTTTTGTTGTGCAACAAGGCCAACACTCCTACGGAATCTTCGCCGTTGCTGAGTGGAAACGCGATGACTGATGTGATTCCCAACTCCACCACGGCCTTGCGCACTGATTGCAACTCCGCCGCCTTCTGCGCGTCTGCAATGATCACGGGCTCGTTCGACGACGGCGATGACGATAAAGACAGATCCTGAAGCACGCACATCATAGCTTTGACAGCTCCTGGTTCCCCAGCCTTCGCTCCCTTGCCGCAGAACTCCTGTACTGCCGTCGGCCTCGAACCCGGAGTACACATCGCGGCCACGCAACGCGATACTTCCCAGTGCCCGCCGATTTCATTCACTGCCGTCGTCAACACCGCGGCGGCCGTCGTCTGGTGATACAGCTTGCGGGTAATTTCAGCCACGCGAGTCACGTTGCGCATCTCCGCCATCGGATCAGCGACCGGCGCTGCTACCGGAACTGGCGCAGGAACCGCAGGCGGCGCTGCAGCAGCCACGACCGCTCGAGGCGCGGCCCCCGCATAGCTTGGCGTCACGCCCGCGGAAAGATACAACCTCTGCAAATCTTCATTGCGTTCTTCCTCGCGCGGAAACAACTCCTGAATCCTCTGCAGCCGTTCGACCGCTTTGTTGCGCATTCCGTACTGCACCAGTATTTCCGCCTGCAACATCAGATCCTGCAAAGTCGAAGCTCCCAGGGTCGCTTGATGCTCAACCGAGGTCTCAGGCGCCGCTTTACTTACCGGAGTGAACCGTGACGCAATCGCCTCAAACTTTTTCTCGTCAATCTTGCCCTTCAATATTTCCAACCGCTTGGTGTGGCCAGATTCGTAAGGATCCACTTCCGCGGCCCGGTCCAGACATTCAGCCGCCTTGTCAAAATCCTGGGTTCCGCAGTACACATCGAAAAGTTTAAGCAGCGTCTGGCAATAATCGCCTTCGCGGTTTGAGGCATTGAACAACTCGCTGAGAAACTCCAGCATTCCCGGGGACGCACGCCGGGTCGCCGCAATATCCTGCATCACGGTTATAAATTGCCGCCGCTCGCCACGCTTCGCCTGGAATTGCCCGAGCTTCCGCGCCAGCGAGACGGCCGCATCATCCTGCTCCGCATCGACAAGCTGCCCAATTAACGCCGTTACCTGCGACATGCGCTTCGGATTCTCTTCAAACAATTGCCACACCAGCGGCTCCGCGTCCGCATACCGTCCCGCCGCCAGCAAAGCCTCGGCATAAATATCGCGCAGCTCCGGCGAAGTTTTGCCCGCATTTACCTGCGGCTCCAGAATGAAAATCGCCGCGCCAATCTGACCCTGTCCCAAAAGACTCTTGCCATAGGCCAGCGCAATTTCTTCGTCGGAGGAGTCTTCCTGATAGGCGCGCTCATACCACTGCGCCGGATCACCGCCGCTTTCCATTGTGGATTGCGCCACACGCTTGAAAGCTTCCGCTGAGGCCTTGCTTTCTCCCAGCTCGGAGGACAGTTCCGCAACTCGCAAGTAATTAGCCTGCGTTGGTTCCAGTGCCACGATCCGTCCCAGCACCAGCAGTGCATCTTTCTTGTCTTCCAGCTTGGCCAGGTCGCTCAATGCGGATTCGTACGTGCCCACCGCCAACTTTTTGTTCGATCCTTCCAGCAACTGCCCGAAGCGGACTTTCTGATCCCAAGTGGGACTGCCATGCCGGGCCAATTTCTTATAGGTCAGGCTCGCTCGTGTGGCATCCCCGGCATTCACCTGCCGCTCAAACAGTTCGCCCAACAAGCGAACCGCATCACGCCCGCGATTTTGTGACAGACACAAATCCGCCGAGAGTGAACGCACCGTATCATCTTCGGGATCGTCCCGCAGGACCAACAGATATTCTTCCAGCGCCTCGGCGGCCTTGCCCTTCTGCAGAAGTTTTCCGGCGCGCTCCACCCTCCGGGTCAGCTCGGTTCGGTCCGCGCGCGTTGTCGTATCGGCCATGGGTCGGATGTAGGCAGACTACCGCTGCTTCGATTCTAGGAGTCCCCCTCAGTGCCAGCAATCTGCAAGGGTCCGCCAGCGATTACGAAAGTCACTGGCTCCTGCTCGTGTCCTACCCTGTGAACCCCGTGTCCCCTGTGTTAAGAGATCTTCGCGCTAAAGCTTTTGGTGCTGAAAAATCTTCGTGTTAAAGATCTCGAACTCGCTCTCCGACGCGCGAATTTGTTATGGTGCCCCATGCCTTCGGCCCCGTCGCATCCGGAGATCGTCCAGGAACAAGTTCACGAAGAAGGTCTCCACCACCAACTGACCGCCGGACAAATGACGATGGTGGCCGTCGGCGGTTCCATCGGCACCGGACTTCTCCTCGGCTCCGCCGCGGCCCTCGAGATCGCCGGACCGGGCGTGATCCTCAGCTACATCATCGCCGCTTTCATCGCCTACACCGTGGCCATGGCGCTGGGTGAGTTAGCCAGCATGCATCCCGCCGCCGGATCATTCGGCGTCTACGGCGAACTTTACCTGAATCAATATCTGGGATTTCTCTGCCGCGCCGCATACCGGGCCTACCATCGCCTTTTCCATCGGCGCCGAACTCGTCGCCTCCGCTACCTACATGACCTATTGGCTGCCTGCCGTTCCTGGAGAAATTTGGGTCATCGTCTTCTCGGCTGTGCTTCTACTCATCAACCTGCGCAGCGTCGGTTCCTTTGGACGCTTTGAGTTCTGGTTCTCCATGATTAAGTTCGCCACCATTGTGGCCTTCATTTTGGCCGGAGCCGCGCTCATGTTCAGCGGCCACGTCACTCCGCAATACACCAGCCACGGCGGATTCTTTCCCAAAGGATCAATCGCGCCACTACTCGCCGTCTTCCTCGCCATCTACGCCTTCGGTGGCATCGAAATCCTCGCCGTCACCACGGGCGAATCGCGCTCGGCGAAAGATATCCCCCGGGCCGCGCGTCTCACATTTTTTCTGCTCGCTGGTCTTTACCTGGGCGCGATCATTGTTCTCGTCGGCGTAATGCCATGGAATCACGCTGGCGTTAGCGAGAGTCCATTCGTCAGCGTTCTCCGCCTGGCAAAAATTCCAGCCGCCGCATTCTTCATGAATTTCGTGGTTCTCACGGCCGCGCTCTCCGGAGCAAACGCCAAACTCTACGTCGCTTCGCGGCTGCTATTTTCCATGGGCCGCACCGGATGGGCTCCCGCCAGCCTCGGCAAGCTCAACGCTTCCGGCTCGCCGCGCCTTGCGTTACTCGTCTCTTCTTACGGAATCGTGACCGCGCTCATCATCGAAAACTGGGCTCCGAAACAGGCCTTTCTCTACATTATGGGCGCCGCATTCTCCGGCCTGATCCTGTCCTGGATCGTCTCCCTCGCCGCGCACGTGAGTTTCCGCTGGCGGCTCACTCCGGAGGAAGTTGCCGCTCTTCCCATGCGCTCTCCTCTTGGCCTGTGGGGTTCTGTAGTCGGCTTTGTCCTGGTCTCCGTCGCCGTTCTTCATACGCTTTTCGCCTCGCGAATCAACGCTCTCGGCGGACTCATCTTCCTGGCAGCACTCACCCTTGCATACCTTCTATTGAAACGTCATCGAGCGACGTAGCTTACCTAAAGGTTTGTTCCCGTGCGCCGATAATTTCACTAATAAACCTGATCCCCGAACCGCCATTCTGGATTGGCAGGATTTCGACAAGTTGCGAGTCTCGCAAGATTATTTCGATCGAGGGAAACCGATGCGTTGGTTCAAGAACTTGAATGTTAGCCAGAAGCTGGGGCTGGGATTCGGAGTGGTCCCGCTTCTGATGGCCAGCCTGGGTATATTTTCTTTGCGCCAGCTCTCTAAAGTGAACGCTGCCACGGTAGACTTGGCAACCAGCTGGATGCCCTCCGTCGAAGCCCTCGCGAAAATTCGCTATGACACTACCAGCCTCAAAAGGCGAGAGCTTAATCTGCTTCTTGCGGACAGGAAAGAAATCAACTCCTGGAAACAGCAACTTCAGGAACTGCATGACGCTCTCGCTGCAGACGATAAGCATTATGAACCCTTAATCTCTTCCGATCAGGAGCACAAGATCTATGACGAATATCGCGCCGACATGGTTAGAACTGAAAGCGCGGAGACGCAAGTAGTTAAGTTGGTAGGAAAAGGCAAACACAAGGAAGCACTCAAACTGTCGCAGGGTGAAGGACGTCTGGCAGTCGATGCCGCGTTGGAAAAAGTAGGAGAGGACATAAAACTGAATGTCGATGGTGGAAACGCGACCGCTCAAAGCGCGGCGGCAGCGTACTCTTCATCGCGCTACTGGGTGATTGGCACGATCGTAGCAGCCGTCGCGCTGGGCATCATCCTCCTCGTTACCATCACTAAGTCCATTGCGACCCCGGTTCATCAGACCATGGCCGTTCTCCAATCTTTGGCCGCACGCGATCTCACAGCTTCCATCGAAGCCGACTCCACCGACGAATTGGGAGTAATGGCGGTTGCCTTGAATCAAACGATTGAGGTACTTCGTGGAACTCTCGCCACCATCACGCAGAGTGCCGAGCAACTGGCCAGTGCCAGCGAAGAAATTTCGGCTGGGGCTGGTCAGACCGCGGAGAGCTCCCGCGTTCAGTCCGACCAGACGCTTCAGGTCGCTACCGCCATGCAGGAAATGTCTTCCACCGTGCTGCAGATCTCAGAAAATTCGCAGAAGGCTTCCGACGCCTCGCGCAGCGCGGCCGAGGCCGCGCGCAATGGCGGCAAAGTAGTGGAAGAAACACTTGTCACCATGCGCGGCATTGCTGATTCCACTTCCAAGGTAGCCTCTACCGTTACCGAGTTGGGCAAAGGTTCGGAGAAAATTGGCAAGATCATCTCCGTCATTGATGACATCGCCGACCAGACAAATCTGCTCGCCCTAAACGCCGCCATTGAAGCAGCCCGCGCTGGCGAACAAGGCCGCGGCTTCGCGGTGGTTGCCGATGAAGTTCGCAAGCTCGCGGAGCGCACCACCAAGGCGACGAAAGAAATTGCCGACATGATCAAATCCATTCAGCGGGAAACTCAGAATGCGGTCCAGGCCATGGAAGAGGAAATCAAGGAGGTTCAGGTTGGCGTGGAAAAGACCACGGCCTCCGGCGCCGCGCTGCGTGAAATCATCAAGATGTCAGATAACGTCGGCGACATGATTGCCACCATCGCCACCGCGGCGACGGAACAATCTGCCACGACCGAGCAAATTAACTCCAACGTGTCCCAAATCTCCGGCTCAACTCAGGAATCCTCGGCGGCAGCTGCGCAAACTTCCAAGGCTTGCTCGGATTTATCCAGCCTGGCCTTCGATCTGCAACATCTGGTGAAACAGTTCAAGTTGGAATCCGTGAGCCACAGTCTACCCAGTTCGCTGCGTCAAGGCGGTGGAACAATGAAAGCACTGGAAGGCCAATTCTCAAGAGCGGCCGCCGCTGGTTCCTCCAACTAGCAAACTTCCGAACTGTTCCGCTTTATTACCAACGTAAGCCTGGTGCCCCCTTTTCTGCTGCCAGCTCCGCGCCTGCTCCGCTAGCCTTGAGAGGCGGGTACTCATACAAAACTTACCTCATCGGGCCGAATCATTTTGATTTCTTTTATTCTGCTGCTTCATTCCAACGAACCCATCCGCGCCATCGCCTGGTGCGCTATTGGACTTTGCGGCGGACTTTATCTTTTTTTCAACGGCTTCCGCTTGCTGCAGCGCCGGCACCTCGTCCTCGACACCCCGGTTTCCAAAATTCGCAGCGCGTCCATGGGCATGGTGGAACTGAGCGGACAAGCAGCCGGGCCATACACCGTGGTCGCTCCCATCACTGAGCGGCCTTGCTACTACTTTCGCACGGTGGTCTGGGAATGGAAGCGCCGCGGCCGCAGCGACGCCTGGGTCAAAGTAGCCGCCGAGTGCATGCACGTTCCTTTCTTTCTCGATGACAACACCGGCAAAGTCATGGTCGACCCTCGCGGCGCCGAACTCGATCTCCATTGCGACTTCCAACAGGAATTCTGCGACGCTCTTTTCACCATTAAAGAAGAAGCGCCTCCGAATGTTCACGCTCTTCTGAGCCGTCACGGCATCAGCACCAAAAACAAAATCAAAGTGGAAGAGTTCTGCATTAAGCCCAAAAATTCGCTTTTCGTGCTGGGAACGCTCGGCGACAATCCCGGCCTCGAACTCACCCCGAAGCCGATTCTGGATGACGAACAGAACACACTGACCTCGCGGGATGCGCTCTGGTTCAACCCACTGCAATCGCCGATCGGACAGAAGGTTCTGTCGTTCGCCACCGGAGGCGTCGACATCTCGTCATCGGATCACCAGTCTGTCAGCGAACTCCTGATCGGCGGCGGTTCCCTTTCAGCATCGGAATTTGGCAATACGCCAATGGGCAAATCGATTCTCGAAGAGGAATCGCGCCACGCCGCCTCTGCCAACGTTATTCAACTCTCTCCCCATTCCGATTTCCCAGATGCTGCCGACATGACCCAGCAGCAAAAAATTGCCGCTGCACTGAGGAAGGCAGGCATATCGAATCCCACCGCGTGGGCCGCCGCCGGAGTAACGCCCTACGCTCCAACCGTCGCCACGAACTCGTCAACCGGAACCGCTGCTTCTAACGGCGACTTCGAACCGCGCCCCGCGGTTGTCCTCATGAAGGGAAAAAATAATCCAACTTTCTTGATCTCATGGCGGAGTCAGAGAAAGATCGCCCGCTCGCTGGGTTGGAAGTGCACTCTGATGATCTGGGGCGGTCCCGTCCTCACTCTGCTCTGTCTCTATGGCTTGCTCACTCTGACGCATCTGATCTGAATTCTTGTTGTCTTCCCGAAGCGCAGCGAGAACCATGGTTTCCTTAAACGTTACTCCGCCCGAGACCCGCTCTAGTACAATGCTTCCGTGAGTAATTCCGTTCGCATCGGAATCCTCGGCGATTTCAATACTGAACTTCGTTCCCACCACGCCACGCCCGAGTCTTTGCAGCATGCCGCTCGCAAAATGGATTTGAAGGTCGAATCAGAGTGGATTCCGACGCCATCTCTAACTGCCCCCGGCGCGGAGAAAATTCTCGAAAGTTTCGACGGGCTCTGGGCGTCGCCCGGCAGCCCCTACAAAAGTTTCGAGGGCATGTTGAAAGGAATCGAGTTCGCCCGCCGCCGCGACTGGCCGTTTCTCGGCACCTGTGCAGGCTTTCAGTATGCCTTGATCGAGTTCGCCCGCAATGTCCTCGGCATTGCCGACGCCGACAGTGCCGAAAACAATTCAGGATCAAAGAACATCGTCATCTATCCCGTAGCCTGCGCCGTTCCTGACCGCAAAGGCAACGCTCCCAAGCTCTCCGGCCTTGTGCCAGATATCCGCTTACGCCCCGGCTCGTACCTGCAGTCTTTTTACGGCAAAGACAAAGAAGTCGTCAACGAAGAATATTTCTGCAACTTCGAAGTCAATCCGGAGTACGAATGGGCCACCATGGAAGCCGGATTCCCGGTAGTGGCCCGCGGCGCACAAGGCGAAATCCGCGCCATCGAATCCCCTACTCACCGCTTCTTTATCGCCACACTCTTCCAGCCGCAACTGTCTTCCACCGAAAAAAATCCGCATCCCGTAGTCCTGGCCTTCGTCCAAGCGGCTGCCGACTGGGAACGCAAAAAGCTAGATGACAGCGTCCTCGAATAACCGGTGCGTCTTCCCTGTCTTGCCCTGTGCCCCTCTGTGCCCCCTGTGTTAAAAGCTTTTTCCCAGTTACTAAAGTCTCTCCGTCCAAGGGATTCTAGGTCCCACACCATGCGCATCTACGTCAGCCGCTCCGTTCCCTCTACATTCTTCTCGACACCAAGCATCTGTGCCGAAAAAAACTCAGCCTCGCAAAGCCTTCCCCCTTGTTGCACAACAGTCGCGCCGCGAGCGCGCCGAGGAGCCGAACTCACATGTCCGTGCCGTCGATCACCTCGTTCCGGATATCGTTCACGACTCTCGTCAGCTATATTCCCCTGATTGCCACCGTAGTGACTTGTTTGTTCAGTGTGATCTTGGCTCGCGCCACCCTGCGCTACGTGGAGGCAACCGATAAAGGCTTAGCCCTCGCCCGCGAAGGTTTCGAGCGCGAATGGACGCCCGATCTTCACCTCAAGCTTGAGCGCGTCTCCGCCAGCGAAGCCAACATCATCGTCACCAACCTTGCGAAGAGTTCCGTCCTGCTGCAATTGCTTCAGCTACGCAAACTATCGCACGCCGTGCCCTTTGAACGTTGCCGCCTGAATGACCCTCTGGTCGGCGGCATGACCTGGACCCAAGCGATGGGCCGTAGAATTTTGGCCTGCACGGGAAAAGATTTCGAAGGTCCGATCGCCGCGTCGATGACTTTTTATTGCGCTGGACGCATGTTCCGCACCGATTGGTTTCGCTCCCACATCCAGGTCCGTGACGGCCGCATCCTCAGCCTCGAGCCCAGCAACATCCCCGCTCGCCGCGTGCGCGCGATCGAGCACAAAGGCCCAGAACGCCGCCGCCAGTTCGTCCAGGACGTCGCCGCCGCACCGACTCCCAACCAATCTGATAAAGCATCGGATGATAAGTTTTTCGTTACCGGCGCCTGAAGGCAGAATATCGAAGGCGGAATCTTGAATGCAGTCTTGAAACGAAATCTTGAAACGGAATCTTGAAACAAAATCTTGAAGGCGAAATCCTGAAGAACGAGTGCTTGATTTTGGGTGGCGCAGCGCTTTCAGCGCTGTGATAAGCAGCCTCCTGGCTGACCGGCTTCAGCCGCTGAGGGAGGCTCTCGATCGAGCACACATCTCACATCCGGACATCTCGGACTGGTAACCGTTACCAAAGATTGGCGCACCAACCGGCGCGCCCTAAAGTTTGGAGGTCCCCCGCCGATCTCTACCTCATGGTCAATCCAATTAGTAGCGCAAGTACCAGTCCAGCAAATGAAGCCAAACCAGCCGCGCCCAAGCCTCAGCAGACGCAGCAAAAAAGCGCTCCGCAACCCTCGGACACTGTCACGCTAAAGAGCACGGCCAAGGCCGGCAGCTCCGGCGACGGTCATTAACCAAACCAACTCACCTTCGTAAGAGTTGAAATGGAGAGGCGGGCACATCGCACGTCTCTCCATTCGCATTTGGGGAACTCGCTTTAAGGAAGCGGGATGCGTCAGATCATCCCGCAATCAGCTCAAACGCCGGATAGCTTTCCGTCAGTTCGACGAAGGTCTCAGCAGGGGAACCTGCCGGCACCGGAAAGTAGCGCTGCACTTCGCGCTTGAAAGTATCCAGATAGTCTTTGAGAATCTCGGGCTTCTCTGCGTCGCTTAGGGGCCGCAAGCGGAACTTCTCTCGCGTGCTCCCCTTTTTCAGGGTAACTTCGCCGGCAGTTTCAGCATTGCGCACCCACTGCGTGCGGCCTCGCGGCGCCACTAGAAACCGCTTGCCCCGGCTCTGCAGCAAATTAATCGGCGTGGAGTAGAGCTTTCCGCTCTTCCGTCCCCGAACCTGCAGCAGATAGTTGTAGGAATAACCGAGACCGGCTCCGACCAGAAATCCGAAAGCACGATTAAAGATTTTCTCAACCGCACTCGGCTCGCGAAAAACCGGGAGGCCGGAGTTTTCCTGGCTTGAACTCATGCGCCCAATTGTACGCGTGGCTTACGCCGTCTTCACAAATCGCAGCGACGCCGAATTCATGCAATACCGCAGCCCCGTCGGCTTCGGACCATCATCAAAGACGTGACCCAGATGCGCGTCGCACTCCGTGCACGAAACCGCCGTTCGCTCCATGCCAAGAGTGCTGTCGGAAATTTCCCGTATATTCTCTTTCGCAATCGGCTCCCAAAAACTCGGCCAACCGGTCCCTGAATCGAACTTGGTCGCCGAACTAAACAGCGCATTGTTACAGCAGATGCAGCGGAAAATCCCCGTCTCGTGCTCATTCAAAAGTTTGCCGGTATAAGGCAACTCCGTATCGGCATGGCGCGTAATCTCGAACACCCCGGAGGGCAACTCCCTCCTCCACTCCTCTTCCGACTTCACCACGCGCGCAATCTTCACCTTCCCCAGCCGCTTGCCGTCGTCGGAAAATTGCACAATCGTCACTTCCACCGGCTCCGTCTTCGCCGCTTCTGCCGTCACGTGCGGCCGACGCAAAAACAGCGCCGCCCCGCCAAGTGCTGCGCCCACTCCTGCCAAAAAAACCCGCCGTCCTAAATTAACTTCCTTCTCCCCATGATCCGACTCAAACATAAGTCCCTCCACCCCATACCGATTGTCATCCTGAGCGAGACGCTTTTTGTCTCGCGAAGGACCTGGGCGAGCCGCGCGAATGGTCGCGTTCTTTGCGACCCAAAAAAACGCGCGTTTGGCTCGCTTCCTTACTGCTCACTATTTCCCCGTATACAACTCCGGAAACTCCCGCCGCAAATTCGCCACTTTCGGCGCATCGTTATAAACAATGTACGGATTATCCGGATGCAGCGTCGCGTAATTCTGGTGATACCCCTCCGCCTGATAAAACGCCTTCAGCGGCACCACCTGCGTGGCAATCGCTTTGCGAAAGACCTTTGCCGAATTCAACTGCGCAATGTAAGCCTCGGCAATATGCTTTTGCTCGTCATTGCCGTAAAGAATTAAAGACCGGTACTGCGTCCCCTCGTCCGGACCCTGCCGGTTCACCTCCGTCGGATCGAGAGCCACCGAGAAGAACACCCGCAGCAACTCTCCATAAGTCACCTGCGACGGATCGTAAACAATCTGCACGCTCTCCGCATGTCCCGTCTCGCCGCTGCTCACCGCCTCGTAATCCGGATTCTTCATCGTTCCGCCCGAATATCCCGAGGTCGCGCTCACCACGCCCTTCACATGCTGAAACACCGCCTGGATTCCCCAGAAACATCCCCCCGCCACCACCGCTGTCTCCTTCGCCGGAGCCGTCGCCCGCGCCTCATCCGCCGCCGGACCCGGCACCGCCGCGTTCGCCCCACTCCGCGCCCGGCAAGCCACCGCCCCCGCCAGCACCGTCAAAATCATCGCCACCGTCCGTACCGAACTTCTCGACATAACCCCTCCCGGCATCCTCCGCCGCTTTGTCTCAGCCTATTAGAGTTGCGAGTTCAAAGGAAGTTTCGGATGTGCTGGCCCGCATATGTCCTTGTGGAATGTTTTGCTTACGTGGGATGTCTCGCTTATGTGGGGGACAGCCGCCCTCGGCCCTCCGCCCACCCTAGAAGAGATCTATCATCCTGAGCGAAGCAGAACGGCGAGCCTAGCGAGCCGTCCCGCGCAGTCGAAGGATCCCTGCATTCCCACTGCTTCGAACGCAACGCAGTTCGATCCTCCCCACTGGCAATCGCGCTGTGCTTGCATCTTTTCCACACACCCACCCACTCCCTCCTGTGACCTCCAACCTTGCCCCCACCCCGTAAACTATAAGTAGTATGCTGTCCTCCATAATCAGCCTTCAGCAATACCTCTCCACACTTCCTCCCGCCGAACTCGCCGCCGCTAAGTCCGAACTAATCAATATTTTCCGCGTAAATCCTTGGGTTTCAAAACTTTACGCAGGCTTCTTCCGTCTCTATGGCCGCAACCCTCTAAAATTCAACAACTTACAAACTCGATCTGGAAATTTTTCGATCCGGATCCCGCATCCACACACCCGGAAGGTTCAAACTCAATGGCTGTCAACAGAGCTGTTCGCACCTGCACCCACATCAAAGTCAACGGAGTTCCCTGCGGCTCGCCCGCCCTGCGCGGCGAACTGTTCTGCTACTTCCACCAGCGCCTCATTCGCGGCGTTCGTACCCCACCCAAGTCGCGTCTCCATCCCATGGCTTTCCTCGAAGACCCGCAATCGATCCAGGCTTCGCTCATGGAAACCGTCAACGCGCTCGTGCGCAATACCATCGACTTTCGCCGCGCCCAGCTCATTCTTCGCGCCCTTCACATCGCCGCCAAGAACGCTCCCCGCGCCCATTTCACCTACGTGGGGCAGAACATGGTCGATGAAATACCCCAATATGCGGCCCCACCCGCGCCCAAGCCCCACGAACCCGCGTTGGAACAGGCGCAAGCGCTCGTCCGCGTTGGCTGGCCAAGGTTGTCGAAGCCACCCTCGTCGAAGACGGCGCAGTCGAGGCAAGGCTCATCGCAACAAAACCTGCCGAAGGCCGCGCCCGCAACTCCTCCAGTCGCGGCTGCGGTAGATCCCACGCACCCCAAGCCGCCCGGTCGCGTCACCGCAGCACCGTTGGCAAAAGCGCATGCCATGAACCCGAGAACGATCCACGATATTGCCGAATATCTCGACGAGACCATCTCGGCGAGTAGCTGATAGCTGAGGACCACCACCTGATTCTCCTTGACATTCGCCTTATATTCGCCAACAATGTCGCCATGGCGATCACACGCAGGCAGCGCGAAGTCTATGACTTCATCTCCCGCTTCGTGGCGGAGAATGGCTATTCTCCGTCGTTCGATGAGATTGGTACCGGCCTCAAGCTGAGTTCGCTGGCCACCGTGCACAAACACATCACCAACCTCGAGAAAAAAGGATTGCTCACCCGCGACTACAATCGCAGCCGCTCCATCGATCTGCTTCCGCCCAAAGGGCGGCTCAAACAAGCCATGAGCGTGAATACCGGATTGGTGCTGCCTCTGCTCGGGCGCATCGCCGCCGGCCAGCCGATTGAAGCGATGCAGACTAACGAGACGATTTCGCTCGCCGATTTCGTTCGTTCAAAAGAAGTTTTCGTTTTGGAAGTGCGCGGCGACTCCATGCAGGATGAAGCCATCCTCGACGGCGATTATGTTCTAGTCGAGAAGCTGAAGACCGCTCACAACGGCGACATCGTAGTCGCTCTGGTCGATTCCAGCGATGCCACACTGAAACGTTTTTACCGTGAAGGCGATAACATCCGCCTGCAGCCTTCGAATGTGACCATGAAGCCAATCATCGTGCCCGCAGCGTCGGTGGAAGTGCAAGGGCGGGTGATTGGTGTGTTGAGGAAATATTGAAGACGAGCTTTATTGGGTCCCAAGAACAAAACGCACGCGACCTCGAAGGAGTCAGCGTGCGCTTGAGCTTTGTGCTAGAAGCAAGCAGCTAGGAGCTAGAACGGGCTTACCCAACGTGCTTGTCAATCGCCTGTGCGATCGCATCCTTGGGACGGTATCCGACAAGCTGTTCGACAACCTGCCCGCCCTTGAACACCAGCAGTGTCGGGATGCCGGTGACTTTGTAGCGCATGGGAGTGGAGCTGTTGGCGTCGACATCCATCTTGCCCACTTTGAGTTTGCCCTGATAGTCCTTGGCCAGCTCTTCCACCACCGGAGCCAGAGCGCGGCACGGACCGCACCATGTTGCCCAGAAGTCCACCAGCACCGGCGTCTCTGATTTCAAAACATCCTGGTCGAAGTTTGCATCGGTGACTTCGACGATTCCATTTCCTGCCATTTAAGTTTCTCCTCGTTGTAACGTCGCAACTGTCGGCGGACGCTCCCATGTCTTGCAAACAACGTCTTGCAAACAACAAGCTGTCTTGGCCGGGCTCGGCGATCGATATCAAATAAGTGCTTGCCCAATCGGGCTTGGCTATTATCGCACTTTGGTTGGATGCCGGGGGAAGGCGAAAGTCGCAAGAAGCGGCTTTTTCGATCTGGAGCCCGCTCGCCGTCCAGAAAGCAACGTCTAAAAGATAAACTTGACGGCAGCCTGCATCAGCCGGGGAGCGGCTGCGCTCACAACCTGGCCGAATGTCGAGCTGTTGATGTTGCCATTCACAGAAGCTGGACCATAGAACTGGGCATGGTTGAAGATGTTGAATCCCTCGAAGCGGAATTGCAGAGACTTAGACTCGGTGACCTTCACATTCTTAAGGAGCGCCATGTCGTAGTTGTCGATGCCCGGACCATAAAGGAAGCGGCGCCTCGCGTTGCCGGGCGTACCCAGGGGCTGCAGGCTGAACAGTGAAGTATTGAAGTAAGAATTGCCGTTACGCGGATTCGAATTCAGGTTCAGCGATCCCGGAGTGTATTGCGGTTCATCGACGCCATAGTTGTTGATGCCGTTGGGCTCGGCTCCCAGCAAGGAATTGTCGCCGTAGTTGAGCAGCGTCACCGGGAAACCGGTGCTGAAATGAGTGATGCCGGAAAGCGCCCAGCCGGTCGTCCAACGATTGGAAGCACCAAACAGACGATCAAAGGGTAGGTCGTAAGCATAGCTCACCACGAAATTATGTTTCACATCAAAAGCCGACAATGCACGGCTGAGTGTGGGATCGATGGGTTTCACCTCCTCGCCAACGTTCGAGGACTGATCGATTGATTTGCTAAACGTGTAACTGGCAAATAATTGCAGGCGCTTGCTGGTGCGGCGAAGACTGAGTTCCAGAGCGTTGTAGTTGGAATTGCCGATGCTCGCCTGGTTCGTATCGCTGCCAAATTTCGGACCTAAGGGTGTGCGGGTTCCATTCAAGGTTTGTCCCGACGCTGTTGTGTAAACATTGCTTTCTCCGAAAGGACCACAGGTCGCGGATCCAGCAGCAACCTGGCTGGGCTGGCTCAAGCTCAGACACAACGCGGGATCGCCGGGGTTCGATTCCACCAGCACCAGAAGGCGATGCGACTGATTGCCGACGTAGCTGGCGCTGAACACGGTATTCTCCCCGAGTTGGCGTTCGATCGAGAACACGTACTGTTCGGTATAGGGAATGCGGTTGCTAACTGGATAAGCGGGAATGCCGCTGATCGGTACATATTGCGACCAATCGAGACTATTGTCGGGATGGCCGCTGGAGGAGTTCAAAGGCGCGAAAGCGACCGGAAAATACTGCCCGAGATTTTGTCCATTGGAGGCGGTCACGAATGGGTTCGAAAATATGGGTGGAGCGGGACTACTGTACGTGGTCCCGTATGGAGCGTTTGCCGCCAGCACGCCCAGAGTTAGACCTTCAATGGATGTGTAATACATTCCGAAGCCCGCCCGGAGACTGCTCTTGCCTGGACTGCCCAGCAGCCTGCCGAGGAAGCTGTCGTCGGAGACATCGGGCGAATACGCAACGCCGATTCGCGGGGAAAATTCATCGCCCGGTGGGGCGAGCGTGCGGCGCACTCCCGGATCGGTGGGGTACAGGATTCCAACAGGCGCGCCCGGAAAGACTACGGACTGCTTGCCCGGTTCGGTGGTTGAAATCTGATTGTACTTTTCGTACCAGGGCTCGATGCGGTCCCAGCGCAGGCCGTAGTTGAGAGTGAGGTTGTGTCGTGCATGCCAACTGTCCTGGGCAAAGATCCCAGCGTATTTGTTGCGCCCATAAAACGGATTGAGCTGGCTCTGATTGTATTGGCTGGGAATCCCAAGCAGAAAATCGGCAAAGTCGAGGCCGGTCTCGCTTCCGGTAAACAGGAAGTTGCCATTGAACTGGGCGATGGGATTCACATTGACCTGATCGTAATGAAACTCGCCGCCGATTTTGATGGTATGCGCTCCCACGACCTTTGAAAAATTGTCGAGCCATTGGAAAGTATTGTTCGCCTGCCTCAGTTCATTCGTATTGGTGCCGGTGGAGAAGTTGTTGAAGACGAGGTTTTCTACTCCTTCGCCTTTGGGGTCAAGCGCGACGATGGTGGGGTTTCCTGACGGTGTGACGAAGCCCTGAGATACAAGGCTGACACCGACTCCGCCTTGCGGTTTGCCCAGATCGTTGAATGCCCGCATGTAACTGAAGTGCAGTTCGTTGACTGCAGTCGCGTTAAGCGTCCTGGTGTCGTCCAGGCTGAATAATTGCGCCCGGCCCAAATAGAGCGCATTAAAACCGGGTACACTCGCTCCGCCCTGAGCGACCGGGTATGGATTGTTCAGCGAATAGTCATCCAGAAAGTAGTAGCCGGAGATCAGGCCCCAGCTCGTGTTGGCATCGAGGCGGATCGCGCCTTTATCATCGCGGAGCGCTTGATTGTAGGCGGAAGTCGTAAATTGATCGCCGGAGACATTCGGCGCCGGAATGTACTGCAAGAGATGTTGCGCGGGCGCGGACCAGGCTCTAGTGGGGATTTGCAGCGTTGGAAGAACGCAAGCCGTGGCTGGGGCGGCGGAATAGTTTGTGTTCGTGCACCCCGGGAAATAGTAAGGCTCCCCCGCATACACCTGATAACCGAAATTGTTAGAAAGACTATCGGCCCAGGCTGGACCGCTGACGGTGGTCGGCATCACTACCGGTTGCCCATTCACGATCTGTGTCGTGTAGAAGGAATTAGCCAGATCGGAAAGATTGCCGGTCCGGTCCTGCGTCGATGGTACTGGAATCAGGCCGGTATCCACTCCCTGGCGTTGGCGCGTGCCCTGATAGTCGGAGAAAAAGAAGATTTTCCTGCGCTTGATGGGGCCACCGAAAGTTCCACCGAACTGGTTCTGGATGAACGTGCCGCGGGTAGGAGAGAAATAATTGCGCGCATCCAGATCGGTGTTTCGCAGGAATTCGAAAATATCTCCGTGAAAAGTATTGCCGCCGGACTTGGTGATGACGTTAATCTGGCCACCACTGAATTCGCCGTATTCCGCGTCAAAGTTGCTGGTAAGAATGCGGAACTCCGCAATCGAGTCCAGGTTGGGAACGATCGCTGTCCCCATGTTGACATCTTCTTCCGAGTCGCTGCCATTGACGATGAAGGCATTGGCGAACTCCCGCTGCCCGTTTATAGAAATCGTTCCTGGATTCAGATCCGCGGAGGGGGACAGAGCGCTGGCGCCCACATCCTGCACGGAATTCGAAGTGATGGATGTTTCAGGAGCTACGCCGGGCTGAAGCGACAACAAGTCTGTAAAGCTGCGACCGTTCAGGGGCACGGCATTCATCTGCTCACTGTTGATGACCTCGCCCATCTGGCTGCTGTACGTCTCCACATGGACAGCGCTCTCGTTGACCGTGACCGCATCGGAACGGTCCCCGACATGAAGCACAACATCGAGCAGAAGCGAGCTATTTGCGTCGAGCACAATTCCAGTGCGGCGGTAGGGCTGGAAGCCGGGCTGATTCACCTCGAGAACGTAGTTCCCGACAGGAAGGACGGGGAAGGTGTACGCGCCTCGGCCGTCGGCGATTGCAGTTTGCTTTACGTCCGTCTTGACGTTCAACAAAGTAACGGATGCCTTGGCAATTGCCGCTCCAGAAGAATCTTTGACTGTGCCCGAGATGCTTCCGCTCACACTAGCCCAGGCGGTGCCCAGCAAGCAAAGAGGCAAACTGACGCGGCGCAATCTTACCTTCGGGAACATTTGCAGAGCTTTCAAGAAAGAGCCGCACAGCAGGCGCACGATGGGAAGCATTCCTAGTTGCAATTGAGTCGCATCTGGAGATAGGATAGAGCCGCGATCGTAAACGCGCCGGGTCATAAAGGGTGAGTGAAGAGGTGCCAGTTGCAACCGAGTCGCATCTAAGGCGCATTCTCATAGTGCCGGATGGCTCCGGCTAGCGTCAAGAACCGGGAAAAGATTTCGTCGCAACGTGGTTGCGACCAGTTGCGACAATCTAAACTGCGACAATCTAAGTTGCGACAATCAAGGAGGGTCTTGTGCCATTACCGCAAACCGAAATTCCGGGGCGATTGCAGTCGCATCTCGCCGAGCGAGGAATACGCATGACCGAGCAGCGCCGCGCGATTCTTCGCGTGATGGAGACTGCGACGAAACATCTGGACGCAGCCCACCTCCTGCGCAAGGCGCAGAAACTGGATGCCAGCGTGGATCGCAGCACCGTGTACCGGACGCTGCGTTTGCTGAAGCGGCATGGCCTGATTGACGAGCTTGATCTCATGCACATCAACGGCGAGGGACATTATTATGAGCGCAAGGTGAACCGCGATCATATCCACATGGCATGTTTGCGCTGCGGCAAGATTATGGAATTCGTCAGCGATATTTTTGAAAAATTGAAAGGGCAGGTGGAGAAGGATTGTCGATTCCGGATCGTGGTCTCGCGATTGGAAATAGGCGGGTATTGCTCTGCCTGCCGCGGATCCGAATAGCGGCCTCGCGATGATGATCGATCTGCGATTTCTGGCGGCAAGCGACCTGGACGCATACTGGAGTATCCGTCTGGAAGCGCTTGAAAGTGTGCCGGAGGCGTTTGGCTCGTCACCCGAAGAACACCACGCCCTGACCAGAGAGGAAATCGCCGTGCGAATATCCTTCGATCCATCAAACAAGTTTGTCGTGGGCGCGTTTGTCGGCGATCGACTGGTGGGAACTGCAGGTTTCTTTCGCGATAAGGGACTTAAGGAACGTCATAAAGGACACATCTGGGGCGTCTATGTGGCGCGGGAGGCCCGGGGCAAGCGAGCTGGCCGGGGCATGTTACGAATGCTGCTGGAGCGAGCCACTGCGATTGAAGGGATTGAGCAGATCATGCTCTCGGTCGCGACCACGCAACAGGCCGCAGGAAGTCTATACCGGTCACTCGGTTTCGAATCCTACGGCTGCGAGCGCCGGGCGTTGAAAATAGGCGAGCGATATGTGGACGAAGAACACATGGTTTTATTCATCCACAAGCCGCACTGCCGGCCAGATGTTCCTGATTGACCAGCGATTCTAGCAAACAAAAAAGCGCCTCGGACTTTTCAGCCCAAGACGCCTCGGCAGCCCTCCCCCAGAACTGCCAAACTACTCTTGGATACTAGGTTTAGTGTTTTCTGTTGTAAACGTCACTTTGGTAATTGGATTTTGCCGGAATGCGGAAGGCGATCTGAAGTCTGCGGCATCGAACCGGATTCTGATGCTATTACTGCTTCTGCCAGGTTTGTCCGGTATCAGAAGTGGTCCAGAGTTCCGCATTCGAGGTTGAGATTTTTCCATGCTGGGAGTCGGAAAACTGAATGCCTACGATATCTCCCGTGAGCCCAACTCCCGCGACCGATGGGATCACACGGATCCAGTGATTGCCGCCATCCGAAGTATGATACAAGACCCCGCTGCCCCCACCAGCCCAAACTTCTTGTCCGGATGCGGCCACGGCGCGGAATACCACGCCAGCATCGACCGCAGCCCCGGCTTTCTGATTCTGGGCCTGAAGGGAATTGGTTACGCCAGGTCCGGCGATGGGCTGAGTCCGAGTCGAAGAATGAGCGCTCGGCGGTGCGCTGAGAGCCGGATTGACGTTCTCCCACGTATTTCCGCCGTCGAATGAGCGCTGCAATACGCCGGATGCATTGACAGTCCAACGCGGTAAAGCGCGCAACATCAGAGACGGCGAGGTTTGCAAGGGACGGGGGGACACCAGCGAAGTGGGAGCACTGTTCGAAGTTGCCTGGGCGGCCACAGGATCTTTGGCTTTGACCACGTTGAAACTGTTCAAGTTTGTAACGTTGCCTCCATCCGTTAGCAGCGGAGGTTCATTCTGGGCCATCTGCTGGGCGAGCTGATTCTGGCTTGTTGCAGCAGTTGGATTCGGCGGAGCCGATCGAGCATTCGCAAATTGTGCGGGCTTAGCGAAAACGACCTCATGACCGGCAGCGCGACCTGTGCGGCCGACTTCGACTGCAGGCTTCCGCACCGTTGATGCCTGATGGCCCATGGCCGACGATGCGTGTTTTCCAGTCTCAGCCTGGGAGACTGCGGTCTCAGTTAGAGGAACCGAATTCGATAAGGAAGGAAGCGTCAGGGCTTGCTGCGCCCGGTTCGAGGCGAGCGTATCGCCTTTCCGGCTATATGAATACTGCAAAACCCCAACCGAGATCACGACGGCAAGTCCCCCAGCCAGCGCTCCCCAGCGAAGGACAGGCAAGCCGAGCCATCCACCGAGAGCGCGGCCGACGGAAACGGGCGAAACCACGATCTCTGTTGCTGGCAAAGCCAGAGCGACGATGTCTCGACAATCGGGGCAAGCTGCCAAGTGCTCCATGACACGGACTCGCTCACTTCCCAGAAGAGACTGCTCGGAGAATGCTGCGAGCAGATCTGCATCGGGATGAGAGCCGGCTGCCGCCTTTTCTCGCATCCGCTTCAGTACGAATTGGGGCACGTCTTGCATCTGAAGTTTCTAGAGAGCTAGTTTCTGGAGAACCTCTCTCCTAAGCTTCCTCTAAGAGTTCGCCGGATCTCCTTGAGTTCGAGCTTCCATCGGAGCTTCTCTCTGATCAGAGAACGGTGCCGCTGGCGGTTCTTGCGCCAAACTGCGGCGAATGTCTAATCGCAGGTCGCGGACGTCTACCTCCAAAGCCTCTTCGGCCTGGCGGCGCGCCATACCTTGCTGCATCATGTTAGCCAGGATTTTCTTGCGCAAGGACTTGGCAAGCTTGTCCACTCTACGGCTGATCGTCGATTCGTGTACGCCCAGCATGCGGGCGACTTCGGCCAAGGTACGGCCATCCAGAAAATACGAGGCCAGGACCATCCTCTCCTCATTCGAAAGCGAGGCCAGGGCGCCGGTGGTGGCCGATTCAAGGCGCAAGTCCGGCGATGGAACGGCTTCTATCTCGGGGGCGGCGAACTGTGAGCCTTCTTCCCCTTCTTCATCGAGGCTGACCGTCCGTCGGGTGCGGCGGTAGCGATTGACGAACTGCTGGGCGAGAACGGTGCGCAGCCAACCCTCGAGCGACCCGCGCCCGGTGAAGGACGCCAATTTAGAAATCCGCTCCCCTCCCCGCGTAGTAGTGCCGTAAAGCTCGGCATAAAGGGTATCAGCCAGATCGCGGGCGGCGGAATCCTCGCGGGCAATGCGCAAAGCCGACTGGTAAAGCTTTTCGCGGTAACGCGTGAGAAAAATTTCCCAGGCAGCGTTATGACCCGCGGCACAGGACCTGGCCAAGGCCAGCTCTTCTACGCGTAAGCTAAGGAGAAATGTACGGGCTTCGCTATGACTGCACGCGGCAGGTAGATATTTGCCGGCGACATCACAAAGAATCGCCGCAAAAGACTCGCGGGAAAGGCCTATCTTCTCGCATTCACTTCGCGCCTGCAACTCCCCCAACAGCTCCGAAACAGCCGATTGCAGAGACGCGGGGATTGGTTTCGTGACACCCATGCAGAACAGAAGAGATTGCGACAGGCCCGACATTTGATATTAACAATTCCTTAGACGCTTCTAATGTTAATTCTAGTCGCCGCGAGAGGGGATTTTCGTTGTCAGGCACCTTCGATTTCGCCAGGCCTTCAAGATTTAGGAGGATTATGACCGGAAAACTTTCAGAGTGCTTGGAGCAGATTAGTTTTCGGCACTGTTGTTCCGATACCAGGTCCGCCAGGCGGCGGAGTCGTTGGGCAGGCGTTGTCGAGTAATATCGGCCAATGCCTGAAAAGCCCAGCCTCGGGTCTGGGCGTCGAGCGCGGGATCCTCGGCGTAGTCGATGAGCCGGGGAACGGCAATCAGACGCTGGTTGTGGGTCAACATGCCGCTCTCCGCCAGGCTGCAGGCGGCCCGTTCGCGCACCATGGCGGAAGGATCATTGCGCATGGCGTCGAGCAAGGGAGCTATGGTCGGCGTGGTTCCGACCAAAGCCAAGCCTTCGACCGCCCAACGGCGGGAGTCCTCGGATGCCTCATCGGAGCGATCAAGTTCCTTCACATGGGCGGTCAATACCTGCACCACGCGATCAGTTGCGACACCACGGTTTGCCAACAGCCCCAAGCCCCAGAGAGCCCAAATCTTTTTCGTGTGATCGGCCGAGCCGGCTTGTTTCACCAGGGCATCCACCGTGGGCTGGCTTTTAGTCAGCCCATAGGCAGCGAGTTGCACCTCAATGGCGGAACTCCGCACGCCGGCGTCGCTCGAGTTGAGAGCCGCGGTGGTAAGTTGGCCGAGCTGATTATTCCACTCGAGTTTTCCTCGCCAGCCGTCGACACGCGCCTCGATCTGGTCCGTGGCCCCGTCAGAATGGCTTACAGCCCGTTCCAGCAGCAGCTCCGCTTGCTTTTGCGGCTTCTGACGGTCTAGATCAGTTTCTGAAGATGCGAACGCCGGCACTAAAGAATTCTTCCGCAGGGTGGACGAATTGCTGAGTTTGCCCCAGATACTCCCCATGCCCCCTGCGCTGGAGACTGCTACCGCTAGTCCAATACCCGCCATGACGGCTGCCACATGCAGCAGACGCAGGCAAGACCGTAACGGAACAGAATTATCCGATCTGAAAAGCTGCGGCTTTGGCTCGAGATCCGAACCAGAAGCCAGGCTGCCATAATCGGGCGTTGGCTGGAGGCGCGAGTCTAAAGCGAGCGCCTGGTTCTGACCCGGCACTTTTGGTTGAAAAACATCCATGTGCAAAGTTTAGGCAACTGTGAAAATGGGGTAAAGTTACTTCAGGTCCCGCCCAACTAAAAGCGGGTGCGGGCGCGACTACCTGCCAGCCGAAATTGGCATCGGATGTGACGCCGTGGGCCCGGATGCTACTAAGCGAATGAAGTCACGGAGGAAGAATGGCTGGCATGAAAGATTTCTTTTGCAAATGGATTTTCGCCTCGCTACTGATCGCCGCCGCAGGTAAAGCGAGCGAATGAAGGAAACCCTCAACTCTTCGAGAACGGCAATTTGGCTCGGACTCGCCATACTGATTGCGCAGATCTGCACGGTGCGGATATGCGCCGCTTACTCCGTTCTTACGCACGAAGAGATTGTCGACCTCGCCTGGAAAGACACTCTGGTGCCTTTGTTGAAAAAACGCTTCCCCGCCGCCACGGACGATGACTTGAAGAAAGCTCACGCATTCGCTTACGGCGGTTCGGTGATGCAGGACATGGGCTATTACCCGTTCGGTAGCAAATACTTCAGTGATCTTACCCATTACGTGCGCAGCGGTGATTTCGTCGTCAATCTGGTGAACGAATCCTCTGATCTGGACGAATATGCTTTCGCCCTGGGCGCTCTGGCGCATTACTCTGCGGATAACTGTGGACATCCGACCGTCAACCAGGCAGTGGGCCTTGAGTTTCCCAAACTGCGCAAGAAATACGGGAACATAGTCACCTACGAGGACAATCCGAAAGCTCACATCCGCACCGAATTCGGGTTTGACGTCACCCAGGTGGCGAAGCGCCGCTACACCTCCGACGCCTATCACGATTTCATTGGTTTTGAAATTTCGAAGCCGGTTCTGGAGCGCGCCTTTCAGGATACTTACGGAATTCCGCTGACTGACATTCTCTCTAAAGAAGACCTGGCTATCGGTACTTTTCGCCGCGCCATCAGCACCGTGATCCCTGAGATGACGCGGGTGGCGCTGGTCGCGCGCCGTCAAGAGATTGTTTCGGAAACGCCAAACTTCAAGGCCCGCCAGTTTCGCTATTACCTGTCGCGAGCAAACTATCAAAAGGAATGGGGACGCACCTATCAGCGTCCAGGCTTTGGCACCCGACTGCTGGCCTTCTTCGTGAGATTCATGCCCAAGATCGGACCGTTCAAGGCGCTCGATTTCAAAATCCCCACGCAGAAAACGGAGGACCTTTATATTGCCAGCGTGGACAAAACCGTGCAGGACTATACCAAGCTTCTGCACGAAACCTCAGCCGGGGACTTGCAGCTTACGAATACCGATTTTGATACTGGCCACGATACTCGCGCCGGAGAGTACCGGCTAACCGATAGCACCTATGCCCACTTGCTCGACCAGTTGGCGCAACATAATTTCGACAAGATCACTCCTGAATTGCGGGCAAATATTCTGGCGTTCTACGGCGATCCGAACGCGCCCATCGCGACCAAGAAAAACCCGAAAGTTTGGCAAAAGACGCAAGACGAACTCGCGAAACTTCGCGCACTTCCGAATCCTCCACCCGCAATCCAGCCGGTCGCGAGAGACAATCCAGAAAGCTCCCAACCCGACACGAACTAGTTGCTTCCGTTTATCAATGTCAGTTTGATCAATAGAACGACCGTTCGGTTGTCAGGTTGCCACCTTGCCGTGTATCATCGCAAAACTTTACCGGCCCGCGAAGCTGGTATCGATTGGCATATCAAGCGCCGCTGGTTTGAGGTTCTAAAAGAATGACGGTTGTGGACGACAAATTTTACCGGGCACTTATCACCAAACGCGAGGAATTCGCCCCGGACCTGTGGATGATTCGCATCCAGCCTGGCGGCGAGTTCAAGTTTGCTCCGGGTCAATACGCCACACTCGGAGTCGAGCACGATGGCAAACGGATAGAGCGTCCCTATTCGATCGTCTCGGCGCCCTTTGAAAACGAAATTGAATTCTTCTTCGAACTTGTGCCGGAAGGGGCGCTGACGCCGCGTCTCTTCAAGCTGCAACTCGGCGACGATCTGCTGATGCGAAAAGTCGCCAAGGGAAAATGCACACTGGATACGGAAAGCGGACGCAAACACCATCTGCTGGTCTGCACGGTGACGGGGGTAGCCCCGTTTGTAAGCTTTGTCCGGCAGCTTGCGAAGGATTGGAGGGAAGGCCGCTTCGATGGCAGCCATCAACTCTACTTGCTCAATGGGGCGAGCCGTCCTTGGGAATTCGGTTATAAGGAAGAGCTGATCCGCTTCGATGCCGAACTTCCCTGGTTCAAGTACGTCCCCACTGTGAGTCGCCCGTGGGATCATGCCGATTGGCCGGGCGAGATCGGCCGCGCCGACGATGTGCTGCGCAAATACGCAGATCACTGGGAGCTCGATGCCACGAACACGACCGCATATCTGTGCGGGCATCCCGATATGATTGCAAATAGCAAGGCGATTTTGAAGCGCCGCGGCTTCGTCGATAGAACTGCAATCAAAGAAGAGATCTACTGGATTCCGGCGAAGTAGTTTTCGCGCTCGTCGCGGATTAGGTCTCAGCGGGCGCGAACAGAACCAGCACCGCCAGCTCCTCGGTGATGTCGTAGAAGCGATGCCCAACTTCCGCCGCGACGAAGATTATGCTACCGGCGGAAACTTCTCGATCTTCGGAACCAGCCTTGAAGCGAGCGCGACCGCGAACCACGTAGTAGATTTCGTCTTCGCGATGGGGCTTCTGCCGGTCCGTTCCGCCCGCCGGCAGGACATACAAACCGGCGCTCATCGCTGGGACGCGCAGGAACTCGCGATATGGCTTTCCCCCGTCGGCCCGCTGCTCCTCTATTTCCGGAAGGCTGGCAAACAATGTTTTCACGTCAGGATGCCTCCGAAAATGAGGTCGGTAAATTGCGGGATCAAATTCTGCGCCTGCAGATCTCCTTCTGGTTTGTACCATTGATAAATCCAGTTGATCATACCGAGCAGCGCAAAAGCCGCCGCGCGCGGACTTACCTTTGCTTTTGTAGATCGCGACTGCCGGGCCTTGGTCTGCACTTCACCTATCAGGCTTTCCAGGAAGTGGACGTAGTCCTTCTTGCGGGCATTGATACGCTTGCGCAGGGTGGGCGGAAGCGGATGGTTTTCGTGGAGCATTACAGTAATCTCGCGGTCGCGGGGACTCAGCACAACTTCGATGTGCAGGCGAATCAGCGCTCGCAGCCGCTCTTCAGGGTCGGCGATGCTGCGTACGGGATTCAGCACGCGCTCCTGCGTGATCTCCATGGCATGGTCCATGATCTCGAACAGGATTTCGTCTTTGCTTTGAAAGTGGTGATAGAGGCCGCCCTTGCTCAGTTTGAGAGCGGCCGCGACGTCGTTCATGGAAGTGGCGTCGTAGCCGCGCTGCTGGAATAAACGGGCGGCAGCGCGCAGAATTTCCTGACGGGAATCGACCACAGTCTCGCGGGCCATCGGGTGACATGGTAAACAGTTCCACATCGGATTACCAATGCGTGCCAACGGCGTTACTTTGTGTGATTTTGCCCCATAAACTTCCTGCTTGACACTGATCGGGGTCATAGGTAGCATTTGAAGATACCGACCGACCGGTCGGTCCGCAGCAATCATTGTCAGCCTTAACTACGAGAGGAGCATCCTGTGGCTACGATTTTTTACGAACACGACGCCAATCCCAATGCCCTGAAGGGCAAAACCATCGCCATCCTGGGCTACGGTAGCCAGGGGCATGCGCAAGCGCAGAATTTGCGCGACAGCGGCTGCAAAGTAATTGTGGGGCTGGAGCCGAATCGTCCCAGCGCGCAGCAGGCCCGCGCCGATGGCATGGTTGTGGTTGCTCCCGATGAGGCTGCCAAACGCGCCGATTGGATTCACGTCCTCACTCCCGATGAGACGCAGGCTCAGGTTTACGATCAATACATCAAGCCTTATCTGCATCCGGGAAAGATTCTCGGTTTTTCGCACGGCTTCAGCATCCATTTCAAAACCATCACTCCGCCAAGCGATGTTGATGTGGTGATGATCGCGCCCAAGAGTCCCGGCCATCTGCTGCGGCGCGTCTACGCGGAAGGACGCGGCGTGCCTTCGCTGATTGCGATTCAACAGGATTCCAGCAGGCGCGCGCACGAGTTTGCGCTGGCCTACGCGCACGGCATCGGCTCGACCCGCGCCGGTGTGCTGCAGACCACGTTCAAGGAAGAGACCGAAAGCGATCTATTCGGCGAGCAGGCGGTGCTATGCGGCGGCCTGACGTCGCTGATCAAGAAAGGGTTCGAGACACTAGTGGAAGCCGGCTACGCACCGGAGATTGCGTACTTCGAGTGTCTGCATGAGATGAAGCTGATTGTCGACCTCATCTATGAAGGCGGCCTCAGCCGGATGCGCTACTCGATTTCGAATACCGCCGAGTATGGCGACTTAACGCGCGGTGAGAAAGTTGTGGGCGATGCCACGCGGGCTGCGATGAAGAAAACTCTGTCGGATATTCAGGACGGAACCTTCGCTCGTGAATGGATCAAAGAGAACAAAGATGGCGGCTACCACTTCACCGAGCTGCGGGAGAAAGAACAGAAGCATCCCATCGAGATTGTGGGTGCGCAGTTGCGCGGCATGATGAGCTGGCTGCCGGGAAGAGAGGCGAAGAAGCCTGCTCAAACGCCTAAGCCCGAGCCCGAACAGGTCGTGAATGCTTAGGGGAGCCGAAATCGTTTTGCAGTGCGTGCGCGCCGAGGGGGTGGACCTGGTATTCGGTTATCCCGGCGGCGCGATCATGCCGTTGTATGACGCGCTCGAAGGCAGCGGCATTCGGCACGTTCTCACGCGGCACGAACAGGGCGCGGTTTTTGCGGCAGAAGGCTTCTCTCGGGTTACGGGAAAAGTTGGCGTGGCGATTGCGACCAGCGGTCCCGGCGCAACCAACCTGGTGACCGGCATTGCCGATGCCAAGATGGATTCAGTTCCCTTGGTCTGCATCACGGGACAAGTACGCAGCGTGATGCTCGGCACCGACGCATTTCAAGAGACCGATGTTTTCGGCGTGACGCTCTCGCTGACCAAGTGGAGCCGTCTGGTGCGGACAATTGACGAAATCCCTGAAGTCATCGCGGAAGGATTCCATTGGGCACGGAGTGGACGGCCGGGGCCGGTGGTCATCGACATTCCAACCGATTTGCTCAAGGCCAAGAAAGAATTCTCCGGACCGGTGAAGTTCACTCCGCCTGCGCGGTCTTCTGACGCGAAACCACAAAATGCATTCAGTGACACGATCATTAACTTGCTTCAAGCTGCTGCAAAGCCTGTGGCGCTAGTCGGCGCGGGGGCAAAGCTTTCCGGAGCCATCCCTCAATTGCGGCGCCTGCTCGATGATTTGAATATTCCGACATTCGCCACGGTGCATGGTCTCGGCGCCGTTCCGCCCCAATCACCTTATTACCTGGGCATGGTCGGAATGCACGGAACCCGCGCCGCCAACATGGCGCTTCACGAAACTGATCTGTTGCTCGTATTTGGAGCGCGCCTGGATGATCGCGTGACCGGCGAACCCACTCGCTTTGCGCCCAACGCAAAGATCGTTCACTTTGAGATCGATCCAGCACAACTGGATCGCGTCCGGGCCTGTGAATTGGCGGTCATCGGCGATTTGGCCAAAACAATTCCGGCGCTTCATGCCGACTTGCGCGATGTGTCCCTACCCGATTGGAGCGACTGGCGTGCGGTCGCCTGTGGAGCCGAGCGAGCCGAACTTGATCCGCAAGGGCTGGCTCAACCAACCATGCGCTTCCTCGATGAACTTTTCAGCCGGCTGCCGCAGGACAACGTTGTAATTGCCGACGTGGGCCAGCACCAGATGTGGGCGGCGCAGCGCTATCGTTCTTCATCGCCGCGCGGATTCATCACGTCTGGAGGTCTGGGAGCGATGGGCTTCGCCCTGCCCGCCGCAGTCGGCGTGCAGCTGGCCAAGCCTGACACTTGTGTGCTTTGCGTTTCCGGCGATGGCGGTTTCCAGATGAACATCCAGGAGCTGGCCACGGTGTACCGTCTTGGACTGCCGATAAAAATGGTGATTGTGGACAATAAATATCTCGGCATGGTTCGGCAATGGCAGCAACTTTTCTACGAGCGCAACTATTCCGAAACCGATTTGAGCGACAATCCGGATTTCGTCGAGATTGCCAAGGCGTACAGGATTCACGGATGGCGGCTAAACGAGTCGGCGATGGCCGAGTTTCCGGTCTCGAAGGATACGGGGGCTTCGATCGACAATTTCCTGCGTTCGCCGGGGCCCGAGTTGCTGGTGTTCGACTGTCATCCTGAGGCGAATGTGTATCCCATGGTTCCGGCGGGAGCGGCACTTTCGGAGATGGTTTTCCGGGACGAATAGAAATTGCAAAATCCAGTTCGAGGATACGACTATGCAAGTTTTTCACATTCGCTATCGCAACGCGCAGGGCGCGCTGATGCGCATTTTGAATGCGGCCTCGCGTAGGGGGCTCGATCTTGGTTCAGTGCACGCGGAAGCTGCCGGTCAGGAGCATGGTGTCACTCTGCTCCTGGATGCGACGCAGAAGCAGATTGGCCAGCTTTGCCGCGAGTGGTATGGGATCGTGGATGTGATTGAAGTTCGTTCCAGCGCATCTCTGCGTGAGCATGAGGACAATGGCACATGGGCACCGCATCCGCCGACGTCGACCAACATTTCAGAGCAATCGGCGCGGGCAGCGTTGGCGTAAAGAAAGTTTCTTGTTTCCGTTGATCATAGTTTTTCGTTCTTAATTTTCCAGCGACCGAGCCTCCCTGTCGCCTCGCCTCTGTTGTAACCTTTCATCATGGATCTAAAACATCGCAGCCGCGGAATAACCGACGGGCGCGACCGAGCTCCGGCGCGCTCCATGTTCAAAGCCATCGGATTTACTGACGCCGATCTTAGCAAGCCGCTGATCGGCGTGGCCAATACCTGGATTGAAACCATGCCGTGCAACTTTCATCTGCGGCGGCTTGGGGCCAAAGTGAAAGAGGGCATTCGCGCCGCGGGCGGCACTCCCATGGAATTCAATACCATCGCGATTTCAGATGGCGAGACCATGGGCACAGAAGGAATGCGCGCCTCACTGGTGAGCCGCGAAGTAATCGCCGATTCCATTGAACTAGTCTGTCGTGGCCAGTTGTTCGATGCGGTCGTGTGCGTGGTGGGATGCGACAAGACGATTCCCGCCGCAGCCATGGCACTGGCACGGTTGGATATTCCCGGGTTTGTGTTTTATGGAGGAACCATCGCGGCCGGCACTTATCGCGGTAAAGACGTCACCATACAAGATGTTTTTGAAGCCGTCGGTGCGAATGCCGCGGGGAAAATCACTGACAAAGAATTGCACGATCTGGAAGATGTGGCTTGTCCCGGGGCCGGCGCCTGTGGCGGCCAGTACACCGCGAACACCATGTCCACGGTGATGGAGATGATCGGGCTTTCTCCCATGGGCTTTAACAGTGTGCCCGCGATGGATGCAAAGAAAGATTCTGTCGCATTCGCCTGCGGCAAAGTAATCCTGAATGCGCTGGAGAAGGAAATTCGCCCGCACGATATTTTGACTCGTGACGCATTTGAAAATGCAATCGCCTCCGTGGCCGCAACCGGCGGGTCCACCAATGCGGTCTTGCACCTATTGGCGATTGCGCGCGAAGCTGGTGTCGATTTACAGATTGACGATTTTCAGACGGTAAGCGAGCGTACTCCTTTGCTTGCCGATCTGAAACCTTCAGGACGTTTTGTGGCCGCCGATATGCACCGCGCGGGCGGAGTGCGCTTGCTGGCCCGGCGACTGCTGCATGGAAAACATCTTCATCCCACGGCAATGACGGTGACTGGCCTCTCGCTTAAGGCTGAGAGTGAGAGCGCTATCGAAACGCCTGGTCAAGAAGTGATTGCGCCGCTGGAAAAGCCGCTGAAGAAAACCGGAGGGCTAGTCATTTTAAAGGGGAACCTCGCACCCGAGGGTTGCGTGGCCAAGATCAGTGGGCATGAGCGGCTCGAGCAGCGCGGTCCGGCGCGAGTTTTTGAATCGGAAGAAGACGCCATGGCCGCCGTTACCAACAAGCAAATTCACTCGGGCGATGTCGTAGTCATTCGCAATGAGGGCCCTAAAGGCGGACCGGGCATGCGCGAGATGCTGAGCGTCACCGGGGCGCTTGTAGGCGAAGGATTGGGGTCGTCTGTTGCGCTGTTGACCGATGGCCGGTTCTCCGGCGCAACTCACGGATTGATGGCCGGCCACGTCTCGCCGGAAGCCGCCCTGGGCGGGCCAATCGCCGCCGTACGGGACGGCGACATCATTCGCTTCGACGTTAGCCGGCGACTGCTGGAGGTTGAGATCAGCGATGAAGTCATTCGGCAGCGAATGAAAGAATGGAAGCCACCGCAGCCGCGCTATCCGACAGGAGTGTTTGCTAAATACGCGGCGCTGGTTTCATCGGCGTCGCAGGGGGCGATTACACGGCCGCCAGAATAGAATCGTCTCCGGCTTTCAATCCAAAATAAATCGAGGGAGCGGCATTGGCCGCTCCCTTTGATATTTCAGTTCCGGTTGTCCGTCGTTATTTATTGCTTGCATCCCGGACTGTAGGCTGTGAGTACGTTAGCACTGGCCGCGATGGCACAGTCATAAGCCGCGCCGGTTGAATCAAAGTAGTTGTACTGCTGCGCGCTGGATTGTCCGCTGTTGCCAAGTGGATTGAAAGAGGAATCGAGCTCGAGCGTATCCAGGTGTTGACCGGCATTTTCGAGCGAACTGAAATACGTCACGGTACCACTCTGGGTGGTGGTATTGGTTTGCTGGTAAGTCTGTTTGGCGTTGGTCTTTTGGTTGATATTGCCGTTAGAGAGGAACACTTCTGAGATGTTAACGGTCAACGGGAAAGTATAGTTCTGGTTGTAAACCGTGCTCGGCGAGCCCGCTTGCGATACCGTTGTGTTTGAGTTGATCGTGGTGTTCTGCAAAATATCCTGGACGTACTGGTTTCCAGTGATATTGAAATTCTGGTCGTTATAAAAGCCTACGGTTTGCGAAACCTTGGTCGTCACTTTGCCGTGTGAAGTATTCACGTAGCCCGAGATCACAAAGCTGCGTCTCGAAGTAACGTCGACCGTGCCCTTTATAAAAGTCGGCTGCACGTTGAGCTTTTCGGTGATCACCGGAGACGGTCCGGTCAGAGTGTTTTGAGTTATCGCGCCGCTGGTTTCGGCGTTGCCCGGATCCAGATAAAGCAAAAGGGATGCCGTAGCTGAGAAATAATTATTGGCGTTGTACACACTGAGCGAGACGGTGTGCGGCTGGCCATTGCTCAGCAAGCCCGCAAACGGCGTCAGGTTCACACGATAGGGGGTGAAGTTCAAGGTCTGCACGCCGGGAATCGGGAACCACAAGAAAGGATCGATGCCGCCGGTATAAATCCATGGAAATACCGGAGCCACTCCTGCCGGTTGCCCATCGATTGTGATCTCGGTCTCGCGGAACCCCGTATTGCTGCAGCTTTCCAGTTCTGATGCGACGTCGTTGGGCACACACGTATACCAGAACTCATCGCCGGACTGACTCTGTGCGTACACATCAAGATAGGCGGTCTGCACGTTGGTGGGCATGGTGAAAGTGCCGGAGAGCGTGCTGGAGGTTGTGCCCAGGCCCACCGTCCCGCCTGAAGGTCCGGCCGAAAGTGGCAGCACCACGTCGGCGGAGACAGGAGCCGTCTGTCCCTTGGGAATCGGATAGAACTCGAGCGACGCCGACGCATAGATAGTCGAAGTCAGCCCACAGCACAAAGTATTGCCGATGTTGGCTTGACCGGTTTGAGCAGTGTAAAAGATCGAACTGTAATCCGTAAGATCATTTTCGATATGCCACGACGGACCCTCGTTCGGTGAAGGTTCCGCGGTCGTACCAAAATAAATATTTACTGGACCCAGCCAGAAATTGGCGGTGCGATCGTACTGGATGCCGGCATTCAGGTTGATATCCGCTTCGAGCACCACCTTGGCCCATGGCCCGGGGCAATCGGAGGGCGGGGTATAGGTAAAGTTTTCAACGTTGAAATCGTAGAATGATGCGCCGCTGAATAGCTGCACCACACAAGGCTTAGTCGAAGGCCGAGGCACGGTGGGATCGGCGGTCACCGTGTTCGCTGAACCGATCACATAACGGCCCGATGCCGAGGCAAAGGGGACGAAGACTGCAGTGAGGAATAGAACCGAAAAAATATTCAGCGCCAAGCGGGCGGTGCGGGACATGCGAAATCCTCCTGGGAAAGTGGCAAAAGGCGCGTCCCTCTGGGCAAGCAGCAGCAGACGAAGGCGGCGCGCCCGTGCGGAAGTATTGCTCGTTCCCCGAACCGTGTCAACAGAAGTCGAAAGTTAGTATTGTCGATTTTAGAAACGCCTCGGCCGCTCCGGTGGATTATTTCTTCTCATCCTCGCCCACCGGTGCGGCTACACCGAAGTTCGTTTTCCAATAATCCTGAACTGCCGGCGGCAGTTTATCCATGTGTGATAGAAGGCTGGTGATCTTCCATATGTCCTGCTCACTGAGAGTTTTGTCCCAGGCGGGCATTGCGGTGTACCGGACGCCGGTCCGGATGGTGTAAAAGATGTGCCACTCCGGATCGTCAGGCGGATGGGAAACCAGATTGGGGGCGGGCGGGTAGAAAGATTGCGCCAGCGAGGCGGGCTTGCGATCGAGGTCACCGTGGCAAAGGGCGCAGTTCATGCTGTAAAGCTTCATGCCATCCTCAAGGTTCTGGTCGTTGGGCGGCCCAGGGTTGGTAACGTGAGGAGCGTGTCGCTCCATGGACGCATCCACGGCAGTGTTCGCCAAGCGGTGTTCCCATTGCGCTGGCGTGACATTGGCCGCCGTTGGGAAAAAACCGAGCATCGCGAAACCAAGCACGCCAAGAATTAATACGAGAATAGTAATGATGACACCGAGAACGAATCTACCCATGGTCCCCTCCGGGAATCGACTATTGTGGCAGAAGCGGCAGGGTTGGCGCTAGTTGGGAACGAGTCATCGAATGTGAAAATAATGGATCCAGCTCATGAGCCACACCAGCAAGGCGCTTCCCGCAATCGTTATTGCCACCGATGCCCCTAGGCGCGCTCCGTATTTTAGAAATTGTGACAGATCGGCATGACGCAGTCGGATCAGACTCCACATGACAACGAAAGTCATCAACTGCAAAGCGACTACGCTCCAAAGATAGAAAGACGCTCGCGCCGCAGCTGCTCTTAACTGTTGAGCATAGCTTGGGAGTCCGTACCATCCGCTATAGCACGCCGCCGACCACGCATATCTGAGGAAGCACAGCGCTGAGACGGTCATCAATGCCGCCGCGAGTCCAACCCTTAGACCTCGCGAAGCCGCGTGATCATGGCTGATCTCGCTCATCCTAATACGCTTTCAGCTTCCGGGCTTCGCGAACTACATCGCTGACCTTGGGCAGGTAATGTTCCTCCTGCGGCGGCGAGAAAGGGATGGCGGAATCCTGGCCCGCGATGCGGACGATGGGTCCATCGAGATCATCGAAGGCCTCCTCGTTGATGATGGCCGCAATTTCGCCCGCCAATCCTCCGGTACGCGAGTGCTCGTGCAGGATAATCACTTTGTTCGTCTTCTTCACAGTCTGCGCGATGGCGTCACGGTCTAGCGGCGAAACGGTACGCAGGTCAAGGATCTCGAGATCGATCCCGTCGTTCTTCAGAACCTCGGCAGCCTCTAACGCAGTGTGAACCATCGCCGCATAAGTAATGATGCTGAGGTCTCGTCCTTCGCGAACGATATTAGCTTTGCCGATGGGAACGACATAATCCTCCGCCGGTACTTCGCCTTTAATGCGGCGATAAAGATATTTGTGTTCGAAGAAGATGCACGGATTGTTGTCGCGGATGGCGGCTTTAATCAGGCCTTTGGCGTCGTAAGGAGTGGCCGGACAAATGACTTTAAGTCCGGGATTGTGAACGAACCACATCTCTGGATTCTGCGAGTGGAAGGGGCCGCCATGGACGTATCCGCCGCTGGGGCCACGAAGAACCAACGGAGCGGGCGCGCCCCAGAGATAGTGGGTCTTCGCCACCATGTTTGAAATCTGGTTGAAGGCGCAGCCGATGAAATCCATGAACTGGAACTCGGCGACGGGACGCATGCCGGTAAGTGATGCTCCGAAAGCCGCACCCACAATGGCGGATTCTGCGATAGGCGTGTCGATCACACGCTCCGGACCGAAGCGGTCGATGAAGCCGTCGGTGACTTTAAAGGCCCCGCCGTAAATGCCGATGTCTTCGCCGAGGCAGAAGACAGTTGGATCGCGGTCCATTTCTTCCCAGATTCCCTGGCGGATAGCTTCGAGGTAAGTGAGTTGCATAGGGTTAAGTTCCTTGCCACGAATTTGCTCGGATCAACACGGATTAATCCGGTACAGTTTGTACAAAATGTGTTATTATACTCTTTAGCAGATTTCCTAAATCAACCTATGCCGACCAAATTGACCGCTAGCCTCGCAAGGCAGAACTTTTCCGACATTCTGAGTCGCGCCGAATACCGAGGCGAAAGAGTTATCGTACACCGCGGCAAGAAAGCTGTTGCTGCAGTGGTACCAATCGAGGACGTAGAACTCTTGGAAAGACTGGAAGATGAAATCGACGTGGCGGCTGCCCGAGAAGCGCTAAAAGATCCGCGCACGATTCCCTGGGAGAAGATTAAGAAACACCTCAAGCTATAGGATCGGCGGCGGCTGTGGCCTACACGATTCAGTTCAAGCCTCCTGCGCTTCGGCAACTGGAAAAACTCCCGCGCGAAGCTCAGAGGCGTTTGGCCGCCAAGATTGAGGCTCTGCGAGAGGAGCCGTTTCCTCTTGAATGCAAGAAGATGGCCGCCGTTCCTGATACTTGGCGGATTCGAGCCGGCGACTATCGGGTTGTATATCAAGTCCATCGCGGGGTGCTGCTGGTATTAGTGCTCGCTGTTGGGCATCGGAGGGAAGTGTACCGGTAGACGGCACCCAAGTTCCGAGGTGCCACTCAGCTTCTATCACGCGACTTCCGAACAGTGAAGCACGTAAGAGCGGGCATTCAAAAACTTCGTGCCTAGAACTTCCTCGAATCGAACTTGCGATTTATCCTGGGCAAACCCATTGTCAGGCGTCAGGTCCGCGGAAATTTTCTTCACAGCCACTTGTGCCGGAGCGCAGCGAGAATTTCCCGGGGAACACGTGCGATAGACAACGGTAGTTCTATACTGATCATTCCGGTCACATAATCTCCGCTGGCGCATCCGGCGGGCAGAATATCCGCCGAACCGGCAGCCCTGAGCCCAAAATCGATTACGCAGCAATTATCCGCGACGTGGATCACCTCACCTGAAATCCTGTATTTGAAGTCGTCAACGGCGGTCGCAAATTTGACTCGTTCTTCAGTAACCCTAAGAATGCTGTTCCCTCAAAAATTAGTGCAAACCAGTCGAAAGTCTCCCCGACCTCTCGATCTGGCTGACCATCCTCTATGACCAGCCCTCATAGTGAAGATGCCATTCACAATTCATTTCGCCTACCGCAGCTCATTTCAAATGCGCCGCCGCCTCAGTTTCCCTAAATCCGCCAGTCCTCTTCTTCACTTTCGGCACCCCATACTTGGGCTTGATCTCGTGGCAGCCATCTTCACAGAAGACGCCACCCTCAGCTGACTCTGGCGTCGGCATCGGCGAGTTCACTGCGATCTCGCGTTCCGCTTCGATAACTCGCTCTACGTCTGAAATCAGATCGGCGTTCTCTTTCGCCGTCAGCCACTTTTTCTCTTTCACCAGATAGTTTTCGAAGCGCGCAATCGGGTCCCGCTTCTTCCAGAACTCGAACATCGGTTTCGGCACATACGCGGCGGCGTCGTGGATGGCGTGGCCTTTCATGCGCATCATTTTGGCTTCGATCAGCGTCGGCCCTTCGCCGCGATGAGCACGGTCCACGGCCTCGTGCGTGGCGTCGTAGACTTGGCAGGCGTCGGTGCCGTCAACGATCACGCCGGGAATTCCGTATCCGATGGCGCGTTCGGCCAAGTCCTTCACGCGGTATTGCATCTCCGATGGTGTGGAGTAGGCCCAGAGATTACTCTCGACAACCAGCACCAGGCCGAGATTCTGCACGGCCGCGAAATTGATGCCTTCATAGGTGACGCCGGTAGATTGGCCACCGTCGCCGATCCAGGTGAGAGCTGCGATGTTTCGTCCCTGCAAACGCGCGCCGAGAGCAACGCCGGAGAGTACCGGGATAAGATCTCCGAGCATCGAGATGGGCGAGACCATATTGCGCTTTTCGATGTCGCCGAAATGCGAGGTGCCATCGCGACCCCTCGTGGGCGAATCGGCTTTCGCCATGTATTGCATCATGGTGTCAGAGGCGCGAAAGCCTCGCACCAGTAGCGCGCCCTGATTGCGAATCATCGGCGCGAACCAGTCGTCCTTCTCCAGGGCGTAGGCTGAGGCGCAGGAGCAGGCTTCCTGGCCGAGTCCAAAATAAACTCCGCCGACGACTTTGCCTTGCTTGTAAAGATTCTCAAGCGCGACTTCCATCTTACGGTTGAGCAGCATGTAGCGATAGATCTCGACGCATTGCTGTTTGCTCAAGTATTTCGAGTCGCGGATCGGGGGAACGGCGGCATCAAGGTCGCCGGTAACTTCGTAGCGCACGTGTTCGGCGCCGTCTTTATCTTTTTCTACGCGCTGCTTGACGGAAAGATCGGGATGCTCCAGTCGGTAATCCGGGATCGAGTAACTACGGACGGAGGTGGGCTGGTGGTTAGCGGACTTAGACCGGGACCCGCCATTGCGAGAGCGGTTGCCATTGGAGTTTTGCTTGGAATTTTTCTTCGTGATTGCCATATTCTAGGCACTGCTCTGAGGCCGCAATCCCTAATGCTATCGCAGAGTGACAGATCGGCGGAAGGGGTTCCCGCGAGAATACTCATTCGCCATACGCGACGGCCAGGATGCCGCCGTGCAAAGTTCTACGCCCAGGTCGTTCCGTCCACTTTGTGAATCTGCCGAAGTTCGGGAGGCGTCTTCATCGGGACGCCGACCGTGCGGCCAAGAAGAGCATCGATCGTTTCCACCCAAAGGATCTGGTTTGTAAATACAGTTCCGAAGTTTCGCGAGAGTGATTCGGCGACCGCGTTCAGATCAAGCGGACGCCCGAGTTGCTGCTGCATCGACGTCACCGGTTTCGATGTGATGCCGCAGGGGATGATCAAGTCGAAATAATTCAGGTCGTTGTTTACGTTGAGCGCGAAGCCGTGTGACGTGACGAAACGGGAGATGTGAACACCGATGGCAGCGATCTTGCCCTCGGCAGTGAACATGGAGGGACGGACGCCTTCGTCCGTCCGGTTTTCATCCGTTCGGCGGACGGAGGCGTCCGCCGCTGCATGAGTCGGATCGGTCCACACGCCGGTTAGGCCTTTGACGCGCATCGTCGGAATCGCGAAATCGGCGCAGGTGCGGATCAGGACTTCCTCGAGCCGGCGCACGAATTCGACAGCGCCAAGACTTTTTCGCAGGACGGACGGGGCATCCGCCGCCTCACGGGCGAATCCTCGAAGGTCGAAGATGGGGTAGCCAACGATTTGTCCTGGACCATGGAAAGTAACGTCTCCGCCGCGATCGCATTCGTAAAGCTCTACGCCGCGCTGGGCCAGGAGTTCGGGCGATGCAATCACATTGGCCGCTTTCGCATTGCGCCCGAGAGTAATAACGGGGGAGTGTTCCAAAAGCAGCAACACGTCGCCGATCTTCTCCGCTTTTCGCAGCTCAACCAACTGCTGCTGCAGGCGCAGACCGGTAGCGTAGTCAATGGTGCCGAGTTGGATGAGAGAGATCAATGATTTTCAACTTCCAATTTCCAATTGCCGATTGCCGCTTTGGTATCGCAACGCGCCGCCAATCGGCAATTGGAAATCGACAATCGGCAATCAAATCACGCGTTGATCGCCATCCCATACACGCTATTCGCCGCGTCGAGCATAGCTTCGGCCAGTGTCGGATGGGCATGAATCGTCCACATCAAGTCTTCGACGGTGGCTTCGAGTTCCATTGCGGCGACGGCTTCGGCGATCAGTTCGGTAGCCTGCGGACCGATAATATGGACGCCGAGAATCTCTCCATAATCTGCGTCGGAAATTATTTTAATGAACCCTTCATGCTGTCCCACGATCGAAGCGCGCGAGTTCGCGGTAAAAGGAAATTTTCCGACTTTGATGTTGTAGCCTGCTTCTCGCGCCCTGGTTTCGGTAAGGCCCACGCTGCCGATTTCCGGATGGCAGTAAGTGGCTCCTGGTATGTGTTCAGGGTTAATTGGCTTACACGGTTTGCCCGCAATTTTCGCGACCGCGACCAACGCCTCCATGGCGCCAACATGGGCCAACTGCGGCATACCGAGCACGATGTCGCCAACCGCATAAACACCGGGCTCGGAGGTATGCATCCAGGAATCGGTTTGAACGAATCCGCGCTCGGGCTTGATTTTTGTTTTCTCCAAACCAACATTCTCAGTGCGCGGCTTCCGGCCAACCGCGATTAGTATTTTCTCCGCCTCAATTTTCTGTTGCTTGCCCTCGACGCTGATGGTCACCGCAATCCCGCTCTTGGTCTTTTCAATCTTTTCCACTTTCGCGCTGGTGTGGAACGCGATGCCGCGCTTGCGATAGACGCGGGCCAATTCTTTGGAGACCTCTTCGTCTTCGACGGGCACAAGGCGCGGGAGCATTTCGATGATGGTGACTTCGCAGCCAAAAGAGCGATAGATCGACGCGAACTCAACGCCCACAGCACCGGCGCCAACGATGACCAGGGATTTCGGCATTTCTTTCAGGCTGAGAATTTCAATATTGGTAAGAACGCGATCATCGGCTTCGAGGCCCGGCAGCATCCGTGCTTCCGAGCCGGTCGCCAGCAGCACATTCTTTGTTTTCAAATGGCTGCTCTTGCCGTCGTTGGCTACTTCTACGGTGATGATTCCATTCTGCGCGGGACCAGTAAGCTTGCCGTAACCTTTCACGGTGTCGACTTTGTTTTTCTTCATCAGAAATTCCAGGCCTTTGGCATGCTTGGCGACAATCTTCGACTTTCTTTCCTGGATAGCGCTCCAGTTCAACTTCCGTGCATCCACGCCCTCAATGCCGAATTCCTTCGCCTCTTTCAGATGGTCCCAGAGTTCGGCGTTGAACAGAAGCGCCTTCGTCGGAATGCAACCCACGTGCAGACAGGTTCCACCGAGGAATCCATCTTTTTCAATAAGTGCAGTTTTGAGTCCGTACTGGCCGGCACGAATGGCCGCCGTGTAACCGGCGGGTCCGCTGCCGATGATAGCGACGTCATAAATAGTTTCAGGCAAAGGAATCGTCCTCAGTAGAAGAGATGATCAAAAGCAAATGAATGATTCTAGAACAGCGTGCAGAAGGAGACCAAACGAGTCGACGCGGGACTGCCCTTGAGGGCTCAGGAAGTGGGGGTAGGATAGAGATCCTTCGATTCCGCAGCAGCTTCGCTATTTGCGAAGCTGCCACTCGACTCAGGACAGCCGCTGATATAGGCAGCGGACTAATTGTTCTCGTTGCTGGCGCGCTTCCACGAGATCAGCTCACCGATCGTCGAGCTGGTGCTGGAAACGGGTTGCTTATACGCTTCCACTTCAGAACGCGAAGCTTCTTCGCCGACGGCGCGAATACTGAGCCCGACTTTCTTATCTTCGGGACTCATCTTAATAATTTTGAAGTCATGTTCGACTCCGGGCTCAAGATGCAAAGGCTGGCCGTTTCCATCGACGGCTTCCGACTTGTGGCACAGACCTTCCACGCCTTCCGCAATTTCCACGAAGGCGCCAAAAGCCGCCACCCGCAACACTTTGCCATGAACCACGTCGCCAACATGATGAGTCTCAAAGAAAGTTTCCCACACGTCGGGTTGAAGCTGCTTCACCCCCAACGATAAACGCCGTTTGTCGGGTTCAATCGCCAGCACGATAGCCTTTACTCGATCACCCTTCTTCAGAACTTCCGACGGATGCTTCACTCGCTTCGTCCAGCTCAAATTGCTGACGTGGACCAGCCCATCGATTCCGTCCTCGATCTCGATAAACGCGCCGAAGTCGGTCAGGTTTCGTACCCGGCCTTCCACGGTCATGCCTACGGGATATTTATCGTGCAACGCATCCCAGGGATTCGTCGCCAGTTGCCGCATGCCGAGCGAGATTCGGCGCTCGGTAGGATTCACGTTGAGCACCACGCACTCGACCTGATCGCCCACATTCACCAGCTTCGACGGATGCTTCATCCGCTTCGACCAGGTCATTTCGCTGACGTGAACCAGGCCTTCGATTCCCTGCTCCAGTTCAACGAACGCGCCGTAATCCGTCACGCTGATCACTCGCCCGGAAACGTGCGCGCCCACAGGATAGCGGTGCTCGGCGTCAAGCCAAGGATCAGGCGTCAGCTGCTTGAATCCCAGTGAGACCCGCTGTTTCTCTTTGTCGTACTTCAGCACTTTGACCTGAATCTGATCGCCAACATTGACCAGATCGCGCGGATGCGTGAGACGTCCCCACGACATGTCTGTTATGTGAAGCAGACCATCCAGGCCGCCAAGATCGACGAACGCGCCGTACTCGGTCAGATTCTTTACCACTCCGGTGAGCACGGAGCCTTCTTCGAGATGCTCGAGCGTCTTGTTGCGCTTTTCGCTCTGCTCGCCTTCCAGCAATTCTTTGCGCGAGACCACGATATTGCCGCGCTTTTTGTTGAGCTTGATAACGGTAACTTCAATCGTGTGGCCCTTCATGCCCTCGAGATTTCGGATGGGCCGCAAGTCGACTTGCGATCCGGGCAGAAAAGCTCTTGCACCCAGAATGTCGACCGTCAGACCACCTTTGGTGCGTTCGATCACGGTCGCCTGAATCGGCCGCTTTTCGTTGTGCGCTTTTTCCACTTCGTCCCAGGCGTGAATGCGAGCCGCTTTCTGGTGCGAGAGGTTGATGTAACCCTCCTCGTTATGCCCCTTCTCGCGCATCACATCAATTTCGTCGCCGGGCTTAACCTTTGGCCTGCCTTCGTGATCCAACACCTCCGACAGCGGCAACATGCCTTCTGACTTCGCGCCGACATCGACTACGACATGCGTCGAAGTCAGCTTGAGCACCGTACCCTTGATTACCCGGTCTTCTCCCACCGCCTCCTCGGTCTCCGTGGTGAAGCTCTCGAGAGCCGACGCAAAGTCCTCGCCGGCGTGCTTGTCATCCGAAGAACTCGCGGAGGCGGACGCGTGGTGAGTTTCCGCAGCAGCGGGCGAAGCTGGTTCCATCTCGGACGCGTGCTGCTCGGGTACTCTCGGCTCGGTAGTGTTTGTTTCACTCATGTGCTGGTCGGTTAAGGTTGGCTCGGACGTCGTCGGTTCTGTTTCGGTTGCGACGGCGCTATTCGATTCGGGGTTGTGAGCGGTGGTGTGGTCGGACAAGGTCATGCCTCTCTGCTGAAGCCTCGCACTCGGTGCGGGGAAGATGCGGGGCCTGCTTGGCGGACTGCTGGAGTGAGTCGTTTGGTTGTGGTGGGCTCACCCTGGCGAGTGAGCTTGGACAATCCCAGCTGCCGGACGTTTTACAGAAACCCGCGTCCAAAGGGAACTCCTCGACTATAGCAACGGCTCGCAAACAGTGTCAAACGCAAATCTTGCGTAAGTGCATCGCCGCCTTAAACCTGACTGCTATCTGTGCGATTTCTTAAAAACTTGATTCACTCTTTTTGATGGTTTGCATCAAAGGATGGCGTTGTGGTGAAAAAGGAATGCGAGTCCAACTCGTGAACAAAACATTATCGCTGCTTCGCCAATCCATTCGAATCGGATTCGGCCTCACTGTCTTGTCTCTATCAGCCTTTTGCCAAGACATGCCGTTCAACCCCGCGTTGCTGCCACCGGCACCAAGCCAGGAAACCGTTTTGGCGCCCAATTTCCGCATGGCCGCCTTTCGGCTGCAGCCGTTGGACGAGGATGGGGCCACCCCGGATGCGGAGCCCAGCACTTCTGCAAGCACGGAGCCGCAGCAAGGTCTGGTTAAGAGAAGCGTCATACGCATTGGGCAAGATCAGAAAAGACTCTACCTTGCCCCGTTCGAGCCGCACAACTTTAAATGGGACGCCATAGTCTTGGTCGGCACGGGCGCATTCCTCGCAGCTGACCGGCATATCGAGAATAACGTTCCCAACAGCCACTTCCAGCTATATCAGGATACTTCCGACATTGCGATCGCAGGGTTGGCCGCGTCGCTGGGTGGAATCTATCTCTACGGAATCAAAAGCGACCATCAGCACGCTCGGGAAACCGGAGAACTGGAACTGGAAACTCTGGTGAATACATTCCTGATCTATACCCCAATGCAGCTGATTCTCGGCCGCCAGCGTCCCGGAGAAGGCAATGGCCAGGGCGATTTTTTTAAGCACCACGCGCTCAACACATCGTTTCCCAGCGGGCACGCGATGTTTACCTGGGCGATGGCTTCCGTGCTCGCTGACGAATATCCCAAGCCGTGGGCGCGGGTGCTGAGTTATGGAGCCGCATTCACCGTCACCTTCTCCCGCTTCATGGCACGCGATCACTGGTCCTCTGATATGTTTTTGGGCACCGGGCTGGGTCTGGCCATTGCCGAAAATACATTCCACGCCCGCTGCGACCCACAACTTCCATCGCAGTGTAAACACCATCAACGCTGGTGGAAAGCTGTGGAGGTGGGCGTGCAATAGGCCGTTAACGCTGAGCGGCTACACTCGCCCGCCCGTCATCTGCTACCCTGCCATGTCATGGATTACCTCTGGACTCCCTGGCGTTACGCTTATGTCTCCACCGCCGAGAAAGCTACCGGATGCGTCTTCTGTAACGCCGTCGCCGCCAACGACGATTCGAAAACTCTGATCGTTTATCGCGGAAAACTCTGTTTCGTGATTCTCAATGCGTATCCTTACACCCCCGGCCACGTGATGATCGTTCCCTATGCGCATCTGGACGAACTGCGCAAGCTGCCGCCGGAAGCGGCCGGTGAAATGATGGCGCTCTCGCAACGCATGGAGTCCGTCCTGCGCGAACTTTACACTCCGGATGGCATCAACCTCGGCATGAACATCGGCAAAGCCGCCGGTGCCGGCATTGCGGGGCACATTCATATGCATGTCTTGCCGCGCTGGGTGGCAGATGCGAATTTTCTTTCGGTAGTGAGTGAGACCAGAGTTCTGCCGGAATTGCTGGAGGAGACTTGGAAGAGGATGACGGCGGCACTGGGGACCTAACTCCCCACACTGGCAATCCTTTCCATTTCTTTTTCGTCAATCACGACGACCCCCAATTCTTTCGCCTTATCCAGCTTCGACCCCGCATCCGCTCCCGCCACCACGTAATCCGTCTTCTTGCTAACCGAGCCCGTGACCTTCCCTCCGGCATCCTCGATCATCTTCTTGGCTTCATCGCGCGTGAAATGCGCCAGGGTGCCCGTCAAAACAAAAGTCTTTCCCACAAGCTTGGTCCCGCGCTGCTTTTTCTGGCCGGTTAAAGTAAGCCCAGACTCGCGCAGCCGCTCCACGAGCTTTCGATTCGCCGCGATGCCGAAGAATTCCACGATGCTCTCGGCGATCCGCGGGCCCACTTCATTCACATTCTGGAGTTCTTCCACTCCGGCATTCTCCAGCGCCTCCATTGATCCAAAATGTTCAGCCAGGAATTGCGCCGTGCGCTCGCCAACCATTCGAATCCCGAGGCCGTAGATCACCCGCTCCAGCGGAAGTTTCTTCGAATTCTCAATCTCATCCAGAATGTTCTGCGCGGACTTGTCGCCCATGCGCTCCAGGCTGAGTAAGTCCGCTTTTGTCAGCCCGTAAATATCGGCGACATTCCTCACCAGCCCACGCTCCGTAAGCTGATTGACCAGCGCCTCGCCCATGCCATCGATATTCATGATTCCGCGCGAAGCAAAATGCAGAATCGTCTCCCGCAGCTTCGCTGGGCAATTCGCATTGACGCAGCGATAATCCACTTCGCCTTCTGTCCTCACAACATCCGTTCCACAAACCGGGCATTTCTTCGGCATCTCGAAGTCTTTAAGGTCGCGCGGACGCGGATGCTCGTTATCATCGATAACCTTCGCTATCTTTGGAATCACATCCCCGCCGCGCTCGACCTGTACCCAGTCGCCAATCTTCACGCCCAGCCGCTCAATCTCATCCATGTTGTGCAGCGTGGCGTTTCTCACCGTCGTGCCGCCGATCAATACCGGCGCCAGCATCGCGACCGGTGTGAGCTTGCCGGTGCGCCCCACCTGCACCCGAATGTCTTCCAGCTTCGTAATTCCCGCCCGCGCCGCATATTTATAGGCAATCGCCCAGCGCGGAGCCTTCCCTGTAAACCCCAGCTCATCCTGCAGCGCGGTGCGATCCACTTTCAGGACGATGCCATCAATCTCATAGGGCAGCGACTCGCGCTTTTCTTCCCACTGCCGGATGAATGTCCACGCCTCATCGATGTTATGCACCAACTTGCGATTCTGATTGACCTTGAATCCCGCAGCCTGAAGCGCATCCAGCGTTTTCGAATGGCGATCAAAGTAGGTGCGACCGTTCTCGAGCAAGATATAGGGGAAATAGTCCATGCGGCGTTCCGCCGTAATATTTGCATCCAACTGCCGCACCGTTCCCGCAGTGAAGTTGCGTGGATTGGCAAATGTCGCGAGCCCCTTGCGTTCCCGTTCTTCATTCACTTTCTTGAAGGCCGCGGTCGGCATGAGCAGTTCACCGCGCACTTCGAAATTCGGCGGGATCCCTGCCTTCTTCAGCTTCTCTTTAGAAATAGAAAGTGGAACCGATCGCACGGTCCGCACGTTGAGCGTCACATCTTCACCCACCGTCCCATCGCCGCGAGTAATTCCTCGCACCAGCTTTCCATCTTCATAAATCAGCGCCAGTGACATGCCATCGAGCTTCAATTCGCAAACATAGTCCACATCTTTCCGTCCGCTGAGCTCGTGCACGCGCCGCTCCCAGTCGCGCAGTTCATCCTCGTTGTAGGTGTTGTCAAGCGATAACATCGGCGAAGAATGCCGCACTTTGACGAACCCTTCGCGCGGCTTTCCGCCAACCCGTTGAGTAGGAGAATCCGCCGCAAGCAGCTCGGGATGCTCCGCCTCGGCATCCTTCAACTGCCGCATCAGCTTGTCAAACTCGGCGTCGCTGATCTCCGGCTGATCGAGAACATAGTACAAATACTCGTGGTGCCGGATCTTTTCGCGAAGAGCTTCGATCTTCTTTTCAACGTCTTTGCTGGCAACACTCATCGCCAAAGATTATAAGTGGGAGCGAACCAGGTAGGGATGCCACACATCAATTCACACAAAAATACGCCGCTTCACAGTACAATCCATCTTCGTCTTCGAATCCCCCATGCGTAAGGCAGCCCTGCTGTATAACCCAGATTCCGGCGGCAGCCGCAACCGGCCCCAATCGGAATTGCAAAGAGTTTTAAAAATACTGCGTGACGCAGGGGTCGAAGCCGACCTCATCCTTACCGACTCCAGTGCCCACGCGGAAGAAGAAACCCGGCAAGCCTTGCTCGCCGGATGTGACACCGTTTTCGCCTGCGGCGGCGATGGCACCATCCACAATATTATCCAGGTGCTGGCCACTACCAACGTCGCGCTTGCAGTTCTTCCCATTGGCACAGCGAACGCGCTCGCCCACGACCTCGGCTTGCCCATGAATATTGCCGAAGCCGCGAGAGCCGCTCTCACCGCGAGGCGACAGCGCGTAGCCCTGGGCTGCATTCTGTTTCAGGATCTCGAAGGGAAGCCTGGCACGCGTTACTTTGTCGTCGCCGCCGGGGTGGGAGTCGACGCTCACCTCTTCTATAAACTGCACTCGGGAACCAAGCATCGCCTGGGCATGGCAGCCTACTACGCGAAAGCATGGCATCTCTGGTTCACGTATGCGATGACACGCTTTCGCGTGGAGTACACCGAAGCCGGCTCAGACCATCTACAGTCCGCCGACGTCACGGAACTTCTCGGGGTCCGCATTCGCCATTTTGGCGGAGTGCTGCGGGAACTGGCTCCCGGCGCATCGCTCGACCGCAATGACCTCCGCCTCATACTCTGCCGCACCACCAGCCGTCTCGCTTATCTTGCCTATGTCACCCGCGCACTCCTCGGCCGCCCCTGGCAAGTGCCCGGCATCGATCTCGCCCACGCCGCCAAAACCATCTGCCAATACCTGCCCGAAGGGCAAAGTTCGCCGCACAGCAAAATCTACGTCGAAGCCGACGGCGAACTCCTCGGCACTCTTCCTATCGAGATTACCGTCGTTCCAGATGCGCTCACTCTCTTGTTTCCGGCGACAAAATAATTTCTCCGCGGTTGGCATTCCCCCGCCCGTCCCCATAGAATTCTTGCTTACCGCTTGGAACCTATCACTCACTTCCTGACCGGTGCTTGTCTGGGACGCGCCGGGCTTAACCGCAAGACTGCGCTGGCAACTCTCACGCTGACTCTCGCCGCCGAAGCGCCGGACTTAGATGTTCTCAGCCGTTTCCGCGGCCCTGCTTTCGGCTTCGCGCACCATCGCGGCTTTACACATTCGTTTCTCGGCGTGCCAATCGACGCAGTAGTGGTACTCGGTTTTGTCTATCTTTTGTGGCGCATCCGAGGCCGCAAAGTGAAAGATCCGAATCTCCCGCCGCGCTGGGGGTTGCTCTTTCTCTACGCCTGTCTCGCCGGCCTCAGCCACCTCCTGCTCGACTTCACCAATAATTACGGCGTGCGCCCCTTCTGGCCATTTTCCGAGAGATGGTATTCCTGGGACATCGTTTTTATCTTCGAGCCCATTATGTTTACCTGCCTGCTGCTCGGATTACTCGTCCCCGCATTCTTCTGGCTGATCGACAAGGAAATCGGCGCCCGGCAACGCTCTCCGCGCGGCCGTATCGCTGCCACTGTCGCTCTGGTTGCCGTCGTGCTTTTGTGGATGGTTCGCGACTACGAACATCGCCGCGCTGTGAATGCCCTCGAAGCTCGCACCTACAACGGCGCCGATCCGATTAGAGCTTCCGCCTATCCCGCTCTCGCCAGTCCATTCCATTGGTATGGAGTAATCGAAACTAAGAATTTCTTTGCACTCGCTCCGGTGAATTCTCTATCTTCCGAGGTCGATCCGGGGGATGCTGACGATGATGCGATCGAGATTCACTACAAGCCGGAAGAAACTCCCATCACCCTCGCCGCCAAACGCTCCTATCTCGGACGTGTTTACCTCGACTGGGCGAAGTATCCGATCACTCAGACCGAAACTCTCGACTCCGGCCAGCAAGGCTACATTGTGAATTTTCAGGATTTGCGCTTTGCGCAACTTCCCAGCCTTCTTAGTCGCGTGAGAGGCGGACACGACCAAGCGTCTAAGCCGCTGGGCGCGGGGGTTCAGCTCGGCCGCAACCTGCGAGTTGTCGGCGATGTTTATGGTTCGGGCGCAAACCGCAAGACGTATCCTGAACCGTGATCGTGGAAATAACCTAAAGCGTCATACCAGTCGAAGGAGGAGAAGCGTTTAGTCAGCACGTTGCTTCATCTTCTCTTGACGTACTCGCCTCTTCGCGCCCACAATAAATGTTTGCTCCCGCGAGGTGCTCATGCTGCCCTATTTATTTGTTCTACTGGCGATTGCAGTGCGTTTTTTGCCATTTCTAGGCCCGCTGAACGTTCTGCCGCACGCCTGGCACTTCACTCCGGTTGCGGCCTCGCTGCTGTTTTTCGGAGCCCGCGGCTCCCGGCGCCAGATGTGGGTTCCCCTGGTCCTGTTCGCGGCGACTGACGTTATCCTCACCAAGTTTATCTACTCTTACGCTTTGTCGTGGGATACCCTCGTCACTTTCGCCTGGTATGCCGCCATACTCTGGCTTGGCACAAATCTTCGAGAGAAATCGGGGCCAACTCGCGTGATCGGCGCTGCGCTTGCCAGTTCGGTTTCATTCTTCCTGATCAGCAATTTTGCGGTCTGGGCCGCGTGGTCACAGATGTATCCTCGAAACTTCAGCGGCCTGATGATGTCCTACGCCGCCGGCATCCCATTTTTCCGGGGAACCGTGGAGAGCGACCTGTTCTTCTCCATCGCAATGTTCGGCACGCCAGTGTTCCTACATGCACTCTCCGGCTGGTTTCACAAGAGCGGCGATCACATTGCCGCCGCATAAAACATAAGCAAGCCTCTCAGTCGAGCGGAAAATTGTGATTTTGGGTGGCGCAGCGCTTACAGCGCTGCGATGGCTCACCAATAGGTCGAGGCTTTTAGCCGCTGAGGTCTGACTGCTTGCGCCGTCCACTCCGCAGCGCTAGCCACACGATTACTCCCACCACCACCGTCGCTAACACCCAATAGAAATGCCGCCGAAATACCCTTCCCATCAGTTCCATGATCTCGGGGCCAAAATATAATGTCAGCAACCCCTCCGCCAGAAACCGCACAAGTCTTCCGGCGAAAATCGCCGCCAGAAAATCGCGGAATTTCATTTCGAAAACCGCCGCCGCCAATACAAAAATTTTGAACGGCATCGGCGGCGGCAGCATTCCGGGAAACATCAGCGCCCAGAACTCATGCCGCTCAAACGAGCGGTGAATCCGCAAGAAGCGTTCCTCTGAAATCCGCTTGCGTAAAACGATCTCGCCGCCTTCATAGCCCACGAGATAAAGTGGGATACTGCCCAGCGTAGACCCCAGCGAAGCCAGCAGCACATAAAACAACAGGTGCCGGTGATCGCGATAGACATACACCGCCACCACCGCATCCACTGGCATTCCCAGCAGCGCCGAATCGGCGAAAGCAACCGCAAACACACCCCAAACTCCTAGCGGCCCCAGCAAATGCATAATCCATGCTGTATACCGCGCCAGAATGTGTCCCAGAGTTTTCAACGGAGATTTAGTGTGCGTGGGATGGAAACCGCAAGTCGTTTCTTGATCGAAATGCTATGAATGCTCGGTCCTACCGTCCAACAAATTCAATGCGTGGGGAATCAGTTCCAACACCGCCTCCAGGGATTCCACCGCGCCGCCGGGGCTGCCGGGCAAATTCAAAATCATCGTTTTGCCTCGTACCCCACAAACTCCCCGGCTCAAAGCCGCAAACGGAGTCTTTTTGTACCCCTCACTTCTCATGCGCTCGGCAATGCCGTCGATCACACGTTCGCAAATCGCTTCGGTTGCCTCGGGAGTAACATCGCGCTCGGCAATACCTGTGCCGCCCGTGGTTACGATCAGTCGCACTTCCAGCGCCAGATGGACGAGGGCATTCTGAATCTGCATCGAATCGTCCTGGACGATTTGTTTCGCGGTTACATGAAAGCCAGATTTTCGCAGCAGCTCGGCAACCGCCGGCCCAGAAACATCCACGCGTTCGCCGCGTGCACAGGAATCGCTCACGGTAATCACAGCCGCCGACAAGTTTGCCGGCAGATTCGCCTCAGTTGTCGAGGAGAACATCATCCTCCTCTTCGGTCCGCGGCCCGCTCCCGCTGGCGGAGGCGCTGACCTTGGCGTTCACATTAGTGTCTGCGTCGGCGCTGGCGGCGGCACTCGAGCTATTCTCACTGCTGGCCGCATCCTCGCCGCCATCGCGCTGTGATTCATCGAGCAACCGCAAACCTTCCATCAGCAGACCTTGCGTATTGAGCTGTGTGGTTTCCTGATCGGTCTTGCCCTCGAAGTTAAGTTCGAAGTTGCCGCCCGTCCAGCGCAGAACCTTGAAGACCGCCTGATCTCCCACCAAAGCTCCGTAGGTCGCGTGCTTCACCTGTCCCTCAACAAAAAAGACCTCGCACTTCTCGCCTTCGTTATTCAGTTTGAGTTGGCAGCTTTTGCGCCCCATCTCCAAAGACTGCATCAGATCGATCACATTCATCTGCGAAAGATTTCCGCGAACCACGCCGTCGGAGGGCGCCGTTTTCGCCATCTTTTCGAGCGCGATGCGGTCCACCGTGCGCTTGATGCGCCGCGTAGCTTCTTTCAGGAAAAAAGGTTTTGCCAGATAATCATCGGCAGCATCCTGCGGAGAGAGGCGCTCATCAATGTCGGCACGGCTCGCCATCAACACCGCGGAAAAATTCGCCGTCGCCGGACGGCTCTTTAGCTTCTCGACCAACTGCTTTCCGTCCATCCCCGGCATGCGGTAATCGCAAACGACAAGATCCGGCGGATCGTCGACGGCCTTCAGCAGAGCGTCCGCCGAATCGCCCGCCGAGACCACGCGCGCAAACGAAGCGAGCGCGTGCTCAAGCATCCCGAGAACCATGGGATTGTCATCGACCAACAGCAGCTTGACGTCATTCGCCATTTTTTGATCCGCCCCGGTTTGAGTTGATGCTTTCCGACTTTACGCGGCGATACTCCCCACTCTTGCCTCCACTCTTACGCTGCAAAACAATCTCCCGAATCTCGATTCCTTTATCCAAACCTTTCGTCATGTCGTATACAGTCAAGGCGGCGACGCTAGCCGCGACCAACGCCTCCATTTCGACTCCGGTTTCGGCTGTCGTAACCACTTTGGTGCTGATCGCGACGCCATTCTCGCACAGCGTCATCTCCACATCAACGAGAGCGAGAGGCAGAGGGTGGCACATGGGAATTAATTCGGAGGTGCGTTTGGCCGCCATGATTCCCGCAATGCGCGCGACTTCGAGCGGGTCACCCTTCGGATTTGCCGGCAGAGCCTTCAACACTTCCGGTTTGATAAGGACAAACGCACTCGCCTCGGCCTCACGTCTGGTCGCGCTTTTTCCGGACACATCCACCATGCGGGTGCGCCCGGAATCATCGTAGTGGGAGAGCTTCTTCGCCATGCGAAACATCTATCTTACATGGGAGGCGGCCTGCCGTTGATTGTGCCTCAGGCATGAGGGCACAAAATAAAGTCTTCATCGGAGCAAGATTGCTACCCATTCGCCGGCGAGGATGTGCTCACGATCCGGCGGAATTACGAGGAGGCAATTCGAGCGCGTCCGGGCTGCAATGTCTCCGGATCCCTGCCAGGAAACTAATTCCGCCTGAGAATTATCGTACTGGCCGGAAAGAACGGCGGGTAGGAATCGCGTCAAGCCCGGCTTGACGCGGATTTCAGATTTCAAACGAGTATGCAGGAATGGAAGTGGCTGAGGCGACATTCCGGCCAGCGCTTCGAGCATCGGGCGGACGAACAGTTCGCAGGTGACCATCGTTGAGACCGGATTGCCGGGGAGGCCGAAGAAATATTTGTGCGGCGGAGCCGGAGCCCCTGCGGAGGCGGGAGCATTCGCGACACATGGGACGCGACCAAATACGACGGGACGGCCGGGTTGAATTCTTGCCCCGGTAAAAAAGAATTCGGCTCGCATCTCGGCGAGCACTTGCTCCACCAGATCGTAGCGGCCCATGGAGACGCCGCCGGTCATCAAAAGCAAATCCGCATGCAAGCCTTGTTCCATCAATTGACGCAACCGCTGCTGCTCGTCGGGAGCGATCGGCAGCAGCACAGGTTCACCGCCAGCTTCCTGAATCTGCGCAGCCAGTGAAAAACTGTTGGAGTTTCGAATCTGCGTGGGGCCAATTCTCGCATCGTCGACATCTGCAATTTCGTCGCCCGTGGTGAGCACCGCGACACGCGGCCGAACAAACACCTGCAGCCGCGATTTGCCGACTGAGGCGGCGAGCGCGATGGCGGCTTCCTTGAGCCGCGTCCCGGAATTCAGCAGCAGGCCGCCAGATCTCGCTTCGGCCCCTCGGGCGACGATGTTCTCTCCCGCAGCAATTCCCTTTGTAATTGTGACGTGTTCGTTCTGCAGCGATGTGTACTCAACCATTACAACGGCGTCGGCCCCCTGCGGCGCAGGAGCTCCGGTCATGATAGAAAATGTTTCGCCCTGATCCAGTGCGGGCAATGCGTTCGCGGACTCCGGGCCTGCTTTGATCTCTCCAATAACCTTCAGCTTGGCGGGAAGCGGTGCAAGATCGGCTGATCGCACGGCGTAACCATCACGGGTGGACCGCGGAAAAGGGGGGATATCGCGATCGGCAGTGATGGGCTCGGCGAGAGTTCTTCCCCCCGCGTGGAGGAGGTCAACGGTTTCGTGACCACCTAGGAGGACGTGCGATGCATGGTCTTCGACCACACGGCGTGCGTCTTCGAAACTTAGGACAAGAGTGTGCGAGGGCGGCGCGGCCATGCAGAGATGATAGTTGAACGTGCTGGCCGCGCGCTGCACATTTCGCTACCGCAACAGCTGCAAGCTTACGAGCGATACAAGCCGCGGCCGCACGGGACGGCTACCGGACTAGTTCCTGACCCAGCACTGTGGCGTTGCTGGCAAAGGAGAGTCCGGTTTCCAGATCAACGACGCGGTCGCGCACCAACTGGGCGATTTCGCCGTCGAAGTGTTGCATGCCTTCGGCAGCTCCGGATTTCATGGCATCGAGCAAAGTTTTCCCGTCACGCTCGCCTTTTTCCACGCACTCCCGCGTACGGGCGTTTGCTTTCAGGATTTCGGCGACTGGGACCCGTCCACTGCGATCGGTTTTCGGCAGCAGGCGCTGGCAGATAATGTAACGGAAAGTCTTAGCGAAGCGTTCGCGCACCTTCGGCTGTTCACCAGCCGAGAACGAGCTGACGACGCGCTCCACCGTCTTGGTCGCGTCCATGGTATTGAGGCTGGAAAGAACGAGATGGCCGGTTTCGGCTGCTTCCAGCACAATTTCAATCGTCTCGCGATCGCGCATTTCGCCGACCAGAATTACCTTTGGTGCCTGGCGCAGCGCGGAGCGCAAGGCGTGCGCAAAACTGGGAGTGTCGCTGTGAAGTTCGCGCTGATGAATGGTGGAGCATTTGTGGTTGTGGAGAAATTCGATGGGATCTTCAATGGTGATGATGTGGTAATACTTTTCGCGATTGATGCAATCGAGAAGTACAGCAAGCGTGGATGATTTGCCGGAGCCGGCCGGTCCGGTGACGAGAACAATGCCGTCGCGCAGTTTGGCAACATCGGCCAGGTGGGCGGGCAATCCAAGCGAAGACAGGTCTGGGATGAGCGTAGAAATAACGCGCATCACAACCGCGCAACTGCCGCGCTGGATGAAGATATTTACGCGAAAACGCGCCACGCCAGGCAATCCAAAGGACACATCGCAGGATCCGTGTTCGCGCAAGGTTGCCACTGCTTGCTTGTTGTCGCCAATCAGATCGGCGGCGATATGTCGAGTGTCATCTGCAGTGAGATTTGAGAGTCCTGGCACTTGCACCGGAATGAGCTGGCCGTAAACCTGAACTTGGGGCGGCCGGCCGGGAGAAAAAATCAGGTCGCTGATTTTTTCCGCGGCGCGCAACATTGCGGCAAGCAAATCCGGCGTTGCCACCTTGCCATTGCCGGAGTAGCCTTCCAGAGAAACAGAGACTGCTGAAGTGCCGGGCGCTGCCATTCCATCCTCAAAAATGAACTTTAGGGAATTGCACGCACCACAGAACGGAGAACCGCACTCAACTCGATGTACTACTCTACCTTGCCAGCGGAGAAAGCGTTAGGCCAGTAAGTACATAGCCCTTGGTAATGTGAAACGCGCAAAAGTGATAAGGGCGGCTCGTTAAGCCGCCCATAACCGGAAGCGCGAGTACCGTCTATTTCTTGGACGACTTCTGTTTACCGTATTTGGTTTCCACCGAGGCCCCGATCGTGGCGAGCATCTGCTTGGCTACGTCCGCGTAAGGACCGGTGGGTTGCAGCTCCAGATACTTGTTGAAGGCCTCTGCGGTACCCGGCGGCGCGATGGTTTTATTGCCTTGTAAGGTCGCTTTCCCAATAAGGTTAACGCCCTTCTGGTAGTAGGCATCAGCCTTGTTGGGGTCGGCCGCGATGCATTTATCAAAAGCTGCGATGGCCTCATCGCCTTTGCCCGCGTTAGTGAGCACCGCTCCCATGTTGTAGTAATACTGAGCGGCGCCGGCGGGATCGGCTTGGGCGGCTTGTTGGTAAGTTTTCGCCGCATCGTCGACCTTGCCGTCCTTGGCATACGCCTCGGCGAGATTATTGTAATAGGCCGCCAGGGTTTTGGTGGCATTCGGATCTTTGTCGTTGGTGGCAGCCTGTTTTAGTTGCACTGCCTTCTGGTAGCTTGCGAGCGCCAAGTCGAGACGCTTTTTCTTTTCCGTGGGATCAGTCTGTTTATTGGCTGACATACGGTAGGCGTCACCCAACTTGAACCAGATAAGATCGCGGGTGGCGTCAATTTCGTTCGCTGAGTTCAGATCGGCGATCGCCGCATCAAAGTCACCGGAATCGGAGGCTACTTTGGCCGCCGCCAACTTTTCGTTCAGCGACTTTACCGTATTGACTTCTTTCTTTTGTTTCTCTTGCTGCTCTTGCTGAGCCTTTAGCTGTTCAGGAGTCAGCCCCTGGCCCTTCGCCTGTTCTCCGGCCAGCTTTTTGAGATCGAAGTCGAGTGTGTTTTCGTCGAGCGTGACCTGAAACTTGTTTTGGTGAAACATTTCCTTGTTAGCTTTCTGGTCCTCGGCATCCTTATACAAGGTGACGTTATAGCTGCCCGGTCCAACGCCGAGCGAGAAATACTCGCCCTTCTTGTTGGTCTTTAGCGTGTATTTCTGACCGTTGTCCTGATTGGCGAAAACGACGATTCCCCCGACAATCGGGTTCCCGTCCACGTCCTTGCAAACGCCCTTGACTGTTCCTGACCCGCCCTGCGCGAACATCGTGGTCGCGCATAGTCCCAGCATTGAAAAAACAAGGGTGAATACTGCGAAGTGCCTCTTCATCGTGGCCTCCCGGCCTACTGGATTATTAAATATCGATTTCTGGTTGTTGAATTGAAATCGAGGCCAGCGGAGCTTGGTTTTCAATCAACCGGATTTTCATTCAACCCAATTTTCATTCAACAACGATAATCACAACCCAACAATTGCTTTTTCCGCGTAAGGAATGGGATCGTCGACTCCCGCCGCCGCAAACGCCCGCAAGCGCAAAATACAGCTATCGCACCGGCCACAGGCTTCGTCCTCTCGGCTATAGCATGACCAAGTTAAATCCAAGGGAGCATTCAGTTCAAGGCCGAGCTGGATAATTTCCGCTTTGCGCATGGCAATGAGCGGGGTAACGATTTCAATGTTCCCGTCCTTCGTTCCTCTCCGGATGACTTCGTTGAAAGCTTCATAGTAGGCCGGGCGGCAATCGGGATAGCCAGAGCTGTCGGCTTCCACGGCGCCGATATAAATTTTCTCCGCTCCTAAGACTTCGGCCCAACTGACCGCGACAGATAAAAAATGCGCGTTGCGAAAGGGCACGTAAGTGACCGGAATTTCACGATCCGCGGCGGGAACGGTCGGCACCGCTATTTTTTCGTCGGTCAACGCCGAGCCCCCAATCGCGCGCAAAGCTTCGTTTCGAACCACGAGCCGTTCCCGGATGTGCAAGCGGTCACAAATCTCCAGGAACGATTGCCGCTCGCGCTGTTCGGTACGTTGCCCGTAACTCACGTGCAAGGCAGCGGCTTGATGATCGCGGGCAGCGAGGGCGGCACAAACACAGGAGTCCATCCCTCCACTCAAGAGAACGATTGCCCGGGTTTTTGTTGGCTGCGACATCTCTCGTTAATAAATATTACTGATTGTTGATTGCCGATTGCTGATTCAAAAGCCTAAGCGGTCCGGGTTCGAATCAACAATCAACAATTTCTTCACACTCCCTTTAGTGCAGGATCCCAGATAAATTTGTGCAGTTGAAGTCCCAACCGAGCCGGAACATCATCTGCAACCATCCACTCGGCCAATTCCTGGGGGTCGAGCAGGCAGTGTGAGCTATCTCGCGCGCCGGTGGCATCTTTGCGAAACGCCGGCGAGAATAACACTGCATTCACGCGCTCTGCCAGATCGTGTTGGTGGACAAACTGGCGGGCGAATTCGTAATCGGCTCTATTGCTCAGCACGAACTTCACTTCATCGATCGCATTGAGTGCGGCTAGGTTACCAATGAGAAACGTGCCGGGCGCACCCGAGTGAGGACACTTCACGTCCACAACCTTGATGACTTCCGCCGGAACCCTCGCCAATGGCCGCTCTCCACTGGTCTCAAGCAATACTCGATACTTTTCTTCCAGAAGATTTCCCATGAGCGGCAGCAGTTCCCGCTCTTGCAACATGGGCTCGCCGCCGGTGATCTCCACCAACCCGCCGTTCGGACTAAGGCGCTTCACTTCGTCCATTACCTGTTCTGCAGTCATTTTGCGCCCGCCATAAAACGTATATTCGCTGTCGCACCAGGAGCAGCGCAGATTGCATCCCGTCAGCCGCACGAATACACAGGGCAGACCAGCGTGCGTGGACTCCCCTTGAAGCGATTTGTAGATTTCGGTGATCTGCATTTTTCAGGTAGCGCCGGCGCCTCGCCGGCCTGGTTGGGGAATGCCCGCCGGACGGCAGCGCTACGACTCCGAATATTTTGCGGTAGTGGTATCGGTTTCGAACACAGTGACATCCTTCACCCGAACGCGGCCATTGGTCACACTTTTCAGCCGCGTGTTGGATTCATCATAAAAATACTTGGCCAGATTTTCCGCCGACGGGTTGATCACGGTAAAGGGCTCAATGTCGTTGATCATCTGATGATCGAGCCGCTCGATCACATGCTTCATCACTTCGCGCAAGTCCTTGAAATCGAGCAGCAGCCCCGCCTTATCGAGTTCGGTGCCCGCCAGCGTGACCCTGATTTTGTAATTATGCCCGTGCGGATTTTCGCACTTGCCCTTGTAATTGCGCAGGTAATGACCTGCGGCAAAAGTATCGTCAACGGTAACTTCGAACATGTATTCCTCAGCGGTCAGCCTTGAATAACGGCCTTTCGCAGCTATCCGAAACATCTATTGTACCGCTCACTGCCGCACTTACGCTTGACGCGGGGCGGCGCGCGCCTGTAGTTTGCTATTCGGCTTTCGCCGCTCAAGGAGCGATAATGCTGCGTCGCAAGTGCGTTCTAGCCCTCTCGATTGTTTCCGCCCTCATCACCACTCTCGCCGCGCAGGGCAAGCCGGAGGTCCCCGAGTTCGACGTCAAGGAACATTACACAAAGTACGAATACAGAATCCCGATGCGTGACGGGGTTCATCTCTTCACGTCCGTGTATGTGCCCAAAGACAGTTCGCATCCTTATCCATTTCTGATCAATCGAACGCCCTACAGCGTGGCTCCATACGGCGTCGACCTGTATCGCAAGCAGCTTGGACCCTCGCCCGAGTTCGACAAAGCGGGATATATCTTTGTTTTCCAGGATGTCCGGGGCCGCTACATGTCCGAAGGAACTTTCGTGGAGATGCGCCCGCACATCGACAACAAGAAATCTAAACGGAATGTGGACGACTCCAGCGATCTTTACGACACCATCGACTGGCTGCTGAAAAATGTGCCGAACAACAACGGCAACGCTGGAATCTGGGGCATTTCCTATCCCGGTTTTTTCACTTCCGCCAGCATCATCGATTCCCATCCCGCGCTGAAAGCGGCTTCGCCACAAGCTCCCATGACCGATCTTTTTATGGGCGACGATGCATATCACGGCGGAGCCTTCATGCTGGATGCCAATTTCGGCTTCTATGCCTTCTTTAAGCCGCAGGACAATCCGCAGCTTCCCCCGAAGATGCCTGCACCCTTCGACTTCGGAACAAAAGACGCCTACGACTTTTATTTGAGCGTCGGCCCGATCAGCAATCTTTCGAAATACCTTGACGGAAAAAGTTTTCTCTATGACGACCAGATGCGCCACGATACCTACGATGATTACTGGAGGGTTCGCAACCTGGCGCCGCATATGAAGAACATTCACTGCGCGGTGCTCACCGTCGGTGGTTGGTTCGATGCCGAGGATCTGCAAGGTCCATTCAGCACATTCCACGCGATCGACAAGAACAATTCAGGAATCTTCAACGCCCTTGTCGTGGGTCCGTGGGTCCACGGCGGCTGGTACCGTTACGACGGAAATCATCTGGGACGCGTCGAATTCGCATCGAATACAGGCGACTATTATCGGAAGAACATTTTATTTCCGTTTTTCGAGCAATACTTGAAAGGCAGCGGCGACGCCAAACTTCCGAAAGCTTACGTATTTGAAACCGGCACGAACGTATGGAGAAAATATTCGGCATGGCCTCCGAAAGAAGCGGAGCCCAAGACGCTGTATTTCCACGCTGGCGGCCAATTGTCGTTCGATCCTCCCGCCGCGGATTCTTCCCCCTTCGATGAATATGTAAGCGATCCCGCCAAACCCGTACCCTTCGTCGACTATGCCGCAATCGAGGTGCCGCAAGAATACATGCTCTCTGACCAGCGTTTTGCGACCACCAGAACGGATGTTCTGACCTACGAAACACCCGCGCTGCAGGAAGACGTAACCATTGCAGGTCCCATCACTCCGAAACTTTTCGTGTCGACGAGCGGAACCGATTCAGATTGGGATGTGAAACTGATCGACGTTTATCCCACCGACTATCCCGGTAGCAAGTTCGATGAGTCCAAGGCGGAAGACAAAGCAAAGCGGCGCACCGACGTGCCTCCGCCATCCTTTACCATGGGTGGCTATCAGCAATTGGTGCGTGGCGAACCTTTTCGCGGAAAATTTCGCCACAGCTTCGAAAAGCCCGAGGCGTTTACTCCGGGCAAAGTCGAAGAGATGGATTTTCACATGCAAGATATAAACCACACTTTTCGCCGCGGTCACCGCATCATGGTGCAGGTGCAGAGTTCGTGGTTTCCGCTGACTGATCGCAATCCGCAAACTTTCGTTAACATTCCCGACGCCAAGCCTTCTGACTTCATTAAGGCTACGGAGCGGGTCTATCACGTCCAGGGCGAAGCGTCGGGAATCGCAGTGGGAGTATTGCCGAGCCCGGAGATTGCAGAGGAGCGCAAGTAGTAGGCCGGAATTATTGATATTGGAGCGCGATACGCGCCCGAGCACTTCAGATGTAAGCTGCGATACAATGCAACCACTCCGCGTCGCCTTCTTGGGTTTGTCCGCGTCCGCGGATCAGAAACGACGCAGTTAAGGACAGGTCAACATGAACGTCCTCTTACTCTCGATGCCCGATTCCTTCGAGCATATGCCTCCGGTCGCGATTCGAATGCCCAATGGTGCGCTTACATCATTGGCGGGAAATATTGATCCTCATCACCGGGTGGCCGTGGCTGACTTGATCCTGGTTCATCGCCGGGTTCGCGAAACGGTTGCCAGACTTGTCCGCGAGCTTGAGCCCGAAGTGGTCGGACTCTCGATCATGACGTTTCAGCGCCGGACTGCCGGACGGATTATCGATCTGATCCGCTCTCTCCGGCCCGGAGCGAAAGTCGTCGTAGGTGGATACGATCCCAGCCTCGCCCCTGAAGCTTACGAGAATATGGGCGTCGACTATGTGGTCCGCAGCGAGGGCGAAGTCACATTTCGAGAATTGCTGCGCGCAATCGAAGCCGGCTTCGGTTTCGATCGCATCTGCGGACTTTCCTACCAGAACAGCGAGGGCTGGGTGCATAACCCCGCGCGGCCGCCTCACCGTCTCGAAGACAAAGAGATCCGCCCGCCGAATCGCGATGCGCGTGTGCTGAATGGTTATACCTTGCTCGGCCGTCAGGTAGATGTAATCGAGACTTCGCGCGGCTGCACTTTCGATTGCAGTTTCTGTTCCATCATCGAAATGCGCGGCCGCAACTTTCACACCTACTCGTTCGATCGGGTTCTGGATGACATCCGTGACGCGCGCGATCATGGAGCGCGCACTATTTTTTTGGTGGACGACAATATCACTTTGAATGTGAAGCGCTTCGAAGCTCTGTGCGAGGCCATCATCGCGGCTGGCCTGCACAAGATCGACTACTTCGTGCAGGCTATGACCTCGGCAATTGCGAATCACGGCGAGACTCTCGCGCCGCTGATGCGGCGCGCCGGATTCCGTTACGTTTTTCTCGGCATTGAAAACATTCTGGAAGGGGATTTGGCATTTCTGAAAGCGTCGGCAAAGAATACCGAGCGCACCAACGGCCACAACACCGGCAACGCCACTCTCAGAGCCATCGACTACCTGCACCGCAACCAGATGTTTGTGGTCGGCGGATTGATTGTTGGCAGTCCAGGCGACACGCGCGAGTCGATCGAAGCTAACCTCGAATTCGCCCGGCGTTACGTAGACTGGCCCTACATTCAACATCCAACGCCCTACCCGCGCACGCCCATGACGAAAGAATTCCGCGATCAAGGGCTGATCATGAACGAGCGCCTCGAGGAATACGACGGCACCACCGCTGTGGTCCGCACGGAACACTTACCGGCCGAGGAGATCGAATTCATGCGCTGGAAGGCTGAGCGCTGGATGAAGGTTCATCACGTTCCCGCGGCATTGCGGCATGATCCGGGGTTCGTACTTCTTCGGGGCTGGAAAATGCTGCTCCATACTTTTCGGGGAAGCTCGATTCGTTCGGCACTGGGACTGGAAAGCGACAAGAAGGTTTTTGAACGTTATCGGGAAATTCGGCGGGCTGAGCGGGAGTATGTGTGAAAGCGGCAGCAATTTTGCCTTTTTCTTGAATTCCTTACTATAATGTAAGGACTCTTAGTTTCGGGAAGGATCCCAATGGCCGCAGCTACTTTAACCTCGAAAGGGCAAATCACGATTCCAGTCCAGGTGCGAACAGCGCTAGGAGTCGATTCTGGAGACCGTATCGAGTTTGTGGAAATCGAAAAGGGGCAGTTTGCGATTATCGCTGCGACCCGCTCGGTGCGAGAATTGAACGGCCTGCTTCATCGCAAGGAACGAAAGCCAGTATCGATTGAAGAGATGAATGCTGCCATCGCAAAGGGCGCATCCCGTTCCCGATAGTTGGCAATGCACGATTGACCTGGCGACGATTGACCCCGCAATGATCGGCCTCGACACAAATATTTTGGTCCGTTACCTTCCCATGACGATCCTACCCAAACTGCTGCCGCCACGCGAGTGATGAACTCCCTGTCTTCCGATTCACCTGGATTCCTTTCACTGATTGTCATCGCGGAACTGGTTTGGGTGCTGGCGATCTCTTACCGCTTTCGGAAAGGAGAAATTGAACCGGTTCTGGAGACGCTGCTGCGCAGCAAGGAACTCGTGATCGAGCGGGCGGAAATCGTCTCGCAGGCGTTGCGGGCTTTCAGCACTGGCAGCGCCGACTTCGCGGACTGCTTAATCGAACGCTGCGCCCATGCTGCCGAATGCCAATATACGGTCACATTTGATCGAAAAGCAACGTCAACAGGTATGCGGCTCTTGCGCTGAAGATGGATTCAGGAC